>CAVSVK010000001.1:0-19931 GCA_963731465.1 uncultured Gammaproteobacteria bacterium
GCACCGCCCACGCCCCGTCGAACGCCTTTATGACGGTTTCTTAATGTTCCGGTCGGCTGCATCCGATCGCGCCAACGACTCGAATTAGCGGGGCCGGTCTTCGCAGGTTGAAGACTGCTGTCCCGCGGCAAGATCGATGAAATGGCGCGTGCCCGGCCGCTTTGGCGGCGTTATTTCGGGTTTAGGCCAGAACAAGCGAAAACGATGCAGCACCCGGTTAATCAGAGCCGGCGCCTATACTTGGCATCGGTAAAGGACTGACAGGGAAAACGATGTTCCTTCAAATTGAAAACTACCTCACGCCGGCGGAAGTGCAGGAGATAGCCGAATTGGCGCGCCGGGCAAAATTCATCGAGGGCAGACGCTCCAACCCGCACAACCACACCAAGGACAACGTCATCGGCGATCCCGGCGACACGACGGCCCAGAAGGCCTCGCAGATTGCGCTCACCGCCCTTCAGCGCAACGAGCAGTCGCGAAATTTCGCCTTTCCGCAGCGCATGGCACTGCCCTCGCTCGCCAGGTACGACGTCGGCATGGAATATGGCGCACACATCGACGCCGCGTTCCTGCCCTTGGGTCCTCAGCCGCTGCGATCGGACGTCTCGTGCACCATGTTCATCTCAAGCCCCGCCGACTACGAGGGAGGCGAACTCGTCATCTATCTGGGCTCGGAAATCGTGCACATCAAAGGCAACGCCGGTTCGGCCGTCTTCTATGCCTCAACCCATGTTCATCAGGTGGAGCCGGTGCGATCGGGATCGCGCCTGGTCATGATTACCTTCATCGAGAGCCAAATCCCCGACCCGCTGCAACGGGACATGCTCTATTCGCTGAACGAGGTACGGGCGTTGGAATCAGCCAAAATGGATTGGCGCACCCGAACGCAGCTTGAGTACGTGTTCGCAAACCTGCATCGCATGTGGTCGCGGTAGCGATGCATTGAGGCGCGCGATGGCACGCAACCCCGAGGCCGATCACGCGACCTTGACCGCAGTCCACGCGGCAGCAAGACGCGGCGCGCATACGGAAGCCGCGGCATTGGCGCAGCAGGCGCTGGCGGACGGGCTCGAGCACCCCTTGCTCTTGAATTTGGCGGCGCTCAATCTCGATTTGCAGGGCCGCTTGTCTGAGGCGGAGCAACTGTTGCAGCGTGCCGTCGTCATCGGTCCCAACGACTTCAGTTCGCGCAACGCGCTGGGACTGTGCCTGCTGCGGCTTGACCGTCCCGCCGAAGCATTGGCGCAATTCGACGCGCTGCTGCGCTTGGATCCCTCCTTGCCTTTTGCTCATGCGAGCCGTGGCAATGCCTTGTTCGCGCTCGGCGCCATCGAAGAGGCGGAGATGTGCTTTACGCGCGCGGTCGAAATTGACGCCAATCAGGGTGTGGCGCTGGCGGGCCTGGCGCGCATCGCCTGCAGCCGCGGCGCGCACGCGGATGCTAGGGCGTGGGCGGAAAAATCACTGGCGGCGCTGCCGGGTTATTCGGATGCCGTGTTGACCCTGGCCGCGGCGGAACTGGGCGAACGCAACCCCGGCCGCGCCGAGATGCGGCTGCGCGCGCTGCTGACGGAACCGCGGCTGGCGCCGCTGGAGCGCGCTTACGCGACCGGCCTGCTCGGTGACACGCTCGATGCCAAGAGCCTTCCCGCGGAGGCCTTTGCCGCCTACGCCTCGTGCAATCGGCAGCTGCGCGATGCCTACGCCGCGCAATTCTCTGCAGGCCAAAGCGCGTTCGAATATGCACGCTCCTTGACGCAATTCTGCGAGGGCGCCGCGCGGAATTGGCAGGCTGCCGAGCCCGCCGCGGAGAATCCCAAAGGCGCCGCGGGACATGTGTTTTTGCTGGGTTTCCCGCGCTCGGGGACAACCCTGCTCGAGGTCGTGCTCGAGGGCCACCCGGATGTGGTGAGCCTCGAAGAACATGAGCTGCTGATCGATTCCGTGCGCGAATTCATGCGTCGCCCGCCGGACCTGGAGCGCCTCATGCGAGCCGGGGCCGCGGCACTGGAGCCGCTGCGCGCGGCCTACTGGCGCCGGGCGGCCGATGCCGGCATCGATGTGTCCGGCAAGATGTTCGTGGACAAGCACCCGCTCAATACTCTGAAACTGCCGCTGATTGCGCGCTTGTTTCCGCACGCCAAGATCTTGTTCGCCTGCCGCGATCCGCGCGACATCGTCTTGAGCTGCTTTCGTCACCGATTTCAAATGAGCGCGCCGATCTACGAGCTGCTGACGCTCGAGGGTGCCGCGCGCTACTACGATGTCGTCATGCGGCTCGCCGTTTGCCTCAGCGGCGCGCTCAAGCTCGATATGTGCCTGGTGCGGCACGAGGATGTCGTGACTGAATTCATGCGCGAGATGCGGCGCATCTGCGCGTACTTGGGGTTGCAGTGGGCGGAGGCGATGGGCGATTTCGCCAAGCGCACCAACTCACGCACGGTGCTGACGCCGAGCACCGCCCAATTGGTGCGAGGGTTGAGTACAGAAGGGGTTGGCCAGTGGCGCCGTTATCAAGCCCAGTTGGCACCCGTGCTCCCGCAGCTCGATCCCTGGGTGAAGCGCTTCTACTACGACGCGTGATGCGTCTTCAGCCGGGATTCGGCAATTTGAACCAACAATTGAAAGCGACGGTAATGCGCTCGCCCTCGCCCTCGTAGGGCTTCACATCGTGCAGCACCCAGGACGGAAACAGGATCAGCGCCCCGGGTGCCGGGCTGAAGGTGGTAATGTGGTTGCCGAACGGTGTCTTAAGTTTGGCATTCCCCGCGTCGACGTGCATGAAGTTCATGAGCATCGGATTGACGAAGCTCAAGACCCCGCTGCTGCTTTTGTCCGGATCATGCCGTCCCGGATCGACGCAATACACCCCGCTCCAAGAAGCGTTCGGGTGATTGTGCAGCCCGAAGAATCCGCCGCGGCGAGTGATGTGGAACCAGCAGTCGTTAAAGATCTCCAGGCGTTTGATGGTTGCGACGTCGTAGCCGTTCAGCTGGCCAACAAGATTGAATAGTTGGTCCCAGCAGAACGCCTTCAATTCCTGAATGGCCGGGTCGCTCTCGCGAAACAGATTGAAGTGGCTTTCGAATACGGGTTTGTTGCGCTCGGTAAGAGGTCCCGGGTTGGCCGCAGAGCCGCTTTTCTCCATCGAGAACAGTACGCGCTTCAGCGCCTCATTGAGCGCCACGTGCCCAGGGTACGCGCCGAAGGCGAATGGCACGGCGAACATATTGACGAGTTTGGGCGCGGGCATGTTTGTAATTGTAACGCTATACTTTTCCCATGATACCAACTGAATCCGCGCGTGACGCAAACGAGCTGCACGAGCGGGCGCGCCGCCTGATCGCCGCCGGCGAACCCTCGGCGGCGAGAGCCCTGCTCGAGCAGGTTGTCGTCATGGCGCCGCGAAACCTGACCTTTTGGCTGAGTCTGGCCGCGGCGCTGCGCGCGCTCAAGAGCCCTGGAGCGGAGCTCGATGCGCTGGAGCGCGCGCTGGCCCTCGATCCCACGCATCTGGTGGTCTTGCTGCAGAAAGGGGCACTGCTCGATCTCATGGGAAAGCCGCGCTCGGCCGCGGTGGTGTATGGACACGCCTTGCAGACGCTCGTGCCCGGTACGCCCTTGCCGCCGCCTTTGCAGGCGCATGTTCAGCATGCTGAGAAGCGCGTGCGGGAAAACGCCGTGACGTTGAGCGCGATAATCGATGAACGGCTCGTCTCGATGCGGCAAGCCAAAGGGGCCGATGAGCAGCGGCGCTTTGACCGCTGCCTCGATCGGCTTCTCGGCCGCCGGCGCATTTACACCCCGGAGCCCACCTTCATGCTGTTTCCCTTCTTGAAGAATTACGAATTCTTCGCGCGTCCGGCCTCGCCCTGGATCGAGGAACTCGAATCGGCCACCGAATCGATCCGCGAGGAATTGTTGGGGGTGCTCGCCGACGACAAGGAAGGCCTCGAGCCCTACATTGCCTTCGCCGACGGGTTGCCGCTGCGGCAGTGGCAGGATCTCAATCATTCGCGCCGCTGGAGCGCCTACTTCCTCTTCAATCAAGGACGGCGCGAAGAGACGCACCTGGCGCGCTGCCCGCGCACTGCCGCAGCGCTTCAAAAAATGCCGCAAGTGGACATCGCAGGGCGGGGACCCACGGCCTTCTTCTCGATACTCGACGCCCGCACCAAAATTCCGCCGCACACCGGCACCACCAACACACGGGTCACCGTGCACCTACCGCTGATTGTGCCCCCCGGCTGCCGATTCCGGGTCGGCGGCGAGACCCGTGAGTGGCAGGTCGGCACTGCTTGGCTCTTCGACGATACCATTGAGCACGAAGCCTGGAACGATTCGGATGCACCGCGCGCGATTCTGATTTTTGATGTGTGGAATCCGGAACTTACGCAGCTAGAGTGCGACCTTGTCCGCGAAACCACGATTGCGATGTCGAACTACGTGGAAGTGGAAGGTTCGGTCCCCGGGGTGGTGATTTGAAGGGTTTGATCAAGCTGAGCGTCGTGTGCTCGGTGGTGTACGCGGCGCCATGCTGGGCGGCGCCCGCTCCGCCGGCCGATCCATTGGCCGGCCTGCTAGTCTGCCGCGAGCTACCCGACCCCGCAGCCAGGCTCGCGTGTTTCGATCGCGAAACGGCGGCGCTGGCCCGCATGCCCAGAGTGCCCGTTGCCGCGGCGCCAATCATGACCCCAGCCACGACCCCTGGCGCTGCGACCACATCCCCGGCGAAGCCGACCGCCCCGCCCCTGACGCCCGACCAAAAATTCGGCCTGTCCCCCAGCGCCATTGCGGCGAATGAGGACGCTGCGGCAACGAAAGCGCCTCACGAGGCGAAGCTGCAGGCCCGCATCACGGCCTTGGCGCTCGTCGGCGATGGCCGCGCGCTCTTTACATTGGATAATTCCCAGGTCTGGCAGCAACTGGAAGCGAATGGCACCGACGTAATGGCAAAACTCGGCGATGCCGTGACGATATCGCGCGGCATGCTCGGTTCTTATTGGCTGCAGATGAAGTCGGGCCGTGGCTGTAAGGTGACGCGGTTGCGCTGACGGTTCGCGCGCCGCGCGCTTTACCGCGAAGGCGCCGTTACTGCGAAGGCAATGAGTCGATTGGAATGCCCGCGATCTCGAGACGCTTGCGCAACGGCGCAAGTTCCAAAGCATAATTTTGCCACTGATGCAGCGAAGAATCGTAGAGCGGCTGCCGAACTTGAACCGAGCTCGCCGTCATGGCGGCCGTGGGGTTGCGGTGAAACTCGAGGCAGCCTTCTTCGAATGGCACGCCCACGAAATCCAGCAGCCGCCGCGTCGAGGGCTCGATCGCTTTGACCACATCCTCATACGCCACGTCCAGAATCCGACCCGGCAGAACGGTGTGCCAATGTGCCATGAGGCGCCGATACTCGACGTAAAAGTCACCGAGATCATTCAAGTCGTTGCCAAAGGGGAAGGTACCCCAGAAGCGGGTCTTGTAGATCGCATAACAGGCGGCGAGCGGATGTCGCGTCAGATGCACGATGCGCGCCTTGGGGAAGGCACGCAGTATCAGCGCGCAATAGAAGAAATTCGTGGTTTGCTTGTCTGAGAATCGTGGCCGATCGCCGCGCCGCGCGCGCACCCGCACCAGGTATTCGCGGGCGATCAGCGCACCGTCGAGTTGCCCGAGCGCGCCGGCATAGTCCAACCAGGTCCCGGGCAAGTCCGGCGTTTGGGTCTCGACCGCAACGCGAATTGCTTCGGACAGCGCCTGCAATTCGCCGGCGGAATGAATCTGCGAGTGGCTGCCTAGGATGCGCTCCACCAGCGTCGTGCCGGTGCGGGGCAGCCCGACGATGAATATCGGCTGCTCGCCCGTGGTATCGGAGCTTGAGGGTTCAACGCCTGGAAAACCCGTGGCAATCCGTTCCATGACAGCGCGATCGTGCGCTGGATCGTACCGGTAGCGGGCGCGTTGCAGGCGATTGGCGGCGCTCAAGTGCCGCCAGCTTGCCGCATACTCGCCCAAGTCTTCATACGACTTCGCAAGACCGTAATGCAGCACCGAGATGTTCTCGGCGCCGGCAGGCGCCGCTGCGAGCGCCGCCTCCATGGCAGCAATCGAATTGCGATCCGCCGATTGATGGCGCAGTCCCGCCAATCCTTTCAAGGCCTCCGCATCACCGGGCGCGATCGCGAGCACCGCCTGATAATCGAGCGCCGAAAGCTCGAAGTTGCCGAGAAAACGCTGCACGTCCGCGCGTTTTGCCAACAGAGAGACACTTTTCGGCGCGATGGCCACGGCCTGATCGTAGATCTCGAGTGCGCGCGCGTGCGCAGCGGAATACACGAAAAAAGTGCCGACAGTATCCAGCGCATCTGGATCGCCGCTCGCCAGCGAAAATGCGAAATCCGCCGCCTGCAAGGCCTCGGCGCGGCGGCCGAGCGCCAGCAAGCATTCAGCCCTTTGCAGCGCGCATTGCATGTCCTTCGGCTCGATGGCGAGACGCTCCTCGACGAGCGCCAAAGCAGTTTCCTTCTTGTCCGCGAACAGCGCCGCGATGCTGCCGAGCAGCCATCCCGCCGAATCGGCGGGCCACGCCGCTCGGCACCCCGCCGCCGCCGCCGCCGCGGCAGCCCAGTCGCCGCGCGCCATGCGCGCGCCGATCTCATATTGGAAGGCGTTGATCGAGGGCGAGCTCATGGTCTATTTCAGATTCGCCGCGCCTCGGGCCTGACGGGCGCATGCTTATGTCATTAGCTGCAGCATTGACTTCTCGTATATTGTGCCCTAAAACCACGGGCAACATTTTTAGAGGGTATTGATATGAGTCCTACAAAAGTACTATTGGCCACCTTATGCATGGCTATCGGCGCACTAGCCTTTGCAGCCAACCCGACACCGCCGGCCACGACCTCGGCAACGCCGCCGGGCAGCACGGATACCGCGTCACCCGCAGCGGCGGACAAAGCAGCGGCGGACAAAGCAAAGAGCGCTGCCACCAACGCGAAAACGACTGTACCCGGCGGCATTACGCCCGACCAGGCGAAAACGCTTCGATCGGCGGGCTACAAGGCGAACGTACAAAAAGACGGCCAAGTGCTTTACTGCCGCTCCGAACCCAGAGAGTACAGCTTGATCGAGGGCAAGGTGTGCGGCAAACCCGATGACATTTTGCTGTCGATCGACAGTAGCAAGGAACAGGTGAGGCAAATGCAGCGCGCGAATCACTAGCGCCGAAATGTCGGCCTAAGCGTGTCGGTAGGGTATATGGCTTAGCGCCATGGCCCGTCCTATCTCGGGCCATTGATTTGCGGCGCGATCGAGCCAGGCCAATCCGCGATGAATCTCCGCTGCGTGCAAGGCGCGCGCTTCCTTCAACACTTGGAGGCGCAGAGCCGCATCGTAGGCATACTCCGGCGCCTTGGAATAGCGGCGCATATCGGGCCCTTCTAGGATGGCTTGCGCCTCAGCGGCGGTAGCGTCGATGTCGAAATGGCGCAAGATGCCCAGCAAGGATGTAGGGTTGATCAGAAACTGATCGAAATCGACGTGCAGCAGGCGCGCGGCGCTTGATTCAGCCGCTTGCGCCAGCGCAGACATTTCGCACGCCCAAGCCAGAGCCAAGGTTTCGCCCTCGCTGAGTTGTTCGCCATGCCAGGGCTCGCACCCAACGCGCCGTTGCAGCCGCTGCAGTCGGCCTGGCGTCAGCACTTTCGCTTCTTGCCGCGAATTCAGGCCGCCGAGGATCGTGGCGATATAGCTCTCCGGCGACACAAACAGCATGATAGCTTTCGGTGACGAGTCGCGTGACAGAAGGGTCTCGCTCAGTTCGGATACGAAGCTGGAGGCCTTGACCACGGGAAGTTCTCTTTCCTCAAAGGTGCGCGAGAACAGCCTCAACGTGCAGCTCAATCGCGCCTCGAAGCCGTCGCCGCCCCACGCGGCCGGCGCCTGCCTGGGCTCATTCTTGAGCTGCGCGAATCCGCGCAACAGCAGCGGCTCGCGCAGAGAGAACGCGCACGGATGTGCACCGATGAGCCTGGAGAGCAGGGTGGAACCTACGTGCCCAATATGGAAGATGAAACCCAAACGCTCCTTCAGTTGCGCAGCATCGATGGCTCGAGCGATCTCGGCCCACGGCAAAGAGCGTGCACGGGTTTGCGGGTTCAATACTCGAGGGTCGAGAAAGCTCGCTTTCTCATAGTCGGCCTTGGCCATATGGATGAAGAATACGCTGTCGCTTTCCAGATCCATCGAGTAGGGGAATAGCTGCGGCGAACGCGCCACCGATTCCTGCAAATCGTTCATTGCCACGAGTTTCGCACCTGCGCGCCGCTTGCGCGAGCCGCCGTTTATACTTGGGCACCCATGGCTGAACAGACAAACCCAAAAGAATCCCATGAAGCGCTGCTCAGCGAAGCGCTGTTGCTCGATCGTCAGGGCCGAATCCCCGAAGCGATTGCCGCCTATGAGCGCCTGCTCGAGAGTTGGCCCGCTCTGCCCGATTGCTGGTACAACTTGGCGGTACTGCAACGCACGAGACGGCAGTTTTCCGCGGCGTTGAACTCGTATCAGCAGGCCCTGGATCGCGGTGTCAAGAAACCCGAGGAGGTGCATCTGAATCGCGGCGTGATCTATAGCGATTACTTGCGTCAGGACGACGCCGCGGAGCGCGAACTAAAAGCCGCTCTGACCCACAATCCCAACTATATTCCGGCGCTGTTCAACCTTGCCAATCTTCACGAAGACTATGGCCGGCGGCACATTGCGGCGCGGGTCTATCAACGTCTCCTCGCTCTGGACCCGAAGTCGGCGCGCGCGCTGGCGCGTTACGCGGGACTCAGGACCTATGAGAATTTGAACGATCCTTTGATCGAGCGGTTGCGCCAAGCGCTTACGCGGACCGACATCACCTTGGCGGATCGCGCCAGCCTCGAATTCGCGCTCGGTCGAGCGTTGGATGAATGTCAAGCCTATGCCGCGGCTTTCGAGATGTATTCGGCGGCTAACACCCATAGTCGCCAAAGCGCCGCGCCCGGCACGGGGGTCTATGATCGCAGTCTCGCGGAACGATACACAGAGCGCCTGATCGCGGCATTCCCTGCTGCGTTGGCGGATGGTGCAAAGCCGGCCGCGGCCGCTGCAGCCACCACCGACATCACCGCGCAAGGGCTGCCGCGCCCGATATTTGTTTGCGGGATGTACCGTTCGGGCTCGACGTTGACC
The DNA here is from genome assembly GCA_963731465.1 of uncultured Gammaproteobacteria bacterium. Classification (GTDB taxonomy): domain Bacteria; phylum Pseudomonadota; class Gammaproteobacteria; order Steroidobacterales; family Steroidobacteraceae; genus Bog-1198. The sequence continues at coordinate 9,211 of CAVSVK010000001.1, forward strand.
GAACAACTGCTCGCCGGCCATCCGCTGCTCGCCGCCGGCGGCGAACTTGACTTCCTGCCGAATGCGGTGCAACTCGACTTGGCACCCTTTCCGGAGTCGATCGGAGCCATCCTACCGCGGCGGCTCAAAACCCTAGCCGCTGAGTATCGACAAACCCTGGGCGACATGTTTCCCGGGGCGACTTATGTCACCGACAAACGCCCCGAGAATTACCTCAATATCGGTCTGATCAAGCGGCTGTTTCCCGATGCCAAGATCGTGCACACGATGCGCAACGCGCTCGACAACTGCCTGTCCATCTATTTCCTGCACCTGGACCAGCGCGTGAGCTACGCCTTGAATCTCATGGATATCGGGCACCACTACCGGCAGTATTTGCGTTTGATGAGGCACTGGAAGGCGCTGTATGGCGCCGACATTCTGGACATTGACTACGATGCGCTGGTCCGAGAGCCCAAACCTGTGGTCGAGGAACTGCTGTCTTTCCTGGGAGTGGATTGGGACGAACGCTGTCTCACGGTCTCGCCGGGGCGCTCGGTGAAAACCGCCAGCGTCTGGCAGGTAAGAGAACCCCTCTATCAGCGATCATCGGGCCGGGCCCGTCACTATGAGGAAGAGCTCGCTGATCTACGCAACTATCTGGAGAGCGGCGCGAATTGATTTGTTGGCCCTCCCAGCCATTAAGCGCACAACATCCTCAAGCAGAATGTGATCGCCTATCCGGGCGACTTGGGTGAGCGCGCGCTCGAAGGCTTGAAAATGGAGTGGCAAACCGTAGGCAGATGGAGTTTGTGATCGCCAACCTGCTCGTATGGGGTCCAGGTTGCGCCCCTAACGCAGTGTTGCGTCATAACAACGGTCATTTCGGCAAAACTAGAGTGACGTTTTTTTGATCCGCGCCGCCATATTGGGTGTTGCGGCGCCCTTGCAGCCGTAGTGATCGCACTGGACCCCTCAAATAGCCTTGCATTGGCCCCCAAATATCTCACCTAGATTTGGCCCGGAAACGCGGTTTTGCACCACCAGCCGGCAATTTTCCATCCGATGCGACTTGGCAACACTATAACGGCGTGTTGTAATCGGTCCATAACTCGACGTGGCACTCGGAGGCGACGCTTATGGATCGCCCGGCCACGGGTAGACGGGACTGACTCGATATAACTCGGGAGTAATCAAGATGGGAAAGAATCGGATTTTGCAGCACGCGGTTCGCGCCGTCCTCGCCGCGGCCGCAGCGAGTGCAGCTGTTCCGGCCGCTTACGCGCAAACCGCGCCGGCCGTCGCGGCCGCTCCGGCCGCAGGGGCACCAGAGCTCCAAGAAGTTATTGTAACCGGCACGCGCATTCAAAGCGCGAATCTGATATCGGCGAGCCCGGTCACCACGATCACGAATGTGGACATTCAAGCGTCGGGCCTGACCCGCGTTGAAGACCTGCTCAACAATTTACCGCAGGTATTTGCCAGCCAGGGCGCCAACATGTCCAACGGCTCGACCGGTACGGCAACCGTCGATTTGCATGCCCTCGGCGCAAATCGCACCTTGGTGCTGGTCAACGGCATGAGGCTCGCCCCCGGATCGCCCCTTCCGGGCGTTGGCGCCGCTGCCGACGTCAACGTGATTCCGGCCGAACTTATTGAACGGGTCGACGTGCTGACCGGCGGTGCTTCTTCGACTTACGGCGCGGATGCCGTCTCGGGTGTCGTGAACTTCATCATGAACACCCATTATCAAGGCGTGAAAATCGACGCTCAGTTAGGCGCTTACAACCACAGCAATCACGAGTCTCTCTATCAAGGTATTGAGAGTGCTGCCGGTCAACCTGCCCCCAGCGGCACGGTGAATTCCGGACAACAGAAGGATGTGTCATTCATCGGCGGTTCGAATTTCGCCGACGGCGCGGGCAATGCCACCGTATACGCGACCTACGACAGAGCGGCCTCGAACATTGGACGGCAATTCGACTACGGCGCTTGCAGCCTCGGGTTTGTCGCGGGCAAGGCAGCATGCGCTGGCTCGGGCACGGATCGGGGTGGCACCTTCCTCGCCTACAGCTCGACGGGCCGAATCCTCAATGACACCGTTGATCCGACGACCGGTATCTTCCGCCCGTCCGTGGCGAGTGACCATTTCAATTTCGGCGCCCTGAATTACTTCCAACGCCCCAGCGAGCGCTGGACCGCCGGCTTCTTTCTCAATTATGACGTGAACGAGCACACGAACGTGTACAGCGAATTCATGTTCATGAGGAACAACACGACGGCAGGCATCGCGCCGGGCGGCGACTTCGCCAACAACACACTTACCATGGATTGCGGCGCGGTCGGCCCTGGCTTGACGGGCAACCCGCTGATCACAGCGCAGGAACGAGGCATTCTCTGCGCGCCGGCGTTGCTGACGGCACAGGGTCAGCCGGCCGGCGGTGTCCTGCAATACTACCTCGAACGGCGAAACGTCGAAGGCGGCCAGCGGTTGAGCGACAATACCAACGAGGACTTCCGCCAGGTGGTGGGCGTCAAGGGCGATTTCTTGGACGCATGGAAGTACAACGCCTTCGCTCAAATCGGCATCACGGACGCGACCACGCTGGGTGCGAACAATTTCTCGGTGACAAAACTGGCCTTCGCGGAAAACCCCGTGGCTGGCCCGGGTGGTACAGTCGTTTGCGCACCTCCCGCACCGGCGGGGTGCGTGCCCTACAATCCGTGGGTGCCGGGCGGCGTGACGGCGGCGGCGCTCAAATATCTGCAGATTCCGGATTTGACCCAGGGAACCAACCGGGAGTATGTCGCGCATGCCGACGTGACCGGTGATCTTGGCAAGTACGGTGTGCAGACACCGTGGGCGAAGAGCGGCCTGCAGGTGAATGCGGGCACCGAGTATCGTTCGGAAAGCACCAGTTTCAACCCCGACGAAGAAAACATATCGGACGATATCGCGGGCGGTGCGGGCGCGGTACTGCCGATCAACGGTAATTTCCACGTCTGGGAAGGCTTCGCTGAGTTCAACATGCCGATTTTTGACGGCGTGCCGTTCGCCGAGCAGTTGACGCTCAACGGCGGCTACCGGTATTCGAAATACACCCTGGGATTCAGCACCAACACCTACAAGTTTGGTGTCGAATGGGCGCCCGTCAAGGACGTGCGTTTCCGCGCCAGCTTTAACCAAGCGGTACGCGCGCCCAACATTAGCGAGCTCTTTGCCGCCCAGACTGTAGGGCCGGGTGGCAGCGTCGATCCGTGTTGGGGTCCGACGCCATCGTTGACCGAGGCGCAATGCGCGCGCACGGGAGTCACGGCGGCGCAGTACGGAAACTTAGGCGTGAATCCGGCCAGTCAGTTCAACGTCCAGACCGGCGGCAATCCGAATCTCAGTCCTGAGAAGGCGCACACGTGGTCGTACGGCGTCGTATTCCAGCCAAGCTTCCTGCCGGCTTTCTCGGCAACGGTTGACTATTACGACATCAGAATCACCGGCGCCATCCAGGCCCAAAATGGTGTGGCCCTCATCAATAATTGCGGGGTGACCGGCAATCCGGCGGTTTGCGCCCTGATCCACCGGAATGCCAACGGTTCTCTGTACCTGACCAATAATGGATTCGTTACCACTCTCTCCGAGAACACCGGCTTGCTGGACGACAAGGGTGTGGACATCAATCTCCACTACACCTGGAATTTGGACTCGTTAGGCAGGCTGGTCTTCAACTTGCAGGGAACGGATACGCTCTCCAACACCACGCAGCCGAACACAGCCGTGCCGGATCTCGCTACGGGTGGGGTGGTGGCGGGACCGTCGTATAACTGCGCGGGCTTCGAAGGTGTGACCTGCGGCAGCCCGTTGCCGCGCTGGCGCCACATTTTCAGCGCCGACTGGGCGACTCCGTGGCAGGGTTTCGATCTGCATGCTCAGTGGCGCTTTATCGGTGCCACCCAGGTTGATGCATCGAGTGGGAGCACGCTGCTGAATGCACCCGGATCGGTATTCCCGGGCTACGACCATGTCCCGACCTACAGCTACCTCGACCTTTCTGCCTCAGTGGCGCTCAATTCGAGCGTTTCGGTTCGCGTCGGCGCCAACAACGTGCTGGACAAGGACCCGCCGGTGATTCTGTCGGCGAACTGCCCGGTAGGTGCCTGCAACAACAATACGTGGGTGCAGACTTACGATCCGACCGGTCGCTTCGTGTATCTGCATCTCGAGGCGAAGTTCTAAACGCATCGATCAAAACGCAAGTCTTGATACTCGGACGGCGGGCCTTAAAAGCCCGCCGTTTTTTTGTGTGTCCGGCAGGGCGAAGCAACGCAGTTTGGTTCGTCAGATGGTTGTTCGGCCCTGGTTGCATTTAAATTGAATCAACGGGCATTGAGCGGGTCATGGATAGTAGAGAGCCGTTGTGCGAGGGTACGTCATGAGCGAAGCAACGAGCCGGCGTTTTTTTGTCGCGGGAATGACTGCGCTGTCGGCCATTTCTTTCATCGACAAAGGGCCGGCAGCAACCTTGTCCGGGCCAATGCAAAGCAGCGACGTGCGGATCGAAAATTTCTCGCCGGCCGGCAAAAGCCAAGGCGTGGTGCGGGTTGCAAAGATCGTAAAGACCGACGCCGAATGGCGTGCGCAGCTCTCGCCGCTCGCGTACCGGGTGGCGCGCCAGGCGGACACCGAAGTCCCCTTTAGCGGTGAATATGACCACTATGATGCCGATGGCCTTTACCACTGCATTTGTTGCGACACAGTGTTATACGACTCGAGGACTAAATTCGATTCGCGCACCGGATGGCCGAGCTTCTGGGAGCCGATATCGAAGAGGAATATCGTCGAGAGCACCGACAAGAGTCTCGGGATGCAGCGCCAGGCAATCTCCTGCCGTCGCTGCGATGCTCATTTGGGCCATGTATTCGATGATGGCCCGAGGCCCACGGGTTTGCGTTATTGCATGAACTCGGTGGCGCTGCGCTTTGCGGCCCGCACGTAGCGCCAGGGGACAGATATGTCATTTTGGAAAACAGGAACTCTGCGACTCACGGCGCTGCTGGGTGTGACCGTCATGGGGGCTCTTCTGTTGCATTCACCGTTGTTCGGAGCCGAGGTGCCGGTGATCATCCCACCGCCTGTTGTTGACAATCCAAAGGCAGCGGGGCCCATGCAGACTGCGGTATTGGCGGGGGGGTGTTTTTGGGGCGTGCAAGGGGTGTTCGAGCACGTGCGGGGTGTGCGGAAGGCAATTGCCGGTTATGCGGGCGGTGAAAGATCAACCGCGGATTATACGAGGGTCAGCACCGGGAGCACCGGACACGCCGAATCGGTCAAGATAATCTTCGACCCGGCAAGGATTTCCTACGGCCAGATATTACAAATCGCATTTTCGGTAGTGTACGACCCCACTCAGCTGAATCGACAGGGTCCCGATGTCGGCACGCAATATCGTTCCGTGATTTTCTACGCCGACGACGGTCAGAAGCGCATCGCCCAGGCGTACATCGCCCAATTAGATCAGGCCCATGTATTTGCGAGATCGATAGTGACCCAGGTGGATCCGCTCAAAGGGTTCTATGAGGCCGAGGGTTATCATCAGGACTATTTGATACATAATCCATCCAACTTCTACATCGCCACGTATGACGTACCCAAGGTCGAAAATTTCAAGCGTACGTTTCCGGAGCTGTATAGCGGCCAACCGGTGTTGGCGCACAATTAGCGCTGGCTGGGACCCGTTGCGGTTCGCCTGAGCGCTGCGCCGATGACCTTCCCGTAACGGGATTCCTGCACGAAGCCGATCACGCGCAGATTGCCGGGGTCCACACCGGCTTTCACGGGCACGCGGAAATCTTGGCTGAATTTGCCGCCCGGTGTCAGGGTACCTAACTTGCGGAGTTCGAGCACCACGGCCACATGCGTGAGTGTCTGGCCGCGATTTTCCCCGTGCAGCACCTTCGACTCGAAATGATCCAGGGCCACCCCGAGAAAAACGTCGCTCTTATGTCCTTGTGCATTGCCGTCGGCCGTTACTGTGCCGCTCAGGAGGGCCGGTGTGCCGGGTTCTATCTTCAGCGAGTCGACGCTTACCGGAATCTTCGGGGAGGCCGCGGCATCCTTCAGCACTTGCGCGATCTTTGGCCGATCGCTCAAGCGCATCTCTGCAGCGCCATCGACGATGAACTGAGGCGTGTAGGGCTCGGCGCGCCCAAGGGCGCGCTCGTAACCGCGCTGCCGGTCGGTGAGCGGCGCTGAGGAGAACGGGTCGCGCCAACCCTGGTTATCCCAGTAGTCGACGTGCTCGCCAAGCACGATCAGCTGAGCTCCCGGAACCGGCTGAGACTCATCCAATATCCGAAGGAAGGCATCGGCGGGAGGACATGAGGAACACCCTTCCGCCGTGAACAGCTCGATGAGCACGGGCGATGCGGGCGGTTGCGCATCGGTCGCCAAGGCAATTCCACCGCTCAGCGCTGAGAGCGTCGCGAGGAGGACCATCATGGCTTTTATCGTTCCAGTGGGCATCTTGGACACCTTGAGTTTCGATTGATGTTCCGCATGATTGCATCAGCGTACCCCGGAACCCGGATCTTCAGCAAAGCGAAAAGAACTGATCGCAACTGGACTCCTCAAATAACTGCGAAGTGGTTAGGAAGGAAAGACAGCTTTCTGCGAAGTGCTTGCGGCACTGCATGGAGCGGACTCATCGGCCGCTCTTTTCTCGGTGCGCCCGGCAGGGCGGACCGCTTCTAGTTGATGCGGCGCACCCGGTGGCTGTATTTTGCCGGAGTCAGCAAGAGGAACGAACCGAACGTGGCGTGTTTGATGGTGACCGAATCGCCGATGGACAGCAGCGGATCCGGGCCATCCAGATATTCCCAGATCTGGCCGTTGTCGAGCGTGACCTGGGTGAGAAGGTTTGGCGAGCGGCCGAAGGCGGCGACCTTTGCGGTGACGGTTTTGATTTCAGGAGCAGAGCGGGAGCTGGCGGCCATTTGCAGCTTGCTCCGGCCGAAATCTTCCTCGGTGGGGGCGGCCGCCGGCACGGGAGCCGCCGCAACAGGCGCGGCGTGTGCAGGCGCGGAGGCAGCGACCGAGGGCGCCGCCTTCGGCTCAGGAACACGGCCGGCGAGCTTGTCATAGCAGGCGACACGGTCGGCGTCGCTCGAAATGCCGCTGCACGGCGCCAGCGCTTTGTGCAGGTCGATATCCTCGGCAAGCGCGCCACCCGCAGCGCAGGCAGCCAAAATCGCCGTGCTTAAGACCAGGCGTTTTGTATGTGTCGTCGTCATGGCGAGACCTCCGTCGGCAGTTGATAGTAGCTGCCGACCACTTCCGTGGCGGCTCGCACCATGTCGCGTTCTGCTTCGCTCAAGAATGGGTTCCAAATATCGAAAATCAGAATGGCGCGGGGTGCGTCGGAGTTGTTCCATACCTCATGCTCGATGGTGTCGTCGAACAGCCACGCTTTTCCAACTTCGAACTCGCGCGTGGTGCCGCCGACGCGAAAGCTGCAATCCGGCGGAACGATCAGCGGTAAATGCACCGTTATCCGGGTATTGGTGACGCCCGTATGCGGCGGAATTTTTGTCTTGGGATCGAGGATGGAAAAAAATACCGTCGGTGCCCGGCCCGCCACTTCGCAACGCGGGATATGCGCGAGCGCCGCCATGGTCCGCGGGCAGCGCGCGATGTGCGCCGGCTCCGGCGTGCCTTGGTTCCATAGGAAGTACGCGCTCCAGCGGCGAGAATGATTCAGCTCCTTCCACTGATCGATGGGCGCTCCGGCCGGGTAGTCAATGTAGGGCTGCAAGCCAGGCCGATCGGCGATCAGAACATGGGTCAGCTCAGTTCTTATGTCATCGGTGGCTGCCTCGACCGCATCCAGCCACGGGAAATCGTCGCGCTCGAAGAATTCCAATGCGGGGATTTCCGGAAAATACATGAAGGTCGGGCGGGGAAAATAGGCCGAGCGCCGGCCGCTGAGCAGCTCCAGGCACTTGTCCACCCTCGATTGCGTCTTGCCGCCGTGGCGCGCCCGGATGCTGGCCAGCCTTTCCTCAATGGCCGCGCCGAGCGCTGCCTGGTCCGCCGCGACGGCCTCCTTCGCGTGTTTGAGCAGCTCCTCGAAGGACGGCGGGGCGGCCGCATCCGGCGGTAGGCAGAGCAGCGCATGTTGGTAGGCGCGCGCAGCATTGCGGGCATCGCCGAGATCTTCGAATAGCCTTGCTTTCTGCAGCAGCGACGCAAGATGGCGCGGCTCGATGCTCAGGGCACGCTCCAGCGCTTCTCGCTCCTCTTGACGCCGGCCAAGCATTCGCAAGCTGCTTGCAAGATTCGACCACAGCTGTGCATGGTCCGGGTCGGTCTGGGCGGCACGGCTGAAAAGCGAGTACGCCTTTTCGTATTCGTTGCGGCTCATCATGAGCACCCCCAATTCATTGAGCACGGCGGGATGGCCGGGGGCGCGCTCCGCCACCCGCACCAGCAGCTGCTCGGATTCGGCGCTGCGGCCCGCGGCCAACGCCTCCCGATACGCCTGCAGTGTGCGGGCGATAGTGGCCTCGTCCAACGCCACAGGATTGGGCTGACTCATAGTTCTCCTCGAAGGCCGGACCCCGGCCAAAGTCACGATTCTACCTGGGCGACTGGCGCCGGATTGACAAATGCGCCGGGGCCCCCGCATCGTTGGAACATGGCTTCGATTGCGGACGTGAATTTAAAACTGATGTCGGCGTCCGCATTGCTGGATACGGACCCGGCTGCCGCGGCCCGGACAGCCGGCGAGATTCTTAAGGATAATCCGGACAACACGGCGGCGAGTCTGCTGCTCGCCACCGCTGCCCGCAAGGTCGGAGATGCAGCCCTTGCAGTCGAGGTGCTCGGAGCGTTGGCACGCTCGCAGCCGGCGGCAGGCCTGGTCCGCCTGGAACTGGCGGGCGCCTACCGCGAAGCAGGACGCGCGGCCGAATCGGTGGCCGCGTTGCGCGAAGCGCTTTCGATCGAACCGGAATTGGCGGAGGGTTGGCACGAACTCTCCTCCCTGCTCGCCGCTGCCGGCGATGAACACGGCGCCGACCTGGCCTACCAGCGCTACGCCGAGCTGGCACCCCAGCCCTGGCAGCTCGCTGAGCCGGGGGCGGCGCTCGCCGGCAATCGGGTTGCCGCCGCCGAGGCGATGCTGCGGCGGATCCTACGCGACGCGCCTCAGGATGTGGCAGCGATGCGCATGCTCGCCGATGCACTCGCGCGGCGTGAAGCCTATGTGGAAGCCGAGAAGGTGTTGCGCCAGGCACTGGACCTAGCGCCGGGCTATTCCGTAGCCCGCCATGATCTCGCGCGTCTGTTCCTGAAGCAGCAGAAGCCGGCTGATACATTGCCTTTGGTGGAGCGCTTGTTGCGGCTCGATCCGAAGAATCGGCTCTACCGGGACCTGTCGGCGTCGGCGCTCAGCATGACCGGGCAGTTCGCACAGGCTCTAGAGACCTTGAGAGCGCTCACCGCCGAGCCGAATGCCGGCTACGCAGAATGGCTCAACTATGGCCACGAGCTCAACGCGGCCGGACGCTCGCAGGAGGCCATTGCCGCATATCGCACAGCTATTGCCCTTGACCCTGCCCGGGGCGACACATATTGGAGCCTGGCAAACCTCAAGACGTTTCGTTTCGACGCGGCTGAAATCGACGCGATGCGCTCGGCGTTGCAGCGCGAAGATCTCAAGCCCAATGATCGCGTGGATCTCGAGTTTGCCCTCGGCAAAGCGCTCGAGGACCAGCGCCGTTTCGCGGAATCCTTCGAACACTATGCGGCCGGCAATGAACTTCGCCGCTTGAGGGTCAATTACGACGCCGGCAAGACCTCGTTGCATGTGCGGCGCTCGAAGGAAATCTACACCCCGCAGTTCTTCGCGGAACGCGCGCATTTCGGCTCGCAGGCTTCGGATCCGATTTTCATCGTCGGGCTGCCGCGCGCCGGCTCGACGTTGCTGGAACAGATACTGGCGAGCCATTCGCAGGTCGAAGGCACACGCGAGCTGGCGGAGATGCCCGCGATTGTCCGCGGATTGGCGACGAAGAATGGCGAGGCGGATGAGAGCCGGTTTTTCGAGGCGCTTTGTTCCCTCGATGCCGCGCGAGTCGGGGCGCTGGCGGACCGCTATCTCAAGGAGACGAGGATCTACCGCCGCGGCGGAGCGCCGCGATTCATCGACAAGATGCCGAACAATTTCCTGCACATCGGCCTCATCCACCTAATGTTTCCGCGCGCCGCGATCATCGATGCGCGCCGCCATCCTATCGGGAGTTGTTTCTCCGCCTTCAAGCAGCATTTCGCGTCGGGGCAACTGTTCACCTATGACCAGATGGACTTGGCGCGCTTCTACGGCGATTACGTCGAGTTGATGGCGCACTATGATGCGGTGCTGCCGGGCCGGATTCATCGTGCCTACTACGAGCGCGTGGTCGCGGACCTGCCTGGCGAGGTGCGCCGCTTGCTGGAATACTGTCAGTTGCCGTTCGAAGATCAGTGTCTGCGTTTCTATGAGACCCGCCGTGTTGTCCAAACAGCGAGCGCCGAACAGGTACGCCAACCTATCTTCGCGCAAGCTGTGGACCAATGGCGCAATTTCGAGCCTTGGCTCGGACCCTTGAAGGAAGCTCTCGGGAACTTGGTCGAGCGTTACCCGGAAGCCTAAACGAAATGATGTTTCGACCTAGGCGATGAGCATTTCTCGACGATGAGACGGCGGGCT
>CAVSVK010000002.1:0-73589 GCA_963731465.1 uncultured Gammaproteobacteria bacterium
CGGTCATCGACAGCATCGCGGTGGCCGCGATGGCGATGCCGTACAGACCCTCGAGCTGGTATGAGGCCCAGATGCTCAAGGCCACGGAGATGACGGGCAGGGCGCAGGCCTTCATCGACACGCCGAGTCCGGCAATGATGTTGGTGGCATGCCCGGTTTGCGACGCCGCCGCCACATGCTGCACGGGCTTGTACTCGGTCGCGGTGTAGTACTCGGTGATCACAATCATGGCGGCGGTCAGCGCCAGTCCGACCAGCGTGCACAGCCACATTCTCATGGCGTGATCGCCCATGATGTTCTCTGCCACGAAGTAAAAGGCGATGGCGGATATCAGCGCCGACACGATCACGCCCTTGTACAGCGCGTTCATGATTTTGCCGCCTTCGCGCGTGGACACGAAGAAGGTGCCGATGATGGAGGAGATGATGGAGATCGCACCGAGCACCAGCGGGAATAAAATCGCCCGGGCGCCGAGGTCGGTCATCACCAGGCCGCCGAGCAGCATGGTCGCGACCAGCGTCACGGCGTAGGTCTCGAACAGATCAGCCGCCATGCCGGCACAATCGCCGACATTGTCGCCGACGTTATCCGCAATGACGGCCGGGTTGCGCGGATCATCTTCAGGGATACCGGCTTCGACCTTGCCCACGAGGTCGGCGCCGACATCGGCGCCCTTGGTGAAAATGCCGCCGCCCAAGCGCGCGAAAATCGAAATGAGGGAACCGCCGAATGCCAGGCCCACCAGCGAGCGCAATGCAGTATCGGAATCGCCCAGCACGTTGATCATCACAAAGTAGTAGCCGGCGACGCCCAGCAGACCTAAGCCCACGACCAGCATGCCGGTGATGGCGCCGCCGCGGAATGCCACCTTCAGCGCCGCATTGATGCCGTGGTGCGCGGCCTGTGCAGTGCGCACATTGGCGCGTACCGAGATGAACATGCCGATGTAGCCCGCCAATCCGGACAGGATCGCGCCCACCGCGAAGCCGCCGGCCGTGGCCCAGTCGAGCGCGAGACCGATCGCAAAAAACAGAACGACGCCGACAATCGCGATGGTGGAGTACTGGCGGTTCAGATAGGCACGCGCGCCCGCCTGAATGGCCGCGGCGATTTCCTGCATGCGGGCATTGCCGGCAGGCTGCTTCAAAATCCAGCGTACCGAAATGACGCCGTAGAGGATTGCAACGACACCGGCTGCAATCGCAAGCCATAGCGCATTATCAAGAGTCATGTGGAGTTCCCTTCGGACTTATGTTATTGAAATATAAGAGGTTAATGTCAAAAAAAGCGACGCGACTATATCACAAACGGGGTCCGCAGGCGCTTCGGGACGCTGGCGCCCTTCAATGTGACATAAGCTGGCAAGCCGTTGTGGTACGGAGGGTACCCTTCGCCGCCGATCAGGGGCAATAGATAGTTCCGGCAGGCGGCGGTGATGCCAAAACCATCCGCCGTGATGTAGTGGCGCGGTACCTTCTTCTCTTGATTGGCAATGGCCGACAGCGGCGCTTCGCCGATGCTCCAGCGATAAGGTTTGGTGGACTTTCTGACGATGACCGGCATCACGGCGTTCTTGCCCTGCAGCGCCAGCGTCACCGCGGCCTTGCCCACGGCATAGGCCTGCTCGACATCCACTTTCGAGGCAATGTGGCGCGCCGAGCGCTGCAGATAGTCCGCCACCGCCCAATGGAACTTGTAGCCAAAGGCCTGCTGCGTCATCTGCGCCACCACCGGACCCACGCCGCCCAGCTGGGCATGGCCGAACGCGTCCTTGGTTCCGGCCTCGGCGAGAAATTTTCCGTCGGCATCTTGAACGCCCTCGGAGACCACGATCACGCAGTAGCCGCGCTTCTCGACCGTCGCTTTTACCTTCTGCAAAAAAGCCTCGCGATCAAATGCGATTTCGGGGAACAAGATGATGTGCGGCGCGTCGCCCGCCTTGTCCGCGGCCAACCCGCCGGCGGCGGCGATCCAGCCGGCGTGCCGTCCCATCACCTCGAGCACAAAAACCTTGGTCGAAGTTCGCGCCATGGACGCCACATCGAGAGCCGCTTCGCGCGTCGAGACGGCGATGTATTTGGCGACCGAGCCGAATCCCGGGCAGCAGTCGGTGATCGGCAGATCATTGTCCACGGTCTTGGGTATCCCGATGCAGACCAGGGGAAAGCCCATCTGCACGGCGATCTCGGACACCTTCTGTGCGGTATCCATGGAATCATTGCCGCCGTTATAAAAAAAGTAGCCGATGTGGTGCGCGCGGAATATGTCGATCAGCCGCGTGTATTGCGCCCGATTCTTATCGATCCCGGCCAGCTTGTAGCGCGCCGATCCGAAGGCGCCGCCCGGCGTATGGCGCAGAGCTCTGATGGTGGCCACGCTTTCCTTGCTGACATCGATCATGTCCTCGGTCAGCGCGCCGATAATGCCGTGCCTGCCGGCATAGACCTTGCCGATCCTGTCGGAGTGCCGGCGCGCCGTTTCGATCAATCCGCAGGCGGAGGCATTGATGACGGCGGTGACGCCGCCGGACTGTGCATAAAACGCGTTCTTTTTGGCCACACTGCCCCCCAGATTTAAGCCGCGCAGAATAGCCGATCGGCGCGACCTCTGGTACGGTAGCGCGCTTTTACCACCTAAAGAAAGCATGAGAATAGTCTTACTTGGCGCCCCGGGATCCGGAAAAGGCACGCAATCTGCGCTCCTGGTCAAAGCCTATGGGGTGCCCCAGATATCCACCGGCGATTTGCTGCGCGAGGCGCGCGCCAAGGGCACGGAATTGGGGCTGCGCGCGAAGGCGGCCATGGAAGCCGGCAAGCTGGTGGATGATGCCACCGTCCTCGGCATGATTCGCGAGCGCTTAGGGAGGTCGGATGCCGACAACGGCTTCATTCTGGATGGCTTCCCCAGAAATTTGGCGCAGGCCGAGGCATTGCAGAAAATGCTCGCCGATTTGGCGACGCCGCTCGAGGCCGTGGTACTCCTCAATCTTGATTTGAAGATTCTGTTCAAGCGTCTTACGGGACGCAGGATTTGCGAAACCTGCAACCAAGTGTTCAACATCTATACCTCTGCGCCGGGCATGTTGACCGAGAAATGCGGCGACAAGCCGCACCGCTTGATTCAGCGCGAGGATGACAAGGAAGAAGTCATTGGCAAGCGGCTCGATGTCTACGAGGCGCAGACCAAGCCCTTGATCAACCATTACCGGGAAGCGGGGCTGCTGCGCGTGGTGGATGCCGACGCCGACATGAACACGGTGTTCAAAAATATTCAGAAGGCTATCGGCGCCCCGGCCGGGGCTTAGCTGACCGCCGCGCGCTCGGCCGTTTCGCCGATCGTCGCCAGCAGTTGCGCGCCGATCTGCTGCATTCGCCACCCCGTGAGTGCATGGGTGTTGCGCCGGCCCATCGCGAGCGCCTTGAGCTCACCGCGGGGCGCCAGCACTTCGGCGCTCACCTTAAGTTCCGCCGCGCGTGCATCCACGATTTTGCTCAAACGCTCGAGGAGTGCCTTTTGTTCGGGCGTCGGGCGCGAATCCTGAATCGGCGCCAAATCCTGCAAGTCGCCGGCGGATAGCGCGAGCGCATCCAACAGCGTCGCCGCAAACCGCTCGTTCATGGGCTGCACCGCGTCGAGCGCCGCAGGCGACGTCGGATTGGCGTGAGCAATGGAAAAAACGGCCGCGTCCGATAAAATCCAGGCACGCGGCAGGTCGCGCTCGCGCGCCAGTTTCTCGCGCCACACGGCGATGGCCTTGGCCCGGGCGCGCGGCTCTGGTGGGAGCTGGCCAATGCCGCGCAAACGCTCCCAAGCCTGGGCAGGATCCGGCTCATACAGCCGGCGCTCCTCGAGTTCCAGGCAATCCTCGCGGACCCAGTGTTCTCGTCCGAGTCTTTGCAGGCGCCGCCCAAGCTCGTCTGCGATGGCATCCAGATACAACACATCGTCTGCGGCATATTCCAGCTGCGCCGGCGTGAGCGGGCGCTTCGACCAGTCGGTGCGGGTTTGTCCCTTGGGTATGGTCACATCCAGCAATGTTTTCACCAGTTCCGCGTAGCCGACCTGGGGCTTCATGCCGATGCACGCCGCTGCTATCTGGGTGTCAAATACCGGCGAGACCACCTGTTTGGCCGTCAAATAAATGGCTTCCAGATCCTGGCGCGCGGCATGGATGAGCTTGCGCACGTTGGGCGCGGTCAAGACCGGCATCAGCGCATCGAGGCTCTCGATGCGCAGAGTATCGACACACCAGATTTGTCCGGCGGCGCGCAGCTGCAGCAGGCACAATTTTGGGAAAAACGTGCGCTCGCGCAAAAATTCGGTGTCGAGCCCGATCGCGGGCTGCGATTCCAACGCGCGTGCCAGCGTTCCCAGCTCTTCGCTTCGATCGATCCAAATCGCGTCAGGCATTGTCCTACCACGTGTACAATTTGCCGCGAAGTATGACTGAATCGCTATGCTGCTACTTGCAAAAGCATTTTTAGACATCGCGCTTCGGCGCCAGACGCCGGCGTGCCTGCCGGCTTCATTGTTGCTGCTGGCGCTGGCGGCGTGCGCCGCGGCGCTGATGGAAGTGATGGGCGCGCTGTTGCCCCCGCCGCCCAATGGCCAGATTCCGCTGCGCATCGCTTTGGAAGTCGGAATGCCGCTGGTGTTCACCTGGGTTCTGCTCGCGCTCACGCATCGCCGCGCGCGCTTTCTGCAGACCGCCAGCGCGCTCCTGGGCGTGGGAGCCCTGGCGCTTTTGATTCTCTATCCGTTGGATTCAGGAATCCGGATGCTGGGCGAGGACAGGCTGATAGCGCTGCCGATCGGGGTGATCTGGACTGCGGTATTTATCGGTTACGTGCTGGCGTGCGCGCACATCTGGCGCTCCGCGCTGGACTCCGGCTTGTTGCTGGGAATCGGCATCAGTCTTGGCTACCTGCTCCTGTCCAATTTGATCGGGCATCGGCTGCTGGCGCAATCTTGACTCGGCACATTCATATCTTAGGCATAGCAGGCACCTTCATGGGGGGCGTCGCGGCCATCGCCAAGGCGGCCGGATTTCGCGTCACCGGATCGGATCTCAATGTGTATCCGCCGATGAGCACGCAGCTGCAAGCGCTCGGCATCGAGTTGCTGCAGGGCTATGGCGCCGAACAGTTGGATCTCAAGCCCGATGTGGTGGTGGTCGGGAACGCGCTGAGCCGCGGCATGCCGGTGATTGAAGCCATGCTCGACCGCGGCCTGCCGTATACCTCGGGGCCGTTGTGGCTGGCCGAAGAGGTATTGCATGCGCGCCACGTGATGGCGGTCACCGGCACCCATGGCAAGACCACCACCACCGCGATGCTCGCCTGGATCCTGGAACATGCCGGTCTTGAGCCCGGGTACCTGGTGGGGGGCGTGCCGGGCAATTTCGATTCCAGCGCCCGCCTGGGCAAAGCGCCATTCTTCGTGATTGAAGCCGACGAATACGACACGGCGTTTTTCGACAAGCGCGCCAAATTCGTGCACTACCGACCGCGCACCGCCATCCTGAATAATCTGGAATATGATCACGCGGATATCTATCCGGACGTGGCATCGATCCGCCGGCAGTTCAATCAACTGCTGCGCACGGTGCCTGGGTGCGGACGGCTCATCGTCAACGGGCATGATCCTGAACTGGCCGCCACCTTAAGCGAGGGTTGCTGGACACCGCGCGAATCCTTTGGTTTGGCGGCAGGCACGCCGCCGTGCGACTGGACTGCGCAGATTGCGGCAGACTCGGCCGCGAGCCGGTTCACCGTGTCCTTCAAGGGCCGCAGCGTTGCGGAGGTCGCATGGGATTTGATCGGCGATCACAATGCACTGAATGCGCTGGCGGCAATCGGCGCCGCCCAACAGGCCGGCGTGGCGCCGGAGCGCGCGGCGCAAGCATTGAATCTGTTTCGCGGCGTCAAACGCCGCATGGAAGTACGCGGCGTCGTCGATGGCATCACGGTGTACGATGACTTCGCGCATCATCCCACCGCGATCGAAACCACGCTCAAGGGCCTGCGTGCGCGGGTCGGAACGCAACGAATCCTCGCCGTGCTGGAGCCGCGTTCCAACACCATGAAGCTGGGCGTGCATCGGGAGCAGCTCGCGCCTTCGTTGGAGGTGGCCGACAAGAGCTGGTTCTTTGCACCCAAGGATCTGGGTTGGGACTTGAAGGGCGCGGTTTCGAGCATGCGGGATCGAGTGGTGCTGGCGGGAAGCATCGATGAATTGGTGCGCGATCTCTGCCGCGAGGCGCTCTCCGGCGACCATGTTCTGATCATGAGCAATGGCGGTTTCGGAGGTCTGCACGATAAATTATTGGCGGCATTGCGGGCGCGCTGATGACGGCGCCGCAATCGATTGCGCTGTTTCCGCTCAATGTGGTGCTGTTTCCCGAAGGCCCCCTGCCGCTGCGAATTTTTGAAACCCGCTACGTGGACATGGTGCGCCGCTGCATGCGCGAGGATCAGCGCTTCGGCGTGGCGTTGATCCGCGAGGGCAGCGAGGTGGGGCCGGCCGACACGTTCGATGTCGGTACGATGGCGAAGATCGTCGACTTTCATCAGCTGTCGGATGGATTCCTCGGCCTGTCCTGCGTGGGCGAGCAGCGCTTTCGCATCTTGAGCCGCAGCCGCCAAACGGACGGCCTGAATCTGGCCGGCATCGAGAGCTTGGCGCGTGAAGCCAAGACCGCCGTGCCGGAGCGTCACGCGCGCCTGGCCGAACTGCTCAAGACCGTCCTGCCGCAATTGGGCGAGGTGTACGCCGGCATCGAGATGCGCTTGGACGATGCGGTATGGGTCGGATATCGTCTCGCGGAAATTCTGCCGATCGCCGCGGCGGAAAAGCAATTCTGCCTCGAGCTCAACGATCCGATCCAGCGGCTGGATGTGCTGAGCCCGCTGGCGCAGGGCGCGCCGAACTAGGAGGACGGCGGGGCGGGCCCTGAGCGTGTCTGCGGGACCCATAGGGCGCGAGTGAACCAGAGCGCGGCGGCGATACAGATGCCCCACGGCAGAAGCCAGTATCCGAGCAGGCCATCGAATCGCCCGACCCAAAAGGAATAGCGCGGCGCCTCGCCGCCGGTGGTCCCTTCCTGCAGCATGCGCAGCACGACCACCCACCCGGCGTGCAGTCCGATCGCCACGGCAATATTGCCGGTGAGCACACGCGTGAGGCTCAAGATCAGCCCCACGATGAGCCACGAAAGAAATGAATCGAACACCAGGGCGGGTTGTGCCAGCGGCGAGAACGAGCGCAGCAACAGATCGAAGCCGCTGCCCCAGCCGACATCCTCCGGCGCGATCCGGGTTTTCGCGAAGAAATGCAGGACGGCGAACAAGGGGGCGGTCAGCAGGGCCGCGATCCACGGGCCTGATTCACGTTGAATCGCCGTGTGCATGGCGCCGCGAATCACGGTTTCCTCCAGCAGTGCGACGGCAACGCCGGAACTCAAGCCGACCAGAAAAATGCGCGCGAAATTCGCCGGCGTCGGCACGAAGCTTGAGGTCGCGACGCGCAGGTGGGTGGACAGCAAAAAGGCCGCGCCGAGCGCGGCGGTGGCGATGCCGATCGCTCCCGCAGCTCCGCTCACTTTGAGAAATTTGCGCCACGGCAGACCGTAGCCGAAGTCGCGCGCGCGCGTGAGGCTCAGGTGCCGGCACAACCACACCAGTTCGGCGATCAGCACCAGCATCGCAACCCGGCCGGCGACGCGATGAAATGCCCAGCCGGCAAAAGTGGACGTCAGCTCGTAGGCGGGAAAGCTCAACAGCGCGCCAATCACGCCCGCGAGCACGATGGCGCCGACGAACCATATAAAGGCGCGCATCGCCTGAAACCTAGGATTTCATCGACGAGAAAACGCGCGCGGCCGCGGCGGCGGTTGCTTCGATGTCCGCCGTCGTATGCGCGGCCGACAAAAATCCGGCTTCGAACGCGGACGGCGCGAAATACACTCCTTCTTTCAGCATGCCGTGAAAAAATCGCTTGAAGCGCTCGACGTCGCATGCCATCACCTTCTCGAAGCGGTCGACATGCTGCTCGGCCGTGAAGAAAAATCCGAACATGCCGCAGACGTGGTTCGTGCTGAGCGCGATCCCCGCGCCCGCCGCCGCCGTTGCGAATTTCTGCATCAATGTGTCGGTCATGGCGCCCAGGCGTTGATGAAACCCGGGCGCACCGATCAGTTCGAGAGTGGTGATGCCGGCGATCATGGCGACCGGATTCCCGGACAGAGTTCCGGCTTGGTAGACCGGACCCAGCGGAGCGAGCTGCTCCATGACATCACGCCGGCCGCCAAATGCGCCGACCGGCATGCCGCCGCCGATGATTTTGCCGAGCGTGGTCAGGTCCGGACGCACGCCATACAGTGCTTGCGCGCCGCCCAACGCGACGCGGAAGCCCGTCATCACTTCGTCGAATATCAGCAGCGCGCCGCATCGGTCGCACTCGCGCCGCAGTGTCTGCAAAAAATCCGCCGCCGGCGGGATGCAGTTCATGTTGCCGGCCACCGGCTCGACGATGACGCACGCGACCTGCGCGCCGATCTGCCGCAGTGCGCGTTCGACCTGATCGATGTCGTTGTAGTTGAGCGTGACCGTATGGCTGGCGAGCGATTTCGGCACGCCTGGCGAGGTGGGTACGCCGAGCGTCAGCGCGCCGGAACCGGCCTTGATCAGCAAGGAATCCGAGTGGCCGTGATAGCAGCCCTCGAATTTCACGATGGTGTCGCGGCCGGTAAAGCCGCGGGCCAGCCGAATGGCGCTCATGGTCGCCTCGGTGCCCGAACTGACGAAGCGCACCAGCTCGATGGACGGCATGAGTTCCACGACGCGTCGCGCCAGCCGGGTCTCGAGTTCGGTCGGTGCGCCGAAGCTCAAGCCGTCGGCGGCGACCTGCTGCACGGCTTCGATGACCCGCGGATGCGCGTGGCCCAGGATCATCGGACCCCAGGATCCGACAAAGTCGAGGTAGCGGCGATCATCCGCCGCCACCACATGGGCGCCGTTGGCCTTCTTGAAGAAAATGGGCTCGCCGCCCACCCCGCGAAAGGCTCGAACCGGCGAATTGACGCCGCCCGGAATGTACTTACAGGCTTCTTGAAACAGGCTCACGCCGCAGCACTTTAGACGGCGATGGCGGTTTCGGGCAAGCTAAGTCGCACCTCCAACCCGCCGCTGTCCGCATTCACGGCCCTGGCCGAGCCGCCGTGAGCCTTCATGACCTGAGCGGTGATGGCCAGACCGATGCCCTCGCCGCCGCTGTCACGGTCGCGTGATTCTGCCACCCGATAAAAAGGCTCGAAGATTCGCTGCAAATCCGCCGCGGGCACGCCCGGTCCGTGATCGCGAATGACAATCTCCAAGCCGCCGCCGGCGCGCGCGACCTGCATCTCCACCGGCGCGTCGTTCGGGCTGTAGCGCACCGCGTTGCGCAGCACATTCTCGATCGCGCTGCGCAGCAGTTCGCGGCTGCCGAGCAGCGCGTTATTGGCCGCGCCTCGCAAGGCAACCCTGCAGTTCTTCACGGCGCCTTCGAAATTGGCATCGCGCACGACTTCCTCGATGACATCGTCGAGTTCGAAGCGCTCGCGCGCCAGCAGGGCGTCGGTACCATGCAGACGCGCGAGCTTCAGCACCTGGCTGATCATCGAATCGAGGCGTTCAATCTCGCGTTCGAGCCGGTCCAGTTGCCGCGCAGAGTCGGCCGGCGGCTGGCGGGCGAGGCCCAGCGCCACCCGCATTCTGGCCAGGGGCGAGCGCAATTCGTGCGATATATCGCGCAGCAGCTGTGTGGTCGCACGGCGGTTCGCGCGCAGCTGATCGGCCATGGCGTCGAAATCCCGTGCCAGGACCGCGAGCTCGTCCTTGCGGCCCTCCAGGCCCGCGCTCACCCGCACGTTCGAGATTTTCCGAGGCGAGAGCGCGCGCGCCGGCCTGAATGCGGCGAATGGGCGCCGTAAGGTGCTCCGCCAGCCACCAGCTGGTGAGGGCGCTCACGACGAGCGCAATGCCGAGAATGGTGAGGGAAATGGCCGGCAGGCTGAGCGCGCCGAAGATGCTGGCGCGGCGCGGGGTCATGACCACGGTGTATATCGATCCGTCGGGGGCGATGATTTGCGGAGCGGCGCGCGATGGGCGGAAATTGCCCGGGACCGGTTCGCGATTGATGAATTCAAGGCGGCGCGATGCGCTCTCCGGCAGGCCCCGGCCGAGAATGTCGTGTCCATCGGGGCCGACGATGAATAATTCGCGGTTGCCGATGCTGGTCTTGTTTCCTTCCAGCCAGCTCTTCAAGGCTCCGAGGCCGCCGTGCGCCAAAATTTCCGATGCCTGGATGGCGACGGACGGACGACGCTGGTACTCGAACGGCTCGTTTTCGCGGGAAGTGATGGTGTAGGTGGTGGCGATGCTGCTGCCGACGATGAGCGTCATCGCGAGCAGGAACAGCAGAAAAATTCTTAAGAAAAGGCTGTGCATGCAGAACCGCCGCGGCTCACGCGGGATGCTCGGACAGGCTCCACGTGAGCGTGTAGCCCGAGCCGCGCACGTTCTTTATTTCCGGATTCTTGCCGGCCTCGAGTTCAAGTTTACGGCGCAAATTGCTGATGTGCGTGTCGATGCTGCGATCGTAGGCCGCGAGCTTGCGGCCAAGCGCCTGCTCCGTCATCGAGTCGCGCGAAATCACCTGGCCGGCGGAACGCATGAGCAATTCGAGCACGCGAAATTCCGCGCCGGTGAGCGCCACCGGTTTTTGCGCAACGTGCACCTGCCGCGTTCCCGAATTCAAGGTGATGGGGCCGACACTCAGTTCATCGGGAGCGCCGCCGCGGGGCGAACGGCTGCTGGCGCGGCGCAGAATTGCACGGATTCGCGCCACCAATTCGCGCGGATTGAAAGGCTTGCTCAAATAGTCGTCGGCGCCGAGTTCCAGTCCGACGATGCGGTCGACGTCGTCGCCGCGCGCGGTCAGCATCAGGATGGGCGTGGCATAGGAGGCGCCCAGCTTGCGCATGACGTCGAGACCGCCGACGCTCGGCAGCATGACGTCGAGAATCACGATTTCAAATTCGCCGGTTTGCAATTCCGCCAGAGCATCGCCGCCGTCGTGCACGCTTTTCACATCGAAATGTTCAGCGTCCAGATATTCGGACAGCATCTGACAGAGTTCGCGATCATCATCGACCAGGAGCACGCGGGGCGCGCGAGTTGCCACGGGATCAGTTGTCATACCGCATACTCTGGCACAGTCGGGACCCCTCGAACTCTCAGCGCGTCGAATTTGCAATTCTTAACAGAACCCTGCCTTGCTTTCGACACATGTTTACACGGCGCCAGTCTAGGATAGAGCCGTATCCACTTTTATCGCATTGGAGCAAGTAAATGAAATCGAATCGCAATTTGCTGACTGGAATTCTCCTGGCGGCCGGCGCGCTCGCGACAACCGCCGCGGGTATTTCGATCGCGACTGCGGCCGATGAAGCGGCCACCGCGGCGCCGGCCGCGCCGGGCCCGCAGGGATGGCACCATCACCGCCACGGCGCCTTTCACCTGTTGTCGAAGCTCAACTTGAGTGCAGAGCAGCAGGCATCGATCAAAACCATCATGGCGAATGCCGGGCCGCAGATGCAGAGCATTCATCAGGAGATGCGCGCCAACTCGCTGAAACTGAGCCAAACGCAGCCCAGCGATGCAAAATATCCCAGCATCGTGGCGCAGGTCACGCAGGCCAATGGCTCGCTGCACTCGCAGATGATCACGCAGCGCGAATCAGTGCGCGCGCAGATCTTCAAGGTGTTGACGCCGGCCCAGCAAACGCAGCTCGCCGCGCTGAAGGCGCAGATGCAAGCCCGCATGCAGGCAAGGCGCGCCGCTTGGGCGGGACGCGCAGCGGCTGCACCGCCGGCGGCGCAATAACGTCAGCGGATTTGATCGAAGCAGTTGATTTAGCAGTCTCGGGATCGTTGTCGTTCTGACGCTCATCTTTGGGCGGCCGCGATCCCGTCTTTTTTCAGCAGCGCTATCACGCTGCCCTGGCCCACCAGATGTGCGGTACCGACGATCACGAGGTAATTCTTGTCGTCGTTGAGCAGCGCCTCGATTTTGGGCACCCACTTGCGGTTGCGGGCCACGAGCACCGAGTCGTATAGCACCGGGTTGCGGCCGATCTCGGACTTCAGCTGATCCGCGAACCATTGCGTATCGCCGCCGGCCCAGGCATGCACCATGGCGTCGACTTCCTTCGGCAGATCATGCGCTTCCTCGAGGCTCGAGATCAGGTAATCGGCCTGCTCGTCCATGCTCAGCGCATCGAACAAGGCGATTTGATCGTGCACCGTCTCCAGTCCCGCCACGGACTTGCCGTCGGCGCGCGCACGATCCAGGAAAAACATTTCGACCCCCGACTTGGGCTGAAACCCGAGCTGCTGCAGCTGCAGCTGCGAAATCGCTTCCGCCGCAAACCACGGCGCAAAGGCGTCGAAAATGCCGATATCGATGCCCACCTCCTGGGCGAGGACTTGCGCCCGCTTATAGCGCGCGTCTCCCATGATGCCCGGCAGTGTTTTGCCCTCGGGGAGCCGTGCGCTGGCGAGCAGTTCTGTCTGCATGCGCTGCGGATCGATCTGCGCCAAATTGACTTCCATCAAAACCGATTTGGCGTCGCGGTAGGCGTTCAGCACCGCCGGCGCAAGCGGATAATCGCTCGGCCGCAGCACGTGAATGGAGCCCAAGATATAGACGGTGTTGTGCTGGCCGTGCAATTCCCACAGGGCGTGCAGGGGGCCGTCGGCGCGCGCCGGGGCCGAGAGCGCGGCGCACGACAGCGCGGCGCACGACAGCGCCAGTCCCAGCAGTCGCCGTCGGATCGAAGAGGGTCGCATCCGCGGCTCACGGGGATTGCTCAGACTAAAGCTCCTAGCTCGCGGTTTGCCGCAATTGCCCCGATTCTACCCAGTGCACCTGGGAGTCGATACGTCCATCTGCGTGTAATTCGAAACTACGGTAAGCCGGCGGTGTCGAATCCACTGCGTAGCGATCGCTCTTCGGCAGAAACTGCGCTCCGGTGGATGGGGTCGCAAACAAGCGCACAGCGCCGCGATTGCCGTCGAATGCCTGGTGTACGTGGCCCCACACCACGGCGCGCACATTCGAGTGCGCATCGATCACGCTCCAAAAATCTTGCGATTCGGCGAGTCCCACGCTGTCCAACCAGCGGCTGCCCATCGCGATCGGATGATGATGCAGACATACCATGGCATGCCGCGGAGCGGCCTTGAGCGCCGCATCGAGGCGCGCCAGCTCGTTCTTCGTCAGGCGTCCGCCCACATGACCCGGATCGTAGCTGTCGAGCATCACGAAGGTCCAATCACCGATGGTGTGAGCACCGCAAATCTTGAACGGCTCTGCGTTAAGTTCCGCGCGCATGGTGTCCGGTTCGTCATGATTGCCGGGAATGCACAACACGGGCTTTTTGAGGTTGCCGAAAAAACTGCGGAACCGCAGATAGCCCGACTTATCGTCCTGCACCAAATCGCCGGTGACCAGCACGGCCTCGTAATTTGGCGCGCGCAAAAACGCACTATCAAGCGCCGCATGCAGGCTCGAATCGGTCTCGACGCCGCGCAATCTGCCGCTCGCGCTGCCATAGAGATGCGTATCCGTGATTTGTAGAATTTGCATCGGGTTAATGGTAACAAAGCAGTGCTGCGGCGACGGTGAACTGGGTCATGACGCAGCCTCTTGCGCCTTATACATAAGGGACCTCCGGTTATGTGACCGCGTTCCGTCGCAAATCGACAACTCGCGCAAGTAATGCGACCGATATCACGCGGCATTGCTGGCAGGGGGCTCATCGGAGACAATAGGCGGCTTGTCTCGTTAAAGAAGAAGCCTTTCCATGCCCACCCGCCGCGACCTTGCCAACGCCATTCGAGCGCTCTCCATGGACGCGGTCCAAAAGGCGAATTCCGGCCATCCGGGCGCGCCCATGGGCATGGCGGACATCGCAGAAGTGCTGTGGCGCGACGTGCTTAAGTTCAATCCAAGCAATCCGACCTGGATGGACCGTGACCGATTCGTGCTCTCCAACGGCCACGCGTCCATGTTGCTCTACTCGGTATTGCACCTCACCGGCTATCCCTTGTCCATGGACGAAATCAAGAATTTCCGGCAATTCGGCTCGAAGACGCCGGGGCATCCGGAGCGTGAAGTGCATCTCGGCATCGAGACCACCACGGGGCCATTGGGCCAGGGGTTCGCCAATGCTGTAGGAATGGCGCTCGCCGAGCGTTCGCTGGCGGCGACCTTCAACCGGCCGGGCCACAGCATCATCGATCATCACACCTATGTATTCGTGGGTGACGGCTGCATGATGGAAGGCATCTCGCACGAGGCGGCTTCCCTGGCCGGAATGCAGCAGCTCGGCAAGCTCATCGCGGTCTACGACGATAACGGCATTTCAATCGACGGCCGGGTCGTGGGCTGGTTCGATGACGATACCGCGCATCGCTTTGAGGCGTACGGGTGGCACGTCATACCGCATGTCGACGGCCAGAGCAGCGAGGCCGTGGCTGCCGCGCTGGCCGCCGCGCGCGCCGTCACCGACAAGCCATCGTTCATTTGCGCGAAGACCCTCATCGGGTTTGGCGCACCCAAGCAAGGCACCCAAGCCATGCATGGCGAAGCGATGGGCGAGGCCGATATCGCAGTCGCACGCAGGGAGCTGGGCTGGAGTGCACCGCCCTTCGAAATACCCGCCGATATCCGCGCCGCGTGGGATCGGCGCGAGAAGGGCGCCGCGGCCGAACGCGAGTGGCGCGGCCGTTTCGCCGCCTACCGTCAGGAATTTCCCGCTTTGGCGGACGAATTGGAACGGCGCGTGGCAGGCGATCTGCCGGCCGGGTTCGAGCAATTGCTGCGGGCCTTCACCGGTGGAGTGCAGTCGGAGGGCAAATCCCTGGCCACGCGGCAATCCTCGCAGGCGGCGCTCAATGCCATCGGACCCTCGTTGCCGGAGTTGTTGGGCGGTTCGGCGGATTTGACGCCCTCAAACGGTACCTGGCGCAAGGACTCGGTGACCTTGGGCCCGACCGCGCCCGCGGGAAATTACATTCACTACGGCGTGCGTGAGTTCGGCATGTCGGCCGTCATGAACGGCATTACAGCGCACGGCGGCTTCATTCCCTACGGCGGTACGTTTCTGACCTTTTCGGACTATGCCCGCAATGCCGTGCGCATGGCCTGCTTGATGCGCATTCGTGTGGTGTTCGTCTATACCCACGACTCGATCGGACTGGGTGAGGATGGGCCCACGCACCAGCCGATCGAGCAGCTTGCAAGTCTGCGTGTCATCCCACATATCGATCTGTGGCGGCCCTGCGATGGGGTCGAGACCGCAGTGGCGTGGGGTGCGGCGCTGGATAATCGGGACGGACCGACGCTGCTGGTATTGACGCGCCAGGCCTGCTCGCATCAATCACGCGAGCCCGGCCAAGTGGCCAATATCACTCGCGGCGGCTATGTGCTCATCGAGCCCGCCGGCGCTCCCGAGGCCATCGTGATCGCCACCGGTTCCGAGGTGGGAATCGCGGCCGAGGCGGTGCGCGGCATGAATGCCAAGGGCCGTAAGGTCCGGCTGGTGTCGATGCCGAGCACCAACCGCTTCGACACACAGGACGAGGCCTATCAGGAGAGCGTGTTGCCCGCGGCCGTCACACGGCGCGTGGCCGTGGAGGCCGGCGTGCGTACCGACTGGTGGCGTTACGTGGGACTGAAAGGGCAGGTGATAGGCATCGATCACTTCGGCGCCTCGGCGCCCGCCAAGGTGCTGTTTCCGGAATTCGGCTTTACCGCCGAGAAGGTGATCGAGGCGGTCGAAAAGACCGCCGGCGGCTGATGCGGTTTTCGGATATGGCGCTCGCGTGGCGAGCGCCTACAGGTCGGGGCCGACGGCCCCATTGATGGTTACGCGAAGCGTATGGGGAATACTGCGCGAAGCGCATGAGGAATTATGATCAAAGTTGGCATTAATGGTTACGGACGAATCGGCCGCAATATTCTGCGGGCACTGTACGAAGGCAAGCACGGCGGCAACCTCAAAATCGTTGCCATCAACGACTTGGGCGATGCCAATACGAACGTTCATCTGACCCGATTCGACACCGCCCATGGCCGATTCCGCGGCGACGTTCATGTCGACGGCGATTCCATGGTGGTCAACGGCGATCGCATCCGCGTCGTCGCGCAGCGCGATCCCAGCAAATTGCCCTGGGCAGAACTCGGAGTCGACTACGTGCTCGAATGCACCGGTTTGTTCACCAGCAAGGTCAAAGCGGCGGCGCATCTGGCCGCCGGCGCCAAGAAAGTCGTGATTTCCGCGCCGGGCGGCGAGGATGTGGACGCCACCATCGTTTACGGCGTGAATCACGACATTTTGAAATCCAGCATGACGGTGATTTCGAATGCGTCCTGCACCACCAACTGCCTGGCGCCCCTGGTCAAGGTGCTGCACGAGAAGGTCGGCGTGGTCGCGGGTGTGATGAACACCATTCACTCCTACACCAACGATCAGGTGCTGACCGATGTGTATCATTCGGACCTGCGCCGCGCGCGCTCAGCCACCATGTCCATGATTCCGACCAAGACCGGCGCCGCGGCGGCGGTGGGCCTGGTTTTGCCGGAGCTGAAAGGTAAAATTGACGGCTTTGCGATACGCGTGCCGACCATCAATGTGTCTTTGGTGGATTTGAGCTTCACCGCAGCGCGCAAAACCAGCGTGCAGGAAATTCACGATGCCATCAAGGCGGCCGCCAACGGACCGCTGAAGGGCATTCTGGCCTATAACGATCAACCGCTGGTATCCGTGGATTTCAATCACGATCCGGCCTCGTCCACCTACGATGCGACGCTGACCAAGGTCATCGAAGGGACGCTGGTGAAAGCTTGCTCGTGGTACGACAATGAGTGGGGATTTTCCAACCGCATGCTCGATACGACCTTGGCCTGGTCCAAGGCCAAGTAAGAGTTCCTCTTGAAGATCACCAAAATGTCCAGCCTCGATCTGCGTGGAAAGCGGGTGCTGATACGCGAGGATCTGAACGTGCCCATCCAGGGCGGATCGGTGAGCAGCGATGCGCGCATCCGCGCCGCGTTGCCCACCATTCGGGCGGCACTGGCTGCGAAGGCCCGCGTGCTCATCATGTCGCACCTCGGGCGCCCCGAGGAGGGCAAGTACGCGGAGGAGTTTTCCCTGGCGCCGGTCGCCAAGCGCCTGGCGCAGCTGCTCGGTGTGCCCGTGGCCTTCAAGAAGGATTGGCTGGACGGCGTCGATGTCGGTCCCGGCGAAGTCGTACTGCTGGAGAACGTGCGCTTCAACAAGGGCGAAAAGAAGGATTCGGACGAGCTGGCGCGGCGCATGGCGGCGCTGTGCGATATTTACGTCATGGACGCATTCGGCACGGCGCATCGCGCCGAGGCCAGTACCCACGGGGTGGCGAAGTATGCGCCCATCGTTTGCGCCGGTCCCTTGCTGGTCAGTGAGTTATCGGCGCTCGAAACCGCGCTGGAGAAACCGGCGCGGCCGCTGCTGGCCATCGTCGCCGGCTCCAAGGTCTCAACCAAGCTCACGGTTCTCGAGTCGTTGTTGAGCAAGGTCGATCAGCTCATCGTCGGCGGCGGCATCACCAACACCTTTCTCGCGGCGCTCGGCTTTAACGTCGGCAAGTCGCTGTACGAACCCAACATGCTGGACATCTGCAAACGGCTGCTCGAGCAGTCAAAGAAACGCGGCATCGTCATTCCCATGCCGACGGATGTGGTGGTGGCGAAGGAGTTCTCCGCGAAGGCCGAAGCCGACGTCAAGGACGTGCGCCAGGTATCCGCCGAGGACATGATTCTCGACATCGGTCCGGATTCGGCCGAGGCGATTGCGGCGTTGGTGGCATCCGCCGGCACGATACTGTGGAACGGACCTGTGGGCGTGTTCGAATTCGCGCAGTTCGGCGAGGGCACGCGCACGCTGGCCACGGCCATCGCACGCAGCAAGGCCTTTTCTCTGGCGGGCGGCGGCGACACCCTGGCCGCCATCGAGAAATACGGCATCGAGGACAGCATTTCCTACATATCGACCGGCGGCGGCGCCTTCCTGGAGTTCGTCGAAGGCAAGAAACTGCCCGCAGTTGAAATTCTCGAGCAGCGCGCGGCATGAGCATCGGCCTGCGGCGCACCAAAATTGTCGCGACCTTGGGGCCGGCCACGGACGATCCGGAGGTGCTCGAGGACATGGTGCGTGCCGGTGTGGACGTGGTGCGTTTGAATTTCTCGCACGGCGCCGTTGCGGATCATGCGCGCCGGGTTGAACTGGTGCGCGAGGCGGCGCGCCACGCAGGCCGCTACGTGGGTGTGCTCGGCGATCTTCAGGGACCAAAAATCCGCATCGATCGCTTCGCGGCCGGAAAGATCGAGCTGCGCGACGGCGCTGAGTTCACCCTGGACGCTTCTCTGGCCGTCGATGCGGGCACCGAACACTCGGTGGGAATTGCCTACAAGAAATTGCCGACCGACGTGTTCGCCGGCGATGTGCTGCTATTGAACGATGGCCAGATCAGCCTGCGGGTCTCGGGGGTTGAAGGCCCGCGCATCAAGACCCGCGTCTTGGTCGGCGGCGAACTCGGCAACAACAAGGGCATCAACCGGCAGGGCGGCGGCCTGTCCGCCGGCGCTCTGACGGACAAGGATCGCGAGGACATCGTCACCGCGGCGCGCCTCAAGGTGGATTACCTGGGGATCTCGTTTCCTCGCGACGCCGCCGACATGGATGAGGCGCGCGGCTTGCTGCGTCAGGCGGGGGGGCACGGTCTGCTGGTTGCGAAAATCGAGCGCGCCGAAGCGATCAAGAATCTGGCGGCGGTCGTCAAGGCCAGCGATGGCGTGATGGTGGCGCGCGGCGATCTGGGCGTGGAAATGGGGTTCGCGGAGCTCGCCGGCCTGCAGAAACTGATCATTCAGGAAACCCGGCATCAGAACAAAGTCGTGATCATGGCCACGCAGATGATGGAGTCCATGATCACCGCCACCATTCCCACGCGGGCCGAGGTGTCCGATGTGGCGAATGCCGTCATGGACGGCACCGATGCCGTCATGTTGTCCGCGGAAACTGCCTCCGGGCGGCATCCCGTCAAGGTCGTGGAAGCCATGGCGCAGATCGTCGTCGGCGCGGAAAAGTACGAAGTCGAGCACGTGCGCGCGCGTCAGCGCCAGAGCGGATTCTTCGCGCACACGGACGAGGCCATCGCTTCCGCGGTGATGTACACCGCGAATCACCTGCATGTGAAGGCCATCGTCGCGTTGACCGAATCCGGTTCGACCGCCTTGTGGATGTCGCGCGTGCGCTCGGATATTCCCATCTATGCCTTTACCCGGCATGAGACCACGCGCCGCAGGGTGACCTTGTATCGCGGCGTCTATCCGATCGCCTACGACGTCGAGGATCGCGGCGAAGCGGTGTATTTTTCGATTTTTCGCCTCCTGCTGGGGCAGAAATTGGTGCTCGAGAACGATCACATCATTCTCACCAAGGGCGAGCTCAGCGGCATCTCCGGCGGCACCAATTCCATGCAGATCCTGCGCGTCACACGCAAGTAGCTTAAAAAATGGCCAACGAATTTCGCGGCACTGATCGATACATCGCCACCGAAGAATTGATGGCGGCGGTCAACGCCGCGGTGGTTCTGTCGCGGCCCCTGCTGATCAAGGGCGAACCCGGCACGGGAAAAACGCTGCTGGCGAATGAAATCGCGCGCGCATTGGACAAGCCATTTTTCGAGTGGCACATCAAATCCACCACCAAGGCGCAGCAGGGATTGTATGAATACGACGCGGTGTCGCGTCTGCGCGATTCGCAGCTTGGCGATCCCAGGGTCCAGGACATCCGCAACTACATCCTCAAGGGAAATTTGTGGGAGGCCTTCGATTGCGACGTGCAGCCGGTGCTGCTCATCGATGAGATCGACAAGGCGGACATCGAGTTTCCAAACGACCTGCTGCGCGAGCTGGACCGCATGGAATTCTATGTCTATGAAACCCACGAGACGGTGCGCGCCAGGCATCGGCCGATCATCGTCATCACCAGCAACAACGAAAAGGAATTGCCCGACGCGTTTCTCCGGCGCTGCTTCTTTCACTACATCCGTTTCCCCGATACGGCGACGATGACCCAGATCGTCGACGTGCATTTTCCGGACCTGAAGCGCGAGCTGCTGCACGAAGCGCTGAGCACTTTTTTCAAGATCCGCGAGACGCCGGGCCTCAAGAAAAAGCCCACGACCTCCGAGTTGCTCGATTGGATCAAGCTGCTGGTCACCGAGGACATTTCGCCGGAAGCATTGCGCAGCGATGACGCCAAGAAGCTGATTCCACCGCTGTATGGCGCGCTGCTGAAGAACGAGCAGGACGTGCACTTGTTCGAGCAGCTGGTCTTTCTGCACCGCCGGAATGCTCGTTAAGTTTTTCTTTTTGCTGCGCAAGGCCGGCGTCCCGGTCTCGATCACCGAATTGCTGACCCTGCTCGAGGCCCTCAAGGCCGGTTTGGGCGACTTGAGCGCCGAACGCTTTTACTATTTGGCGCGCACCTGCCTGGTGAAGGACGAGAAGTACTACGACCGCTACGATCGCGCCTTTGCCGCGCACTTCAAGGGCGTCGAGGACTTGTTTTCGCAGCTGCAGCGCCAGCTGCCGGCCGATTGGCTCGAAAAACTGATGGTGCGCGAATTCAGCGACGCCGAGAAGGCGGAGATCGAGGCCATGGGCGGCTGGGACAAGTTGATGGAAACGCTCAAGAAGCGGCTCGAGGAGCAGAAGGAGCGGCATCAGGGCGGCAACAAGTGGATCGGCACCGCCGGAACCTCGCCGTACGGGGCTTACGGTTTCAATCCGGAGGGCGTGCGTATCGGCCAGGACGGCGGCCGCAACCGCAGCGCCGTAAAAGTCTGGGACAAGCGCGAATTCGCCAATCTTGACGACAAGGTCGAACTGGGAACGCGCAACATCAAAATCGCCCTGCGGCGACTGCGCCGCTTTGCGCGGCGCGGCGTGCCCGACGAGCTGGCGCTGGCCGACACCATCGACGCGACGGCGCGCTCGGGCGGCTGGCTCGACATCAAAATGCAGGCCGAGCGCAAGAATGTCATCAAGATATTGCTGTTGCTGGACATCGGTGGATCGATGGATGATCACGTCAAGACCTGCGAGGAATTATTTTCCGCCGCGCGCAGCGAGTTCAAGCATCTCGAACACTATTACTTTCACAACTTCGTGTACGAGTCGTTGTGGAAGGACAATCGGCGGCGCTTCAACGAGCACGTCGGCACCACGGAAATCATCCGCACCTACGGACCGGACTACAAGCTGATTCTGGTGGGCGATGCGACCATGAGCCCCTATGAGATCACGCACCCCGGCGGCAGCGTCGAGCACTGGAATCCGGAAGCAGGGAGCGTATGGCTCGAGCGCCTGATGAAGCAGTATCCAAAGTTCGGCTGGATCAATCCGCAGCCGCAGTCGCGCTGGCGGCAGACCGCCTCCATCGATATGACGCGGGACATGCTCGAGGGCCGCATGTATCCCTTGACGCTGGCCGGACTCGATGACCTCATAGACGCGCTGACGTGATTCCGGAGCCCAGACAGCTCGGCTTGGTGTTGACGGGGGGCGGCGCCCGCTCGGCCTACCAGGTCGGCGTGCTCAAGGGTATTGCGGACCTGCTCCGGCGCGGTTCGGCCTGTCCGTTCCCCATTATCACCGGCACCTCGGCCGGCGCCGTGAGCGCCATTGCGCTGGCATCGGATGCGGCGCATTTCCGGCGTTCCATTTACGCCATCGAGAGGGTGTGGCGCGATTTCCGGGTGCATCACGTGTTCAAGGCGGACGCACTCAGCATGCTGAAATCCGGGCTGCACTGGTTCCTGGCATTTCTCACCGGCGGCTGGCTGGTGCAGCCGCCGCATTCGCTGTTCGACAATGCGCCCTTGTGGGCGTTGCTGCGCACGCATTTGCACTTCGACGGCATCCCGCGCAGCTTGTACAAGACGCACTTGCATGCCGTGGGCATCAGCGCGACTTGCTACGGCGATGCCGACTCGGTGACTTTCTTTGCGGCGGAGCCCACGGCGGAGCCGTGGACGCGCGTGTATCGCAAGGGCGTGCGCGCCACCTTGACGCTGGATCACTTGATGGCAAGTCTGGCGATCCCCTTTTTGTTCCGGCCGGTGCTGCTCAACGGCGCTTACTACGGCGACGGCGCCATGCGCCAGACATCGCCTTTGAGTCCGGCGATCCTGCTCGGCGCCACGCGCCTTCTCATCATCGGGGTCAATGATCCGATGCCCACCGGAGCGCATGCGCGGCAGCCGCCGGTCGAGCCCACATTCAGCCAGATGTTCGGCTTCATGCTGGACTCCTTGTTCATGGATACGCTGAATGCCAACCTCGAGCGCATCAATCGCTACAACGAAAGCGCGGGCATGCAGCCGATCGACACGCTGGTGATCACGCCGTCGCGAGACGTGAACGAGGTCGCGCGGCGGCACGTGAATGAACTGCCGCGCGCGTTGCGCACGCTGCTGCGCGCCTTGGGCGCCCACAACGCGCCCAACTCGCTGCTGCTGAGCTATCTGCTGTTCGAGCGCGGCTTCACGCGGGAAATGGTGGACATGGGCTACCAGGATGCCAAAGTGCGTTCCGCGGAGATTCGCGACTTTTTGCAGTTGGAAAACGCCCGCCGGTTTCGCGCCGCGCGCAGTTGAGCCGCCTCAGGCCCCGGGCTGGGGAGTGATCAGCACCCGGTTTTTCTTCCCTTCCATACGGATGCCGGAAGATGCATCGACCGGTTGTCCGTTGAGAAAATAGCGGCTGTTGGGAACAGCGGGTGCCTTCAGCAAGAAGCTCCAGCCGTTCTCTTTGGCATCAATGTCGTAGACAACGCCTTCCCGGGTTCTTTTGCGCGCAAAGGAAACCAGGTTGGTGCCGATGGGAAGATCCTCGATCGAGATATTCTCCCAGCCGGCAGGAAGGTGGGGCTCCAGCACGATCGTTTTATTCGCCGCATCGGGATGGAACCCGAACACATGCTCGATCAGTGGCAACACGATGCCGTAGCTGGTCCAGGCGATCGTGAAGCAGCCGCGGTCAGGCATCAATTCCGATATCGAGCCCGGCGTTACGCGGTTAAAGGTTTGAACGATCCGGTCCACATACCACATGGATTCATCGGTACGGCCATACCTGGCCTCGGCAACGGCCTCCACGCCGGTCGAGATCGTCATCATCGACCGCCTTTCGACGGCGGACAGGTAGGGGCCGTATTCGCCGCTGTTTTCGCGCCGAATTTTATCCAGCAGGGAGATTGCCCGCGCCCGCGGAGCGATGCCGGTTTCCATCGGCGTTGCGATGACCCAGTTCTCGTTGGTGATCCACGCCCGGTTTCCCTCCGGCATTCTCAAGAACTCTGCCTTCTGCGCCTCGTAGTGCGCCATCAGGTCCTTTTCTCTCTGAGTGAGATTGGCGCGCTCGAGGCCCAGCTGCTTGATCGCTCCCTCGGCGGCGCCGATCGCCTGTGACCGGCTGCCGTAGAAGTCTCCATAGCTCCGGTCGCGATCAATCCAGAATCGTTGATTGATCCTCTCTTTCAATTCGGAAGCCAGTTTGCGGTAACGGTCTTTCGCATCCGCGTCGTTCAATGCTTCGGCGACCCGCGCCGCAGCCTCCAGCGCCTGCTGCGTGTATACCGCCACATCAATCAGTTCGGCGTTCAAACCGTAGACTTCCATGATCCCGTAGCCTTCCGGGAACAGGTCCTTGTTTTGGTCCATCTCGCCCAGGAGCCAATCGATTCCCATCGTCATGGCCGGATACATCTCTCGGGCAAAATTAAGATCGCCGCTCCACTGGAACAGCTGACCCACCGTCATGACGAATTGCGCCGTCTCCTGAGTATTGCCGGGATTCGCCACCGCTCCGTCGGTCGTGATCTCATGCGCGATCCGGCCGTTGGCATTCACCTTGTTCGACTGGCTTCGCAGCAACCTGAGCGTCTGTTCGGCCAGGTCGAAATCGCCGGTCCGCACGAGCGCCTGCAAGGAATAGGTCTCGGTTCCGAACCACCATGGGTATTCCATGAAGCCGGCGCTCAGGCCGCGGCCGATGCCGGGAACGTCTCTGACCAGCCACTCCATGTTGATGCGGGTCCAGTTGTAGACATCTTGCAGCCGCTGGTCCGGGATTGTTATGCGCGCCCGTTTGATGATCGAGGCGTAGTGCGCCACCTTTTGCGCAAGCAGGGCGACGTGGTGCGTTGCCAGATACTCATAGGCTGCCAGAGCCTCGCTCTGGCTTCTCGGCGAGCCTGAGACAACGAAGGTCAGCGTGGAGCTCGCATGGGGCGCGACGGTGACGGTGTAACTGGTCGCGGCCGTGACGCCGCGCCCGCGCGTGGGGATCGGATCCGGATGCTCGATTCGCCGGGCAGTTGCGGGAGGCACGGCGCCCCAGACGCAAAACCAGGGGTTCTCGGCGTCCCGGGCAATGAAGACGCCGTCGCTCGCACGCCACTCAACGACATCCTGACCATCACGGATTCCGAGATGATCTGCATACCAATTGGGGCGCAGATCCGTCTTGACGGACCATTGAAAGCGCAGCCGCCGCACATGAGCTGAAGCGTTGTTGAAACGGTACTGGACAATCATGCCCGGCCGTTGATCCGGGCTGAACTGGAACCGATCGACATCCAGATGGTCGAGCACCCGAGCGTACCTGAACCGGGTTCCAAAAGGATAAGTGACCATCTCCGCGCTTTCTGTCAGCGGAATTTCCTTGCCGGTTCCCACCTCGGCAAGCCGCGCCTCGAAGGCGTCGATGAGCTTGATGGGGGGCAGCCACAATCCGGCCATTTCCCCCGGCACATGGTGGCCCATGTCGGGAAAATTCCCATCCTGAGTTCCGATCAGGTAGGTCCTGTCGCCCGCGGTCACGTAGGGCTGCTGCCGGTTTCGTCCCTCACTGCTGAGGCCGGCGAGGATATGAGCAACATAGGCATTCGCAGCCGGCGTCGGCGCAGCAGCATCCGGGATCTGCGCAACGCCGGGCTCAAATGCGAGAGCGGCCACGACCAGCGCCGTGAGCCGGGCGCGCAGCGGTGTACCCGGACGCACTCCTAGGCCTTTTGCAATGAGTCGTGCCGCGTCAGGACTTGCGGGTGTGATTTGCGGAAATGTTCCGCGAGCTGTTCGGCGATATACACGGATCGGTGCTGGCCTCCGGTGCAACCGATGGCAATGGTCAAGTAGCTGCGATTCGCGTGGGAAAACTCGCTCAGTCGCTTCTCCAGAAATGCCGTCAGGTCCGCGATCATGCTATGGACACTGGCAAAGCCGGCGAGATACTCGATCACGGCCGGATCGCGCCCGTTCAATTTACGCAGGGCGGTTTCCCAATGCGGGTTTGGCAGGCTGCGCACATCGAATACGAAGTCCGCGTCGCCCGGAATGCCGTGCTTGTAGCCGAAGGACTCGAACATCAATGATAGCTGCCCCTCGCGCCGGCGCTCGATGCGCTCGCGAATCAGCTCGCGCAGCGCGTGCACGCCCATGCTCGAGGTATCGATCACCCAGTCGGCGGCGGTGGTGATGGGCTCGAGCAGCTTGCGCTCCAAGGCGATTGCTTCGCGCAAGCCGATCTCGCCGGCCACCAGTGGGTGCTTGCGGCGCGTTTCGGCATAGCGTTTGAGCAGAACTTCCTCTGCGGCATGCAGATACAGGACTTCGCAATCGATGTTGCTGCGGCGCAGTTCGGCGACCAGCGCAGGGATGGTTTCAATTTCGCCGGCGCGATTACGCGCGTCCAGGCCCACGGCGGTGCGCGGGTAGGTGTCTCCCATGCCGCGGACCGTGTGAGATATGAAGGGCTTGAGCAATGCGGCCGGAATATTGTCGACACAGTAGAAATCGATGTCTTCCAGCATGTGCAGAGCAACGCTCTTGCCGGAACCGGAAAGCCCGCTCACGATGATCAGCCGCATTGACATGAGGGGCCTGTCCGGTTGTGTCGCTTGGGCTCCCTAGCGCGCTTTGAGTACATCCTCGGCGCGGTGCTGGGAGATCTTTTCCTTGTGCTTTTTGACGCAGCGGTCGAGCTTGTCGGCCAGCGCGTCGATGGAAGCATACATGTTCTCTTCGGTTGCATCTGCGTAGATCTTGTTTCCGCGCACCATCAGGGTGGCCTCCGCCTTGTGCGTCATTTTTTCGACCGTAAGTACGCAGTGGACGTCAATCAGCTGTTCGAAATGCCGCGAGATTCGCTCGAATTTCTTGTGTACATAGCCGCGCAGCGCGGGGGTGACTTCCACATGATGACCGCTGAGATCCAATTGCATGTTTCCTCCTTTCACTTTAAGACGCGCGGGCAGCCGCTCTCTTGCGCTCGTTGGACGGCGCGATCTGCATGCCCTCGCGGTACTTGGCAACCGTGCGTCTGGCCACGGGTATGCCTTCTTGCGACAGAATTTCCGCCAGCTTGGCATCGCTCAGCGGATTTTCCGGATTCTCTTGAGAAATCAGTTTCTTGATCTTGGCGCGAATGGCGATCGACGACATTTCGGTGCCGTCCGCGGCTTCGACATGGCTCGAAAAGAAATAACGGAACTCGAATACGCCGCGCGGCGTGTGCATGTACTTGGCGGTGGTGACGCGGGAGATGGTCGACTCGTGCATCTCGACGGCCTCGGCCACGTCCTTCAAGATCAGCGGCTCCATCGCCTCTTCGCCGATTTCGAAAAAGCTGGTCTGGCGCTGCACGATGCAGCGCGCAACTTTCACCAAGGTTTCATTGCGAATTTCCAAGCTGCGCATCAACCAGCGCGCTTCCTGCAATTGAGTGCGCAGCATGGCGTGGTCCGGCGCGCGCGATATCAAATTGGCGTAGCTTTGATTGACGCGCACCCGCGGCACGGTGGCTTGGTTGATTTCGACCGTCCAGCCGTGCTCGGTGCGCCGCACGAACACATCGGGGATGACGTATTGCGCCTGGGTCGGATTGACCGCGGCACCGGGCCGCGGATGGCAGGAGCGCACCAGTGCCAGCGCCATTTCCAGATCGCTTTCGCTGCAGCGCAGTTGCCGGCGCAGCAGCGCGAGCTGCTGGCTGGCGACCAGGTCCAAGTGCTCGAGCGCAACCCGGATTGCGACATCCCGCGCGGGAGTCTGGGCATCCAGTTGCTTGAGCTGCAGCGCAATGCACTCGCCCAGGCTGCGCGCCGCCACGCCGGCCGGCTCCAGCGACTGCACGATGCCCAGCACGCGTTCAACATCGGCCGCAGACGCTTCGATCTCGGGCAGCAAGCTCAGACGCACGTCCTCGAGCGAGTCTTTCAGATACCCATCGTCGGTGATCGCATCGGAAATAACGCGTGCAATGGCCAGGTCGATCGGGGAAAGCTTGGCCAGTTCCAACTGTTCGATCAGCTGCTCTTGCAAGGTCTGGCCGTGCTGATCGCTGAAATCGCTGCTGCGATCGTCGTCGCCGGAGTAGGTCCGATCGGCGGGGCCGCTGGTTTGTTCGCCCCAGGCCTCATCCGCGATTTCCACCTCCGGGGTTTCACGCTGATCCGCGGGCGTGCTGATGCCGTCCAATTCAGCATATTTCTCATCGAGCCGCAGCGGCGGTTCTTCGCGCTCGGGCGCCGGATCAGGCGCCTCGGTCTCGTCCTCGCCCTCCAGCATCACGTTGGTTTCGAGGGTTTCGCGGACATGCGCCTGCAAGTCGAGAGACGGTAGCTGCAGCAGTCGAATCGCTTGCTGCAGCTGCGGCGTCATGGTCAGCTGTTGACCGATGCGAAGCTGCAGACTTGGCTTCAACATATTGCTTTCAGGTCCAACCCTAAAGTTTGAAGTCCTGGCCCAAGTACACCTCACGCACCTGCGGGTTGGCAAGAATCTGATCCGCAGATCCAGAGGCGAGGACGCTTCCTTGACTGACGATATAGGCTCTGGCGCAAATACCCAAGGTCTCCCGCACATTATGGTCCGTAATCAGCACTCCGATGCCTTTGTCGGACAAGTGCTTGATTATTCGTTGGATATCGGCAACCGAGAGCGGATCGACGCCTGCAAACGGTTCATCCAGCAGCATAAATTGAGGATCGGCGGCCAAGGCGCGGGCTATTTCGACTCGGCGGCGTTCCCCGCCGGATAGGCTCATCCCCAAGCTGTCGCGGACGTGGCCGATGTGCAGCTCGCCCAACAGTTCTTTCAGGCGCGCGGTTCGGCCCGCGTCATCGAGACCGGGCCGCGTTTCCAGGATGGCCATGATGTTGTCGGCGACCGACAGCTTGCGGAAAACGGAAGGCTCCTGAGGCAAATACCCCAAGCCCAGCTGCGCGCGGCGGTGCATGGGAAGGCGGCTGATATCCTTGTCGTCCAAAAAGATCTCGCCATGCTCGCAGCGGGTCAGGCCGACGATCATATAAAAGGCGGTGGTCTTGCCCGCGCCGTTGGGCCCCAGCAGCCCGACCACTTCGCCGCTTTCAACCTCGAGGGACAAATCCCGCAGCACCTGGCGTGATTTATAGCTTTTGGCGAGTTCCAACGCCCGCAATACGCTCATGGATTGGACTTGGGCTGCGCGGTTTTGGGCGGCGGCGTGATGATGATGTGGACTCGCTGCGAACTCTGCTCGGCTTCTTCGGCAATGACCTTCTGCGCGAGGATGTCGTACTTCACTGATTGCCCGGTCATCTCGTGGTCGCCATTGGTCAAATAGGCGTCCTTTGAGAACCGCACCAGGTGCTTTGAGGCGTCGTAATCGATGGTGTCCGCATGGCCTTTGGCCAATTTTCCGGTCTTCGTCACGGTTTGCTCGAAGGAGGCGGGTTTGCCGTTGACGACGGCCTTGCCCAGCACGTTGTTGACGAAGGTGATCTGCGCGTCGTCGGAGAATAGCTGGCCTTGCTCGACGGTGATTTTGACGTTGCCGCGGAAATTCCAAACGTTGTTTTCGAAGTACAGATCCGCGGAGCGCTGCTGGCTGGCCTGACCCTGATCGGCGCTGATCGACATGCTTCCTTGCGAGATGCGAATTTTGGTGAAGACCGCGCTGTTGGTTTTCAGGTCGATGGATGTCGACTGCGCATCGAGCAATATCGGCGTCTGGCGATCGCGCGCGACGAGCGGGGCGGCGTTCGCCTGTGCCAGCGGCGCGAGCAGTGCGACGAGGGCGAAGAGCTTACGGGAGGAAACGGCCATTGACCTTGGATTCTAGGCGCATCGTGCGCTCTTTCAAATTCGCACTCAGACCGCGCGCGGTGAGAACGTGGCCGCCATAGTCGATGCGCACATCGCTTTTGGTGCTGGCAATACCTTCGGGAACGTTGTAACTCAATGAGTCGGTGTGCACCACTGCGGTTCCCGGAGTCCCGGGATTCTCGCCCTGCAGCCGCACGTTGCCGGCGACATCGATGATCTTGCCGCCGGGTTGAACATGGGCGGTGTCGCCAAACAACGCCCAGGTCTGGCCGCCCGGCGCGTCATAGTTCACGCGCACGTTGTACAACGCGACCTCGCTGCCATGGTCGATCTGATCGATGCGTTCGGCCTCGATGCGAACGCTGGGCGCGCCCGACGCATCGTAGTCGGTCAGAATGGCGTTCTTTAAATAATAGCCGGGCAGCTCCGCCTGTTTCGCGCCGCTCAAGTCTGTCGGGCGATTACTCGGCGAGCTCGATATCCAGGTGATGACGATCAGAGCCGCGACCGCGAGCACCGTAAAGACGCGAAACAACATTAAGAGCCCCCGGCGCGGGCGCGCAAAATGGCATCGCACAGCTCTCGCACCGCACCCAACCCTCCGGGCGAGCGTGCCACCCAGTGCGCGGCAGACAATACGACCGGATGCGCATCCGCTACGGCGGCGGCCAACCCGACAGCCGACATCAGCGGTAGGTCGGGCGTGTCATCGACGATGCAAGCGCAATTCAACGGGTTGACCTTGAGACGCTTCGTTAGGGTCTGCAGTGCCAGCAGCTTATCCTTGCAGCCTTGGACCACGGTGGGCACCCGGAGTTCGCGCAGGCGTGCGGCCGCCGCGGCGGAGCGCCGGCCGCTGAATGCCGCGACCCGTACGCCCGCCGACATGAGCAGCCTGATGCCATGGCCGTCGCGGACATGAAACACCTTGAGCGTTTCTCCGCCGGCGCCGAAGTACAGCCGACCGTCCGTCAGAACGCCGTCAACGTCCAGGATCAGCAGCTGGATCTGCGCCAGCGGCGTCGCGGTGCGGGCCTTCAAAATACGCCCGCGCGCAACAGATCGTGCACGTTGAGCGCACCGACCAAGATGCCGTTCTCGTCGAGCACGATCAGCGAAGTGATGCGGTGCGTCTCCATCAAGTGCACGGCTTCGGCGGCGAGCGTTGAGGGCAGCACGGATTTCGGTCCCAAGGTCATCACTTGATCCATGCGGGTGGCGCGCAAATCCGCCGCGCGATCGAGCGCGCGGCGCAAATCGCCGTCCGTGAACACGCCGAGCACGTGCATCGAGTCATCGACAATCGCGGTCATGCCGAGACCCTTGGAGGTGACTTCCAGCAACCCTTCGGCGAGCGTTGTGTCGACTCGGACCGTCGGAATCTGCGTGCCGGTGCGCATTACGTCCTTTACAAACAGGAGGCGGCGGCCCAGGGCGCCGGCTGGATGGGAGCGCGCGAAGTCCTCTTCGGTGAAGCCGCGCGCCTTCAGCAACGCGACGGCCAGTGCATCGCCGACGGCCAGCGCCGCGGTGGTGCTCGCCGTGGGGGCGAGGTTCAAGGGGCAGGCCTCCGCCGGCACACGGATGTCCAAATGCACCGTGGCGATACGCGCCAGCGCCGAGTCCGAATTTCCCGTAAAGGCGATCAGGGGAACGCCGAGCCGCTTGATCACCGGCAAAATGGTGAGAATTTCAGCTGTTTCGCCGGAATTCGACAGTGCCAGCACGGCATCGTCGCGCGTAATCATCCCGACATCGCCGTGACTGGCCTCGCCGGGATGCACGAAAAACGCCGGGGTGCCGGTGCTGGCGAGGGTGGCGGCGATTTTCCCGCCGATATGGCCGGACTTTCCCATGCCGGTCACCACGATGCGGCCCCGGCAGTTAAGACAAATCCGGCAGGCGCGTGCAAAATCCGTCCCGAGACGGGGCAACTGCGCGCGCAGGCCGTCGATTTCCACTTTTAGCGCCTGGCGGCCGAGCTCGACGAGGCCCTCGTCGCTGTAGTCGGAATTCATCTG
This sequence comes from uncultured Gammaproteobacteria bacterium, assembly GCA_963731465.1. Classification (GTDB taxonomy): domain Bacteria; phylum Pseudomonadota; class Gammaproteobacteria; order Steroidobacterales; family Steroidobacteraceae; genus Bog-1198. Next base: position 31,321 of record CAVSVK010000002.1, read on the forward strand.
CGAATAATACAGGTAAGCTTGTATAAATTTTTAGGAGACGGCATGAATCCACAACAGGTGGCGCAACTGATCGAGGATGGTTTGGGCGGCAGCAACGCCATGGTGACCAGCGAGGACAACGTGCACTTCGAAGCAGTGGTCATTGCGCCCGCTTTCATCGGCAAGAAGCCGGTTCAGCGCCATCAAATGGTGTATTCAACGCTCGGCGCGGCATTGGGCAGGGAAATTCACGCGCTCGCGCTGCAGGTCTTCACGCCGGACGAATACGCAAGGCAGGGCCGTGGATAAACTACAAATACACGGCGGCATCGCGCTCGAGGGCGAGATCCGCATCTCGGGCGCCAAGAACGCAACGCTGCCCATCCTCGCCGGCTGCTTGTTGGCCGACGGTCCTGTGACGGTCTCGAACGTCCCGCATCTGCAGGACGTCACGACCATGATCGAACTGCTCGGGCGCATGGGCGTATCGGTGACCATCGACGAAAAGATGCGCATCGAGGTCGATGCTTCGACCATCAAGGAATACTTCGCTCCCTATCAGCTCGTGAAGACCATGCGTGCGTCCATATTGGTTTTGGGACCTTTGCTGGCGCGATTCGGCGCGGCGGATGTGTCCCTGCCCGGCGGCTGTGCGATCGGCGCGCGTCCGGTCAATATTCACGTGGCCGGCCTGCAGGCCATGGGCGCCGACATTCACATCGAGAACGGCTATATCAAGGCGCGTGCCTCGAGGCTCAAAGGCGCGCGACTGGTGTTGGAGACCGTCACCGTCACCGGCACGGAGAATCTCATGATGGCCGCGACCCTGGCCGAGGGCGAGACGGTCCTCGAGAACGCCGCGCGCGAGCCCGAGGTGGTTGATCTGGCGAATTTCTTGATTGCCATGGGCGCCAAGATCAAGGGCGCAGGCACCGACCGGATCGTCATCGAGGGCGTGAAGCATCTGAGCGGCACGGCCTACGAAGTGCTGCCCGACAGAATTGAGACCGGCACTTATTTGGTGGCCGGCGCAATCACCGGAGGCCACATTCGCGTAAAAAATACGCGGCCGGATCACCTCGATGCCGTCATCGACAAGCTCAAGGAAGCCGGAGCCGCCGTGCAGGTGGGCGACTCGTGGATCGAAGTCGACATGCGCGGCAAGCGGCCCGCGGCCATCGACATCCGAACCGCGCCGTACCCGGCCTTCCCCACCGACATGCAGGCGCAGTTCGCGGCGCTCAACACCGTGGCCGACGGCGTCGGCACCATCATCGAAACGATTTTCGAAAACCGCTTCATGCACATGCTGGAAATGCGGCGCATGGGCGCGGAAATCCGCTTGGAGGGCAATACCGCCATCATCAAGGGGGTCGAACGCCTGACCGCGGCGCCGGTGATGGCAACGGATCTGCGTGCCTCGGCAAGTTTGGTGCTCGCCGCGCTCGTTGCCGATGGGCGCACCGACATCGAACGCATTTATCACATTGATCGCGGCTATGCGGCGATTGAGGAAAAACTGCAGCAGCTGGGCGCAAAGATCCGGCGCACGCCGTAAGGCGCGCCGGAGATTCAGCGGGCCTCAACGCTGTTGGACGGGCCGGGTGGGACGTTCCAACACCGTCAATTTGAGCTTGTAGCCTTGCCGCGCATGACGGCCTTCGAGCGCCACTTCGGAGCCCGGCTTCAACGAGGACACACGTGCCACGAGATCTTGCGCATTGTGCACGGCTTCGCCTCCGAGAGCCGTGATCAGGTCGCCGGGCCGCATCCCGGCCTCGTAGGCCTGGCTCTTGACCATGATGTTGACGACGGTGACGCCGCCGCCCGCCGTGCCGATCTGCGCGGATTGCTCTTCGCTCAAGTCTTGCGGCACGAAACCCAGCCAGCCGCGCACCACGTGGCCGTTCATGAGAATTTGTTCCATTACTCCGCGCACCAGATTGACCGGAATCGCAAAGCCGATGCCCTCCGGTCCTCCATAAGCTCGATTGAGTACCGCCGTATTGATGCCGACCAGATCGCCGTGTGCGTCGATGAGCGCGCCGCCCGAGTTGCCGAGATTGATCGCCGCATCGGTTTGAATAAAGTTTTCAAAGGTTGCCAGGCCCAATTGACCGCGTCCGGTGGCGCTGACGATGCCCTGCGTCACGGTCTGACCCACGCCATAGGGATTGCCGATGGCGAGGACAATATCGCCGACACGCAAGGTATCGGATCGGCCCAACGGCATGATGGGCAGGTTGCCGATCTCCAGGTCGAGAATGGCCAGGTCCGTGTCGGGGTCTTGCCCAACGATGGTGGCATCGGCGATGCGTCCGTCGGCCAGCTGGACTCTGATCGAATCGGCGCCCGCAATGACATGCTGGTTCGTTACAATGGTGCCCATCGCATCGACAATCACGCCCGAGCCCAAACTTCGCTCGACGCGCTGACGATAGCTCGGCCAGTAATCGCCGAACAGTTGGTTCAAGGGGGCCGCTTGCGTGCGCTCCCGCACCACTCGGGCGGTATAAATATTGACCACGGCCGGCGCGGCGCGCGCCACGGAGTCGGCAAAGCTCTGCATGACTACCGGCGCAGATGCGGGTGCGGGCGCGAGTTCGCCGCCGTGCCGGGAGCAGTCACGGCGGGAGCCGTCACTTCGCCAGGTGCCGTAGCTGCGCCAGGCGCCGTAGCCGCGCCAGGCGCCGTAGCTGCGCTGTGCGCACCCAACAGCGTCGGGTTCCACCAGACCACAAGAAACGCCACAGCCAGGCCGACCACGACCGCTCTGACCAAAAAACCCACGAGGACGCGAGTGTTCTGCAATTAATATCGCTCCTCAGGAGGCTCCTGGCCTTAAGGGTGACCGGCGTAACTGTGTATAATGCGCTCGCAATATTCTTTGGGAAACACTGACGCCATAGGGGTTTGCGTGAAGATTTGTCAACAATTTTCGAGGGCGATCGCATGAGTGAAGACGTAGACCACAGCCGTCGCCGCCTGCTGACGGCAGCTACGGTCGGGACGGGCGTGATCGGCGTCGCCTTTGCGGCCATGCCTTTCATTGCGTCATGGAAGCCCAGCGCGCGCGCCAAAGCCCTGGGTGCGCCGGTTGAGGTCGATGCGTCGAAGCTCGATGCCGGCCAAATGTTGAAAGTCGTATGGCGCGGACAGGCGGTGTTCGTGGTACGGCGCGTCAAGGCGGTGATCGACCAATTGGGCAGCCATGACGACATGCTGGCGGATCCGAAGTCGGATGACTCAGTGCAGCCGCCCTACATCAAAGCGACCGGCGCCGTGCGCGCGCGCAATCCTGAATACTGGGTGGGCCTCGCGGTTTGCACGCACCTGGGCTGCTCGCCCTTGGGTGCCTTCCTGCCGAACGATTCGTTCCAGGTTGCGGGCGCCGATCTGGGTGCGAACTGGCCTGGCGGCTTCTATTGCCCCTGCCACGGTTCCAAATACGATTTGTCGGGGCGCGTGTTCAAGAGCATGCCGGCGCCGAAGAATTTGACCGTGCCGCCGTACGCAATCGGTGCGAACACCCGCATCGTCATCGGCGTCGACGACGCCTCCAAACCCGTTTCGTAAAGCAAGAGGTAAGCGATGGCCGCAGCACCCGAAACCGCCGGCACCGGCAAAGGATTGATTGGCTGGATCGATGAGCGCTTTCCGCTGACGAAAATGTGGAAAGAGCATGCCGCCGAGTACTACGCGCCGAAAAATTTCAACTTTTGGTATTTCTTCGGCGCCCTGTCGCTGCTGGTGCTCGCCAATCAACTCGTGACCGGCATTTTCCTGACCATGAGCTACAAGCCGTCCGCGGCGGAAGCGTTCGCCTCGGTCGAATACATCATGCGGGATGTGGAATGGGGCTGGTTGATCCGCTACATGCACTCCACCGGCGCATCGGCTTTCTTCATCGTGGTTTACCTGCATATGTTCCGGGCTCTCCTGTACGGCTCGCACCGCAAGCCGCGCGAGCTCGTCTGGATCTTCGGCTGCCTGATCTTTTTATTGCTCATGGCGGAAGCGTTCATGGGGTATGTGCTGCCCTGGGGCAACATGAGCTACTGGGGCGCCCAGGTGATCGTCTCCTTGTTCAGCAGCCTGCCGGTCATCGGCAGTACCCTGGTTGAATGGATCCGCGGCGACTACAGCATTGCGGATCCCACCTTGAACCGGTTTTTCGCGCTGCATGTGGCGGCGCTGCCCCTGGCGCTGGTGTTCTTGGTTGTCGCGCACATCATGGCGCTGCACGAGGTGGGCTCGAACAATCCGGATGGCATCGACATCAAGAAATACAAGGACGCGGAAGGGCGTCCTTTGGACGGCATCCCCTTCCATCCCTACTACACCGTCAAGGATTTGATGGGCACGGCGGGATTTTTGATCATCTTTGCGGCCGTGATCTTCTTCGCGCCGAATTTCTTCGGCCTATTTCTCGAATCGCCGAATTTCGAACTGGCCAATCCTCTGCAAACCCCGCCCGACATCACGCCGGTGTGGTATTTCACGCCGTTCTACGCCATGTTGCGCGCCATTCCCTCGGCTTTCGGCACTCAGGTGTGGGGCGTGATGGTCATGGGCGCCGCAGTCTTGATACTGTTTTTCGTGCCCTGGCTCGACAAATCGCCGGTGCGTTCGATCCGCTACAAGGGCCCCATCTACAAGGTGATGCTGGCGCTGTTTTCGGTGTCATTCGTCTGCCTGGCGGTATGCGGCATGAAGCCGCCGTCCGGCATCTATCCGATTCTGGCGCGAATCTGCACCGCCGTTTATTTTGCGTTCTTTGTGCTGATGCCCTGGTACACGAAGTTCGACCGCGTGAAGCCGGTGCCGGAAAGGGTTACGGGACATGCTTAAAGCCAGTGTATTGATCGCCTTTGGACTTCTCTGCGCCGGCACTGCGCTTGCCGAGGAAGGGGAAATTCCGCTGATGGATGCGGGCACCGACATCAAGAATATCGAGTCCCTGCAGCGCGGCGCGCGCAATTTCATGAACGACTGCTCGGGATGTCATTCGCTCAAATACCTGCGCTACAACCGCCTGGCGACGGACCTGAAAATCCCGGAAGCGGACCTGAAAAATAATTTGATCTTCACTTCAGCGAAGCCGTTCGAGGAAATCGCCACCGCGATGCCCGCGGATTCCGCGGACTGGTTCGGCAAGCAGCCCCCGGATTTGACCTTGATGGCCCGCGAGCGCGGCGTCAATTATTTATACTCATATCTGCATGGCTTTTACGCCGACAAGACCCGGCCCTGGGGCGTGAATAATTTGTACCTGCCGGGCACAGCCATGCCGCACATCCTGTATTACCGCCAGGGATTGCAAAAACCCGCCTACAAAAACGAGAAAGACCCGAACGGCAACGCCAAAATGGTCCTGGCCGGCGTCGAGCCAATGATCCCGGGTTCCATGAAGCCGGAGGAGTATGATCAATACGTTCGGGACATCGTCAATTTCTTGGACTATGCCGCCGAACCCATCAAGTCAACGCGCGAGTCGATGGGCATCTTTGTGGTGCTGTTCTTGTTGGTGTTCTTTGTGTTCTCGTACTTGCTGAAGAAAGAATATTGGAAGGACGTCCACTAACTTTGAGCGGGCGCCGTCCCGTGAATCGCTAGGAGGTCTTAGTTAGTGGCACGTCGTTCGGTGATGACGCTTTTTTCAGCACCGGCTGACCCGTGGAGCCATCGCACGCGCCTGGTTCTGGCCGAGAAGGGCATCGGCATCGAATTGGTCAATGTCGACCCGCAGGCTCTGCCTGAGGATCTGATCGACCTGAATCCCTATCATAGCGTGCCCACCCTGGTGGACCGGGATCTGGTGCTGTACGACTCGCGCGTCATCATCGAGTACCTGGACGAGCGCTTTCCGCATCCGCCGCTGATGCCGATTGATCCGGTGACGCGCGCGCAATTTCGCGTGGCCTTGTACCGCGTCGAGCGCGATTGGTATGCCCTGGCGCACGACATCGAACTCGATCCGGCCGGCAAGACCGCGGAACATAGCCGCAAGGTATTGGGCGAGGCGATTTGCGCGAGCGCCGAGGTCTTCAAAGCCAAACCGTTTTTCTTGAGCGACGAATTTTCGTTGGTGGACGCGAGCATTGCGCCGATCTTGTGGCGCCTGCGGGTCTATGGCATCGAGCTCCCGGCGCAGGCGCAGCCGATCACCAAGTACATGAATGCCATTTTTGCGCGCTCCACCTTCCGCGCGTGCCTGACCGATGCGGAAAGGGAGATGCGCCATTGAAACCACGGCGCCCATACCTGCTGCGTGCGTTGCACGAGTGGATATCCGACAGCGGTGAAACGCCGCACATCGTGGTGGACGCCGCCGCCGAAGGCGTTACGGTGCCGCGCCAGTATGTGAAGGATGGCAAGATCGTGCTCAATGTCAGCTTCTCCGCGACCCAGATGCTCAAGCTGGGCAATGACTTCGTCAGCTTCGAGGCGCGATTTGGCGGCGTGGGTTTTGCCGTGCAGGTGCCGGTGCGCGCAATTCTCGGCATCTACGCCCGCGAGACCGGACAGGGCATGATTTTTCCCGAGGGAGATGCCGACCCCGATCCCACCGACAGCCCGCCGGCCACCCCCGGCACGGGTAAACCGGGCGCGGCGCCGAAACGGCCGAAATTGCAGGTGGTCAAGTAAAGCGCAACCGCCGCGAGGGTTCGTGAGGTTTGTTCAGACGCCGCGAAAAGCGTCTTTGACCCAGTCGATGCGATGCGCGCCGTCCGGCAACCCTGCGATCGCCAGCACGTCGAAGCGCACCGAGAGATTTTTCCAACGCTTTTCCCGCTGCAGAAAAAAATGAGCGGCGCGAATAATCTTGCGTTGCTTGGCACCAGGTAACTGAGCCCAAGGCGCCGCCAAACTCTGCGCTGCCGCGCTGGCGGACCTCTACAATGACGAGCACCTCATCATCAAGACACACCAGGTCGAGCTCGCCGGCCTTGCAGCGCAAATTGCGCGCAAGAATCGTAAGACCGCGCACCTGCAGGTAGTGCAACGCCAGGTCTTCCGCAGCCGCGCCGCGCTGCATGCGCATATGCTTCATGCGGCATCATGCCGCGGGGCCGATTACTCTTAAGCTGGCATTTCCGGCGTCTTCGCTCAGATTAGGGCTTGGCGATTTTCCAAGTACCTGTGGCTACAGCGGGATTTGACGGTTGATCCTTTGCACCCAGCGACCACTCGCCATCGCCGCCTTTCGAGCCGAAGGTGCCCTTCATGTGAATCTCCGATTGACCATCCGGCGGCTCGTAAGCAGCCGTGAACTTGTCGGCCACGAAGGCGGCGTTTTTCAACTTTGCGCTGTAATCCGAACCGCCGCCGCCGTCCTGACTGACCGCGATCGATCCGGTCAGCTTGCCGTCGCCGCCGCGCTCGAGGCTGAGCTGGAAATGACCCGAGGAGCCGTCGGCGCCGGCCCAGGTTCCGGACCAGACGCCCAAATATTGATCGGCGTCAGCGGCGCCCGCCGGCGCTGCAACTCCGAAGCAAATACCCGCGAGCAGCAGCAATACGGCGGTATTCAATTTAATGCGCATGCGAAGTCTCCCGGAATCAAAGGGACCGTTTATAAAACAAAGGGTGCTCCGCCTCTGATCTGCGCCCAATCCAGATCGCGGCGGACCTTGTTCTGTTGATCGAGATGTAATTTTCCGGTTACGCCGGCGATGTTGCTCGAAGCCGCTGGTTTATCCGATCGCAAACCGGGCACCAACCGATACGCATCGAACCCAAAGGCATAAAGCCGGTCGCGCCGCGCGGTGCGGGCAGGCCACGCCGCACGCACGCTGTCGCGGATCTGCGCGGTGGCGGGGTCGTTGGAAATCATCCATGGCATGTCCGGGAAGAACATGCCGTCGATATCCGAATTGGCGTTGGGGTCCGGCTCGAAGCTGTCCGAGGTGGAGTAGACGGGCACGTCGCCGGAATAATTGTATTTCAGCTGCGGCAGGATCAGGCGGGCGGTCCCGGCCGTGCTCGCCGCCACGAAAATGAAGGCCGCATCGCTGCGATGGGTGGGCGGCTCCGGCTTCTCTCCCTTTTCCACCTTGGTGGGTTTCAATTGCATCACCGTCTTGATGACATCGGAGAAATCCACCTGTGCCGGGTCATAGCGGCCGCTGTCAAGCACATTGCCGCCGAGACTTTTCAATTCCTCGGCGAACGCCGCGGCGACCCGCGTGCCCCATTCGCCCGAGGGCACGATTGCCACGCCGTTGAGGCGGCCATCGGCCACCAAGCGCCGTGCCACCATGCGCGCCTCGTCCTCGGGCAAGAGCGCAAACTGGTAGAAATTCTTCGGCGGCGAGACGGTGTCACCGAGAAAATTCAACGCCAGCACCGGCGTGCGGCCGCCGGCGACCGGCGCGACGGCCGCCACCTCGTCCTTGAACAGCGGGCCCACCACGAAACCGGCGCCGTCTGCAATGGCTCGGTTGTAGGCGCTGGCCACCGACTCGGCGGCCACATCGTAAATCTTCAGGCGCGGCCGGCTGGCGGCGCTCTGCTGCAGGTAAGCGGCGATGAAGCCATCACGCACCGCGACGCCAAACGCTTCGGCGCGACCGGACAGCGGCAACAGGAGCGCAATCTGATTGGGATATTCGGTCGCCACGGCAATCTGCGTCTGCGCGGCGGAGAGCACGGTGGTGTTGGCGGGATGCTGCGGAAACTGCCGCCTCCACGCATCGAGCGCCGCTGCCGCACGTGCGGGATTGCGTTCAACCTCCACGGCGATCGGTCCCAACTCCAGCCATCCTGCGACGATCGGGTCCGTTTTCGGCGGCGCCTTCATCGGTGCGCCGCGCTCGGCGGCCGCACGGACTCGGCTCAACAGCTCGTCGCGATTCGCGCGCAGCGCCCCCGGATCCGCGAGAAAGCGCTCGCGCTCGACCAGCGCGCGCGTACCCTCGACCGGATGACCTGCGAGGAAGGCGCTGCGGCCGCGAATCCAGTAGTAGTTTTGTGCCTGATCCGGCGCGGTCGGCACCGAAATCTGATCGAGCTCGCGAATGGCGCGTGCCGGGTCATTTTCAGCGTAAGCAATCTCGGCGGCCACGAGCGCGCGCGGCGTCGCGAGTTTGGTGCGTGCTTCCGGCGAAACCTGGGCGAGCGCTTGCTTTGCGGCGGCAACGTTTCCCGCCGCCACCCATTGCTCCGCGCTCAATAGCTCGTAGTTGTCGCTCTCCGCCGGCAACTGCATCGCCAGGTCGGCATACACCCGCGCCGCTTCCGCGTGCTTTCCGTCATGCACCAGGCGGGCGGCATGCTCCTGCTTGTCGAGAGCGGTTTCCGTGGGCTTGACGAGGCTGCAGGCAGCCGCGATCAATGCCAGCGCGAGTACCGCAATTTGCGCCAACCGTGGACGCCGAGAGATCGCTGCCATACCCTTCCGCTCCTGAAACTTCAAATCTAGGCTGGATTATAGGTGACAAAAGAGGGGACAGGGCTGCCGGCGGCGGGGACGCTCTATGTAGTCGCGACGCCGATCGGCAATTTGAGCGATTTGAGCCCACGCGCAACCGCCACGCTGAAGAGCTGCGACCTGATCGCGGCGGAGGACACACGTCATACCGGAGTGCTGCTGAAGCATTTTCAGATCAGCACCCCGCAGCTATCGCTCCACGAGCACAACGAAGCTGCGCGAGCCGCTGAAATAATTGCACTGCTGCGCGAGGGCAAATCAGTCGCGCTGGTGAGCGATGCGGGTACACCGGCCATCAGCGATCCGGGGTTTGAATTGGTACGGGCAGTCGCGGCCACGGGCATGAATGTGGTGGCCATCCCGGGGCCGTGCGCGGCGATCGCAGCGCTGTCCATCGGCGCACTGCCGACCGATCGATTTTGCTTCGAAGGATTTCTGCCGGCGCGCGGCGCGGCGCGCAAGCTGCGGCTGAAATCGCTCGAGACCGAGCCGCGCACCCTGGTGATTTACGAAGCGCCGCACCGCGTGCGCGAGACGCTGGAGGACTGCGTGGCCGCCTTCGGCGAAACGCGCGCTGCAACCGTGGTGCGCGAAGCCACCAAGCTGCACGAGACGGCGTACCGCGGCTCATTGCGCGATTTACTCGATAAATCCAGCACCGATGCGGATTTCTCGCGCGGCGAAATTGTTCTGCTGATCGGCGGCGCAGCGCGGGCCGAATCAGCCGGTGAGGGCTCTGCGGCGCGGTCGCAACTGGACAAGGTGCTCGGCGCGCTGCTGGCCGAACTGCCCTTAAAACAAGCGGCGCGCCTCGCGGCACAGATCACGGGCGCACGCGACAATGAGGCTTATAAGCGCGCGCTGATCCTCAAAGAGCAATCCGCCTCGCATTAACGCCCCGACCTGCGTATGGTGCACACCGAGTCGGCCAGACAGTCGCTGTGTGCTTCGGCACATGGAGGAAAGTCCGGGCTCCTTCAGGGCACGGTGCCAGGTAACGCCTGGGAGGCGCGAGCCTACGGAAAGTGCAACAGAAAAGATACCGCCTAAGCGCCGCGCAAGCGGTGCCGGTAAGGGTGAAATGGTGCGGTAAGAGCGCACCGCGCGGGTGGCAACAGCAACGGCATGGCAAACCCCACCTGGAGCAAGACCAAATAGGGAAGCGGGCGGCTTAATCGCCGCTACATGTGGCCCACATGGGCTTCCGGGTAGGTCGCTTGAGCTGCGCGGTGACGCGTATGCCAGAGGAATGACTGTCCAAGACAGAACCCGGCTTATCGGCCGACTCTTTTTTAGGCGCTGACGCGCCACTTTCCCCGGGGCCGAGGCGGCCCCGCATGAGGGCGCGGCCAAAAAAGAGCCAGAAGGCGCTGACGCGCCACATTCCCCGGGGCCGAGGCGGCCCCGACTCGGAGCGCGGCCAAAAAGAGCAGGGCCGCTCATACATCGTTTCCCAAGGCCTGAGAAGACGCATTCCCTATCGATAGGGGTCGTTGCCGAGCTCGTAGCACCCACCAAAGGCAGAAGCAAAACCCGTCGAGGCTCGATTTTTTCACAGTGCAAGCGGCTCGATGCCCTCTGAATTACATGATATGAGCAGGATCGCCGAACTTCGCCGCAGATGGCCACATTTTTGAGTTGCGCACTTTTTTACAAAAATCTCCTAAGAGATTGATTCCTCTGACCACCGCAATCGCAGCGCGCCACGACTGTACAAAATGTGACCTAAGTCACTGTCGGCACGGGTTTTTTTTACCATAAGGCGTTGACAGTGCTCTCCCTCGATCCCTATAGTGGTGGCCGGTGGGAAATTGTGGGAGAAAATGGGTTTTAAGACCCATGAAAGTATGTTCCGGGGTGCCAACAAACTAACGCTCGATGTGAAAGGCCGGCTGGTGATGCCCACCCGCTACCGGGAACGCCTGCAGGAACGTTGCGGTGGGAATTTGGTCATTACGGTCGACAAGGACCAGTGCCTGCTGCTCTACCCCCTGCCGGACTGGGAAGATATCGAGCGCAAGCTCAACAAACTGCCGACTTTGAACCCCCAGGTCAGGCGCCTGCAGCGCCTGATGATCGGCCACGCCACGGATCTGGAACTCGATTCACACGGACGTTTGCTCCTGCCCGCCAACTTGCGCGAATTCGGCGGATTGACGCGCGATGCCATGTTGATCGGCCAGGGGATGCGATTCGAATTATGGGATGAGGCGCGCTGGAACGAGCGACGCGACGAATGGCTGGCGAGTCCGGAAAGCACCACCGACTTGCCGGCCGAACTCGACACGTTGTCCTTCTAGCTGGTCGGTGCGGTGGAAGAGATTGCGGGGGTTCACACGGCGGTCCTGTTACCCCAGGTACTGGCGGCGCTGAACATTCAGGCGGGTGGCACCTACATGGATGCCACTTTTGGCCGGGGCGGACATGCAGGGGCGATTTTGGAGAAGCTCATCGCGAACGGCCGACTGATATGTCTCGATCGTGATCCCGAAGCCGTCGCGGCGGCCCGAGGCCGCTTCTCAACCGATCCGCGCATCTCGATTTTTCTAAGCTCTTTCTCATCGCTCGCTGCCGTTGCCGATCAGGTCCGGCCGGGACTCAGGCTCGACGGCATTCTGTTCGACCTCGGTGTTTCCTCGCCGCAGATCGACGACGCGTCGCGCGGCTTCAGCTTCATGCAGGACGGCCCTCTCGATATGCGCATGACGCCGGGCGAGGGGATGAGCGCCGCGGACGTGGTGAACGGTGCGCCGCTCGAGGATCTGATCCGCATTTTTCGCGAATTCGGCGAAGAACGCCTGGCGCCGCGCATTGCACGAGCCATCGTCGCGGACCGGAAGGCCAGGCCGTTCGAGCGCACGCTGCAGCTTGCCGAGATGATTGCGCGGGTCGCGCGCAGCACCGAGCGGCACAAGCATCCCGCGACGCGCGTTTTCCAGGCGCTGCGCATTTACGTCAACGGCGAACTCAAGGAACTCGAGACTGCGCTCGACGCTGCGCTCAAGCGCCTGGCGCCGCGCGGCAGGCTGGCCGTGATCAGCTTTCATTCGCTCGAGGATCGCATGGTGAAGCAATTCATGCGCCGCCACTCGCTGGCCGATCCCATGTATGCCGGTCTGCCGGATATCCCCGTGCACGCGCGCCCCAAGCTGCGCCTGGTCGGCAAGGCTGTCGAAGCCGACGACAACGAAATTTCCCTCAATCCGCGCTCGCGCAGCGCGCGTCTGCGCATCGCCGAACGTCTCGATCAAGGACTCGCCGCATGAAACACCGTCGTTTGCTCCCGCTCATTCTGCCGTTGTTGTGGCTGGCCGTGCTGGGCTCGGCCGTGCAGGTGATCTATGAGCGCCACAAGGCGCGCGACATGTTCGTGCGGCTGGAGAAACTCAACGCTGAACGCGACGCGCTCGACATCGAATGGGGACGTCTGCAGCTCGAGCAAAGCTACTGGTCCTCGCACGCCTTCGTCGAACGCGTCGCCAACGCCAAGCTGCAGATGAGCATTCCGCAAATGCGCGACGTGAGGATCGTCCGACCGTGAAATTGCGCTCCGGCGAAAACGGCGCGCAAGCGAAATCCTATCGCTGGCGCTCCGCGGTGGTATTAGGCCTGGTGGTGCTGGGAGCGATCGGGCTGGCCGCACGTGCGGTCGAATTGCAATTGCTCGATCACGGCTTCCTCGCCAAACAGGGCGACGACCGCTCGATGCGTGTGGTGAAAATCGCCGCGCACCGCGGCGCGATCACCGACCGCAACGGCGAACCGCTGGCCGTCAGCACGCCGGTCGACAGCATCTGGGTCAATCCGCAGGAAATCGATGAAAACATCGATCAATTGCCGAAGCTCAGCAAAGCGCTCAAGGAAGACCAGCAGACCCTCGCCCGCCGCATCACCAGCAATCTTGATCGCGAGTTCTTGTATCTGGTGCGCCATATGCCGCCGGAACAGGCGGCCCGCATCAAGGCATTGGACATCCCCGGCGTCTACCTGCTGCGCGAATACCGCCGCTACTACCCGGCCGGCGAGGTGGCGGCGCATGTGGTCGGATTCACCACGGTGGATGACAAGGGCCAGGAGGGATTGGAGCTGGGCTTCGACCAATCGTTGAACGGCGAAGACGGCGCGAAACGCGTCATTCAAGATTCTCTCGGGCGCTATGTCGAGAATGTTGAAAGCATCCGCGCGCCGCGTCCGGGACGCGATCTGGTCACCAGCATCGACCTGCGCATTCAGTATCTGGCTTACCGCGAACTGAAGGCCGCGATGCAGGAATACCGCGCCCGTGCCGGTTCGGCGATCGTGATCGACGTCGATACGGGCGAAGTCCTGGCCATGGTGAACCAGCCTTCGTACAACCCCAACGATCGCGAACAACTGAAACCGGCCTTGTATCGCAATCGCGCCGCGACCGATATTTTCGAGCCCGGTTCGAGCGTCAAGCCCTTCATCGTGGCGGCGGCGCTGGCCTCCGGGCAGTACCACCCCGACAGCGTGGTGGACACCTCGCCCGGATTCTTCAAGGTTGGCAACAAGATCGAGGAAGACGAGCACAACTTCGGTGTGATCGACCTGGCGACCATCCTGGCGAAATCCAGCAACGTCGGCATCGCCAAGATCGCGCTGTCGCTCAAGCCCGAACAAATCTGGAGCACCTTCACCGGGCTGGGCCTGGGCCAGGTGACGGGAAGCAACTATCCGGGCGAGTCGGCCGGCATGCTGAGCAACTATGCGCACTGGCGGCCGATCGGCATCGCCACCATGTCGCACGGCTACGGCTTGTCGGTGACGCCGCTGCAGCTGGCGCATGCCTACGCCACCATCGGCGCGGGCGGCATCGAACGTCCGGTCACGTTCGAAAAAATCACGGCTCCGGTGGCGGGCGAGCGCGTCATGGATCCCAAGGTCGCGCATGAGTTGGTGCAGTTGATGGAGCAGGTGGTTGAAAAGGGCGGCACGGCCACGCGCGCATCGCTCATCGGTTATCGAGTATCCGGCAAGACCGGCACCGCGTTTAAATCCATTCCGGGCGGCTATTCCACCGATCGGATCATGGCGGTATTTGCCGGCTTGGTGCCGGCGACGCACCCCAAACTGGCCACGGTGGTGGTGATCGATGAGCCGAGCCGCGATGTGCAGGAAGTCGGCACGCTGGCCCAGGGCGGCACGGTCGCAGCCCCGGTGTTCGCCAGCATCATGTCCGGAACGCTGCGCTTGCTGGATATTCCTCCGGATGACTTGCAGAACGTGCCGGCGACGACGCTGGTGCAGGCAAACGACACGCCATGAGCGCGGCGCTCATGTGGTTGCTCGACGGCATTGCGAAAATCCCCGCGACGGAAGCGCGCGTTGCGGATTTGACGCTCGATAGCCGGCAGGTTCGCGCCGGCAGTTTGTTTTTCGCATTGCCCGGCCTCAAAGAGCACGGCATCAAGTTCGCGGCCGATGCCGCCGCGCGCGGCGCAAGTACAGTCCTGTGGGAATCCCGGGCTGATCTGTCGCCGCCGCAGTTGCCGCCCGGCGTGTTCGGCGCCGGCATACCAAATCTCAAAAGTCTGGTTGGACGCATCGCGGACCGCTTTTTCAACTGGCCCTCCTCGCAAATGCGCATTACCGGCATCACCGGCACCAACGGCAAGACCACCTGTGCCTACCTGCTGGCGCAATGCCTCGAGCGGCTGGGACATGCCGCCGCCTACATGGGAACGATCGGCTGGGGACGTCCCGCAGACCTCGCAGAACTAAACGCGACGACGCCCGATCCGGTCACGGTGCATCGCACGCTCGCGCAACTGCGCGGCTCCGGCGTGCGCGAGGTCGCGATGGAAGTGTCCTCGCATGCTCTGGATCAGAGCCGCGTGGACGGCGTGCGCTTTCACCTTGCCGCATTCACCAACCTGACGCGCGATCATCTGGACTATCACGGCGGCATGCAGGAGTACGGCGCGGCAAAAGCCAAGCTGTTTCAGGCGGCCGACCTCAAGCACATGGTGCTCAACATCGGCGATGAATTCGGCCGCGCTTTGGCGCGCGATCATGCCGGCAGCGCGTCCTTGATCGCGGTCTGGGTGGGCTCCGGAGATTCAAGCTGGCTGGCCGATCGCACACTGCATGCGACACAGGTGCGAATGGAGGCGCGCGGCATTGCGCTCGAGTGTGACGGCAGCTTCGGCAAGTTCACCGTCAACACGCAGCTCATGGGCCGCTTCAACGCGGAAAACTCCCTGGTGGTCTTGGGGTGCCTGCTGTCGCTCGGCGTTTCATTGGACGAGGCGGTAAGAGTCCTGGCCGAATGCAAGCCGGCGCCCGGGCGCATGGAGGTGGTCAAAACCGATGCACCCAACAAGCCGACGGTGGTGGTCGACTACGCACACACACCCGATGCGCTGGCGAAGGCACTGAGCGGGGCGCGCGAACATTGCGAAGGTGCGCTGTGGTGCGTATTTGGATGCGGCGGCGACCGTGATTCCGGCAAACGCCCCGTCATGGGCGCAATCGCAGACGAGTTGGCCGATCAAATCATCGTCACCGACGACAATCCGCGTTCCGAGGATCCAGAAGTCATAACCCGGGAGATTCTTCAGGGGATCAAGTCGCGCAGCGCTCGGGTGATACACGATCGCGGCGCCGCCATCGCCGCTGCATTGAAGGAAGCGCAGGCGATCGATCTGGTCTTGATCGCAGGCAAAGGTCATGAGGACTACCAAATCTATGGCGAAACGCGCCGCTCCTTCAGCGACCGCAGCGAGGCGCTGCGGGTCTTGGAGGCGGCGGCATGAAGCGCACTTTGAGCGAAGCGGCCAGAGTCGTCGGCGGCGAGCTCATCGGCGAGGACCGTCCGTACGGTTGTGTCTGCACCGATAGCCGCACGTTGAAGCCCGGCGCGCTGTTCGTGGCATTGCGCGGCCCAACCTTTGACGGCGCGGCATTCGTGCAGGCGGCAGCCGCGCAGGGCGCCATCGGCGCGCTGGTGGAACGGGCTGCGCCCGGCGGTTTGCCGCAGGTGCGGGTGCCCAACACGCTGCGTGCGCTGCAGGAACTGGCCGGACATTGGCGCGCCGATTTCAACCTGCCGGTGGTTGCAGTCGCCGGCAGCAACGGCAAGACCACGGCGAAGGAAATGACGGCCGCGATTTTGTCGCGCATGGGCCTTTGCATGGCGACGCACGGCAATCTCAACAATCACATCGGCGTTCCCGTGACGCTCATGCGCCTGGAAGCCGCCCACCGCAGCGCCGTGATCGAAATGGGCGCCAACGCAATCGGCGATGTTGCCGCGCTCATGCGCATAGCACGGCCCACGGTCGGCTTGATCACCAACGCCGGCGCCGAGCATCTGGAAGGATTCGGCAACTTGGACGGGGTGGCGAAGGGCGAGGGCGAAACCGTGTCCTGCCTTGAGGCGGATGGCACTGCCGTCATTAATGCGGATGACGCCTACGCCGGCTATTGGCGCGGCATCTCCGGCGCGAGGCGCATCGTGACCTTCGGTGTGCGCGCCGGCGCGGATTTCACTGCGAAAAATATCTTTCAGGGCATCGAGCGCGGCGAGTTCGCAACCCGGTTTACCTTAAGCTCGCCGTTGGGCGAGCGCGCCATCATGTTAAAGGCGGGCGGCGCGCACAACATCGGCAATGCGCTGGCCGCGGCCGCGGCGGCGAGCGCCGCCGGCGCGTCACTCGAGGAAATCGCGCTGGGTTTGGCCGATTTCCGCGCTGTTTCAGGCAGGCTGCAACTCAAGGTCGGCGCGCGCGGCAGCTGGATCATCGACGACTCTTATAACGCCAACCCCAGCTCGGTGCGCGCGGCGCTGGAGGTATTGCGGACGCTCTCGGGCCCGACCTGGCTGGTCCTGGGCGACATGGCCGAACTCGGCGAATCAAGTCAGGACAGCCACGCGCACATCGGCTCTTACGCGCGCGATTGCGGCATCAAGCGACTCTTCGCGATGGGACCCTTGAGTTCCAGGGCGGTGGAGACCTTCGGTTCGGGAGGCGAATGGTTTGCGGAGGCCGATTCTCTGACGCGGCGTCTGCAGGCGGAGCTCACGCCCGGCGTGACGGTGCTGATCAAAGGCTCGCGCATCAATCGTCTGGAGCGCGTGGTGCAGGCGCTCACCGGCGGCGGCGCCGGTCCCAATCCCATGATGAGAGCGAGCTAGCGCATGCTGCTGCTGCTTACCGAATATCTGGCGAAGTTCTACAGCGGGTTTCACGTCTTCCAGTACCTGACGTTGCGCGGAATCCTCGCCGCCGTGACCACGTTGCTCATGGCCCTGTTGATCGGTCCGCGCATGATTTCGCTCCTGAGCCACTATCAAATCGGCCAGGTGGTGCGCAACGACGGACCCCAATCGCATTTGCAAAAGAAGGGCACGCCCACCATGGGCGGCGGTTTGATATTGGTTGCCATGGGTATTGGGACGCTGCTGTGGGCCGATTTGTCCAGCCGCTTCGTCTGGGTGCTGCTCGGAACGACGCTGGCGTTCGGATTGATCGGCTTCTATGACGACTATTTGAAGATCGTGGTGGGCAACTCAAAGGGACTGGCGCCGCGATACAAGTACCTGGCGCAGTCGATCGCGGCTCTTGCCATCGCCTTTTCGTTGCACAGCATGCACCAATCGGCCGCCGAAACCTCGCTGTACGTACCCTTCTTCAAGGCCGTGGCATTGCCGATGTCGACGCTGGCATTCGTCGTGTTTTCCTATTGCGTCATCGTCGGCAGCAGCAATGCGGTGAACTTGACCGACGGTCTCGATGGTCTTGCCATCATGCCCGCGGTGATGGTCGCGGCCGCGTTGGGTGTTTTCGCCTATGCCACCGGCAACATCAATTTCGCGCACTATTTGCAGATTCCCTTCATCAACGGCGTCGGCGAGGTGCTCATCTACAGTGCGACGCTGGTGGGCGCGGGCTTGGGATTCCTGTGGTTCAACTCCTATCCGGCGCAAGTGTTCATGGGCGATGTGGGCGCGTTGGCGATCGGCGCAGCGCTCGGCACGATGGCCGTCATCGTGCGCCAGGAACTCGTGCTGTTCGTGATGGGCGGCGTGTTCGTGCTCGAAACCGTCTCGGTGATGCTGCAGGTCGCCTCGTTCAAGCTCACGGGCAAACGAATCTTCCGCATGGCGCCGATTCATCATCATTTTGAACTCAAAGGATGGGCTGAACCGAAAGTCATCGTGCGCTTCTGGATCATCAGCTTCGTGCTGGTGCTGGCGGGTCTTGCAACCTTGAAGATCCGCTGATGCACAGCGTCGTGGTCGGTCTGGGCAAAACCGGCGCCTCGTGCGTTCGCTATCTCATCAAGCGCGGCGACCGCGTCAGCGCGACCGACTCGCGGCGCGCGCCGCCGGGTCTCGCGGAACTCGGCGAGCTGGCCGCTTCGGTCGATTTGCGGCTCGGCGGCTTCGATCAGTCGCTGCTGCAGGACGCCTCGCAGGTATTGATGTCTCCGGGCGTCTCCCTCGAGGAGCCCATCGCCCGGCTTGCGCGGGCGCGCGGCATTGAGGTGCTGGGCGATGTGGAGTTATTCGCGCGCGCGGTGCATGCCCCCGTGATCGGCATCACCGGCACCAACGGCAAGAGCACCGTCACCACCTTGGTTGCGCGCATGGCCGCCGCCGCGGGCAGAAAGGTGCTGGCCGGCGGCAATCTGGGCGAGCCGGCTCTCGATCTGCTCGAGCAGCCCAAGCCCGACTTGTACGTGCTCGAGCTGTCGAGCTTTCAACTGGAAACCACCAGCTCACTGGTGCTGCAGGCCGCGGTGGTGCTCAACGTCACTGCCGATCACCTGGACCGCTACCCGACGGTTGAAGCGTATTCGCAAGCCAAGGGCAGAATCTTTGCCCGTGCGTCCACCGTGGTGTTGAACGCCGACGATCCCTGGGTGATGGCGATGCGCGATACACGCTACCGCAGCCCCGCTGCGCGCATCCTGACTTTTTCCATTCAGCGTGCGGATACGGATTTCTCGCTCGTTCGCAGCGGTGCGCAAGTTTTCCTGGCGCGCCGCGGCGAGAAGCTGCTCGACATCGCGCGCATGAAAATTTCCGGCATGCACAATGCCGCCAATGCGCTGGCTGCCTTGAGCCTGGGTGAAGCGGTGGGTCTGCCGACCGCGGCGATGCTGCAGGCTCTCGAATCCTTTCCGGGATTGTCGCATCGAGCATCGTGGGTGGCCGATGTCGGGGGCGTGCGCTTCATCGACGATTCCAAGGGCACCAATGTGGGCGCCACCATTGCCGCCGTGGCCGGCATGGCAGGACCCCTGGTGGTGATCGCCGGCGGCGAGGGCAAGGGTCAGGACTTCACGCCCCTGGCGGAGGTGTTTCGGGGCAAGGTGCGCGAGACGGTGTTGATCGGCAAGGATGCGCCGGCCATTGCCGCGGCCCTCGAGGGTGTGTGCGAGACGCGCAATGCGGCGTCGATGGAAGCGGCGGTCGCCGCGGCGCTGCGTGCCGCGCAGGCCGGCGACACCGTGCTGCTGTCACCGGCCTGCGCCAGCTTCGACATGTTTCGCGATTACGGGCATCGCGGCGATGTGTTTGCCGCCGCGGTCATGGCGCTGCCCGGCGCGTCGCGCACAGGTGAGTCGCTCAAAGGTGAGTCGCTCAAAGGTGAGTCGCCATGAGCACTGCCACCATGTCCTACGGTGTGCGCGCGCGAGAACGCATGCCCTTCGCCTGGGACTCGGTCACGTTGGGCTTGGTGGCGGCGCTGCTGCTGGTGGGCCTCATCATGGTCACCTCGGCTTCCATGTCGATCGCGGCGCGAGACATGGGCGATCCTTTCTATTTTCTCGAGCGGCAATTCATTTTCAGCGCGGCAGGCCTGCTATTGGGTTGGATCGTCACCCGAATTCCGACCCAGCTGTGGGACAAGTACGGTCTGGCGTTGTTGCTGCTGGGTCTCTTGCTGCTGGCATTGGTGTTGATTCCCGGCTTGGGCGCGCGCGTCAACGGCGCGCGCCGCTGGCTGCGCATCGGCGTGCTGAATTTTCAAGTGTCCGAGCTGGCGAAGGTCTTGGTGCTGACCTGGCTGTGCAGCTACTGCGTGCGCAAACGCACCGAACTCGAGGAAACGCTGCCCGGTCTGGCGAAACCCTTTGGGCTCCTGTCGGTGACGGCGATGCTCTTGTTGATCGAACCGGACTTTGGCGCCGCCACCGTGCTGTTCGCCACCGGATTTGCGGTGCTGTTCATTGCCGGCGCGCGCCTGCGTTACGTCGCTTTGCTGGTTTCAACCGCGGTGCTGGCCTTCGCGCTGCTCGCGCTCACTTCGCCCTATCGCCTCAAGCGTCTGTTGGCTTTCCTGCACCCCTTCGATGATCCGTTCAATGGCGGCTTCCAGCTGACTCAATCGCTGATTGCGATCGGGCGCGGCTCGTTGTTCGGCGTGGGTCTCGGCAGCAGCGTGCAGAAATTATTTTATCTGCCGGAAGCGCACACGGATTTCGTGTTTGCCGTATTGGCCGAGGAACTCGGACTGGTCGGCGTCATCGGCGTGATCGGCCTGTTTGTCGCCCTGGTGTGGCGCGCCTTTCACATTTCGCGCCTCGCGGCGCAAGCGGGCCTGCGATTCCAGGCCTATCTCGCGGCCGCCTTCGGCATCTGGCTCGGGCTGCAGGCCAGCATCAACATAGGCGTGAACATGGGCGTGCTGCCCACCAAAGGCCTGACGCTGCCGCTGTTGAGCTATGGGCGCAGCAGCTTGCTGGTGAGCCTGGCGTGGCTCGGCGTGCTGCTGCGCATCTATCACGAGGTCAAGTGCAGCTCGCGCTCGGCCGTGACGCGCGTCCCGGGGAGCGGCCGATGAGCGCGGGTCCCGTGCTCATCATGGCCGGCGGCACCGGCGGGCATGTGTTCCCGGCGCTGGCGGTCGCAAAAGTACTGCGCGACCGCGGCGTTGCCGTGGTGTGGTTGGGTGTTCCCGGCAGCATGGAATCGCGCTTGGTGCCGGCGCAGGGATTCCCGATCGAGTGGCTCCGCGTGGCGGGCATTCGCGGCAAGGGCGCGTTGACTTGGGTTGTCGCGCCGCTGCGCGTTGCCACCGCCGTGGCGCAGGCCATACGCGTGCTCAAGCGAGTGAAGCCGCGTTCGGTGCTGGGCGCCGGCGGCTACGTCAGCGGCCCCGGCGGCATTGCGGCGTGGCTGATGCGCATACCTCTGCTCATCCACGAGCAGAACGCGATTGCCGGGATGACCAATCGCTGGCTGGCGCGTCTGGCGACGCAAGTTTTGGAGGCCTTCCCGGGCAGCTTCGGTGCTCACGTGCGCGCCAAAACCATCGGAAATCCGGTGCGCGAGGATATTGCGGCGATTGCCTCGCCGGCGCAGCGCTTCGCGGGACGCGAGTCGCGTGCGCGCCTGCTCATTTTCGGCGGCAGCCAGGGCGCGCAGCGCTTGAACGCGGTGCTGCCGCAGGCGATCGCCAAGCTTCCGCCGCAGGATCGTCCGCAGGTCCGGCATCAGTCCGGTGAGCGCGGGCTGGAATCAACCCGCGCGGCTTACCTCGAAGCGAAGGTTGAGGCGGAAGTGCTGCCCTTCATCGACGACATGGCGAAGACCTATGCCTGGGCGGATCTGGCGGTGTGCCGCGCGGGTGCCATGACCGTTGCGGAACTGCAGGCCGCGGGGTTGGGCGCGATCTTCGTGCCGCTTCCCATCGCGACCGACGATCATCAAACCCAGAATGCCGCCGTCATGGTCGGCGTCGGCGCCGCGCGCATCATTCAGGAGCGTGATCTCACGCCCGAAGCTTTGAGCCTTGTCATCGCGCAGCTCATCCAGGATCGGGCGACATTGCTCAAAATGGCGGAAGCGGCCCGCGCCGAGCGCATCACCGATGCCGCGGCGCGCCTGGCGGACCTGTGCATGGCTGCCGGAGCGCCCGCATGACGGTGCGCACGCGCTTGGAAGATCGGATGCGCCGCATACAGCGCATTCACCTGATCGGCATCGGCGGCAGCGGCATGGGCGGGATCGCCGAAGTCCTGCTGAACCTGGGCTACGAAGTGCAGGGCTCCGACCTCAAGCGCAATGCGGTGACCGAGCGCCTGGCGCGCCTGGGCGTCAAGATTTTCATCGGCCACGACGCCGAGCACCTGGGCGACTCCGATGTGGTCGTGGTGTCGAGCGCGGTCAACCGCGCCAATCCGGAAGCGGCCGCCGCGCTCGCGAAGCGCATTCCGGTGGTGCCGCGGGCTGAAATGCTGGGCGAATTGATGCGCTTCCGCTACTCGATCGCGGTGGCGGGCACGCATGGGAAAACCACCACCACCAGCTTGGTGGCGAGCGTGCTGGCGGAAGCCGGCCTTGACCCCACCTTTGTCATCGGCGGACGCTTGAAGAGCGCCGACAGCAACGCGCGCTTGGGCGCGGGCCGCTACCTGGTCGCCGAGGCCGACGAGAGCGACGCGTCCTTCCTGCATTTGCAGCCGATGATCGCCATCGTCACCAATATCGACAACGATCATCTGGGCACACACGACGGCGATTTTGCGCGTCTCAAGCAAAGCTTCGTTGATTTCCTGCACAACCTGCCGTTCTACGGTCTCGCCGTGCTGTGCGCCGACGATGAGCACGTGCAGAGCATCCTGGAAACCGTCGGCCGGCCGTTCGTGACTTATGGCTTCGCCGACAACGCGGACGTGCGCGCGGTCAATGTGCAGCGCCTGGGGCTGCAATCCCATTACGAAGCCGTGCGCGAAGGGCGCCCCAATTTGAGCCTGATCCTCAACTTGCCGGGGCTCCACAACGTTTCGAATTCCCTGGCCGCCGTGGCGGTCGCCAGCGAACTGGAAATCTCAGACGAAGCGATTCAACAGGCCCTGGCAAATTTCCAAGGCATCGACCGGCGCCTGCAGCAGCTCGGCGAGATCTCCTGGCCGGGCGGGCGCGCGCTGATCGTGGATGACTATGGCCATCATCCCACCGAAGTGGCGGCAACGCTGGAGGCGGCGCGCCAGGGCTGGCCGGAGCGGCGCCTGGTGCTGGTGTTTCAGCCGCATCGCTATACCCGCACGCGGGATCTGTTGGACGATTTCGGCCGGACTTTAAGCGAGTGCGATGTGCTGCTGGTCACCGAAGTCTATGCGGCGGGCGAGGCGCCGATCGCAGGCGCGGATGGCCGCGCCATCTGCCGTGCGGTACGCAGCCGCGGCGTCATCGAGCCCGTGTTCGTCGAGAGCGTGGATGACTTGGCCGATGCGCTGCGCGCTGTGCTGCACGACGGCGATCTGGTGCTGACCATGGGCGCCGGCAATCTGGGCGCGGTGGCCCTGGATCTTAAGAGCCGCTTTGCGGCAGGAGCGCACGCATGAGCGCGCAGCATCTGCTGGAGTTGGCGCCGGAATTCAGCGCCCGAGTGCTGCGCGATGTGTCGATGGCCAAACATACCTCCTGGCACGCCGGCGGCACGGCCGATTTCTTATTCACGCCGCGCGACATCATGGATCTGGCGTCCTTCGTGCGCCAGCTGCCGCCGGAAGTGCCGCTGCTGTGGCTGGGCTTGGGCAGCAATCTCTTGGTGCGCGACGGCGGCATACGCGGCGCCGTCGTGGCCACGCACGGCGCATTGGGCGCGCTCGAGCGTCACAGCGCAACGCGGATCCGCGCGGAGGCGGGCGTGCCCTGCGCGCGCATCGCGCGCCAATGCGTGAAGTGGGGCTTGGGGCCGGCGGAATTCTTTGCCGGCATACCGGGAACGCTCGGCGGCGCGCTCGCGATGAACGCCGGGGCATGGGGCGGGGAGACCTGGAAGCACGTGGTTGAAGTGGAGGTGCTGGATCGCAAGGGGATGCGGCACACGCGCACGCCGGCGGATTACCGGATTGGCTATCGCCAGGTGCAAGGACCCGACAACGAGTGGTTCATCGGCGCCCGCCTGGAATTCGAGCGCAAGCCGGGAATCAACACCGATGCCATCAAGGAACTGCTCGACAAGCGGCGCGAGACGCAGCCCATCGGCGAGTGGAGTTGCGGCTCGGTATTCATCAATCCGCCGGGCGATCACGCGGCGCGGTTGATCGAGGCGGCGGGTCTCAAGGGGTTTCGTATCGGTGATGCATCGGTGTCCGAGAAGCACGCCAATTTCATCATCAATCACGGCGCGGCGCGTGCCGCCGACATCGAGGCGTTGATATCGCACGTGCAGAAAACCGTCGCCGCGGTGAACGGCGTCGAATTGCACACCGAAGTACGCATCGTCGGAGAGCCGGCATGAGCCTGCTGCAAGAGAGCGCAACGCGACGCGCGGGCTCGGCCAGGGAGTTCGGCAAGACGGCCGTGCTGTTGGGAGGAGATTCCAGCGAACGCGAGATTTCGCTATTGAGCGGCAATGCGGTGCTGGCCGCCTTGAAGCGCCGCGGCGTCGATGCGCATGCCTTCGATCCAAAGGATCGGCGCATTGAGACGCTGCGCAGCGAGGGTTTTGAGCGGGCCTGGATTGCGTTGCACGGCCCCGGGGGCGAGGACGGCACCATGCAGGGCGCATTGGAATGGATCGGTGTGCCTTACACCGGCAGCGGTGTGCTCGCCTCGGCGCTCACCATGGACAAGCTCAAGACCAAGCGCGTGGTGGTCGGGGCCGGCTACGCCGCGCCTGATTATGCGGTGTTGTCGAGCACCGCGGATCTTAAGCCGGCGCTGAAGCGCATCGGCCTGCCCTTGATGGTCAAGCCCGCGAGCCAGGGATCGAGCGTCGGCATGACCAAGGTGAAAGCCGCGGCGGAGCTGGAGCAGGCCTACGCGGCGGCGCAGGCCATCGATCCGGTGGTCTTTGCGGAGACTTTTATCAGCGGCGACGAATACACCGTGTCGATCCTGCAGGGCGCAGCGCTGCCCTCGATCCGCATCCTGCCGGCAACCGAGTTCTACGACTATGAGGCCAAGTACTTCCGCGACGACACGCAGTACTTCTGCCCCAGCGGCTTGGGTGCCAACGAGGAAGCTGAATTGCAGGCGGCGGCACTCGCTGCGTTCAGGGTCACCGACTGCCTGGGATGGGGCCGCGTCGACTTCATGCGCGATCGCAGCAGCAGCAAATTCTATTTCATCGAGATCAACACCACTCCGGGCATGACCAGTCACAGCCTGGTGCCGATGGCGGCGCGCCAGGCCGGCGTCGATTTCGAGGAGCTGGTGTGGCGCGTGCTGGAAACCAGTTTCTCGAGGACGCGCAAATGATGATGGGCCGTCTCATGCACCGCAATCGATTCAAGAGCAAGCCCACCCCTGCGAAGCGCGGCTTCGAGTGGCCGGCGTTTCTTCGCGACTGGCGCCTGTATGCGCGGCGCGGCGGATTGGTGCTGGTCCTGGTGGGCGCCTTGAGCGCGCTGAGCTGGGCGCTCGATCGGCCGGTGCACGTGATTTCCATCGACGGCAGCTTCCAGCGCGTCAGCCCCGGGCAGATCGAAAAGGCCGTGGCGCCCTTCGCCAATCAGGGCTTCATGTCGGCGAATCTCGAAGACATTCAGCGCGCGGTCGAGGCGTTGCCGTGGGTGGATCACGCGCGCATCGCCCGCCGCTGGCCGAACAGCCTGCGCGTGACGGTGACCGAGCAGACCGCCGCGGCGCGCTGGGGCGAGTCGGGGCTGCTCAATACCCGCGGCGAATTGTTCGTGCGAGCCGCGGCGCATGTGCCGGCGGAACTGCCGCGGCTGAGCGGTCCGGAAGGCAGCGAATCGCAGGTCGCGCAGCGCTATTTGTCGCTGCAGGGGCGGATGCTCGAAGCCGGCATGCGCATTGCGGCCCTGCGCCTGGATGAGCGCGGCGCATGGGAGATGGACTTGGACAGCGGCGTGACCGTGCGCCTGGGCAGGCGCGAGGTCGATGAGCGCTTCGATCGCTTCATTCACACCGCATCGCAAGTCATTGCGCACCGCTTGAACGAAATCAGCTACGTGGACATGCGCTACTCCAATGGCTTTGCCATCGGCTGGCGCAACCAAGGCACGCCGGCATCGGTGCCGGCCAAACATCCCGACGATGCCGACGCCTAGAGGAATTTTTTAAAGTTATGGCAAAGCGTTCTGATCGCAATTTATTGGTGGGCCTCGACATCGGCACCAGCAAGGTGGTGGCCATCGTCGGCGAGGTCAAAACCGACGGCGCGCTGGAAATCATCGGCATCGGCAGCCACCCCTCGCGCGGCCTGAAGAAGGGCGTGGTGGTGAACATCGAATCCACTGTGCAGTCCATTCAACGCGCGGTTGAAGAGGCTGAGCTCATGGCCGGCTGCGAAATCCACTCCGTGTACGCCGGCATTGCCGGCAGCCATGTGCGCAGCCTCAATTCGCACGGCATCGTGGCGATCAAGGACAAGGAAGTCGTGCAGGGCGACGTGGAACGCGTGATCGACGCCGCCAAGGCGGTGGCCATCCCGGCGGATCAAAAGATCCTGCATGTTCTGCCGCAGGAATACATCATCGATTCGCAGGAAGGCATCCGCGATCCGATCGGCATGTCCGGGGTGCGCCTGGAAGCCAAGGTGCACATCGTCACCGGCGCCGACAGCGCCGCGCAGAACATCGTCAAGTGCGTGCAGCGCTGCGGCCTTGCGGTCGATGACATCGTTCTGGAGCAGCTGGCATCGAGCTACGCCGTGCTCACCGAGGATGAAAAGGATCTCGGCGTGTGCGTGGTGGACATCGGCGGCGGCACCACCGACATCGCCGTGTTCGGCGGCGGCGCGATCCGCCACACGGCCGTGATCCCGATCGCCGGGGACCAGATCACCAATGACATCGCGGTGTCCATGCGCACGCCGACGCAGTACGCCGAGGACATCAAGATCAAGTACGCCTGCGCCTTGTCGCAGCTTGCAAACCCCGACGAAACCATCGAAGTGCCGAGCGTGGGAGACCGCCCGCCGCGGCGCCTGGCGCGCCAGACTCTCGCGGAAATTGTCGAGCCGCGCTACGAGGAATTATTCGGGCTGATCCGCGATGAATTGCGCCGCGCCGGTCTCGAGGAGCAGGTGGCCACCGGCATCGTGCTAACCGGCGGCAGCGCCAAGATGGAAGGCGCCATCGAGCTCGCCGAAGAAGTTTTTCACATGCCCGTTCGATTGGGCGTGCCGCAATACGTCACGGGTTTATCGGAAGTCGTGAGCAATCCGATCCACGCCACCGGCGTGGGTCTGCTGCTCTACGCCAAAAGCACCATGGAGGCACAACGCACGGACGCGCCGCTGCTCGCGGGCGGCATGAAGAGTCTGCTGGAGCGAATGAAGGCTTGGTTTCAAGGCAATTTTTGATTGGTTGATAAAACTTACGTAGGAGAACCGGAATGTTCGAACTGATGGATTCTTATAGCCAAAGCGCCGTCATCAAGGTGCTGGGCGTGGGCGGCGGCGGCGGCAACGCTGTTTCGCACATGGTCCAGGCAGGCCTCGAGGGCGTGGATTTCATTTGTATCAATACCGATGCGCAGGCGCTGAAGCACTCCAAGGTGCGCACGGCGCTGCAGATCGGCTGCAACATCACCAAGGGCCTGGGCGCCGGCGCCGACCCCGAGGTGGGCCGTCAGGCGGCGATGGAAGACCGTGATCGCATCATCGAGCTGATCGAGGGCTGCGACATGTTGTTCATCACCGCCGGCATGGGCGGCGGCACCGGCACCGGTGCGGCACCCGTGGTGGCGCAGGTCGCCAAGGAACTCGGGATTCTCACCGTCGCGGTGGTCACCCGTCCCTTCGAAATGGAAGGCAACAAGCGTTCACGCGTCGCCGATCAGGGCATGCTGGAATTGTCCAAGTATGTCGATTCGCTGATCACGATTCCGAACCAGAAATTGCTGTCGGTCCTGGGCAGCAGCACCACGCTGCTCGATGCCTTCAAGGCGGCGAACACGGTGTTGCAAGGCGCCGTGCAGGGCATCGCGGAGTTGATCACGCGTCCGGGCCTCATCAATGTCGACTTCGCGGACGTACGCACCGTGATGTCGGAGACCGGCATGGCGATGATGGGATCGGGCACGGCGTCGGGCGATGATCGTGCGCGCGAAGCGGCCGAGGCGGCCATTTCCAGCCCGCTGCTCGAGGACATCAATTTGTCAGGCGCTCAGGGCATCTTGGTCAATGTCACGGCGGGTATGGACCTGTCCATCGGTGAATTCCAAGAGGTCGGCAATGTCATCAAGCAGTTTGCCTCCGACGATGCCACCGTGGTTGTCGGCACGGTCATCGATCCTGAGATGACCAGCCAGATCCGCGTGACCGTGGTTGCGACCGGGTTGGGCAAACCCGTTGCGCGGGCAGCGCCCCGGCCGGCCGAAGCCGCTGCACACGCACCGCCGCTTACCATGCGGGTGGTTCGACAGCGATCGCCGATGGTGCCGACCGATTACGCAATGCTCGACAAGCCGACGGTGCAGCGGCAACGCGCGGTGGGCGATGGTTTGCGCGCCGAAGTCGACTCGGAGGATTTGCTGGATATACCGGCATTCTTAAGACGGCAAGCAGACTAAAGTCCAACTCGTTCGACATTCCATTTGGCGCCCTGTAGGAGAATCCTAACGGGCGCCGGTCTTGTCGAGAAGTGTGAAGAAAAGATGCGCGCGCGTAAGCGTCGGTCCTGTCAACCAAAAATGGACTTTGGAGTTCAGGGTAGGGCGCTGCGTGTGGTACCTTTGCAGATAACATAGTCCGGTTTCACTTAATGCTGAATCAAAGAACACTGAAGAACTCGATTCGTGCCACCGGCGTCGGGCTGCATACGGGCAAGAAAGTTCTCATGACTTTGCGGCCGGCGGCGCCTGACACCGGCATCGTTTTTCGCCGCACGGACCTTGATCACCCGGTCGACATCCGTGCGCACGCCGAAAATGTCGGCGACACCATGATGGGCACCACGCTTCATCGCGGCGAGGTCAAAGTCTCGACGGTCGAGCATCTGCTGTCCGCGCTCGCGGGCTTAGGAATCGACAATGCGCTGGTGGAAGTCAGCGCCGGGGAAGTGCCGATCATGGACGGCAGCGCGGGACCCTTTGTGTTTCTGCTGCAATCCGCCGGCATAGAGGAACAAAAGGCGCCGAAGCGCTTCATCCGCATTCTGGAAACGCTGCAAGCCGAGGATGGCGACAAGTGGGCGCGCTTTGATCCCTACGATGGCTTCAAAGTGAATTTCGAGATTGAATTCAACCACCCGACTTTCAAGAAGCATTCGCAAGTGGCGTCGATGGATTTCTCGACGACCTCATTTCTGCGCGAAATCAGCCGTGCGCGGACCTTTGGATTCATGCGCGATTTGGAAAGCCTGCGGGCGCGCAATTTGGCGCTCGGCGGCAACATGGACAATGCCATCGTTCTCGATGATTACCGGGTGCTCAATGAGGACGGTCTGCGCTACGAAGATGAATTCGTGAAGCACAAGATTCTCGACGCCATCGGCGATTTGTACCTGCTGGGACACAGCCTGATCGGGGAATTCAGCGGCTTCAAATCGGGCCATGCTCTGAATAACAAGCTGCTGCGCACCCTCATTGCCACCCAAAGTGCCTGGCAGGAAGTGACCTTCGAGAGTTTGGCGGATGCGCCGATTTCTTATGTCGCGGCCGCCGCGGCGCGCGCTTAGGGCTGCAGACCCCAAGACCTTCAGGCCACGGGCGGCACCACCCGGATCCGCACGCTCAAGACCTCGGTACCCGCAGATTTGGCGACCCGCTTGCGCAAGGCGTCGGTCGAGTAGCGCAGCCTCGACGCCCATACCGCCCCCGCGACACCGACCGTCAGGCGACCCTCTTCCAGGCCCGCGCTAACCACCGACTGGGCCAGCCGGACGGGAAGAGCGGCGCGGACTTGCTCCACAATTTGAGCGCGCCGTGCGGCGCGGTCCTTGAGAAGTGAAAGCCGCTTGCCACCTCTTGCCAGTAACTCGCTGAGACTCTTAGAGTTTTGCATTCAACAATAATCCGGCACGCAGAGCGTCGATGCGAAACCGTGCGGAAATCCTTGTTTTAAGACAGTTATCTGCATAGTCTACCCATACCACTCGGGGCATAATCTCGAAGCCCCGATGACATAAGCATTAAGTGTAAGCGTCGCGTCGGCTGGAAGAATAAATCCGTATGAATGTCATTTTTGTCGGCCGCAAGTCGGGCCGAGTGAAACAATTTGACCTGCGACATCCGGTGATTATGTCGGCTGCGGCACTATTGGTGCTCGCGATTGTGGGCACCGCGTTCTCCATCGGGATGGGTTTGGGCGCCCGGCACAGCGGCGGCAACCCCATCGATCAGCTCGGAAACTGGTCGGCCGAACTGCTGCATCAGAAGGCGCAGATCGAGGACACCAAGCGCGTTCTACAGGAAAAGGTGAATGCCTTGGCGATGCGGGTGGGGCAGATGAATGCCAACGTCATCCGCTTGGACGCGCTCGGTAAGCGCTTGACCCGCATGGCGAATCTGGACGACGGCGAGTTCGATTTCGGCCATCCTCCGGCCCTGGGAGGCGCTGAGAGCGGTGCGGACGGCCAGCCCGCGCAGATCCCCAACCTGACCGCCATGGTGGACGACCTGCAGTCCCAGCTCTCCAGCCGCGAGCAGCAATTAGGCGTGCTCGAGAACCTCATTTTGACCCGCGAGCTCAATAAGCAGGTCTATCCGGAAGGCCGGCCCGTCCAGGAAGGGTGGATATCGTCCTACTTTGGCCGCCGAGCCGATCCTTTCACCGGTTATTCTGCAGTGCACAAAGGATTGGATTTTGCAGGGCCGGAAGGCACCCGCGTCACGTCCGTCGCGGCCGGGCTGGTGACCTACGCCGGCGATCGGGCCGGCTATGGGGAAATGGTGGAAATCAATCACGGCAATGGGTTGTCCACCCGCTACTGCCACAACGAGAAACTGCTGGTGAAGCAGGGCGACATGGTCCGCAAAGGCCAGGATGTGGCATTGATGGGATCGACCGGCCGATCGACCGGGCCGCACCTGCATTTTGAAGTCTTGAAAAATGGCGCCCAGGTCGACCCCCTGCGCTTCATCGGGGAAGATCGCTAGTCCGCAAAGAGACGCCAGGCCCTTGAAAAGGCCGATGTCGAAACGATTTCCTGGTCTTCCGGTCTATCCGTACAATACCCAGTTTTCTTAAAAGGACTCTCCCGCGTGTGGAAGATTCTGACGCAAGTATTCGGCAGCCGTAATCAGCGGGTCATCAAACAGATGAGCCGCACCGTGGCGGCCGTCAATGGCTTTGAGGCGAGCGTCAGCGCCCTGAAGGACGAGCAATTTCCGGAAAAGACCCGTGAACTCAAGGCGCGCTTCGCCTCGGGCACGCCGCTCGATGATCTCATCCCTGAGGCCTTTGCCCTGGTGCGCGAGGCGGCGCGCCGCAAATTGGGCATGCGTCATTTCGACGTGCAGTTGATCGGCGGCATTACCTTGAACGCCGGCAAGATTTCCGAGATGCGTACCGGTGAAGGCAAGACGCTGATGGCGACGCTGCCCGCGTACTTGAATGCGCTCAGCGGCGAGGGCGTGCATGTCGTGACGGTGAATGAGTACCTGGCGCAGCGCGACTCGGAATGGATGGGCCCGATATACCGCTTCCTCGGCATGGAAGTCGGCGTCATCAAGAACGCCCAGACGCCGGATGAGAAGCGCGCGGCCTACGCCTGCGACATCACCTACGGCACCAACAATGAATTCGGATTCGATTATCTGCGCGACAACCTCGCGTTCCGTCTCGAGGATCGCGTGCAGCGCAAGCTGTCCTTTGCCATCGTCGATGAAGTCGATTCGATTTTGATCGACGAGGCCCGCACGCCGCTGATTATTTCCGGACCCGCGGAAGAGAGCACCGAGCTTTATCTCAAGATCAACGCGTTGATTCCCAGTCTCACCCGATCTCCCAGCGAGGAGATTGTGGACCGCGGCGCCTTGGTGACCCAGATCAACAGCTCGAAGGTGAAAGGTGATTTGCAGGTCGGCGATGTCATCTTGAGCGTGAACGGCACCGACGTGCGCAGCGGCGATGAAATCCTGTCGCAGATCAAGGGGCTGAAACCTCCCATCAAGGCGAAGCTGGAGTTGTGGCGCAATCGCAGCGCCAAAACCGTAACGCTCGAGATCGCAACGGCCGATCCCGATGCGCCTCCGGCCTTGGGCAAGGATGAGCAAAGCACCAGCAAACTGTTCGATGTGGCGGGTATTTCGGCACGCCATTTGTCCGCCGAAAAGCGCTATGAGCTGGCCGTCGACGGCGATTTCTGGGTCGATGAGAAACAGAAACAGGCCACCCTGACGGAGGCAGGCCACGAGCGCGTCGAGGGGCTGCTGCTGACTTCCGGTCTGCTGCGGCCGGGCGAGAGTTTGTACGACCCCACGAACATTCGTCTCATGCATCACCTGAACGCGGCGCTGCGCGCGCACGCGTTGTACAAGCGCGATGTGGAGTACATCGTGCGCCAGGATGAGGTCATCATCGTCGATGAATTCACCGGCCGTACCATGCAGGGACGGCGCTGGTCGGATGGCCTGCACCAGGCGGTCGAAGCCAAAGAAGGCGTGAAGGTGCGCGAGGAAAACCAGACCGTCGCGTCCATCACCTTTCAGAATTATTTCAGGCTGTATTCGAAGCTCTCCGGCATGACCGGAACGGCGGACACGGAAGCCTTCGAATTCCAGCAGATTTACGGCTTGGAAGTCGTGGTGATCCCGACCCACAAGCCGATGATCCGCCAGGATAGGTCGGATTTGGTGTTCCTCTCCGAGCACGACAAGTTCCACGCCATCCTCGAGGATATTCAGGAGTGCGTGAAGCGCGGCCAGCCGGTCCTGGTGGGCACCGCCTCGATCGAAGCCTCGGAGCGGATCGCCAAGCTGCTGCAGAGCGAGAAGATTTCCCACGAGGTGCTGAATGCCAAGCAGCACGAGCGCGAGGCGCACATCGTGGCCGAGGCCGGACGGCCCGGCGCCATCACCATCGCCACCAACATGGCCGGCCGCGGCACCGACATCGTGCTCGGCGGCAGCCAGACGCCCGTCGACCCGATCGCGAATCCCAATGAGGCCGATCTGAAAGGCATGCAGGCGGACTGGCAGCAGCGCCATGAGCAGGTGATCGCCGCCGGCGGCCTGCACATCATCGGTACGGAGCGGCACGAATCGCGGCGCATCGACAACCAATTGCGCGGCCGCTCAGGACGGCAGGGCGATCCGGGGTCGAGCCGGTTCTATCTGTCGCTCGAAGATAACCTGATGCGCATCTTCGGCGATCCGACGCGCATGAAGGCACTCATGACCCGGGTGGGCATGAAGGCCGGCGAGGCGATCGAGAGCGGCATGCTCACGCGCCAGATCGAGCGCGCGCAACGGCGGGTGGAGCAGCACAACTTCGACGCGCGCAAACAATTGCTGGAATACGATGACGTGGCGAACGATCAACGCCGCGTGATCTACCAGCAACGCACCGATCTCATGGGCGCGGAGGATGTGGCCGAGGCGATCAAGGGCATTCGCGAGGACGTGGTCGCGCAATTGGTGGACCAATATGTTCCGGCCGGGACGCCCGAGGAGCAGTGGGATGCGCCGGGACTGGCGAAGGCGCTCGAAAAGGATTTCGGACCTGCGCTTCCCGTGGTCGACTGGGTGAAGGAAGAAGAAGCCGGAGACGGTTCGGTGCTGCGCGGCAAGATCGTGCGGGCGCTGGAGGAGGCCTACAACCAGAAAGAGGCCAATGTCGGCACGCAGGTGATGCGCTACATCGAGAAGGAAATCACGCTGCGCACGCTCGATCAGCACTGGCGCGAACACCTGGCCGCGATGGACTACATGCGCCAGGGCATCTACCTGCGCAGCTATGCACAGAAAAACCCGAAGCAGGAATACAAGCGCGAGGCGTTCGAGCTGTTTTCAGGCATGCTCGATCGCATCAAATTCGACACCGTCACCACGATCTCCAAGATCCAAGTGCGCAGCCAGGAAGAGATCGAGCGCGAAGAGCTCGAACGCCAGCAGCGCCTCGCGCGCGCCCTGCATGCGCAGCATGCCGACGCGATATCGCCGATCCAGGCTCCGAATGCCCTGGGTGATTCCGGGCCGCCCGCGGCGGGCGGCGGGAATGTGATGGAATTGGAGCCGCGCGGGCCGGTTCCCGCCGCGATGCCCTTCGTCAGAGCCGTGCCCAAGGTGGGCCGCAATGAGCCCTGTCCCTGTGGGTCCGGACGCAAGTACAAGCACTGCCACGGCACGTTGCAGCAAGCGAGCGGTTGACTCGCGAGTTCCAGCCGCCGATCCATGTCGTCGCCGCCGCGGTGATCGACCCCGCGGGCCGCGTGCTCATCGCTCAACGTCCGCCCGGCAAGCACCTTGCGGGAGGCTGGGAATTCCCCGGCGGCAAGCTCGAGCCCGGCGAGGACCGGCGCTCAGGGTTGGCGCGGGAACTGCGCGAGGAACTTGGGATCACCCTGGTCGCGCCGCCGCGCCCGTTGATTCGCGTTCGCCACCGTTACGACTATGGCGAGGTGCTGATCGACATG
Organism: uncultured Gammaproteobacteria bacterium; assembly: GCA_963731465.1. Lineage (GTDB taxonomy): Bacteria > Pseudomonadota > Gammaproteobacteria > Steroidobacterales > Steroidobacteraceae > Bog-1198. The sequence continues at coordinate 66,206 of CAVSVK010000002.1, forward strand.
TGGGTGGTGCGGCGCTACTCCGGCGAGCCGCGCGGACTGGATGGCCAGGCGTTGCGCTGGTGCACCCGCGATGAACTCGAGTCAGTGGAAATGTTGCCCGCCGATGCACCGATCGTGGCAGCGCTGCGGCTGCCGGAGAGACTGACGCAGCCTTCGACGGCGGACTATGTGGTAGGGCGTTCGGCCGAGCCGGATGCCGACGGACGGTTGCGCGGGGTGCTGTGCTCGGGTCTGGCGGACGCGATGGCGGCGAGCGATGCCGGCGCGGATTTCATCGTTTTGAAGAGCGAAGTCTCGCACGCGGAGCTGCGCTCTCTGTGCGAGTTGGTTCCCGTTCCCGTGTACACGCCGGGTCTTGCGCTCGAGCAGGCGTGGGCGCTGGGCGCAAGCGGAACAGCCGAGCTCTAAGGCTTCAGGTTCTCGTCGAAAAATCGTTTGATCATTTTGTAGCCGTGCCGCCCGTCGTTTTGGCGCATGAGCCCATGCTTGGCGCCCGGATAGACCATTACATCGAATGGCTTCTCCAGGTTCTGCAGCTTGCGAAACAGCTTGGTGCTGTTCAAGAACAGCACGTTGTCGTCGGCCATGCCGTGCATCACCAGCAGTGGGCCCTTCAGATCTTTGGCATACGGAAGCACGGAACTGGCTTCGTAGCCGGCGGCGTTGTCCTGCGGACGGTCCAAGTAGCGTTCGGTGTAGTGCGTGTCGTATAGCGCGAAGTCCGTCACCGGCGCGCCGGCGACACCGGCGCGATAGACGTCGGAAGCCTTGAACATCAAGTTAAGCGTCATGTAGCCGCCGTAGCTCCAGCCCCACACGCCGATGCGAGCAGGGTCGACGTAGCTCTGCGACCCCAGCCACCGCGCGCCCAGCACCTGGTCCGCGACTTCCACATTGCCCATCCGATCATGAATCGGATTCTGGAACGCATTGCCGCGGAACGCGCTGCCGCGATTGTCGAGTGTGAATACCACGTAGCCGGCGCGGGTCAGAATTTGCGTGAACAAGTTGCCGTGCCAGGTGTTGACGACACGCTGCACGCCCGGACCCCCATACACATCGACGATGGCGGGGTAGCGCTTGGCAGGATCGAAATGCAGCGGCTTGAACAATTGGTAGTACAGCGTCTGACCGTCGGCGGCGGTAAGGGTGCCGATCTCTGCAACGGAATTATCGGCAAGATAGGGCGCATCCGGATGTTGCGCGTCCAATCGATTTTCCAGCAGCCATGACTTCAAGGCACCGTCAGCGGCGTGCAGGCTGACCTGCGGCGGTTGGCTCGAGCTGGTGAAGTTATCGATATAGAACCGCGCGTCCGGCGACATGGAAATCGCGTGAACGCCGGGCTCTTGAGTGATTCTGTGCACCCGGTGCGGGTCGGCGGTATCGAGCGAGGTGCTGTACAGGTGCCGCTCGGTGGGACTCTTTTCCGTGGCCGAGAAATAAACGCTGCGCGTCTTCTCGTCGACGCCCATCACGGCGCGTTTGCGAAAGTCATCGACAACCCAGTTTCCGGCGGTCAACTGGCGGATCAAATGGCCGTCGGTGCCGTAGAGATACAGATGCGTGTAGCCATCGCGCGCAGAGCCCCAAATGAACTCATGCGACTTCTTCAGGAACGTCAGCTCGTCATTCAAATCGATCCAGGTATTGCTGGTTTCGGTGAGGACGGTTCGAGTCTTGCCGCTATCGATGTCGGAAAAGAGCAGGTCCAGTTTTCTCTGATTGCGGCTCTCACGTTGAACGGCCAGCGTTTTGCCATCGGGCAGCCAATTGACCCGGGCAAGATAAATATCGGTATCGCCGCCTAAATCCATCCACGTCACCGCGCCGGTCTTGATGTCGATGACTCCCAGCTTGATCAGCACGTTGGGTCCGCCCGTCGTGGGATAGCGCTGCGCAAAAGTCGCGACATTATCGGCTGCAATCTCGAATCGCTCGGTCACTTTGATCGGACTTTCATCGACCCGCGCGAAGGCGATGTGGCGCCCGTCGGGTGCCCACCAATAGCCGGTGCTGCGGTCCATCTCTTCTTGAGCAATGAATTCCGCCATGCCGTTCTTGATGGCGCCGCCGCCATCGCTGGTCAGGGCCTTCTCGGTCTTGGCCGCGATGTCATAGGCGTACAGATTCTGATCGCGGACATAGGCGACGGTTCCGCCGGCCGGCGAGACGGTGGCGTCGGTCGCAAAACCATGCGTATCGATGAACTGCACCGCCGTTTTCTGCTTTTTGGTGGCCAGCTGGCAGTAGTACAGCTTGCCATTCAAAGGGAAAAGCACCGCATCCCCGGCGGGCGCGAAGGTGTATTCCAGGATGCCTGACAAGGCAGCGGTTCTTTGCCGCTCGCGGCGCCCGATCTCCTCGTCCGAGAGTTTCTCCTGCTTGGGCGCCAGGGCTTTTGAATCCACCAGCACACGGGCTTGGCCGTCGTGAATATTGTATTCCCACAGGTCGAGACGGTCCTTGTCATCCGCCTTGCCCTTGAGATACGTCACGCGTGCGCCGTCGGGAGAGATTTTCAAGCCGACAATGGTCGGCCCCGCCAGCGGCGGCGCATCGAACAATCGATCGATGGTCAGTTCCGCGGCGCTCGCGCCGGTGGCGACGGCGCATGCGACCAACGCAGGAGCCAGGTATCTGCCCGAGTTACGAGAGTCCGTCATGAAATTTAAGTCCCTATTCAAGTGGTTGTTCTTAGTCGTCGATATACGGCAAGCAAGTGTATTACAGCCGGGTCATCCGATAGCAAACCTCGCGCAATTCAGTCAGCCCGCGGGCCTTGAGCCTCGGTTCGAGCTCCAATATCTCCTGTCGGCCCAACTCCTCGATTGAATAGTGTTTCGCGTAAAGATTCTCAATGGCGTCGCGGGTCAGCGGGAAGGGCGGTCCTTTCATTTGCTCCGGCGGAAACTCGACTACGATCAACAGCGTCTGGGTCCCCGGACTCGTCAGCGAGGTCAGATGCTCCACGTAGGCTGCCCGCATTGCCGGCGTCCACGCGATCAGCGCTGCGCGATCGTAAACGGCGGACACGTCGCCGAGCAGCGCCGGCGTCAGTTTAAAATAATCGCCGCGAAACAGTGTGAACCCGTCGGCCTCATACACATCGAAATCGGCAAGTACGCGGCGCCTGGCGGGAATGCCGTGTTCCATCAGGAAGGATTCCAGCGCAATAGGCGAAAGCTCCACGCCTTTCACCGCGTGACCCGAGCTGCGCAGCCACATCAGGTCGAGGCTCTTGCCGCACAAAGGCACAAATACCGGGCTGTTCGCGGGCAATTCGAGCCGCGGCCAATAGGCTTTTAAGTGTCGATCGACCGCTGCTTGATGAAAGCCGATCTGCGCCGTGCGCCAGCGATCGAGCCAGAAGTCAGGCTGCACGCGTCAGGATTCCTCGGCGGAGTCGGAGTGCAATTGATCCTCGGCGGTTCCGGTTTCGTCCGGGATCTTGTGTTGTTCGGTGAGCCACGCACCCAGATCGATGAGCCGGCAGCGATCGCTGCAGAACGGCCGGTACTGCGAGGCCGGCGACCATTCCACATCGCGCCGGCAGGTTGGACATTTCACTATCGTCGCCATCGAGCCAAACAATCCAAACTCAGGCGCAGCAGGTCAACAGAAACGGCACGTCGACTTCGATGTGCGCCGGGCGCGCGGTTGCGTCCAGCCAATTCAAAAAGCGAATGGTGCAGCGATGCTGATTGCCGCTGATTTCCGGAAACAGGTCGGTGTCGGAGGGCAAGGTGATGCGCACCAGCTGGCACGGATTCTCGCGATCGAACTGCAGCTGGAAGATGCCGCCCACCGCCACTTCGGATTTGCGCTTGGCATTCTGACGCGTCAGCCACAGCAATTCGGCGATGCTGTCGCACAATGGCCGGATCAAGGACAGCCAACTGTTGAATTCCGCGGCGCGTACCTCGGCGGGGCGATTGAGCCAATAGGAATAATCCGGCAGATCGAAGTCGCAGGTGCCGCCGGGGATGGCGCTGCGATGCTTCACCGCGCTCAAAAATTCTGAATCGCGCAGCGGCGCCATGAAGTTCCCGCCGATCGATGCCAGATCGCCGCGCAGCTTGACCAGATTGGACATGAGCGACTTGAGACGCGCCGGATCCACGCCCGTCTTGCTTTGGTATTCCTTGAGCACGTTGACTTGCCGCTCGAGTTCCTTCAGCACGTCGCTGCGCGAGTCGCCGCGCGCGGTGATGGCGAGAATCTCGAGCAAGCTGGAGACTGCGGCGCGCGCACTCCAGGGACTGGGCGACTCACTGTGATACGTGGCCTGGGTGTAAAGAAATTCGAGCCGCAGAAATGTGCGCATGCGCTCGTTGAGCGGCTGCTCATAGACGACCGGCGCCGCCTCGGGCTCCATCTGGGAGGAAATATCGGGGTAAGAGTTCATGCTCCTATTGTGAGCCAACCGGAGCCTTAGGGTAAACCTTGTATTTAGGTTAAATTTCGCCGCGAAGACGATGTTTGCGCAAGCTGTAAATATTGCTCATGCAAACCATCGACCGCCTGACGCAGTTCCGCGACGGTTCCGGTGTTCAAAAGCACGTCGTCCGCTACCTTCAAGCGCGCGGAGCGTTTGGCTTGCGAGGCGAGAATCGCGCGGGCCTGCTCTGCCGAACTGCCGTCACGCGCTTGCAGCCGCTGTATTTGCAGCGTTTCGTCGGCATCGACGACGAGCACGCGATCCACTCGCTTCGACGCACTGCCGCCCTCCACGAGCAAGGGTATGGCCATGATCACGTAAGGCCCCAGCGCCAGAGCGGCTTCGCGTTCCATCTCGGCGCGGATCAAGGGATGGAGGATGGCATCCAGCGCCTGCCGCGAGGATGAGTCCTTGAATATCAGATTTCGCAGCGCCCGCCGATCAAGCTGACCTCTTTCGTCGAGGACGCTCACGCCAAAGCGCTTCACAATCTGGGCGAGTCCCGGCTTGCCGGGTTCAACCACGGTTCGGGACGCCACATCCGCGTCAATTACCGCGACGCCGAGTTCCGCGAAGCGTTGAGTCACCGTGCTCTTACCGCTTGCGATGCCGCCCGTGAGGCCGATTCGCAGCGGTCGCGTCATGGCTTAATGCCTGAGACCCGAAATTCGCAGATAACCGTTGAGCAGCGAATCGCCGTACATCATGGCGAGCCAGCCGGCCGCGGCCAAATAGGGCCCAAACGGCATGGGTGCGCGGCGATCACGGCCTTGCAGGGCAATCATGAGTATCCCCAGAACTGCGCCGGTGGCGGCCGAGAGGACGATGACCAAGGGCAGCACCTTCCAGCCCAGCCAGGCGCCCAGGGCGGCGAACAGTTTGAAGTCTCCGTACCCCATGCCCTCCTTGCCGGTGACCAGCTTAAACGCATGAAATACCAGCCACAGGCTTACATACCCCGCCGCTGCGCCGATGAGGGCATCATTTGGGGAGACGGGCAGGGCCGCACCCGGCGACGGGACCGATGGCGACCGCGGCAACAAGGCCGGCCCACATCAGCGGCAGGGTGATGTTGTCCGGCAGCAGCTGATGATCGATGTCGATGCCGGTCAGCGCAATGAGTGCCCACGTGACCAGAAGCGCACAGGCCGGCGGAGCGCGCCAAAGCCGAAGTGCCAGGCAACCCACGCGGAAAGAAGGCCAGTGGCCAGTTCGACCAAAGGATAGCGGGCGGAGATTTTGGTTTTGCAGGAGGCGCAGCGGCCGCGCAGCACCAGCCAGCTCAACACCGGGATGTTCTGCAGCGCCGTGATCGGCGCCTTGCAATTGGGGCAGGCGGAGCGGGGGGTGCTTAAGGTGAAGCGCTCGAGCGGGGCGGCGGCAGGGGTGCTGGCGACTCGGAGCCGGCTGCGAGAACCTCTGAAGCCTGCGAGCGCCACTCGCGCTCCAGGATGATCGGCAGGCGGTAGATGACGACGTTGAGGAAGCTGCCGATGATGAGGCCGAGCAAAAAAACAGACCCCGCGAAGAGCGCGGGGCTGGATGCATAGAGAGCGACGACGTCGTTCAGCATGGGCTAAACAACGATAGCGGTCGTAGGCTCGAAAAACGACTTAAATCGCTTGGCCGAGCTTGAAGATGGGCAGGTACATGGCGATGACCATGCCGCCGACCAGAACGCCGAGAACCGCCATGATCATGGGTTCCATGAGGCTGGCCATGCTGTCGACCGCGTTGTCGACTTCGGCCTCGTAAAACTCGGCGACTTTGGCCGACATGGTATCCAGGGATCCGGATTCTTCGCCTACCGCGATCATCTGCACCACCATGTTGGGAAACAGTCCCGTGTTTTCCATGGCGCGTTGCAGGCGTTGGCCTGTGGCGACCTCGTCTTTCATTCGCAGGGTGCCTTCTTCATAGACGATGTTGCCCGTGGCGCCGGCCACGGATTGCATCGCCTCGACCAAGGGCACGCCGGCCGCAAACATCGTGGACAGGGTTCGTGCGAAGCGGGCGATCGCCGACTTGACCAATATCGGTCCGATAATGGGAAATTTCAGCGCCACGCGATCTAGGAAGCGACGCATATTTCTCGATCGCTTGTGAAAATACATGAACCCGTAGATCGCGCCGCCAACCACAATGTCCGACGATCCACCCCTGGTGCTGCATGAACTTCGACATGTTCACGACCATTTGCGTGAACGCCGGCAAATCGGCACCGAAGCCCTTGAACAAGCGACTCGAACTGCGGGATCACGAAAATCAAAAGAATAACGCTGACAATGACTGCAACGACCAGGACGGCTATCGGATAAAACAGCGCCTTTTTGATTTTCTTTTTTAGCGCTTCTGTCTTTTCCTTGTAAGTCGCAATTTTATCCAGCAAAGTTTCCAACGCACCCGCGTGCTCGCCGGCCTCGACCAGGTTTACGAAAAGATCGTCGAAATAGAGCGGATGTTTGGCAAGCGACTCGTGCAGCGTGCTGCCGCCCTCGATGTTGGACTTGATATCCAGCACCAGCTTTTGCACCGACGGTTTTTCATGGCCGTTGCCGATGATCTCAAAGGCTTGCACCATGGGAATGCCGGCAGACATCATGGTCGCGAGCTGACGCGCAAATACAGCGATGTCTTGTGGTTGAACCTTTCCGCCGCCGCGCACCTTGCTCTGGGTCTTGACGCGAGTGGGCGCGACACCCTGCCGCCTTAGGTCGGCACGCAGCGCCTGTTCGTTTGCAGCAAGGGCCTTGCCGCGCACCTTATGGCCGCGCTTGTCCTTGCCCTCCCAGACAAACTGGGTTTCTTTCTTGCTTGCCGTTGCTGATATCGCCATAAATCAGTCCCTCGCAGTCACTGCCTATTCGATGGTGACGCTGTTTACTTCTTCCAAACTGGTCAGCGCCGGCTTTCACTTTTTCCAAACCCGCGCGACGCAAATTC
>CAVSVK010000003.1:0-221795 GCA_963731465.1 uncultured Gammaproteobacteria bacterium
GGCGGCGAGCGCGGGCAGCCCTCAACGTTCTTGCGGCGCATGCACACTGTGACTCTTCGAAGCTGGCTGTGATCGGATTTTGTCTGGGAGGAGTCGTCGCGCTGAGTTGGCACGGGATCGGGCGCCTCTTCGCTGCGCTGTCGGCTTCCATCCGGGATTCAAGCGGCCGTGGGCAGCCGACCGGGGCCATCGATGCAAAGGTGTTGATGATGATCGGCGAGGATGATCCGATTGCGCCGGAAGAGGATCGAGCTGCCTTTGTAAAAGAAATGAAAGACGCGGGCGCGGATTGGCAGCTTCACGTGTTTGGTGGCGTAGGACACAGCTTCACTAATCCGGACATTGATGCGCTGGGCTTTCCTGGATTTAGTTACAACGAACAAGCGAGTAGCCGAGCTTGGAACATCATGCTGGCATTGTTTGACGAGGTTCTCGAGCCCCGTGGTAGATGGACTTGAGACATGGTTAACGCCAATTCGAGCGGATCATCGGGCTTTTCAGGCCTTGGCGCATGGTTGTCTGCGATCGCTTTTTGGATTGCGGGCTTTGCGGCCATCGCGGTGGCAATGGGTTGGATTTCATTTCCACCCCAAGCGCTCCAGGTACCACGTTGGGTTGTTCCGTTTACGCAGCCGCTGTCAATGTGTCTATGCGGACATTAGTGGACGACGAAAATCGCACAAAACACCGTGATTTTCAGCCTTTTTCTGCTCCTTTGAGGAGGTTTGCCGGCTGAGGGATTGCTCGGCTACGCCTCGTCCCTTCGGGACCGCCGTCGCAGATGCGCCGGCGTCCAACTTGGCCAGACGGCCAAGTTGTCGAACCCATCTTGTTTTCTGTCGGGGGTTCGATCGGTCGCGCAAATCGGTGCCTGGACGCCGCGGATAATTTTTTTTAAAAAGATGCCGGCTGAGGGATTACTCGGCGCTGCGCGCCTCGCCCCTTCGGGGCCGCCGTCGGCAGACTCCGGCGTTCAACTTCGCCTGGCGGCCAAGTTGTCGAACCCGTCTTGTTGTATGTCGGGGGTTCGAATGAAGACCGACAAGCGGTGGAGACTTGGCGAGGTTGTCGAAATTTTTTACGGGGGTTTGCCGGCTGAGGGATTACTCGGCGCTGCGCGCCTCGCCCCTGCGGGGCCGCCGTCGATGACGCCGGCGTTCAACTTCGCCTGACGGCGAAGTTGTCGAACCCATCTTTTTGTCTGTCGGGGGTTCGAATTGAGACCGGCATGCGGCGGAACGTAACTTTGCGTTCTCCGGTTTTCGTGCGGGGGTTTGCCGGCTGAGGGATTCGAACCCCCGACCTACGGTTTACAAAACCGTTGCACTACCACTGTGCTAAGCCGGCCTGGGCAGCTGAGGCGATATTATAGCGGACACCCTTCCGGTAGTTGTGCCTTAGACCTGCGCCGGCCGCCGCGTCAGTTTCATCAACCAGTGGTCCAAGGAAACGGACCCGGCTCCGGCAATGGCAAGCCACAGGAACAGGGCCAGATATTCAAATTCGTCAAATCCGAGCAAGGTCTCGAGCGAATCCACATCGCCCCATTTCGCCGCCTTGATTGCCACAATCATGGTCACGCCCAGCGCGCCGGCTGAAATGCGTGTCATCAGTCCCAGCAGAAGAAACAGGCCGCCAGCAAATTCGATGCCTGAGGTCAGCGGTGTGAAGAAGTGCGGGAAAGGAATTCCCCAGCCGATGAAGTTCTCAGTCACTTGCGGCAAATTGTGGAGCTTGCCCCAGCCGCTCAACAAAAATACCCAGCCCACGGTAATGCGTGCAAACAGAGGCGCAAGCCACATAAGATGTTGGGCAACCCGCTCGGGCCAGGCAATCAGCCAATCGATCAATAACCGCATTTCTTAATCTCCCTATGTTCTAAGGATGAGACCGGGCCCAAACCCGAAACATGTCAGATCCTACGTCGCAGATGCGGGCTTGGCGCCCAAAAGGTCCACTGCTTGCTGATAGAGTTTCGCACGCACCAAATACCGCTCATTGGCTCGCGTGATGTAGCGCACCGAAATTTCCACACCCCCGACAACCGGTTTTACATTGACGCCGGGTGTACCTGAGAACGACTTGCCGCGTTGCGCCGGAACGGCGCGTTGCCACTCTTGTTCGGCTTGGTGCGAACTTTCCGCTGTCGCCTGCACCACTTGCGCAGTTATGGCCTCGACGATGGGGTAGGGATCGCGCCCGATCGGAACAACCACCTGCAACTCATCCCAGAGCCATTGGCCTGAGGTTGAAAAATTGAAGTAGTGCCCCTCAATGGCGAAACTGTTGGTGAAGGTCACGCGTCTGCCCGTCGGATGGCCGGAATCGCTCCAGTTACCGGTTTCCAGCAACACGGTGTGAAACATGCCGAGCTCCGTGACTTCGCCGCTGACGCCGTTGATTTCCACCCAGTCGCCAAGGCGGATGCCATTCCGGCCCATCAATACGAGCCAACCGAAGAAGGCCACGATGAAATCCTTTAATGCCACTGTGAGGCCCGCGCCGACGATGCCGATCGTGGTGGCGAACTGGCTCGGAACGCCGACAACAATCAACAGAATGATCAGCACGGCCACGACGCGCAAGCTCATGCGAGTAATGCTGCGCAGCGTCTCGACCTGTCGGCGATCCAATTTCGGCCGGTCCAGCAGATGCTGCAGCCAGCCGTCGAGCAACAGCAATAGAATCAGCACTCCAATGACGATCAAGGCATCCAGCAGCATCCCGTGCGCCACTTTTTGAGCTTGCAGCGCGACGACCGCAGCCCACTGGCTGTATACATGCGCGAGTTGGTTTTGATCCGCGATGCGTCGATTGACCAGCGTCAATATCGCCTGATCCGCGGCAATTGCCTTGGTGCGCCCCACCAAAGACGCGGCATCCTCGTGCGAGTGTTGCACTTGGGGCGTCGGCGACGGCGCCTGGATTCCATCTTTTGCAGCTCTGGTATGCAGTGCGAGTTCGGGAATGCTTCCCTTGGTGGCATCGAGCCCGCTCGCGAGGGCCGTGTGCCTGGCGCTGAGCGCCAAGCTCTTTTGCTGGGCGGCATATCCCGCCGCTTCCAATGCCTGTTCCTTTTGTCTTAACTGCCACCAATCGCGAAATTTTACAATTGACCCTCTTTCATCGGCGGGCGCTTTCGGGACCGGCGAATTCGGGTGGGCTTTGGTCTGCGCATCGTGTTCCTGAACCATTGATTCGATTTGCTGCCGGGGATCGCCGCCTGCCTCGACCAAGTTTTGATTGGCTTCGTCCAATTCATCCTTGTCCAGCTCCAATTGCGACTGCGCCAGTTCCAACCGGTCTTGGATCTTGTCCTTCTGATCAACCTTAGCCTGCGCAAGTGCCGCGGTGAGGTCATTGACCCGCTGTTGGTCGGCGCCGAGCAGAGTTTGAGACTTGGCAATGCGCGCTTGAATCGCCGCGGCATCGGCGTTCAACGCCGGCGGATGCGCCTCAACGTCGCGAAGCGCTTCCGTGAAAGCCAGGTCGAGCTCATGGTCGGCGATTCGCAGCGCCGATTGGCTGAATGACTGCTCCTCGGGTGCGATTGCCAGTTGCGCCAATCGCTGTGCCGTGGTGTAGGTGCTCTGATCCACCAGATCGGTGGACGTGATGGCCGCAGTCCCTGTTCTGGCATGGACTGCCGCGGGTTGCGTCTTCCACCATGCGAAGGCGGCCAATATCAGTAATACGCCGAGCGCCGTGCCCAGAATCTTTTCCGTGAGTGACAGCCGTTTCATGCGGACCCCTAGTGCCAGCTTCCGACCGCCTCGCGCGCAGCCTGGTTGAGGGGCCGCGCCACGAGTCCGCTCTGCGAAACCTTGATTTCATAAAGGGCGCCGTCCGCCATGGGCAGGAATGTGGCGCTTCCGTAGAGCGCATCCAGCCACGGCACCCAGGAGCGATAGCGGTGCACCAATTCCCACGGATCGATGCGACTGGGCGCATGCAAGTCATATACGGTACGCGGCAGGCTGCGCTCATCCTCCACGCGCGCATAGCGGCCGCTGATGCGTTCCAAGCGGTAGGCGGCGTCGAATCCGATCAGGTTGGCAAAGGCATGCCATTTGAGAACGCGCGCATCGACCTGCCACTCATCGCCGCGCAAAAGATAACTGGCGCGTTCGCCGTCGGGATAACTTAAAACCGCGTCGAACTGCCGGTCTGCGTCTTTTGTGAATTGCAGCTCGCCGGCTGGCTGTTCATACGACAAGCGTTCATAAGTGCGCAGATTCGTGCCAACGAGGACCGCGCACACGGCCGCCAGCAGGAATATGAGCGCCGCGGACCCATGTGCCATTCCGCCCAGTATTCGCCGCCGGCGCATGCGGCGTATCGCAGCGACGAGAAAGAGGATACTGAAGAGCGCGCAGACGGCGATTAGTGCGGTGAGTGTCATGGCGTGAATCTTAGCGGGAACCGGAACCGAACCTCATGGGACTAACAAAACACTTAGCCCGGTTCCGGTGTCTCGTTGCAGACCGGTGTAGTTTGCTTTGTTTCCAATGATTTGCAAGTGGCGTCGATCCGCGGCGCGGTGTGGCAAGCCGCAGTTTGGATCTGCAGCGGAGACAGGAGCATGCCGAGAAAAACTAAATTTTGGTGCGTGACGGCTTGTGCAAGCTGTCGATGGCCACAGGCGGCGAAACGGCGTTCGACTGAACGAAGTCCACGCCCAGCGCAGTCAACCATTCCTGTTCAGCCGCCGTATCGGTGCGCTTCGCGACCGTATGCATGCCTAAAACCCGGGCCATCTGCACGACCGCGGTAATCGCCGCCTGCGATACCTTGTCGCTGCGCATTCTGGAGGTCAGATCCGGCGCCAGTTTCAGATAGCGCACGCCGGGCAGGCGCAGCAGTTCAAAGCACTCGGTACGCAGCGCGAAATCATCAAGAACCAGCGGGCAGCCCAGGCGGTGCAGCGCCGTCGCCACATCGCTGATCTTGTCTGCCAGGGTGAGCGCGGTGGGAGCGTCGACTTCGAATGCAATCGTCCCCTTGGGAAGCGAGGACTTGGCCAGGCACAGCTCAATGAATTTGATGAAGTGTTCGTCGTGCAGAGCCGTGGTGGTTAAATTCACCGAAAACATGACTTCGTTTGCATGCCATGTATCGGGATGGCGTACCAGCCAGCCAATGAGTTCGGTGACGACGCGACGGTCAATCATCGAGCCCAAGCCGTTCTCGACTGCGGCTTTCAGCATCGCATGCGGCGCGGAATTCGGCGCCTCTTCGGATCCTGAGCGCAGCAGAACTTCGTAGCGCTTCAGTTGACTGCCCTTGCTCAAGGGCACGAGGCGCTGCACGTGCAGCACGATGGGGCTCTTGCGCATCGCCGCGTTGAGCCGATCGATTTCCGGCGGGACACCCCTGTTGGAAGCCTGTTTTTCCACCGACTCTTCCGCGAGCGGCACTTCGCTGACCGCAGGACGCGCCGGCGCTGCAGGTCTGGTTGCGCGCGCGCTTGTTGCAGGGGGGCTCGCGCGCGAGGCACTCGCCGCCGGACTATGACTTGCCGCGTGAGGAGGGTTCGGTGCGTGAGAAACACTGGCGGCAGGACTGTGGCCGGCGAGGCGGGCCGCGCTCACATGGCTGACATAGCTGGCCGGACGCGAGACGGTCGCTGGATCGAGAGTGGGCGCACGCACGGTGCCGCGCGAGACGATCTGCTCGAGTTGAGCGGCAATGGTTCTTGGCCCCACCGACAGCGGCGCGGGAACGGATGGCGCGCTCGCGGTACGCGTTGCTATCGGCGGCGTGCTGCGCAATGCTGCGGGGGCGGCGGTGGGCGCCAAGGCGGGGGCTCGGGCGGGACTTGGCGGTGATTCGGGTGGGGCCGCAGGCGCGCGATCCGGACGCATCCCGGCGAACTGGACCAGCGCCCGTTGCAATTTCGGCGTCATCAGTTTGGGCGCGCCTTGAGCGACGATGCGCGTGTCCATGACGATCATGATCAACCCGACGATTGCGCGCCGTGCATTGACCGCTCGAACCATCACGGCGGACTTCGAGTCGCCCAGATCGTATGACAGGATGGGCGCGGCGGCGGGATTGGCGAACGCATCCGCGGCCTCACGGACCGCATTGTGCTCGTCCGGCCCCATCGAACTCTCGCTCAGCCACAGCACTTCGCCCGCTTCGTCGTGCAAGGAAACGGCATGGGTACGATTGGGTTCGACTGCAGCCCGCACTTTTTGGCAGACAGCATCAAAATCGACAAGCGGACTCTCCGATTGCATCAAGGGTTTGCCCTGCTCCATAGATCCGCTACATAAGGTGAATGCCCGTATATCTACCGTACCGGGCCTGTCCCTGATGTGATGTCTTCGCCAAAACACGACAGTAGGCCGCCGCAGTGCAACCGGGTTTACATATCGTCGGCAAATGAGGCTGCCAGCGGGCTAAACTGGCGCGCTATGACCACTCAACCGCATCACCGGCAGTTCAAGTACTACGACTTTGTGATGGCCGCATATGTCTGTGTATTGCTGTGTTCCAATCTGATTGGACCTGCAAAGGAGACCACTATCCCTCTGCCATACGGCGGCAGCCTCACCTTTCTTGCCGGTGTTTTGTTCTTTCCCATCTCATATATTTTCGGCGATATCTTGACGGAGGTGTACGGCTACGGCCGGGATCGCCGCGTCGTATGGGCAGGGTTTGCCGCTCTGATTTTTGCATCCTTGATGGCGGCCATGGTTGTGCATCTGCCGCCCTCCGCCAGATCGCTCGCCGATCAGCCGGCGATCGAGGCAATATTCGGCAACACGCCGCGCGTCGTCGTGGCGTCGATTCTGGCATTTCTGTGCGGCACGTTTGTGAATAGTTATGTGCTCGCCAAGATGAAAATCTGGACTCAAGGGCGGTGGCTGTGGACGCGCATCATCGGTTCGACCCTGTGCGGCGAGCTGGTGGATTCGGTGATTTTTACTTTCCTGGCATTCTACGGCCGCATGTCCTTGCCGCATTTAGCCCTGATCACCTTCACACAGTACGCGCTCAAAAGCGGCTGGGAAATCATCGCGACGCCCTTGACCTATCGCGTGGTTGCGTTCCTCAAGAAGGCTGAACAAGAGGACTACTACGACATCGGCACCAACTTCACGCCGTTCTCGCTGAAGGCCTGAGAAGAGGCCCGCCGCTCCAACAATTCGTCGCGGCGTCGCCATGATTTGCCACGACTCCATCCTATGACCGCCCGAATGCCGGGGCCTAATGGCTCCCATGGGGCGGCGGTCGCCGCCTCGAATGGCGAGGAGCGAGGAGTTTGTCATGAGCACGAGATATTCCAGGTATTCCAAGTGGATGTGGACGATAGGGTTGATGGGTATCAGCACCGCGGCCCTTGCCGACGAGCCGAAAGCGCGGCCCCCGCAGGAGCCGGCCGGATTCGTGGTTGGAGGGGTCATTGGTGCGTTTGCCGCCGGCCCGATCGGCGCAGTGGTGGGCGCCGGCCTCGGCACGTGGCTTGGCAATCGAGTCCACCGTGCCAGCGATGCCAAAAAAGCCGAGGCGCAAGTGGCCATGCTGGAAAGCGACAAATCGCAGCTGCAGACCGAGAAATCCACTTTGCTGAGCGAAAAGAGCCAGCTTGCGGAAAGTAACCAGGCCTTGAGCGCCAAGCTCGAGGATCTCTCGCAGAAAGTGCAGACGGCGCAAACCGCCAAGCAGGATGCATCGGAAGTACTTGATGGCTTGCAGGGCGATGTGCTGTTCCGCACCGGTAGCGCGGAAATCACGCCCGACATTGCGCATCAGATTCAAGTTCTCGCGCAGGCCGTGTCGAAGTCGCCTGAGCTCAAGATTCGTGTCGATGGCTATGCCGATCCGCGCGGCACGATCGACACCAATATGAAGCTCTCGCAGGACCGGGCCAACGCGGTGCGCGACCTGTTGCTGGCCTCCGGGGTCAACGATGAAGCGCTCGAAGTCAATGCCTACGGCAAGAGCCAGAGCACCGCGGAGGACAGCGACGGCTATGCACTTGAACGGCGCGTCCGGCTGACGCTGCAGATGGAGTCCGGTGCGGCGGTCGCCCAGGTTGGCAAGAATGAGTGACGGTTGAAAACCCAAATCGAGGTGATGGCGGCCCGGCGCATGACGCTCCGGGCCGCACTTGTTTCCGCTTGCGCCATCAGCCTACGATAGGGCATGAGCGCGCCGCCCAAGATCGTGGTTCTCGATAGATATCAGACCGGAGAGTCTGCGAATCCGTCGCACGAAAATATTCTCGCCGGCATCCCGCGCACGCGAGTATCGAATCAGTACACCGATGCCGGCGGCGAATTTTTTTGCGGAATTTGGACGAGCACCGCCGGCAAGTGGCGCGTGCGCTACACCGAACATGAGTTCTGCGTGATCATCGAAGGCCGTGTTCGCATCGAATCGGTGACCGGAGAAAAGCACGAACTGAAGGCCGGGGACGCGTTCGTGGTTCCCGCCGGCTTCGAGGGCGTGTGGGAAGTGAGCGAGCCCTGCAAAAAGTGGTACGCTATTTTCGAGCGTAAAACCTGAGGTTTCCGATCCGCGGGCGAATCCGATCCGCGGGCGAATTACTCGGCCTCGCGAATCACCGCAGTCAATGTCTCGACGATGCGTTCGATCTGCTTGGGCTCGATCACCAGCGGCGGTGACATGGCGATGGTATCGCCCGTTTGACGCACCATGACTCCGCGCTCGAAACACTTCAGAAACACGTCAAAACCGCGAGCCCCGGACTTGCCATGACGCGGCTCCAATTCCACGGCGCCGATCAAGCCGTAATTTCGTATGTCGATGACATGCGGCAGGCCGCGCAGGGAGTGCACGGCGTTTTCCCACGATGCGCTCAATGCAGCTGCCCGCGTCAGCAGGCCCTCTTTCGCATAAATGTCCTGGGTCGCCAGGGCCGCGGCGCACGCGACGGGGTGCGCTGAGTAGGTGTAGCCATGGAACAGCTCAATCGAATTCTCCGGACCCTGCATGAACGCGTCGTAGACCTTGCGTTGAGAAAACACCGCGCCCATGGGCACGGCACCGTTCGTCAATCCCTTCGCGGTGGTGATCAAATCGGGCGTCACTTCGAATGCCTGCGCGGCGAAAGGTTTTCCGACGCGGCCAAAGCCGGTGATCACTTCGTCAAATATCAGCAGGATGTCGTGCTTGTCGCATATTTCCCGCAGGCGTTTCAAATAGCCGGCCGGCGGCAGCACCACGCCGGCCGAGCCGGCAATGGGCTCCACGATGACCGCGGCGATGGTCGAGGCGTCGTGCAGGGCGATCAGGCGTTCCAGTTCATTGGCCAGATGTGCACCCCACTGAGGGATGCCGCGCGAAAATGCGTTGTGCTCGTGGTCCAGCGTGTGCGGCAGGTGGTCCACGCCCGGTAGCATGGATGAGCCGTAGAACTTGCGGTTATTCACCATGCCGCCGACCGACATCCCGCCAAAGCCCACGCCGTGGTAGCCCTTCTCGCGGCCGATCAGCCGCGTGCGCTGGCCCGCACCGCGGGTCCGATGATAGGCGATGGCAATTTTCAGTGCCGTATCCACGGATTCCGAACCCGAATTGGTGAAGAAGATTCGGTCCAGCCCCGGCGGCGCGATTTTCGCGAGCCGGTTCGCCAGTTCGAACGCAATCGGATGACCCATTTGAAAGGTCGGGGCAAACTCCATGGTCTCCAACTGCTGCGTGACCGCCTCGGTAATTTCGCGCCGGCCGTGCCCCGCGTTGACGCACCACAGACCCGCGACGCCATCGAGCACCTCGCGGCCATCCGAGGTCGTGTAGTACATGCCCTTCGCGCGTGCCAACAGGCGCGGACTCGCCTTGAATTGTCGATTCGCCGTGAACGGCATCCAAAATGCGTCGAGTTCCGGATTTGTGGCAGCGGCGGGAGTGAGTCGGGCATTCATGGCTGGAATCCTTTAAAAGGAGGCGGGGATCTGCTGATGATAAGGAAAATCAACACTAAGCTCAATTTCGACCCCTCACCACTTAAAACCGTCTATTATAATAGACAGTATGAGCATAGACGTTGGCACCCACCTGAAGGCTGTGAGACAGATGTACGGGCTGTCGCAGCGTGAACTGGCAAAGCGCGCGGGCGTGACCAATGGACTGATTTCCTTGATTGAGCAAAATCGAGTCAGCCCTTCGGTCAGCTCTCTCAAGAAAGTGCTCGATGGCATTCCCATGGCGCTTGCGGATTTCTTCACTTTGGATCTGGGCGGCAAACCGCAGGTTTTTTTTCCGCGCGAAGAACTGGCGAATATCGGCACCGCCAGCGTGGAGCTGCGGCTCGTCGGGGGCCGTCTGGCCCAGCGCAGCATGTCGATTTTACACGAGCGCTACGCTGCCAATGCGGACACGGGCGAGGAAATGCTGACTCATGCCGGCGAAGAAGGCGGCGTCGTCGTGAAGGGCAGGATCGAATTGACCGTTGGCGGGGAATCACGCGTATTGGGCGTGGGCGATGCCTATTATTTCAAGAGCTCCGTGCCGCATCGGTTTCGCAATCTCGGCCGCGAGGAATGCGAAATCGTCAGTGCGAGCTCGCCCCCGACCTTTTAATCCACGCTCCGCGGCCGCATATCCGGCTCTTCGAGCAGGCAAGATTGCATGAGCGGCGCGGTCAAGAGGTAGCATAATCACCCTATGAGCACGGTAACAGTGGCAGCCACGCAAATGGCCTGCAGTTGGGATCGCGACGCCAATATCGCGCGCGCCGAGAAACTCGTGCGCGAGGCTGCCGCAAAGGGCGCAAACGTGGTTCTGCTGCAAGAGCTGTTCGAGACGCCGTATTTTTGCAAGGATCACATTGCCCGGCACCTGGATCTTGCGCTGCCGCTCGAGGGACATCCCGCAGTCGAACATTTCCGCGGCGTCGCGCGCGAGCTCGGGGTGGTATTGCCGATCAGCGTGTTCGAGCGCGCCAACAATGCATTCTACAATTCCGTCGCCGTCGTCGATGCCGATGGCTCGGTCCTCGGCAGCTATCGCAAATCGCATATTCCTGAAGGTCCCGGGTATCACGAAAAATTCTACTTCTCGCCCGGCGACACCGGCTTCAAGGTATTTAATACGCGATACGCAAAATTGGGAGTCGCGATCTGCTGGGATCAATGGTTTCCCGAGGCAGCCCGCTCAATGGCGTTGATGGGCGCCGAGGTATTGCTCTATCCAACGGCGATCGGTTCGGAGCCGCAGGATGCCAGCATCGATTCCAGCGGTCACTGGCAGCGCACCATGCAAGGTCACGCGGCGGCCAACGTCATGCCGGTGGTGGCTTCAAATCGCGTCGGCAGCGAAAAGGGCGAAAAATACACCATGACATTTTACGGCTCTTCGTTCATCGCTTCGCCGACCGGCGAAAAGCTCGTCGAGGCCGATCGCGAAAGCGAAGCGGTGCTGACCGCATCGTTCGACTTGGACGAGGTGCGCCGTTACCGGCAGGCGTGGGGCGTATTCCGCGACCGGCGGCCCGACCTTTACTATCCCTTGCTGTCGCTTGATGGACGCGGCTGACACCCTCGCATTCGTTGATTTGGAAACGACGGGCGGCAATCCTGCCTATCATCGAATCACCGAAATCGGCATCGTGCGGGTGCAAAACGGCGAACTTCTGGAAGAGTGGAGCTCGCTGGTCAATCCCGAATGCCTGATATCGCCCTACATCGAGGCCTTCACCGGCATCAGCAGTGAAATGGTGGCGGATGCGCCGCTATTCGCCGATCTTGCCGCCACCGTTTTCGAGAAGCTGCGCGGCGCGGTCTTCATTGCGCACAATGCGCGCTTCGACCATTCGTTTCTGCGCACTGAATTCCGCAAGGTGGGCATGACCTATTCCACCGACGCGCTGTGCACGGTCAAATTGTCGCGCCGCTTGTTTCCGGAACACGCGCGTCACAACTTGGATGCAGTGATCGAGCGGCACGGCCTCAATTGCAGCGCCAGACACCGGGCGCTCGGAGATGCCAGGGTGCTGCGGGACCTGTGGAGCAAGCTGCAGCGCGATATCCCTGCGGATGTGTTTGCCGCTGCGGCAACGCACGCGGTGTTGAGCCAGCCGAAGCTGCCCGTGCAACTGCCTGCGGGTCTGGCCGATGAGTTGCCGGAATCGCCCGGCGTCTATCGCTTTTACGGCGATGCCGGCGAATTGCTGTACATCGGCCGCAGCAACTCGCTGCGTGCCAAGATTTTGTCCCAGCTCGCCGAACCGCGTTCAGGATCGCGCGAGCAACAATTGGCGGCACAGGTGCAGCGCGTCGATTGGCGGCAGACTGCCGGTGAACTGGGCGCAATGCTGCTCGAGTCAGAATGGATCAAATCGCAGCAGCCGCGCTACAACCGTCACCCACGCAGCAACTTGGAGTCGGTGACTTTGAGGCTCGCGGAAGCTTCGGGCCGGATGCGCACTCAGCGTCTCGACATGCTGGAACCGGAAGATCTTGCCGAGAGTTTCGGCATATTTCATGCGGAGAAAGACGCCTGCAAGGCGCTGACCGATATTGCGCGCGCCTCGCAGCTCTGTCTCAAAGTGCTGGGAATGGAAGAGAGCGAAGGTTCCTGCTTCGCACTGCAGGTCGGCAAGTGCCGGGGCGCCTGTGTCGGCAGGGAGCCGCTCATCCTGCATGCGATGCGGCTGAAGTTGGCGCTCTCCGCATTGAAAATAAAAAGCTGGCCGTTTCCGGGACGCATCGCGCTGCGCGAGCGCGCAACCGGGGCCTTTTTGCGCGACGGCACACGCGGCGGCGAGTTTCACGTGCTCGATCGGTGGATGTATCTGGGATCCGCGCGCTCCGAGGAGGAACTCGCGTCCCTGAGGCTGACTCGGGCGTATCCCGCATTTGATGTCGATGTGTACAAGATCCTGCAGCGCTATTTCTCGAATCATCCCAATCTGGAATGGCATGACTTGCGCGCCCACGATACTGCTGCCGTGCATTGAGCATGACCGACAATGTCCGCTATTGGGTCGCGACCGCGCCGGTGGGCGCGGCCTCGGTGCTGGCCGAGGAACTCGCGCAGTTCGGCGCCGAACAGATTCGCGAGCGCAGCCACGATGTGAAATTTCAAGGTACGCTCGAGGTCGGTTATCGGGCATGCCTGTGGTCGCGCACAGCCACACGGGTGCTTTTGAGCTTGGGTTCAGTCGATGCGACCAGCTCCAAGAGCGTCTATGAGGCCGTAAAGCGCATTGATTGGCGCGAGCACCTGGCGCCCGGGGCAACCCTGGCTTGCGATTGCAGCGGCGGCAATGAATCCATCCGGCACACGATCTACGGCTCGCAACTGCTCAAGGATGCGGTTTGCGACAGTCTGCGCGAGTCCACCGGCGAGCGGCCGAACATCCGGCCCGAGCGTCCCGACGTGCTCCTGCACCTGCACGTCGAGGGAGCGACTGCATTGGTATCGTTGGATTTCTCCGGCGAGAGTCTGCATCGACGGGGCTACCGCGGCGAAGGCGGCCGCGCGCCGCTGAAGGAAAACGTCGCAGCCGCTGTGCTGCTGCGCGCGGGGTGGCCGCAGATTGCCGAGGCGGGCGGCGTGCTGCTCGATCCGATGTGCGGTTCGGGCACGTTCCTGACTGAGGGCGCCTTGATCTCGGCCGATGCGGCGCCGGCCATCGACCGGGAATACTTTGGGTTCCTGAAGTGGCATGGTCACGATGCCGAACTCTGGGCGCGCCTGCGCGCGGAAGCCCAGGCGCGGCGGGCCGCACGCGTGGTGCGACGCTGCATCCTGGGCTCCGATATCGACTCTGAAGCGGTCCGCATGGCGATAGCCAATGCAAATCAGGCCGGCGTCGCGGATTGGCTGCACGTGGAAAAGCGCGCGTTGAGCGAGCTGCCGCGGCCAAAGGCGGAGACGGGTTTGATCATTGCCAATCCGCCGTATGGGGAAAGGATCGGAGCGGAATCGGGCCTGCCGGCGCTGTATTCCGAACTCGGCAGCGTGCTGCGCGATCGTTTCCAGGGCTGGCAGGCCGCGATTCTCACGGGCAATCCGCCGCTGGCCCGCAATCTAGGTGTTTACGCCAAGCGCACTCACCGCGTATTCAACGGCACCATCGAGTGCCGGCTGCTGCGCTTTGATCTCAATGAAGCGAGCGCGCAGCGTCCTGCCGAAGAGGTGCGCGCCGACTGGTCGAGCCGGCCCGGCGCGCAGATGTTTGCCAATCGCCTGCGCAAGAACCTGCAGCGCCTGGATCCGTGGTCCGCGCGCGAGCAGATCGATTGTTTCCGGGTATATGACGCGGACATGCCTGAATACGCCTTCGCCATCGATTTGTACGGCCGCGAATCACGGCATGTCTATGTGCAGGAATACGCCCCGCCCAAGTCCGTAAACCAGGAGAGCGCACGCGAGCGCCGCCGCGAAGCGCTGGCGGTTTTGCCGGAGGTGCTGGGGGTCCCGCTTCCGCAGGTGCATACGCGCGTGCGCAAACCGCAAAAGGGCACAGAGCAGTATGAGAAGCGCGACAGCGCGGCGGAGCGCCATGCAGTGCAGGAGGGGGGCTTAAAATTCTGGGTCAATTTTCACGATTACCTGGACACAGGACTGTTTCTTGATCATCGCATCGTGCGCAGCATGCTGCGCGTCTGGGCCAAGGACGCGGATTTTCTGAACTTGTTCTGTTACACCGGCAGCGCCACGGTGTATGCGGCGGCCGGCGGCGCGCGCAGCACCGTCGGAGTTGATCTATCCAACACCTACCTCGACTGGGCGCATGAAAATCTCGTGCTGAACGGATTTCGCGGCGACAACCACGAGCTGTACCGCGCCGACTGCCTGGCCTGGCTCGAGGAGCAGGAGTCGGGCGGTGCGCGATTCGACTTGATCTTATTGGACCCGCCGACCTTTTCCAACTCCAAGCGCATGGAAGGTGTGCTTGACGTGCAGCGCGATCATGTCGGCATGATTCGCCGGTCATTGAAACTGCTGCGGCCGGCCGGCCGCCTGGTATTCTCCACCAACTACACCCGTTTCAAGTTGGACACCGAGGCGCTGTCGGATCTGGCCGTCGAGGACATCAGCGCCGCGACCGTTCCGAAGGATTTTGAACGGCATGCGCGGATTCACAAGTGTTTCGTTGTGAGATTCAAATAGGGTAATCTTTGTCCGCATGAAAACCCCCATCCGACGCGCGCTGCCGGCAATGATCCTGGCCGCGTTCGCTACGATCACGCTTGCGTCCTCCGATGCGGCTGAACCCAAGCCTAAGGACGCGGTCAATCCTGCGCCCACGCTGCGCGATTGGCAGGCCCTGGCCAAGCTGCCGGACTTCAGCGGGGTGTGGACTCCGGTCATCAGCGATCAGGTCGCTCAGGAGCGCACGAATCCGCCGCCATGGAATGCCAAGGCTGCCAGGCAGATTGAGCATATGTACTCGGAAGAAAAGGCCGGCCGTCCCTTCCCGGTCATCGATCACTGCTTTCCGACCGGCATGCCGAGCTACATGCTCATCACCCACAATGCGTTTGAACTGCTGGTCACGCCGGGCAGGGTGACTTTGCTGGGTGAGGGCGACGGCAATCGCCTGCGCCGCATTTACACCGACGGACGCAGGCATCCCGACGATCCGGATCCCAGCTTTCACGGGCATTCAATCGGGCATTGGGAGGGGCAGTCGCTGGTCGTGGACACCATCGCGCTGCTGCCGGAAGTTTATCTTGCCGTCAACGAAGCGGTGGGGATTCCGAACAATGGCGACATGCACATTGTCGAGCGCATTCATTTGCTGGATGCAGAGACTCTCGCTGATGATCTGGAAATAACGGCGGACAAGCTGCTGTCAAAAACCTGGAAAACCACCCGCAAGTATCTACGGCAGCGGGCGCAGAAATATGACATCGCCGAAGGCGTCTGCGAGCAGGGCAGCTACAACGAGGCCGTCGACAAGGATGGCAATTCAGTATTTGTGCCCATCAAATTTCACAACGGCGTTCCCGTTGGCTCCGACTCGAAATGACGCAGGTATCAATGAATTCTTTACGAATGAAAGTTAACGCTTGGCGCAATCATCCTGGCCGCTGTCACAGCGGTTTCCTGGCCGGCGTACGCGCACCATTCTTTCGCGGTGTATGACCGATCCAAGATCCTGACCCTGAAAGGCAACGTCAAGAGCTTTCAGTGGACCAATCCTCATTGCGTCATTTGGGTGCTGGTGCAGCCGGATGGCGGCGGCGATCCGCAGGAATGGAGCTTCGAAACCACGAGTCCAGGCGTGCTGACGCGCGGGGGTTGGACCCGCAATTCCGTCAAGCCCGGCGACCGGGTTTCGGTGGAATTCTATCCGCTGCGCGACGGCTCGCACGGCGGCGGCTTGAATTCAGTCACGCTGGTTGATACCGGCCAGAAACTCTCAGCAAGCTTCGCCGCCTCGGAAAAACCCGAGCTGAAATAGCCGGTCCGCGCGCCCGCAGTCAGGCCGGTCGTTGGCTGCCCTACAGTAGGTCCCGCAATCGGTAGTACAGCATTGCCAGCATCAGCGACGGCCGGCGCAGCAATGGGCCGCCGGGGAAATCCCGATGCGGTATGCGCGCGAACACGTCGAAACGTTCGGCCGTGCCGGCGATCGCTTCAGAGGCCAGTTTGCCGGCCAATCCTGCGAGAGCCACGCCGTGTCCCGAGAAACCCTGCAAGTAGTAGACATTCGGCGCGAGGCGTCCGAAATCCGGCGCTCGGCTCATGGTGATATCGAGATATCCGCCCCAGGCATTTGCGACGTTGACCTCTGTCAGCGACGGAAAAACGCGCACCATGCGCCGGCGCATGGATTCCGCCAGCCGCGGCGGTTGAACCGAGCTGTAGCTGACGCGGCCGCCGAACAGCAGCCGGTTATCCTGCGAGCGCCTGAAGTAGTCCAGAATCCAATTGATGTCGGCAACGGCTGCATTGCTCGGCAACAGTGCGCCGGCGCGCTCTTCGCCCAGGGGTTCGGTGGCGATGATGTATGTGCCGACTCCGAGAATGCGCCGGGACAGCGACGGGGCGACGGCGCCAATGTAGGCGTTGCCGCAGAGAACGAGGTGCGCGCAGCGCAGCAGGCCTTGCGCCGTATGCAGTCGCACCTCGCGGCCGTCTTCGTAGCGCAAGACTTCGGAATTTTCGTAAATGACCGCGCCCGCCGCTTGTGCGGCGCGCGCCAACCCTTGCGTGTACTTCAGCGGCTGTAGATGCCCGCTGCGCGAGTCGAGCAGGCCGCCCAGGTATCGATCGCTGCGAACATGGTCGCGCAGCTGGTCCCGGTCCAGCAACCGCACCGATGAGTAGCCGTAATCTTCGCGCAGCTCTCGGGCCCAATCCCCAAGTTCGCGCATGTGGCGGGGTTTCACCGCGACGTGCACATGATTGGGGCGGTAATCGCACTCGATGGCATATTCCTGGATCAGGGACCGAGTCAGGTCCAACGCCTCGATCGACAGGTCAAACAGACGATGTGCGTCTTCCGGTCCGACTTCGCGCTCGAGCTTCGGCTGACTTACCGCCAGCCCAAAAATTGTCTGACCGCCGCTGCGGCCGGATGCCCCGTAGCCGACGCGCCGGGCTTCGAGCACGGCCACCTTGTAGCCCCGTTTCGCCAAATGCAGTGCGGTGGAACAGCCGGCAATGCCGCCGCCGAGCACCGCCACATCGCAGGTGGCATCCCCGAGCAACGCCGCGCGAGCTTCGCCGGTGTCATCCAACGCGTAGTAGGAGGGGGCAGATGGGGCGGATAGGCGCATGAGGTTCTGGTCGAAAGTGTTTAAAATCTTAGGGCTATTGACAGAATTTCCAGCCTGTGAGCCTACCGAGGTTTTCCATCCGAATGCAAGATTGTTGCGATGCAAAAAGCGCGTCTAAGTGTTGGAAATGCCTAAATCTTAGCTCTTTTTGGGCGCGTTTCTAAGACGGCGCCCGGCCGGTATGGTGTAATGGGGTCGTTCTTTGAGTTCGAGCGTCCATCCGGACGTTTAATATATTAAACATGTCGCGCCTGCCGCTCATTGCAATTCCGGCCGATCGCCGGCTCTATGGAAAACACTATTTCCACATGGTCGGCGAGAAGTACATCGAAGCCGTCGCCCAGGGCGCGAATGCGGTGCCGGTGCTCGTACCCGCGCTCGGGTCCGAGATAGATCTGCCGGCGCTGATGGACGCATGCGACGGACTGCTGCTCACAGGCAGCGCGTCGAATGTGGAACCGCAACACTACGGAGGACCGGCTGCCAGGCCGGGCACATTACATGACCCAAATCGGGATGCTACGACGCTTCCGTTGATTCCGCGCGCGGTCGCCGCCGGCTTGCCGGTGCTCGCGATCTGCCGAGGTTTTCAGGAGATGAATGTCGCCTACGGCGGCACGCTCAATCCGCTCCTGCACGAGGTGCCCGGAAACCTCGATCACCGTGATGATGAATCCTTGCCTCTGGACGCGCAGTACGCACCGGCACACGAGGTCCTGCTCGAGCCCGGAGGAGAACTGCAAAAAATCGCGGGCCGGGACCGTCTCAAGGTGAACTCCTTGCATTCGCAGGGCGTTGAAAAATTGGGCGCGGACCTGGCCATCGAGGCGCGGGCGCCGGATGGCGTGATCGAAGCTTTCCGGGTTGCCCATTCGCCGGCTTTTGCCCTGGCGCTGCAGTGGCATCCGGAATGGCAATTTGCGCAGGACAGATTTTCCAGCGCGTTGTTTGCTGCCTTTGGCGCGGCGAGCCGCCAACGCGCAAACGCTGCAAGGTGATGTATGGCGAGCACGATTCAACAATTTCTAAGAGAACACGGCATTTCGGAAGTCGAGGCGATCATTCCGGACATGGCCGGCGTCGCGCGTGGCAAGCTGATGCCGGCCGAAAAATTTGCCGAAGAGGAAGGAATGCGCCTGCCCGAGGCGATCTTTCTTCAGACGGTGACCGGAGATTATCCGGAAGATCAAAGCGCGATGAACCCGTCGGATATCGACATCGTGCTGAAGGCGGATCCGAAGACCGTACGCGTCGTACCCTGGGCGGCCGAGCCCACCGCCCAGGTCATTCACGACTGTTTTTACGGCGACGGCAGCCCGGTCACCATGGCGCCGCGCTACGTGCTGCGCCGGATCCTGCAGCTCTATGAGGCGCAGGGTTGGGAACCGGTGGTGGCCCCGGAGTTGGAATTCTTTCTGGTCGAACCGAACATCGATTCCGACTATCCGTTGAAGCCGCCGGTCGGCCGCTCCGGGCGTCCGGAAATTGGCCGCCAGGCCTACAGCATCGCCGCCGTCAATGAGTTCGACCCGCTGTTCGACGACATGTACTCGTTTTGCGAAGCGCAGGACATCGAGATCGACACCTTGATCCACGAATCCGGCGCCGCGCAAATGGAAATCAACCTGCTGCACGGCTATCCCATGAGCCTCGCCGACCAGGCTTTCCTGTTCAAGCGCACCGCGCGCGAAGCGGCGATGCGCCACAAGATGTATGCGACCTTCATGGCGAAACCGATGGCCAAGGAGCCGGGCAGCGCCATGCATCTGCATCAGAGCATCATCGACTCGAAGACCCGCAAGAACATCTTCAGCAATCCCGACGGTACGCCCTCGGAACTGTTCTTCGGTCATATCGCCGGCCTGCAAAAATATCTGCCCGGTGCGATGTCGCTGTTCTGCCCGAATGTGAATAGCTACCGGCGCATCAGCCGCCATTCGTCGGCGCCCATCAACGTACATTGGGGCTACGACAATCGGACCGCCGGATTGCGGGTGCCGATGTCGGGGCCCGACGCCCGGCGCGTGGAGAATCGGGTCGGGGGTGCGGACGCGAATCCCTATCTCGCCATCGCGGCATCGCTGGCCTGCGGCTATCTTGGGATGACCGAGAGGCTCAAGCCCTCCGAGCCGATCGGCGGCAGCGCCTACGATCTGGCGATTGCCCTGCCGCGAACATTGGCGGAGGCCTTGCGCTTGCTGCGCGAGTCCAAGCCGTTGGTGGATCTGTTCGGCGATCGCTTCGTGCTTGCCTTTACCGCGGTCAAAGAGGCGGAGTACGAAACCTTTGCCCAGGTGATCAGTTCGTGGGAACGCGAGCACTTGCTGCTTAACGTCTAGCGCTGGATGGGTCAATGTCTGGCGGCGATGTGGCTGCTGCGCTATAACTAGCGCACCACAACAAGGGGAAGCGTCGGATGTTGAGCGTTCGTCGGACGGCGATTCTGGCGCTTGCATGCGTGTTTGGGTTGAGCGGCTGCGGCGGCGGAAAGCCCACCGGCGATACGGCGGCCAAGCCGGAGGGCGGGGCCAAGGTCCTCAATCTCTACATCTGGTCGGACTATCTGGCGGCCGACACATTGTCGAATTTCGAGAAGCAGTACGGCATCAAGGTGCATCCTGCTTACTACGACACCAACGAAACTCTCGAGACCAAGCTGCTGGCCGGCAACAGCGGCTTCGACATCGTGGTGCCTTCGGCCTCCTACCTCGAACGGCAGATCAAAGCCGGCGCCTACCTGGTTCTGGACAAGGCCAGGCTGCCGAACTTGAAGAACATGGATTCGCAACTCATGGCCAGAGTGGCCTCAAACGATCCCGGCAACGCGCATGCAGTGATCTATTTGTGGGGCAGCAATGGGATTGGCTACAACGAAAAGATGGTCAAGGCGGTCATGCCGGATGCGCCGCTCGACAGCTGGCGTCTGGTCTTCGATCCTGCCGTTGCCGCAAAGGTGGCCAAGTGCGGCATCAGCTTGTTGGATTCGCCGGCCGAAATGCTGCGCGCCGTCTACAGCTACCTGGGCAAGGATCCGAATTCCAGCAGCGCCGATGATCTGGCGCAGGCGGAGGCGGTGCTGCTCAAGATCAGGCCGTACATCCGAAATTTCAGCTCGTCCGAATACATCGAGGCGCTCGCCAACGGCGATCTGTGCATTTCCGTGGGATATAACGGCGATGTGATGCAGGCCCGGGATCGGGCGCGCGAAGCCAACAAGGGCATCGACATCAAATATGTGGTGCCCAAGGAAGGATCGATTCTGTGGTTCGACATGCTGGCGATCCCGAAAGACGCCCCGGATCCGGATAGCGCCTATGCCTTCATGAACTACATGATGAGGCCGCAGGTCATTGCCGAGGTTTCAAACTTCAAGCGTTACGCCAATGCGAACGCCGCCGCGCAATCGCTGGTTCTGCCCGCGGTAAAGGATGATCCAGGCATTTATCCGACGCCCGAGCAGCGCGAAAAACTGGCCTTGCAGCTGGCCGACTCGCCCGAGCAGACTCGCGCCATCACCCGGATGTGGCAAAAATTCAAGACCGGTCAATGAGGAGCCTGTCCTAGTGGCTTCCGCGGGAGGCATGGTCAAAGCCCAACCCTGGAACGATCCTTCCGCGCGGCCCTACGTCGAAGTCGAGCGCATCAGCAAGTCCTTCGGCGAATTCAAGGCCGTGAACGAGGTTTCCCTGAAAATCTACCAGAGGGAAATCTTTTGCCTGCTCGGCGCGTCGGGCTGCGGCAAGACCACATTGCTGCGCATGCTGGGCGGATTTGAAACGCCCACCTCGGGCAGGATCCTCATCGACGGCGAGGACATGACCGGCATTCCGCCGTACGAGCGCCCCGTGAACATGATGTTCCAGTCATACGCGCTGTTCCCGCACATGAATGTCGAGCAAAACGTCGCCTTCGGACTCAAACAGGACCGCTTACCCAAACACGAGATCCAAGAGCGCGTCGCCACCATGCTCGACCTGGTGAAAATGGGCGAGTTTGCCAAGCGCAAGCCGCATCAACTGTCCGGCGGCCAGCGCCAGCGAGTCGCGCTGGCCCGCTCGCTGGTGAAGCGCCCCAAATTGTTGCTGCTGGATGAACCCTTGGGCGCGCTCGACAAGAAACTGCGCGAGCACACCCAATTCGAATTGATCAGCCTGCAGGACAAACTGGGCGTGACCTTCATCGTCGTGACGCATGATCAAGAAGAGGCGATGACCTTGGCGAGCCGTATCGGCGTCATGGATCACGGCGAAATAGTGCAGGCGGGTACGCCGTCCGAGATTTACGAATTTCCGGGGTCGAAATTCGTGGCCGATTTCGTCGGGTCGGTGAACATGTTCGAGGGCAAGCTCATCGAGGATGAGCCGAACTATGTACGCATCGCATCGGCCGAGCTCGGCGGCACAATTTTTGTCAGCCACGGGATCAGTGCACCGCCCGAAGCCGTCGTTTGGGCAGCCGTTCGGCCGGAAAAAATATTCATGTCGACCGTGGCGCCCGAGGGCAGCACGGATAACTTGGTGCGCGGCACGGTGCAGGACATCGCCTATCTTGGCGACTTGTCGATCTACCTGGTGAAGTTGCCGACCGGCAAGGTGGTCCGTGTCACGCAGCCCAATACCTCACGGCATGCAGAAGCAATCGGCTGGGATCAACAAGTGTATCTTTCCTGGGATGCGACCAGCCCGGTGGTGGTGGCCCGTTAGCCCCCCGACCCTACTCGGGCGCCTTAAGGGGGCCGGCATAAGCGGCCGCGGGCTCGTTGTGGCGCTGCCGTATCTCTGGTTGGTGCTGTTTTTCGTCGTGCCGTTTGTCATCGTCCTGAAAATATCCTTTTCGGATGTCGATCTCGCGATCCCGCCTTACAAGCCGCTGTTGGAATGGGCGGGCAAGAACTCGCTCGCGATCAGGCTCAACTTCAACAACTACGCCTTCTTGTTCACTGATCCATTGTATCTGCATGCCTTTGCGAACTCGCTCAAGGTGGCCTTCCTCTCGACGCTCATGTGTTTGGTTGTAGGCTATCCGATGGCCTACGGCATCGCGCGCGCCAGGCCTTCGCTGCGCAATGTGCTGCTGTTGCTGGTGATCCTGCCCTTCTGGACTTCGCTGCTGCTCAGGGTTTATGCCTGGATCGGATTGCTCAAGGCCAATGGCGTGATCAATAACGTGCTGATGTCGCTTGGGATCATTCACGAGCCCTTGACGATGCTGTACACGCCCTTTGCGATGTACGTCGGCATCGTTTATTCCTACCTGCCGTTTCTGATACTGCCCTTGTATGCCAACCTGGAAAAGATGGATTGGCAGCTGCTCGAGGCCGCAGAAGATTTGGGCTGCCGCCCCTGGCAGGCGTTCTTCAAGATCACCTTACCCCTGTCGCGTAATGGCATCTTGGCGGGCTCGATGCTGGTGTTCATACCCGCCGTGGGCGAATTCGTGATTCCGGCGCTGCTCGGCGGTCCGAATGCATTGATGATAGGGCGGGTCTTGTGGGATGAATTCTTCTCGAACCGCGCGTGGCCGGTGGCCAGTGCGGTCGCCATCCTGCTGCTGATCCTCTTGGTGCCCTTCATGATGTGGTATCAAAGCGTCCAGGCCCGCGAGACGGCAGGTGCGCGATGAATTACCGGAGCTCGTACTTCATCCTGACCTGCATCGGAATCGGTTTCGCGTTTCTCTACATCCCGATCTTGTCCATGGTGGTGTTTTCCTTCAACGCCTCGAAACTCGTCACCGTCTGGGACAGCGCCAATTCACCGACGCTCAAGTGGTACTACTCGCTGCTCCATAACGAAGAGATCCTGGATGCGGCCTGGATCTCCTTGAAAGTCGCAGTGATCAACGCCTCGGGCTCGGTGATCTTGGGAACGCTCGCCGGTTTCGGCCTGGCTCGCTTCCGTCAATTTCGCGGCCGCTTCACCTTGAATGCGATGACCACCGCGCCGCTGGTCATGCCCGAGGTGATCACGGGACTGTCTTTGCTGCTGCTGTTCGTGGCCCTGGAGCAGCTCGTCGGCTGGCCGGCCGGCCGCGGCATCACCACCATGACCATTGCGCACATGACTTTTTCCATGGCTTACGTGACCGTCATCATCAATTCGCGCCTCGCGAGCTTCGACACCGCGCTCGAGGAAGCGGCCATGGATTTAGGCGCCAGGCCCGTGAAGGTGTTCTTCGTCATCACCTTGCCGATCATTTTCCCGGCGATTCTGTCCGGCTGGCTCCTGGCCTTCACGCTGTCGTGGGACGACTTGGTGATCTCGAGCTTTACCTCGGGTCCGGGCAGCAGCACCCTGCCCATGGTGGTGTTTTCCAAGGTCCGGCTTGGCGTCAGCCCTGAGATCAATGTGCTTGCAACCCTCACCCTGTGCGTGGTGAGCCTGATGATCGTCGGGGTCAGCCTGTGGATGGCGCGGCGCGCGAAGCTCGACGCCGTGTAGATTATTTTTTCTCGCGCTATGCGTTATCGAACGGCGTGTCGCCGCCCGTGAATTCAGTGCGAGCCTGCGCCAGCCGGTATTTGCGCTCGGCGCGCGCGCGCCTGAAATCGCGCAAGGTGGCGATGGCATACACCAGCTTGAACAGCCGCAGGCGCCGCAATACTTTGGGCGTGTCGAACAGGTCGCCCGCCAGCATGGATATCACGCCCTGCTCCAACTGCCAGATGTTGCGCGGTTGGCGGAACATTTGCGACATCACCGGCCCGTTGAATCGATAGATGAAGAACGAAAAGCGCTCCATGCCGGCACGCAGGCGTTTTTCCAGCTTGCGCAAGAGCGTGGCCTCGCGCGCAGGCTGGCGCAGTGCCTCATCGACCACGGCCGCCGCCTGCTCGGCGCCGCTCATCGCGAGAAAAACACCCGACGAAAACACAGGATCGAGAAACGCGAAGGCATCGCCGACCAGGATCCAGCCGAGGCCCGCCATCTGGGCCGAATCGTACGAATAGTTGCCGGTCAACCGTACTTCGCCGGCCAGTTCGGCATGGGCGATGCGGCGTTTGAGATCCGAGTTCTTGTGCAGCGTTTCGAGCAGGAATTCCGTCGTGCGTCCCTTGCGCTGCTTCAAGTATTCCGGCCGGCACACGGCGCCGATGCTCATGATGCCGCCGGGCAGCGGGATCATCCACATCCAGCCGTGCTCGAAGCGGTAAATGCTGACGTTACCGGCATCCTCTCCCGGCCGCGCCTCGGCGCCGCGGAAGTGACTGAATATGGCGGCGCTTTGATGCTGGGTATTCTTGCGGCGCAGTTTGTGCTTCGAGGCGAAGAATGCATCGCGGCCGCTGGCATCGACGACGTAGCGCGCCTGGATGCGGTAGTTGAGGCCATCATCGGCTTGCACGTCGAGCAGGGATTCGCGCGGATTGCTTTGTTCGACCTTTGTGACCTCCTGGCCCTCGCGCGCATCGGCGCCGTTTTCACGCGCATGGTCGTAGAGCATCTTGTCGAAATCCTGACGCCAAACCTGATAGGCGTGCGGCGGACTGTTGCCGATGGCGCGCGAAAAAGCGTACGTGCTGTAGCCGCGCTCGTTGTCCGCCTGGAAATCCGCGCCGAGCTTGAAAACGCCGAGCGCGCGCACCTTGTCGAGCACCCCGAGGCGCTCGAATATCGGCAGATTCATCGGCAGCAACGATTCGCCGATGTGAAACCGCGGATGATGCGCTTTCTCGAGCGCAATGACCTTGTAGCCGCGCCGCGCCAGCAGAATGGCCGCCGTGCTTCCCGCAGGGCCGCCGCCGATCACCGCCACGTCGCAAACTTCCGGTGCGGATGCCATCAGACCAGCACTCGTTCGATGCCGCCGGCGTTGGCGCGCCGCACATATTGCGGCAGCCAGTCGGCGCCCAGCAGATGCTTCGCCATTTCAACCACGATGTAATCGGCGTCCATCTCCGCATCGTCGTTGAAGCGCTTCAGCCCCTGCAGGCAGGAGGGGCACGATGTCAATATTTTCACCTCGCCGCGATGGCCGCCGGCGCGGATTTCATCCACGCCGACCCGCACTTCCTGCTCCTTGCGGAATCGTACCTGGGTCGAGATATCCGGCCGCGTGACCGCCAGGGTTCCGGATTCGCCGCAGCAGCGCTCGTTCTTCGCGATGGTTCCGTTACGCTCGCTGTTCATCAGTGAGTTCACCACGGTCAAGGGGTCGTATTTCTTCATCGGCGAATGGCAGGGATCATGATACATGTAGCGCGCCCCGGTGACATTTTCCAAGCGAACGCCTTTCTCCAGCAAGTATTCGTGGATGTCCATGATTTTGGAGCCGGGAAAAATGCTGTCGAATTCGTAGCCCTGTAGTTGATCGAAGCAGGTCCCGCAGCTGACCACCACGGTTTTGATGTCGAGATAGTTGAGCGTATTGGCAACCCGGTGGAACAGCACGCGATTGTCGGTGATGATTTTTTCAGCTTGATCGAACTCTCCGGCGCCGCGCTGCGGATACCCACAGCACAGGTATCCGGGAGGCAGCACGGTCTGCACGCCCACATGCCAGAGCATGGCCTGGGTCGCGAGACCGACCTGGGAGAACAGCCGTTCCGAGCCGCAGCCCGGGAAGTAGAACACGGCCTCGGAATCGCTGCTGACCCTTGCAGGGTCACGGATGATGGGCACGTAGTTGCGATCCTCGATGTCGAGCAACGCGCGCGCGGTCCGTTTGGGCAGGCCGCCGGGCATGCGCTTGTTGACGAAATGGATGATCTGCTCCTTGATTGCCGGCTTACCCGTGGTGGCCGGCGGCCGACGGGTCTGGGCCTTCGCGAAGGTGTTCAGTGCTTGATTGCCCAGCCGCTGCATCTTATAGCCCCAGTCGACCATGATTTTGCGCGTCAGCTTGATGGTCTGCGGATTGGTGGCATTCAAGAAGAACATCGCGGCGGCCGTGCCCAAATTGAAGCGCTTCTTGTGCATGCGCCGCAACAGATCCCGCATGCCCATGGACACGTCGCCGAAGTCGATGCCGACCGGGCAGGGCGTTTCGCACTTGTGGCACACCGTGCAGTGATCCGCCACATCGGACAATTCATCCCAATGCTGGATCGACACGCCGCGGCGGGTCTGCTCCTCGTAGAGAAAGGCTTCGATCAGCAGTGAAGTGGCAAGTATTTTGTCGCGCGGCGAATACAGCAGGTTGGCGCGTGGCACGTGCGTGGCGCAAACCGGTTTGCACTTGCCGCAGCGCAGGCAATCCTTGATGGCATCGGAAATGCTGCTGATGTCGGATTGCTGCATGATCAAGGATTCGTGCCCGAGCAAGCCGAAGCTCGGCGTGTACGCCCGCCGCAGATCGGCCTGCGGCATCAATTTATGCCTGTTGAAATGACCCTGCGGGTCGATTCGCTGCTTGTAGCTGCGAAAAGGGGCCAGTTCCGCCTCGGTCAGGTACTCCAGCTTGGTGATGCCGATGCCATGCTCTCCGGAAATCACGCCGTTGAGGCCGCGCGCAATGCGCATGATTTTCGCGACGGCGCGATTCGCCGTATGCAGCATGGCGTAGTTGTCCGAATTGACCGGAATATTGGTGTGCACGTTGCCATCGCCCGCATGCATGTGCAGCGCCACGAACACGCGCCCCTGCAGGATGCGTTTGTGGATGGCATCGCACTCGGCGAGCACCGGCGCAAAGCTGCTGCCGACGAAGATCCGCGCCAGGTCACTTCGCACCTCGGTTTTCCAACTGACCCGCACGCTGCGATCCTGCAGCCGGTCGAAGAGCCTGTCCGCATCGCCCTCGGCGTCCATGTTGCCGAGCAAGTACTGCCAGCGCAGGCGCACGCGTGCCAGCAGATCGAGCGCCTCGGCTTGGCGGGTCGAATCGCTATCCGCCGCCACGCCGGGATCCAAGGCAGCGGTCAAATAGTCCTCGAGCGCGGCCAGGAGATCGAGCTTGTTGCGAATCGACAGCTCGATATTGATGCGCTCGATGGCATCCGTGTACTCGCCCAACCGCTGCAGCGGAATAACCACGTCCTCATTGATCTTGAAGGCATTGGTATGCTTGGCGATGGCGGCGGTTTTCGCGCGATCCAGCCAGAATTTGCGCCGCGCATCGGGACTCACGGCGATGAATCCTTCGCCGGCGCGTGCGTTGGCCAAACGCACCACATGCGAGGTGGCCGCCGCCACGGCGTCCGCATCCTCGCCGACAATATCGCCCAACAGCACCATTTTGGGCAGCGCGCCGCGCTTGGACTTGGTGCTGTAGCCGACCGCGCGCAAATAGCGTTCGTCCAGGTGCTCGAGGCCGGCCAGCAGCGTGCCGCTGAGTTTGGCGTTCGTTGCGAGGTAGTTGCCAATCTCCATGATGCTCGGGATCGCCTCGCGCGCCTGGCCAAAGAATTCCAGACACACCGTGCGCGTGTATTTCGGCATGCGGTGCAAGATCCAGCGCGCGGCGGTGATCAACCCGTCGCAGCCTTCCTTCTGCACGCCGGGAAGCCCGCCCAGGAATTTATCGGTGACATCCTTGCCCAGTCCGATCTTGCGGAACTTCGCGCCGTCGATGTCGAGCCGCTCGCGCCGCAGTAACGGCGCCTCGTCAGCCGGCCGGCTGCCGTCCTTCCACACCAGCTCGAAGCTCGCGACGGCCACATCGTGAATCTTGCCGAGGTTGTGATTGAGACGCGTGACTTCGAGCCAGTTGCCCTGCGCATCGACCATGCGCCACCACGCCAGATTGTCGACAGCGGTTCCCCACAACACCGCTTTCTTGCCGCCGGCATTCATGGCGATGTTGCCGCCGACGCAGGACGCATCGGCGGAGGTCGGATCGACCGCGAACACGAAGCCGGCACGTTCGGCCGCCTCGCTTACGCGCTTGGTGACGACGCCGGCGCCGGACAGAATACTGACTGTGGCCGTATCATTTCCCGGGAGCGCGAATGTTTCCACCGATCCTAATGCCTCGAGCTTCTCGGTGTTGATGACCGCGGACCAGGGCGTCAAGGGCACGACCCCGCCGGTATAGCCGGTGCCGCCGCCGCGCGGAATGATGGTCAGTTCCAATTCGATGCAATCGCGCACCAGCCCGGGAATCTCGGCTTCGTTGTCCGGCATCAGCACCACGAACGGCAGCTCCACGCGCCAGTCGGTTGCATCCGTGACATGCGACACGCGCGAGAAGGCGTCAAAGCGCACGTTGTCGGCGCGCGTGTGCCTGGCCAGGATCCGCTGCGCGCGCCTGCGCTTGGCCGCAACGTCGGCGAACTGCCGCTCGAATCGCTCCACTGCCTGCGAAGCCGCGCGCAACAACTCTCCGACCTTGGCGTCGCGCGCCGCATCAGCGCCGTCGCGCCGCTTTTGCACTTCGCCGAGACGATGCTGCATTGCCACGATGAGTTGCCGGCGGCGCTTGGGATTGTCGAGCAGATCATCCTGCAGGTACGGGTTGCGCTCGACGACCCACATGTCGCCCAAAACCTCGTACAGCATGCGTGCCGAGCGGCCGGTGCGCCGTTCGGCGCGCAGGCCATCCAATACGTTCCAAGCCGATTCGCCCAGCAGACGGATCACGATCTCACGGTCGGCCAGCGAGGTGTAGTTGTATGGAATTTCGCGCAAACGCGATTCGGGCTCTTTCTCCCCTGGGAATCGCGCCGCGTCGGTCAATTCGGCGACGGCGTTCATGTTCGTTCGAGTTTACGCATTTTTCCGCTGAAGATGTGCAGTCGGGCACGACGTTGGCGTCTCAAGTCATTGTTTCGCCTGCCGTTACTCTTAGAGTGCTGCAGCCATTGACTCCATCGCAGCGAGAGCTGGAAGACCTCGAGGCCGTACGCGGCCTGGTCGAGGAGCACATCGCGCGCAACAAATTGGTGATCCCAACTCTGCCGACGGTCGCTGTTAGGGTGGTGCGCAGCGGTACGAAGAATTCCGGCAACGCGCATCTGTTGGCGGACATTATTCACGCCGATCCCAAGCTGGCGACGTACGTATTGAGCATCGCATCCTCGGCCGCCAAACGGCCGTCCATGCCGATTACGTCGCTGCAGCATGCGATCGCGTGGCTCGGGCTCGATGATGTGGCCAACATCGCCTTCACCCTGGCCCTGCAGGGAAAAGTGCTGCACGTCGATGGCCAGCACCGCAAGGCGCGCCGGCTGTGGCGCCATTCGTTGGCGAGCGCTTTGTGGGCGCGCCAATTGAGCGGCATGCAGGGGCGCGAAACGGGTCTGTGTTATCTCTGCGGATTGCTGCACAACATCGGCGGGGTGGTCGCCTTGGGCGCCATCCATGAAGTGGCGGAACTCGCCGGTCTGCATCTTGCCGGCAACGAATACGATTGTCTGATCGACATTTTTAAACAAGAGGTCGGCGCGCGAGTGGTTTCAGCCTGGGCGTTGCCTGCGCCGGTGCCGGCGGTGGTCGCTCGCTGGGACCGCTACGCCTCGGCAGGCGCGCTTAAGTGGGAGTGCAACGTGATCGATGTCGCCCACAAGCTGGCGGATTTCACACTGCATGAGTCCTGCATGCTGACTCGGGAATTGCTGGTGCAGGATACGGCATACCGCGATCTTGGACTTCTCGCGCAAGATGCCGAGCCGCTGTTCGATTCAGCGGCCGACATCAACGCGGAACTGGATCGCTATCTGTCGCCGTGAGCGTGGATTCGCCGTGAAGCTCGTTGCTCGCAATCCCGTTTCCTAAACCGGACGGATCGACTATCGTGTGGCGCATGAAAAATACCACTCTGGTGAACCATCCGCCGGCGGTCGCCGTTCCGGAAGATAATCGGCCGCTGGTGGCGCCCATCTATCAGTCGGTGAAATTTTCATTCGACGATGCCAATGAAACGCTGCGCTATCAGCGCGGCGAGCGTGAAGGCTTCTTCTATTCCCGCACTTCCAATCCAACGCTGCTGCAGCTGCAGCGGTTGCTGTGCGAGCTGCAGGGCCGGGATGATTGCCTGCTGACCGGCTCGGGCGTGGCCACGATTGCCGCGAGTCTCCTGGCGTTGTGCAAGGCGGGCGACCACGTATTGATGTTCGTCGAGTCCTATGGGCCGACGCGCTTCATCGTGCAGCACTTGCTCGCCAAGTTCGCCGTGACCCACACCATGCTGTCCATCGAAGACCTGGCCGGCATCGAACAGCTGCTAAAGAAGCCCACGCGCTTGGTGATTTTTGAAAGTCCCACCAATCCGGTCACCAAGATCGCCGACATCGAGCACCTGACCCGGCATGCCAGGGCGGCGGGTGCTCTGACCGTGCTTGATAATACGTTCGCAGGTTTTCACAACCACGGGGCTTACGACATCGATGTCTACCTGCACAGTTTGACCAAGTACGCCTCCGGTCACGGCGATGTGATGGGCGGCGCGATCATCGCGCGTCGCGAGCTCATCGCCGCCATGCGCAAGGACATCGGGCCGATGGGTCCGGCGCTCGATCCGCATGCCGCCTTCCTGATCCAGCGCGGCATGCGCACCTATTTCCTGCGCTACGAGCGGCAATGCGCCGGTGCGATGCAAGTGGCGGAGTACTTAAACCGGCATCCTCGGGTGAAGCGGGTGCACTACCCGGGTCTGAAGGGTCACCCGCAGCACGAGCTGGCGCGGAAACAAATGAAGGACTTCGGCACCGTCGTGAGCATCGATCTGGACGGCGGCTTCGCGGAAGGCGCACGCTTCGCTGAATCCCTGGAGTTGTTTGCAATCGCGGCCAGCGTTGGCTCGACCGAGTCATTGGTCATGCCGCCGCAGCTCTTGTACGGCGGCGAATATACCGCTTCGCAGCGCGCCAGCTCGATGGTGGGGAAGGGGACAGTGCGCCTGTCGATCGGTCTCGAGGATGAAGGCGATCTGAAGACCGACCTGGCTCAGGGCTTGGAGCGGGCATTTAGTTAACATATTGATTTGACATAATTATTCATAATCAACTGACTCAAGCATCGCGTACGAATGCCGATCTATGGAGGTCGACAAGAACGTCGTGACGAGTGCCAAGAAGTGAGTCTTCAATCCTCGGTTGCCGTTACTGCGCTGCATTCACAAGCGGCGCACGCCTATCTCACTGAATCGCTGACCAGTCCCCAGCACATTGCGCCCATGCCCCGCGTTTGCGCGCAGCTCGCGGAATTGACGGCGCAGAACGCGACAGATGCCGCGCAACTGGCGCGCTTGATTCAGTCGGACCCGGCTCTGGCCGGCGAAATCATGCGAGTTGCCAATTCTCCCGCGATGCGGCCGCGCGCTCCGATCGTCTCCCTGCAGCAAGCGGTGTCCTGGCTCGGTGTCGCGGAGGTGCGCAACATCGCGATGGCGGTGATGCTGCGCGGTGAAATATTCACGGCGCCCGGCCATGAGCCGGAGTCGGAGGAACTATGGCGCGAGGCGTGGCTGGCCGGGCTCTGGGCCAAGGAAATCGCGCGCGAGCGGCGCAAGCACGTGGAAAGCGCGTTTCTCGCCGCGCTCATGCACCGCACCGGCGCCGCCTTGGCGCTGAAGATCCTCTCCGGATTCGAGAGCCAGCAGCGCACGGTGATGGATGCCCAGACCTTCGCCGATCTGGTGGTTGAATTTGAGCCGCGCTTCGGCCGTTTGCTCATGAACAGCTGGCGATTGCCCGACGACGTCCAGGACGCGGCCAGCGATTGGCGCGATTACGGCAAATCCAGCCACAGCGACCTGGCGGGAACCGTTCACGCGGCGCACTTGTTGGCCACGCATACCATGTACCCGCAGCTTCTCGACGAGGAAGTGGTGCTCGAAAGCCCGGTGTTCGAACAGCTGGGCGTCTTCCCCGACGATCGGCGTTCGATGCTGGCGAAGCGCGAGCAGGTCCGTACTTTGGCTGGCTTCTAATGCAAAGCACGGTTCCAATGCCAAGCGCGGCTCCAACGCAAAGCGCCGACTTCGATCTCATTTGCCTGGGGTCGGGTCCCGCCGGACAGAAGGCCGCGATTCAAGCGGCGAAAGCGGGTTTTCGCGCCTGCATCATTGAGCGCGAACCGCAGGTCGGCGGTTCCTGTTTGCTTTCGGGAACCATTCCGAGCAAGGCGCTGCGCGAACAAGCATTGCGCTATCGGCGCATGCAAGGCAGCGCATCCTCATTGGCGGTCGAGCTGCGAGGCGATGCGCCGTTGTCGGCCCTGCTGCAGGGCGTCGATGCGGTGATTGCCGCGCAGGACAAGTACCTGCTGGCGCAGCTCAAGCGCAACGGCGTCGAGCTGATTCGCGGCAAAGGCACCTTTTTGGAGGCGCATCGCATCGAGGTGCTGCACCTGGATGGCTCGCACCGGGTTTTGCACTCGCCGCGCGTGGTGCTCGCCACCGGATCGCGGCCGCGTCATGTGCCGGCCATCGAGGTGGACCATGAACACATTGTCGACAGCGACTCGATCTTGAGCCTGCCGTACATTCCACGCTCCATGCTGGTGCTCGGCAGCGGCGTCATCGCCTGTGAATATGCCTCCATCTTCGCCGCGCTGGGTTGTACGGTGACGATGCTGGACAAGGCTGCCGAGCCCCTGGGGTTTCTCGATCCTGCTCTGCGCAGCGGATTTCTCGCCGCGTTTCGCGCCATGGGCGGAGAGTATTGCGGCGGCTCCGAAGTCAGCGGCGCGCGTTTCGACGGATTCTCACAGGTCGAGGTCCAATTGCGCGGCGGCACAACCCTGACTTCGGACATTGTGTTCGCTGCCTTCGGCCGCGTGGCCAACATCGACGGCATTGGTCTCGACCGTCTCGGATTGAGCATCAGCTCGCGCGGCACCGTAGAGGTGAACGAACGCTTTGAAACCAATCTTCCCGGGATCTTCGCAGCCGGCGATGCGATCGGTCCGCCGGCGCTGGCGTGTGCCGCCGTCGATCAGGGCCGGCGCGCCGCGCTGGTTGCACTGGGCCTGCCGCCGCCCGCGCCGACGAGTCTGGTGCCGAGCGGCGTATACACCATCCCCGAGATTGCCTGCGTCGGCCTGTCGCAAAGCGAGGCCGCTGCCAAGAAAATCGACCTCATCGTCGGCCGCGCCGATTTCAGCGAAGTCGCCCGGGCGCATATCGCGGGCGAGCCCGCGGGCTTTCTCACGCTGCTCTGTGAGCGCAGCAGCGGGCGCGTGCTGGGCGTGCAGGTCTTGGGGGAGGGCGCGACGGAACTCGTGCATCTCGGCCAGGCCGCGATCGCGACCGGCGCCACGGCGGATTTCTTCATCGAGCAGATTTTCAACTTCCCGACGATGACCGAAGCCTATCGGATTGCCGCGTTCGATATCTTGAAGCAGCGGCCCCAAGTTCAAGCCGCGCCGCGGCGCGTCGCGGCCGCCCTGGGTTGATCCGGCTACAGGTTTCGAATCAAAATATCGCCGAATTCACTGCATTTGACCTCGGTTGCTCCGGGCATCAGCCGCGCGAAATCGTAGGTCACGGTTTTTTGCGCAATGGATTTATCCATGGCGTTGATGATTGCATCCGCCGCCTCGAGCCAGCCCATGTATCTGAACATCATTTCGCCGGACAGAATGACGGAGCCGGGATTGACCTTGTCCAGATCCGCATACTTCGGCGCGGTGCCATGCGTGGCTTCGAATACGGCGTGTCCGGTCAGGTAGTTGATGTTGCCGCCCGGCGCGATGCCAATGCCGCCGACCTGGGCGGCGAGGGCGTCGGAGAGATAATCGCCGTTGAGATTCATGGTGGCGACCACGTCGAACTCGTCCGGACGGGTGAGAACCTGCTGCAGGGTGATGTCGGCGATTGCATCCTTGATGATGACCTTGCCGGCCTTCTTGGCCGCATCCATCTGCGCATTGGCTTCCTTCTCATCGTTGGCGGCCTTGATGCGCTCCCATTGCTCCCAGGTAAATACTTGATTCGGAAATTCCCTTTCGGCCAACTGGTACGACCAACCGCGAAACGCACCTTCGGTGAATTTCATGATGTTGCCCTTGTGCACGATCGTGACGCTCTTGCGTTTGTTGTCGATCGCATACTTCACCGCGGCGCGGAACAGCCGTTCGGTGCCTTCCCTGGAGGCAGGTTTCAAGCCTATGCCCGAGGAATCCGGAAAGCGGATCTTGGCGTACTGCTTTGGAAAGTTCTGTTTGAACAGGTTGAGAAATTTTTGGCACTCGGCGGAACCTTGTTCAAACTCGATGCCCGCGTAAATGTCCTCGGTGTTTTCACGGAAAATCACCATGTCGACTTTTTCCGGCGTCTTCACCGGAGAGGGCACTCCCTTGAACCAGCGCACCGGCCGCAGGCACACGTAAAGATCCAGCAGCTGCCGCAACGCCACGTTCAATGAGCGTATGCCGCCGCCGACCGGCGTGGTGAGCGGTCCCTTGATCGACACCAGGTAGTCGCGGCAGGCAGTGACGGTTTCCTCTGGCAGCCAGGTGTTGTAGGCCTTGTTGGCCTTCTCGCCGGCGAACACCTCCATCCAGTGAATTTTGCGCTTGTCGCCGTAGGCCTTTTTTACCGCCGCATCGAACACCCGCACGCTCGCCCGCCAGATGTCGCGGCCCG
This sequence comes from uncultured Gammaproteobacteria bacterium, assembly GCA_963731465.1. Taxonomy (GTDB): domain Bacteria; phylum Pseudomonadota; class Gammaproteobacteria; order Steroidobacterales; family Steroidobacteraceae; genus Bog-1198. The sequence continues at coordinate 35,178 of CAVSVK010000003.1, forward strand.
TACCATCGCCCTCGATGAACGGAATAATGGGTTGGTCCGGCACCTGCAATTTGCCGTTCGAGATGTTGATTTTCGCGCCCCCGGCGGGGATTTTGAGGATGACCGGCTTGGCGTCTGACATTCCTTACGCTCCTGTAAATGCAGTCGCAATGCTAGCATGCGCGACCGGAGACGAGCATTGCGCAACCTGAAATCAACACCTGCAAAAGAAGGCTTTCGAATGCCCGCGGAATTCGAGCGGCATTCTGGGTGCTGGATGTTGTGGCCCGAACGCTCGGACAACTGGCGTCTCGGCGCCAAGCCGGCGCAGACCGCCTTCGCCGCGGTCGCTGGCGCGATCGCCGGCAGCGAAGCGGTGACCGTCGGGGTCTCGGCGGCGCAGTTTCAGAACGCGCGCGCGCGCCTGCCGCGCAATGTGCGCATCGCCGAGGTCAGCAGCAACGATGCGTGGATGCGGGACTGCGGCCCTACCTTCGTCATCGATGCGAAGGGACGCCGCCGCGGCATCGATTGGACTTTCAATGCCTGGGGCGGCCTGCAGGGAGGCTTGTATTTTCCCTGGGACAAGGATGATCAGGTGGCGCAGAAGGTGTTGGAGATCGAGGGCGCCGATCGCTACCGAACGCCGCTGGTGATGGAGGGCGGCGCCATTCACGTGGATGGACAGGGCACCTGCCTGACCACGGAGGAATGCCTGCTCAATCCGAATCGCAATCCGCATTTGACGCGCGCAGACATCGAGGAGCAGCTGCGCCGATACCTGTCGGTGAGCAAGGTGATTTGGCTTGGCAAGGGCGTTTATCTTGACGAGACCGGCGGTCACATCGATGAACTCGCCTGCTTTGTGAGTCCAGGGCATGTCGCGCTCACCTGGACGGATGATCGCTCCGATCCGCAGTACGAGATTTCCCAGGACGCGTATCAGCGCCTGCGTCACGCCACGGACGCGCGCGGCCGCCGCTTGGAGATTCATAGAATTCATCAGCCCGGGCCCCTGTTCATGACGGCCGAGGAGGCGGCAGGGATCGATCCTCATGCCGGCAGCCACCCGCGCCGGGCCGGCGACCGGCTGGCCGCCTCCTATATCAACTTCTACATCGCGAATAAGTGCGTGGTCATGCCGCTTTACGAAAAACGCCGCGATGCGGCAGCGATGCGCACCCTCGAGCGATTGTTTCCGACCCGCGCCGTGCTCGGCGTCCCGACCCGCGAAATACTGTTGGGAGGGGGCAATATTCACTGCATTACCCAACAAGTCCCTCGGCCGAGGGGTGGCTAGGACCTCAAAATGGAACTTTGCTGCGCGTAACGTCTCGAAAGTCTTTATTCTACGCAGCCTTGATCGTTGGTCCCCCTTCAATAATTGGAATCTGTTGTGCATCCATCGTTTAAGAATAAGACCGGCAATCGGCTGGTCGCGTTGCTCGGCGCGTGCGCCTTTGGTTTGATTGCCGCAGGCTGCCATCACAACAACTTGGACAGCGGCTTCGGCGTGGCATGGACCACGTTGACCACCACCGATGACGCCGGCCAATTCTCCAGTTATTTGGTGACCATCGACTCGGTGGTGCTGGTCGGCGAACTCAATGGTGCCGTCTCGGCCGTCGCGGTGCCGGAAACGGTCGATTTTACCAAGCTCACCAATTTGTCGGAGCTTTGGGCAACCGCCAGCATGCCGGTCGATACCTACACCTCCGCCATCATCACGATGGATTATACGAGCGCGCAAATTTCCGTCCTGGTGAACGGAGTCCCGGTCAAGGTAAACGTTGTCGATCCCTCGGGCGTTACGCCGACTACGATAGCGGTCAACGTATCCCTCGATCCTCACAACGGCCTGGCTCTGCAGCCCACTTTTGCCACCAGCAACGCCCTGCGCCTCGCCATCAATTACGACATGACGGCGTCGAACAAGGTCGATCTGACCACCAGTCCGCCGACCCTCACCGTCAAGCCGTTCATGTCGATTGCCGCCACCGCCGCTGACAGCAAGCTGATCCGAGTGCGCGGACCGCTGATCAATTCGAGCGTCAACACGGGTACCTACACGGTAGTGGTGAGGCCATTTTTCGATGAAGTGAACAGTTTGGGGATCGACACGATTTTCGGCGACGCGAATACGGTCTACACCTTCGGCGGCAACACCTATGTCGGCGCGCCCGGACTGAACTTGTTGTCGCAATCTTCGGCCGGATCAACCGAAACAGCGGCCTACACCACATTCGAACCGACGCCGACTCCCGCCGCGGGCGTGAACGCCGGCATTTTTCATGCGGTGTATGTCGTGGCCGGCGGCACCTTGGAGGATTTTTTCACGGAGGGCTTGGAGGGCGATGTGATCGCACGCAGCGGCAACACGCTCACCGTACGCGGCGGCCTGCTGACTGCGAATGCGGCCCAGGTGATTCAATATGAAGACCTGGACTCTCAGGTGCTCATCGGGCCCAGTACACTGGTAACCGCCGATGGCGTCTCGACCTTGGGGCCGTTGAATTACAATTCGATTGCCGTAGGCCAGCACATTACGGCGCGCGGGCTATATTCCCTGTCTTCCGCAGGTGTGACAATTCTCGATTCCACCGGGGCGAGCTCGGCGGACACCGGCTCGGTGCGACTGCAGTCAACCGAGCTGTTTGGTTCATTGACCTCTGCAGCCTCCGGCAGCCTGCAGCTGAATTTGCAGGGTATCGGAAACTACCCGGCGAGCGTCTATAACTTTGCCGGCAACGGCGTGAGCGCCGCATCTGATCCTGTCGCTGCAAATTTTACGGTTAACACCGGCGCGCTGACCCTTCCCACGGCCGCGCCGGGCGATCCCCTGTGGATCGATGGCTACGTCGCTCCCTTCGGAACCGCGCCGCCCGATTTCAATGCACAGAGCGTGCTCGCTGAATCGGGTGTTCCTGCAACTTTGGCGGTGGTTTGGACCGGCAGTGGGACCGCAGCGCCTTTCTCCACTTTGAGCGCCACCGGCCTGACGATCGATCTTTCCAATGCCGCATTCGGATCCGGACAGTTGCGCATTGGCGCCGAAACCATCGACATCAAGACTTTAAGTGCGACCCCGAACATCGTTCCGGCGGCGGCCGCGCCGGCGGCGAACGGTCTGCCGCTGTTCACTCCGCGATTTGCCGTGGGGGTGGGCGCCATCAGCGAGTCCAGCACCAATTCGATCACCTCGTTCATCACCCTTGCCGACTTCGTGACGCAGCTCAACACCACATTCGCCACCCCGACGCCGGCGACTCAGTTCGTGGCCCGGGGCATGTATGACCGCGCCAGCAACACCTTTACTGCTTCCAGTATCGACGTAGTCCTGTAAAACTAGCTCCCCTCATGGGGATACGCGCCATACGTGGAAAACTCGCCATACCTCTTGGATTGGCCTGTGCGGTGGCGGCGAGTTGTCAATCGGTGTACGCGGCTGATGCCGCAGCCGCAGCCGCTGCCGCAGGGGCTGCGCTGGCGCGGCCGCGCATCTGCCTGGTGTTATCCGGCGGCGGCGCGCGCGGGATGGCGCACATCGGCGTCCTCAAGGTCCTTGAAGAACTCAAGATACCCATCGACTGCATTGCCGGCACCAGCATGGGCGCCGTCGTGGGCGGTTTGTATGCCAGCGGAATGACGGCCGCGCAGATTGACGCCACCATGCGCAGCGTCGATTGGCAGGAAGCATTCCGCGATGCGCCGCCGCGCCGCGATCTGGCATTTCGGCGCAAGCAGGATGACCGAAACTTTCTGGTGCGTCTGCCGCTCGGTTTGAAGCACGGCAAGATTCTCCTGCCGAAAGGATTCATCCAGGGGCAGAAATTGCAGGAGACCTTGCGTCAGCTGACTCTGCCGTTCAGCAACAGCACCGATTTTGACCTGCTGCCGACGCCGTTTCGCGCGGTGGCCACCGACTTGGTTACCGGCAGTGCCGTGCTGCTCGACAAGGGCGACCTGTCGATTGCGATGCGCGCGAGCATCTCCGCGCCGGGCTTGTTCGCCCCGGTGGAATCCCAGGGCCGGCTGTTGGTCGACGGCGGTCTCGCTGAGAATCTGCCCATCGATGTGGCGCGGCAAATGCACGCTGACATTCTGATCGTTTCCGACGTGACTTTTCCCCTGCAGCCGCGCAGCGCACTCGATTCGGCCCTGTCGATTTCCAATCAGATGCTCGCGATCCTGGTGCGCAAGGACACCGATCGCCAGCGAGCCACCTTGAGCCCCGCCGATGTATTGATCGAGCCCGCCATCGGATCCGCGAGCTCGACCGACTTCAGCGCGGCGGTTTCGACCATCAGCGCGGGCGAAAGCGCCGCGCGCAGCATGCTCGGCAGGCTCGAAGCGCTGCGTGTCGGCGACGCCGCCTACAATGACTATCTGGTGCGCCGCGCCGCTCGCGAGCCCGGTCTGCCGGCCATCAAGTTCGTGCGCGTCGATGCACAATCCAAGCGCTACGAAAAGACCATCATGGCGGAGATGCAACCGCTGGTGGGCAAGCCCTTGAATGTGGACGCAGTCGGCGAGCGCATCACTGAATTGTATGGCCTGGGCAATTTCGAGACGCTGGATTACGCGCTGGTGGATCAGGGTCAGGGCGCCGATGAGGAGTCGGGCATCGAAATACGGGCGCGGCGCAAATCCTGGGGCCCGAACTACGTGCGCTTCGGATTGGACTTGGAGGACAATTTTCAGGGCAACAGCCGCTACAACGCGGCCGCGCGCTTCATTTTGACCGAACTTGACAAGCTCGGCGGCGAACTGGTGACGGACGTGCAGATCGGCAGCGATCCGAAGGTGGCAAGCGAGTTCTATCAACCCTTGAATGCCACGCGCACGTGGTTCATCGCGCCCAGCCTGCGCATCGAAGCGCGGGATCTGCAGCTCTATACCAATGACGTGGCGGTGGCGGATTATCGGGATCGCGAGGCCGAGGCGGCTTTCGACATCGGCCGCACGCTCGGCAACTGGGGCGAGATCCGCGTCGGCTATCATCGTACCAACGGCGCGGCAACGGTGCGCTTGGGCGATCCGACGCTGGTGGAGCAGCAGTACAACAACGGCGAGTTTTTCGTGAAGTTCAGCTACGACCAGCTCGACAATCTGCATTTTCCGCGCGAGGGATCGCAATTCACCCTGCAGTGGGACGCCAATCGCACCGATCTCGGGGCTGATACCGCCTACGACAAAGTTCAGGCGGATTGGCTCATGGCCCGCTCGCTCGGCCGCAACACCTTGCTGCTGTGGGCTTCAGCGGGCAGCGTCGTGGGCGGCACCATCAAGCCGACCGCCGTGCCGGATTTCTTTTCGCTGGGCGGATTTTTCAATTTGTCGGGACTTGCGCCCAGCTCGCTGTTCGGTCCGGACTACGCCATTGCCCGCGCCATTTATTTTCGCAAGATTGGCCGCGGCGGCGAAGGCTTCTTTGAATTTCCGGCCTACCTTGGCATGTCGCTGGAAATGGGCAACACCTGGCAGTCGCGCGGCGACATGAGCTTCGGTTCGACGCACAAGGACGCGTCTCTGTTCCTGGCGTTCGACACCTTCTTGGGGCCGGTCTATCTGGGTTCGGGCTACGACGCCGCCGGGCACAGCGCCTACTACCTGTTTCTCGGAAGGACTTTTTGAGCGCTGACGCGCTTCATTAACGGGGCCGAAGCGACCCCGTCCCTTGAAAGTGCGGAGGCAGAGCGAAGCGCCGGCGCGCTAGAAGCTGCGGCTTTCGCCGAGATTCTCCACCTTTTCAAAAACCAGGGCCGGCTGATCGCCGATGCGGGAGTACTCGTGTTTGCGCGACATGTCCTCCAGCGTCCGATCGCGCTCCGCTGCCGTGAAGAACCAATGGGTTTTCTGCCAATCGGCGCCGACCAGCTTGGCGAACGGATCGCCCGGACGCAGCCGCACGCGAATCCCATAGGGCTGCGGCAATACCGGAATGGTGCGCGTCATATTTTGCTGGTTGGCGATTCCCATGCGCGGAAGATAACGGAATCGTCCGGGTCGTGCCAGTGATTGCCTCCGGGTACAGCATGCTAAACTCCGCCGCGTTCACCAAAGGTAACTGATGGCCTCATCTTACACAGCCTCCGACATCGAGGTCTTGAGCGGTCTGGATCCCGTGCGACGGCGGCCGGGCATGTACACCGACACCACCCGGCCCAACCATCTGGCGCATGAGGTGATCGACAACAGCGTCGATGAGGCCGTCAACGGACACTGCGACAACATCGCGGTCACGCTATACAAGGATGGCTCTTGCCAGGTCGAGGACAACGGCCGCGGAATGCCGGTCGACATCCACCCGAAGGAAAAAGTGAGCGGCGTTGAATTGATTTTGACGCGCCTGCACGCCGGCGGGAAATTCAACGACAAGACCTATCAGCATGCCGGCGGACTGCACGGCGTCGGCGTCTCGGTGGTGAACGCGCTGTCGAAGAATCTGGAATGCTGGGTGCGTCGCGGCGGCAAGGAATACAACATCAGCTTTGCCGGCGGCAAGCACACCTCCAAGCTCGAGGTCGTCGGCGAAGTTCCGAAGTCCAAGACCGGCACCACCATTCGGTTCTGGCCCGATCCGAAGTATTTCGACACCGACAAGTTCGCCATTCCAAAGCTCAAGCAGGTGCTGCGCGCCAAGGCCGTGCTGTGTCCGGGCTTGCGGGTCACGCTGAAGAACGAGATCAGCGGCGAGAAGGATGAATGGTTCTACACCGGCGGTTTGCACGAATATCTGGCGGAGGAGTTGGGCAAGGGCGAGTGGCTGCCGGCGGAAACGTTCTACGGCAAGCGCGATATCGAGGGCGGGTCGCTCGACTGGGCTTTTGCGTGGGTGCTCGAGTCCGAGCACAGCATCACCGAGAGCTATGTCAATCTGATTCCCACGGTGGAAGGCGGCACGCATGTCAACGGCCTGCGCACCGGCGCGGCCGATGCGGTGCGGGAGTTCTGCGAATTTCGCAATCTGGTGCCGCGTGGATTGAAACTCACTCCCGAAGATGTCTGGGACGGCGTGAGTTTCGTGCTTTCCATGAAGATGCGCGAGCCGCAGTTCGCCGGCCAGACCAAGGAGAAGCTCTCCTCGCGCGAATCCGCCGGCATCGTGCAGGGTGTGATCAAGGACGCGTTCGCGCTGTGGCTGAATCAGCATTCCGATCAGGGCGAGAAAATCGCGATGCTCGCGATTGCCAATGCGCAGCAGCGCTTCAAGGACAGTCAGAAGGTGGCGCGCAAGCGCGTCGTCGCGGGACCGGCCCTGCCGGGCAAACTCGCCGACTGCGTCAGCCAGGATCCGGCGCGCGGAGAGCTATTCCTGGTCGAGGGCGATTCGGCCGGCGGTTCGGCCAAGCAGGCCCGCGATCGGGTGACGCAGGCCATCATGCCGCTGCGCGGCAAGATCTTGAACACCTGGGAGGCCGACATCGGCGAAGTGCTGCAGTCTCAAGAGGTGCACAACATCAGCGTCGCGATCGGCGTCGATCCGGCCGCGAGCGACCTGTCGGGCCTGCGCTATCACAAGATCTGCATTCTCGCGGATGCCGACAGCGATGGGCAGCACATCGCCACCTTGCTGTGCGCGCTGTTTCTGCGGCACTACCGGCCGCTGGTGGTCGCGGGCCATATCTACGTCTGCATGCCGCCGCTGTTTCGCATCGATGCCGGCAAGGAAGTGATCTACGCGCTCGACGAAGCGGAGCGCGAGAAGGCCTTGAAGCGCATCGCCGCGGAGAGCCCGCGCACCAAGCCGGTGGTGACGCGCTTCAAGGGGTTGGGTGAAATGAGCCCGCTGCAGTTGCGCGAGACCACCATGGCGCCGCAAACACGGCGCCTGGTGCAAATGACCATCGACGCCAAGGACAGCCCGGATCAGCTCATGGACATGCTGCTCGCCAAGAAGCGCGCCGGCGATCGGCGCGAATGGCTCGAAAACAAGGGCAATCTCGCGCAGGTTTAGCGCGCCGTCATGAAAGAGCAAGAACTGAATTTCGACGGGGTCGAGAAGGAACCCTTAAAGACTTTCGCGGAGCGCGCCTACCTCGATTATTCGATGTACGTGATATTGGACCGGGCGCTGCCGCATCTGGGCGATGGCCTGAAGCCGGTGCAGCGGCGCATCGTCTACGCCATGAGCGAATTGGGACTTGCGGCCGGCGCCAAGCACAAAAAATCCGCCCGCACCGTCGGCGATGTCATCGGCAAGTTCCATCCGCACGGCGACTCCGCCTGCTACGAGGCCATGGTGCACATGGCGCAGGATTTTGCCTACCGGTACCCGACTGTCGACGGGCAGGGCAACTGGGGCTCGACCGACGACCCGAAATCCTTCGCCGCCATGCGCTACACGGAATCGCGGCTGACCCGCTATGCCGACCTGTTGCTGCAGGAGCTGGACGCGGATACGGTGGACTGGGCCCCCAACTTCGACGGTTCGCTGGAAGAACCCACCATGCTGCCGGCGCGCGTGCCGAACCTGCTCCTCAACGGCGGATCGGGCATCGCGGTCGGCATGGCGACCGACATCCCGCCGCATAACCTGCGCGAGGTGGTGAACGCCTGCGTCGCGCTGTTGGATGATGCGGAATTGAGCACTCGCAAGATCATGGCGCACATCAAGGGACCGGATCTGCCGACCGGCGCCGAGATCGTCTCGCCGCGCGATGAGCTGGTGCAGATGTACAACACCGGCTCCGGCAGCTTCAAGGCCCGCGCCACCTATGAAATCGAGGAGGGCGAGATCGTGATCGATGCGCTGCCCTTCCAGGTGTCCGGCAGCAAAGTCCTCGAGCAGATTGCCGCGCAGATGCAGCAGAAGAAGCTGCCCATGGTTGAGGATTTGCGCGATGAATCGGACCACGAGAACCCGACGCGCCTGGTGCTGGTGCCGAAATCCAACCGCGTCGACATTCCGGCGCTCATGGCGCATTTGTTCGCGACCACGGATCTCGAGCGCAACTACCGCGTGAACCTCAATGTCATCGCCCTCGACGGCCGGCCGCGGGTCATGGGCCTGAAGGAATTGCTGCTGGAATGGCTGAGCTTCCGCAAATCGACGGTGACGCGCCGCCTGAATCATCGGTTGGCAAAGCTCAACGCGCGATTGCACATCCTCGACGGCATGCTGATTGCCTTCTTGAATCTCGATGAAGTCATCCGCATCGTGCGCACCGAGGAGGAGCCCAAGCCGAAGCTGATCAAGCGCTTCAAGCTCTCTGATGAACAGGCCGAAGCCATCCTCGAAACCAAGCTGCGTCATCTGGCGCGCCTCGAGGAAATGAAAATCCGCGACGAGCAGAAGAAGCTCGCGGAAGAGCGCGATGAGATCGAAAAGATCCTCAAGAGCAAGGCGCGGCTCACCAAGCTGGTGCGCGAGGAACTGATCAACGACGCGGAGGAGTTTGGCGATGAGCGGCGCACGCGCCTGGTGGAGCGCGAGGCGGCGCAGGCCATCGCCGAAACGGAATTGTTGACCAGCGAGCCGGCCACCGTGATCTTGTCGCGCCTGGGCTGGGTGCGCGCCGCCAAGGGTCACGATATGGATCCGCGCGGCCTCAGCTACAAGAGCGGCGACGAATACCAGGCATCGGCGAAAGGGCGCAATCTACAGCAGGCGGTGTTCATCGATTCCACCGGCCGCGCCTACAGCCTGGATGCACACCAGCTGCCGGCGGCGCGCGGCTACGGTGAGCCGCTGTCCGGCACGGTGGATCCGCCCGATGGCGCGACTTTTGCGGCGGTCCTGATCGGTGAGCCGGACGACTTGTGGCTGCTGGCGAGCGATGCCGGCTACGGGTTCGCGGTGCGCCTGCGGGAAATCTACGCGCGCAACAAGAAGGGCAAGTCGGTGCTCAAGGTGCCCGAAAACGCACTGGTGCTGCCGGCCCAACCGCTGGCAAACCGCGAAGCACTCGCGATTTTCGTCAATAACGACGGCGAGGCGCTGGCATTGCCGGTGGATCAAATCGAAGAAATGACGGCCGGCAAGGGGCAGAACCTCTTTGGCATCCCGGGCAAGAAGTCCGCCGAGCGCGACGAATACCTCGTGGCCATGGCGGTGGTTGCGCCCGGCGAGGTCTTGACGATTTACAGCGGCAACAGCGCGCCGATGAAGCTCAAATTCGAGGAACTCAAGCAGTTCCAGGATAAAAAGGGACAGCGCCGGCAACGCTTTTCGCGCGCCTACAAGCAGGTCGAGCGGCTCGACGTGACGCCGGCGTAACGCCGGTGCCGAGGTCTAACGCTCGCCCGACATCGTGACATCCTCGGGCGCATTGACGAAATAGCCCTGGATGAATTCAATGCCCAGCTGCCAGAGTACCGCCATGGTGTTGGCGTCTTCCACGCGTTCGGCCACCGTTTCGATGCCCTGGCGTTTCGCGGCCTCGACCAAGCCCTTCACGCGCTGTTGTTGGATTTGGTTGGTCGACAGCCCTTGCATCAGGGAGCCGTCGATCTTGATGAAGTTCATCTCGATGTCATTGAGCAGCTTGAGCGGATCGCGTCCCGTGCCGAAGTGTTCCAGGGCGAAGCGGAAGCCGAGCTTGCGCAAATTTTCCGCCAGCTCCTTGGTCTGCCGCACATATTGATTCGCGAGTTCCTCGGTGACCTGCATGCACAAACGCTTGGGCTCGATCTTCAGCGATTTCAGCTGCTGATCGAGCCAGGCCAGCAGGCTCTTGTCGAGCACCGTATCCTTCGACAGGCGCACGAATATGCAGGCGGCCTTGCGGTTGGCGGCGAATGACATCGACGCACCGACCACCCAGCGATCGATATTCTTCATCAAGTCATTGCGCTCCGCGGCCGCAATGAACTCGGCGGGCAGCACCTCGTTGCCCTGTTCGTCCAACATGCGCACCAGCACGTCGAACATGCCCTTATCCTCGCCGAGCAGGCTCGCAATCGGCTGCTGCACGAGGCGGAAGCGATTCTCCATCAAGGCGCTCTTGATGTGTTTCACCCAGATCTTGTCGTAGGCCTGCACGCGGGTATCCGTGTCCGCCTTGTCCACGACGTACATCTGATTGCCGCCGAGTTCGCGTCCGCGCCGCGTGGCGCTGACGGCATCGGTGATCGCGGCGGCGACATCCGGATTGGTGGGCGGCAGAAGGCCCAGGCCAACCGTGACGGTGGCAGACAGGGTTTTGTCCTCGAGCACGAAGAGATGATCATGCACGCGCTTGACCACGTTTTCGGCCCAGGTTTCCACATCCTTGGCGGTGCCGCGATCCAGCATCACCAGAATGCCGTTGCCGCCGAAGCGGCCGCACAGGTCGGTGGCCGTGAGTTGCGAACGCAGCAGGTCAGCCAGCTGCGCCATGAAGTCTTCGCTGGCGACCACGCCGATGGCATGCTGAATGTCGATGAACCGGTCGGGCTTCAAGTGAGCGATCTGACGCACGCCGCCCTTCATGTTCTGCGCCGCGCGTTCGCGCATCGCGGCGAGCACATAGCGCTGCTGCAGGAACTGCGTCGTGGCGTCGTTCTTGACCGCGTCGGCAAGCTGTACCTCCAGATCGCGGTCTTTCTTTTGCAGCGCCGCGATGGCGATGCGCACCGCAGGCTCGTTCTCGTAGTCCGCCCGCGTCAGGTTCAATTCGAGCGCGAGCGTCGAGCCGTCCGAGAGCAGCGCCTGCACTTTCAGTCCATGGTCGCTCCACTTGCCCTGCAGGCATGCGACCAGCGCCCCTTTGAGGGCCGGGTGCGTCTCTTGTTCGAACAAATCCATGAGCGGCGTGCCGTTCAGCGCGTCGTTCTCCGAATAGCCGAACAGCTCGAGCCAGGCGCGGTTGGCGTCCACGATGATGCCTTCCTGCACGTGGGTGATGGCGTCGGCCGAGCCTTCGAGAAAGTTTTGCAGCTGCTCGCGATATTCGCGCGCGGATGACAGGGTGCTCGACAGCGCGCGCTCCAGACGATGAGCGCGCAGCTCGCGGGAAGCGACCGCCTGCAGACGGCTGCGATTCGCCAGCGTCACCACGTCCTGGCAGCCCAGCCGCATCGCCTCGGCGATCGCCGCCTCATCGACCGTCCCGCGCACGATCAGAACCGGCATTCCCGGCGCGTTCTGCTGCTTCACCTTCATGATGGACGCGAGATCCACGCTCAGCTCTTCGGTGAAGGCAATCAGCATTTCCGGATTGAGCTGCGTCAAGGCGTCGCCCAGGTCGCTGGCATCGGACAGCCAGGTGCAGTGAACCGGATGGCCTGCCTTGCGCAGAGTGCTGTTGATCGCTTCGACGTGGTCCTGCGACCTCGCCATGACGATCATTGGAACTGCACCCTGTTCTGTCAACGGAAAATCCTCGTAAAATGGCCCAAAGTGTAACACCTTAGAATTTGACGATTCTGGGACCGGCGTCAAAGCCCTTGGCCTTAGGAGCCCAACTGGCCACAACCGGTGAGTGCGGCTATGATACGCGCCCTTCAACGCGAGGCCGTCGATGGCTAACTACAGCACGAATGAATTCAAAGCCGGTCTGAAAATTCTCATCGACGGCGACCCGTACGCCATTGTCGAGAACGAAATGGTCAAGCCCGGCAAAGGACAGGCATTCAACCGGGTGCGGGTCCGCAACCTCAAGACCGGCCGCACGATTGAACGCACCTGGAAATCCGGGGACACGGTGGAAGCGGCCGACGTGGTCGACACGGATATGCAGTACCTGTACAGCGACGGAGATTTCTTCCACTTCATGGTGCCCGACACCTTTGAGCAGCTCACGGCCTCCAAACAGGCGGTGGGCGAGGGCGCTCAGTGGCTCAAAGACGGCACGGTCTGCGTGGTCACGCTGTGGAACGGCGTGCCGCTCGTGGTCACGCCGCCGGCCCATATGGAGCTGAAAGTAGTCGAGACCGATCCGGGCGTGCGCGGCGACACCGCGACCGGCGGCTCGAAGCCGGCAAAGCTGGAAACGGGCGCCATGGTGCGTGTGCCGTTGTTCATCAATGAGGGTGAAGTCCTGCGCATCGACACGCGCACCGGCGAGTACTTGTCGCGAGGCAAGGGCTAGCGGGCCGGCCGCTCAGGCATTTTCGACGCTGAAGGCCATGACGTCGGCCAAGTTGTCCGCTCGCATGGCGATGGCGACCAGCCGGTCAAATCCCAGCGCGACGCCGGCGCAGTCGGGCAATCCGCTTTCGAGCGCCGCCAGAAAATTTTCGTCCAGCGGCGGTTGAACCTGACCGCGCGCCGCGCGCACCGAAAGATCTCGCGCGAATCGCGCGCGCTGCTCCTCCGGCTGCGCCAGCTCGTGAAACCCGTTCGCCAGCTCCAAGCCGTCCAGATACAGCTCAAAGCGCGCCGCCACGCGCGGCCGCCCGGGTTTTAGGCGCGCCAGCGCCGCCTGGGAGGCCGGATAGTCGCAGACGAAGCAGGGGTTGCCGCGGCCGAGGCGCGGCCCCACGATGAGACCCATCAAGAGATCGAGTTTCGCATCGCGGTCCAATTGAGCATCGCAGTGAATCCCATGCCCTCGCGCCGCTTCCAGCAATTCATCCTCGGTCGACTCGAACGCATCGACCCCGGCATGACGCCGCAGCGCGTCCGAGTAGCTGACGCGTTCGGCTGAGCCGAGCGAACGCGCGGGCGCCAGCAACTCACCGATCAGCGCTTCGACTTCGTTCATCAGGGCGGTATCGTCGAGCCCGACGCGATACCACTCGATCATGGTGAATTCGGGGTTGTGCCAGCGGCCGCGCTCAGAGTCGCGAAACACCTTGCAGATCTGGTAGATGTCGCCGCTGCCGGCCGCCAGCAAGCGCTTCATGGCGTATTCAGGCGAGGGACAAAGATAGCGGCGGCCCGAAACGCCCGCGATCTGGGTCGCCAGTGTTTCGATCTGCGGATCGCTCACGCCGGCGGCGCTCAAGGCAGGGGTCTCGACCTCCAATACTCCAAGGCTTGCGAAAAATGCACGCGCGGCCTTGAGCATCGCGGCGCGCTGCCTCAAGGCCGCGAGCGAGCCGGTCGGACGCCAGCTCACGTAAGCAATCCCAGCGACTGGCCCAGCCTGACCTGCGCACCGGCGCGCAATTCGTCATGCCACCGGACGCGATCTTTTTGAAACAGCAAAATCACCGTGGAACCCATGTTGAAGCGCCCCAATTCCTCGCCCTTCTCGAGCGAGACCTCCCGCGGCGGCAGCACTTTCGGCACACGCCCTGGCGCGGGCGTGATATCGCCGGCCCACACGGTGGCGATGCTTCCGACATTCAATGCGCCGACCAAAATCAGCGCGAATTCGCCGAATTCGGTGTCGAACCGGGTCAGCACCCGCTCGTTGCGCGCAAAAAGCCGCGGAACCAGGGATGCCGTGGCGGCGTTGACGCTGAATAGGCGGCCGGGGACGTAGACGGTCTCGCGCAGACGCCCCTTGAGCGGCATGTGCACCCGGTGATAGTTGAACGGCGCCAGATAAATGGTTGCAAATGATCCGCCTTCGAAATGCGTTGCCCAGCCGCGCGAGGCCAGCAGCTCATCGAGGGTGTAATGCCGGCCTTTGGCCTGCAGCAGGCGCGCGCCGTCGATTGTGCCGGCTTCGCTGATGGCGCCGTCGACCGGACAGGCTATCTCACGGGGTCCGGCGGCAAGGGTGCGGACCTCGGGCTTCAATTCGCGGGTGAAAAACTCATTGAAGCTGCCGAAGCTCAAGGGCTCCGGTTGCACCGCCTCGCTCATGTCGATCGTGTAGAGCCTCATAAAACCGCGAATCAGCCTGTTTTTGAACCACGGCGTGCGCACCCGGGTCGCGCGCAGCACGAGCCGCGATAACGCGTGCTGCGGCAGCAGGTGTTGAATCCACACGAACACGCGGCGGGATATCATGCGCCGGCGGACACGATGCGCTGAAAATCGCGTTGCAGGGTATCGACTGTGAACGGGGCATTTAAGATGGCGCCGAGACGGCCGCCGGGATCAATGACGAAGATCAGCTCGGAATGATCCACGATGTAATTGCCGTCCGCGGTGGGCTGGATGCTCACGGCGACGCCCCAGCTTTTCGCGAGCGCTTCAATGGCGGGCTGGCTCGCCGCCGTGAGTCCGATAAAGTCGGGATCGAAATGAGGGACGAACTGATTCAACTGCGCAGGCGTGTCGCGCTTGGCGTCGACCGAGACGAAAATCACCTGCGGCACCGCCACGGTTCGCGCGCCGCGCAGCTGCTTTTCCAGCGCCGCGAGCGTAGTCAATGTCGTGGGACAGTAGTCCGGACAATTGGTATAGCCGAAGAACATCAATGACCAATGGCCGCGCAGATTCTGCGCGCCAAAGCTGCGGCCCTGGTTGTCGATCAAGCTAAAATCCGCCAGCGCCCGGGCGGGTGCGAGTATGGTACCGCTCGCCAGCTCGGGCGTAGGCTTCGGCCACCATAGAATTGCCGCGGCGGCGACGCCGGCTGCGAGAATGCATAGACACGCAAGGGACAATAATTTCGATCGAATCATGCCGAGATTATCCCACACAGCCGGGAAACCCGTTCGCGCCGAGAGCGTCGGCGCGGCAATTCTGCGCTGCACACGGGCGCTGCGTGCCGCACGCGTCCATTTCGGTCACGGCACGAGTTGCGCGCGCGATGAAGCGGCTGAGCTGGTGTTTTTTGTCGCCGGCCTCGCGCACGCGTGCGCCGCCGCCGCCTATTCCCTGGCACTGAAGCCGCGCCAGACGGCGCGTATCGATGAACTGCTGCATCGACGCATCGCCGAGCGCATCCCGCTGCCGTATCTTACGCATCGCGCGTTCTTCGCCGGGCTCGAGCTCTATGTCGATGAGCGTGTGCTGGTGCCGCGCTCGCCGATCGCCGAGCTCGTTCTCAATCGCTTCGCGCCCTGGATCCCTGCACGGCGGGTGCGGCGCATACTCGATATCGGCACGGGATCCGGGGCGATCGCCCTGGCCTGCGCCAAAGCCTTTCCGCGGGCGAAGGTCGATGCGGCCGATATCTCAATCGCGGCGCTTGATGTCTGCCGGCGCAATGTGCGGCGGCTGGCGCTGGGAGCGCGTGTCGAGGCGGTGCGATCCGACTATTTCAGCGGCGTCGGCGACCGTCGTTACGATATCATTGTGAGCAACCCGCCTTATGTGGGACGCGCCGAGATGCGCGCGTTGCCGCCCGAGTATCGGCACGAACCGAGACTGGGATTGGCCTCAGGCGCGGACGGCTTGGATTCGGTTCGGGCAATTTTCGCCGGGGCGCGGTCTCAGCTCGAGGATGGCGGCATCCTGATCGTCGAGGTCGGCAATACCGAGACGGCATTGTTGAAGGCATTTCCGCGCTTGCCCTTCGTCTGGCCGCGGATTGCCATGGGCGGCGGGGGCGTGTTTTTACTGAATGCGCGAGATCTTTAGGGCAGCAGGAGAGAGCAGGCGTGGCGGGCAATACTTTCGGTCGGATCTTCACCGTGACCAGTTTTGGGGAGAGTCATGGCCCCGCGCTGGGTTGCGTGGTGGACGGCTGCCCGCCCGGACTTGAAATCACCGAAGCAGAACTGCAGGTCGATGTCGATCGCCGCCGTCCGGGAACGTCGAAATTCACCAGCCAGCGTCACGAGCCCGATACGGTGCGCATCCTGTCGGGCGTATTCGAAGGCAGGACGACCGGCACGCCGATCGCGCTGCTGGTGGCAAACGAGGATCAGCGCTCCCGCGACTACGAGAAAATCAAGGACCGGTTTCGGCCCGGACACGCTGACTATACTTACCAGCAGAAATATGGATTTCGCGACTATCGCGGCGGCGGTCGTTCCTCGGCGCGCGAAACCGTGGTGCGCGTGGCGGCGGGCGCCATTGCGCGCAAGTATTTGCGCGAACGGCAGCGCATCAGGATCCATGGATATTTGGCGCAGTTGGGACCCATCGTGCTGCAGCCGGTCAGTCCGCAGGCTGCCTATGAAAATCCGTTTTTCTGTCCCGACCCGGGACGCGTGCAAGAGCTCGAAGATTTCATCTGGCGCATCCGCGAAGCGGGCGATTCCATTGGCGCGCGCGTCACGGTAATCGCCCAGGGCGTGCCTCCCGGCTGGGGCGAACCCGTGTTCGAACGCCTGGATGCCGACCTGGCGAGCGCGATGATGGGAATCAATGCGGTAAAGGGCGTCGAGATCGGCGCAGGCTTCAAGTCAGTCGAGCAGCGCGGCTCGGAGCATCGTGACGAAATGACTCCGCAGGGTTTCAAAAGCAATCACGCAGGCGGTGTGTTGGGCGGCATTTCCTCGGGCCAGGACATCATCGTGAGCCTCGCATTGAAGCCCACCTCGAGCATCGTTCTGCCGGGTCAAACCATCAATATTCACGGCGAGCCGGTCGAGGTGGTTACCACCGGGCGTCACGATCCCTGTGTGGGCATTCGCGCCACGCCCATCGCGGAGGCGATGCTGGCCTTGGTGCTGATGGATCATTGTCTGCGCTTCCGGGCGCAATGCGCCGATGTGGTGTCGCCCACTCCCGTGATCACCCGATGAGCGCCGCTTTGCCCAGAGTCGCCGTGGTCGGTGTGTCGAGCTTGATCGGTGCGGCGGTGATCGATGAGCTGAGGGTGCGAAAAATCGCGCTCGCGGAGCTGCATGCGCTCGACGACGAGCGCAGCGCAGGCGGGCCGGTCGCCGAAGACGAGGCCTTGACGGTCGGCGATGTCGCGGCCTTCGATTTCGCACGCGTGAACCTGGTGTTTTTTTGCGGGCGCGCGGCGCTCTCGGAACGCTACGCACAGGCCGCGGCGGCGCATGCCTGGGTGATCGACGGGTCTGCGGCATTTCGCATGCGCGCCGAGGTGCCCTTGGTGGTCGCGGATGTGAACGCGCAGGATCTTGTTGAGGTAGGGCAAAGCGGTCTCATCGCGCTGCCGGGGAGCGCCAGCGTTGCGCTCGCGACCGCGCTCGCGCCGCTGCATCAGTTGGCCGGCTTGAAGCGCGTCGAGGTGGCGACCTACCAAGCGGTATCGGGCAGCGGGCGCGGCGCCATGGAAGAACTCGCCGGCGAAACCGTCGCGATGCTGAGCGGCAAGAAGGCCAAGGGTAGAGCCTTTGGCCGGCAAATCGCTTTCAACGTCATTCCCGCGGTGGACAGCGTCGAGGCCGACGGCGTGTCGCGCGAGGAGCGTCGGTTGTGGGAAGAGACGAGTCGGGTGCTCAATTTGCCTTCGCTCGAGGTCAATGCCACGGCGGTGCGCGTACCGGTTTTCTTTGGCCACAGCCTGGCGGTGCATGCCTCGTTTGAGAGGCCGTTTGGCCTGGGGGATGCCCTGAATGTGCTGCAACGCGGGAGCGGCTTGGCGCTAATCGATCCGGAATCGATTGCTGAATTTCCGACGCCCGCCACACTGGCGACCGAGCCGAATCGGGTATATGTAGGCCGCGTTAGGGCTGATTTGACTCGTGATCGAGGTCTAAATTTTTGGGTGGTGGCCGATAATGTTCGGAAATGTGCGGCGCATAACGCAGTTTCGGTGGCCCAGATTTTGGTAAATAGATCCCAGTGAGATATAGTTATTGGCTTATGTAAAAGGCAAGTGAGAATTCGCTTCCAAGCCCCTATAGCACAATGAACTTTGTTCGCTTGCCCACCAGAATTCTGGGAGTAGAAATGTTTGTGACCCTGTCTCGCCTCATGCTGATGGCGTGCCTGCTGATCCCATCGTTGTCATGGGGCTTAGGCCTGGGTGAGATACACCTCAACTCGGCGCTGAACGAGCCAATGAACGCCGAAATCGACCTGATTTCGGCCGGTCCCGAAGAATTGACCGCGTTGCGCGCCAACCTGGCGCCCAAGGATGCCTTCACCCGCTATGGCATCGATCGACCGCCCTTTCTCTCGACGCTGACGTTCAAAGTCGGCAAGAGCAAGGACGGGCGCGACGTATTGCTGGTGCGCTCGACCGATTCCATACCCGAACCCTTCGTGACCTTTCTGGTTGAGGTGAACTGGGCTCGCGGACGCCTCATGCGCGAGTACACCGTGTTGCTTGACCCGCCGGTCTATACCCCCGGTGAGCGAGCCAGCAGCGCAGCTCCGGTGGCGGCGGCAACCACGGCCCCAACTGCGCCGGCAGCCGCGGCGACGCCGCGCGTCAAGACCACTCCGCTGGCCGCGACGCCGGCACAGACCGATACCACGGCCACACCCGCCGCAAGTACGCCTGCCGCGGCTTCGAAGCGTGCAGGTCACGCCGGCCGATCCGCGAAGCATGCGGCGAGCGCGAGCACCGCGCCGAGCGCCGCAGCGTCAAGTCCGGCGCCTGAGAGCACCCCCGCGCCGAGCAGCGCGGAGCCCGCTGCTCCGGCCGCCGAGGGCACGTATCGTGTCGCTCAGGGCGACACCCTGACGAAGATCGCGCGCAGCTTGCATGCCGCATCCCGGGCCGACATCGATCAGACCATGATTGCCATGTATCGCGCGAACCCCGAGGCGTTCGGCGGCAACATCAATATCCTGCGTCGTGGTTCCGTGCTGCGCGTACCGGGCGCCGATGATATCGCGGCGCTGAACCAAACCGAGGCGATGAGCGAAGTGCATCGTCAAATGGACGCCTGGCGCGGCAACGGCGCCACTGCATCCAGCGGCCACCTGCGACTGGTGACGCCGGGTGCGGGCAGTGGGACCAGCAACAGCAGCAGCGAGTCCGCTTCCAGCGGTGAGGCGCAAGCGCTCAAGGGCCGCGTCCAGGATTTGGAACAGCAGCTGGCGGATACGCATCGTCTGCTCGACCTCAAGAACAACGAGCTGAGCGAACTGCAGCGCAAGCTGGGTGCGCAAGCCGCGCCCGCGCCCGCGCCCACGCCGCCGCCGCAGACAGCGATGGCTCCGAAACCCGCGCCGGCACCGGCACCGGTTCCGGAAACGAAGCCGAGCACGCCTGAAGCGACGCCCGTGCCGACACCGTCGCCCTTGCCCGCCGAGAATACCGTGGCGCCGACGCCAACCCCCGCACCCGCGCCGCCGCCCAAGCCGGTCGTCGTGAAGAAGCCGGCTCCCGTCGCCAGCAGCGGCTCATGGATCGATTGGCTGACAACGAATTGGTGGCTGCCGCTGGGCGTGATCGCCGCTTTGATCGTGGGGCTAGCGATCGCCTCCTGGCGCCGCCGGCAGGCAATCAGCGGCGGTGGCGGCGGCGGGGATTTCCCCGGGCTGGACTCAACCGACATTTCCGAATTCCGTGATCCAAGCGCGCGAGTCGCCAGCAGCCGCGGCGCCGATGACTCATTTGTCGTCGAGGAGTCCGGCGAGCATCGCATGCCGGATTTCAACGAGCCGGCGGAGCGCTACGGTGAAACCACCGCGGACCTCAAGGCGCCTGACGACACGATGTCGAGCGAGAGTGCGGTCAACCTCGATCAGGGCGATCCGCTGGCCGAAGCCGACTTTCACATGGCCTATGGTCTCTATGATCAAGCCGCCGATCTGGTGCGCATCGCACTCGAGCGCGAGCCGGATCGACGCGATCTGCGCCTGAAGCTGCTGGAAATTTACTTCGTGTGGGGCAACAAAGACGCCTTCCTGCAAACCGCGAAGGGCCTGGAGTCCACCCGTGACCGCGCGCCTGCCGGCGAGTGGGACAAGATTGTCATCATGGGCAAGCAGATTTGCCCGGATGAGCCGTTGTTTGCCGCCAGCGCCGGCAGCGGTCGGGGCGCCGGCGCATTGGTCGATTTGAATCTGGAAGGCGGGGAGAACCGCGTCGATATCGACCTGTTCGGCGACCCGGAAGGCGAGCGCAGCATCGATCAAACGATTGCCAAGGATATCGACGACACGGCCGCGACCGGTGAATCGCCCGGCCTGCATGCCGGTACGGACCTCGATTTCACGCTGGATCATGCAGAACGCGGCGCCGATGATTCGCCGACGCGCGAGATGGCGCCGCGCGATGAACCGACGGTCGAATCGGAGCTGATGAATTTCGCGGACGCGCCGACGGCAGAGTCCCCGACATTGAAGTCCGCGGATTTGCGTGACCGGATTTCGTCCAAGCTGGACAAGGTCAACAAAGCGGATCAGACCGCGGAACTCTCGATCGATGATCTGGGTTTGGACCTGGATCATCTCGAAGGCGCCGCCTCGGGCGCTTCGATCAGCATTCCCCGGCTCGAGGAGACCGATCATCCGTCCGATGCGCCCACAATGGTCGCGGGTCTCGATGAGAAATCCCGCCGCATGATGGCGGAGGCCGAGAGCCGCGCGCGCGACAAGGACCTGACCGAACTCGAGCGCGAGCTGGAAGCCTCGTTTGTTGCCGATCTGGGCACCGACCACGAAGAGATCAAGACCGCCGTACTGGGCCCGGAATCGGCGCCTACGGTACAGATGCCGCGCGGCACGACTCAAGATCCCGCTGCGACATCGCGGTTCAAGTCGCCCGAGTATTCGGACGTGCAAGAACCGGAGCGGGGTGATGTGGATTCCACGTCTCGTTTGCGCGGTCTCAACGCCGATAGCATCGACTTGGATCTTGATCGACTCGCCAACGCCTTAGGATCAGGCGATACGGTTGAGCAGCCGCGCGCGGAAGACGAAGTTTTCTCGACCGAGGTATTCGAAGCCAGCCAACGCAACCGCAAGGTCGATTTGGACGTCGGCGAAGCGCTCAATGGTTCGGAGGCCGCCGCCACCAACAAGCTCAAAACGATTTCCACCCAGCGCACCACCAAGATCAAGACGGAAGAAATGGCGCTGCCGGAGCTGGAGCCGGTAACGATGAGCGAAGTGGGAACCAAGCTGGATTTGGCACGAGCCTATATGGATATGGGCGA
Source organism: uncultured Gammaproteobacteria bacterium (assembly GCA_963731465.1). Lineage (GTDB taxonomy): Bacteria > Pseudomonadota > Gammaproteobacteria > Steroidobacterales > Steroidobacteraceae > Bog-1198. The sequence goes on from CAVSVK010000003.1 coordinate 56,901, forward strand.
TCCGGAAGGCGCTCGCAGCATTCTCGAGGAAGTCGTCAGCGAAGGTTCTGCGAGCCAGAAACAGGAAGCGCAACGCCTGATCGAGAATCTGCCCGGCTAGGCTGGGCGCTTAAGTGACCGAGCCCGGCCGCCGAGTTGCCGCCATCATCGAGTATGACGGCACCGACTACGCCGGCTGGCAGTCGCAAGCACATTCGATTTCCATTCAAGACGCCGTGCAAGCCGCGTTGTCCTTCGTTGCCGGGCACCCAGTCATCGCCATCTGCGCAGGAAGGACCGACGCCGGTGTTCACGCGCTTGGCCAGGTCATTCATTTCGATACGCATGCGCAGCGTTCGCCCCGCGCGTGGGTCTTGGGGGCGAACACCCGGCTCGCGCCCAGCATCGCCCTGCAGTGGGCCGGCGAGGTGAGCATGGCCTTTCACGCGCGCCACAGGGCGTCCCGCCGCATCTATCGCTACCTCATCTTGAATCGCAGCGCCCGCTCTGCGCTGCAGCGTGGGCGCACCGCTTGGATTCACAGGCCCCTCGACGCAGAGGCCATGCATGCGGCCGCTCAGGCGCTCATCGGTGAGCACGATTTTTCAGCATTCCGATCCATTGAATGCCAGTCGCAGACCCCGATCAGACGCGTCGACGCCATCGAGGTAACCCGCGCGGGCGATCTGGTGTCGCTGCAGATCACCGCCAATGCCTATTTGCATCACATGGTCCGCAATATCATCGGGACATTGCTCGCCGTGCAGCGCGAAGCCGATCCCAAAGCCGCCATGGCCAAGGTGCTGGCCGGCGCCGATCGGCGTGCTGCCGGCCCCACCGCACCGGCAGAGGGCTTGTACTTGTGGCGGGTGGAGTACCCCAAGGATTTCGCGATCCCCGGCCACGCGGAATACTCAGACGGGCTCCTCAGGGCAAAATTGGTTTAAACTGCGATCCTGTCTGAAGCATTCGATAGGCTGCTAGCATGTCCTGGTTTGAGCGAATCGTTCCGTCGCGGATCAAAACCGAGCGCCGCACCCGCTCGGTGCCCGAAGGCTTGTGGACCAAGTGTCCCGCCTGCGATGCCGTGCTGTACAAAGCCGAGATCGAACGCAATTTGTATGTCTGTCCCAAGTGCAGCCACCACATGCGCATCAATGGCCGCGAGCGCGTCATGAAATTTCTCGATACCGGATCAACCACCGAGATCGCAGCCAAGGTCGAGCCCGAGGATCCGCTCAAATTCAAGGATTCCAAGCGTTACAAGGACCGGCTGGTGCAGGCCCAGAAACAGACCGGCGAGCGCGATGCACTCATCGTCATGGCCGGAAAACTCGAGGGGCTCGACGTGGTTGCCTGCGCATTCGAGTTTCGCTTTCTCGGCGGCTCCATGGGTTCGGTGGTCGGCGAGAAATTCGTGCGTGCGGTGGAGCATTGCCTGGAGCACCGCATGCCGCTGGTCTGTTTCTCCGCCAGCGGCGGCGCGCGCATGCAGGAAGCGTTGTACTCATTGCTGCAGATGGCGAAAACCAGCGCGGCGCTCAAGCGGCTGTCGGAAGCCCGCCTGCCATTTATTTCCGTGATGACCGATCCGACCATGGGCGGGGTGTCGGCGAGCCTCGCCATGCTCGGCGATGTCAACATCGGCGAACCCAAGGCGCTGATCGGTTTCGCCGGGCCGCGAGTCATTCAGCAGACCGTGCGCGAAACACTGCCGGAGGGCTTTCAGCGCAGCGAGTTTCTGCTCGAGCATGGCGCTCTCGACATGATCGTCGACCGGCGCGAGTTGCGCGACCGCATCGGCGCCATGCTGCGGCTGCTGAGCGGCAAAGAACCGGCCGCAGCTTAAGGCTCTCGAGGCCGGACCGCATGCGGAGTCTCGAGCAGTGGTTGGCCTACCAAGCACAGGTGCACCCGCAAGCAATCGATCTGGGGCTGGAGCGGCTGCGCGCGGTGCTCGAGCGTCTCGAGTGGCGGCAGCCAGCCGTCCCGGTCATCACCATTGCCGGTACCAACGGCAAGGGCTCGGTCAGCGCGTATTGCGCGGCCATCTTAAACGCCGCCGGCTTCAAGGTCGGTACCTTTACCTCTCCGCATCTGCGCGACTACCGCGAACGCATCCGCGTCCACGACCGCTTGGCGCATGCCGAGGAACTGGTGGCCGCCTTCGAAAAAATCGAAGCCGCGCGCGGCGCGGTGGCATTGACGTTTTTTGAATTCAACGCCCTGGCGGCATTGTTGGTTTTCGAGTCCGCCCGTCTCGATGCCTGGGTGCTCGAAATCGGCATGGGAGGCCGGTTGGATGCCGTCAATGTGGTCGATCCAGATGTCGCCGTCGTGACCAGCATTGGCCTGGATCATCAGGAGTACCTGGGCGATACGCTCGAGGCCATTGCGCGCGAGAAGGCCGGTATCTTTCGGCCTGGAAAACCGGCGGTCATTGGCGGCCGCGAGCCGTCCCTGAGTCTCGAGAGCATCGCGCGCGGCTTGAACTCGCCGCTCAAGCGGCTCGCCATCGAATACAACTACGTTCTCGACGGTGCCGGGTGGCGCTACCGCGGCACGCGCTGGGATCTGCCGCAACTGCCCGCCCCCGCGCTCAAAGGGGATATTCAATTTATCAATGCGGCCACCGCGCTGGCTGCGCTCGAGGAAATTTCACCGCGCTTGACCATACCCGCCGCGGCAATTGCACGCGGGCTTGAGACCGTGCAGTTGGTCGGCCGCTTCCAAGTGATCGGCGCGGGCGAGAACTCGCCGGCGTGGATCTTGGACGTCGCGCACAATCCGGACGCCGCCCGGGTGCTGGCGCGGAATTTGAACGCCAATCCGATTTCAGGCAAAACGCTGGCCGTATGCGGGATTCTGGCGGACAAGGATGCCGCGGGGATCGTCTCCCTGCTGGACCCTTGCATCGACGCATGGTGGTGCGCATCGGTCGACGGCACGCGCGGCCGCAGCGGACAGGCCTTGTCCAGTGTCGTGCAGGCGGAGGTGCAGGCCCCCGTCATCGCCTTAGACAGCGTCGCGAACGCGTGCGCTGCGGCGTTGAAAGCGGCGAGACAACAAGATCGAATCGTGGTGTTCGGGTCCTTTCATACCGTCGGGCCTGCGATTGACTGGCTCGAATCCTCACGATTGCTGCCGCCGGCGGCGAGTCCCGAATATACTTCACCGTGATGGACCGTCGCGTCAAAGAACGGCTGATCGGCGCATCGATCCTGGTTGCGCTGGTAGTGCTCATCGTGCCCGAATTGTTGTCAGGCCCAAAACCGAATGCGGCGCCTGCGCCAACTCTTCCGGCGGCCGCCCCTGAACCGATTCGAAACGTCACGGTGGATTTGACCACCAGCAAGGCGCCGGCCAATGCGGAGGCGGAGCCGGATTCGCAGCCCGCCGCTTCCGCGGCCTCGTCAGCCAATTCATCCGCTGGGCCGGGCCGCACCGAGCAGACTGCCACGGCGCCGGCGGGCGCTGCCGCTTCGATGCCGCCTGCGGGCGGCGCGGCACCCGCGAAGCTTCAGCCTAAAACGGCGGCCGCGCGCCCGGCACCCGCTCGCGAAGCACCCGCTCGCGAGGCACCGGCCCACGTGACACCCGTTGAATCTGCCGTGCCTTCGCCCAAATCGAGCGGTCACGGTTCTTGGTCCGTGCAACTCGGCAGCTTCGCGAGCCGCGCCAATGCCGATAACCTGACCCGCCAGGTCAAAGGGCAGGGGTTTGCGGTGTTCGTTTTAGTGGGCGGCTCCGGCGCCTCGGTACGCTATCGCGTGCGTGTAGGACCGTTGAGCAACCGCGAATCAGCCGAGAGGATGGCCGCCAAGCTCAAATCGCTGGGGCACGCGGGAAGCCTGGTGGCTCCGGCGGCTTGATTTCTCATTTTGCGATCGTTTCAGGACGCCGTTGGCATCGCTCCGGTAGAATACGGGCCAGGCAGGAGGAGGCGGAATATTGACCGGTGCCGACGTTCTAATTTTGTTGATTCTCCTGGGTTCAACACTTATTGGCGCGCTGCGCGGCTTTATTCGAGAAGCAGTCTCGGTCGCCTTTTGGGTACTCGCCATCTGGGCCGCCTGGCAATTCGGCCCCATCATTGAACCGCATTTGGGCGGTTTGCTCGCGGATCCGAAAATTGCGCCCTGGGTTGGGCGATTGGTGATTTTGGTGCTCGTCCTCCTGATCGGCTGGGTCGTGGGGATGGTTTTAAGCTATTTCACCCGCACATTGGGATTAGGACCGCTGGATCGGGTCATCGGGCTTTTTTTCGGCGTCGTGCGCGGCATGGTGTTGGTCGGTCTCATGGTGATCGGCGGCGAATTGCTGCATATGAATGGCGAGGATTGGTGGGACCGGTCCAAGCTGGTTCCGTATGGTGAGACCGTCGGCGATTGGTTGCGCGCGATGGTCGGAGAGAAGGGCGAACCTTGGGCGAAGCTCGAGCGCCTGACCGGTGTGAAAGTCAGACCTAAGTAGCGGAGATCCCTCATGTGCGGAATCGTCGGAATGGTCGGAACCAGCGCGGTCAATCAACGCATTTATGATGCGCTGACGGTGCTGCAGCATCGCGGTCAGGATGCCGCGGGCATCATGACGGCGCAGGACGGCGAGCTGTTCATGCGCAAGGACTCAGGTTTGGTGCGCGATGTGTTCCAACAGAAGCACATGCTGAAGCTCAAGGGCAATATCGGCATCGGCCACGTGCGCTATCCCACGGCCGGGTGCGATAGCGCGCATGACGCGCAACCTTTTTACGTCAACTCTCCTTATGGAATTTGCCTGGGCCACAACGGCAACCTCACCAATGCGCGCGAGCTCACCGAGGTTTTGGTGCGCGAGGATCGCCGCCATTTGAACACCAGTTCCGATTCCGAAGTGCTTCTCAATGTCCTCGCCTCCGAACTCGAGCGGGTTGGGACGCCGCGGGTGACGCCGGCGGACGTATTTGCGGCGGCCAACGCGGTGTATCGCCGCTGCCGCGGCGGCTATGCCGTGACAGCCATGGTCATCGGTCATGGCATTTTGGGGTTTCGCGATCCCAACGGCATCCGGCCGCTGGTTGTAGGCAAGCGCGACACCAAGAAGGGCACCGAATGGATGCTGGCGTCCGAGAGCGTGGCGCTCGACATGCTGGGTTTCGACATGGTGCGCGATGTGGCGCCCGGCGAGGCGGTGTTCATCGATGAACAGGGGCGTTTCTACGCGCAGCAATGTGTGGCAATGGCGCGCCATACACCGTGCATTTTTGAGTACGTGTATTTCGCCCGGCCCGATTCGATCATCGACAACATTTCGGTGTACAAGGCGCGACTGCGCATGGGCGAACGCCTGGCGGAGAAAATCAAGCGCGAGCGGCCCGAGCACGGCATCGACGTGGTTATTCCGATTCCGGACACCAGCCGCACCAGCGCCGTGCAGGTCGCGCAATTGCTCGGCGTCAAATATCGCGAGGGGTTCATCAAAAACCGCTACATCGGCCGCACCTTCATCATGCCGGGCCAGGAACAGCGCGCCAAATCGGTGCGCAGCAAGCTCAACGCCATCGATCTGGAATTCCGCGGCAAGAACGTGCTGCTGGTCGATGATTCCATCGTGCGCGGCACCACCTCGGCGCAGATCATCGACATGGCGCGCGAGGCCGGCGCCAGGAAAGTCTTCTTCGCTTCGGCGGCGCCTCCTGTGCGCTACCCGAACGTTTATGGCATTGACATGCCGGATGCTTCCGAACTGGTGGCGGCCGGACACACGGACGAAGAGGTGCGCGACATCATCGGCGCCGATTGGCTAATTTATCAGGACCTGGATGATCTGGAACACGCGGTCCGTCACGACAACGCCAAGATCGAGAACTTCGATACTTCTTGTTTCTCAGGTGAGTACGTGACCGGGGATGTAACGCCGGAGTATCTGGCGCGCCTGCAGGAAGAGCGGTCCGACGAGGCCAAGCAGCAGCGCCGGCATGGCGCCGGCCGCGGCCTCAAATCCGTCCGAATACTGTAAAACCCGCGCTGGATTAACCGCCGGCGCCGGTTTCGGCAAAGATTATGCGCCTATTGGTGATTGCAGCCCGCGACGAATTTCGACTGCTGGTCCGAAAGCACGTGGAAATCCAGTGGCCGGACGCCGCCATTGTCGAGCATGCCTTGGACAAGGAACCCGACCTCGATCCCAATTTTGCCGCGGCCGGCTTCGATGCGGTGATCATCGTCAGCGCGCGGCCCACGGATGCGGCCATCGATTTCGCCGCGGCGCAGGCCGGCAAGGCCGAGTTCGCACCGATCATATTGGTGCTGCTGGAAGACACCCCGGAATTTCCGCTTCCCGAGACAGCCGGCGTGACGCGCCTCTACGGCCGCAAGGTCGATCGCAACCGGCTGCTCAAGATGATCGTCACCGCCTCGAACGAGCATCGCAAGGCGCTCGCGCTGTTGCGCGCGAATTCGGACTACGAGAATCGCTACCGATTCGGCACCGTGATCATCCGCGGCCATCGCTGCATCCGCCAGGTCGGCAGCGGCGGCATGTGCAAGATCTATCTTGCCGAGAGCGAACGCGCGGGTACGCTCGTGGTGCTGAAGGTATTCAGCCAGGTACCCGACGTATCGGAGCGTTTTGTCAGCTTCGATCGATTTCTGCAGGAATATGAAATCGTCGCCGGCCTGAATCACCAGAACATCGTGCGCATTTACGATCTTGGCGTTGCCGATGATCATGCCTATATTGCGATGGAGCATTTCCCGGCGGGAGACCTGCGCCAGCGCATGCTCAAGGAGCCGCTCGCGCCGCCCACGGCGCTGATGTTTCTGCGGCAAATAGCCAGTGCGCTCGAGGCCATCCACTCGGTGGGCGTGCTACACCGGGACCTGAAGCCCGCCAATGTCATGCTGCGCCCCGACGACAGCGTCAGTCTGATCGACTTCGGTCTGGCCAAGGCGAACGAAGATGACATCTCGCTCACCGGCACCCGCGAGATTTTCGGCACGCCCTACTATATGAGCCCGGAGCAGGGCCACGCAGAAATCATCGACGCGCGCAGCGATCTTTACAGCCTGGGCGTGGTGTTCTACGAAATGTTGATCGGCCGCAAGCCCTACAACGGCGCGACCGCCATGGAAGTCATCTACAAGCACAAGCGCGCCGAATTGCCGGAGATCGCGCCGCAATTTGCCGCTTACGAGGGGCTGCTGCGCCGGCTGCTGGCCAAGGCTCCGGGCGATCGCTATCAATCCGCCGGCGAGCTGCTGGCAGCCGTTTCCGCGCTGAAAATTCCGGCATGAGCGCTGCAGCGGCGTTTGCCCACCCGCTGCTGCGTGCGGCGACTCCTCCTGCTTGGATTGCAGAAGCGTGCGTGCTTCCCGAGCTATTGCTGATCGATCATGCGAATTGCGAGAAAAAGGCGGCTTCGACCGCGCTTGCGCTGATGTTCGCCTATGCGGAAGATCTGGAACTGACCGAAAAGATGTCGCGGCTCGCGCGTGAAGAGCTGCGCCACTACGAGCAGGTGGCAAAGCTCATGGGCGCGCTGAAAATTGTGCCGCAACGCCTCGCGCCCGGCCGCTACGCGGCACGGTTGCGGCGCCTGGTGGCGAGCGAGGAACCGAAGCGCGAGGTGGATCTGATGATTTGCGGCGCGTTCATCGAGGCGCGCTCCTGCGAGCGCTTCGCGGCGTTGGGAGCGGCCATCGGTGAACCGCTGAAAGGCTTGTTCTGCGGCCTGCATGCAGCGGAAGCGCGGCACTATCAGCTTTATCTAGACCTGGCCGAACGTGCGGCGGCGCGAGCGGGCGTAAAAGTTGACCAGCGAATTGCGGCATTTGCCGCGTGCGAGGCGCAGCTGATCACGGACCCGGATGCGCTGTTCAGATTTCATTCAGGCCCGCCTCAGCCGGCAACGGCGGCGGAGCTTCAGCCGCGCGGCAACGACTGAAGCTCCGGGCCATGCTGATCCCAGCGCAGCACGCTGCCCTGGTCGTACCAATCCCCCAGGACGATGCGGGTGCGCGGACGTCTGTCCACTTCCAAGGCGTGGATGGCGGGCCGATGTGTGTGGCCGTGCAATAACGTCGCGGTTCCGGCGTCGCGCAATGCGGTCGCGACGCTGTCCGCATTCACGTCGGTGATGGCATATTCCATGCTCGCGGTATGTGCCTGGCTGCCGGCGCGGGCTGCGCCGGCCAGCGCCCGGCGCGACTCGACCGGCAGCGCCAAAAACTGACGCTGCCACTCGGCATCGCGCACCGTCGCGCGCAGCCGCTGGTAGGCATGATCGTCGGTGCAAAGCGCATCGCCGTGCATGACCAACACGGCTTCGCCATACAACGTAATGATCAAGGGATCGCGCAGCATCTGCGCGCCGCTCAATTCGGAGAACCGGCGCGACAGCAGGAAGTCCCGATTCCCATGCATGACAAAGCAGGGCACGCCGCTTGCCGTGAGCGCACGCAGCCCGGCGATGGCCTCCGACTGCGCGGAATCCGGCGCATCATCGCCGATCCACGACTCGAACAGATCGCCCAAGATGTACAGGGCCGCGGCGGTTTTCGCCTCGGTCTCGAGGAATCGCAAGAATTGCGCGATGATCGCCGGGCGGGTCGCGTCGATGTGCAAATCCGAGATGAAGAGCGTGGTCACCGCGGATCAGCGGGATTTTACGGTTTTGACGCGCCGCCGCTGTTCGGACCGGCAACGCGCTCGATCTTCAGGATTACGATGGGCTTGAGCGGCGCTTCCTCCTTGATGGGGCCGTGCGCGCCCGTGGCAACGTTGCCGATCCGATCGACCACGTCCATGCCGTCGATCACGCGGCCGAAGACCGCGTAACCCCAGCGCGTGGCATTGGGATCGAGAGCGGCATTGTCGTTCAGGTTCACATAGAACTGCGCGTTGCCCCCATGAGGATCGGCGGTGCGGGCCAAGCCCACGGTGCCGCGTACATTGCTCAGTCCATTGCCCGATTCGTTGGGCACTTTCAAAGGCGCGGATTTGGGCGTGTAGTCGACATTGAAGCCGCCGCCTTGAATGACGAAATTAGCGACCGCGCGGTGAATCAGGGTGTTGGTGTAATGGCCGGAATCGACGTAGGCCAGAATGTTGGCCACGGTAAGCGGCGCGCGCTCGGCATTCAATTCGATGGTGAAGTTTCCCATCGATGTGAACACTTCTATTTGCGGTGAATATGCGGCCGATGCCGGCTTGGGCGCAGCTTTCGCATCAGCCGTCTTTTCAATCGCGATCGACGGGTGCCAGGAGACAAGGCCCACCAATGCAAGACTCAGTAAAAGTTGTTTCATACGCCTGGATTCTACTCGAATAGGTACAATCTTGAGCTATGTCCGCAATCAACGAGTCGCCGGTCATCACACGGTTTGCACCCAGTCCCACCGGAGCATTGCACCTGGGCAATGCACGGACGGCTCTTTTCAGCCATCTTTGGGCCCGTAAAACCGGCGGAAAGTTCATTTTACGTATCGAGGACACCGACTCGACGCGCAGCCAAGATCGGTTCCGGGACCAGCTGATGAGCGACCTGCGCTGGCTGGGGTTGGACTGGGACGAGGGGCCGGATGTGGGCGGCCCGTCGGGACCGTACCTCCAAGCGGAGCGCGGCGAATTCTATCGGGATTTGTATGCGCACTTGTTGGCCCGCGGCCAAGCCTATCCCTGCTACTGCAGCGCGCAGGAACTGGAGTTGTCGCGCAAGCTGCAGCGCATGTCCGGCAAGCCGCCGCGCTATGCGGGCACCTGCAGGGAACTGACGGCGGCGCAGCGCGCCGAGCGCGAAGCGCGGGGCTCAAAGCCGACGCTGCGCTTCGCCGTGCCGGTCGACCGACAAATTGAATTTGACGACGCCGTTCACGGTCCGCAACGCTTTGCCAGCAACGACATCGGCGACTTCATCATTCGCCGCGAGGACGGCACGCCGGCCTTCTTCTTTTGCAACGCGGTGGACGACTCCGCCATGGGGGTCACCCAGGTGTTGCGCGGCGATGACCATCTGACCAATACCCCGCGGCAATTGATGCTGCTGGATGCACTCGGCATGCGCAGTCCGGCGTATGGACATCTGGGCCTGCTGGTCGGGGAAGACGGCGCGCCGCTGTCGAAACGGCACGGCAGCACCAGCGTGCATGAATTTCGCGAACGCGGATTCTTGAGCATCGCGGTGCTCAATCAGCTGTTTCGCCTCGGACACGCCGGCGACATGGATGGCTGGCTGCCCGCCGCAGAGATGCCGCGGCATTTTCGGCCGCAGCATTTGGGGCGGGCGCCGGCGCGCTTCGAGGTGTCGCAGTTGATGCACTGGCAGAAAGAATCGCTGGAGCGCCTGTCGGCGGCTGAAATTCGTGCATGGCTGGCGGCCGATGACTCAACCGAGTTCATCGATCTGGTGCGCCACAATGTGAGCCTGCCGGCCGACGCCGTGGTCTGGCGCAGAGTGCTGAACGGCGAGCTCGAACCCCTGGGCGAGGAGGAGCAGCGCATCGTCGCCGCGGCAGGCGCCGGCTTTTTTTCCGCGGCGCTCGAGGCCAACGCGCGGTCGGACGGCGATTTGAAAATGCTTACGCAGCGATTGAAGGAGCAGACCGGGCGCAAGGGACCGGAGCTTTTCATGCCGCTGCGGGTGGCCTTGACCGGCCGCGCACACGGACCGGAGCTGGCGCAGCTGCTCAAGCTCATTCCCCAGGAGTTGGTGCGGCGGCGTTTGGAAATGCATGCTCAAAATCCATAATTCCTTGAGCGGCGAGAAAGAAGAGTTCAAGCCTCTTCGGCCCAATGAAGTCCGCATGTATGTCTGCGGCATGACCAACTACGACTACATTCATGTCGGTCACGCGCGCATGCTGGTTGCATTCGACCTGGTGCAGCGCTACTTGCGTTCCCTGGGCTACCAGGTGACCTACGTGCGCAATGTCACCGATATCGACGATAAAATCATTGACCGTGCCGCGGCGAATGGCGAGAACTGGGCGGATCTGGCGCAGCGCTTCACCGTGGCCATGCATGAGGACTGTGCCACGCTCGGTCTGCAAACCCCGGATCTGGAGCCGCGGGCCACGGAATTTATTGCGCCGATCATTGCGATGATCGAGACTCTGATCGAGAAAGGCTTCGCCTACGCGGCAGACAACGGCGATGTCATGTACTCCGTGCGCAAGTTTGCAAATTATGGGCGCCTTTCCCGCAAGAAAATCGATGACTTGCGCGCCGGTTCGCGCGTGCAGGTCGACGGCGCCAAGCACGATCCGCTCGACTTCGTCATGTGGAAGCATGCAAAACCGGGCGAGCCCTCGTGGCCTTCGCCCTGGGGCGCGGGCAGACCGGGCTGGCACATCGAATGCTCCGCCATGTCGACCAGCCTGCTCGGCGATTATTTCGACCTGCACGGCGGCGGCGAGGATTTGAAATTTCCGCACCATGAGAATGAGATCGCGCAGTCTTGCGCGGCCTGCGATGCACCCTTTGTGCACATGTGGATGCACAACGGCTTCGTGCGGGTCAATGACGAGAAGATGTCGAAATCGCTCGGTAATTTCTTTACCGTGCGTGAAGTGCTCAAGACGCTGCGCGATCCGGAAGTATTGCGTTTCTTTCTGCTGAGCAGCCACTATCGCGGTCCCATCAATTATTCCGCGGCACAGTTGGCTCAGGCGGATGAAACCTTGTTGGGCCTGTACCGGACGCTGAAGGATGCGCCGCCGCAAGGTGTCGCGGATCCGGCCGAAGTCGGGCGATTTCGTGCCGCGATGGACGATGACTTCAACACGCCGGAGGCGCTTGCCGTCATGCAGGGGGTGGCGCGGACGGTAAATTTGGCGAAGGCCGCCGGCAAGGATTCCGCCGTGGCGAACGGGGCCGCGACCCTGCGGGCGCTGGGCGCGATATTGGGTGTCTTGAGCCAGGACCCCGACACCTATTTGAAACGCAGTGCCGGAATCAAGAGCCTGTCGGACGCTGAGATAGAGGGGCTGCTGGCCGCGCGCCGCGAGGCGCGTTCCGTCAAGGATTTTGCCGAATCGGATCGGATCCGAGAGATTTTGAGCGCCGCGGGAATTTTGCTCGAGGACAAGCCGGGAGGCCGATCGGAATGGCGGCGCGCTTAGGGCGCCGCCATTCCAGCGCCGTGAGGCGCCTGTTCCGCTAATCGTAGCGGCGTGATGCGAAGATCCCCACCGCGAGGCCCACCAGTGCAGCGATTCCGATCACTTGCCAGGGATTGTCGCGCACGAACGTGTCAGTCTGTCTGCCGACCTGCTGCGCCTGATCGCGCAGCTGCGATGCCGTATCAGCCACCGCGCTCTTTGCAGCTGCCAGCGCGATCTTTACCTTGGCGCGAACTTTTGCAATGTCGGGCGAGTCGACATCCTTCAATGCCTTGGTCAAATCCTCGACATTGTCGAGAAAGCTTCTCACCTGGCCATTGGCGTAGTCGTTTGCGCCCTTCGCCGTGTCCGATACTGTTTGCATCCTGTTCTCCTCTGCTCTAGACCCGACGGCCCAGGCTCATCAAGAAAGTGACCACCGCGCCGATCAAAAACACGACGAAAAGAATTTTCGCGATGCCGGCGGCGCCGACCGCGATTCCGCCGAAGCCGAAAAACGCGGCAATCAGCGCGATAACGAAGAAAACCACGGCATAGTGAAGCATGTGCGCACCTCAAACGATCTTTGGCAGCAATCTGCGGGTGGCGAAAGTATCGGGAAAGCGTGGCGTCATTGCAGTCGGTGAGCGGCGTCGCCAATCGTAGGACTTACCCCACGGAATCAGCTCATGAAAACGCTCTTGGTCATTTATCACTCAATGACGGACGGCACGCGGCAGATGGCACATGCAGCGGCCGCGGGGGCGGGGCTCGAGTCCGGCGTCAAAGTCCGCCTGCTGCGGGCCGGTGAGGCGAATGCAAAGGATGTGCTCGCGGCGCACGGCTATGTCTTTGCCACTCCCGAGAACCTTGCCGGGATGTCCGGAATGATGAAGGATTTCTTCGACCGTACTTATTATCCGGCCTATGAAAAAATCAACGGCCGGGCCTTCATTACGCTGGTCTGCGCCGGCAGCGACGGCCGCAACGCCGCGCAACAAATAGATCGCATCGCCGCCGGCTGGCGCCTCAAAGCGATCGCCGATCCCTACATCGTGTGCACGCACGCCCAGACGCCCGAGGAAATTCTCAAGGCCAAGGTAATCGACGCGGCCTCTTTGAGGGGCTGCGAGGAATTGGGAAGAACGCTTGCGAGCGGTCTCGCGCTGGGAATCTTCTGACGCGCTGATTGGCGAATCTCTGATTATGAAAATCTCTGCGATCTTCGATGGTTGCACACACATCATCGGCGGAGATTTCAAATGGCGCGAAAGTACAGCAAAGGCAGCCAGAAAAAGGTCGAGAAAGTCATGAAGGAACGCAAGGCCGGCACGCTGCGCAGCGGCCGCTCGGGCAAAAAAGTGACCAGCCGCAAACAGGCAATCGCCATCGGCTTATCGGAGGCGCGGCGCGCAGGCAAAAAGGTGCCCAAGAAAAAGGCCGCTTAAGCTCCTCAAACTCCAAAGGGCGGCGAGCGTGCACGGGAACCCATCCCGCCGTATGCTACGGCCCCATGAACGCATCCGCCCACCTGTCTTTTCTGCAGCTCCGATCTCTCGCCAAGAAGAGCGGCGAGATGGAGCTGTCGCTGCAGAGAACTTCGATTCCGGCCCCGGCAGACGATGAGGTTATCGTTTGGATTCAGGCGGCGCCGATCAACCCCTCGGACTTAGGGTTGCTGCTTGCAAACGCGGATTGGAGCCAAGCCAAGCTATCCGGCACGCCGCAACTGCCGCTGCTGACGGCGCCGTTGAGCGCCAATGCCGTGCAGGCGATGGCGGCGCGCATCGACATCTCCATGCCGGTCGGCAATGAGGGCGCCGGCATGGTCACGGAGGCGGGCGCTTCCGCTTCGGCGCAAGCTTTGATGGGCAAGACTGTGGCGCTGCTGGGCGGCGCCATGTACGCGCAATATCGATGCGTCAAGGTCAATCAGTGCCTGATGCTGCCTGCGGGAACGAGCGCTGCCGAGGGCGCCTCCTGTTTCGTCAATCCCCTGACGGCGCTGGGCATGATCGGCACCATGCGGCTCGAAGGGCACAAGGCCTTGGTGCACACGGCGGCGGCTTCGAATCTCGGACAGATGCTCAACCGGCTCTGTCTCAAGGATGGCATCAGCCTGGTGAACGTTGTCCGCAAGAAGGAACAAGAAGATTTATTGAGGGCAGCCGGCGCGGTTTATGTGTGCCGCACCGATTCCCCTACGTTCCTGAAGGACCTGACGGATGCCCTGGCGGCGACCGGCGCCACGATTGCCTTTGATGCCATTGGCGGCGGCCCGCTGGCAGGGCAGATATTGGCTTGCATGGAAGCGGCAGTGAACCGCGGCGTGACCGTGTTCAGCCGCTACGGATCGACCACCCACAAGCAGGTCTATTTGTACGGATCGCTCGACATGAGTCCCGCCGTGCTGAACCGAAATTACGGCATGGCGTGGGGGGTCGGCGGCTGGCTGCTGACCCCTTACATTGAGAAGATCGGCCCGCTGGCGTTTCAGGAACTGAAGGAGCGGGTCGCCGGGGAACTCAAAACCACCTTTGCCAGCCATTATTCCGAGGAAATCTCCTTGGCGGAGGCACTGCGGCCGGATGTCGTCGCGGCGTATTCCAAGCGTGCCACCGGCAAGAAATACCTGATCAACCCGAACAAGGGTCTGTAAAAAGCCGGACCGGGGCGACTAAACACGCGGCGGGGTACGTCCGTGCCTCACGGTCTCGAATCCCGAACCGAGCTTGATGAGAGTGGGTTCGCTGAACGCCGCGCCGAAGAAAGACAAGCCGACCGGTAATCCGCGGAACAGGCCCGCCGGAACGGTAATGTGCGGATAGCCGGCGATCGCCGCGGGCGAGGAACAACCCCCCGTATCGGAGTCCCCGTTGACGGTGTCGATCAGCCAGGCGGGGCCGGCGGTGAGGCTCACCATGGCGTCGAGCTTGTGCTCTGAGAGCACGGCATCGATGCCATTGCTGCGGGTTGCCTTCAGGCAGGCGGCGCGCGCGTCCCTATAGGCTTTTTCGGTCAGCGGACCCTTCGCTTCGGCCTGCCGCAACAACTCCTGATCGAACAACGGCATCTCGGCATCCTTGTGAGCCTCGTTGAAGCGAATCAACGCCGCCAGGGAGCGCACCGGGAAGGTGGGGGGCAGGCGCCCGAGGTAGGCATTCAAGTCCGTCTTGAATTCGTACAGGAGAACCTCCTGTTCGGGCGCCCCGGTTGAGCCGTGCATGGGCAGATCGGCCGGATCAACAATCACGGCGCCGGCGGCTTTGAGGGTGACAATGCAGGTGTCCAGGAAGCCGTTGAACGGGGCATTGTCGGCAAAAAACTTGCGGGCGATCCCTAAGCGCGCGCCATTCAATCCGTTGGGATCAACGTACCGGGCGTAGTCGCTCTGGAATCGACTGCCGACCGCGGCGCTCGCTGCATCGGCGCGATCCAGACCCGCCATGATCCCGAGCATCACCGCGGCATCGCGGACGCTGCGCGTCAAGGGTCCTGCGGTGTCCTGGCTGTGCGAGATCGGCGCGATGCCGCGACGGCTGATCAGGCCAACGGTCGGCTTCAATCCGACGATGCCATTGATCGATGCGGGACTCACGATCGAACCGTCGGTCTCCGTACCCACGGCGATGGCGCACAAATTCGCCGAGACCGCGACTGCGGAACCGGAACTCGATCCCGAAGGCGTGCGATCTGTCGCATAAGGGTTTCGGCACTGGCCGCCGCGGCCGCTCCAGCCGCTCAACGAGTGAGTGGAGCGAAAATTGGCCCACTCGCTCAAGTTGCTCTTGCCCAAAATGACGGCGCCCGCGGCCCGCAGTCGTTCGACCAGCGGCGCGTCCTTGGGTGCATACCATCCCGCGAGCGCCAGCGAGCCGGCCGTCGACATCATGTGATCGGATGTCTCGACATTGTCCTTGATCAGGACCGGCACGCCGTGCAGCGGGCCGCGGGAACCGCGCGTCTTGAGTTCGGCATCGAGCGCGGCGGCGATTTCGAGCGCGCGCGGATTGGTCTCGATCACTGCTCCTAAATTCGGGCCGTGCCGGTCCAGCTTGTCGATACGTGCAAGATAGCGCTGCGTCAGCTGTTGCGACGTCATGCGCCCGTCGGCGAAGGCGGCGGCAATATCCGCGAGTGACAGCTCCTCGATCGCGTCCGGCGACGCCTGCGGGGCCACGGTTGGTGCGGCAGGAGTCTTATCGGCCGCTCGCGCGGTCGCCGCAACCGCAGCCGCCGCCAGAAATTCGCGCCTATCCATTCTTGATGCTCACTTTTGTGTGTTCCAGATCGCGCTCGGCCTGAAGGCTTTCTAGATCGCGCGATATGCTGGCGACCGCCAGGATTCGGCCGCCGCGCCGGAAGGTGACGGCACAGTCGCGCGAGCTCAGCGAACCGTCGATGTCGACGGCATCCCAGGATTCCGCGTGCCCGACATAGTTGATCGTCAGGTCGTAGTGTTGGCTCCAAAAGAAGGGGACCGCGTCGAAGACCCGTCCATGCCCTAAAATATTGAGCGCCGCGATCTGACCCTGCCGTTCCGCGACCACCCAGTGCTCGACGCGGATGCGATCGCCGCTATGGGGATCGGGCCAGCGCGCGATGTCGCCGGCGGCAAAGATGCCGGTTGCGCTGGTCTCGAGGAATTGATTCACCTGGACGCCTCGATCGATCGCAAGACCGGCTTGCTCGGCGAGCTGGGTGACGGGACGTACGCCCACGCCGACGACGACGAAATCCGCCTCGATGCTCGAGCCGTCCTTGAGCGTTGCACGCGTGCCGTCGACGTTTGCAACCGAGGTGCCCAGGTGAAAAATCACGCCGTGCGCTTCGTGAACTTCGCGCACCAGCGCGCCGAGCTCAGGTCCCAACACGCGCTCGAAGAGCACGCGCTCGAGCCCGACGACGTGCACCTCGATGCCTCGATGGCGCAAGCGAGGCGGCGACTTCCAGCCCGATAAAACTCGCGCCCAGCACGACCACGCGCTTCGCCGCCGCGGCCGCCGCAACAATCGCCTGCGAGTCGGCAAAACTGCGCAGATACAGCAGCCGCGCGCCGCCGGCCGCGGGAATATTCAGCCGCACCGGGTCGGCCCCGGTCGCCAGCAGCAAGGCGTCGAAGTCGATTTTTCGGCCGCCTTCGAGCTGTACGTTGCGCTGCTTGAGGTCGAGGGATTGCACCCGCGAGCCCAGCAGCAGCTCAATCTTGCGCTCGGCATAGTCAGCGGCGCTGCGCAACGGCATCCACTCCGCGGGCGCCGTGCCCATCAAAAAATCCTTGGAGAGGTTGGGGCGATCATACGGCGCCGCAGAATCCGCGCTGATCATGGTGATTCGTCCGGGATAGCCTTCGCGGCGCAGGCGGTCCGCGGCTGCGAGGCCGGCAGCCCCGCCGCCGACTATGACCACCGATGCGGGTGGGTTGCCGCCGGCAGAGGCGGTGGGCTTCGGCTCGGGTTTTCGCTCGCGGACGAAGACCTTGCTGCCTACGCGCTCCACGCGCCAGCAGGCAATCGGGTCGAGGGCCGGCGCACGCAGCGCAGCGCCCGTGCGAAGACTGAAGCAGGCGTGATGCAAGGGGCAGCGGATGGTGTCGCCGACCGCCAGGCCTTCGCCTAAAGCACCGTGATAGTGGGTGCATTGTGCGCCGACCGCGAAAAACTCCTCTTTGCGCCTCACCAGAATTGCCTCGTCGGAGTCGACGCGGCCCGCCATGATGGCACCGTCCTGCATGTCGCCGATTTCTACTCCGGCGCGAAGGTCCGGAAGCTGGGAGAGGTCCATTTTTCTGCGCGCTCTGCTATAAGTCGGGCTACATACTATTCATTTGCGAGCGAAGCGACAATGCGCAGGGGTCATCCGGTCTGCAGCCATTTGAGCAGCGTCAAGCGCGTCGTGCCCTCCGGCGACGGCTGCGTGGAATGCCTGGCAATGGGCGACACGTGGGTGCATTTACGCCTGTGCCGCACCTGCGGCCATGTTGGATGCTGCGACGACTCAAAGAATCGGCACGCGCGCAAGCATGCCGCCGCCACCGGCCATCCCATTATTTCCTCGTTTGAACCCGGGGAGGATTGGAGCTGGTGTTTCGTCGATGAGATTGAAGTGATGATTCCAAAGTGGTGATGAGGACCAACGGCCGCGCGTCGTTGAGGAGTGCCAATATGAAGCGCATCAGTCAGCTTGTGGTGTTTTTCGGCGCGCTATTCGCGGCGGCCGGCGTTGCCAATGCAGGCAAGTACGAGGACACGATTGCATTGTTCAAGAATGCAGGCGAGAGTGCGGTATTTTTTCAAGACAGCTACGCCTATGCCGTATTTCCGAACATCGGTGAAGGGGGACTTGTCGTCGGCGGCGCATTTGGCAAGGGGCAGGTTTACGTCCACGGGCAGCTGGTCGGCGATACAACCATGAAGCAGCTGAGCGTGGGATTTCAGGCCGGCGGCAAGGACTATAGTCAAATCATCTTCTTTCAAGACAAGCGCGCGCTCGATCAATTCGAGTCCGGGAGCTTTGAATTCTCGGCCGGCGCGAGCGCGATTGCGATCACCGCCGGGGCCAATGCCAGCATCGGCACCAACGGATCCAGCTCCGGCGCCAGCGGGGGAAAGAGTAATGCCACCACCGATGGCGACTATAACGCCGGCATGGCGGTGTTTACGATCGCCAAGGGTGGCTTGATGTACGCAGCGACGCTGGCGGGCCAGAAGTTCACGTACAAAGCCCGCGGCACGGGCTGAAAGAGTTTCAGAAAAACGCTTTTAGGGGGAAGGGATGAAGAGCCACCGATTCGCGCCATACGGCACCTTGCTGATAGCTGCCGCATTGCTATGCGGATTTGAAACCGGCGGCAGGGCGGTGGATGGCGAACGGATCGTCAATGCGGATGCGGAGCCCGGAAATTGGCTTTCCTACGGCCGCACTTACAGCGAACAGCGCTACAGCCCGCTTAAGTTGATCAACGACAAGAATGCGAAAGAGTTGGGTCTCGCCTGGTTCGCGGACCTTGACACCAACCGGGCGCAGGAAGCCACACCGCTCGTCGTTGACGGCGTGCTGTACGTGTCGACCGCGTGGAGCCTCGTGAAGGCCTATGACGCGCGCAGCGGTAAGTTGCTCTGGGCTTACGACCCACAGGTGCGCCGCGAGCTCGGCGTGAATGCCTGCTGCGATGTGGGCAATCGCGGCGTTGCGGTGTGGAATCATAAGATTTATGTGGGGGTCTACGACGGACGACTGGTGGCGTTGGATGCAGCGACCGGCAAGCCGGTTTGGAGCACCCTCACCGTCGATACCAGCAGGCCCTACACCATCACGCAGGCCCCGCGCGTCATCCACGGCCGCGTGATCATCGGTAACAGCGGCGGTGAGTACGGCACCCGAGGCTACATCTCCGCCTACGATGCCGAAACCGGAAAGCTGGCGTGGCGTTTCTTCACCGTCCCGGGCGATCCGTCCAAGCCGTTTGAAAACGATGCGATGGCGCGGGCTGCGAAAACCTGGTCTGGGGATTGGTGGAAATTGGGCGGCGGCGGACCGGTATGGGACGCGATTTCCTACGACCCGAAGCTCAACCTGCTTTATTTCGGCACGGGCAACGGCGTGCAATGGGCGCGCTCGGCGCGCAGCGAGGGGAAAGGGGACAATCTTTATTTGGCCTCGATTGTCGCACTGCACGCCGACACCGGCGCATACGCCTGGCACTATCAGGCCACTCCCGGTGAAGAGTGGGACTTCGATGCCGTCCAGCAATTGCTGCTCGCCGACCTGAAAGTCGATGGCAAACCTCGCCAGGTGCTCATGCAGGCGAACAAGAACGGGTTCTTTTATGTGCTGGATCGAAAGACCGGCGCGCTGATCTCCGCGAAAGCGATCGTGCCGGTGACCTGGGCAAGCGGCGTGGATTTGAAAACCGGCCGTCCGATCGAAAACAAGGAAGCTCGTTATAGTGAAACGGGCAAGCCGGTTGATATCAAGCCCGGCCCATTGGGTGCGCACAACTGGCAGCCAATGGCTTTCAACGCGAAAACCGGGCTGGTGTACATCCCGGCGCAGCAGGTTCCGATGCATTACACACCGCTGCCCCTCCTGCCCATCGCTCCCCTCGGCTGGAATTTGGGTGTCGCGCCCTCAGCGCTGAGCTCGCAAAACGAAGGGTTTCTGCTCGCTTGGGACCCCGTGCATCAACGCGAAGCCTGGCGCGTACCGTACAAGGGTCCGTGGAACGGCGGTGTTGTCACAACAGCCGGCAACATCGTCGCGCAGGGCGATGCGGCGGGAAACTTCAATGTGTACCGCGCGGACAATGGCGAAAAATTGTGGTCGATGTTTGCGCAGTCGGGAATCATTGCGGCACCGAACACCTTCGAGGTGGGCGGCGAGCAATACATCGCGGTGCTCAGCGGCTGGGGCGGCAGCTATGCATTGAGCGGCGGCAAGGCGGCCGCCATGTCGGGCAATTTGCGCAACGTCAGCCGGCTGCTCGTATTCAAACTCGGCGGCAGCGGCAGATTGCCGCCGCTCGAGCCGCGTGCATTTGTCATCAACCCCCCGCCCGAGCCTGCGGATGCGGCATCCATCGCGCGCGGCGAGCCCTTGTTCGATCAGTACTGCAGCGCCTGCCACGGAGAACACGCCATCGGCGGGGGCGTCGTGCCGGATCTGCGCGCTTCGAATTTCTTGAACATGGATTTCTTCTACAACATCGTTCTCGATGGCGCGCTCAAGGATGCGGGAATGGCATCCTTCAAGAGCGCATTGAGCCGCGACGATGTCACCGCCATTCGCAATTTCATCATCGATCGCGCGAACCGGGATACCAAAGCCGCTCCGCAACACTGAGGCTTGGGGCGCGCCGTCAGAAACCCCTTACACCTCTTCAATCGTTGCGGAGATAGCGCGGCCAATTAATTCACTGCAACATTCCTGAAGGAATTTCAGGGCGGCGGCGCTCACTCCATAACTACCAAAAGGGGCTTAGCATGGGTCGCGGAATATTGCTTTGGTTACTGGGCGTTCCTCTTCCGATCATTCTGCTGCTGGCGATGTGTTCACACCGCTAAGGAGAGTAACGTGGCAGAAACAATTATCGCCGGAACTGCTGTCGCAATGGATGCGGGGCCGCATGGCGCGAAATCGGCTGCTTCCTGGCCGTCCATCATCGCCGGCGCGTTTGTGGCCGCTGCGAGCACGGTCATTCTCATCGCGCTGGGATCGGGGATTGGCTTTGCCTCCATACCGCACTGGCACGATCGCGGCGCATCGCTGACGGGCTTTGCGGTAACGACGGCCATCTGGCTGATTGTTACGCAATGGATATCGGCGGCGATGGGAGGTTATATCGCAGGCAGGCTGCGCACGCGCTGGATCGGAACGCACACGCATGAAGTGTTCTTTCGGGATACCGCGCATGGGTTGATCACCTGGTCGGTTGCCACCATTCTCGTCGTCGCGGTGGGCGCGAGTTCTTTCATGTCGGCGGCGGGCACCGTAGGTCGTGTTGCCGGCGCGGGCGCGGGCGCGGGAGCGGGCGCGGGTGCCGGAGCCGCGGCAATGATGGCCCAGCCCGGCAAGGGCGAGGATCACCCCAATTCGGATCACATCAATCCGCCGGTCTCAGCATACGAGGTCGACAAGTTGTTTCGGTCATCGAATTTCGGCGGGGCTGCCTTGATGGCTGACGCACGCATGGAGGCGACGCACATTGCGGCCAATGTTTTTGTTGACGGCAGTATTTCGAGCGCGGACCGCGCGTACCTGGTGGAACAGGTGAGCGCGCGCACGGGCGCCTCGCAGGCCGATGCGCAAGCGCGTGTCGACAACTTCGTCGCGGCCGTGACTCAAGCGCAGGCGAAATTGAAGACAGAGGCGGATGCCGCGAGAAAGGCCGCGGCCGAAGCAGCCATCTACCTGGCTTTGTCAATGTTGATCGGCGCCTTCATAGCAAGCGTTGCGGCTGCGTTGGGCGGGCGAATTCGAGACGAGCACATCTAGGCACGCAATTTTCAGGAGTGAACGATGGACTCAACGCACAAGCTCAACAATCTGTTTGACCAAACCGAGAAATTATTGGCGAAACTCGCGGATCAGCGGGGGCCGGAAATCGCGGAATTGCGTGAAAAGCTGCACCGCTCCATGGGGCAGACGCGGGTGGCGCTGCAAAGCGCGCCTGTTCGCGACCACGTGAAGGTTCGCGACGTCGCCGCGTCTTTGAACGACTACGTGCAGAACTATCCCTGGCTCGCGCTGGCGACGGGGGTCTTGGTGGCCTCGAGCATCGGGATTCTCGCGACCCGCGCGACCCGGCGCTCTGTGAGTCATCGGCGCAATACCCAACAGCGCGCCGCTTAAAATCTGCAGCGCCGCGATTCGTGCGGGTGCTGCGCTACAATGCCGCGGTGCGCGCACCCCACATCGCCGGCTAGTCAATGTCGATCCGAGCCTGCTTGGCGGCGGCGGTGCTCCTCGAGGCCGTGTGCGTGAGGGCAGGAGATGAAGCCGCTCCTCCGCCTTGGAAGCTCACCTTGGGCGAGTACGCCTATCCGAATTACGCCGGCATGGATTTCAACCTGCGCTGGCGCGCCGATGATTCGAGCGCATGGGTCGGGGTGTATTCGGACCGGGTGTTCGGAACTCAGGCACGCGCGGGCGCGGATACATCAATCAATGTGGGGCGGTATGTGCAAGTCCAGCCGTCACTGCAGGCCGCATCGATGGGCTTTCTGGGCGGCAGCATCACTGTGCAGGCCGGTGCGTCCTGGTACGGATTGGTGGCGTTCGGGCGCACCGATGCGCGGCCGTATTTCAATCTCAATTTCGATCCGAATGATGCATTGACATTCGGCGCGGGACATCATGCCGAAAACGGGATGAGCTACCTGGTCTTCGTCGTGGCCGATGACCGCTTCCACACCGGACAGCGCGACTGGCACGCCAATGTGCAAATCCCATTCGGCGATTCGCATGCGACCCTGGACTTGATGCGCAAAAGCGGGCTGACGGACGCCGGCCCGATTAGCGGCTGGGGTTTCATCGCCGCTTGGGACTGGCCGCGCTGGTTCGTGCGCCTGGCCTATGATCCGCATCAGAATTTCTCCGCGCAGGATGCCTGGCGTTTCGCGACCGGCGTGCGATTTTAAGCAAGACTTGGCCTAGTCCCGATCCGGCGCTCCGGGTGGGAATAACTGACGAAACGGCCGGGCCTCATCGACGCTGCGGGCGACCGAGGGGCGCGCCAGCAGCCGCGCGCGAAAGGCCCGAACGTGCGGGAACTCGTTGGGAATCTCATGAACCCAGTCCGAATAGAACAGTGACGGTGCCGCGGCGCAATCCGACATGCTGAAGTCGGCTCCGCTCGACCAGTTTCGAGCCGCCATGACCCCATTCAGCCAGCCATAGGCCGAGTCGAGCGTCGAGCGCGCTTCCGCAACTCCAAGCGGGTCGCGGTCGCTCGCCGCGCGCATAAAGTCCGCGACGATTCGCTGCATCGGCGTCATGACGTAATTGTCGAAGAAGCGATCCATCGTGCGGATTTCGAGTGCTTGTTGCGGATCTTTGGGAATCAGTTGCAGGGCTCCGGGATAGCGGAGCGCGAGATGCTCGATGATGACGCTCGATTCGACATAGGTTCGTCCCTGGTCGAGCAGCACGGGGAATTTCTTCAGAGGCCAAAGCGCCGTCAACTCAGCAAACGCGGTAGGATCTTCCGGACCCAACCTGCGATAGGTAAAGTCCGTGTCATTCTCGTAGAGTGCGATCAACACTTTCTGGCAATAAGATGCGAATGGATGCGCGAACAGCGATGGCTTCATGAGTACCTCCGGCTGAAACGATACACGAGCTTTGCTGTCCGCGGGACAATCCGAAGTTGATGGACTAAGATTCCGTGCCATGACAAATCCGAGCGCGCCACTGGAGGGCCTGACCGTCCTCGATTTTTCCCATGCCCTGGCGGGTCCTTACTGCACCATGCTGATGGCGGCGTACGGCGCCAAAGTGATCAAAGTTGAAGGTCCCGAAGGGGACATCGGACGGACCTGGGGGCCGCCGTTCAACGGCGTCGACGCTTCGTACTTTGTCGGCCTCAACAGCGGCAAACACAGTCTCGCCATCGACCTAAAGACGGCCGAGGGGCTCGAAGTCTGCCGGAAACTGGCCGCTCAGGCCGATATCGTGGTCGAAAATTTCAGGCCCGGCACCATGAACCGACTCGGTCTGGATTACACCTCGCTGTCAGCGGCAAATTCGCGCCTCATTTATGTGTCGATTTCCGGTTACGGGCAGACCGGTCCCAGGCGTCTCGAACCGGCGATGGACTTGATCATCCAATCCGCGTCCGGCCTCATGAGCATTACCGGGACCGCGGCAGGCGAAACCGTCAAGACCGGACACTCCATCGCGGACATCACCGCCGGCCTGTTCTCGCTAATCGGCACGATGATGGCCCTGGAGGCCCGTCACCGTACCGGCCGCGGACAGTTCGTCGATGTCTCCATGATGGACACCGTGATGTCGACCATGCTGCCCAGCTTTGCGCGCTACCTGGCCTCGGGTGTCGTGCCCAAGCCCATGGGAACATTGTTCGACGGCATCGTTCCTTATCGGAACTTCGTCTGCCAGGACCGGGACATCACGCTGGCGGTGGCCAGCGACAAACTTTGGAAGAGCTTTTGCGAGGCGATCGGCCGTGCGGAACTGGGCGCCCATCCTGACTACAACACGAATCCTTTACGAGTAAAAAACCGCGGTGTCCTCGAGCCGATGCTGGAAGCGATGTTTCGTTCGCGCCCCGCCGCATACTGGGTCGAACTGCTTGCAAAGCACGGCGTGCCGGCGACCATGGTGCGCAATCTCAAGGAAGTCATCGACGATGAGCAAACCGCCGCACGCAATATGACGCCGGTCGTCGATCATGCCGTGGCAGGGCCGATCCGAGTGATCGGCGTACCCGTGCAGTTGTCCGAAACGCCGGGGCGAATCGGCCGCGCTGCACCGCTGCTGGGCGCCGATACCGCAGAAATTCTCAAGTCGGTCAACGGCGGATAATTCCGTCTGGCAGAACCTCGGGTGTTACGCTCGCGGCCCGACGAGCCGCGGTAGTACAATCGCCGCCTAATAACGGGAGCGGTCGTTCATGAGGGATCTACGGCATGTTGGGTTGGGCCTGGCGGCGTTGTGCTGTGTCTCAGGATCGGCACACGCCTTGGGTCCGGGCGATGTGGTCGAGGATTTTCGCCTCAACGATCAGGATGGCCAGTCTCACGAGCTTTACTATTCCTCGGATATGAAAGCGGTGGTGCTGCTGGCGGCAGGCAATGGCTGCGCCGCCTCGCGCGCCGCCGCCAAGGTACTAGAGGGCCTGCGCGCCCGCTATCAGACTTTGGGCGTCGAGTTTCTGGCCGTCGATTCCAACCCCAAGGACACACCCGAGTCGATCGCGAAAGAGGAAAAAACCGATGGTACCGGCCTCCCGGTGTTGACCGATGAACTGCAACTCATTGGCGAGTCCTTGGGATGGGTGCGCAATGGCGAAGTGTTGATCGTCAATCCTCAGAATTGGAGAGTCATTTATCGCGGCGCCGCCGAAAAAGGCGCCAATCACTATGTCGCCGCGGCGTTGGATGCGATGTTGGCCGGAACTCCGGTCAAGGTCGCCCAAACCGATACTTCAGGGTGCGACATTGCAATGCCGGAACGCGGGCGCCGCAGCGCGCATGCGAAGATTTCCTACGAGAGGACGATCGCGCCGATGCTGAGCAAGCACTGCGTCGCCTGCCATCGGGAAGGCGGGATCGCCCCGTGGCAGATGTCGAGCTACGACATGGTGCGAGGCTTTTCGCCGATGATTCGCGAGGTGGTGAGAACCAAGCGCATGCCGCCATGGCACGCGGATCCTCACTTTGGCGTTTTCAGCAACGACCGGTCCCTGAGCGCCGATGAGACCAAGACGTTGGTGCACTGGATCGAGGCCGGCTCGCCGCGCGGCGGCGGCGGCGATCCTTTGACCGAGGTCAAAAAGGACTGGCCGGTGTGGGCCTTGGGCGCCCCGGATCTGGTGGTCAATTTGCCCAAATTTGATGTACCCGCCACGGGCGTCATTCCGTATCAAATGTGGACGGTCGACAATCCGCTCGATCACGATGTGTGGGTGCGCGCCGTGGACTTCCTGCCCGGTGCGCGCTCCAATCTGCATCACATCATCGCCACGATCGGCGGCGAGATGGCGCCCGGCGAAAAACGCGATACCGACGGCAGCCTCGCCGACTACGTGCCGGGTTCCGAGCCGCTGCAAATTCCGCCGGAGAGCGGCATCCTGCTCAAGAAGGGGGCGAAATTCGGCTTTCAAGCGCACTACACGGTGAATGGCAAACCGGTCACCGACGTGACGCAGATGGGCTTGTACTTCATGGACAAGCCGCCGCAGTATCGTTATCGCGCGGCGATCATGGCGAATCCGCGCATCAAGATTCCCGCCAATACCAAAGCGTATACAAACGATGCCGTCTACAAGTTCGACCGTGAGGTGTTGGTCTACAGTCTGCATCCGCACGCGCATTTTCGCGGAGCCGCAGCCGAATTCGTCGCAGAATATCCGGATGGCCACGAGGAGGTCCTGCTCAATGTTCCGCGCTACGAATTCAACTGGCAGACGACGTACGAGCTGAAGACGCCCATCATCTTGCCCGCCGGAACGGCCGTGAAGTACAGCATGACCTACGACAATTCCACTCAAAACAAAGCCAATCCAGACCCCAATCGCGTCGTTCCGTGGGGGCAACAAACCTGGGATGAGATGCTGTTCGGGGTGATTCGTTTCCGATACCTCACGCTGGATGCAAATCCGGCTCGACCCACGACATGATCTTGGTTCGATGCGTGTGGCTCGCGGTGCTGTGCGCGGTCTGCGGCGCAGCTGCGACCGCGGCCGCAGCCGCGAGACTGGCGCCCGGCGGCCATATCGCAGACTTCAGCCTGAAAGATCAGGCCGGCGTCACCCACCAACTGTATGCGCTCGCAGGGAAGAGAGCCGTGGTCATCATGACCCAGAGCAACGGCTGCCCGATTGTGCGTTTGGCGGTGCCTGCGTTGCGTGAGATTCGCGAGCGCTATCAAGCGCAGAACATCGAGTTTCTGCTGTTGAATCCCACGCTTCAAGACACGGCCGATGCCGTGCAACACGAGGCTCGGGAATATGGTTTTGGCATGAGCGTGCTCATTGATCGCACGCAGAAAATAGGCGAGACCTGGGGAGTCGATCGGACCGCCGAAGTGTTCGTGATCGACCCGAGGACGTGGACGCTCATTTATCACGGGCCGATTGATGATCGATTGAACTATGAATCGCAGCGGCCGGTGCGTCACCCCTATCTCACGGACGCCTTGGACGCACTGCTGGCCGGCAAGCCGGTCGCGGTCGCCTCCGTATCCTCTCCCGGTTGTTTGATCAATTTTCCCCATCGCAAGCATTCTTATTAGACTTTAAGCGAATGCTCAGTCGAATATCGATGGCCGCTCTGGCGCTGGTCGCGATTGCCTTGGCCCGCAATGCCGGCGGACCAGTTCCCCACCCGGACGGCGAGACCTTGTTCCAGAGCCACTGCGCCGGCTGTCACAGCGGTGCAGCCGAGGCGCGCGCGCCGACGCGCGAAGTTCTGCGGCAGCGCTCCGCTTCCGCCATTCTCGAGGTGCTCGCGAATGGCTCCATGCGGATTCAAGGCGCGACCTTGAGCGGGCCTGAACGCCGGGCGATTGCGGAGTATCTCGGCGGCGCGGGCCTCGCGGGCGATCCCACCGGAGCCGGCCGAGGCCGCTGCGAAACCTCCTCGACATTCTCGATGTCCGGCCCGAGCTGGAACGGCTGGGGTGCGACGCTGGAAAACAGGCGAGCACAATCCGCCGTTGCTGCCGGTCTTAGCGAAGCCCTCTTACCGCGGCTCCGATTGAAATGGGCGTTCGGCTTTCCCGATGCGACTTCCGCCTGGGCGCAGCCCACCGTCGTCGGCGGCTGGATATTTGTCGGCAGCCAAAATGGCAGTGTCTACGCGCTGGATGCGAAGAGCGGCTGCATCCGCTGGGTCTTCAGTGCCGATGGGGGAGTGCGCACAGCGATCAGCGTGGGGGCGGTGCGTGCGGGCCGCGCGGCGGTTTATTTCGGCGACACCGGCGCGAAGGCCTACGCATTGGATGCGGCCAGCGGCGCGCTGCTGTGGAAGACCAAAATCGAAGCGCATCCACTCGCGAGAATCACCGGTGCTCCGGCGCTCTATCGGGACCGCCTGTATGTACCGATGTCCTCCTATGAGGAATCCCAGGGCTCCCGCCCCGAGTACGGCTGCTGCACATTTCGCGGCAGCCTATCGTCATTGGATGCCAGGACCGGGAAACTGATCTGGCGCACTTACATGATTTCCGGCGAACCTAAGCCGCGCGGCAAGAGTTCATCCGGGGTAACTTTGTATGGCCCCGCCGGCGCGCCCATCTGGTCGGCACCGACCATCGATGCCGCGCGCGGCTTGATCTACGTTGGCACGGGAAATTCTTATGCCGGGTCTGCCGCGCCCGGCAGCGATGCGGTGGTTGCCTTAAATCTCTCGGGCAAGATCATGTGGGCGAAGCAACTGTTTGCGAATGACGTCTTTGTGAGCGGCTGCCGCGCGAAAACCGGAAACCCCAACTGCGCAGATGCGGGCGGCCCTGACTACGATCTGGGCAACTCGCCGATTTTGGCGGCGCTGCCGCATGGCAGGAGCGTCATTGTTGTCGGCCAGAAGTCCGGCATCGGCTGGGCGCTCGACCCGGAAAAGCGCGGCGAAGTGATTTGGCAGTATCGCGCCGGCGCGGGCGGCGCGCTCGGCGGCATCGAGTGGGGCCCGGCGGTGGACGCCGATCACGCGTATTTCGCCGTCTCGGATATCCTCAGCCCGACACCGGGCGGCTTGCATGCGGTGAGTTTGCAAGGCGGCGAGCGCGTCTGGTTTGCGCCGCCACTGCCACCGCATTGTGCCGCCGGCCCGCGCTGCAACGCTGCGCAAGCCGCAGCCATCAGCGTGATTCCGGGCGTCGTATTCTCGGGATCGAACGACGGTACGTTGCGTGCCTACTCAAGCTCAAGCGGCGCGGTTCTATGGGAGGTCGATACGAACCGTGAGTTTGAGACGGTCAATGGAGTCGCCGCCAAGGGCGCATCGATTCTCGGCCCCGGTCCCGTCATCGTCGATGGCATGGTCTTTGTCAGTTCCGGCTACGGCGCATTCGGCGGCCGGGCCGGAAATGTGCTGCTCGCCTACGGCGCCGAGTAGCGCTGCGCGATGCGCTTAAGAGCGGCGCCTAGACCTGCGATCGGCTCCAGGTCAAGCGCTTGGTCACGGCATAATTCCACACCGCGCCCACTGCGATGCCACCCAGGGCGGCAACATACCAAACGCCGCTGACTTCATTGAGATAGGTCGCAAGCCCGACGTTCATGCAGGCACCCAAGCTGCAGGCAATATTAAAAGACAGCCAGCCGCGCAGCCAGCGCAGGCCGCGCAGCCGCTTGTCGCGGTAGGTCAGCACATTGTTGACGGCAAAATTGAATGTCATGGTGCTGACCGTCGCAATGGTCTGACCCACCAGGAAACTGGCGTCGGCAAAATACCTCAGCGCGGTTAAAATGCTCAGATGCACCGCCACGCCGAGCGCACCGACGATGCAAAACGCGACGAACCGCACCGGCACGATGTGGCCGAACATCTTGTCGAGCAGCAGCATGGCGTACTCCCATGCGGTCAGCGAATCAAGCTTGCTGACGCCGGCCTGTCGCAGGCGAAAGGTGTATGGCAATTCCTTGAAGCGCAGCGGCTCGGGGGAAGATGCGAACAAATCCATGAGTATCTTGGTGCCGATGTTCGACAACTTGCGCACCGCCCGCTCGAAGACCGGCCGGCGCAGCATGAAAAAACCGCTCATTGGATCAGTCAGAGTTTCAGGCACGAGCATGCGGCTGAGGCGCGTGCCAAATCTGCTCAGCCGCGCGCGCGCCGCGCCCCAATCACCCGTGCCGCCGCCGAGCGTATAGCGGCTGCCCACCACCATGTCGCTCTCACCTTGTTTGAGCTCCGCCAGCATGAGCGGAAGCAATCGTTCGTCGTGCTGCAGGTCGCCGTCAATGACGGCAAGATACGGTGCCGAGCTCGCCAGCATTCCCTCCACGCAGGCCGAGGAGAGGCCGCGGCGGCCCAGCCTTTGCACGCAGCGGATTCGAGCATCCTGGTGGGCGAGCTGCCGCACCAGGTCCGCCGTGCCGTCCGGCGAGTCATCGTCCACATAGACCAGCTCCCACGCACAATCGCGCAGGCAGGCGCCAATTCGATCCGCCAATTCAACGACGTTTTCGCGCTCATTGAAGGTGGGAACGATGATGGAAAGCTCAGGGCCTCGAAGCGGTTCGTGCAACTCGATCACTCATCCCTAGGGTGCCCGAGTATAGTATAAAGGCGGCCCTCGACCTGATACGATTGCCGCCCCGCCGAGCCTAAAAGATTTCTCGGGGTGTAGCTCAGACTGGTAGAGCGCTACGTTTGGGACGTAGATGTCGCAGGTTCGAATCCTGTCACCCCGACCACTAATTTCGCTAGAGTTTTTTCACCGTCACCTGCTTACGGTTCCAGGTCCCAGAGGCTCGCGGTTCCAGAAACGGTTCCAGTTTCGGCGCGGGAAAAGCTTGCGAAATTTCGGCTGTGCTTGGATGCCAACGGACGGCATGAATCGTTGGCCGCCGGTTGTGTGGGCTGTTTCATCTAGCAAGCAAGTGCCGATGGGGTCCGCCGAACTGGATGGATCCCAGGACTTATTGCGAATACTAAGCGCGGCGTTGTCATTCGCGGCGATTTGGACCGGATGCGGCCGGTCGTTGGGGGTTCTGAAATTGTCGCCGTAAAGCGGCCGTTCGAGGGGGATCGGTGGTCTGTGACAACACGCGCCTCGCGGTGCCGTAAACTGACGTTTGCAAGATTCAAGAGAGGAGTTTCGCGAATGAGTGTTTTTCCAACGCGCTACTCAAAACAGCCAATCGTTTCAGCATGGCCAAGTTTGGGTCTGTTAGTGGTTGTCGGCTTACTTATTTGCCAAGAGAGCAACGCTCAGAGCGGAGCCGCATCCGCCGAAACACTGCAGAATCTGTCCGCAGATTTCTGGACTTGGCGCGCGACGAACGCCCCCTTCACGGCAGACGATGTACCTCGAATTGAACGATTTGGCGGGAGACGTGACTGGTCGGGTGCATCGATCGCAAAAGGCGCCGTGAATTGGAGTTGTTTGAGTCGCGATGGGCGAACATCGGGACAGCTCAGCGGTCCGTGCCGCAACAAGTCGATTACGAATTGCTGGGGTCTGCTCTCGCGCGAGTACGCTGGGAGTTGGACGTCAATCCACGCTGGAAACGCGATCCGACATTTTACATCGAGCAAACCCTGACACCGCTGCTGGAATGGATAGCCGTACCCGGTCCGTTCGATGAAAGGCGTAGCCGCGAGATCCTGCAGAGGATCGACAACATTCGCCCCATCATCCAAGCAGCCGAAGATAATCTTGCAACTCCCCCAGCGCCATTCGTACGAGCCGCCATGCAGTCGCTAACTGACATTCGGACCCAACTTCGAACCATGGCCGCGAGTCTTCAGCCGGAAACGACATTGAACCAGTCTGCAATAATGGGCGCGGCTGAACGCGCGATCGCATCACTGGAACAGTTTCGTTCGTGGCTAGACAAGATTCTCCCAAGCTGTCCTGAGCGCTTCGCAATCGGCCGCGACGCGTACTCGTTCTTTTTGCACCGCGTGGCTTTGCTGCCGTATTCGCCCGAAGAACTCCTTGCAATTGGGCATCAGGAAGCTGCACGCGCCATGGCTTTTGACCGCTTTGAGGCTCAACGCAACGAAGGTTTGCCCGAGCTGACACTTCTACCGAACACCGACGCTTCGATAAAAAAGGAACGGCAAGACGAGTCGGCCATACGTGACTTCCTGAGGAGGCACGAGCTCCTTAGCGTGCCGGATTGGGTGCAGCACTACACATTTCAAGCGACACCGAAATACGTGCAGGCACTGGGGTCATTCGGCGAAACCGATGACTTCACTTCGGCAACACGACTCAAAGAGAACGCGACGCGGTATGTGGACCCCCCATCCGAAGATCTCGACTTCTTCTGGCAAGCGACTGCCAAGGACCCTCGACCCATTCTTCTCCATGAAGGAGTACCCGGACACTATTTGCAGTTGGCGTTGTCCTGGGCAAACGAAGACCCGGTTCGCCGACATTTTTACGATTCGGCTCCGAACGAAGGACTTGGCTTTTATTGCGAAGAGATGATGCTGCAGTCGGGGCTGTTTGACGACAGCCCGCGCACTCGGGAAATAATATACAAATTCATGCTGTTGCGTGCAATTGGCATTGAGCTTGACGTCAAGATGGCCACGGGAGAATTCACGATTGAGCAGGGCGCCGCATTCCTTGACAGAGAGTTGGGGCTGGGCCTGACGATGGCCACCGGGGGCGCGACGATGTTTGCGGAGTGGCCCGGAGTCTTGGTGGCTTATCAGACGGGCAAGACAGACATCTTGCGGTTTCTCGCGGATACCAAACGAAAACAAGGTGCCGATTTTAAGCTCCGCGCATTTCATGATTTTCTTTGGAAAAACGGCAACGTGCCCATTGCGCTGCAACGCCTCGAGTACCTTGGGTCAGCGGACGACATCGAGCGGGTTCATCGACTCTCGAAATCTCAGTAAGGTTTCTAACATTGGCGCGAAGGACTGCCCATTGCTGCCGCTCGCGGACGCCCGCAAAGGGGGTTGACAGCGGCAGTTCCACCGAAGAATTCGCGCGCGCTCCCGAACGCATTCCCCTGAGTCTCAGGCTTGGGTTATCACGTGCGCAAACGCCATCCAGGCGGGGCTGCGAAAGCCCCAAATCACGCCCAAGTTCGTGACAACGAAAATGCCTGCCGCGATCCAGTAGGCCCGGTGCACGTGTCTGTGAAGCCGATAGTCGTGCAACATCGCCACGGCCAGGAACAGGTAAGTGACGATGAAACCCACCGTAACTTCCTGCGCCACGATCCCTAGTGGAATCGCGATCCGTCCAATGCCTGGCCCGGTCATCATGAACAGGGAAGCCAGCATCAAGCGCTTGTGCCAATCGCTGCGCCGGCGGTTCCAGAGCGCCATGACCACAAGCGCGAGGGCCGCTACTATTATGAACAAGGATAACGCCATGAACGCGAGCGGCGGGGGCGCCTCGGGTGGAGCGTGTCCCAGTCGTCCTGCGGTGATGGCTGTCAACAAACCGAGCGAAGCCACAGCGCCGTATAGAACTGCACCGAGAATTCCCAACTGACGATGCAAAGCAGGTTGCTTTCGCGAGATAAGCGACGCTTGCGTGATAAACAGCAATATCCAAGCGGTGAATACGAGGCCATGGGCGATTGTCAGCTGCGTCAGCGGCGGCGGCGCATGGATCACCGATTTCAGATAGAAAGACGGCGCAAAGCCAACGAAGATGATCGCTGCTGAAACCAAGACCATGCTCAAATAAAACCCGGCATCGGCGTCCCAGGCCTCCTTCTCTACAGCCTTTGCGGAGCCTTGGGCGTGATTTCTCGGCGGATTGGCAGCGATGTCGGTCATGTCTACCTCCCAGACATGCGGATTTCGCACTATTGGCGGCTTGTTGGCAAGCGGCGGGAGTCGAAAATCGCTCGGGCCGAAAACAAGTCGATAGCGCGCCAAACCGCCATTCAAGATTGCAGATTCCTGAGCGCCATTTCCTCACCCGATAGCCGCCGGTCGCCAAGGTCGGTTCAGGGCACAGAGCTGACGATCGCTCCTCGAAGCGGAGGACCGAGCTGTGCCGGATCATTGGGAAGTGGAGCAAGCGGTTCCTTGCACCGGCCTCTGCAAATCCGCGTGTGGCTCGTCGCTGATTCGTCGTGACAGCATATATGCTATCATCCATAAATGGCCATGAGCCGCGTCATATTGGATAGCAACGTGCTCGTATCGGCATTCACGAGTGCAGAGGGCGCTTCACGCCAAGTTTTGCGGTCGGTGTTGAACGGCGCCGCGGAGGCGCTGATTTCGGTGCCACTTTTTGCAGAGTACGAGTCGGTTCTTGGCCGGCCAGAGACTCAGCGGCGTTGTCCATTGAGTGTGGCGGAACAAGGCCGGCTATTCGACGCGTTTCTTGCGCGGACGCGGTTAGTCGAGGTGTATTACCGCTGGCGGCCTAACCTGCCAGACGAGGGCGACAATCATGTACTGGAACTGGCGGTCGCTGCCGGTGATGCGCCAATCGTGACTTTCAATCGGCGTGATTTTCGGGGTGGTGAGCTGCGATTTCCCTTAATTATCGTGCAGACGCCGGATGCCTGGTTGAAGTCTCAAGGAATTTAGAAAGGAGTAGGCTCATGTCAACACTCACTATTCGTTTGCCCGATCCCAAACATCAACGGCTCAAGGCCTTTGCGCGTGCGCGGGGCATCAGTCTCAACAAGCTTGTGGAAGAATGGGCAACCGTCGCTCTTGCTCAGATTGATGCTGAAAATCGTTATCTGTTGCGGGCCGCGCGTGGTCGGCCCGAAGCCGGCTTAGCCCTGCTCGACAAGCTTGACCATTCCCTTAGGCGACGGAAACCGGCAAAGAAGAAGTGAAGAGCGATCGCAGCGGCGGCGATATTCAACTCGAGAACCAAGGGGAACACACGATTTGGGACGTAGATGTCGCAGGTTCGAATCCTGTCACCCCGACCAACTTCAGTTTTGCATGACATAGGCAACGATTTGATCGGCGGCTTCCTCAGCCGAGGTTTGCACGGTATTGACGCGAATTTCCGGCTGCTCGGGCGGCTCGTAGGGCGAATCAATTCCCGTAAAATGCATGAGTTGTCCGGCGCGCGCCTTTTTATAGAGTCCTTTCACGTCGCGCTGCTCCGCCACTTCGAGCGGCGTTTCGACATAAATTTCGACGAACTCGCCCGGCTGCGACATCTCGCGCACCATGCGCCGTTCGGCGCGGAAGGGTGAAATGAACGCAGTCAACACGATGAGTCCCGCGTCCGTCATGAGCTTGGCGACTTCACCGATGCGACGAATGTTCTCGACCCGATCTGCATCGGTGAAGCCCAGGTCCTTGTTGAGCCCATGGCGGATATTATCGCCGTCCAGCAGGAAGCTGTGCTTGCCGAGGGCGTAGAGCTTTTTCTGCACCAGGTTGGCGATGGCGGATTTTCCCGCGCCGCTCAAGCCGGTGAACCACAGAAGGCGCGGGCGCTGATGCTTCAAACGCGCGTGTGCTTCGCGATCGATGTCAAGCGGCTGCCAATGCACGTTGCTCGAACGGCGCAATGCAAAATGCAGCATTCCGGCAGCAACCGTCGCATTGCTGATCTTGTCGATCAGAATGAAGCCGCCAAGCTCGCGGCTCTTCTCGTAGGACTCGAACACCAGAGGTTTGTCGGTGGATAGATTCGCGACGCCGATGGCATTGAGGCTCAAGGTCTTTGCGGCGAGGTGTTCCATCGTGTTGACGTTGATCTGATATTTGGGGCCGTGCACGGTGGCCGTCACCAGCTGCGTGGCGAGCTTCAGCCAATAGGGACGGCCTGGGAGCAGTTCCTCATCGGCCATCCAGACCACGGTCGCCTCGAACTGATCCGCGATCTCGGGGGAATCCTCCGCGGCGACCAGCACATCACCGCGGCTGCAGTCCAGGGCGTCGGCCAAGGCGAGCGTGACCGACTGTCCCGCCACCGCTTCCCGAAGGTCCGCACCCAGCGTGACGACTCGCGCCACCGTGGAAGTTCTGCCCGAGGGCAGCACGCGCACCGCGTCGCCCGGTCGAACGCAACCCTGCGAAATCAGTCCTGCGAAGCCACGAAAATCCAGATCGGGACGATTGACCCATTGCACCGGCATGCGAAACGGCCGCCGCTGCGCGGCCGTCGCGTCGATCTCGACGTTCTCGAGGTGAGAGATCAGCGATGGACCTGCATACCAGGCCGTGTTGGCCGACCCGCAAGTGATGTTGTCCCCGACGAGGCTTGAAATCGGTATGGCAGTAACGCCGTGGATGCCGATGCTGTCGGCGAAGGCGCGATATTCGGCAACGATGGCATCAAATGTCGCCTGCGCGTAGTTCACCAGGTCCATTTTGTTGACCGCCAGCACCACGCTGCTTATTCCGAGCAGATGAGTCAGGTAGCTATGGCGGCGCGTCTGCGTCAACACGCCTTTGCGTGCGTCAATCAGGATAACGGCCAAAGTTGCGGTCGATGCCCCGGTGACCATGTTGCGGGTGTATTGCTCGTGGCCGGGGGTGTCGGCAACGATGAATTTGCGTTTCTCGGTCGCAAAGTAGCGATAGGCCACATCGATGGTAATTCCCTGTTCGCGCTCGGCGGCGAGCCCGTCGACCAACAGGGCAAAGTCAAGATTGCGCCCTTGCGTGCCGATCCGTTGGCTGTCGGCTGTCAAGGCGGCGAGCTGATCCTCGAAGATCATCTTGCTGTCATAAAGAAGACGTCCGATGAGCGTCGATTTGCCGTCATCCACCGAGCCGCAGGTTATGAAACGCAACAGCGATTTGTGCTGATGCATGCGCAAGTAAGCTTCGATGTCGCGCTCAATCAAGTCATGCGCCCGGTAAGAGGATTGTGCGGGAACGCCGGCCATCAAAAATATCCTGCCTGCTTCTTCAGCTCCATCGAGGCGCTTTGATCGTGATCAATCGCGCGGCCTTGCCGCTCCGAGGTGCTGGTCAAAAGCATTTCCTGAATGATCTGCGGCACCGTGGTCGCGTTGCTCTCGATCGCTCCGGTGAGCGGATAGCAGCCGAGCGTGCGAAAGCGAATCGAGCGTTGCACCGGGATCTCGCCGGGACGCAGACGAAAGCGCTCATCATCAACCATGAGCAGCATTCCATCGCGCTCGACGCTCGGCCGGGGCGCGGCAAAGTACAGGGGCACGATCGCGATGTTCTCCAGGTGGATATACTGCCAAATATCGAGTTCGGTCCAATTGGAGAGCGGGAAAACTCGAATGCTTTCGCCCTTGCTCTTGCGCGAGTTATAGATATTCCACAGCTCCGGACGCTGATTTTTCGGGTCCCAGCGATGGTTGGCCGAGCGAAACGAAAAGATGCGCTCCTTGGCACGCGATTTTTCCTCATCGCGCCGCGCGCCGCCGAATGCCACATCGAAGCCGTATAGCGTCAATGCCTGCTTCAATCCTTCCGTCTTCCACAAGTCGGTATGCAGGCTGCCGTGATCGAAGGGGTTGATTCCCCGCGCCGCGGCGTCCGGATTTTGATGCACGATGAGCGGCATGCCGCTGCGCGCGGCGACCTCATCGCGCATTTCGTACATGGCGCGAAACTTCCAGCGGGTGTCCACGTGCAGGAGCGGGAAGGGCGGGATGCCCGGGTGGAATGCTTTGCGGGCCAGATGCAGCATAACGGCGCTGTCTTTACCGGCCGAATACAGCATCACGGGCTTATCATTTTCCGAAATGACCTCACGCATGATGTGAATGCTTTCGGATTCGAGCCGTTGCAGATGAGTCAGGGTGACGAGGTGGTTCTGCGCCGGTTGCTTGTTCATCCGCTCAAACCTACGCGGCCGCTAGCTCTGCCGTCAAGCCGCGTCCCGATCGGCCAGGAATCGCCTGAAATACAAGTGCAACTAAATGGTTGCACATTGGCAAGTGGCGGTCTAATATGCATCCAGGAGGTTGCATATGAACACATCGACAGATCGCATTGAAAGAAAGGTCCTCATCAACGCGCAGCGCGCCCGCGTATGGCGCGCGCTGGCCGACGCCGGCGAGTTCGGCGACTGGTTCGGCGTCAATTTCAAGGGAAAGACCTTTGTGGCTGGGAAGCACATTCAGGGAAAGATCACCTATCCGGGCTATGAGCACCTGAATATGGACGTGCTGGTTGAACGGATCGTGCCGGAGCAACTGCTGTCCTGGCGCTGGCACCCGGCGGCCATCGATCCCAAGGTCGACTATTCGCAAGAGCCCACCACGCTGGTCGTGTTCGAACTCAAGGAGGTGGAGGGCGGCACGTTGCTGACGGTGATCGAATCGGGCCTGGATAACATACCGCTGGCGCGGCGCGCAGACGTATTTCGCATGAACAGCTCGGGCTGGGATCAACAGATGGAGAACATCAAAAAGCATGTCGCCAAGACGTAGGGCGGCGGGGGTCAGACCTAAGCCGCTGCAGAATTTTGCGCCGGTTTTCTCTGCCTTGGGCGATGAGATTCGCCTCACGCTGGTCGCCGCCCTGTGCGTGGGCGGCGCCATGTCGATCGCACAGCTGACTTCGGGAACCGAGATATCGCGGCAGGCCATTACAAAGCACCTGGGAGTGCTGGCTGCTGCGGGTCTGGTGCGGGACGTGAAGGTCGGGCGGGAAAGGCTTTGGGAATTCGAGCCTGCGCAATTGGACGAGGCACGGCGCACGCTGGAACTCATCGGCCGGCAATGGGATCATGCCCTTGCGAAATTGAAGTTTGCAGTCGAGAACAATCCCTCCTGACGCCTAAGGGCGCTTCAAAACGCGGCAAACTCCTATATAATCCGCGCGCACTTCCGATTCGGTTTGCCAAGGTACCCGAGCATCG
Source organism: uncultured Gammaproteobacteria bacterium (assembly GCA_963731465.1). Taxonomy (GTDB): domain Bacteria; phylum Pseudomonadota; class Gammaproteobacteria; order Steroidobacterales; family Steroidobacteraceae; genus Bog-1198. The sequence continues at coordinate 95,615 of CAVSVK010000003.1, forward strand.
GCCTGAAAGATTACGTTTGGCGCTGTAACTTATTGATTTTTAAAGCGCCCGTAGCTCAACCGGATAGAGCACCGGCCTTCTAAGCCGGCGGTTGCAGGTTCGATTCCTGCCGGGCGCGCCATCTGAATGTCGGACGTTCGACGATGGTGGACGTAGCTCAGTTGGTAGAGCCCCGGATTGTGATTCCGGCCGTCGCGGGTTCGAGTCCCGTCGTCCACCCCACCTTTGAAAATGGGTGCGAGTCGAGCAGTGCGTTGTTGGAAAAGGTTTTTGGGCCGTTAGCTCAGCTGGTAGAGCAGTTGACTCTTAATCAATTGGTCGTAGGTTCGATCCCTACACGGCCCACCATCTCACTGAAAAATAACAAGTTTTTTGACCTCGCTCGCAGAAACTCAAAACTTCCCCCCATAGATCAAAATTTCCCCCATTCAATTCGAGATATCTAGTCGAACTCGTGATTTGAAGCTGCGAAACGCCTGCGAATCACAAACTCACAGTCCCCCATTCGCACATTCGCTCGACGGAAATGCGAGCGAGCGCGTGCGCGCAGTGACAATGCGAAATTTTGCGGGAGAGAAGCGCGGCTCAGCGGACGGGCTTGATCACTTCCGGCTTGCGTCGATAGTGCCGCTTGGTGATCTCTCGGCTCGCGTGACCCAGCAGGTCGGTGGCTCGCTCAATGCTGGCTAGGTCGCTGCCGACTTTACCGCGAAGATCATGCTCGGTGAAGCGCTCTGTGATTTTGGTGTCTTTAAGCAGTCGTCTCATGAAACGCTGCCACATTGAGTCCCATCCCGTCGCTTGGCCACTATCTTCGTTGAAATAGCCTTTCCCTTTGCTCGTGCAAAATAGCCAGGGAGAGAAATCAATCGGGCGAGCAGCCTTGGCTTGCGACACCGCCTCTTCGAGGGCCGGAGTCCACTCAAAGATGCGACGAGTTCTTCTCTTGTGCATGGTCTTGTGTGCACGCACGACGATTCCAGCGTCAGTGAGATCTCTCATTTGCAGCCGGAGCATGTCCCCGCGACGGATACCGATGAGAAGCTTGAGTCGTATGTAAGCCTGGATCATCCGCACGGACCCGGCACCGCGCTTCGGCTTCAGCGCAAGCGCCTGCGCGATCTCCCAGTCCTCCACATATCGATCTCGCGCAGCTACGCTTCCCAGACGTACCTCTCCCTTGAACGGATGTCGATCGAGAATCCCCCACTCAACCGCTTTGGTAAACACGTGCCTGAAGACGCGAATCTCATAAAGCGCTGTGGCTCGGCTCTTCTCACCGTTTTTGTCGACACGTGTGTCGAGGTATTTGTAGATGTGGCGCGGAAGGACATCGTGAGGTCGCATATGGCCAAAAACTTTTCGCAAATGGATTAAGGCCTGGACGTCGCCACGCCGGGTGGCGGCGGCTTTGGTCGGTATGACGTCCAGTTTGTAGCGCGTCAGGAGTGCGTCGACCGTCGCATCGTGCTCGATGCAATGCATACGGTTCGCCCACTCGGCGGAAGCCTCTGAAAGCGAGCGTCCCAGATTGAATTCCTTCTTACCGTCCCACAGATGCTCTTGGCCCTTCGGCACGCGGTAGTAGTAGGCGTCGTAGCGAAAGCGCCAGCTCTTTGGATAACCGCGATTTTCATTATTCCTTGCGCGGGGCATAAATGTCTCCGAATTGACTACGTGCTGGCAGCGCTGAATCAGAGGGTAAAGTACAGAGCGTTATCGAGAGCTCGAGGTGCCGAGCACCAACAATACCTCGTCAATCGCAGCGCCGATACTATCTCAGAGTTTGCTGGGAAATGGACAGATGGTTTCGCCGATCTTGCGTCGATTTGCGCCCTTCGATCGACCTGTCTTCGGAGCACGATGAACAACAGAGCCGAAGAGTATGCCTCAGGTACTCAAGGAACAAACGGTCATAATAGCCGTCGGCTGGATGCGATGGCTTCTAGCTGCTCGGCTTCGCGCGCCGGCAGCGGAGTAAGATTGTCGAATGTACTACGAGATAGAAGGGACCGCGGTTCGACTGGCAGGCTCGATGCATCTTGTGCCTGCGGCGGCGCCGAACTTGCCGGAGTGGATATGGCGGGCATATGAATGGGCTGAGGAATTGGCCTTCGAGGCTGACCTCGCCACTGTCAGGGACCACATTTATTTAAGCGAAGGGGATTCGCTCGAATGCCATTTGCCGAGGGCTCTCTGGGGTGCGCTGAACGCGGCGTGGCCTCCAAACCATCCACTTGGGGCGGTCGGTTCATTGAAATTGTGGATGGCCATTCTTCAGCTTCCAACCACTCGCGCGCCGTCCGCTCCGGGCGTCGAACTTCAGCTAACCCAGCGTGCACAGATAGATAAGAAGCCCATTTCGTACCTGGAGACCATGGCGGAATTTGGTGAACTCGGCGACGGGATCTCCCAGGCGACGTACGAAGATGCGTTGTCGATTACGCTCTCAGAATTGCCCAATGCCCAACGCAATTCCCTAGACCTGCATAGAGCGTGGCTGACGCGGCGGATCGAGGAACTCGAGGCGGTGATCGCCCGAGGGCCGATAGCTCGGATGCCGCAAATCGCTTCGCGCGTGCTCGACTTCAGAAGCAAATCCTGGCTCCCTAGGATCATTGCCGCAACTTCGTTGAGCAAACGAACTCTCGTCGCCGTCGGCGCCTTGCACCTCCCAGGAAAGAATGGATTGTTGGCCCTGTTGCAACGCGCCGGGCACGGTGTTCGGCTGGTCCCCTAGATTGGTCTTCAAACGGTGTGCTGGAGCGTGCCATGGAACTGGTCGCAAACTATGAAGTCAAGGCCGAGTGCTCAATCGTAACGGACGATCAGATCCTGAGGCTAAATCATCCGAAGGGTCGGTATCGGGCACGGATCAAGAACATTCCCCGAGACGTTTATACGACGCCATTTCTCCTTTCGCTGTATCTGTCGTTCGACGCCCCGAGCCTGAAAGAGGCGAAGGCCGTGGCCGATGGACACTTGGCAGACTGCATGAACATGCTGGCCTTTACTACTGGATCGCGGTTTCAGCGGCACCGCATTCGGCAGATCGTCGACGTCACGTCGGTCGGGGCCATGCGGAATGTGCTCATGTGGAGCGATGCGATCGAGTACGAGGACCCGCAGCCGTTCTTGGACGAAAACGTCACTCGCAGCATTGAGCGACTCTCAGAATTTGATATACCTCCCGCTATCCGCCGCGCCATGCGTTGGTATCGATTGGGCGTCAATTCGCAGGTGCCGGACGACCAGTTTACAAATTTTTGGTTCGCCCTCGAAATTGTGGCCGAGTTTCAGAAGTCGACGGAAAAGGTTAACGACGCATGTCCAAAGTGCCGGTCGCCGCTTTACTGTGAGACTTGTCAGACGCACCCGACTCACCGGCCGTACGCACGGCAGGCCATACGAGAACTCCTGAAGGCGGTCGATCAGGACTGCGATGACGCCACGATTGCGAGGCTGGACAAGACTCGAAACAGTTTGATGCACGGGTCGACCTTAAGGGAAATTGAGGACAGCTTGCCACAGCCGCACGAGCAGATCGTCGATGTATTAGGACGTCTTCTGTGGAAAGCGATGATTCATCAGTTTCCAAGAGAGATGTTCGACGGCAACCTGTCGATGGGGGTGCCGTCAACCTACATACATCGAACCATGCACGCGGTCGCCCACATTCAAACGATCGTCCCGACGGATTCGAGTGGAGACCTGGACTTGGATTTCAAAGGGACAACATCGAAGATCGTTCCGTTCGGGCCGCCGCAGAGCGCGCGGCGGTTCATGATCAGGATGAGTGCGGAGCAGCGGGAGCGACTCGCAAGGCTAGGATACGTGGCAGGAGACCACGCGGAAATCTGCAAGCGTGTTTATCAGAAATCTCAGGAGAAGGACGGGCAGATTTATGCCGTCGTGCTCGCGACGGATATGGCATTGATTAGAGATGCTTTGAAGCGCGACGAATTGGGCCCGTGGCAAGATTTGTTCCGCGAAATCATGGGCAAGCCCACCGGGGGTTAGGAGACCACTCCGAAAACGGCCTCTCGAGATCCGGCACCCGAAAGGTCCCATAGATTCAGCGCCCACCGCACCTATACAGTGATTGTGAGGCGAGGGGGTGAAAAGACGTCGGCTGCGTCGCCACACACCGTGCCAAAGTCGTGAGTCCGCACCCTATATGGGGTGCCAATCTCTGATGTTATTAGCGATATAACAGGCGAGGACCGCACCTGGCGGTCACGCTCAATGATGCACGCATTGCCGGCGCCGACCGGGCACAATCTTTCGGTTGCTGGCTGAATCCGGCCAAGCGGCGAAAACGCGAGCTCCATTCCACCGACGCCCCATAGCGTGCGCCCGGTCACGTCCGCATGTGGTCCCAAGGGGCTAGTCTTCGCTATATCGACTCTACCAGGGAACGGCGCATGCTCAGCGGCAGGGAAATAGAGGCGGACTTCGAGTTTACGTGGGCAGTCCTCACGGATTTCTTCGGTCAAAGGCGTATCCAACGCACTTTAGACGCCATCCACGAAACCGAAATCAGCGGCTGGGAGAAATGGTGGCAGGTTGAGCTCGCCGTTTGTCTGAGTGACCATGATGATGTGGCTGAGTGGAACATGGAAGAGCGCTTCTTCATCGACCGCCGCCGATCTGCCGATAGGGAGTTCCTCGCCGTCGATCTGTGCTTTCGTCGCAAGCGCTGCGCGAAGGACTCGATGATCTACATCGAACTGAAGCAAGACGCGGATTGGAAGTGCTGCATCGAGAACATGTTGCGAGACGCGCTGAAGGTTGCCGATGCTCGAACGCGATCAGAGGAGGGCGGGGCGTGGCGCAGTTTCTTTGTCGCCGGAATCTATCCCAGCATCCCGAAGGCAGAGATTCATGATTACGTCGAACAGCGTCTCGACGAGCGGGAGATCGAGTGGGACTTGATGGATACCAAGTTCATCTCCGGTACGCCTTACAGCTTCACGATGTTCTGAATTGCCGAGTCAGAGTTTCTCAAAAAGCTGTCGCGATATGCTCACTGCCACTCGCTCGTCCGATTCCAACAAAGTCCTCGCCCGCGTTTCCGAACGCTCGGAGGCGCCGTTCGCTTGCCCCGTCTGTCGCCGCGAAGTGATCCTGCGCAAAGGGAAGATCAAAGTCCATCATTTTGCCCATAGACCCCCGGTCCTTTGCGCGTTAGGCAAAGGCGAAACGGAATCGCACCATCGTGCCAAGCTCGCTATCTACGACGCTCTGCGAAACGAAACGCACGTCACGGACGTAGAATTGGAAAAGAACTTAGGCGGTTCCATCGCGGATGTATATGCACGGATTGCTGGTGCGCCAGTCGCAGTCGAAATTCAAAGAAGCTCGTTGACCGTAAACGAGATCGTATCCCGTACCGAGAAGTATCATCGTCTTGGCATTGCGGTTCTTTGGATCGGACTGGACTCCCACGATCTGGCGTCCCAACGCTATACCCCGCGCGCCTGGGAGAAATGGTGTCACGCGGCATACTTTGGCCGCGTGTATTATTGGGAAAGTGGACAAATACTCCGAGTCGCGCACTTCGACCCCTACTACATCCATGTTGATTCGAGTACCTGGTATCAAGACGGAGAAGAACGAAGCGCCGGAGGATATGACCGGACTTCCAGACGCTGGCGTACACCCAAATTGGGAGTTCCGGCCCTACTGGCGCACAGCTTCAATGTGAACGCTCGGGTTTCATGGTCGAAAGGAACTATCAGCGTACCCGCCTGCACCCTGTACGTTGACCGCCAACCAAAGTGGTGGAAGGTCTCCTGATATAACTTACCCCGAATCCGCTTCGGACCTCTCCCCCAGTGACTCCAGGAAGGCTCGTTGCGGTCCCAACGTCCGGCGCTCAGTCTGGAAGCGTTAAAGAGCCGCCGGATGATGGAATAAGGTATTCACCGCCGGCCCTGCTGCTCCTAACAGCGATACCGAATTGGCGTAAGTCGGGAGGAGACACTCGGGGACAGCTACCGGGAATCATATTGAGCTTGCTTTGCTCGAATCATCGCTAGCGCATTGTCAATATGCGGAGGATAACTCCCGCTGATGTACTCGATAGCGAGTGGATTTCCGGCAAGAAAGTGGCAGAAAAGCTCGGACCATTCCTCGACCTCAACTCTCCCATTTATCTTGAAAACCTTGTGCGAGCGAGCCTTGAGGTGGGAGCGACTCTTCGCGTTGTGATTAAAGTCCGAATCACGGCGCTGTTGGTACTCCTCCCTAGAGAGGTATTGAATGGCGCCATCGAAGTGTCGAAAAGCGCCCTCCGAGATATCGAATTCGGCGTGAACGTAGCGAGCCGGATGGTATGTCCGGCATTGATAGTCCACTGTGACTGTTTCTGATTTTAACTCAAGAGCCTGAAAACTCCTCACGTGCTTCCCAGCCGTCCATTTAATGTCGAGACAGTACGCGTCTGCAAAAAAGGTGGAATTGATGCGTTGGGTATCCGTCGGCGGCCTAAGCTTTGTGATGCCCTCTGGGATACTCGCGATGTCTCGACTAAACGGCGCGCCAAACCACGTATCACGCTCCATGCAAGCGGGACCGTCGACGTCAATCCGCACCCGGTCATCGTCGAGCGCCAAATATCGAGAGGTCTTGAGGTTGTCGAAGTTCCAAAACGTCTCGATGAAGCGCGGAGCAAAGTGGTTGCCCTCGTATAACACGCGCCGAAAGCAAGGATGCGCCATCGCCACAAAGTTTGACTGGAACAAATAGCCCGGCTGAAATCTATCGAGGCAAAAGCGGGTGCGCAAATCCGCAAACGAATATAGGCCGTCCCGGTCCGGTGACAATGGGGAGATTAGACGATGGGTCAAATCCGGAGCGGCCGCAATAATTCCCACTTTCATCACATAGTCGAAATTGTCGATAGTGAGGATGACGCCCTTGGAGAAAGCGAATGACCTAAAGGCCGCGATTAACTCTCGGTTGGACGCGAGTGCATGATCGCGCCGCGCTTTCTGCTGTCGGTGGTAATCTGCGAGCATGTCATCGTACGTCATTCGACCTGGTCTCGATGGCAGCTAGTATTTTGTTCTCACGTAAGTCCCAAACGTGCCATAGCACTCGTAGCCCGTCCTCCTGCTCTTGTGTTTGTTCAATGTTGCATCGTAACTTTTCTTGTTGAACGTCTTTCCGCAAGCAGTGCACTTGAAGACATAGGTGGGACCGCCGGAACCTGCCGTCGCGCGTGTCGATCGTCGGGCAGGTATCCGCCTGATACCAGGTATACGGCGAACCCCAGGCGCTCCAAAGCTCGAACTTGTCGTCTGTGGGATGATCTGAGGACCGGACGGCGTGAGTTCAATGGGGTAACGTGGGGAAAACGGTGTCTGTGTGGATTTGACCCCGAGGATGTTGTTGACCAGATAGCTTCGTGGTTGCCCATTGTCCGCGCGCACGGCCATTAACCGTATGTCGCCCGCCTGCGAGCGGCGGAGGGAATAGGCTTCGACGGCGCGTACGGAGCGATTACCTTCCTTGTCGCGATAGTCGATTTCGACCAGCAGTCGGTTAGCCGCGGCGAATCGAACCATCTCAATGAAGCTCTGACCTCGGCTGCTACCGGGTAAGTTGATTACTCGCTCGCGGACTAGTATCTCACCGGCGCCAACGGGCATCGCCGCGAGCGGCGGGGCAACGGCGCCTGCGAGCCAGGCAAAGATTTCTGGGAGCGCGTCCCAGAATGTCGCTACCGGGAGAAGCGCAGGAAGCTGATGCTCCAGCATGTGGATCCAGCCAGTCTCAAGATCGGCACGATGGGGTTCAAGGTCGCTTAGGCGAGGGACACCAATTCCCTTGAATTCACATTTGGCGCGCAACACATCCATGAAGCGGCGTGCGTCGGGGCGCGCTTCTGCGTTTCGGTAGAGATGTACAACGTCATAGAGGTCGCGTGGACGCGTCCGTTCGGCTAGCGCTCGGAATTTTTCGGCGAATGCCTCGACGTAATCGTAGGCCAGTACTTCGATTTCATCGTCTGGGACATCGGTGTACGGATGGAAAATTGGCACGCGGACGGGCGGTAGAACGATGCGCTCGTCAGCAATCAGGTCGAGTTTGACGCGCGGAAGACCGTGGGTCGATGAGACGGGTCCTTTATAGCTGATTTTGCCTTGGCATGAGATTTGACCCCGCGGATTGCGATAGATCTCGAACTCCTGCTTGTCGGCTGGAATCTCGATGCCGGATTGCTCGTAGATCCATTCGCCAATTTCGGAAAATGCACTCTTTAGAAAGTCGGCATCGAGGTGCTCCGGCTTAGTGAGCGTGAAATCAAGGTCTTCGGAAAAGCGATACGTTTCGAAGAAACACTTCTTTAGGCAAGTACCGCCTTTGAATACCCAATTTGCTGCGAGGTCGTCGTGACTATAGATGCCCGCGAGCATCCAACCAAGAACATAGTCTTTCTCAACGACGTGTGGCGTGAGGGATGTTTGCTGGGCGATAGCCAGAATCTCACGCTTTTCGATCATCTCGCTTCCTCGCGCGTCCAGCGTTGAGGCACGCGCAGCCGCCACTTGGTTACGATGCGCGACCCCTCTTGCGCAGGGTCGAGCTTCGCATGTCCGCCGCTGAGATGGTTTTCGCAAAGGCGGGCAAGCTCAGCACCTTCGGGTACCCGCTCGGCCAGGAACCCGAGGCGCTTGAATACCGCGCCATTTGCGAGACGCACTGCGTACTCAATGAGCTTGTTTTCATCGCGATCACTGCGGTGCAAGTAAACGGCAAGGCAGTCGGCTACATGCTGGATGCCACCGCCGATCCCCGGGTCATCGAGCAGATCGATAATCGTGCGATGGACGTCCGACACCTGCACGCGCGTCTGGTGACGCCAAACTATCTTTGTGCCAAAGAGGTTCTGCTCATCGATATGCTTCAGCGAAAACGGCGTACCGTGCCGCTCTTGGCGCTTCTGACGCACGGGTTGTGTTGTCATCACGAAGATGTCTTTGAATATTTGCTCAGTGAGATCCCAATGCTCGGCCGCCGTGCGCCCGCCGATGTAGGCTGGAGCAAACAGCGCTGGCACGAGGACCCAGGGATCATCAAGGACACGGTCGGACGCCATCGTATCGATGGATGCTGCGACGTATGCTCCCCGGGCTACGCGTCTCAACCAACCCTGCTCGACCCAGCGCGAAAGACGCTGGGCCGCGGCGATGCGGTCGAGTTCGAGGGCGATCACCACGTCGTCCACCCGAATCACGTCTCCAGCTGCTTCAAGTACGCGAACGAGCTGGGCACGACCTTGGGGAAGCCGAAAAATCCTTTGTTCCATAGGCGATACTTAGCAAAAAGTGCGAATTAGCGGGAATGGTGCAATTTGACACCTCTCTTTATGCTGTTACTATGATATCTCAATTTATCAAAAAGTGATAATTACTGTAAATGTACCAACAGAGCGCCAGTGCGTGCTGTAAGGGCCGCCCGGATTGATCCTGGCTCGGCACGGAGTGAACCACTTGAGCGGGTTTTGGCACAGTGGTCGCAACTTACCTATCTACTCGCCGAAGTCGAAAGCGCCGGGATCGAGCTGGGTGCACGGACGGGTCGAGGGACCCGTTGATGTCGTCCGTGAGACTATTTGAAGATGCTACTTACCATCACATCTACCTCGTCGCCTGCGACCGATCTCGGTTATTTGCTGTTCAAGAACCCGGCTCGTGTTCATGGCTTCGATCTTTCGTTCGGCAAGGCCACGGTCTTCTATCCGGAGGCGACTGCAGAGCGTTGCACGGTATGCCTACTGCTTGAGGTAGATCCGATCGGCATGGTCCGTCGGAAATCCGGGCCCGCCGGCGACGGAGGGGTCTTCGGCCAATACGTCAACGACCGCCCGTACGTCGCGTCGTCATTTCTTTCGGTCGCCATTTCGGAGGTATTTGGCACTGCAATGACGGGCCGATCGAAGGATCGTCCCGAGTTAGCCATGACCGCAATGCCACTCGAAGCCCACATCCCCGTCCTGCCAAGCCGCGGTGGCGAGGCGCTAATTCGGCAACTGTTCGAGCCCCTCGGCTACTCAGTCGAGCTGGCGCGGATTCCGCTAGATGCTGAGTTCCCTGAATGGGGACCCAGCAGATATTACGCGGTAACCCTAAAAGGAAATCAACGCCTTCAGGATCTGCTGAGCCACATCAATGTATTGATCCCGGTTCTCGACGATGAGAAGCACTACTGGGTTGGCGACGATGAGGTCGACAAACTGTTGCGGCGGGGCGGCGACTGGCTCCCCGCTCATCCAGCAAAAGAGCAAATCGCGCACCGGTACCTCAAGCACCGCCGGAGCCTGGCGCAAGAGGCGATCGAGCGGCTTGCTACTGACTCAGACGTTGAGTCCGATGTTGACGCGACGCCAGCGCGGACAGCGCCCGGTCGCGAGGAGGCACTCGAAACTAAGATAAGCCTAAATTCACAACGCATCGGCCGCATCGTTGAAGTCGTGCACGAGATAGGCGCGAAATCCGTCATCGACTTGGGTTGCGGTGAAGGAAAACTGATTCGCGAGCTCGTAAAGCAGCGACAACTCGACCGCATTGTCGGGATGGACGTATCTCTCCGCTCGCTCGAACGAGCCCGAGACCGATTGCGCCTTGAGCAGCTTGCACCTGCCTTTCGAGACCGCATTGAATTGATCCACGGTTCCCTCATGTATCGCGATCACCGACTGCAGGGGTTTGACCTTGCGACGGTAGTTGAGGTTATCGAACACCTTGACGTGGCAAGGCTGCGTGCATTTGAGCGGGTCCTGTTTGAGCAAGCACACCCGAAGGCGGTGCTCGTCACCACACCGAATGCCGAATTCAACCTTAAGTTCGAGACACTCCCGGCCGGACAGTTCCGGCATCCGGACCATCGCTTCGAATGGACCCGTAATGAGTTCAAGACATGGGCGAATACCATCGCGGACAGATTCGGTTACGCGGCTCGCTTCGACGGGATCGGCGAGGCCGATACGGCTCTGGGTACACCCACCCAAATGGCTATATTCGAGACGCGCTGAGCCATGGAAATCAAGATTCCCGAATTGGCGCTGGTTGTGCTTGTGGGTCCCTCCGGCTCGGGTAAGTCCACGTTTGCCCGTGCCCATTTCAAGTCGACCGAAATCATCTCATCCGATTTCTGTCGCGGGTTGGTGTCGGATGACGAAAACAGCCAAGCGGCGACCAACGACGCGTTCGAAGTGCTGTATTTCATCGCGGCGAAGCGGTTACGTTCTGGGAAGTTGACGGTTGTAGATGCGACAAACGTTCAGCCGGAGGCTCGGAAGCCCCTTATAGCGCTCGCCCGCGAATACCATTGCTTACCGGTTGCGTTGGTTCTGGACACACCGGAGAGAATTTGTCGTGAGAGGAATGCAAATCGCCTAGACCGTAACTTCGGCGAACATGTTATTCGCAACCAGTGTAGCCAGCTGCGCAGGTCCCTGCGTGGTCTTGAGAAGGAAGGCTTTCGGCACGTCACGATATTCAAGTCATCTGAGGACCTTGCTGGACTAACGATTCATCGCGAAGCGCTGTGGAATAACAAGAAGCACGAAAGCGGCCCGCTCGACATTATCGGTGACATACACGGGTGTCTCGACGAGACCCTGGAGCTCCTGGCGCAGCTTGGCTATGACGTGGCAATCGTCGATGGTCGCTACGCACTGAGTCATGGCCAGGGGCGGAAAGTCGTATTTGTCGGTGACCTTGTAGACCGCGGTCCCAATTCACCGGGTGTGATTCGACTAGTGGACTGTAACAACTGAAAAGCGAGTATACTCGTGTTCATGAGCAACACGATTATCTTGTCGAAAATGGAAGAAGCGGAACTCACTCAGCGAGCCACAAGCCAGTCGGGGCGTGCCGATGAGGCGCGCCGTGCGCGGCTCATCCTGCTGCTCGACAGCGGGCACACTTGGGCGGCGATCCGCGACAAGCTCGACTGCACCGACAGCTTCATCGATCGCTGGAGCAAACGCTTCTTGGCCGAGCGTTTGGCGGGACTGTTTAGCCGCCATGCCGGTCAGTTGCCGACGACGCTGACGCCGGCGGTGGAAGCTCGCATCCTGGAGTGGAGCGTGAAGCGCAAGCCCGCTCGATGGCTCGACGCACTGGAGCACGCGCAAGCTCGGGGCACAACTCGGCATCACCCACATGATGGTCGCGCGAGTGTGGCGCAAGCATGCCCTGCGACCGCATCGGCTCGAGGGCTACATGGCCTCGAACGATCCGGACTTTGAGACCAAGGCCGCCGAGATCATCGGGCTTTATCTGCATCCGCCGCAGCATGCGGCGGTGTTCTGCGTCGATGAAAAGACGGCCATCCAGGCGCTGGATCGCAAGGATCCTGTGTTGCCGTTGTCCCCGGGCGTGCCGAGCGGCACGGCTTTGAGTACTACCGCCACGGCACGCTGTCCCTGTACGCGGCGTTCAACACCAAGACCGGCGAGGTGCTGGGCAAGACCGCGGCGCGGCACACCTCGGCCGAGTTCGTCGCCTTCCTCGCTGACATCGTCGCCAACCAGCCGCGCGGCAAAGAGATCCACGTGATCGCAGACAATCTCTCGGCGCACAAGAGCGCTCTGGTCAAAGACTTCCTCGAGGCCCATCCGAAGGTTCACCTGCACTTCACTCCGACCTACTCCTCGTGGCTCAACCAGGTGGAGCTGTGGTTCTCCAAGATCGAGCGCGATGTCATCGCCCGCGGCGTGTTCACTTCGGTGCCGGACCTCAAGAGAAAACTTATGCGTTACATCCGCCACTACAACAAGGCTCCCAAAACCGTGAAGTGGAAATACTTCGATCCGAGCAGACGAATCACTTCCCAATCAGCCGTTACAGCCCACTAGTGATGGATTCAGTCGCGGCCGGGGTTGCGTTCTGCGTCGCCGGAAACCATGACGTCAAGCTCTCTCGCGCTTTGCGCGGACGCGATGTGAAAGTTACGCACGGACTGGCTGAGTCGCTCGAGCAACTCAAGCATGAGACACCTGAATTCCGTAAGTCAGCGGCCGATTACCTCGACGGTTTGGTAAGTCACTACGTTTTCGACGCCGGTCGATTGGTTGTGGCCCATGCGGGACTTCGAGAGGAAATGCATGGCCGCGGGTCAGGTGCCGTACGCCAGTTTGCGATGTATGGCGAAACGACTGGGGAAACTGACGAATACGGATTGCCGGTGCGCTACAACTGGGCTGCGGACTATCGCGGCAAGGCGACGGTGGTTTACGGGCACACCCCGGTGCCCGAGGCTGAGTGGATCAATAACACGATCTGTCTCGATACGGAATTTACGGATCGCTTCGGAGCAAATCGCCTCGACAGATTCGACTAGTTCATGAATTGAAACCTTTGAGCTTCCGATCGAGACCTCGCCCGACGTCTTGCCCGAGTGAACCATCGAGCTTCTGACATCGTAAAGTCGGCGAATTCTGTTGAACACCGGCAATTGTCCCTCGCGATTACTTCGGAGCAACCGAGCCGCACGATTTGATATTTTGTACGAGTGCTCATCGCGTTCTGTGCGCATAAAGAGGACTTCGAGCGCGATTGCAAGGTCGATCGCGCGATTGCCGGGGTGCAACTGGCTTCTAGATCGGAGCAGGCGTTGCAGAGAAAGGGTTATTCGATCCTTGTTGTCTTGCGTTAATTCGGAGAACTCGGGAAGAAGATTCTTGACCGAGGTGGCAATTATCGGCGGCGGAGAAATAAAGCGTTGAGTCTCAAACGCCCATTCCGATGAATGTCGCATGACGCCAAAGTGGCTTAATAGAAAGATATCGGGGTCGTCGAAGTCCATCCAGCGCGCGGCCTCCCGGGGAATGGTCGGAGCCAATACGAGAAGCAAAGCCGCCTCGTCGAGGGTGTTGAACCACGTAACGCTGGGCCGATTGGAAAAATCGGTGGTTGGCGAGGAAAAAATGTTCTCCAAATATCCCTCGTAACACAGCGCGGCGCTCGGAGGTGGCATAAATCCGTGAAGTCCTCTCTGTTGATTTGCGCGCTCGTGCTCGGCCACAATCCAATCCCGCGTAGATGAAACTGGAACGTGTGAGAAGGGCAGCAGTGTGACGGTTTCGGACAAGGCAATTGATGTATCGCAATTCACTCCATAAAGCGCCTTGATGGCTCTGGCAGCCGCGCCTGTCGCTTTTGAAACCTTGCGAAACCAGGCAAGCGCCTTATGAGCATCGCCGGTGTCTTTCGCAATCTGGATCATCCGACTAGCCGCAAAGTCAGTATTAAACCCGTGGGCTCCGCTTCCGCTGAGAACGGCTCGCGGAGGTCCAGAGAACTCTGGTTCAGTTGCGAGGCGGGTGCCCAAACGCCGCATGGCGTCCACCCCTTCGGTGCTCAGAGGCTCCGGTCCGGATACGCTCCGAATGAGTTGGACGAATTCATTGTCGCTTGCGGAAGTCATGGTGATTGGGAGATCAAGAAGTCAAATCCACGCGATCGCCTTTCCAGCCATCTGCATCGGACTCGAACCGCCACTCGTGATCAAAACTCAAGTCGCCCGGTATCCACGGCTGCGTTGCGGTTAGATTTGGAAACAGCGTGAGCTCGAATCTAACATGAGCAGCGGCGACCGCCTCGAAGGCGTTGACAAGAGCGCCGGAAATCGGGGGCATGCTGCCATCGATGAAGGGCATCGTTCCTACCGGATTTCCGGTCACTGCCTTCGCTATCGATACGAGTTGCTGATTTTCGGCGTTGAGCGCCTTTTTGGTGTCTAGGTCAATCCTTATCGTCAAATCTCCAACGCCGTAAAGTGCGCGGAACACGTATCTCTCAAAGTCCAGACTCGCATGAGGAATCTCGTGGACGTTGAGCGCAATTAATAACTGATCATCGGGGGAAACGATGCCCATCTCCAAGTAGCGATCGAATTTGGTCTTTTTCTCCTCAATGGAGCTGCGAATCCGCAACGCGATATTGTTCCACGGCACCATCCCAGAGGAGCGTGGCGCCGGAACAGAATCCGGAAGCCCGGGCGCGCCGCCAGTAGCGCAGACGGCTTCAATCCAAAGGCGTCGGCCATTCAAATTCACGAGCACATCTGGGCCCGGAGGTTCCGTCTTTTGTACTTGCGCGCCCAACTCCAGAAGTTTGACGGTGAGAGCCATTTCGAACCAGCGTTGGTGGAAGTGCAGGGCGAACTCGGCGAGGAAATTGGGCTCTGCATAATAGCTATAGATTCTCCAGAGCCGTTCGCAATCGGCCCGAGTCTTTTGGACTTTGGGGTCTATAGAGGGAGTCTTCAGCGCCGTATAGAAAAAGCACGCGTTCGATGGGCTAGTCGCGAATAGATCGGGGGTGTTGGTCATCATTAGCTTCCTTGCTGTTGAGCGAACACAATCATTCTACGCGCGATTTGAGGATGCTCAACGCCATAACAATCCACTCGTCGCTAGGCTGCATTCTTGGGAGTATCAGTGGCTAACGTTAGTATCGGGTGTCGCGTTTTCCGCTTTGGAAATGTCTCTCGAGCTGTGCCATACGTTGATGCCGAATCATGTACGTTCAACAACTTATCTGGGCGTATCTCGGGTTTCCGTGGCACAGATCTTAGTGCTTAAGTTATTGTTTATAAATAAAAAATCAGCTCTCTAAAAACGCGTCTCTTAATCAATTGGTCGTAGGTTCGATCCCTACACGGCCCACCATTTCACCACTTCCAAGCACTTCCGCCGACGTCCAGCGCAGCTCAAAAGTCTGCTGGAAACCCTACAAAAATTGGTCTTTTTTATCCACTGATCATCCGATGGCAGCCGCAAGCAAAACTTGACAGCCACCCTCTAGAAGGGGCATTTTTGGGGGCATTTCCACAAACCTCGAAAGCGATGCCCCCAAAATGCCTTTAACCGAAACCGCCGTTAGAAATGCAAAATCGCGTGAGAAACCCTACAAGCTCAGCGATGAGAAGGGCATGTATGTGCAGGTCAATCCCAATGGCTCGAAGCTTTGGCATGCGTGCAGATCTGCGGGTTACGAGTGAAATCCGCTAATCGTGCAATCCATAGAGAACGGATTTGCACTCACGGTCACGACGTTAATACGCGCGCTGTCGCCCTTGCTAATAAAAAAGGTTGGTGTGCCGTTTAGTCCGAAAGATTCCCCGCCACCGTCGTCAAAGTAAAGGAACGCTTGGACGTTGAATCGAAACTTAGTGTTTACAGTGCTGAGGTACGCATTGTTGACGACCCCCTCAAACATGACAAAGGAACAAGAAAACGACGTTATTTCAGTGACAGCGTCGGTCGTCGGCGGAAAATTAATAAAGCACCCCCCGCCGGGCGTAGCACAATCCGTTGAGACTTCTTGTTGGTACGGGTTCTTTAAGAGCGTGTTGGACTCTGCGTCCGCTAATGCGAGGGTAGAGACGGCGAAGCCGCCAAGGATTGCAGCGGCAAGAATGACCTTCCCAGTGAACATGTGGATGTATCCCCTTTGGTTCGAGTTAATGGCGCTACTAACTAGAACCGCAAAGGCGACCATATCCCGCCATAGTGCATTTATCTCCCGGTAGCTCGGTTTGGGGACAAGGAGAAGAGGCTAGCCTTTGCCCTTAGCCGACCGTGATTTTGGGAGGTAGAATTGCAGATTCGAATCCTGCCAAAGTGCTTGGAGTGACTCAAGCACGCGTGTCGGATTTGAAGCGGGGCAAATTCAACCGATTCCGCATGGACTTGTTGGTGCGATTGGCAGCGTGCGCTGGATTTAAACCCAAACTGAAACTCGCCGCGTAAGCGGGCAGTTTATAGCTTCCGGAAATGTCCGGATACAGCCACCATTTGGTGGGGGCATCACTGGCGGGCATCGGCGAATCAGATCGATTTTATTTATTTATAAATCAATGGCTTATGACGTGGGTGTGGTGGCTACACGGCCCACCATTTAAGCCAGCTTAGTCAAGAACTTGCGCGGCACCCATGCATCGATCAAAATCGATGTTGTGCCATTGAACGCCACTTGTGCCACAGCGAATTGAATTCTGCGGTCGATTCAATTTCTCTGGCCGACTTTGGGCGCGTTGGAAGCACCACGGCTAACTGCTCATGGGTAGCTCCTTGGTCGCGGTTCTAGCGAAGTCTTCATGTCGCGATGATGCGTTAGGCGCCTCGGGATTTGGGCGCAAGTTTCGCGGCTTTTTCAGCGAAACTCGCCCCGAACGCTATTCGGCAGTGAGTGACCGATGAAAGCGTAGACAGAAATCCCTTATATGTATACGATTTCATCGGTGCCTACCAAAGCGACAATTCCGCTTCGCAAGAAACTTCCTTCGGTTTTCACTTACACCGAGGCGAGAGCTCGCGGCCTCTCCGCGGAGCGTCTTTACGCCTATCGAGACCAAGGGATTGTTGAACAAATTAGCCGGGGTCTGTACCGGTGGGCGGACGCACCGGAAATCGACCAGAATCTCTTGGAGGTCGCCTATCGCATTCCCCAAGGAACCCTTTGCTTGACCACTGCGCTTGCGCGTCATGGGCTGACGGACAACATTCCGGCGCGTATCGATGTGGCAATTCCTCGGGGCAACCGAGTTCCGACGCTTCTATCACCCGTCGATGTTCGCGTTTTTTCAAAAGACACATTCGAATTGGGGCGCGGGGAGTTTAATGTCGGGGAGGGCTTCACTGTTGGCCTGTACTCGCCCGAGCGTTCGCTGGTCGACATGATTCGATTGCGGCATCGTGAGGGATCCGATATTGCCTGGGAAGCGCTGCGTCGTTGGCTAGGCCGCCGAGGTGCCAAACCGGCTGCCTTGATCGAGATGGCAAAGTCTCTGCATGGCGCTGAGCGCGCCGTTCGCAATGCACTAGAAATAGTCCTGTGAAGCGTGCGAGCAACGATACTCTGGCCGGCCGCCGCTATCTTGACCTGCAAAGAGAGGCGAAACGCACCGGACGGCCCACCGATGAACTCATTCAATTCTACGCCTTGGAATGCTTTCTTGACCGTCTAGTCCATTCGAAGTTTGCAGATACATTCATCCTCAAGGGCGGCGTCTTACTCGCAGCGCTGGATGCACGGCGGCCGACTCGTGACATTGACTTTGCAGCGCGGGCAATTGAGAACACCATCGAAAAAGTCTTGTTGGCGGTGCGGACAATCGCCGCTATACCAATCGACGACGGCATGGAGTTCGATTCCAATGGCGCTACCGCCGAGACCATCCGCGAGAACGACAGCTACAGCGGAATTCGTGTCACGCTTGGAGGAACGCTCTCGCGAGCTGTGATTCGATTCCACGTGGACGTCAATGTCGGCGATCCTATTTGGCCGGAGCCGCAACAAATTAGCGTCCCGCGACTGATCGACGGCGTGATCGTTGTGCGTGGCTACCCGCTGGAGATGGTGCTGGCCGAGAAAATCGTGACTGCGCTCGAGCGCGGCACGGCAAATACGCGTTGGCGAGATTTCGTTGATATTTACGTCCTGACTGGTCGTTTCGCAATCAAAGCTCAAGCGTTGAAGTCGTCAATGCAGCACGTGGCTCAATTCCGCAACGCCGAGCTAGCTCTGCTTCGGACTGCGCTCAGTGGATATGCCGCAATTGCTCAGACGCGTTGGCGCGCCTGGTTACGAAAGCAGCAACTCGATAATTCGATTCCCACGGACTTCTCGATTGTCCTCGAACGTGTGGTTTCATTTGCAGATCCGTTGATCGTGCAACGTGAGGCTCAGGGCGATTGGCATCCTATCCAAGGAAAGTGGATCTAAAATGAGCGCCGAGCAACTCGAGTGGCGGGATCAGGTACTAGCACACGCCGCCAAGATCAACGCATTTGCGGCGCGTGGCCTTTCCGGGGGTTGGGACAAAGCGGGGCCGCAGCCGCCTGACCCTAAGCTCGACCATCTAATGAGAACTGCGGTTGAGGCCATTCGTGATGCCAACCGACGAGGTACTTGGAGCACATTGCGCGAGGATTGGCCCCCAGCCCACGGTCCCTTGATACCGTGGCTCGAAGAGCACGGGCAAAGCATACCCGTAGTTCACTTCTTGGGCGACGGGAGTGTCGTTGCACGGATTGGTGCACAATTCGCCGGCGGCAGGACGGTGCATATACGTGGCGACTCAGTCATCGAATTACCTACCGTTGGATTCTTTGGGCGTGCGCAAAACCGCAAGTACTTCGCGTTTGCGCGCAGTGACGGTGTAGCGGTTCGAGAAGGATGGAACGGTCCAGTGGTAACGCTGTGCCCATGGCCGAGTGGGCTGGAAGACTTGCCAGATGGATTCAGCGTTGCCCCGTTCACAAACCCACCAATACCGACCCGGTTAATCCCATTCCCCGACGGTAGCCGCGTTCTGCTGATCAGCGGCAGTGGCATCTTCGTTCTCGGACATTCTGTTGCACGACGTCTGCTCCCGACGAAGGAAGAGCTCAGTGAGCACTTCGCTTGGCTGCGTCAGAAGTACCCCGAGGACCCGCTTACCATCAGCCTGGACATGGAACACGGTGCAGTCTCAAATGATGGCGCGCTAATCGCAGTTGGCGAGCAATCATCCCAGCACCTCCTGTTCAATGCCGCCCTACAGCAGGTACTTGAAGTGCCTCCAAGCAGCGAGTACCCGCACTACGCGTGCTTCAGCGCCGACGACTCTGTCGTCGCACTAAATTCATGCCACTTCTACAACGGGACAACGGTCGGAGTCACAACAACCGGCATGCGCGTCGTCCCTTCCAGTTTGAGGGTTGAGCAGTTCGAACTCTACGAGGGTGCGCGCGTATACGCAGCAGTTAGCAGGCGCGACGAGTTCGTCATCGGCGATGCGGCTGGGTACGTACGGGCATTTAGTACGGACGGGACGTATCGATGGCAACACTTCATTGGCTCCAGCGTTGGCGATATCGATATTTCCACTGATGGACTGAGGCTGGCGGTCTCGACAGCCGCAGGCTTTCTGTCGATCATCAGTTTGGACGCGGGGCGTCAGCCGTCATATCAAATCGGGAACGGTAACCACGTTGAAGAGCGCCGATGGATTTTCTGGAAAGGGGAACCAGCTCCACTAATCTGGTGACTTTGAGGCTGTTCGGGGGCTGCTGATAAACCCAAACTGCCCCTGTGACATTGAGTGGAGCCCATGCCAACTGATTCAAAAGCTTATCAGCGCGTAAATCGAGAAGTCATGGCACAGCGACTGGGACATAAGTGATTGGTTTAGATGATAAAAATTCCCTCCAGACTGGCGTGCTCTTAATCAATTGGTCGTAGGTTCGATCCCTACACGGCCCACCATTTAAGCCAGTGCAGTCAAGAACCTGCGCGGCACGTTCGCCTCCGTCTAACGATAGCTATGTCCGATATGGCATGAATCGCGAATCTTCAACGAGCCTCAGGCACCATGCAATTCAATCTGGTCTGCCAAGTCGGGCGGACTCGTAGATTGCCATCATGATGCGCACATCTCGCAAGCCTTCTTCTCCGGAGACTTTGCTTTTCTTGCCGTCCACGATGCAGCGGGCAAAGTCATCCATCTCCGCGGCGAACTGATCCACCTCAGGTTGATCGATCGAACGGCCATCGCTGCGTAACCCGCGTATGCCGTCATAGTCAAACGCCGGATCGAGCCCGAACCAGCCTCGCTCGGCGATCGCCCGGAAGTAGCCGTTGGGCGCGCCATTGTAGGTTGCGGCGCAGTGGCTGACGGTGCCGCCGGGAAACTTGGCCTGCCAGACGACGGACTCTTCGACTTGCGAAAATCTCGCCGGGTCTCCCTGCGTCGTGGTCGCCGATACGCTCAGCGGCTCCTCGCCGGTGAGATAGCGCGTCGCCTGCAGGGCGTAAATCCCAACATCCATCAAAGGGCCGCCGCCGGCCAACGCACGGTTCAATCGCCAATCGCCAGTTTCGACGTTAAAGCCAAAATGCGCGTCGATGATTTTCAGCGCGCCGAATTCCCGGTTAAGGGCAATGCGCACGCATTCCAAGTGGTGCGGCTCGAAGCGGCACCGATAGCCAATCGCCAACAAGCGTCCAGCGGCCTTCACAGCGTCGATCATGGCTTGACACCGTTCCGCTGATATTTCCATCGGTTTCTCGCACAGAACGTGCTTGCCTGCCTTGGCCGCGATCAACGCGTGGTCCAGGTGCAGGGCGTTTGGGGTGACCACGTAGACCACGTCGATGCTTGGGTCGTCGACGATCCGGTGCATCGTCTCGTAGTTGTAAGTATTGTGTTCGGCGATGTGGTATTGCGCCTGCCACTGGGCGGCCTTCCCGGGCGTGTCCGTGACTATCCCGGCCAATCTGCAATTCTGGGTCTTCGCGAATGCCGGCGCGATCTGACGGGTGCTCAGGCTCCCGAGTCCGCAGAGCGCGAATCCCACTCGCTTGCGCGAGGCGTCCGCGAGAGCACGTGTCACGCTCGTGCTGATGAAGGGCGTGACCGCGAGGGCGGCGGCGTTTGAGATGAAGCGGCGGCGTGTCGTCATGTCTGATTCTCCTTTTATTATCTCTCGACCGGCGTCCCGGCGGGCTTGAGCATGGCGTCGAATGCAGCTATGGTAGCGCTATCATAACAGGGCGCGCTCGGGGGAAGTTCATGTACCGCAGTACCGGCGACTGGTGCCTCGTACTCATCCTCGCCCAGCTGGGCGCGTTGCCATTCGCGGCGAATGCGGAAGCGGAGCGCATCGGGGTGTTCCAGGGGCAAGCCGACGTCGGCAGTGTCACGCCCGGGGGGACCGCGGCATTCGATATCGCCAACGGTCGCTATACACTCCGCTCGGCGGGCGCCAATACCTGGTACCACGTAGACGCCTTTCACTACCTGTGGACAAAGGCGTCGGGCGATTGGACGCTGACGGCCGAGATCAAATTTCCACCGCGCACCTATGCCCGCGAGCCGAACCCGCATCGCAAGGGAGTGCTGATGTTTCGTCAGTCCCTCGACCCCGGATCCGAGTATGCGGCGCTGGCATTGCACGGCTCGGGCTTGACGGCATTGCAATACCGGCGTACGCGCGGCGCCAACACGGAGGACATCGAGATCAACGAGGAATACCCACAGACGCTGCGCATCGAGAAGCGAGGCGATCTCATCGTCGCGTACGTCTCGATGCACGGAGAACCGGCGCACCCGGTGGGCGCATCCACGCGCATTCACCTCAAGAGTCCCTTTTACATAGGGCTCGGCGCGCTATCGCACGAGCCCGATCTCACCGACACCGTCGAGTTCGCGCACATCACCCTCAGCCGGCCGGAAACCATGACCGCGCATCCAACGCTTTACAGCACTCTCGAGGTGATACAGACCGAAGACCAGTATCGGCGCGCGACGGCACTGCGCAGCACGCCGGCACTCATGAGTTCCGCCGCCTGGAGTGCGGGGAGCGAATCCGTATACCTGGAGGAAGCCGGCCGGCTCGAGCGGATTGCCTATCGCGAGGCACCCGCCGCCGGCGATATTCGGCCCGTCCTGCCGGGTGGCCTTAAGGACTGCCCCGGACATCTTGGGATGTCGCCCGACGGCCGGTGGCTTGCCGTCACGTGCAGGAGTGAGCAGGGCGAACACCAGGTCTACGTCCTGCCCGCGGACGGTGGCGCGCCCCGACAACTCACGCATGGGAGCCAGTCGAGCTATTTTCATGCCTGGTCGGCGGACGGACTCACCGTCGCTTTTACGCGAGGGCGCGGCGCTTCGAAAGCGGACATCTACACCATTCCCGCCTCCGGCGGCGGGGAGTTACGGCTAACGACCGATGCCATCAACGATGGACCCGATTTCTCACCCGACGGTAAGTTTATTTATTTCGATTCGTCCCGTTCGGGAACGACGCAGATCTGGCGAATGCACCCCGACGGATCTGTTGCTGAACAGATCACTGACGACAATCACGAAAACTCCTCTCCCCACGTTTCGCCGGACGGCAAGTCGCTGGCATTCTTGAGCCGGGCGGCCGATGCCGGAGACTCCATCAGCGATGCCGCAATCAAGGTCATGGGATTCGATGACGGCTTGATACGTACGCTGGTCGATTTCCAGGGCACTCGCGACAGCCTCGCCATGCAGAGCTGGGGCGATCGCAACCACTTGGCATTCATCAGCTACCAAAAGCTTCCTTAGGATCTCGCATGAAGCAAATCATCTTCCTGGCCATGATTTTCTTGAGCACCTCGACGTTTGCCGCCGAGCCGTCCCGGCCGCTCATCACCGGCGTGTCGCACATTGCCGTTTATGCTGCCAACCCGGCTGCCACGGAGCGCTACTACGTGCACGACCTCCGCGGATTCAAGGGGCAAGATGTTGAGAACGCGGCAGGCGTGCGCTACTACTTCTCGCCGTCGCAGTACGTCGAGGTGCTGCCGCTGCCGCACAGTCAATCATCGAGCAATCGTTTGGACCACGTAGCCTTCACAACATCGGATGCGGAGCGTTTGCATGCCTATGTATTGATGCGTGCCGTCGGTAGGCCGGGCCCCGTGAGTCATGGACGCGACGGCAGCCGCTGGTTCGATGTGATGGATCCCGAAGGCAATCGCGTTCAATTCGTTCAAGGTCCGACGAACAAACTCGCGGTGCCCTTAAATTCATTGGCGAGCCGCATCATTCATGTCGGATTCATCGTCCACGATCGGGAGCGTGAGGATTCATTCTTTCGCGCCGTGCTCGGCTTCAGGCCCTACTGGTACGGCGGATTCCAGGATGACGTCCCCACCTGGATCTCGCAGCAAGTGCCCGATGGTAGCGACTGGCTGGAATACATGATCGCCGGGGAGCGCGACGGTAATGGCATCCCACCGGACATGAAGAGCGGGGATGTCGGCATTCTTAATCACTTCTCGCTGGGGGTAGTGAATGTCGAATCCGCGTATACACGGCTATGGAACGGCGATCGACTGACCGGCCAGGAAGGTTTGCCGAAAATCGGCCGCGATGCAAAGTGGCAGTTGAACCTGTTGGATCCGGATGGCACGCGAACAGAAATCATGGAGCTTCACGCCATTGGCAAGCCCTGCTGTTCACCCTTCACGGCGGCGGATCCCAATTGACGTCAATCGATTCAGTTAAAGCAACGTGCTCGTAATTTAGTGCGTCGATTCATCCGCCTTTCTCGCGGAAAGTTGCCTACGTCACAGCGCGTTCTTCTCCTGAAGATAGCGCTGCAAGACCGCCTGGAGTCGCTCGCGGTCGATAGGCTTTGATAAATAGTCGTCCATGCCTGCCGCGCGGCAGGCCTCATCAGCGGATTTAATTGCATCGGCTGTGAGCGCCACAATCGGCGTGCGTAGCGTGGTTCCCGATTCGCGCCGCCTGATTTCGCGAGTGGCTTGATAGCCGTCCATCTCCGGCATTTGGCAGTCCATGAGAATGAGATCATATGGTTGCGTCTGCCATGCTTCGACCGCGGCGCGTCCATTGGGTGCGACCTCGACAATGTGCCCCATCTTTTCGAGGATCTTGCGGGCGACCATCTGGTTGACCTCATTGTCTTCTGCCACCAGTATCCGACAGCGGCGGTTCGCCTGGTTCATCATGATTTCGTGACGGGTTACGATTGGCTGCGTGCGTGCGTGCCAGTCCTCGGCCTTGAAGCCCATCACCAGCAACAGACAGTCTGTAAGGTCACGCTGGCTGACGGGTTTGAGCAGGTAACCCGCAAATCCCGACTGAGCAAAGCGTCGGCCGTCGGCCGCCTGTCCCGACGACGTCAACAGCACCAGTCGCGAGTCCTTTAAGGAGGGATCTGCGACAATCTGCTGGCCGAGTTGTTCGCCATTGATATCCGGCATGTCGTAATCGAGCAACGCGATATCGAAAGGATTTCCCTCAGCTGCGGCACCGCGCAAAAGTTGTATCGCTTCCTCAGGCGAATTCGAAAATTGAGCGCGGACGCCGCATAATTCCAGTTGCCTAGCCAATATTCTGAGATTTGTTGCATTGTCATCGATTGCCAGCACCCGCTTTCCGCGCAGTTGCGCGGTCGTCGGCGCTTTTTGTGTGGGGTTGTTGGCCCGCGAAGCCCCAAAGCCGGCAGTAAACCAGAATCGCGATCCAGCTCCTTCTTCACTCTCTACCCCAACGGTTCCACCCATTAGGCTGACTAGATTTCTGACGATCGACAAGCCGAGGCCTGTCCCTCCAAAACGTCGAGTCGTTGATGCATCGACTTGGGTGAATGCGTGAAATAGCGACCCAATTCGGTCGGGCGGAATTCCGATGCCGGTATCGCGCACAGTGAATTGCAACATCACAGTCGGGCCCGGCGATTCGAGCCGTTGAACCTCAATATTTACCTCACCGTGTGCGGTGAACTTGATCGAATTGCCGACAAGATTTGTGATGATTTGGCGCACACGACCTGGGTCGCCTACGATCAGCTCTGGAATCGCGGGGTCGATCGATACCGTGAGCTCAATACCCTTGGCATGCGCCTGGACGGCGAGCACCCTGGATGTATCCTCCACCGTTGCCCGCAAGTCCATTTCCAAGAGCTCAAGTTCGAGTCTGCCTGCTTCGATCTTCGAAAAATCCAATATGTCATTGATGATTGCCAGCAGTGTGCGACCGCTTTCATGGATGGTTTCGGCGCACTCGCGCTGCCCATCATCGAGCGACGTTTCCAGGAGCAGCTCCGACATGCCAATGACGCCGTTCATGGGCGTTCGAATCTCGTGGCTCATGTTTGCGAGGAACTCGCTTTTTGCCCGATTGGCGGTCTCTGCTGCTTCACGTGCGAGCTTTGCTTCTTCCTCGGCGCGCACGCGCTCCGTAATGTTGCGTCCCACTCCGACGAGGCCGATCGTTTTGCCGTGCTCATCCTTGAGCGGCACCTTGGTCGTCAGGATGATGATGTCGTTGCCGTCGCTGTCCTTTGCTTTTTCGGATCTATTGACGAGTGGTTCGCCGGAGCGCAAGACAGATTGGTCGTCTTCGAGGAAAGACTTTGCCAATTCGGGAGTGTAAAAATCGGCATCGCTCCTGCCGGTCAAATCAGACGGTGTGGAGCGCATGGCCGCCGCGACGGACTTATTGGCTATCACGAAACGCGAATCGAGATCTTTTGCGTAGAGAAAGTCCGGCAAACCGTCGATCAAGGCGCGCAGCATCTGAACTTCGCGCTGAAGCGACTGAGCGGCGGCGCTCTCCAACCCCATTGCGCGCGCCTTGTGTCTGCGATAGAGCGCCCAAAGCACGGCCACCACTGCGATGGCCGAACCTGTTAGTAGATACGGAAACACATATCTCCTCCCCGGCGGCAGCGATGCCATTTCTTCGCCGAAGTATAATGATAGCGCTATCACGAATACCAACTGCTGGATTTTTTGATTTTATTGATATTTTGAGACAAAGGCATTCGAACCTGAACCGGCGGACCAATCCAAATAGACCACGGCCTACCATCCAATAAGCGCCCGCTCAGTTCGCCGAGCGCAGTCCGAGATGTTGAACGAACGGATCAAAATCGCGATCGCTGTACAACAATGAGAGTTTCTTCTCGATGCAACTCGTCGCGATCAGCGTATCAATGGTCTTCCGAATCGTTATCCCGAGAATCCTGAGTTTTCGGAAGTTCCTTGCCGCTTGAAACGCGATGTGTTCACCGACGAGCGGGACCAGAGGGATCGAAGCCAACAGTTTCCGGGCTTGATTGAAATCGCGCTCGCTGACGAATCCTTGTAAGACCTCGGTCAATATCAAGTCGCCGGTAAACAACTGTTCGACTCCAAGAAGAGTGTCCAGTTTCTCAGACTGCGGAGTGACGACGCCGCGAAAGTAATCGATCCAGACGCTGGTATCGACCAGTATCATCAGTCCGTTCTCATTGCATCCAAGTCACCCAGCCACGGAAGCTTGCCGCGGAACCTGCGGATTTCTTGCTGTTTGCGTAGGCGAACGATCGTGCGCAGCCCCAACTCGACCGCCTCTCGCTTGGTTTTCAAGCCGGTGAGTCGAAGCGTTTCCTTCATCAACTTCTCATCGATGACGATATTGGTGCGCATAATGTGTACTCCGATACGATTTCATACACATTATAGGGCTCCCAATGAGATAGGGCAAAGACCCAATTACCGCGTCGTCGCGATTGCCCGACCAGATACGCGCATTAGTCATGAGCGTCCGAGGACATCCACGAACAGCCACTCGTTCGTGCGGGGCATCGATTGGGACATCGGCGAAATAGTCGAAGATTAACTCTTTAATAATCAATTGGTAACGACACAGATGTGGTGGCTACACGGCCCACCATTTCAGCCAGTGCGGTCAAGAACTTACGCGGCATCAGCGCCTCCCTCCAGTGCGACGTTGGCCGTCTGGTGACGAATCGTTGTGGGCAACGCAATCGGTGCTCGTGGTTGCCTTACTCCATCCCGGTCTCGACGCAGCAAGTGGTCCGCTATTGGTGATGACGGCATTGAATTGTCCTCCAAACGGGCGCCAGTCGACATCGAACGGGGTGACTCCTCCTCTTTGTCCTTTTCTCCTACGACCTCATTCTTTCTTTGGCCTTCGATCGTCTCTCGAAGCAGTAGAAGCGCGGCTGCCTCTGCGAGGGCTCTCTCCTTGCGCACCAGCTCGCGCTCGAGCTTGCCGATTCGCTTCGCGATGCCCACAGATTCCTCACCGGCCTCCTCGAGCGCGACACGCCAGCGCCTGAAATGAGCGAGCCTTACGCCTTCGCATACGAGGTAGCGTCTCAGCTCATCGCCTGCGAGCGCCGCCGCGTGAGCGATGATTCGCGCCTTTTGCTCCACTGTCCAGGTGGAGAGGATGCCTTCATCGGCCGACCCGAACGGGGAACTTCGCGATTGACTGAGCCATCGAGACAGATTCTGCTGCGAGATGCCGGTCTCACGGGCAAGTTGCGCGGCGCTCACGGCATTGACGCCCGACAGTCGGGCGACCATCTGGTGTTTGAGCGCCTCCGAAAATGGCCTTGTCATCGCAGTACTAATAGAACTTGTAGTCGACCGAGAGCTGCAAGGCGCGGCCGAGAATTCCTGCGAAGTAGGTCGTGGTTCCGGACGCGTAGTTGCCGGTCGTGCCGGCAAGCGCCGGGAAGGGCGGCTGCTTGTTGAAGACGTTGTCGACGATGAACCGCACCTGAAAGGAGGGCGTGAATTTCATGCCGATGGTGGAATTGATGAGCCACCATGCGCCCACGCCCAGAATATCCTGCGAGGTCGGCGTGTTCTGGTTGCTGAATTGCGCCGGGCCGATGAAGATGCCCTGCCAATCCCAGGAAAATCCCCGATTTGCGTATAGAAGATCGATCGATCCTTTGTTCTTGCTGTAGCCGATCTGTCCCGAGATATCGAGCGGGGCGGCGGTTGCAATCTGTGATTTCAGCCTCTGGGTATCGAGATAGTGCGCACTGGTCTCCAGGCTCCCAAGAGCCCACGGCAGCTCAAAGGTGTAGTCCAATGCCGCTTGAATACCCGTGAATTCCAGCAGTCCTGCGTTAACGAAACCCGCGTGGAAGTTGGTGATCTGGCCGGCGGCATTGCGTGCAAACGAGCCGCAGGACGGATTATCGGGAAAATTCGTTGAGTCATAGCAGGCGTCGAGATTATCCGTCAGTGTCAATGACTCGATGGCCTCCTTTAGCGCAATGTCGATGTAGTCCACCGAAATATTGAGTTTCGGCACCCATCGTGGACGCAGCACTGCACCGAAGGTCTTTGAGAAGGCGACTTCGCTCTGCAGACCCGTGTTGCCCGAGGTCGTGCCGAGCACACTCGCATTGACGGCGTTTGAGGTAAAGGTCTGCGGGTTGTAGCCGGCAATGGCGGCGGCGCAGTTCGCTTCTCGTGTTGCGGGTACTGAGCCCTGACCCACGAAGGTCTTGTCGCAGGGATCGTTGGCGAACGAAGTAGTCGACGCCGATGGCAGGAACAACTCTGTGACTGAGGGCGCTCGAATCGACTTCGTCTTATTGCCGCGGAACTGCACATCCTCAACCGGCGACCATCGCAGCGCGTAGGTGTACGTCGTGGCATCGCCCGCAATTGAGTTATCGACGCGCCGCGCGGCCCCTTCCAGCTCCAGGCGATCCAAACCCGGGATGTCTTGCGCCGGCGAGAAGATGGGGAACAAGGTTTCAAGATAGGCCTCGTTGGTGACATATGAGCCCTCGATGGCTCCGATCGTTGTTTGGCCCAGATCGTCCGTGTAGAAACTGTCGGGCGAAAAGTTCGCTGACTCGCGGCGATTCTCAAAACCGGCCGAAAACTTCCACTCGCCGCCCGGTACCTTCAAAATGTCCCCGCTGATGAAGGCATTGGTGTCCCTCTGCGTGTTAAAGGAATCAACCACCGCCAGATGCGTCACGTATTGCTGAGCGGCCAAACTCGGCGAACCTTGGCCGAAGATGTTGAGCGGTGCGCAGGCACTCGATGCGGTGGTCGTCGGCCCATTCACTGGCGTTCCCGCGCAAACTATCTGACCTGCCGCGTTCCGCGTGGTGTTGAGTGCATTGGCCACATTCTGAAAGACATAAGATGGCGTGGATTCCGTGTTGTCGGACGTGCCATAGCTGACGGAAACCTCCCAGTTGAAGTTTCTCTCAGCAAACGAGAAGTCGCCGTTGAGTCCCGCCACCCCGCGAACCACTATTTGCGTGTCTGTCGCCTCGCCGCTCTCTACATCCAAGTTGGCCCGTGAGATGTAGAACTGACTGGTATTCCATGCCGGGTAAGCGACCGGTTGTCCCGGCCCGGCGGTCACCCCCGGATAGAGGTTGGGTCCGAGGGGCAACGTCGCCGCGTAGTTGTTCAACGCGTTCTGGATCAATGCACGATCGGCGGGCGTCAGATACGGATTATTGATGCTGACGACAAAATTGCCGGTAGAGGTGCCGGCTTCGCCGAACGAGTTGACGTTGTAGGCGGGCTGGGAGATCAAATTCGTCGCATGCGATTCGGAGAAGTAACCTTCGCCGAATGCGTTGAGGTGGTCGTTGATCTGGAAATGCGTCAGCGTATCGACATTGGTGCGCTCGGTCGGAGACAGCAGATTGCTGACCGTCGAGAGCCGCACGCCATCGCCGCCGCTGGCAAAAATGGGATTTCCGGTGATCGTGCCCGTGTTGTAAGGCCGCAGTTGGCCGCTTGGGCCGAAGGCCAGCGTTTGACCGGCGGCATTGGTCACGCCAACGACGCTGCCGGTAAGCCCGACCGCCGGCGCCAGAATCGTGTCGTCGACCAACGGAATGCCGCCGAAACTCACCAAGGGTAGCGATTCGGCAGGCGTCAGCACGCTCGCATACTTGCCCGGTGTCACCGGCGCTAGAAACCCTAAGTCGGCTGCAAACACTGGCCGAGAGCTGCCCAGCAATCCGTCGGTCTTCGTGAACTCAGCCACGGCGGTGATGTTTGCGCGGCCGTCGAACAGATTCAGGCCGCCCAAGATTCGCGTCCGATAGTTCCACGCATCTCCCTGGCCCGAAGCTCCCACCTGACCATCGACATCGAGACCTTGATAGTCCTTCTTGAGGATGATGTTGACCACGCCGGCAATCGCGTCGGCACCGTAGATCGGCGCGCCACCCACTGACACCACCTCGATGTGATCGATCAGTTTGGTCGGAATGACATTGAGGTCAACTTGAGTGCCGTTTCCGCCGTTATTGGTGTTGGCATTGGAGTTGGCCAGGCTCGCCGTGCTCTCGGAAACGAAACGCCGGCCGTTGACCAGGGTCAGGGTGCGCTGCGAACCTAGACCGTACAGATCGACGAAGCTTTGGGCGATGCCGAAGCCGGACTGCGTATTGGCAGCGCTCGAGGGTGCCACGCCGAAGCCGGGCAGCTCGTTGAGAGCCGCGCCCACATCCAGATAGCCCCGTTGATCGAAAGCTTTCGAATCGACGCTTGTGGTCGGCTCGACGTTGTCGAATTCCGGACGCGCGATACGCGAGCCCGTGACTACTACTTCCTGAAGCGGCGTCTCTTCAGGAGCGGCCGCTTTCGGCGTTTCCTGTGCATGCACGCTCATCTGCACTGCTAGAAGTAATAGACGACGCGAGTAGTGCGCGCAACACTCGATACCGAGCGAGTCGTGTAGTCATTGGCCTTCGTCCTCTAAGAGATATCTCATCGCGTGAACTTACTTGCGTAACAAACTATCCAGATTTGTTGAAGACCTACGTTCGAGGGACGATATACCGGTGACGACGAAGGGCGCCAAAAATGGTATGAAGCTTGGGATCTACGGTACGAACAGTGCTTTTAGTGGTGTCAGCGCTTCCAAGATAGCGGCAACAAATGCGTGCCCAGCAGTGCGCCACGTAGGCTTTCCGCACGTTTTGGTTTTTAGAATTTTTGTCAAACAAGCTCTGCACTGATGAGGCGCGGGCGTGGCACTTTCGGCGCGCCAATTTCGATCTCATCTATGTAGGCGAGATTTTGATCGCCTACGGGTTCAACTTAAGTCTACTAAGGAGAGCAATCATGAACGTCAAGACAAACGTGAAGGCGGGATGGGACAAGCAGAAGCGTACGTTCCCGTAAATCTCGATGTGACGGTTCGTTGAACCGTCAGCCATTAGATTGGGCACGGTGCTCGGCGTAAGCCGGGTGCTGTGCTTTGCATATGACCCATTGACTGTTCTGATCTGTAGCGATGGCACTTTTCGCGCTCTGATTCCGATTTGAATAGGTGTATGAGCGATTTCGCACGCACCTTCTCCCGGCTCCGATTGGATCGCATGAACGCGACCATCTGGATGCTCGCGGCGGCTGTCAGCGTCCTCATCGCCTGGTTTTGCTGGGCGGTCATCGTTCAGGTGTCCCTCTACGAGGTTTCCTCCGAGGCGCGAGTAGAACTGGATGGCGCGACCTATCCGGTTGCTTCGCCGTTTCTCGGCCGCATCGTTGCGGCGAACCTGCGAGTCGGGCAGCTGGTGCAACGCGGCGAGTTGCTGGTGGAACTGGATTCGATGCCGCAGCAATTGCAACTAAGCGAAGCTCAGGTTCAGGTGCGGGGGCTCGAACCCCAGTTGTCGCGGCTGAGGTCCCAGATCGAGGCCGAGCAGGGCGCACGGGTCGAGGACGGACAAAGCGCCCGGCTGAGCGTCCGGGAAGCTCAGAGTCGCGTGAACGAAGCGGAAATGTCGGCGCGTTTCGCGGAGCAGGATCTGGAGCGCGCCCGCAAACTGGCCGCGCAACACGTGGTGTCCACTCACGATCTCGACAAGGCCGAGAGCGAAGCGGGTCGCCTGCGGGCCGCGGTCTCGGCGTTGGAAGTGGCTGAGCGCCGGGTGCCCCAAGATCATGCGGCGCGTGATCGCGAACAAGAAGTACGCATCGCGCGCCTACAGGGGGAAATCGCGACGCTGGATGCGCAGCGGGCGACCCTGCAGGCGGAGACCTTACGCCTGACCTATGAAATCGAGCGGCGGCGCATTCGCGCGCCAGTCGAGGGACGGATCGGCGAGGCAGCCAACTTGAGAGTGGGAGCCGTGGTCACCGAAGGCGAGCAACTCGGCTCTGTGGTTCCCTCCGGCCACCTGTTGGTGGTCGCGCAGTATCCGCCGTCGGCGGCGTTCGGGCGCATCCGCGCCGGCGAACCGGCAACCTTGAGGCTCGAAGGATTTCCCTGGACCGAATTCGGGACAGTTTCCGCTACGGTCGAGCGCGTGGCGCAAGAGGTTCGGGATGGCAAGGTCAGAGTGGAACTCACCTTGTCGGATAAGTCGAGCTTCCGCGGCACCTTGCAGCATGGAATGCCGGGCACCCTGGAAGTGGTGGTCGAGCGCGTGTCGCCGTTGGGGTTAACTCTACGCACGGCGGGCCAATGGCTCACGCATCCGCTTTGAAGCGCCGCTACCTGATCCCGGAAGTGGTGCAAACATCCGCCATGGATTGCGGGCCTGCGGCGCTCAAAGCCTTGTTCGGCGGCTTCAACACGTATTTGTCGTATGGGCGGCTTAGGGAGGCCTGTCAGACCGATGTGGATGGAACCTGCATTGACACCATAGAGACCATCGCCGGTCAGCTGGGCATGGCGAGCACGCAATCGATGCTGCCCGCCGATCTCTTGTTGTTGCAGCGTTCGGCCTGTCTGCCCGCGATCGTGGTGACCCTGAGCAGTGAAGCGACGCATTTTGTCGTGTTGTGGCGAGTCCATGGGCCGTGGGTGCAGGTGATGGACCCGGCGGCAGGGCGAACTTGGATGCCGCGCCGCCGCTTTTTGAACTCGCTTTACATTCACGAGCACGAAGTCCCGGCCGTCGCCTGGCAGGAGTGGTCGCAGTCCGAGGTGTTCACCGCCGGACTTGAAGATCGGATGCGCGCACTGGATATGCCCGTGACGATCTGGGCGGATCGCGCGCGGCAGGACGCGGCGTTGCGCCTGGCGGGAACACTGCGCGAGAAGGGAAAGTTGCGCGCTGGTGTGGAAACACGGCGGCTGCTCGAGCTGTGCAAAGATGATGCCGCGGACATACCAGACGAGTTTTGGACGGTGCGCCCGCACCCCCACGATTCTCAGCAGCTGCTGCTGCGCGGCGCAGTGTTGCTGAGCGCCGGCGGCAATGTCAGGGACCCTGACCAACGCGCGATTCCGCCGTCACTGCAGCGCGTGCGCAGCGAACCGGAACCCAAGGTTTGGGGCGCGGCATGGTCGGTTTTGCGCGAGTCCGGATGGCTGCTGCCGGCGATGACGGCCATCGGCGTTTCCGCGGCTGCCTTCGGTACGGTCATTGAAGCGCTGCTGTTTCGTGGCCTGTTCGATATGGGCCGTCACTTGCAATCCACTGCCGACCGATTTGCCGCCATCGCGGCGCTGCTGATCTTCTTGTCGACGGTGTTGGCGCTGGATTGGCCGGCTGCCTTGGGATTGAGCCGCATTGGGCGACAACTCGAGCTGGGACTCCGAGCGCGCTTTTTGATGAAAGTGCCGCTGCTGAGCGACCGATATTTCCAATCACGGCTGATATCGGACATGGCGTTCCGCGCGCACTGGCTGCAGATGCTGCGTCAATTGCCCGATACCGCAGGACATGTTCTGAGTTTGGTAAGCAGTGTCGTGGTCACCGGCGCGGCAATCGCCTGGGTTTACCCCGGCACCGCGCCGCTGGTCAGTGCGGCGGCAGTTGCGGCGTGCGCGATTCCTTTGTTGACCCTGCCGTCCATGGGAGAAAGGGACCTGCGTTTCCGCGAGATCAGCGCCTCGCTAGGCACTTTTTATTTGGATTCCCTTCTCGGGTCACGTGCGGTACAGGCGCACAGCGCGGAACGCTCCATGCGTGCCGCGCATGCAGGACAATTACGGCAGTGGGCTGCAGCCGGATTGCGCCAGCAAGCGCTGTTCGTGCGCGCCGAAACGCTGCAATTGGCGCTGACCTTTGGATTCGCCATCGCCATGGTTTACCGTCAAGCGGCTGTCTCGCAAAGCCCCGCGGGCCTTTTGCTGCTGATCTATTGGTCGATAGCCATTCCGGCGTTGGGCAAAGAGGTCGCGTCGGTGGCGCGAAGTCTGCCCGCCATGCGCAATACGCTGCTCAGGTTTTTGGAGCTCATTGGATCGCCCGAAGAGCAGATGGATGACGCCCCGGACTCAACCAGACTCGGCGGCGTCCGGATCGACATGCACGCCGTGTCCGTGGTGATGGCCGGACGCAAGGTGCTCGAAGATGTCACTTTGAATATCGCGGCCGGAGAGCAGGTCGGCATCGTTGGTGTGTCGGGCGCCGGAAAATCCTCCTTGGTGGGATGTCTATTGGGCTGGCACTCGCCTGCCATAGGCAGCGTGCAGATTGACGGAGCGCCCCTCGACGCAGCTTGCCTCAACAGATTGCGCCGCAGTACCGCCTGGATCGACCCGCAAGTGCATCTGTTCCGTTCGAGCCTGTATGAGAATCTGCGCTACGGCAACGGATCCGAACCGGCGACTTCGATCGCAGATGCAATCGAAGTCGCCGATCTTGACCACGTGTTGTGCCGCTCCTCGGATGGGTTGCAAACCGCGGTCGCGGAGGGTGGCGCGTCGCTCTCAGGCGGAGAGGGCCAACGGCTACGTGCCGCCCGGGCGTTTGGGCGCCCCGGGGTACGCCTCGCCATTCTGGATGAACCTGCGCGCGGTCTGGGGCGAGAGCAACGAAGCCGCCTCTTGAGCAATGCGCGGCAGCGTTTCGCCCAAGCCACGCTGCTCTGCATTACGCACGATGTCTCGGACACCCTGGATTTCGACCGCGTTTTGGTGATCGAGAACGGACGCATCGTCGAGCAAGGTCCACCGCAGACGTTGCGCGCCATTCCCGGATCGCGCTACGAACAATTGCTGACCGAGGAACGCGCGGTCGGCCGCGAGCTGTGGGGTCACTCCAAGTGGCGCCGTTGGCAACTGTCGCGCGGAAGCTTGAGCGAATCCAACCGAGCCTGCTCATGAGCGCGTCGCTGGCTGCCTATCTTGAACGGCTGCAACCAGCATCTGAACCTGTCGGCGGCCCGGCGGGGGTTTTTGACGACGCGCCGATTACCCTGGCGTCGCAGCTGCGTGCCGCCGGTCTCAAATGGCAGGCCCTGGCATTGATAGCAATTCATTTGGCGGAAACCGTCGTGCTGCTGGCGAGTTGGGCGTGCGTCGGGTACGGCGCCTTGAGCGGACGCCTCGATGCAGGCTGGCTGGCGGCATGGGCACTCGCGCTCGGGACCTCCGTGCCGCTTCGCGCGGCGGCGACCTGGCTGCAAGGTGTGGTGGCAATAGGATTCGGCGGAGTGTTGAAACAACAGTTGCTCATCGGTGCCCTGGCCATGGACAGCGATCTCATTCGTTCCAAGGGAACCGGCCAGCTCATCAGTGAAGTCCTCGAGTCGGAATCGATCGATGGTCTCGGCGCCAGCGGTGGCATCGCCACGGTGCTGGCGTTGATCGAGTTGCTGGTGGCGCCGTTCCTATTTCTATGGGGCGCAGGCGGTGCGGCGGAGTTCGCGGTCATCATCGGTTGGGCTCTCGTGGCGTGCGGGCTGTTTGCCCGCGATCTTCGCATACGCACCGACTGGACCCGGCAGCGCGCCTCCCTGACCGATCGGCTGGTCGAAAACATGACCGCGCACCGCACCCGCGCCGTGCAGCACTCCGCCGCGAATTGGCACGATGTGGACGACGCCGCGCTGGAACGATATCTCGTCACCTCGCGACAACTTGATCGAGTCGCCGCAATGATCAAGGCGCTGATTCCCGCCGGCTATGTGATTGTCTCGGTAGCGGCGCTGGCTCCGGCCTTCCTGGCCGGCAGCGCAACGCTCGCGCAACTCGCGATTACTTTCGGGACAATTCTGTTCGCAGCCAGCTCCTTTGAGCGTCTGTGCTTCGGATATTCACAGGGCGCCGCCGCGTGGATCGGCTGGAAGATCTGCGAGCCGATATTGAAGGCCGCCGCACACCCACCGCTGCCCGCCATCATCGATGCCCGCGCCGAACTCGACGGGTGCATGGTGCAGGGGCGAGGTGTGAGTTTCTGCCACGAACATCGGCGCGAATCGGTGCTGAGCGACTGCAGCTTTACGGTCGAGCGCGGCGATCAGATTCTATTGGAAGGGGCATCCGGCAGCGGCAAGTCGACGCTGGCCACCATTCTGTCAGGAGCCCGCGCACCCTCGGAAGGATACGTGCTCGCAGGGGGGCTCGATCGGCAGACGCTGGGCGATGCAGCCTGGCGCCGCCGCATCGCACTGGCGCCGCAGTACCATGAGAACCATATCGTATGCGGCACGCTGATCTTCAATTTGCTGCTGGCACGCGCGTTCCCCTATTCGCAGGACGATGTCGAGGAGGCTAGGACTGTTTGCGGCGAATTGGGGTTGGGCGAGCTGATCGAGCGCATGCCCGCAGGCCTGCACCAGCTCGTTGGCGACACGGGCTGGCGGCTGTCGCAGGGCGAACGCAGCCGAATTTATCTTGCGCGGGCGCTTCTGCAAAAAGCCGACGTCGTGGTGCTCGATGAAAGTCTTGCCGCGCTCGACCCGGAAAATCTGCGCCAGTCACTCGAGTGCATCATGCGCCGCTCGCCGACGCTAATCGTGATCGCGCACCCCTAGGTGGCGTAACGCGCGGCGCGCTGCCTCGGGTGCGGGTGCATAACTCGGCATTTTGAATTCGATTTGTGGAGCGACCGCGTTTTGGGCATGCTACGCCAAACAACGACAACTCCAGGGATGTTGAGGCATGTCGGACACAAGGATCAGCCAGCTGATTCAATCCTCCGAAGGCGGCAACGATGCGGCGCGACAGGAGCTGTTCAGCGTGCTGTATCGCGAGCTCCACCAAATCGCGCAACGGGAGCTGCGGCGCAATGGATCGCTGACGCTGAGCCCCACCACGCTGCTACACGAGGCCTATTTGAGCATGTCGGCGGGGGCCTCGCCGGAATTCCCCGACCAAGCACGATTTCTCGCATACGCCTGCCGGGCGATGCGCGGACTGGTGATCGACTATATTCGCAGCCGCTCAGCGCAGAAGCGCGGCAGCGAATTCGAGTTCACCGCACTGCCAACGGTGCTGCCGGTGGCGGTGAGCGAGGATCGGGAACTCGACCGACTGAGCGAGGCGGTTGACGCTTTGGGTGCCGTGGAACCCCGGTTGGCTCGTGTGGTGGACCTGAAATTCTTCTGCGGTTTTTCGTTCGAGGAGGTGGCGGGACTCCTGGGAATTTCGCTTCGAACCGCCAAGCGCGACTGGGACAAGGCACGGATGTTCCTGCAAAGCCAGCTGCGCGCTTCGGACACCGGGCTGCCGGCGTTCGACTGACGGCGACGGCGCGGGATAGGGGGCGGGGTGGCGCAGTGGACCGCGGAACAGTGGGAGCGAATATCCGCACACCTGGATCGCGCGCTCGAATTGGAGGGGCAGGCGCGCGAGGACTGGATTGGAGAACTCGAGAGAAATGACACCGCGATCGGGCGGCAGCTGCGCGAGCTTCTCGAGGCACACGATGCCAACAATGCCGCGGCCTTCCTCGAACAATCTCCGCTGAGCCGAATTCCCGGCGCGGGCGAAGGAGAGGCCGCCAAGTTCCGATCGCAGATGATCGGCAGACAATTCGGTTCCTATCGCGTGTTGTCGCTGCTCGGGCATGGCGGAATGGGCAGCGTCTGGCTCGCTGAACGCGTGGACGGTTTGTTCACCCGTCGGGTGGCGCTAAAGCTCATTCACCCCGCGCTCGTCAGCAAGCTGATGACCGAGCGCTTCGGTCGGGAGCGCGAGATTCTGGCAAGTCTCGATCACCCGAATATTACGCGGCTGATCGATGCGGGCTTTGCCGCGGA
Organism: uncultured Gammaproteobacteria bacterium; assembly: GCA_963731465.1. Taxonomy (GTDB): domain Bacteria; phylum Pseudomonadota; class Gammaproteobacteria; order Steroidobacterales; family Steroidobacteraceae; genus Bog-1198. The sequence goes on from CAVSVK010000003.1 coordinate 133,858, forward strand.
CGATCAACCCTACCTCGCGCTCGAGTACGTCGATGGCATACCGATTACCCGCTACTGCGATGAGCATCGCTTCTCGGTTCGCGAACGTCTCGAGCTCCTGCGGCAGGTGTTGAGCGCGGTACAGTACGCCCATGCACACCTGGTGATTCACCGCGACCTGAAGCCGTCCAATATTTTGGTGACGCACGACGGGCAGGCTCACTTGCTCGACTTCGGGATCGCGAAACTTCTGACTGAGGGCGAAGCGAAGGAAACCGAGCTCACCCGGCTCGGCGGCCGGGCGTTAACTCCTGACTACGCCGCACCCGAACAGGTTGCAGGAGCGCCGATCACGACGGCCGCCGATGTGTATGCGCTCGGCGTAATGCTCTATGAGCTCCTGACCGGCGAGCGGCCGTACAAGCTCAAGCGCGATTCGCGCGGCGCGCTCGAGGAAGCGATCCTGCAGGCAGACCCGGTGGCACCGAGCCGCGCAGCATTGAGCAAAGCGGCCGCAGCGGCGCGGGCAACTAGCGCAAAGAAATTGTCGAGCGCCTTCAGGGGCGACCTCGACACGATCGTCGCCAAGGCGCTGAAGAAGTCCCCGGCCGAGCGCTACGCGACGGCAAACGCGTTCGCCGAGGATATTGCGAGATTCCTGCGCGGCGATGTTGTGCTGGCACAACCGGATAGTGTTGTCTATCGCACGCTCAAATTTGCGCGCCGCCACTGGGTCGGAATTGCCGCGGTGAGCGTGCTGTTGCTGACGCTGGCCGGCGGCCTGGCCGCCACGACCTACGAGGCCAAGGTCGCAGCCGCAGCAGCGGGATGCGGCGGTCGAGGCGCAGCTGCGTTCGCTGACTCAGACTGCACAGCGCGCATTTGATACAAGCCGACGCGCCGGGCGCTATGGGCATCATTCTCGAAGTATTGCCGCATTCGAGGCGAGGCGCGGCCATACATGCCGGAAGCGCTCAGTGTGTTCCAGGAAGCGCGCGCGACGGATGCGCAGGTCCTGGCAATGACCGGGCACCGGGATCGGGTGCAAAGCGTCGCCTTCTCGCCGGACGGCCGACGCGTCGTCACGGCGTCCTAGGACAAGAGCGCCCGCGTCTGGGATGCCGCGACCGGTCGAGAGATCGTGCGGCTCAGCGGCCACGCGGATCGAGTTCTTTCAGCGTCCTTTTCGCCCGATGGGCAGCGAATCGTCACCGGCTCGCTCGACAGGACCGCCCGCATCTGGGACGCCGCGACAGGCCGGCAGATCATGGTGCTCATTGGACACGCGGACGGCGTTAGAGCCGCTTTTTCGCCCGACGGCCAACAGATCGTCACGTGGTCGTACGACAAGACTGCCCGTCTCTGGGACGCCGCGACGGGCCGGCAGATCAGGCTGCTCAGCGGACACACGGAGCAATTGTCTTGGGCGGCGTTCTCGCCGGACGGCCGGCGCATCGTCACGGCGTCCTATGACAAGACCGCTCGCGTCTGGGACGCCGCGACGGGCCGGCAGATCGTGCTGATCAGCGGCCACACGGACCGAGTGAGTGCGGCCGCGTTCTCGCCAGACGGCCGGCGCATAGCGACAGCAGCAGGCGACAAGACCGCCCGCGTCTGGGAAGCCGCGACGGGCCGTGAGATCCTGGTGCTCAACGGCCATACGCAGATGGTGAATTCCGTTGCGTTCTCGCCCGATGGCCGGCGTATCGCTACCGGGTCATTCGATGAGACGGCCCGCATCTGGGATGCGGTGACGGGTCGAGAGATCCTGCGGCTGAGTGGCCACACGCAGATGGTGAATTCCGTTGTGTTCTCGCCCGATGGCCAACGTGTTGTCACCGGTTCGGGCGACGCGACGGCCCGCATCTGGGACATCGCGGGTGGAGAAACTCTGCGGTTGGCCGGCCATATGGACGCATTGCCCTCCGCCGAGTTCTCCTCCGACGGGCGGCGAGTTGTCACGGCTTCATTCGACCGGACTGCTCGCATTTGGGACGCCATCTCTGGCCAGCAACTCATGGTGCTGAGCGGGCATACCGATCGAGTGTTCGCGGCCGCGTTTTCGCCCGACGGTCGACTCATCGCCACGGCTTCGCTGGACAAGACTGCCCGCCTCTGGGACGTCGCGACTGGTCGGCAGATCCTGGTGCTGAGCGGGCATGCCGATCGGGTGTTCGAGGCGGCGTTTTCGCCCGACGGCCGGCGCATCGCCACCGCGTCCAACGACAAGACAGCCCGCCTCTGGGATGCCGCGACAGGCCGAGAGATCATGCGGCTCGGCGGCCACGCGGAGGCAGTGGAGGGCGCCGCATTCTCGCCGGATGGGCGGCGCATCATCACAGCGTCCGATGACAAGACCGCCCGCCTCTGGGATGCCGCGACAGGCCAGCAGCTCATGGTGTTGGGCGGGCACGAGGACGTGGTCGAGAAGGGCCGGTTCTCGCCCGACGGTCGGCGCATCGTCACCTCGTCCGACGATAAAACTGCCCGCGTCTGGGACGCCGCGACAGGCCGACCGGCCATGCTGCTCAGCGGACACACGGACGTGCTGACTTCGGCCGAATTCTCGCCCGACGGTCGGCGCATCGTCACGTCGTCCAACGACAAGACCGCCCGCCTCTGGGATGCCGCCAGTGGCCAGCAGCTCATGGTATTCAGACACCCAGAGCCTGTGGAGTCTGCCGCGTTCTCGCCCGACGGCCGGCGTGTTGTCACTGCGTCTGACGACGGCCTGGCTCGCATCTGGGAAGCGAACGCGCCGGCTATCGACGTTCAGATCGGCTGGGCTGCGGCGGCACAGTTCGATCCTCTGTCGCGTGCGGTCCGTTTCGGGCTGGGACTTGCTGCTCCGACCGACATGCGCAACTGGCCAGTTTATTTATCCAAATGCGACGCATCAGCCGCGGCGCCGTATGATCCGAATCGGCACGCGCCCGGTGTCCTGATCGAGCAAATAGTGGCAGACATTGCAATTGGAGCTTGTGCCTACCAAGAAAGCTCTGCCGAAGGTCAAGTTCGATCGCTGTACCAGCATGGCCGAGCGTTGATGGCGGGCGGTATGTTCGAAGCAGCCAAACGGGATTTCGAGGCGGCTGTTGCTCAAAACTACCCGGCGGCGCGCGCCGATCTGGCAATGATGATTTCGGAGCCCTCAGCCGGCATGCATGATGTGCCACGCGCAATAACTCTGCTAGAGAGAGCCTGGGCCGACGGCGTGGCCATTGCTGCGTTCGAGTTGGGCAGTCTTTACGAGCACGGGGTGAAGGGTTCCGCCGATGGCGCGGCTAGTAAATTGGTTGCCGACAAAACCCGCGCGTGGATCTGGTATCAGAAGGCGGCCGATGTCCAAGAGCCAAACGCGCTCGCGCGGTTTGGGGGGAGGGCCGATGACGCCGCCTTTGCCGAGCAGATTGCCGCAAGAAGAAACGCCGACTGGCTCGAATCGTTCAGGTATTACGCCTCCGCCGCGGAGCGCGCGCGTCGCGAAGATTGGCCCAACGATGCCTGGAGAGATTGGCGCTACCGTCGGGCATCTCTGGCGCGGCTTCTCGCACGCGAGGGAATGATGCCGGAGGTGGCCGCCGCGTTTGACGAGGTCCGCCAAGCCGATGTCTCATTGCCGCACGGCTGGTGGGAGAAGGTCCGGCGGGCCGTCCCCTAGGCCGGAATGACGCGAAGATCACACATGGTGATGATGGGTCAGGCGCTTGACCAGCTGCCCGACCAGGTGGCGACGGTTGTCAGCGTCGGAGCGGCAAAAGCGCAGCGTTTCTACAAAGATGCCTCCGCGCAGCAGCCACATGTTTCGACGGTGATGAATATGCCAGGCGACCCGATCGTTCCACGGAAACGTGCCGAGTTCAGGCCGGGGTTGCGGCGGATTTTTGTAATTCAAGACATAACCGAGGCGCGGTCCTTCGCTCAAGTTCCTTGAAGCGCCGTGGATGGTGCAACCCTGATGAATCGTTATACCGCCCGCACGGATTGGGCACAGCTTGGCGGCGGTGTGGTCAAAGTTCCCGTAGCACTCGATGGAATTGGCTTCCCTGGAGCCGCCGTTGAGCCGATGCCGCAGGATACCGAGTTTATGCGACCCCGGAATGAAGGCCATCGCGCCGTTGGCGGGTGTGGTGTCAAACAATGCAATCCAAATCGTGATCTGTTGCTGGTAGGACTGCGGATTGTTATAGGCCTCATCTTGGTGCCATGGCGTAACACCCCCGGTACGGCTGGGTTTGAGTACGGCATTATCCGAGGCCAGCGTGGCCTCCCGACCGAGCAACTGCCTGGCGATGGCAAGTCCGATATGGCGGTAAGACCACGCGCTCAGCTCCGCCGCATAGAGCGAAGGGCGAAATAGCTGGCGAGTAACGCCCTCATCCACGCCTTCCCGCGCCGAAATGTCAAACAGTCGGCCTTCCTTGCGACCGACGTTGCGCGCGATCAGGGACATGAGAATTTCGCGGCACCAATGGATCTCTGCTGCACTGATTTGCGGCGAATCAAGCTTTAAGAAACCCTCACTGGAAAATTCAGCGACTTGCTTCTCCGAGAGGGGAGACATTGCTCCAACATGCGTCGACTGCGTAGCTTCGCGCAGATGAGCCGTCTCGAAAGATTGGCGCTCCATCATGGATGCAATCGCCCGGCTGAGTAGGAGCTGATTTTTACTCTCTCATACAAAGTACCGCAATCGGCGCACACCGCAATCCAAGATTATTTTTGCAGCGCGCGCATCTCCCGTCCGATCGCTTAGTCTGACCTTATCAATTCTGGGGGTCGCGACCTGTTGCAGAGCAGCAGACCTTGATCGTGAGGCCGCCGCTGAGGCGGGCCGACCCCGACCCTCGGGGGCTGATCGAAACGCCCAAGTACCGCAATCCGCATCGCTCAAACTGCCGTGCTTGACACGCCTTCGCGCGCCTTCAATACTTCACCGAATAGTGAAGTAATACACGGAGTGCGATCTATGAGGATACTAAATTGGGTGATTGGACCGGCATGCGGCCTGGCGGTCCTGATTGGCGCTGTCGGTTCGGCCGGCGCGGACGCCGGCGAGGCGAAGGCACCCTATCCAGCCATGGCGCCCATTGCTCAATACCTGATGGCGGGCAGCGCCGATGAGATCGCGCTGGCGCGCAGCGCCGCGCCGGCTTCAATCTCGGACGACGCCGAGGTCATGACTCTCGGCCATCATGGTTACGAAACTGCGGTGAAGGGCAAGAATGGTTTTGTCTGCATGGTGTGGCGATCTTGGACGGCCGGTTACGGCGATCCCGATTTCTGGAATCCCAAGCTTCGTTCGCCCGTATGTCTCAACGCCGCCGCCGCGCGCACGGTCCTTCCGGAGCTTCTCGAAAGAACCAAGTGGGCTCTAAGCGGCATTTCCAGAACTGACATGATCGAGCGTTCCAGGGCGGCGATCGCCGCGAATAAATTCACGCTTCCGGCGCCCGGGGCGATGAGCTACATGATGTCGAAGCAGGGATACCTGGGCGACGCAGTGCGCCACTGGCATCCGCACGTCATGTTCCACGTTGCCCGCACCGATAGCGCTGCGTGGGGTGCGAATCTTGGCGGCTCGCCGGTGATCACCGCGCAAGATGATTACGATCCCACAACGACGTTCTTTGTTCTGGTGCCAAAGTGGTCCGATGGGACGAGCGCAGTCGCGGAGAAGCACTAAACGCCCGATCTCTAGTATACGACCGGGACCCTGAAGTATTTGGCGACGGCACAGGCCCGGCATGCCGAGAGAATGTCGAAGTAGTAGAGCTTCACCCAGCGATGCTTCCGCGGGCGAAATGCGCTTCCAGCTTGTCGAGCGAACCCGTCCAGCCATCTTGGTGGCTGCGGCGCGTTTCTTCGTCGTGCAGTTGCGCATGGGTAAGGGTAAGTTCGGTACCTTCGGGAATGGGCCTGAGCCAGATCTCGACCCGCGATTCGCCCGGGTCTTCCACGCCGCCCTCCCATCGCCACGACATGACGACGTGCTTCGGCCGGACCATTTCAAGGAATTCGCCGCTGCTCTCGTGCTCGGTGCCATCGAGCATGCGGAAGCGCACGCGATAGCGGCCACCGACGCGCGGATCGGCCTCCGACACGAGCACAGGTCCGGCATCCGGCCCCCACCAATTGGCAATGCCTTCACCCGTCGTCACCGCATCGAAGACGACCGCAGGCCGGGCGCGGATACGGCGCACCAGGTGGACGCTGGTCATCGTCCTTTGCTCCGCGCTTCGGCTTCTTTTCTCTCGGCATAGGCGGCGAGGCCGTCGAGCCTTTCGGACCAGAATCGCTCATAGCGGCGCAACCATGCCTGCGCCTCGCGCATGGGTTGCGCCCGCAGCTTTACGGTCACGGTGCGGCCCGATTTTGCGCGCGTGACGAGACCTGCATCCTCGAGCACGTCGAGGTGTTTCATCACGGCCGGCAGCTTGATTGCAAAGGGCTCGGCGAGCTCGCTGATGGAAGCGCCATCCCTGCGTTGGAGCCGCGCAAGGATCGCGCGCCGCGTCGGGTCCACAAGCGCCGCGAAGGTGCGTCCGAGGCGCGCTTGATGGTTCACCATGTCGGAAAGCATTGACCGCGGCGTTTGGATTGTCAACGGCCGGCCCCGGCCCCGGCCCCGGCCCCGGCTTCGGCGCCGGCGGAACTCAGTACGCGCCGGCGGCGTTTAACTGATCGAGGTCGGACTGATCCAAAATCAGCCGCGTGGCCGCGACCAATTCTTGCAATTGCTGCACGGTCGTGGCGCTCGCAATCGGAGCCGTGATGCCGGGCCGCGCAATCTGCCAGGCGAGCGCCACACTGGCGGGCGAACTATGATGGCGCCGGGAGACATCGTCGAGCGCAGCCAGAATCTTGAGGCCTCGCGCATTGAGAAATTTCTCCACGATCCCCTTGCCTCGTGCGCTTTTGGCCGCGTCCGCAGCCGTGCGGTACTTGCCGGTCAAAAAGCCGGATGCGAGTGCAAAGTAGGTGATCACGCCAAGCTGCTCTTTCAGGCACAGCGGCTCGAGTTCAGACTCGTATTCGGAGCGCGCATAGAGATTGTAGTGCGGCTGCAGCACCTCGTATCGGGGCAGCGCGCCTGTGCGGCTCACCTCGAGCGCCTGCGCCAGACGCGCCGCCGTATAATTCGAGGCGCCGATCGCCCGAATCTTGCCGGCGGCAATCAGCTTTTGATACGCCCCCAACGTCTCCGCGAGCGGCACTGTTGAATCATCGGAGTGGGAAAAATACAGATCGATGTGATCGGTCTGCAGCCTGCGCAGCGAATCCTCGACGGATCGGGTGATATGTGCGGCCGATAATCCTTTGCGATCGGGAGCCATCTGCATGCCCACCTTGGTCGCGATCACCACGTCCTCGCGGCGTTGCCGGCGCTTGAACCAATTGCCGATGACGGTTTCGGATTCGCCGCCCCGATGTCCTGGCACCCACACCGAATAGACATCGGCGGTGTCGATAAAGTTGAGGCCGGCATCGACCAGTGCGTCCAACACCGCGAACGAAGCTGCCTCGGTCGCGGTCCAGCCAAATACGTTTCCGCCGAGACACAGCGGAGCGACTTGCAAACCCGAGCGGCCCAAATTGCGAAGCTGCATGCGACTCAGACTTTTTTGAGGACTTCCGTGCCGATGGTCTTTTCGATCGACTTCGTTTTCTCGTCCAACTGCGCTTTGCCGGCCGTGTCGGATTTGCGCGCCATGCCATTCGCTATTGGCCGGCACTGCACGCGAATATAGGTGCTGCCTTTTTTGATCGACAGACTGAACCCAATCCCGGGTGTATATGACCAATAAGCCTCATCACCGAGACCGGTTTCCGCGCCCTTGGCAAAAGGTCCGGACTTGGGCGCCTCGAACTGGCGCGGCGTCATGAAGTGAACCTCCACGTTTTGCGCCATCATCGGTGCTTTGCCGCTCTCTCTCCAGATGCAGAATTCCGGATGAGTCGCATCGACATAGGCGCCTTGGTCGACCGGTACGCCCAGCGCCGCCGTCACCTGCGCGGCTGTCAGCAGCTTGCAGGCATCACCGCTCGCGCGATCGAATGTTGCGGCGGTGGCGGGGGCGCACAAATTGACGCTCAAGCCAATTGCGACTGAAAGCGACAAGAAAGTTGCCGTCAATTGTTTCCGCATCGCCGCGCTCCCCGTTGTGGGAAAGAGGCCGCGCTTTCCAGTGCGGCCTCAATGGTCCTATTTTGTCGGCGCCATCAAATGCTGATAGGGCGTGCCTGCCCACATAATATAAGGAACGCCGGTGTCCGGGTCAGCGGCCTTCGGATACTGGCCGTAAAAGCTCGCATCGGCGCCCACAACCATGACATGCGGACCGGTCTTGATCCAATGATTTTCGCCGCTGGGCTTGTCTGCGTATGGATCGGTATTGCTGGCATCCGTGCCGCCTTCGAGCATATACATCAGGCCCGCTTTGCCGGCAGGCGGCGCTTTGTGTCCCACCCAGGCGTGTATCCATTCCATCGCATTCGCATCCGCGCACATCGGGTCCGGGCCGGGCGTTGCAGGATTGTCGGGCATGCAAGTAAAGCCATTGGAGCCCTTGCGGAGCGTCCGCATCTTGCCGTCCGCTTCCATCGCGACGATGGTTGCGTGCTCGCCGACTGCGGCCGGTGCGGCGCTCATTGCGCTCTTGATCAATTCGGAGTTAGTGGGTGAGGCCTTGGCGGCGGTGGCTTTTGGCGCGTCCGCGTTTGCAAGCAGGGCGGTGAGGCTCAAGCTGATCATACCCAGCATCAATATTTTCGATGTCGTTCGAGCGTACATGGCTAGTCCCCTTTCTCTGTGGTTGTTCTGGATCATTTCCCCCTGGGTAGCTGACCTCCCCATCCTGCGAATGTCAAGATTTGTCAAGAACTGGATGAAGTTCGCGCAGGCGCCCGGCGGAACGTCCGCTGTAGCCGAAGTAAATTGAAACTCCCAGCGTCATCCAGACGCCGTACACCACCCAGGAGCGGAGCGGGATGAAGGCCAAAAGATACCCGCATATGAGCAGGGCGCCGATCGGCACGAAGGGTACGAATGGAGTGCGAAACGGACGGTGCCGGTCCGGGTCGGAAGCTCGCAATACGAGAACGGACACCGCGACCGCGATGAATACGATCAGGGTGCCGACGGAGACCAGCTGCACCAGAATGGAGAGCGGGAACAAGCCGGCCAAGATTGCCACCGACAAGCCGCAGATCAATGTGCCCCAGTGTGGTGTGCGAAAACGCGGATGCACTCGAGCAAAGATCGGCGGGACCAAGCCATCGTGGCCCATCGCCATGAGCACTCGCGGCTGTGCCAGCATGACGATCAGCACCACCGACCCCAGTCCGATCACCGCCGCCAGATCAACGATGGGCAGGAGCCAGGTCAGCGCCGGTCCGCCGCCGCGCAAGGCGACGGAGAGCGGGCTGGCGCTGTCGAGCATTTGATACGAGACCAGCCCGGTCAGCACCAGCGACACTGCGATGTAGAGCAGACTGACTGCGCCGAGCGATCCTAAAATGCCGATGGGAATATTGCGCTGCGGATTACGGGTGTCCTGCGCCAGGGTCGCGATTGCATCGAACCCAAGGTAAGAGACGAACACGACGGCGGCCGCGCGCAGCACGCCGCTCCAGCCATAGCGCCCGAATCCTTCATTTGCGGGAATAAAGGGCGTCCAATTGTGAGGATGAAGGTGCAAGCTGCCAAAGCCGACGACGAGAAGTAGCGCGCCCACCTTGAGCGCCACGATGATTCCGTTGACGATGCTCGACAGCCGCACACCGCGCAGCGCGATCAACGCCACCGCGACAGCAAACAAAGAGGCAGGTCCATTGATCAGACTTCCCGTGGCCGTCACACCATGCGGCCCTATCGCAAACGGTGCGCTGGTCAGCGAAGCCGGCAGCGGTACGCCCCACTGCGACAGCAGCGACATCAAGTAGCCGGACCAACCCACGGATATATAGGATGCCGCGAAGACGTATTCCAGCAGCAGGTTCCAACCAACGATCCAGGCGGCAACTTCGCCAAGAGCGGTGTAAGTGTACGAGTACGCGCTGCCCGCAGCCGGAATCATCGCGGCCAGCTCCGCATAACACATCCCCGTCAAGCCACAGCCCAGTCCCGCGATCAAGAACGACAGCACGATGGCGGGTCCGGCGAATTGCGCCGCGGCGTTGCCCGTTACGACAAAGATCCCGCCGCCGACGATGGCGCCGATGCCGACGAGCACCAAGTCCAGCGGTCCTAATACCCGCTTCAGCGCCGTCGGCGCGGATTCCTGGTCGAGATCGCGGATCGCCGCTGCAATGGACTTGCGGTGTTTCCAGCTTTTTGTTGTGTTCACGGGATGTCCTTCTTATATCTGGCGGGTCCCTCGGCGCAGAGTACCGTGTCTTGCCGCTCATCGATATGATGATGTTACGATCGGCTTAAGAGGAGAAGAGCATTGCGCACGCGCATCCGGCAATTGGTATGGCTGCTTCTGTTGTCCGCCGCTGCCATCGCCTTGGGCTCGGTTGCCGCGGCGGATGCGAACCCGCCGCCCGATGCACCGCCTGATCTTAAGCGGCTGATCGGCGAATACCGTTCCGCGAATGCCAAGCTGACGATTTACGAAGCCGGCGGGCAGTTGCGCGCGGACGGCGATGGGCTTCACCAAGCGCCGCTGCGCCGCCTGACCGCAACGCGTTTTTCCGTCGACGCTTCTGCGCCGAAGACTGTCCTGCAGTTCGAAGTGAGTCGAGACGGACCAGCCAGGTCGGTCACCCTTGGCGACAGCCGGCTCGAATTCAAAGACATCGGTCGTGAGGTCGTACGGCAGATTCGCGCCGGCGTGAGAGCGGACTCGGGCCGGTTGCGCGCGGCGGCGCAGGCCGCGACGCCGCCCACGGAACCTGAGGCAAAGCGCTCGTTTGATCTGGTTGATCTGGCGAGTGTCGATCCGACCATCAAATTTGATATCCGCTATGCCGGTTCCAACAATTTCATCGGATTCCCGCTCTACGAAAAGGCGGCCGCATATCTGCAAAGGCCCGCAGCGGAAGCGCTCGGCCGCGTGGAGCGCGCGCTCGCCTCGAAGGGTTATGGATTGCTGATTCACGACGCCTACCGCCCATGGTTCGTGACCAAAATGTTCTGGGATGCGACTCCGGAATCCTCTCATGTGTTCGTGGCCGATCCCTCGCAAGGCTCGCGCCACAATCGAGGCTGCGCGGTAGACCTGACGCTCTACGATCTTAAGTCGGGCAGGCCGGTTGAGATGACGGGACGGTACGATGAGATGTCGCCGCGATCCTATGCAGACTACCTCGGCGGCACCAGTCGTCAGCGCTGGCTGCGCGAACTGCTGCGCAGCGCAATGGAGGCGCAGGGATTTGCCGTGTACCCGGAGGAGTGGTGGCATTTCGATTACAAGAATTGGAGCGACTACGCCATCGGCACGGCTACTTTCACGCAGCTGGCGAAATGAGCGCCGGCGGTCCTCTTTCCGGGCTGAGAATTATCGAGATCGCTGGAATTGGGCCCGCGCCATTTTGCGCGATGATGCTCGCGGATCACGGCGCCGAGGTGATCCGAATCGTTCCTCCGGGAGCGGACCGCCCGGGCATATTCGACCTGAGCAAGGACATCCTGGCTCGCTCACGCAAATTCATGATCATCGACTTGAAGCAGCCCGGCGGGATCGAGGCGGCGCGCGATCTGTGCAGAACTGCCGACGGTCTCATCGAGGGATTGCGGCCCGGCGTCATGGAGCGGCTGGGCCTGGGTCCCGAGGTGCTGCTGCAGGATAACCCCAGGCTGGTGTACGGCCGGATGACCGGGTGGGGCCAAAGCGGACCTCGCGCCCACACCGCCGGACACGACATCAATTACATCGCCCTGTCCGGCGTGCTCGACTGCGTCGGGCGAGCGGGGGATAAGCCAACGCCGCCGATCAATTTGATCGGCGATTTTGGCGGCGGCGGCATGCTGTTGGCATTCGGAATGCTGGCCGCCATTCTGCACGCCCAGAAGACGCAGCAGGGGCAGGTGATCGATTGTGCGATGGTGGACGGCTCGGCGCTGCTCGCCGCGATGATCTGGAGTCTTGCGGCGCAAGGCGCCTGGTCGGAGCGGCGCGGCAGCAACATGCTCGACAGCGGCGCGCATTTTTACGATACCTATGCCTGCGCGGATGGCGCGCATATCGCGATTGGGCCGATCGAAGCGAAGTTCTATTCCGAGTTTTTAAGGCGCCTCGGTATCCCCGAGACCGCGGACTACGCCCGTCAGCATGACCGGGCACTGTGGCCGTCGCTCAAACAGCAGCTCGCCGGCGTGTTTGCCACCAAGACACGGGCTGAGTGGTGCGCTCTGTTTGAAGGCAGCGATGCCTGCGTGGCGCCTGTCCTGTCGTTGGCCGAAGCTCCGCATGATCCGCACAATCTCGAGCGCAAGACATTTGTGAATGCCGGCGGTGTGATGCAGCCCCGTCCGGCGCCGCGATTCTCGGCAACACCGGCGACCGATCCGGTCATGCCGAAACTTGCCGGCGGCACCGATTCCGCCGCGCTGCTGCGCGCGGTCGGATACAGCGAGGAAAGAATCGCCTCGTTGCGCACCGCCGGCGCGGTTTCCTGATCAGGCGGCGCGCAGAAAGCCCTGCAGGACATTCATGAATGCGTCCAGTTGATCGTGATGCACCCAGTGCCCGGCATTGGCGAAAGTGACGACGCGCGCATGGCGGAAGTGGCGGGCGCGCCCGTCTTTCTCGGGATTCGACGCCCAGCTCTTGTCGCCGTAGCAAAGCAGCGTGGCACAGCTGATCGCGCCCCACAGCTCCTGCAGTTGCTCCGGCGCAATGTCGACCGGCGGAAACACGTGCACATAGTTGTCGAACTTCCAGCTCCAGGTGCCGTCCTCATTGCGGCTGGCGGCATGCTGCGTCAGATGCTGTGCCTGCTCCGCACTCAGATATTTATTCTCGCTGCGCATCCGTTCGAGAGCATCGGCCAGTGTTGCGTAGCGGCGCGGGCTGCGGGCGCTCACGGCGCGGCGGTCGCGGATCCACTCCTGCCAGCGCTGCTGCAGAGACTGTTGTTGCCGTTCGGCCAGCATTTTCGGCGAGGGTCCCAATCCCTCGATGGCAACGACGCGCCGCACATTGTCCGGATACAATCCGGCATAGCGAAGCGCAATATTGCCGCCCAGGGAATGCGCCACGATGGTGACCGGCGTCAGGGCGAGTTGGTGGATGATCTGCGCGAGGTCATAGACATAGGCGCCCATCGAATAATCGCCATCCGGCGACCAGGCGCTATCCCCATGCCCGCGCAAATCCGTGGCCATGACATGCCAATCGGCGCGCAGCCGGTCCGCCACCCAATCCCAGCTGCGGCAATGATCCTGGCCGCCGTGCACCAGCAGCAACGGCGGCGCCTGCGGATTGCCCCAATCGACGTAGTGCAGCTTTAGTCGCTGCGAAATGTAACTATGTGAGGTCGGAGCGGCGGCGATCATTGTTATAAAACGCTGTATGTCGAGCGAGAAGTATAATCCCATCCCTGTGCTCATTGGCGTCGGCCAGGTCAATGACCGCGAAGAGCAAAACAAACCCAGCGCGAACCTGGACTCATTGGGCTTGATGGAGGCGGCGCTGCGCGCAGCGGACCTGGACGCCGGCGGCGGCTGGCTGCGCCGGATCGACTCTCTCGGGGTCGTCGATCAAATATCGTATCCCGAGCTCGGCGATGTCTCTGCGCCCCTGGCGCAGCGGCTGAGCGCGACCCCGCGCCACTGTTATAAATCCGCATATGCCAGCGGCGACAGTCCGCTGCTCCTGTTGAACGAGGCCGCCAATCGGATCGGCGCCGGCGAAATCAAAGTCGCAGCCATCGTCGGCGGCGAAGCGCTGCGCACGGCGGCGCGCCGATCGGCGTCGGCGGCAGCCGCAGACGGTTCAACCGAGAATGCGGTGCGCACTGTGGCCATGAGGCGCGGACCCTCCTACCGCCATCGCTACGGGCTGGTTGCGCCGGTCGATGTGTATCCGCTTTATGAAAACGCGATCCGCGCCGCCTACGGACAGACCTTGGCGCAGGGTCAGGCCGAGAGCGCCGCGATTTGGTCGCGCTTTTCGGAAGTCGCGGAAGCCAACCCCGGTGCCTGGCTGCGACGGCGCGTTTCCGCCGATGAAATCATGACCGTGTCGGCGGCCAATCGTCCGATTGCCTTCCCCTATTGCAAGCTGATGGTCGCCAACAGCAGCGTCAATCAAGGCGCCGGATTTATCGTCACCACCCAGGCTGAGGCGCGCGCGCGAGGCATCAGCGATGATCGGCTGATCTTCGTCGGCCGCGGTGCGGCGGCGCATGAACCGGTCGATCTGATGGCTCGCGCCGGCTACGCGCGGTCGCCGAGCATGACGGTGTCACTTCACACCGCGCTGCAACTAAATGGATTGACGACGGCCGATCTGGATCACGTCGAACTCTATAGCTGCTTCCCCTGCGTGCCCAAAATGGCGCGCCGCGTGATCGATTGGCCGCTGGAGCGCGCGGCCAGCGTTTTTGGCGGCCTTACTTTCGGCGGTGGGCCGGTCGGCAACTACATGAGTCACGCGGTGGTGAGCATGGTGTTGGCGCTGCGCCAATCCGGCCGTCACGGCTTGTTGTTCGCGAACGGCGGACTCGCCACGCACAATCACTCGATGGTCTTGAGCCGCGTGCCGACTGCGCCCAACAGCTTTCCACAGGGCTTTGACTGTCAAGCGCAGGCCGATGCGCTGCGCGGGCCTGCGCCGCGCGTTCAAGAGGATTATCTTGGACCCGCAACCGTGGAAACTTACACCGTGCTCTACGATCGCGCGGGGTCGGCGCAGCACGGCGCCATCATCGGACGAACGCCGGATGGTGCGCGCTTCATCGCCAAAATTCCGGCCGCCGATGCGGACGCGATTCATTGGCTCACCTCCGGCGAACAAGAACCTGTCGGTATGCCAGGCACCGCCGTGAAGGGGGCGGATGGCGATACCGTGTGGGCGAGGAACGCTCGGACCGGCTCCTAAATCCGCTCGATGATGATCGCCGGGGCCATGCCGCCGCCGGCGCACATGGTCGCGAGTCCGCGTTTCAAATCGCGCCGCTCGAGTTCATCCAGCAATGTGCCGATCAAAATGGAACCGGTTGCGCCGATCGGATGGCCGAGGGCGATCGCCCCACCGTTCACATTCACCTTGTCGCGATCGAGTTTCAGGTCGCGAATGAATTTTTCCGCGACGACCGCAAATGCCTCGTTGATCTCCCACAGATCGATGTCCGCCGCGGTCAGCCCGGCGCGCTGTAACGCCTTTCGCGCCGCCGGAACCGGCGCGTTCAGCATCAGAGTGGGCGAGTCGCCCATGTTCGCGTAGGCAACCACGCGGGCGCGGGCCTTGAGTCCGCGCTTGCGCGCGTACGCGGGCGAGGCAATCAATAGCGCCGCTGCGCCGTCGACCACGCCCGAGCTGTTGCCGGCATGGTGGATGTGGTTGATTTGCAGGCCTGGATGCTTCTGCAGAATCAGACGGCGATAGGTCGTACCGCGCTCGTCCAATGCATGGTCGGCGAGCGCCGCGAACGAAGGCTTCAGCGCCTTGAGTCCCTCCGCGGTGGTTTGCGGGCGCGGAAATTGCTCGCGATCCAAGGCAAGGCTGCCGTCGGGATTGAAAACCGGAACGATGCTGCGGTTGAAATGACCCGCCTCGATGGCACGGGCCGCGCGCTTCTGGCTTTCGAGCGCCAGCGCATCGACGTCATCGCGGCTGATGTTCTCCAATGTGGCGATGGCATCGGCACAGACGCCCTGATGGGACTGCGGGTGCAGCGTCCGCAGATGCTCGTTGCCCCGATCCATGAAGGGTGAACCGTGCGGCAGATTGGCGGTGAAGGACATCATTTCGGTGCCGCCGGCCACCACCAGATCCTCCATGCCGGACATGACCGCGGCGCTGGCCATGTTCACGGCGGTGATGCCGGAGCCGCAAAAGCGGTCCAAGGTCACGCCGCTGGAAACGATGTCGTAGCCCGCGTCCAATGCGGCCATGCGGCCGAGGTCCGCGCCCTGTTTGTCGACCTGCGTGGACGTGCCCCAGATGATATCGTCCACTTCCTTCGTGTCCAGCTGATTGCGCGCGGCGATTGCCTTGAGCACGGCGGCGCCGAGATGCTGCGGGTGCAGGTGTGCAAGCGCGCCTTTGTCGACCTTGCCGATGCCGCGCGGCGTTCGGCATGCATCTATGATCAACGCGTCAGGCATGAGAATCTCCCACGAACGGTATGGCATCATAGGGTTGGCCGCAGCGGTTGGCCACTTTTTACAAAAACTCTATCGCGCATCGGGGGCGCTATCAATGCAGGAAGGCAAGGCGATCACAGCGGCGGCGTGCAGTGTCAGCGATGCCATCTTGTCGCGCCATTCGTGCCGGTCTTTTACCGCGCAGCCGGTCAGCATGGAAAGCATTCGCCAGTTGCTCGACACGGCGCGGTTTGCCCCGTCGGGCGGCAACTTGCAGCCTTGGATCGTGCACGTGCTGTCCGGATCTTCGATGGCGCGGTTTCGCGCACAATTGACGCCGCAATTTCTGGCCAACCCCTTTGGCGGCAGCGCTGAATATCATGTGTATCCGCCGGAACTGAAAGAGCCGTATCGCTCGCGGCGGCACAAGAACGGCGATGACCTGTATCGGCTCATCGGCATTCCACGCGAGGACAAGGCGGCGCGGCATCGGCAGTTCGCACAAAACTATGACTTCTTCGGTGCGCCTGTGGGGATGTTTTTCTTTCTCGACCGCAGCATGGGACCGCCGCAGTGGTCTGACCTCGGTATGCTGATCCAGAACATCATGCTGCTGGCCCGCGAGCGGGGCCTCGAATCCTGTCCACAGGAATCCTGGGCCATTTGGCACCGGCAGGTGGTCGAATTCTTGAACGTCGATCCCCGCCTGATGCTGTTCTGCGGTTTGGCGCTGGGTTATGGCGACTATGCGGCGCCGATCAATCGACTGCGCACCGATCGCGCCGGCTTTGACGAGTTTGCAGTATTTCACGACTGATCAGCGCGAGCAGTTGATAAGGGAGTAAGCGATGCCAGTGCTTGATGTACCGCCGCCTGCCTTCATGCAGGATCCGGATATCCAAATGTTCGCGGACTCCGCGAATCGTTTCTTCGAACGCGCCGCGCCCGCTGAGCGGGTCCTGGGCTGGCGCGAAGCGGGCCAGGTTGAGCGCTCCTTTTGGCGCGAAACCGGCGCGGCGGGGTTTCTCGGCGTGACGGTGCCGGAGGCCTATGGCGGTCCTGGGGCCGACTTTCGCTATGAGTTGGTGCTGCTGGATGTGGTCGCGCGGCAAAATCTCGAGGGATTCGCGCTGGGGTTGCACAATGTCATCGTCACGCCCTATATCGTGTTGCACGGCACAGAGGAGCAGAAGCGCCGCTGGCTGCCGAAGCTGGTATCCGGCGAACGCGTCTGTGCCATCGCCATGAGTGAGCCGGGCGCAGGTTCGGATTTGCAGGCGATCCGCACCACGGCACGGCGCGACGGCGACGGCTATCGCATCAGCGGCTCGAAGACCTTTATTTCCAACGGCCAGATTGCCGATTTCATCGTCGTCGTTGCGAAGACCGATCCGACCCAGGGCTCGCGCGGCGTCTCCTTGCTGATCGTCGAAACGGATGAGGCGCAGGGCTTTCGGCGCGGCAAAAAGCTCGACAAGATTGGTCTTGATGCCCAGGACACCTCGGAGCTCTTCTTCGATGACGTGTGGGTGCCGGCAGAGAACTTGCTGGGGATGCAGGAAGGCAGGGGATTTTCCCAGCTCATGGCGGAGTTGCCGCGCGAGCGCCTGCTGATCGCGATCGGCGCTGTCATCACCATGGAAAAGGCGCTGGAAACGACCATCGAATACGTGAAGAATCGCAAGGCATTCGGCCAGCGGCTGATGGATTTTCAGAACTCCCAGTTCAAACTGGCGGACGCCAAGGCCAAGGCCACGGTGGCCAAGGTATTCATCAACGATTGCATCGCGAAGCTGCTGAACGGCTCGCTCGACGGCACCACGGCGGCGATCGCCAAGATGTGGGCCACTGAAACCGAATGGCAGATCGTGGATGACTGCCTGCAACTGCACGGCGGCTACGGCTACATCAATGATTATCCCATTGCGCGGATCTTCCGCGATTCGCGCATCGCACGCATCTACGGTGGTTCGACGGAAATCATGAAAGTCATCATCGCGCGCTCGCTATAGCGGCGCGCTGGGTGGCGGGAGGAAGTCCAAGCGTGAGCGCATTCAAAGAAAATTTGCTGGCCGGCAAAACCGCTTTCATCGCGGGCGGCACCAGCGGCATCAACCTCGGCATCGCGAAGCGTTTTGCGGAGCTGGGCGCGCGCGTGGCGGTGGCGGGCCGCAATCCGGAAAAGGCGGCCAACGCCGCGGCCTCGATCGGTGCGGGTGCATTGGGGTTCAGCTGCGACGTGCGCGACTTTGCCGCGACCCGCACGGTCCTCGAAAGCATCGCGAAACAATTCGGCGCGCTCGATATCGTCATTTCCGGCGCAGCGGGGAATTTTTTGGCGCCGGCCGTGGGCCTCTCCGCCAACGGCTTTCGCGCGGTCGTGGATATCGATCTGAACGGTACCTTCAATGTGTTCCGCGGCGCGTACGACCTGCTGCGCACGCCCGGGGCGTCCTTGATCGCGATCAGCGCCGGTCAGGCGGTGCGGCCCATGATGCGCCAGGCGCACGTCTGCGCCGCCAAGGCGGGTGTGAACCAGTTGATTCGCGTGCTCGCGATGGAATGGGGCCCCATCGGCGTGCGCGTCAATGGCATCTCGCCGGGTCCGATCGCCGGCACCGAAGGCATGGCGCGGCTGGCTCCCACTGCCGAGGCCGAACAGGCCATCACCGGACGAATCGCCCTGCGCCGCTACGGCGCCATAGCGGAAGTGGCTGAGAGCGCGGTTTTTCTATGCAGCGATTCCGCGGCCTACATCACCGGAACCATCCTCGATTGCGACGGCGGCTCTCAGCTCGGAGAGGCGCGCTGAGTTTCAGCGGCTGATTGCGGGCGCCGCGCCGACCTGAGCATCTGTACGGCCGCGTACAACACCACGATCAGCACCAGCCACCTCAGCCAGACCATGGGCAGCGAGCGCACGATGTAGGCGGCCACCAGCACGCCGGGGATGCCGCCGATGGCCAGTCCCATCGCGGCGCTCACGTTGTAGCGTCCGCTCTTGACAAAGCGTGCGCCGCCGACCGGCATCAAGAGCGCGCACGATCCCATCATGATCGGAAATGCCGCCAAGGGACTCATGCCGAGCAGGCTCACCAGAATCAGACAAGGCGCGAACAAACCCACGCCCAGCATCATCAGGGCGCCCAATAAAAAATTGACGCCCACCGCGAAGATCAAGGTCGGGCCATGCAATGCCAGCGCTTCGCCGCTGCCCGGCACCCAATCCAGGTTTTTCATGAGAAACAGCAGCGCCGCGCACATCAGCGCACCGCCCATGCCGATTTGAATCGCGCGCCGCGACAGCCCCGAGACAATGCCCACCCCCAACCAGGCGCCGAGCACCGCCGCGACAATCATGGTGACCAGCGTGGTCATGTCGACGCTGACGACGGCGATGAAGATCAAGGCCTCGGTCATCGCCGGCAGGCAATGGCCCGTATTCAAGGTGCCGGGGATCTCGTCATCCGGCATGCGCGCGCGCAGTTTGAAATAGGCCGTGGTGGGCGCAAAGCAGCCTATCCCTAACGTGTCGAAAAAATTCGTGACGAATCCCACCACCAGGTCGGAAAAGCGCGGCTTGCGCGGCCTCGCCGGGTCCGGGATGCGCGCACGCTCCAGCCACCACCAACGCCCGATATACGCCAGGGCGACCAGCGCAATCGCTGCCAGTAAGATGACTCTGCCGGTGTTCACCTGGTTACGTTCCTCATTCCATGTCGGGGTAGGGGCCCTTGCCGCCTTCTGCGATAA
Organism: uncultured Gammaproteobacteria bacterium; assembly: GCA_963731465.1. Lineage (GTDB taxonomy): Bacteria > Pseudomonadota > Gammaproteobacteria > Steroidobacterales > Steroidobacteraceae > Bog-1198. Next base: position 153,848 of record CAVSVK010000003.1, read on the forward strand.
ATCGGTCGACGCGCGCCTGCAGCACCGGGATGGGCACCGAGCCCAATTCCAGCACGGCATCGTGAAAGGCGCGCAGATTGAACTTCTCGCCCAGCGCCTTCTGCGCTTTGGCCCTGGATTTCAAAATTGCATCCTCGCCCAGATAATAGGACAGCGCCTGCGCGGGCCACGCGATATAGCGGTCAATTTCCGTGTCGATTTCATGCAGCGGCAACGCAGTGTATTCGCGAAAGTAGGCGATGGCCCGATCGCGGCTCCATCCTTGGGAATGAATGCCGGTATCGACCACCAACCGTGCGGCGCGCCAGATCTGATAATTCAGCATGCCGAAGCGATCATAGGCCGTGTCATACATGCCCATCTCCTGACCCAAGATTTCGCAATACAGCGCCCAGCCTTCGCCGTACGCAGATATGTAGGTGTGCTGGCGAAATTCCGGCTGGTCCTTGTGCTCCATCGCGATCGGCATCTGAAAGGCGTGCCCCGGCGCGGACTCGTGCAGAGTCAGTGCGGTCAGGTTGTAGAGCGGCCGTCCGGGCAGGTTATAGGTATTGACCAGGTACACGCCGGGGCCGCCGCGGCCCGAGGTGTAGAAGGGCGCAAGATCGTCGGGGACCGGCTTGATCGCAAAGCGCGCGCGCGGCAGGAGTCCAAAGTATTGCGATGCCTTGCCGTCAAAACGCTTGGCAATCCACGCCGCGCGCATGAGCAGCTCCTCGGGGGTCTTCGCGTAGAATTGCGGGTCCTTGCGCAAGAAGGCGAGAAACGCCGGAAAATCGCCGGTGAAACCGGTCTCCTTCATTGCGCTGAGCATTTCGCCGTGCAGGCGCGCGACTTCCGCTTCGCCGAATGCGTGGATGGTGGCCGGATCCTCATCGAGCGTGGTGAAATTCAGGATTCTCGATCGATAGTAGGCCTTGCCGTCCGGCAGGTCGTACGCGGCGAGCGTGGTGCGCGTCCCCGGAACATACTCGTTGCGAAAGAAGGTCAGCAGTTCGCGATACGCAGGCTGGACCGTGTCTCGAATGGTGCCGATCGCCTCCTCACGCAAAGTCTTCTGATCGAGCTCCGCGATGCCCGGCATGCTTTTGAACGGCGTATAGAACAGGCTCGCCTCCGGTGTTACGTCCGTGACCGCGGTCAGAGACGCGTCGCGCCCCTCGAGCGTGACGCGCGGCGGCGTGAAGCCGCGCTTCAGTCCGGCGCGCATCTCCTCGGTCTGCTCGTGGAAGTAGCGCGGAATATCCTTCATCTGGCTGATCCAGTTGCGGTAGTCCTGCACCGATCGATAGTTTCGACGCGCCGTCGAGCCAAGATTCGTCCAGAAGGTCGTGTCCGAATTGACCGGCATTTCATATTCGCGAAATTGCTGATCGGCGATCAACGCCTTGATCTGCGGAACGTAGACGTCGTAATTCAATTGCTCCGCGGGCGAGAGCTCCGCACGCGCAATGGCCTCGAGCTTTTTCAGCACGCTCTGCCACATCTGCAGGCGCTGCGCCTGGGAGGCCGCATCGACTTTCGGCAGATGATCCTCGATGCGTTTTTGGGAATCTTCGTCGTCGGCAAATTGTTCCTGGCGCCACTTCCATTCATCGCGGTAGATGGTTTGCAGCCGCGCATCGGTGCTGGGTGCCTTGTCGCAGGAGGAAACCGTCAACGTCATGCAGGCGGCGGCGAGAGCCCAGGGTAATCGTGTGTGCATAAGGAACCCCATTGTTCTTCGAGACCTAAAAGCGTTGTAAATCGAAGGGCGCCAGCGGGATCGGCGGTTCACGGCCGGCCACGATGTCCGCGACCAGTTCAGCGGTGAAGGGCGCGAGCGTCAAGCCGATGTGCTGATGGCCAACGGCATAGAACAGCTTCGCCGGGCCCGGCGCGCGGCCGATGCCCGGCAGGTAGTCGGGCAGCACGGGACGCGAGCCCAGCCAGCTGGGGCCGTCGGGCTCGCATGGATAGCCCAGCGTGCGCAGTTGCCGGCGCAGACGCGCCGGTTTGCGGGGATCGGCGGGAGCGTCGGCGTCCGCGAATTCCATGTAGCTGGTCGCCCGCACACGCCCGAGCATCGGCGTAACGATCACCCGATCATCGACATAAGCGACCGGCGCATCGAAGAAAGTGGTCTGGCCGGGCATTTCGACGTGATAGCCACGCACCGCCTGCAATGGCGCACGCAGCCCAAAGGAAGCGAGCAGCGTGGCTGAGCGCACGCCCCCGCATACCAGCGCACTATCGACGAGCAGCGGCGTCTGATCGCCTAGAATTTCAATTTTGTCGCCGCGCGGCACCAGTTCCTTCACGTCCAATTTTCGAAAGGTGGCACCGCATTTCAGCGCCGCCGCCACCAGCGCGCGCACCGCCTCGAGAGGATCGACGATGTAGGCCGAGTCCTCGAACCACAAACCCGCGCCGATCGCGGATTTGGCGGCGCGCAGCAGCGGCAGGAGTTGCTCGGCGGGCACCGGGCGGGTTTTCACGCCGATCCGCGCCATTTCCTGCGCGTAGGAATGCATGTGGGCGTGGCTCTTCGCGCCCAACGAAACCTCGTAGTGTCCGTGCCGCTTGAGCAGTTCCGGCCGGCCGACGGCCTTGGCCCAACGCTCCCACACCTCGGCGGACGGGCGCACCAGCGGCAGCAGGTGACGGGTGTTCGCGGTACGCTGAAATGCGGCGGCTGCAAAGCGGCAGATCCACGGCGCCATGCGCAGCGCCTGGCGCAAAGACAGGTCGAGCGCGCCGCCGAATCGGAACAACTCGCGATAGAACCCAAACAACAGTGCGGGCGCGGGCAGCGGCTGCACCAGTTCCGCGGCGATATGCCCGGCGTTGCCGAAACTGGCGCCCGCTTCTCCCGGTTCGGCCCGATCCAGCAGCAAAACCTGCCGTCCTTCGCGCGCCAGCGCGAAAGCCGCAGCCGCGCCGATCACGCCGGCGCCGATCACTGCGAACGTATCTTGCTGACCCATGGCCGCACCGTATACGATCTACGATCCTGCAGGCAACCCCCAAATGGACGCAATTCATGACCAAACCCAAACCCTGCTCCTGGTCCGGCGTATTTCCAGCCGCAACCACGCAGTTCGATGCTTCGATGCAAGTGGATTTGCCTGCCACGCAAAAGGTGCAAAAGGCGCTGCTCGATGACGGCTGTCATGGCCTGGTATTGATGGGAACGGTGGGCGAGGGCAATTCTCTGTCCGCCGAAGAGAAGCGCAACGTGCTGCGCGCCGCGGTCGAGGTGAGCGGCAAGGCGCCGATCATCGTCGGCGTTTCGGAATTTACCACCGCAACGGCGGCGCAGTTCGCGCGCGATGCCGAGCGTCTGGGCGCCGCCGGGCTGATGGTGCTGCCGGCCATGGTGTACGTACCCACGGCCGCCGAACTCGAACATCACTTTCGGACCGTGGCGGCGGCCAGCGGCCTGCCGGTCATGCTGTACAACAATCCGCCGTCTTATCGGGTGAACATCGATATCGCTACCTTGGGCAGACTGGCGGATGTCCCGAATATTGTCGCCATCAAGGAGTCGGCTGCCGATTCGCGCCGCTTTACCGACATCATCAATGCCTTTGGCGAGCGCTTCGTGCTGTTCGCCGGGCTCGATGATGTGGCCTTTGAGGCTCTGACGCTCGGCGCCCAGGGTTGGGTATCGGGCCTGACCAATGCGTTTCCGGTGGAATCGCTGCGGCTTTACGCGGCGCTGCGCAAGGGCGACCTGGACCAGGCGCGCAAGATTTACCGCTGGTTCATGCCGCTGCTGCATCTGGATGCCGAGCACGATCTGGTGCAATCGATCAAGCTTGCGGAGCAAATCATGGGCCGCGGTTCAGAGCGCGTGCGCCTACCGAGGCTGCCGCTGGCGGGTGAGCGGCGCGAGGCGGTCACCGCCATGATTGAGCGCGCTCGCGACGCTCGGCCTTGATTGCTTAAGAGAGGCTCGCGACATGCACTCGATACGCGTCATCGATTCACACACCGGCGGAGAGCCCACGCGCTTGGTGCTCGAGGGCGGCCCGGATTTGGGAGAGGGGCCGCTGGCGGAGCGTGCGCAGCGTTTTCGAGAACACTTCGATGACTACCGCTGCGCCATCGTGAACGAGCCGCGCGGATCGGATCCCATGGTGGGCGCGCTGCTCGTCAAGCCGCACCATCCGGACTGTGCATTCGGCGTCATCTACTTCAATAACGTGGGCTACTTAGGCATGTGCGGGCACGGAACGATCGGCCTGATCGCGTCGCTCAAGTTTGCCGGCGTGCTCGATGCCGGCGCCCTCAAGATCGACACGCCGGTGGGCGCGGTCGCGGCCGAGCTCAAGCCCGACGGCCGCATCAGCGTGGCCAACGTGGTGAGTTACCGCTCGCATGCCAACGTCGCGGTAAACGTTGCAGGGATCGGCCGCGTGGTCGGCGATGTCGCCTGGGGCGGAAACTGGTTCTTCCTGATCTCGGAACACAGCCAGATCATCGATCTGGCCCACGTGGACGCCTTGACCGATTTTTCGTGGCGGGTGCGTGCCGCGCTGAATGCGCAGGGCCATCCGCTCGTCGATCACGTCGAGGTATTTGCACCCTCGATGCACCCCGGGGCCCAAAGCCGAAACTTCGTGCTCTGCCCCGGCAAGGCATACGACCGGTCGCCCTGCGGCACCGGCACCAGTGCGAAGCTCGCCTGTCTGGCCGCCGACGGCAAGCTTCGCGAGGGGGCGGCCTGGGTGCAGGAGAGCTTGATCGGCAGCACCTTCGAGGCGAGTTTCCGCTGGCACGATCGTGCTAAGGGTGAGATCGTCCCCTCCATCACCGGTACCGCGCATGTCACCGGGGAGAATGTGCTGCGGCTTGATCCGGATGATCCTTTCTGCTGGGGCATTCGCGCATGACCGAAATGCTGGTGCAGTCGATGACCAGCCAGCTGATCGTGCGGTTCCGCGACCGCATTCTGTCGGGTGCGTACGCTCCCGGCTCCGCGCTGCGCCAGGACAGCCTCGCGGCGGAATTTGGCACGAGCAAGATCCCCGTGCGCGAAGCGCTGGTGCAGCTGCAATCCGAAGGATTGGTCGACATCTATCCGAATCGCGGCTTCCAGGTGCGTCCGTTGGCGAGCGCCGAACTCGACGAGGTCTTCAGGCTGCGCTTGCAGATCGAGCCCGGCGCCGTGGCGCGCGGCGCGAAGCTTGCAGGAGAGGCGGATCATGCCGCCGCGCGAGCCGCGCTTGCGCGGCTCAACGAAGCCACGGCGGCCGGAGAATTCGCTTCCTCCGGCCAGCTCAATCGCGCCTATCACCTGCTGCTGATCGTGCCGCGTTTGCAGCCCGTTGCGGCCGAGATCTTGAGCCGGCTGCACACCCTGGCGCAGCGTTATGTGCAGGCACACCTGCGGCCGGACGGCCGCGCAAAACGCGCGGCGCGCGAGCATGCCGCGCTGCTCAGGGCCTGGAGCGCGGGAAAATCGCGGGAAGCCCGTGCGCTCATGCACTCGCACATCAAGTCGACCCGGGATGATCTGGAGGATCGTGTAAAGGCTGACTAGTGAACACCCGCACCCGCACGTGTACAATCCGGCGCTTGCCGCGCACCTATCATTACAAGGCATCGTCAATGCCGCTTGCACCATGAGTTTGTTGCTTCGAATCAATGCCGCGTTGGCCGCGGTTTTCCTGCTGGCCGCCGCTCTCGCCGGATACGTCTGCTGGACCATGCTCGAGGCCAACGCGCAGCGCGAGGTTCTGGCGGAAGCGGGTCTGATGATGGACAGCGCCGCGGCCGTGCGCTCGTATACCGCGAAGGAGATCCTGCCGCTGATTTCCGCGGGGATGAAGACGGAGTTTCCACCGCAAAGCGTGCCTTCCTACGCCGCAACCCAAAATTTTCTGCATTTTCACGAGCACCATCCTGATTACGCGTACAAGGAGGCGACGCTCAATCCGACCAATCCGCGCGATCGTGCCGCTGAATGGGAGGGCGACATCATCCAGCGCTTTCGCAATGACGCGCACACCGAGCAAGTGGTCGGCGTGCGCGACACGCCCATGGGCAAGTCCCTCTACCTGGCCAGGCCGATTCGCGCCAAGCCGGAGTGTCTGGTCTGCCACAGCATTCCGTCCGCGGCCCCGCAGAGCATGATTGCGCGTTATGGCGTCGACAACGGCTTCGGCTGGCAGCCGAACGAAGTCGTCGCGGCGCAAGTCGTCTCGGTTCCTTTTGCCAGCGCCACGGCCAATGCCGACAAGGAGTTTCGCGCCTTCATAATTTTGTTGGCGGCGGTGTTCGCGGCGGCCTTTGTGGTCGTGAATCTGCTTCTCTATCGATTGGTGGTGCGGCCGGTGCGGCGCATTGCGCTGGTTGCGGACCAGGTGAGCCAGGGGGATATGTCCGCCCCCGATTTCCCGCATGGAGGCGCGACGGAAATCGCCTCGGTGAGCCGATCATTCGAGCGCATGCGCAAGAGCCTCGAGAAGGCGCTGCGCTTGCTGGGGACATAAGGTGGCGCGCGAAGTCTTTGTCAGCTATTCCCAGCCGGACTACGAATGCGCCATGGCATTGGTGGCACGCGTCGAGAGCGAGGGCATCAATTGTTGGATTGCGCCGCGCGATATTGCGCCCTCGGCTGATTGGGCCGCGGAAATCATCGATGCCATTTCCAATTCACGCGTGATGATCCTGGTGTTCTCAGCGAGCAGCAACGATTCACCGCAAGTGCGCCGTGAAGTGGAGCGGGCGGTCCACAAGAACGTGAGCATTTTGCCGTTTCGCATAGAAAACGTGGTGCCCTCGAAAAGCCTGGAATATTTCTTGAGTTCGCAGCACTGGATGGATGCGTTTCCGCCTCCCCGTGAACCGCATTACGCGCGGCTGCACGCATACCTTAAGAATCAATTGGCCAGGACGGAACCCGGCCGCAGCGCCGCACCGGACATCACCAGCACGCAGCCGGCGCCCATTCTCGTCACGACGGCGCCGTTGGACAGCGCCGAGCTGGGGCGCATCGAACGGCTCCTGGCCGGATACATCGGACCCATTGCCCGGCATCTGGTCAAGTCGGCCGGTGCGCGGGTGTCGAGCCTGGACGAGCTGGTGGCCCAGCTGGCGAAGGAATTGGAAACCGAAACGGATCGGCACGAGTTTACCCGGCGCTGGCGCAGCGGTGAGGCGCGCGCCCGCTGAGCCTCATGTCGCCGCGATGCGACAAAAATCGCGTTCTTCTGCACGTTTTCTGGGATTAAACTCCTCGCCGGCAATGCCGCGATTGAAAGCTGCAGGAGGACTTATGAGACAGCACAATCCTTTGCGCCATTTGAGCGCCGCGGTCGGATTTATGCTGGCCGGCGCCCTGGGCGGTTGCGGAGGCTCCTCCATGGGCGGAGGTTCGATGCCGGTGGGTCCGATGCAGCCGAATCCGCCGAGCAGTCCCAGCGGCACGGCGCCGCCCGCAGTCATGCAGGCCCAGCAGGACAACACGCCCGTCGATCCGGCCATTGTCACCGCGGACAATGCCTTCGGCGTGCACCTGTTTCAGAATCTGAATTCCGCTGCGACCGGCAACGTGGCGATCGCACCCATCAGCGTCGCCATGGCGCTGCAAATCGTCTACAACGGCGCCGGCGGTGTGACCCAGCAGGGTATGGCGCAGACGCTGCAGCTCGGTTCCTTGAGCACGCAGGCTTTAAACGACGACAACGCCGCCTTGCAAGGATCGTTGCTGAATCCCGATCCTCAGGTGCAGCTCACCATCGCCAATTCGCTGTGGATGCATTTGGACAGCACTACCGTGGCGCCGGCCTTTACCCAAATGGACCAAACTTACTACGGCGCCACGGTGGGCGACCTGGCGGGTGCGCCGGCCAATGTCAATAACTGGGTCGACACCGAGACCGACGGCTTGATCAGCAGCATTCTGCCGAACGCGAACTATGAAGGGGTGGTCGCGATCGTGGCGAATGTCATTTATTTCAAAGGTCAGTGGAGCACGGAATTCGATCCCGGCCAAACCGCCCCTGCACCGTTCACCTTGATGGACGGTACACAGGTCATGGTGCCCATGATGCACCAGTCGGCCACCTACGGTTATCTGCAGGGCGCCAACTTTCAGGCGGTGCGCATTCCCTACGGTGAAGGTAGGTTGAGCATGCTCGTGGTGATGCCTGATGCCGGTACCAGCTTGAACAGCTTCGTCGCCGCGCTGACGCCCGACATGCTGAGTGGCTGGGTGGGTCAGCTGCAGACGGGCATGGGCAACCTGTCCTTGCCCAAATTCACCGCAACCTATGGCGCATCGCTGGTGCAGCCGCTGATCGCGCTGGGCATGCAGACGGCATTTTGCAGCCGATCCGCAGGCCGCTTTCCCGGGGATCGGGTTGGTCTGTCTTCAAGACGTCGAGCACAAGACGGTCGTCGAGGTCGATGAGAGCGGCACGGTCGCGGCCGGGGCCACCACGATCACCGTCATGCCGACCGCGGTTCAGCTGCCGCTGTTCACGCTGACGCTGGATCATCCCTTCGTTTACGCCATTCGCGACGATAAGACCGGCGAGTTGCTGTTTATCGGCACCATGACGAATCCCAGCTGAAAAGCACCGATCCTGCAGGCGATTTCCGGCCAGATACTGCGGCTGTTAACTCCGTCGCGGACCCGCCTCGGGTCCGCGCCTTATATTGTCTGATCGAAACACCGTTTCATGGTGCTACATGTCTTTGAGCGAAGAGCAAGCCAAGTCCTACATGGTCAAACTGCTCGGTGCGATGACGCGCGCCGGCGGCTCGGACCTGTTCGTCTCGAAAGATTTCCCCCCCAGCATGAAGATCCAGGGGAAGATGCAGCCGCTGGCCACCCAGAAATTGACCGCAGAGGTCACCCGCGAGCTCGCGCACGCGCTCATGAGCGAGCGGCAGCGGGCCGAATTTGCCAGAGAGCTGGAATGCAATTTCTCCCTGGCGATCCCGGATCTGGCCCGCTATCGGGTCAACGTGTTCGTGCAGCAGCTGAATGTCGGCATGGTCATCAGAACCATTCCCAACGACATGCCGAGTTTCGAACAGCTCGGGCTGCCGGAGACGTTCAAGGAAATCGTGATGACCAAGCGCGGCATGGTGCTGGTGGTGGGCGCCACCGGTTCGGGAAAATCGACCTCGCTCGCCGCCATGATCGATCACCGCAACCGCAACTCGCCCGGCCACATCATCACAATCGAAGATCCGGTCGAATTCATCCACCAGTCGCAGATGTCGCTGATCACGCACCGCGACGTCGGTCTCGATACGCACTCCTGGCATCATGCATTGAAAAACACCCTGCGGCAGGCGCCCGATGTGATTCTCATCGGCGAGATTCGCGATGCTGAAACCATGGAGCATGCAATCGTGTTCGCGGAGACCGGCCATTTGTGCATGAGCACGCTGCATTCCAACAGTGCCAGCCAGACGCTCGATCGCATCATCAACTTCTTTCCGGAGGAGCGCCGCAAGCAGCTGCTCATGGATCTTTCCAGCAATTTGAAGAGCATCATCTCGCAACGCCTGGTGCGCAAAGAAGATGGCAGCGGGCGCATCGCCGCCATCGAGATCCTGCTCAACACCCCCATCGTGTCCGACAAGCTGCTGAAGGGCGAATTTCACGACTTGAAGGAAATCATGGGCAAGTCGCGCGAGCAGGGCATGCGCACCTTTGATTATTCGCTGTTCGAGCTCTACGACGCCGGCGTCATTGCCTACGACGAGGCAATCCGCAACGCCGACTCGGCCAATGAGCTGCGCTTGAACATCAAGCTCAACAGCAAGCGCACCCCGCCGTCCAATACGGGCATCTACCATCAATTGAGCTGATTTTGTCTTTTAGGCGATATTTCGCTAGAATGCAAATGAGGTTATTATTGCTGTAGGCACGTATGCCGCGCGTCTTATCCAAACCCAAGCCCGAACCGCGCCTCGTGTTGACCGGCGCCGTGTTGCGCGCCTCGTCACTGCTCGAAATCACGCAGGCAAGCCTGGCGCAAATCCTCGGATTGAGCCCCTCGACCGTCTCGCGCATGGCCAATGGCGCCTATACCCTGGATGATCAAAAAAAGGAGTGGGAGCTCGGCGCCTTGTTCGTGCGCTTGTTCCGGTCGCTGGATGCGGTGATCGGTTCCAACGACTCGGCGGCCAGAAGCTGGCTCAATGGTGAAAACAGGGGGCTCGCAGGTCGTCCGATCGAACTGATCCGCAGCACTGAAGGGTTGGTGCGTGTCGTCCAATACCTGGACGCCGCCCGCGGTCGGCTCTGAGGCGCGTCGGGCGACGCGGCGGCTGTGGCGAGCCGTGGAAGCCCAACACATCGCCTCAACACTGCGGCTGGTCGCGAACGTCGAAGAGCAGCTGACCCTCGAGCGAATTTTGGATCGGAGCAAGCCGGCGCTGCCGCAGGACGCCGCCGATTTGCACTATTTGTTGGCCACGCCATTTCGCTATGCCTCTCCCATCGGATCGCGATTTCGCGCAACCGGGGACCCCGGGGTTTGGTACGGGGCCGAAAAGGAGCGCACGGCCTGTGCGGAATTGGGATTCTGGCGCTGGCGATTCTTGATGGATTCCACCGGGCTCTCAAACCTGGGCCCGTCGCCGCAGACGGTGTTTCGCGCCGCGATTGACGGCCGCCTGGTCGACCTCACCGAAGCGCCGTTCAAGCGCGCGCGTTCGGAGTGGACCGACCCCATCAGCTACGCCGCCTCGCAACGCTTCGCGCACGTGGCGCGCCAGGCGGATGTGGATGCGATCCGCTACGAGTCGGTGCGCGATCCGGAACACGGCGGCGCCGTCGCGGTATTACGGCCTTGCTTCAAGCCGCGTCAACCGTGGGACCAGCGCATCTGGCTGCTGACGGTGCGGCCCGACGCGGCGATCTGGCAACGCGAGGGACAAAGCCACGAGTTCCTGGCGAAGGACTGGAAGGCCTGACGCGCATAATGCGTCACGGGTACAATTGCCCGCAGTACTCTCACCACGGCGGTCAAACTCTTGGGTCGGAATTTCAGCAGCGACCATGTCGCTCCCGCGTGCGATGCCATCCTATCGGCAGTCAACCAGGCCAACGAAGGGTTCGTCACTTCTTACGGCGGCGATGAGCTCACGGCAAAGCTGCAATCCGTGGCCTGCGACCTGTTCGAAAAGCAGGTGGCGATTTTCCCGGTGACCAGCGGCACGGCCGCCAACGCACTCGCGCTGTCGCAAATCGTGCCTCCGTATGGTGCGATCTATTGCTTCGAGTCCGCCCATATCGTCACCGACGAGGCCGGCGCGCCCGGATTTTTCAGCGGCGGCGCGCAGCTCATCGGTTTTCCGGCCGTCGATGGCAAGATTCGACCCGAGCAACTGACCACAGCGGTGGCGTACGCGGAAGACCTCGGGATTCATCACGTGAAACCCGGTGCGGTCACCCTCACTCAGGCCACCGAGTGGGGCACGGTCTATGGGCTCGAGGAAATCGCCGCCATCAGCAAGGCAGCCCGGCAGCACGGACTTCCCGTGCACATGGATGGCGCGCGCTTCGCCAACGCGCTGGCGCATCTTGGCTGCACGCCTGCCGAAGCCACGTGGAAGTGCGGGGTCGATGTGCTCTCGTTGGGCGCCACCAAGAATGGGGCTCTCGGGGCCGATGCGGTCGTGTTCTTTGATTCAAGCATGGCGCGCGATTTCGAGCGGCGCCGCAAGCGCGCCGGGCATTTGATGTCGAAACTTCGCTTCGTCAGCGCGCAGTTGGTCGCCTACTTCAAGAATGGGTTGTGGCTGGAAAATGCGCGCCACGCCAACGCCATGGCGCTGCGCATGGCGCAGGGTCTGAAAAGCGTTGCGGGAGCAAAGCTGCTGCATCCGGTCGAGGCGAACGAGTTGTTCGTGGTATTGCCCGAGGAAACCGTCAGAAGCCTGGAAAGCCAAGGATTCGATTTCTACCGCTGGACGGTGCACCGGCCCAAGTCCGGCGCGACCATACGCCTGGTGACGTGCTTCGCCACCGCAAGCGCCGATGTGGACGAATTTATCGCCGCGGCGGCCTCGATCAAGCCCCGCTAGGCAGTGCGTTGAACGAAGTCGATTGCATCGTGATCGGCGCAGGGGTCATCGGTCTTGGCATAGCCAGGGCGCTGTCGCGCGGCGGCCGGGAAGTGATCATTCTCGAGCGTGAGCGCCGCTTCGGCATGCATACCAGCTCGCGCAATAGCGAAGTCATTCACGCCGGCATCCACTACGCACCCGATTCTCTCAAGGCGCGGCTGTGCGTCGCCGGCCGCGAACTCTTGTACCGCTACTGTGCCGAGCGCGGCATCCCGCATCGACGCTGCGGCAAGCTCACGGTTGCCACCGAAGACGCGCAGCTGGGCACGCTCGAGAAAATCGAATCAAACGCGCGCGCCAGCGGCGTCTTCGACCTCGAGTGGCTGGACGGGAGCGAAGCGCGCGGCGTCGAGCCTGAGTTGAAGTGTGTTCGCGCCCTGTCATCGCCTTCCACCGGCATCATCGATTCGCATGTCTATATGCAGTCGCTGCTGGCGGACGCGGAAGGCAACGGCGCCATCATTGCCTATGACACGCAGGTCACTTCCCTGCGGGCGACCACGGCCGGCATTGAGATCGCGACCAATGGGGAGCCTAAGCCCAGCGTGCGCGCGCGCCTGGTCATCAATTCGGCGGGTCTTAAGGCCGATCGCGTGGCGTCGAGCATCCAGGATTTTCCGGCGCAATTCATTCCCAAAGTAAGCTTCTCCAAGGGCAGCTATTTTGCCCTGTCAGGCGTCTCGCCGTTTTCGCGCCTGGTCTATCCCGCGCCTCCGCCCGGGGGTCACCTGGGGATACACATGACCGTCGATCTCGCCGGCGCCGCGCGTTTTGGTCCGGACTCCGAGTGGGTGCAGAGTCTCGACTATGCGGTTGATCCAGAACGTGTCGGGCTGTTTGCCGAGGCCATCAGGCAGTACTGGCCCGGGCTTAATGAGGCACGGCTGTACCCGGCTTACGCCGGCATCCGCCCGAAGCTCTCCGGCCGCGGCGAGCCCGCGCGGGACTTTTCCATCTCCGGCCCGAAGCAGCACGGCGTTGCCGGAGTGGTGAATTTATTCGGCATGGAATCGCCGGGTCTCACCGCATCGCTGGCGTTGGGTGAATACATTGCGGCTCTGGCGGATTGAACGCCGCGTCGTCCTATGCTGCAATGCTGCGCCCCAAATCTTAAAACGAGTGGATGTATAAAAATGCGCGACTCTTCTTGGTTGAATCGAACTACCGCCGCCCTGGGCTTCAGTGCCGGATTCGCGGTTCTCCTGTCGGCCGGCATGAGTGTCGCGGCGGACGCGCCGACGGCGCCGGCCGTGACCGCGCTGCTCTGCGGCCACTTGATCGACACCGTCGCCGGCAAGATGCTGGGCGAGAGCACGATTGTGATCGAGTCGGGCCATGTGCGCGAAGTGTTGAACGGCATCCAAGCTCCCGCGGGTGCCGCGTCCATCGACTTGAAGAGCCAGACCTGCATGCCGGGATTGATTGACAGCCACACGCATTTGACCGGCCAGACCAGCCGCACCGAATACGTGGACCGGTATCATTGGAATGTCGCCGACTACGCCATCCGCTCGACCGTGTACGCGCGCCGCACCCTGCTCGCGGGGTTCACGACCGTGCGCAATTTGGGCGATGGCGCCAACGAGTCCGCCGCGCTGCGCAATGCCATCAATGCTGGAATTATTCCAGGACCGCGGATTTTCACGGCCGGCAAGGCGATCGGCTCGACCGGCGGCCATGCCGATCCGACCAATGGCCTGAACCAGGAGCTGACCAAGGACTTGGGCGCCGTTGACGGCATCATCAACGGCCCGGAGGACGCGGTGAAGGCGGTGCGCGAGCACTACAAGCTGGGCGACGACGTCATCAAGATCATGCCGTCGGGCGGGGTCCTCGATGAAGGCGCGAGCGGTGACAACTCGCAAATGACGCTCGAGGAAATTCGCGCGATCGTGACGACGGCTCATGATTATGGATTTGCGGTGGCGGCGCACGCGCATGGCGCCGAAGCCATTCGCCGCGCCGTGATCGGCGGCGTCGACTCCATCGAGCACGGAACCTTCATGGATGCCGAAGACATGAAGTTGATGGTGGAGCACGGCACGTACTACGTACCGACCATCATTGCCGGCGACTTTGTGGCGCGGCAGGCCAAGATTCCGGGTTACTACCCGGCGACGGTCGCCCGCAAGGCCCAGGAAATCGGCCCCCTGATTCAAGCCACCGCGGGACGCGCCTACAAGGCTCATGTGAAAATCGCGTTCGGCACCGATGCCGCTGTCTATCCCCACGGTCAGAATGCGCATGAGTTCGAACTGATGGTGGGCGCCGGCATGCCTCCCATGTTCTGCATCCAGGCCGCGACGGTGAGCGCGGCCACGCTGCTGCGTCACGAAAAGGAATTAGGTTCGGTCACTCCCGGCAAGATTGCCGATGTGGTGGCGGTGCCCGGCAATCCGATCGACGACATCAGCCTGATGAAGCAGGTGACCTTCGTGATGAAGGACGGCGTGGTCTACAAATTGAATTCCGTGCCGGTGGACACCGCGCTGTAGGCGGCGTCAACGGGGCGCCTTGAAGCACGCTCTGCGTTGATCTCTTGATGCAGTTGCACGGCGGCCGCGCGAATCGCTGCCGCTGTGCCACCGCCGGCATAAATGATGCTGCGCGATGCGCTGATGAGCAGCCCCATGCCCTTTGCGTCCAAGCCGGCGGCCAGCACCGCCTTGAGATCGCCGTTCTGCGCGCCGATGCCGGGCACCAGGAAGGTCACGTCGGGATGCGCCGCGCGCAGCTCGGCCATTTCCGCAGGACAAGTTGCGCCCACGACCAACATGACGTTGCCGAACTCGTTCCACGCTCCGGTGGCGAGGCGCGCGACATGACGGTACAGGGGCAGGCCATCGAGGTTCAGGTTCTGAAAATCCCCGCCGCCGGAATTGCTGGTACGGCACAGGACCAAAGCGCCGCGATCCTTGCGGGCGAGGAAGGGACGTACGGAATCCTCTCCCATGTAGGGGTTGACCGTGACCGCGTCCGCGCCGTAGCGATCGAATGCCTCCCGAACGTAAGCCTCCGCGGTATTGCCGATGTCGCCGCGCTTGGCGTCGAGAATCACCAGGGCGTTGGGCGCCCGCTCGCGAATGTAGCGAATTGTTGAGGCGAGCTGATTTTCGGCACCGAGCGCGCTGTAGAACGCGATCTGTGGCTTGTAGGCCGCAGCGACATCATATGTCGCATCGATGATGCGGCGATCGAACGCGTGCAGCCGCGTTGCGTCCGGCCCAAGATCGCTGGGAAATTTGGCCGGGTCCGGATCGAGCCCCACACAAACCAGGCTGCCGCTGCTGGTTAGCGCTGCGTTCAGCCTTTGGGCAAAACTCTGGGGCACGCCTCATGATACCAAGCGCACCCACCATTAGGGAGTATGCTTGGGCATCATCGTGAGAGCCGCATTGCCCAGCAAAACTCGTACCGGACCGCGATTGGTGTTGCAGCCGGCGAGCCGCCGCGCCGCGCGCCACACCAGCACCAGTGCGTTGAAACGTTTCTTCGCGATCGCCGATGCGTGGGAACTCTCGCCGCTGCAGCAATGCCGCCTGCTCAAGATTCCGTCGCCGCAGGTGCTGGAGCGCTATCGCTTGGGACAAGCACCGCGTCTCTCCGCCACGCAGCAGGAACGAGCCGCGCTCATTTCCAACATTCAGTTCTCGCTGATGGCCGAGGCGGGACCCAAGGATCGGGCGTGGGCCTGGGTGCACGCACCCGCGGAGCGTGCCCCTTTCGATGGCGACAGCCCGCTTTACTTCATGCTGGAGAACGGCCTTCCGGCCTTGCGCGAGGTCGCGCGCCTGCTGGTTCGCGAAAGCGAACCCCGTTAGCTATAATGATGGGCTGAAATAGACGCGAATGTGGCGGAATTGGTAGACGCGCCAGACTTAGGATCTGGTGGGGCAACCCGTGCGAGTTCGAGTCTCGCCTTTCGCACCACCGCTTTATCTTCGCTAACCCATAAAGGACAGTCATGCAGGTTTCCGTCGAGAGTATCGGCAAGTTAGAGCGCCGCATGCAAGTGCAGGTGCCCGCCGAGCGCGTGAGTGAGGAAATCGCCGCGCGCCTTAAAAACATCAGCCGTACCGCGCGCTTGAATGGCTTTCGCCCGGGCAAGGCCCCGCTCAAGGTCATCCGCCAGCAGTTCGGCAGTCAGATTCGCCGCGAAGTGATCGGCGAATTGCTGCAGTCCAGCTACGCCGAGGCGGTGACTCAGAAGCAGCTGACGCCCGCCGGCAGTCCGCGCATCGAGCCGCAGAGCCTCGATGAGGGCCAGGACCTGAAATATATTGCGACCTTCGAAGTGTTTCCCGAGCTCGTTTTACAACCGATGGAGTCGCTCGCAGTCGACCGCTTGACGGCGGAAGTCACGGAGAGCGACATCGACGCCATGATCGAGCGGTTGCGCAAGCAGCAGATGAAGTTTTCGGCGGTGAACCGTGGTGCAGCAAACGGCGACAAGGTGACGATCGATTTTGACGGCTCGATCGACGGCGTCAGTTTCGCCGGCGGCAAGGGCGAGAACATCGCGATTGTGCTGGGCGAGGGCCGCATGCTGCCTGAATTGGAGCGGGGTTTGATCGGCGCCACGCCGGCAGAGAAGCGCGATGTGACCGTGAATTTTCCGCCCGACTATCGCGCTCAAGAACTCGCCGGCAAAACCGCGATTTTCGCCACCGAGATCAAGGCCCTCGAGGAGCCGGTGCTGCCGGAGATCGATGAGGAATTTTGCAAGGCATTCGGCGTCAGCGAGGGTGGTTTACCGAAACTACGCGAGGACGTGGCCGCCAACATGCGCCGCGAGCTCGAGCAGGCGCTGCGCAACCGCAACAAAGCGACGGTGATGGAGCAGCTCTACGCCGCGAATCCCACCGAAGTTCCCAATGTGCTGATCGAAGGCCAGATTCGCGACATGCAGGTCGAGGCGATGCGCCGCGCCGGCACGAAGGATGCGGCACAGGCGCCGCCGCGCGAGCCGTTCATCGAGCCCGCGCGCCGCCGCGTGGCGCTCGGACTGCTGCTGAACGATGTGATCCGCAAGGAGAACCTGGTCGTTGACCGTGCACGCGTGAACGAGCGCCTGGATGAAATGGTGTCAGCCTATGGCGATGCCGGCGCCATGAAGCGCGCCTATATGCAAAATGCCGACGCCATGCGGCAGGTGGAGAGTCTGGCGCTCGAGGACCAGGCGGTGGACTGGATTCTCGAGCACGCCAAGGTGCACGAGGTGAAATCGACTTTTAAAGAATTGATGAACTTTGAGGCCTAAGCTGCTGCATGTCTCTTGAAATGATGCTAAGAAGTCCCCAAGGCTTGGGCAACGTTTAGGCAAATTAGAAGGCAGTTATTCATGACCACGCGCGCGCTGAATTTGGTTCCCATGGTGGTGGAGCAAACCGCTCGCGGCGAGCGGGCCTACGACATCTACTCGCGGCTGCTCAAGGATCGGCTGATATTCATTGTCGGTCCGGTCGAGGATTACATGGCGAACTTGATCGTCGCGCAGCTGCTGTTTTTAGAATCAGAAAATCCGGACAAGGACATCGCGATCTATATCAATTCGCCCGGCGGATCGGTGAGCGCGGGTCTGGCGATCTATGACACCATGCAATTCATCAAGCCGGACGTGAGCACGACTTGCGTGGGACTGGCGGCCTCGATGGGTGCGGTGCTTTTGGCGGGCGGCGCCGCCGGCAAGCGCTATTCACTGCCGAATTCGAAAATCATGATTCACCAGCCGTCTGCCGGATTTCAGGGTCAAGCATCGGACATCGATATTCATGCGCGTGACGTCATGGAGACCAAAACTCGCCTGAACGCCATATTGGCCAAGCACAGCGGCCAGACCGTCGAGCGCGTCAAGGCCGACAGCGACCGGGACAATTTCATGACCGCCGAACAGGCCCGGGCCTACGGTTTGATCGATTCGATGATCGAAAAGCGCGGCGAGATCCCCGCAAAGGCCTAAGTGACGCCTGATTTGACCTCGCCGGGGTCGGTGCGGAACCCAAGTCACGCTTGAAAGACCTTATCTTTGCGCGGGGTCGGCCGGGTGCTATATAGTCGCTACTGTAGCTGCGTTGCGGGCCTTATGGAGACCCGCAGCACGGTCAATTTGAGGACAGCATGAGCGAAGATTCTCGCGGCAAACATGATGACGGCAAGCTGTTGTACTGTTCTTTCTGCGGGAAGAGCCAACACGAGGTTCGGAAACTCATCGCCGGACCGAGCGTTTTCGTCTGCGACGAATGCGTCGAGCTTTGCAACGACATAATCCGGGAAGAGCTGGAAGAGCGCGCCGAGCGCACCCGCGACAAGCTCCCCAAGCCGCAGGAAATCAAGAAAGTCCTCGATGAATATGTCATCGGCCAGGAACGCGCGAAGCGCGTCTTGTCGGTGGCCGTCTACAATCACTACAAGCGGCTGCAGACGCGCGGCGCCGAGGGCGTGCGTTCGCGCGATGATGTGGAACTCGCCAAGAGCAACATCCTGCTGATCGGGCCCACCGGCTCCGGGAAAACCTTACTGGCGGAAACGCTGGCGCGCCTGTTGAACGTTCCGTTTACGATCGCCGATGCCACCACCTTGACGGAAGCCGGCTACGTCGGCGAGGACGTCGAGAACATCATTCAGAAGTTGCTGCAAAAGTGCGACTACGATGTGGAGAAGGCGCAGACCGGCATCGTCTACATCGATGAAATCGACAAGATTTCGCGCAAGTCGGACAATCCCTCGATCACGCGCGATGTCTCGGGCGAGGGCGTGCAGCAGGCGCTGCTCAAGCTGATCGAAGGCACGATCGCGTCCGTGCCGCCGCAGGGCGGCCGCAAGCATCCGCAGCAAGAATTCCTGCAGGTCGACACCACCAACATTTTATTTATTTGCGGCGGTGCGTTCGCCGGCCTCGAAAAAATCATCATGAATCGCACCCATAAAAGCGGCATCGGCTTCGGCGCCGAAGTTCGCGGGCACGATGCAAGGCCGCACGGCAACGATGTGTTCCATGACGCCGAACCGGAAGATTTGATCAAGTACGGCCTGATTCCGGAATTTGTCGGCCGCTTGCCCGTGGTCGCGACTCTGGAAGAGCTGGATGAGGAGGCGCTGATTTCAATCTTGATGCAGCCGAAGAATGCGCTGACCAAGCAATATCGCAAATTATTCGATATGGAGGGCGTGGAACTGGATTTCCGCGAAGAGGCACTGCGATCCGTGGCGCGCAAAGCCATGCAACGCAAGACCGGCGCCCGGGGTCTGCGCACCATTCTGGAGAATGTGCTGCTGGACACCATGTATGACCTGCCGTCCTTGCGCAATGTGCAAAAGGTGGTGGTGGACGAACAGGTGATCGAAGGCCACAGCAAACCCTACATTATCCACCGTACTGAGGAGGCCACCCGCTTGGTGGCTCCGGTTGAGGAACAGCGGCGCCCCACGGGCTCGGACCATCTGTAAACCGAGCTTGAAACACCTCCTGGCGGCCCGCATGTACTCAGGGCGATTTTGACGTACATGCCATACAACTTAAAAGGCCAGCCTAGTGAGCGATGAACCGTTAGCTTTAGTCCCCGAAATCGTGCCGCCGGCGAGCGGCACGCCGGTATTGCCGCTGCGCGATGTAGTGGTCTACCCGCATATGGTCATTCCGCTGTTCGTCGGGCGCGAGAAATCCATCGTTGCTCTGGATCTGGCCATGAAGGCCGACAAGCGGATTCTCCTGGTCGCCCAGAAGCAGGCCGACGTCGACGATCCAAAAGCCGATGATCTGTACCGGGTTGGCACGATTGCAACCATCCTGCAGCTTCTGAAGCTGCCTGACGGGACGGTCAAAGTGCTGGTCGAGGGTGTCGATCGCGCCGTCATCGAGAAACTCACCGAAGGCGAGTTCTTTTCCGCGGACGTCACGCCGCTGCCCGACCAGGAGCGCTACGAAGAGCGCGAGATGGATGTGCTGACCCGCTCGGTCATCACGCAATTCGAACAATATGTCAAATTGAACAAAAAGGTGCCGCCGGAGATTCTGACTTCTCTGGCGGGCATCGAACAAGCCGGGCGCCTGGCCGATACCGTCGCGGCGCATATGTCTCTGAAGCTATCCGAAAAGCAGAAGGTTCTCGAGATCCCGGACGTGCGCAAACGCCTGGAGCACATGCTGGCCGTCATTGAAGGCGAGATGGATGTGCTGCAAATCGAGAAACGCATCCGTGGCCGGGTCAAGCAGCAGATGGAAAAGAGCCAGCGCGAGTACTACTTGAATGAGCAGATGAAGGCCATTCAAAAGGAGCTGGGGGAGTTGGACGATGCGCCGAATGAAATCGGCGAACTCGAAAAGCGCATCAAAGCGGCCGGAATGCCCAAAGAGGCGCGCGAGAAGGCCAATTCCGAACTGGCCAAACTGAAATTGATGTCGCCCATGTCGGCGGAAGCCACGGTGGTGCGCAACTACATCGACTGGCTGGTCAAATCGCCCTGGAAAAAGCGCAGCAAGGTGCACCTGGACATTGCGGCCGCCGAGAAAGTGCTCGAGGCCGACCACTATGGCTTGGAGAAGGTCAAGGAACGCATCGTCGAGTACCTGGCCGTGCAGCAGCGGGTGAAGAATCTGCGCGGGCCGATCCTCTGTCTCGTGGGCCCGCCGGGCGTGGGTAAAACCTCGCTGGGTCAGAGCGTGGCGCGCTCGACCAACCGCAAATTTGTGCGCATGTCGTTGGGCGGCGTGCGCGACGAGGCGGAGATCCGCGGCCATCGCCGTACCTACATCGGTTCGATGCCGGGCAAGATCATCCAGAATCTCGCCAAGTGCGGGGTCCGCAATCCGTTGTTCCTGCTCGACGAAGTAGACAAGATGTCCACGGATTTCCGCGGCGATCCTTCATCGGCGCTGCTCGAGGTGCTTGACCCGGAGCAGAACAGCACCTTTAACGATCATTACCTCGAGGTGGACTTCGACCTGTCCGAAGTGATGTTCGTATGTACGGCGAATAGTCTGAATATTCCGGCACCGCTCTTGGATCGCATGGAAGTCATCCGCATCCCGGGCTACACCGAGGATGAAAAGCAAAACATCGCGCGCCGCTACCTGCTGCCGAAGCAGATCAAACAGAATGGTTTGCGGGATGGCGAACTTGCCGTTGCCGATCTTGCCATTCAGGACATGATTCGCTTCTACACCCGCGAAGCCGGCGTGCGCAATCTCGAGCGCGAGATTTCCAAGATCGGGCGCAAAGCCGTGAAGCAATTGCTGCTGGCGCCCGCGGAAAAGACCGTGACGGTCAACTCAGATAATCTCGACAAGTATCTGGGTGTGCGTCGCTTCCGTTACGGCAAAGCCGAGGAGAGCAACCGCGTCGGCCAGGTAACGGGTCTGGCGTGGACCGAGGTCGGCGGCGAGTTGCTGACCATCGAAGCGGCCGTCGTGAACGGCAAGGGCAAGCTCACCCACACCGGCCAGTTGGGCGAGGTGATGCAAGAATCCATTCAAGCGGCCATGACCGTGGTGCGCAGCCGCTCGGCCCTGCTCGGGCTCGATGTGGATTTCTATCAAAAGGCGGACGTGCACATTCACGTCCCCGAGGGCGCCACGCCGAAGGACGGCCCGAGCGCCGGTGTCGGCATGGCGACCGCATTGATTTCCGCACTCACCAAAATTCCGGTGCGCTCGGATGTCGCCATGACCGGCGAGATCACGCTGCGCGGCGAAGTGCTGCCGATCGGCGGCCTCAAGGAGAAGCTGCTGGCGGCGCATCGCGGGGGGATTACGACTGTATTGATACCCGACGACAACACCAAGGATCTGGCCGAGATTCCGGACAACATCAAGGAAAAGCTCGATATCCGCTCGGTTAAATGGATCGACGAGGTGCTGCAGGTTGCCTTGACGCATATGCCGGCGCCCTTGGGGCTGCCCGTCGACCCGGTGAAACCGCCGGAAGCGCTGGCCGGCGAGAAAAAGCGGCGTGCCGCCCGCGTAAAGAGCCAGGTGCGCGCGCACTAGCCCAATTGCCAACCTTGAGGTCCTCGCGTAGACTTCCGCGCCTCTTCCAGGGGGTGCTTAGCTCAGCTGGTAGAGCATCGCCTTTACACGGCGAGGGTCGGGGGTTCGATCCCCTCAGCACCCACCAACAGCGGAGTGGTAGTTCAGCTGGTTAGAATACCGGCCTGTCACGCCGGGGGTCGCGGGTTCGAGTCCCGTCCACTCCGCCATTTCCTTGAAGTGAACCTGCGCGAGCCGTTTGGCCGCGCCCAAGGTGACGCGGTAGGTTAGGAAAGAGGTTTGGGAACATGCTGCAAAGTATTCACGATAAGTTGAAAGGCTGGGTCGCCGGCGTGGTGCTGGGGGCCATCGGTCTGGTATTCGTTTTTTGGGGCATCAATTGGACCTTGAGCGCGCCCACTTATGCCGCGAAGGTCAACGGCACCGAAATTTCCTCCAATGAGGTGCGCCAGACCTATCAGCAGCAGCTGGCGCAGATCGAGCGCCAGAGCAATGTTCCGCTCGACGATGCCATGCGCAACGAGATCAAACAGCGGGTGCTGGAACAATACGTGGCGAGCGAGGCGTTGGTCACGCGCGCCGATGAGCTGGGGTACCGGGTGAGCGATTCTGAGTTGCTCGCCGAGATGGCGAAGGTTCCGGCACTGCAGGTGGATGGGAAATTCGACTATGCCCACGCCTTGGCGGTGTTGAATGCACAGGGCCGTTCGCCGGCGGAAATCGAAGAGTTGTTCCGGCGCGATGCAAAGCTGCGGCAGCTCGACACCGCGCTCAACGCCTCGAGTTTTGCGACGCCCACCGAATTGAAGGAATTTCGGGCGCTCACGCGGCAGCAGCGCGAGCTCGCCTGGCTGACCGTGTCGGCGGCAAAGTACGCGGCCGGCGCAACGCCCGATGATGCGGCCATCAAGGCCTACTACGACGCGCACAAGGCCGACTACATGACGCCGGAGACGGTCAATTTGCGCTACGTCGAGTTGAGCCTGGACAAGCTCGCGTCCAAGGTCAGCGTCGATGATGCGCAGCTCAAGGCCTACTACGAAGAGCAAAAGAGCAAGACTCCCGAGCGCTTCGTGCAGCCCGAGCAGCGCCGCGTGAGCCACATTTTGCTGCCGGTCAACGATCCCAAAGACGATGCCGCGGTGAAGGCCAAAGCAGAAGGCATTTTGAAGCGGGTTCAGGGGGGCGAGGACTTCGCGAAATTGGCGAAGGAATTCTCGCAAGATCCCGGCTCCGCCGCGCAGGGCGGCGATCTGGGTTGGTCGGAACGCAAGGTTTTTGTCGGTCCGTTCGCCGACGCGGCGTTCAGCATGAAAGTCGGTGAGATCCGCGGGCCCGTTAAAACGCAGTTCGGCTACCACATTTTGAAGCTCGACGGCATTCAGCCCTCGACCGTGAAGACCTTTGAACAGGCCAAGGCGGACTTGGAAACTGAATACAAGCGCAGCGAAGCGGAACGCCTGTTCAACAATGCCCAGGACAGTCTCGCGGACGCGGCGCTGCAAAATGCCACGGACATCGATGTGGTCGCCAAGAAAGCCGGGCTGACCGTCCAGGATGTGCCGAATTTCAGCCGCAGCGACGGCGGCGGAGCATTGGGCAAGGTGCAGGCGGTGATCGATGCCGCCTTCAGTCAGGATGTGCTCGACGGCCGATTGAGTTCCATCGTCGAAGTGGAAAAAGGCCGCGGCGTGGTTTTGCATGCCACCGATCACAAGCTGCCGCAGCAGAAGCCTCTCGAGACGGTGCGCACCGACGTGGTTGCCGCATGGAAGAAGCAACGCGGAGTGGAACTCGCCTCGGCCGCGGCGGCCGATGCCGTCAAGCACTTGAACGCCGGCGAGAGCTGGGACGCGGTGGCGAAGGAGCTGGGGACTGCCGTGCAGGCACCCAAGTTCATTTCGCGCTCCGATCAAGACGTGCCGATGGAAGTGCGTGTGACTGCGTTTAAGGCGCCGAAGCCTGCGCAGAAACCTATCTTTGAAACCTTGAGCATGGGCGACGGCGACTCGGCCGTGCTGGCCTTCAGCGCCGTGCGCGAAGACCCGAACGCGGCCACGATCAAGGACTCGGACTTGCGCCGCCAGTACGCGGCGGAAATGGCCTCGGGCGAGGCGCAGAGCTATGCCGCCGCCGCCCGCGCCGATGCGAAAATCACGCTGAATCCAAAGGCGATCGACTAAGGGGCTCCTTGACCGAGTTACTGCACCAATTTTCGGATTGGTATCTATCGGTTATAGGCCAGGGCGGCTATTGGCTCATCGCCGGATTGATGGCGCTGGAAAGCACGTTCATACCCATCCCCAGCGAGGTGATCATCCCGCCGGCAGCCTACTTGGCGCATACCCAAGGCCAGATGTCGCTGCCGGGAATCATCCTCGCCGGAACGTTGGGCTCGTGGGTCGGCGCCGCCTCGATGTATTGGGCGGCGCGGTTGCTCGGCAGACCGCTGATTCTGCGCTTTGGCCGCTACGTCTGGATTTCACCGGCCAAGATTGAGCTGGCCGAACGCTGGGCCGCCCGCTATGAGTCGGCAGGGGTGTTTTTCTCGCGCCTGCTGCCGGTGATCCGGCATTTGATCGGCATTCCGGTTGGTATTCTGCGCATGGACTTTCGCTGGTATGCCCTCGCCACGCTGGCCGGATCGCTGCTGTGGTGCTCGGTGCTGGCATGGCTGGGGACAACCATCGGCAAACACCCGGAGCTGCTCGCCGGTTCGCTGCATCGCTTTTTCGCCCTGGTTCTCGGCGCCGCGGTGCTGCTGGCCGGCCTCTACTACTTTTTCGTGCAGAGGCTGGCCGCCAAGCGCTAACGGGGCCAAGGACACCGGTCAGTTACCCGTGTATAATACCCGTGTCAGAGGAGGGCGCCCGTGAGAAATCCTTTGTTTGAGCCGAAGGCTCCGAAGCAGACGGTCAGCATCACGCTGAATTCCGATCTTTATGCCAAGGCAAAGAGCATGGGAATCAATACTTCAAGGGTTGCCGAAGAGGCGCTGGCCCACGAATATTCGCTGGGGCTGCGCGAAGCGCTGCGCGCTGAAATCCGCGAAGAGCTGGCTGCATTGGAGAGGTACGAAGCCCGGCACGGCTCGTTTCCCGAGATGGTGCGCGCCCACTACGAGCGCGACGATGGCGCAGTTTGACGTTTTCGTAAATCCAATTCTGAACGCGCGACGCGGCTATCCTTTTGTGGTCGCGATGCAGTCTGATTTCACGGTCAACGGGACGGAGCAACTCGTTGCCCCGATCGCGTCGATGGATTACGAACACTCCGCGAGTCGACGCGTCCTGCCGGTCGTTGCGCTCGCAGGAAATAACCATGTGGTCATCGTGCCAAGACTGACGGTGATGCGATCGCGAGATTTGCTCGAGAAAGTCAGTTCCGTCGCGACCGCGCGCGCCGAACTACTTGCCGCAATCGACTATCTCTTTTTTGGTATTTGACCAGGCTTAATTTCCGAGTCGCCTCGCTCAAGTCGCGCCGGCGGCCGGCGGAGTCCCCAGCGGGAACTTGGCGAAGATCGCCGCGGTGGCCAGATTGATCTTTTGCACCGCCTCGGGACCGGACAACTCATACACGTTCTGGCTGGCGCTCGCATGCCAGATCGGCTTGTGCGACTTGGCGTCGAACAGGTCGACCGAGATGCGCGTTTCATTGTTTACCCAGGGGCCATCGTAGCCCCAACCGCCCCGGAAGCCCCAGCCGCGCCGAAAGCCGCCGAAGCCCCAGCCGGCGCCGTAATAGCCGCCGTAGTAGTCATCGAACACCTGGCGCGCGCCCATGGCATAGCCGACCACGCAATCGGCGGAGCCGCGATCCACGAGTTGGATGCCGCGGGCGGCCATGTTCGACTGAATGGCCTCGCGCAGGCGCTGTGCATTCAAGGGATTGCCGTAGGCCGCGGGCTGGTCGGCATTGGCGACATGCTCCATGGCGAAGGCATAGGTATGGCAAACGGACGCCGACATATCCCGCGCATAGTCGGTCCTCACGGCAACGGTGTTGCAGGCGCTCAAGCCTAAAGCAGCGACACCGGCCACCAGCGCAACCAGACTCCGATTTAACATGCGACACCCTCCATGAACACAACCTGCTTAAACGTTAGATCCCCTGGGCCGTTGACACGGCGACGATCACTTTAGTTCAGAGTGTCGCCTGTTTCATGCGCCGTCTCCATCTGATGGAAAACTCATGCCCACCGTGTGAAAGCCGCCGTCCACATAGAGCACTTCGCCGCTGATGCCGCCGGCCAGGTCCGAACAGAGAAACGCTGCCGCATTGCCCACATCATCGATGGTGACGTTTCGCCGGATCGGGGCGGTCGCCGCTACATGACTCAGCATTTTACGCAGACCCGGGATGCCCGCCGCAGACAGGGTCTTGATGGGTCCCGCAGAGATGGCGTTGACCCGAATGCCCTGCGGCCCCAGGTCAGCCGCCAGGAAGCGGACGTTGGCCTCGAGGCTGGCTTTCGCGAGGCCCATGACGTTGTAGCCGGGAATGGAGCGCACCGCGCCTAAGTAGCTCAAGGCCACGATGGAGCCGGCGCGGCCCTGCATGAAGGGCTGCGCGGCGCGGGCCAGGGCAGTCAGGCTGTAGCTGGAAATATCGTGGGCCACCTTGAAGGCCTCGCGCGAGGTGGCGCTGAGGAAATCGCCGGTCAGCGCTTCGCGCGAGGCGAACGCGACGGCATGCACCAAAATATCGAATGCCGGCCAGCGTGTCTTAAGATATGCAAAGCCTTTGTCAATGTCCCCATCAGCACCGACGTCCATGATGAAGGTGACATCGGATCCCAGTTGTTTGGCCAGGGGCACTACCCGATCGGTCATGCGCTCGATGTGAGCGAAAGCCAGTTCCGCGCCTTCGCGGTGCATGGCCTGCGCGATGCCCCACGCGATGGAACGATCCGTGGCGAGGCCCACGATCAACGCGCGCTTGCCGCTCAGAAACCCCATAAGTTTATCTACCCCTGTTGCCGGCTCGAATCTACATACATTACGAGCCGTTGTCCGCGCTTTATTTGATGATGCTCGTTCAGCCCGTTCCAGCTTTTCAGCTGGGTGACCGACACTTGAAATTGACGCGAAATGCTGTACACCGTGTCGCCGCTGCGCACCGTATACAGCGTGCGGCGGCCGGACTTCACGCCCTCATCGCGGAAGCGCCGGGCGCTGGCCTTGATCACCAGTCGCTGACCTTTGACCAACGTGTCCGCAGCTCCCATGTTATTCAGCCGCGCGAGCGTGCTCACCGGCATGCCGTGACGGCGCGCGATGGAACTCAAGGTCTCGCCCGACCGCACCCGATAGACGATCTGGCGCTGACGCCGCCCGCCGACATCGGTCTCCGGCCGATCGACGCGCGCGGCCGCGAGCAACACCTTCTCGGTCAATTCGCCGCTGATTTCAGGAATCTTCAAGGTCTCGCCGGCCGTGACTTTGCCGCCCTTCAGGTCATTGATTTTGGCGATCACGGCGACCGAGGTGCCGTATTGCTTGGCGATCATCGCCAGCGTTTCCCTGCGTGTCACCTCGTGGCTGGCGAATCGCACGCGATCATCGGGACCCAAGGTTTTCAAGGCCGCATCGAAGGCGTCGGCATTGTCGATGGGGATCAACATGCGATGCGGGCCGTCAGGATCGGTCGCCCAGCGGTTGTAGCCGGGATTCAGCGCAACCAGCTCATCGTAGCTGGTGCCGGCCAGTTGCGCGGCAATCTTCAGGTCGATTTGCGAATCCGTGTCGATGACCGCGAAATAGGGTTCGTTGGGTATCACGGCGAATTCGAGCCCATAGCGCTCGGGCTCCGCCATCAGCCGCTTCAACGCCAGCAGTTTCGGCACATACGCGCGAGTCTCCGCGGGCAGCCGCAAATGCCAGAAATCCGTCGGCTTGCCGTTGGCGCGGTTGTAATCCAATTCGCGCTGCACGCTGTTCTCACCGACGTTGTAGGCCGCAATGGCGAGCAGCCAGTCGCCGTTGAATTGATCATGCAGCGCCTGCAGATAGTCGAGCGCCGCGCGCGTCGATTCAATCACGTCGCGGCGGCCGTCATACCACCAATCCCGCTTCAACCCAAAACGCGAGCCCGTGTCCGGAATGAACTGCCACAAACCCGCGGCGCGGCTGCGCGAGTAGGCAAAGGGTTCGTAGGCACTCTCGACCACCGGCAGCAGTGCGAATTCCAACGGCATGCCGCGCGCCTCGACCTCGGTGACGATGTGATACATGTAGCGCTGGGCGCGCTGGAACACCCGTTCCAGATAGTCCGGGTTGTGCTCAAACCAGGCGAGCTGCACGTCGATCGCGGGCTCCTGCACCTCGTCAAAGGCGAAGCCGGCGCGCATGCGGTCGAACAAGTCGTCGTAGTCCTCGCCGTTGTGATGCTGCCATTCGCGCGGCATCGTCATGGAGGGAGCCGCGGAGGCGGGCCCTGAGTCGGCCGGTCCGATCGGCGTCTGGGCGGCCGGCGGCTCGGTCAGCACCACCGGTTCGCGTTTGGGCGGCTCGGCCGGCTGATGGGCGCAGGCACTGAGGCACAACGCCAGGCAGCCGAGTGAGTAGTGTCGCTTGATCGGTGTCATAGGCCTTTCCGCTAGCGGAATTGGTCCTTCCAGGCTCGCAGCACCGCAAAGACTTCGAAGGCCTCAGGCAGAGCTTTCCCGGCGCGGGTCTCGGCGGCTTGCCGCACGCTCGGTTTGTCGCAACGCAAAAAAGGATTGACCTGGATTTCGAGGCTCAAGGTCGAGGGGAGACTGGGATCGCCGGCGGCGCGAATGCGGTTCACCCTTTCCTGGTATTCCAGGGCGGCGCGATTGGCCGGCTCGACAGTGAGGGCAAAGCGAAGGTTGGCGGCGGTGTACTCATGGCCGCAAAAGACTTCGGATTCAGGCGGCAGGTCCCGTAAGCGGTTCAAGGATGCATTCATCTGTTCAGGATTACCTTCAAACATCCGGCCACATCCCGCGCTAAACAGCGTGTCGCCGCAAAAAAGCGCGCCGTGACCCCAAAATGCGATGTGACTTACCGTATGCCCCGGTACTTCCAAAATCTCGAATCCAAGTCCCAACTCCGGCAATTCGCAGCGCTCGCCGTCGCGGACCGTGCGGGTCTTGAAGCCGATGCGTGCATCGTCCGGTCCGATCACCGGCACCGTGCCAAGACGCAGCAACCCGGGTACCCCGCCGACGTGATCGGGGTGATGATGTGTCAGTAAAATGGCCGAGAGCTTAAGATTCCGGCGCTTCAATTCGTCGATCACCGGATCGGCGTCGCCCGGGTCAACAGCGATGACCTGGGCCGGCGCCGTTGGAGACTCGATCAGCCAGATGTAGTTATCGGAGAATGCGCGCACCGGGCGCACGTTAAGATGCGTTGCAAGGATTGACATTTTGCGGCGTATTTAACCTGTAACATTAGAACTTCGCTAGTTTTTTCAAGAAGGAGCGTGGGTTGGAATCGACGGCGGACACCGTTCTTGACGACTGGTTCGAGGGTCCCTTGGGGGTCCGCGTTTTGCGTGAAGAGGCCGTGCTGGCCACGCTCGCGCTCGATACCGTTTTTGGATTTGAACTGCTGCAGATGGGCGCCTGGGGACCGGCGCGCCACTTGCTCAGCGGCGCGCGCACCCAACACACCACGCTGGTGGCGCCTGACCTGAACCCCGGGGTCACCCTGTGCGCGCCGCTCGACACCCTGCCGTTTCGGTCCGATTCCATCGATGCGGTGCTGTTGCCTCATACCCTCGAGCTGGTCGAGGACCCCTACGCGGTGCTGCGCGAGGCCGAGCGTGTGCTGACCGGCGAGGGCTGTCTGATGATTTGCGGATTCAATCCCTTCAGCGGTTGGGGCGTTCGGCGTTTCTTTGGCCGCGCCTTGGACCGCCCGCCGTTTCCGCCGCACACGCAGCGCATGCTCTCGGAGCGGCGTCTGCGCGACTGGGTGGCGCTGTTGGGGTTCGATGTGGACAGCGTGCATGGCTATCTGGGCTTCCTGCCGCTGAAAGGGGGGCTGACCGAGGTCCATCCGCGGCGGGCGCTGATGGCGGGGGCGTACTTGCTCAAGGCGCGCAAGCGCGTCTCAACGCTGACCCTGATACGGCCGCGACGGCGGGTGCGCCAGCGGGTTTTGGTGGGAGCCGCGGAGCCGACCCATAAAGTGCGGCCATGACCGAAGTCGAGATCTTCACCGACGGTGCGTGCCGCGGCAACCCGGGACCCGGCGGCTGGGCCGCATTGCTGGTATTTGGCAGCGAACGCAAGGAAATTTCCGGCTATGAGGCGGCGACCACCAACAATCGCATGGAGCTCACCGCGGCCATCGGCGGCTTAGGTGCGCTGAAACGGCGCTGTGCGGTGAAGCTCTACACCGACTCGAAGTATGTGCTGCAAGGCATTACCGAGTGGCTGCCGAATTGGAAGGCTCGCGGCTGGCGCACCGCGGCGCGGGCGCCGGTGAAGAATCAGGACCTGTGGGAGCGGTTGGACGCGGCCGCCGCGGCCCAGGACATTCAGTGGATTTGGGTGAAGGGACATTCCGGACATGATGGCAATGAGTACGTTGACAGCCTTGCCAACGAGGCGATCGATCGCATGTTGGCCGTGCGGTAGATTCTAGAATGCGCCAAGTCGTTCTCGATACGGAAACCACCGGGCTCGAAGTCGAGCAACAGCACCGCATCATCGAAATCGGTTGCGTGGAGCTGTTTAACCGGCGTCTGACCGGGCGCTCCTTCCACCAATACTTAAATCCCGAGCGCGACATCGACGAGGGTGCGGTGCAGGTGCATGGACTGACGCGCGAGCGCCTGGCCAAGGAACCGACTTTTTCGCATGTGCATGGGGAGTTCCTGGAGTTCATCCGCGACGCCGAACTCATCATCCACAACGCGCCCTTCGATGTGGCCTTCTTAAACGCGGAACTGGCGCGCATCGCCTTCGAGCGGCGCGTGTCGGACCTCTGCCGCGTGCTCGATACCCTGGCGCTCGCGCGGCAAATGCATCCCGGGCAGCGCAACAGCCTCGATGCCCTGTGCAAGCGCTATTCGGTCGACAACTCGCATCGCGACTATCACGGCGCCTTGCTCGATGCCCGCATCCTGGCCGAAGTGTATCTGGCGATGACGGGCGGGCAGGGCAGCCTCACCTTGAGCGCCGAGTCCGACACCATCCGCGCCCGCGCGCGCCAGGCCACGCCGCTGCGACCGATGAGCGACATCCGCATTATCGTGATCCCGGCGACCGAGGAAGAGAGCGCGGCGCACGAGCACATCCTGGCGCTGCTCGACAAGGCCTCGTCCGGCAAGACGGTGTGGCGGCGATTGTGAAACTGCTCGTGACCGGCGCCGCCGGTTTTATCGGTTTTCATACGGCGAAGCTGCTGCTCGAGCGGGGCGATGAGGTCGTCGGCCTCGACAATCTCAATGATTACTATGACCCTGCCCTTAAAAATTCGCGTCTCGACATCTTAAAGTCCTATGAGCGGTTCCAGTTCATCAAGGCCGACCTGGCGGATCGGAGCGCAATGCAAGCCCTGTTTCGCGCCCATCAATTTCAGCGCGTGGTGCACTTGGCCGCGCAAGCCGGCGTGCGCTATTCAGTCGAAAACCCGCACGCCTACGTGCAGAGCAACATCGTGGGTTTTCTGGAGGTCATCGAGGGATGCCGCCACGCGAAGGTCGAGCACCTGGTCTACGCCTCCACCAGCTCGGTATACGGCGCGAACACGCAGATGCCCTTTGCCGAACGCCAGGGCGTCGATCATCCGCTGACCCTGTACGCCGCCACCAAGCGATCGAATGAGTTGATGGCCCACAGCTATTCATCGTTGTACGGATTGCCGACCACGGGCCTGCGCTTCTTTACCGTGTACGGTCCGTGGGGCCGGCCGGATATGGCGCTGTTTCTGTTCACCAAGAACATTCTCGCCGGACTGCCCATCGATGTGTTCAATGAAGGGCACCACCAGCGAGACTTCACCTACGTCGATGACATCGTCAAAGGCGTGGTCGCAGCGGTGGATCACGTGGCCTCGCCGGATCCCAATTGGGATTCCGATCATCCGAATCCCGGCACCAGCAGCGCCCCGTTTCGGATCTACAACATCGGCAATCAGACGCCGGTGGCGCTGCTGCGCTATATCGAAGTGCTGGAACGCTGTTTGGGGAAGAAGGCCCAGAAAAATCTGCTGCCGATGCAATTGGGCGATATCGCCGACACGTGTGCCGACGTGGAGACCCTGGCGCGCGACGTCGGCTATCGGCCGGCCACCGGTCTGGAAACGGGTGTGAAGCATTTCGTCGAGTGGTATCTTGCCTACTATCACCCGCAATCTGCATGAGTCAGTACAGCCATGAGCGAACTTAACTCCTCGTTGCCGGCTTGGGCGGCCGTGGCGGCGCATGCCAAAGACATGGCCAAGGTACATTTACGCGATCTCGCCGGTTCCGACGCCAAGCGCTGGCAGAATTTCCACGTCGAGCACGAGACCTGGCTGCTCGATATCTCGCGGCAGCGCATCACGCAGCAGACCTTGTCGCTGCTGTTGGATTTGGCGCGGGCGGTGGACTTATCCGATCGCATCGCCGCCATGTTTCGCGGCGATCCGATCAACAGCACCGAGAAGCGCGCGGTGCTGCACACGGCGCTGCGCTCGGATTTCGCGGGATCGCCGGCGATCCAGGCCGAGGTCAAGGCCTCGCGCCAAAAACTGAAGAGCTATGTCGCCGCGGTGCGCAGCGGCCAGAAAGCTGGGCGTGACCGGCAAGAAATTCAGGCACGTCGTCAACATCGGCATCGGCGGCTCGGACTTGGGGCCCTTGTTGGTATGCGACGCGCTTGCGCGCGGAGTGGAGCGGCGACATCACGCCGCATTTCGTATCCAACGTGGATCGCACCCAGCTCGAGGATTTGACGCGCACACTCGACCCGGCCGAAACCTTGGTCATTGTCTGTTCCAAGACTTTCGTCACGCAGGAGACGCAGACCAACGCCAATGCGGCGAGAGCGTGGATTGTCGGGGCGCTGGGCGAGAAGGCCCCCGGCAATCACTTCGTCGCCGTGTCGACCAACGCGGAAGCCATGGACAAGTTCGGCATCGCGCCCGATCATCGCTTCACCATGTGGGATTGGGTCGGGGGCCGCTATTCGGTGTGGTCCGCCATCGGGCTCATTGCCGAGATCGTCATCGGCAGCGAACGCTTCGAGGAATTCTTAAAGGGCGCCAGCGACATCGACAGGCACTTCACGACCGCGCCGTTCGAGAAGAATTTGCCGGTGCTCATGGGGCTGCTCGGCGTGTGGAATCGCACCTTTCTGAACCTGCCCACGCTCGCGGTGCTGCCGTACGATCAGCGTCTCGCGCGTCTGCCGGCGTATCTGCAGCAGCTCGAAATGGAAAGCAACGGCAAGTCGGTTTCCTTGCAGGGTCTGCACGTCAACTTCGCCACGGCGCCGATCGTCTGGGGCGAGCCCGGCTCGAACGCCCAGCATTCGTTCTTTCAGATGCTGCACCAGGGCACCTTGACCGAGGCGCTCGATTTCATCGCACCGCTGCGCGGTTCCTGGGGCGGCACCGAGGGACAGGATCTGGCATTGAAAAATTGCTTTGCGCAGTCGCAGGCCTTCGCCTACGGCTATCCGCTGCCGGAGGTCGAGGCGGATATGCGCAAGGCCGGCGTCGCCGCGGCGGAAATCGATCGGATCGCCATCCATCGCGTGCACGAAGGCAATCGCCCCAGTTCGCTGCTCATGTATCCGCAGACCACCGCGCGCTCGCTCGGCGGGATCCTGGCCTTGTACGAGCACAGCGTATTCGTGCAAGGCACGATCTGGGGCGTGAATTCCTTCGATCAATTCGGCGTGGAGTTGGGCAAGAAACTGGCGGTCGGCATCGACATGACGGGAGCCAAGGCGCCGCAAGGGGCGGGCGCTGCCGGCATCGCGGCCTTGATCAACTACGTGGCGACGCATCGCTAGTAGACGCAAGTGAAACCTCGCAAAGGCATCATCTTGGCCGGCGGCGCCGGCACCCGCCTGCATCCGATCACCATGTCGCTGTCCAAGCAGCTCCTGCCGGTCTACGACAAGCCGATGATTTACTATCCGCTGGCGACACTCATGTCCGCCGGAATTCGCGAATATCTCGATCATCACGACGCCGCGCGACCAAGCTGCGTTTCGCGATCTTTTGGGGTCCGGCGCGCAATGGGGATTGTCGTTCGACTACATTGTTCAGGCGGACACCCAATGGCATTGCGCAGGCGCTGATACTGGGCGAGGCGTTTCTCGACGGCGCGCCGTCGGCATTGATTCTCGGCGACAACATTTTTTATGGAGCGAATCTAACCGAGCTGCTGCAATCGGCGTCGAAGCGCGAATCGGGCGCCACCGTCTTTGGCTACTACGTGCAGGATCCGGAACGCTATGGCGTGGTGCAGTTCGATGCGCAGGGCCGGGTGACGGATTTGTTGGAGAAACCTAAGTCGCCGCCGTCGAACTATGCGGTCACCGGAATTTATTTCTATGATGAGCGCGCGTCCGGCGTCTAGCGAAGGCGCTGGCGCCTTCGGCTCGCGGCGAGCTCGAGATCACGGATCTGAATCGCGCATATTTGAAATTCGGCGATCTGCACGTCGAGCGGTTAGGCCGCGGTACCGCCTGGCTCGACACGGGAACGCACAACTCGCTGCTCGATGCCGGTGTGTTCGTGCGCATCATCGAGGAGCGGCAGGGGCTTAAGATTGCCTGCGTAGAGGAAATCGCCTGGCGTTCCGGGTTTATCGATACCGCGCATCTGATGAAACTCGCGGAACCTCTCGCAAAGAGCGGTTACGGCGAGTACCTGATGCGCATCGTCAAAGAGCACGCGCAACAGTAATGCGCTTGCCGCTATGAATTTTCAAAGTACCCCCATACAAGATGTCGTGCTAATCGAACCGCAGGTATTTGGCGATGCGCGCGGATTCTTTCTTGAAACCTGGCAGGCGCAGAAATTCGCGGCTGCCGGAATCGACGCGACATTCGTTCAAGACAACCAGAGCCGCTCCGCTCGCTGGACGCTGCGCGGCCTGCATTTTCAGACCGAGCATACGCAAGGCAAGCTGGTGCGCGTCGCGGCGGGCAGCGTGTTCGACGTGGTGGTGGATCTGCGCCGCAGCTCGCGTACTTTTGGCGCATGGTGGGGCGTGGAGTTGTCCGCGGACAATCACCGGATGTTGTGGGTGCCGAAGGGCTTGGCGCACGGGATACTCGTTACCTCGGAGTACGCGGATTTTTTGTACAAGTGCACGGACGTTTACAGCCCGGCGCACGAGAGGACGCTGGCCTGGGACGATGCGGACCTCGCAATCCGCTGGCCGCTGGACACCGGCGCTCGGCCGAAACTCTCGGCCAAGGATGCGCAAGGGCACCTCATTCGCTGAAATCGAGAAATTCGCGTGAGGGTGTTGGTGCTCGGCGCCGGGCAAATCGGCAGCGCGGTGTTGAAGGCGGCGCCGAGCGGCCATGAAGTCATCGTGCGGACGCATGCGCAGCTGGACATCGTCGACGCCCAAGCCGTGGCGCAGGCGCTCGCGGACGATCAAACCCGATTGGATCGTGAATGCGGCAGCTTACACGGCGGTGGATCGCGCGGAGGACGAACCGGCGCAGGCGCGGGCAGTCAATGACACGGCGGTGGCGGCACTTGTCTCAAGCCGCGGCGCGCGAAAATGCCCGCCTGTTGCATCTGTCGACGGATTTTGTGTTTGACGGCAAAGCCGATCGGCCGTATCGGCCGACCGATGCAACTCATCCTTTGAACGTCTACGGTGCCACCAAGCGTGCCGGCGAGCTACACGTGCTTGAAGGCGGCCGGGCATTGTGCTTGCGGACGTCTTGGGTGTACGCCTCGGCGGGCAAGAATTTCGTCCTGACCATGCTCAAGCTGATGAAAGAACGGGAGCAGCTCAGCGTGGTGTGCGATCAGATCGGCGCACCCACCTGGGCCATGAGCGCGGCTGCCGCAATTTGGGGGTTGATCGAGTTGGGTGCCCGAGGGCGGCATTTACCACTGGGCGGATCTGGGCGTGGCGAGTTGGTACGACTTCGCCGTCGCAATCCAGGAAGAGGCGCTCGGGCGCGGGTTACTCACGCGTGCCGCCGACATCGTGCCGATTCCGAGCAGTGATTATCCGACCCGCGCCATGCGACCCAGCTTCAGCGTCTTGGATACCTCGAGCACGCGCGCACTGCTTCGGGTACCGACTCGGCACTGGCGAGAATCCTTACGGAGAATGCTGGATGAGCTTCGCGCCGCGTAACCTCCTCATCACCGGGGGCGCCGGTTTCATCGGTACCAATTTCGTGCGCCACTGGCTGGCCAAGACGCAAGAAGGGCGCGTGATCGTATTCGATGCGCTTACTTATGCCGGCAACCTCGACAACCTTTGCCGGCCTCGAACGTCAATCCGCGCTTTGCGTTCGTGCGCGGCGACATTTGCGATGAACCGACGGTCCGTGGCTCTGATGGAGGCGCATCAGATCGATACGATCGTGCATTTCGCGGCGGAGTCGCATGTCGATCGCTCCATTTTGGGACCGGATGATTTCATCCGCACCAATGTGGTGGGTACGCATGCGCTGCTCAAAGCCGCAAAGACGTTGTGGGTCGACCAAAAGACCGTGCCGGCGCATCGCTTCCATCATGTATCGACCGACGAGGTGTACGGATCGTTGGGGCCCAATGATCCGCCCTTCACCGAGAATAGTCCCTACGCTCCCAACTCCCCGTATTCGGCCAGCAAGGCCGCCTCGGATCATCTGGTGCGCGCATACCATGAGACCTACGGTCTCGAAACGACGGTGACCAACTGCTCCAATAACTACGGGCCATACCATTTTCCCGAGAAATTGATTCCGCTGACGATCGTCAACATCCTGCTGGGCAAGGCCGTTGCCGGTTTACGGCGACGGACTGCAGATACGCGACTGGCTGCACGTCGAGGATCACTGCGAGGCGATATCGCTGGCGCTCAAAGAACGGCGAGCCCGGCAATGTGTATAACGTCGGCGGGAACAGCTGAAACCACCAATATCGAGGTGGTGCGACGCGTGTGCGGACTGGTGGATTCGCGCCTGAGTGCCCAACCTGAATTGCAAAGGAAATTTCCGGCAGCGCCAATCTTCAACGGCAAGAAGTGCGGTGGAGTTGATCACTCACGTGCGTGATCGGCCGGGCCACGACCGGCGCTATGCCATCGACTTTGCCAAGGCGGCCAGTCAACTGAACTACGCTCCAGCTCTGTCGCTGAACAGCGGGTTGGAGAAAACCGTGGACTGGTTTTTGCACAATGCCCCGTGGTGGCAGGCACTGATGAGCAGGGACTACGACGAGTGGCTGCGCAAGAACTATCGGCATTAAGCGATTGCCAGTGTCCCGCGACCACTCTACAATCCAGACCCTGAATAACCTGTGGGTTAGTGAGCTAGTGCCTTGTTTTCATTCGATAAAATTCAATATGCACGCATTTAATTCTCCGCAGTTCGCGTCTTGACCTGATGCGCCTTCGCCCATTTGCTCCCCTGCTGGCGCTGCTGCTCGCTGCATTGCCTGCGATAGCGCAAACCCCGACCGCCGATCAGTTGTCGGTGCTCAAGAATTTGCCGCCCGATCAACAGCAGCAGCTGCTGCAGAGTGTTCTCGGAGGCAAGGGTGACGGCACCGGAAAGAAGACCGATTCGAATTTGCAAATGCCGGAAACGGTGCGGCCGCGCAATGAGCAGCTCGATCAATACGATAAATACGTCAAGGACAAGACTGTCGATGGCAGACCATTGCGGCTCAAGGATGAAGATCCGGAGCTGAGGCCTGGCGATACCGTCCTCATCGATCTCGTGACCATTGAGCGGCGGCGCAGGCCCGTCATCCAAGACTCGAACACGATGACGGCAAGCGCGGCGGGCACCAGCGCGCTCAATGGTCGCAACGCCAACAATAACAATCAACAGCAATGCCGATTCGTCTCAAAGGGACACCGGCCAGAAGACCAACGAAAACGATCCGAATCGAAGCTATGGTCGAACTCCTTATGAGGAGAGACCGCTGACCGACGCCGAGAAAGACAAGATCGAGGATTTTCGGCAACGCATTCTCAAGAACAATCCCTACAAGCTGAATCGATTTGGCGATTTGGAAATTCCGGGCCTGCCGTCCATTCCCGTGGCAGGACTCACGGCATCGGAGAGCCACGAGCCGACTGAGCGCGGATCCGGATCTGCGCGATTTCATCGTCAAGGTGACCTTGCTGCGCCTCAAGGATGAGGGCGAAGCCGCCTTGAAGCCGTTCGGCTATGACCTCTTTGAAGGGCGTTCCGAGCACGTTTGCGCCCGTGTCGGATATCCAGGTGCCCAGCGACTATATCGTCGGTCCCGGCGACAAGCTGGAAATTCAGCTCTATGGCAATGAGCCCGCCAGTTATTCGCTGACGGTGGAGCGCGACGGCCGCGATCAACTTTCCCAAGCTGGGTCCCATCAACGTCAGCGGGTTGACCTTTGAGAATGCTCGCGCTGCTATCGAGCAGCGCGTCGCCAAGCAGCTCATCGGTAGCCGCGTCAGCGTGACCATGGGAAATCTGCGTTCCATCCGCGTGTTCGTGTTGGGTGAGGCCAATAAGCCGGGTTCCTATACGGTGAGCGGGCTGTCGACAATGACCAATGCCCTGTTCGTCAGCGGCGGCGTCAAGAAGATCGGCTCGCTGCGCAACATTCAGCTGAAACGCAACGGCAAGTTGGTCACAGTGCTCGATCTCTATGATTTGTTGCTGCACGGCGATACCAGCGGCGACCGGCAACTGTTGCCGGGCGATGTCATTTTTATTCCACCCATCGGTCCCATCGTGTCGGTTGATGGGGCGGTGCGGCGGCCGGCCATCTACGAGATCAAGGGCGAAAAGACCGTGGCGGATGCGGTCGAACTCGCCGGCGGCTTGAGCCCCGAGGCCGATGAAAAGCTGGCGCAGATGGAACGGATCTTGCCGTCCAGCCTCCACGAGATGCAAAACGTCGATCTCACCTCCGAGGCCAGCCGCAAAATGTTGCTGGCGAACGGCGACAAACTGCGCGTACCGCTCATCCGACCAACTCTGGAAAACTCCGTCACACTGACGGGCTATGTGTTCCGGCCGGGAGCTTTCGAATACAAGGCCGGACTGCATTTGAGCGACGTGCTGGGGAGCTTTGATGAGCTGCGCCCGAATGCGGATCGGCACTACATCATGATTCGGCGCGAAGTGCCGCCTGAGCAGAAGCTCGAAGTCGTCTCTGCCGATCTCGCGCGGGCCCTGGCGAATCGTCACGGCACCGGGCGATCCTGAGCTGCGTCCGCGCGACAAAATCTTCGTATTCGACCTGTCGGCAAGCCGCGAACGCATCATCGCGCCCATCATTCGCGATCTCGAGCTTCAGGCAACGCCCGAGCAGCCGGCCGAATTGGCGAGCGTCGACGGCAAGGTCAAGGCACCCGGCAAATACCCCCTGCAACCCGGGTATGCGTGTCTCGGATCTGATTCGAGCCGGCGGAAGTTTGGAGGACGCTGCCTTCGGCGGCCAGGCGGAACTCACGCGCTACGAGGTGCACAACGGCGACGCGCGCCAAACTGATTTGATTGCGATCGACCTTGCCGCGATCCGGCGCGGCGACACCAGCGCAAATATCGAGCTTAAACCGTATGACGTTTTGGTCATTAAGCCGATCCCGATGTGGGAGCAACCGGGATCGATTGTGCTCGCGGGCGAGGTTCGTTTTCCCGGCAAGTATCCGATTCATCGCGGCGAGACTCTGAAATCCGTGTTGCAACGCGCGGGTGGGTTCACCGATATCGCGTCTCCTGAGGGCGCGGTCTTCATACGCGAAGAACTCAAGCAGCGCGAGAAGGATCTACTTGATTTGCTGGTGAATCGGATGCAGAGCGATTTGGCTGCGTTGACGCTCGAGGCGATATCTTCGAGTGTCGCGACTTCGAATAGCGGTGCCAGCAGCAACGCCTCGACCACCATCGCGATCGGCCAACAATTGATTACGCAATTACGCGAAGCAAAGCCGGTCGGACGACTGGTACTCAATGTCGAGAAGGTTTGGAAAAGCCCGCCAGGCTCGGCGGACGATGTCGAGTTGCGCAATGGCGATCAGTTGCTGATCCCAAAACGCAATCAGGAAGTCACGATCTTGGGCGAGGTGCAAAGTCCGACATCGCATGTTTACCGAGCCGGACTTACGCGAGACGATTACATTGCGAAGAGCGGCGGAGCCACGCAAAAGGCCGATCGAAAGCGAATCTATGTCGTCAGAGTCAATGGCGATGTATTTTCGGGTGAGCGCACCGGCTGGTTCCGGCGCTCGCAAAATCTCGAGATTCATCCTGGCGATACGATCGTTGTTCCGCTCGACACCGAACGGGTACGGGCGCTTCCGCTTGTGGCAGGCAGTTACCACGATTATCTACAACCTGGCCGTGGCGTTGCTGGCAGTCAGAAGCGTATAAATGCATCGTCGAACATCGCGATCGCTTTTCAAGCTTCACAAGTTTGGCACGATCAATGGTAAAGGTGCTTCTTGAATTCTGGCGAAACAAACGTGCCAAACCAGGTCGATGAGATCGACCTAGTCGCTATTTGGAAATTTGCGTGGGGCTCCAAGTACCTCATTTCGACGATAGCGCTTTTGTGCGCCATTCTCGCCGGAATCTACGCGTTTCGCATTACCCCAATCTTCCGTGCAGAAATTGTTGTTCTTCCGGTGCGCAGCGGGGGCATGGGTGGAGGGTCTTTGTCCGGTCAACTGGGCGGATTGGCAAGCATCGCCAGTCTCGCCGGCGTAAATCTCGATTCGGCAGGGAGTGCGGAGCGCGAGGCGAAAGCGATTTTGGAATCTCACAGAATGGATGAAGAATTCATCAAGCAAAACAATTTGATCGGAGTACTGCTTCATAATTCCAAGGCGCCAACAATGTGGTTGGCTGTTAAGGCATTTCGGGAGGGAGTGCTCACGATCAAGGAAGACAAGCGCACCGGTCTTACGACGATCGATGTTGACTGGAAGGACCCCGCTGTGGCGGCGCAGTGGGCGAATGCCTTCGTGGCATTGGCCAATGAACGCAACCGCGCCCGAGCAATTGACGAGGCCAATCGCAATATCAAGTTTCTCAACGAACAGATCGAAAAGACGCGGGTTGTCGAAGTGCAACGTTCGATGTACTCCCTCATTGAGAACGAGACAAAGACCCTTATGCTGGCGAACGCTCGGGCGGAGTATGCATTTACGGTAGTCGATCCGGCGGTACCCTCGGAGCGAAAGTTGAGTCCCCACCGCAGCCTCTACGTCCTTTTTGGTGCCTTCGCTGGAGCAACACTTGGGCTGTTTGTCGCATATTTGCGTCGCGCGCGCAGGGCGGCCCGATTGGGTCCCGAAAGCAGGGGCATATCCGCATAGTTGACTATGCGCCTATATTGCCTAGACTGTGAGCGTTCAATAATTGAACGCAGGTTCAAATTGTTAAAGATTACTTGTCTTCGCGCGAGAATTTCGTGCATCAAGCAACGAAGGCGGCCGATGGCAATTGCCACATGGAATTTGTTGTGTGCTGGTATTTGATCCAAACCAAGCCGGGCCGGGAAGCGGTAGCCGAATTCAACCTGCTCCGTCAGAGTTATCAGGTCTACTACCCACGCTTGTTGCGGCTCCGGCGGCATCGAGGGAACTGGGTTGATCAAGTCGCCGCGCTCTTTCCGGGCTACCTATTCTTTCGCCTGGCGCCCAGTCAAGAATTGGGGCCAGTTCGATCTACGGTAGGTGTCGCCAATATTGTGCGCTTCGGAAAAGCTTACGCGATCATTCCAGCTCGGATTGTGGAGGATCTGCGAGCGCGCGCTGACCCTGAGACTGGATTTCACCGGCTGCAGCAGTGCATGCGGTTTTCGCCTGGTTCCAATGTACGAATCGTCGCTGGCGTTTTCGATGGTCTGGAAGGTGTTTTCAAGAGAGAATCTGGGGACGAACGGGTAGTGTTGCTGCTGAGATTATTGGGGCGCGACACGCAGGTTGAGGTGCCCGCAAGATTTGTTCTATCTCAATCGGATTCTCAAACAAAAGTCGTCGCTCGTTAGGGGCGATCCCCAAAATAGGGGTTAGGGTTACTCTTTAAGATGCGAACACGATTGGGTGTACTTTGCAGGGCGGTAGCGTGAGTAAAGCGTTTCAAAGTAAGTTCCAGTTTAATGGCGTCGGTCGAAATCTGCGGCACAGCGGCGCGAAGTATGCTGACTGATGAAGTTCGTTACAAATTACTGGGGTTGCTCGAGGCCAATCCGAAGCTGAGCCAGCGGGATGTTGCGCGCGAACTTGGAATCAGTCTCGGCAAGGTTAATTATTGCCTCAAGCTACTGGTAGAGAAAGGTTGGATCAAGGCGATCAATTTCAAGAACAGTAAAAACAAAGTTGCGTATATGTATTTGATGACCCCGCGCGGAATTGAGGAAAAGGCGGGAGTTACCTTGCGGTTCCTGCAAAGAAAAATGCAGGAGTTCGAGGAACTGCGAATTGATATCAAGCGGATTCGCCAGGAAGTTAGCCGGCAAAGGGAATAGTGCGCTATGCGGGGCGAACTAATCTATTGGCCAATCAAAACGACCCAAATTCAGTGAACGGTTAATTGGATAATTCCAGCTCTATACCTGGTGGTATCGCAGAATTGTTGAGTCGGCTCTGGCGCCACCTAAGTCGGCGGCGGCGCCGTCAATTTGTTCTTCTCATGGGATTGATCTTATTGGGTGCTTTGGCCGAGGTTGTCAGCCTCGGCGCCGTGTTGCCGTTTCTCGGCATTCTTGTGGCGCCGGACAAAGTGTTCAAGTACGCCGCGGTGTCGCGCTTTGCGCACCTTTGGGCCATTGATACCCCCGATCGATTACTTCTGCCGCTCACCGTCGTTTTTGCAGTGGCCGCCTTGCTGGCGGGAGCAATTCGCCTGTTGTTGTTGTGGGTGAGCACGCGGCTAGCGTTCGCTGCTGGC
Source organism: uncultured Gammaproteobacteria bacterium (assembly GCA_963731465.1). Lineage (GTDB taxonomy): Bacteria > Pseudomonadota > Gammaproteobacteria > Steroidobacterales > Steroidobacteraceae > Bog-1198. The sequence goes on from CAVSVK010000003.1 coordinate 196,961, forward strand.
GCAGACTTCAGCATCGATGCATATCGCCGCACTTTGTATCAGGCATACTCGGTGCACGTAGCTCGCAATAGCAGCGAGGTGATCAGCGGCATAACGAATAAAGTGGCTGATACCGTGACAGTTTTAAACCAGTTTCTGATGCTGATAAGCTCAATCGCATTTCTGGTGGCTATAACGCTCGCTTTGCTCGCCATCAACCCAGTGGTGGCTTCCCTAGCGATTGCCGGTTTCGGTGCCAGTTATGGTTTAATTACGTGGGTCTCGCGACAGCGGCTAAGGCGTAATAGTCAACGGATCGCCCACGAACAGACCCAAATGATTAAGGCGCTCCAGGAAGGCCTCGGCGGAATTCGCGATGTACTTTTGGACGGGACTCAGTCGCTTTACTGTGAAATTTACCGTCGCGCTGATCAACCACTAAGGCGTGCGCTCGGCGCCAACACATTTATTGTCGCGTACCCCCGCTTCGCGATGGAAGCATTGGGAATGGTCGTAATAGCTGGTCTGGCCTACGGCCTGAGCCGTCAGGCCGGGGGTGTTGCAACCGCGCTGCCATTGCTTGGTACGCTCGCCCTCGGCGCTCAACGTCTGCTGCCCGCCCTGCAGCAGAGCTATGCATCTTGGGCAATCGTCGCCGGTTCCGAAAGCTCGCTGGCTACGACGGTAGCACTGCTCGATCAACCGATGCCGCCCGAATTACGCGAGTCTGTTGTTATGCCTCTGCCTTTTCAGGAAGCCGTTCGTTTTAACCGTGTGCGCTTCCGATATACGAATAACGGACCCTGGATCTTAGATGATCTAAATTTCATTATCCGCAAAGGTACGCGAGTGGGTTTCGTTGGCACCACAGGCAGTGGCAAAAGCACGACGCTCGATCTACTCATGGGGCTGCTGATGCCGACGGACGGCGAGATTCTGGTGGACGGGAATCCCGTCATCGGTAATCGCGTAAACGCTTGGCAGCGATCCATCGCCCATGTGCCTCAAAACATCTATCTGGCCGATTCCACAGTGGCTGAAAACATCGCCCTTGGCGTACCACGGGATTCCATCGACCTCGCTCGCGTAAAGCTGGCAGCGCGGCAAGCGCAAATCGCCGACTTCATCGAAAGCACGCCCGAGGGATACAACGCGTCTGTGGGAGAGCGTGGCGTTCGACTCTCCGGCGGTCAGCGTCAGCGAATCGGAATCGCCCGTGCGCTCTATAAACAGGCCAGTGTCTTGATCTTCGATGAGGCGACCAGTGCTCTCGATAATGCTACTGAGCAGTCTGTGATGGATGCAATCGAACGACTTAACCGCGATCTCACGATCTTACTCATCGCTCATCGTCTTTCGACAGTTCGACGCTGCGATATCATCGTGGAACTCGAGCACGGGAGAATGGTGGCGCAAGGAACGTACGAACAGCTGCTCGAGTGCAGCGCGAGCTTTCGCAATATGGCCAGGGTGGTTGCCCCAATGGGTGCAGGAAATTGAAAAAGGTACTTGTCACCGGCGCCGATGGATTCATCGGTTCGCACCTCGTTGAGGCTTTGGTACGGGAAGGCTACGATATACGCGCCTTCGTGATTTACAACTCATTTAATTCCTGGGGATGGCTTGATCAATGCGCCGATGATGTGCGGGGCAAGTTCGAAGTATTCGCAGGCGATGTCCGCGACCCAAGTGGTGTGCGCCACGCAATGAGGGATTGTGAAGCGGTGCTGCATCTGGCGGCATTGATCTCAATCCCATATTCCTACCGCTCGCCCGATACTTATATCGATACGAACATCAAAGGTACTCTTAACGTAGTGCAAGCTGCGCGCGATCTGGGTGTCGGCCGCGTGGTGCATACATCGACCAGCGAAGTCTATGGCACTGCACGCTTCGTTCCCATTACTGAGGATCACCCGCTGCAGGGTCAGTCGCCTTATTCAGCCAGCAAGATAGGCGCTGATCAAATTGCAATGTCGTTCTACACGTCATTTGGCACTCCGGTGACGATCCTGCGTCCCTTCAATACCTACGGCCCGCGCCAGTCGGCGCGCGCAGTAATCCCGACCATCATTGCGCAGATAGCTAATGGAAGGCATCAAATCAAGCTGGGTGCATTGCACCCGACGCGCGATTTCAACTATGTCAGCGACACTGTAGCCGGTTTCAAAGTGGCATTGAACGCTCCGCGCGTTGTCGGCGAGGTTGTTAACCTCGGTAGCAACTTCGAGATATCGATAGGCGACACTGCTCAGGCCATCGCGGACGTGATGGGCGTAGAGATTGAGATTCTTTGCGATGAGCAGCGCTTGCGCCCTGAAAACAGCGAGGTAGAGCGGCTTTGGGCTGCCAACGGCAAAGCCCGTGAACTATTGGGCTGGACGCCGAAGTACGGGGGTCTGGATGGATTTCGGCGTGGTCTTGCGGAAACCGTGGACTGGATCAGAAATCCTGCGCATCTCAGCATGTACCGCTTCAACACCTACAATCTGTGACCATCGTGGCACTGCATTCCACGCTAGCCGACCAGATTGTCGAAGCGGTTCGCACCGTGGTGGGTCCCGGTCCGGTTGGTCTGCACGAGCCGCGCTTTGCCGGCAACGAGTGGAATTATCTCAAGGAATGTCTCGACTCGACGTTCGTCTCTTCGGTTGGCAGTTTCGTTGATCGCTTTGAAGCGGAACTTGCGGCGTACACTGGCGCAAAACATGTGGTGGCCGTCGTTAATGGCACCGCTGCCCTGCATGTAGCTCTGCAACTTGCGGGCGTACAAGCAGGCGATGAAGTGTTGATTCCCGCGCTAACTTTCGTCGCTACCGCCAACGCGGTTGCTTACTGCGGGGCCATTCCCCACTTTGTAGACAGCGAGGAGCGCACTCTCGGGTTGGATCCTCTTGCGCTGCGCGATTACTTGAAAAGCACTACGGAAATTGGCGGCGGCCAATGCGTGAACCGCGCGACAGGTCGAGTAATCCGGTCGATGGTACCAATGCACGCCTTCGGCCATCCTGCTGACATCGATGGTATTTTGGCCGTCGCACAGGACTTTCATTTGACATTGATCGAAGATGCAGCCGAGTCGCTTGGCAGCACTGTACGAGGAAGACACACAGGGACATTCGGGATGATGGGTACGCTTAGCTTCAATGGAAACAAGACCGTGACCACAGGCGGAGGCGGAGCGCTACTGATCAATGACAAAGATCTTGCCATGCGCGCCAAACATCTAACGACAACCGCCAAATTGCCGCACCGCTGGGAATTTCGGCACGATGAAATCGGGTACAACTATCGGTTGCCAAATATCAACGCTGCTCTTGGCTGCGCTCAACTGGAGCAACTACCTGTCTTCTTGAAAGCAAAGCGTCGCCTATTCGACCGCTATCAGTCAGCCTTTGCCGGGATGCCTCGAGCGCGCGTCGTTGCTGAACCCGCGCACTGCCGTAGCAATTACTGGTTGCAGGCAGTGTTGCTGGACGAAACGGTTGCCTCTCAGCGGGACACTGTGCTCGCGGCGACGAACGACGCAGGGTTCATGACGCGTCCAGTATGGACCTTAATGCATCGGCTGCTACCGTATTGCAATTGTCCAAGGATGGAATTGCCAGTGGCTGAATCTCTTGAACGACGCTTGGTCAATTTGCCGAGCAGCGCATTTTTGGCATAAGTCATGTTGACATTGTTCCGTATTGCTACGGATTCGGCCGCAATCAAGGGTGATGGGGGTAAAATGCCAATGCCGGCTTCACCGGCTTCGAGTTGCCGTTTAGCCACAGGCCGCAGCGCATTTCTTCACTTGATAAAGCGGTTGCCTCGGCAGCATGCAAAAACTGTGTTACTTCCTTGCTATGTTGCTGAAGGTGTAATTAAACCATTTCTGAAATCTGAATTTACGATACTGTTTTACCGTCTGCGAGCGGATCTAACTCCGATTGCCGCGGACATAGCGGAACTACTCGATCAAACAAGTGATTTTGCGGTTGTGGTTCTGGTTCACTTTTTTGGTTTTCCGGCAAGATCGGTCGAATTAGACGCAGTGCTCAAATGTCATTGTCCTATAGTTGTGGAAGACTTCGCGCATGCTCCGTTTGCTAGAACAGCTTCGGGTCAGCCTGCGGCTGAGAATACGCAGGTGGCTCTCTTCTCCCTCAACAAGTTCCTGCCCGTGACTGACGGCGCCATTCTCTGCAGCAATCGCCACGATATTGATGTGTCGTTGGACGAAAGCGCCTTGGTTGAATTGCCGACTCACGTACAGCAGGCGTATTGGGATCACTTGCAAGCAGCGCGTGACCTCTTCGAGACCAATGATTCAGCGCGGGCAAGAGTCTTTCTGAGCAATCTCGGTAGTTCTTATGAAAGATATTACGCATCGATAAATAGCGATTTGAGGCCCTTCCGCCAAAGCGCTCAATCGCGAAGTGTTGAAGACTCATTTCCCTTCACCAATATGGTTGAGCGGCGCTCCATCAATGCCCGAATTATTTACGAGGAGCTAGATAATCCGATATTCTCCCTTGTGCATCCAACGTTGCCAGCGGTGGTCGTACCTTTTTGCATCCCGGCCCGGGTATCCGCGCAGAGTCGGGCTCAACTAATCGATAGTTTGTTTGAGCAAGGGATTCTGCTTTCAACCCTCCAGGAAAAGTGGAATTTCATTCCTACCGATCGGCGTGCGCGTTATTCGGTCGAAGCGGACTTTATCGATCAACATGTGCTGATTCCCGCGAGTGAATTCATTACAGTAGATTCCATGCGGGAGATGATTACGCGACTCAACAACATAAAATGGGACCGCGCCTGAAAATGAACTTCAATGAATTCGTCGATACCTTTGAACATGATCTATTCATCATTGCAGAGGCAGGCGTCAATCATAATGGCAACGTGGAAACTGCTTTAAGCTTGGTGGATGCCGCCGTCAAAGCCGGCTGTAACGCGGTAAAATTCCAAACCTGGATCACCGACAAGGTGTACAGCCGGAGTAAATCCATCAAGCCGGATTATCAGTCCCTCACTACAAGTGCGACAGAATCCGAGTTCGAAACCATCAAGAAACTAGAGCTTTCATTCAGGGACTTTGAGCGAATCAAGAGCTACTGCGATCAGAAAGGCATAGATTTCTTTTCAACGCCCGACGAGGTCGAAAGCGCGGACTTTCTTGCTCGACTCGGCGTCCGGTTGATAAAGACCGGGTCTCAGGATGTTACGAATACTCCATTTTTGAAGCATGTGGCGCGACTCGGTATGCCAGTGATTTTCTCGACTGGAGCGTGCACGCTGACGGAGTTAGCGGAGGGTCTCGAAACGATTCTTGCGGAAACGCGGGAAGTCATCATACTGCATTGCGTGTCTTCCTATCCGGCGCCAGCGGATCAGATGAATGTATCGCTGATTCCAAATCTGCAGAAAATGTTCGGCTGCCCGGTTGGGTTATCGGACCATACGACGGGTGTTGGGGTGGCTTGTGCCGCTGTCGCGTTGGGAGCGCGCATATTCGAGAAACACCTTACCTTGGATAAGACTATGAGTGGCCCGGATCACCAGGCATCGCTGGACCCCGACGAAATGCTGCAATATTGCCGAACACTACGCAGCGTACGCGATGCGCTTGGCGACGGTATCAAGCGGATCATGCCCTGTGAGGAAAACACCCGTATGGCGTTTCGTAGGTATGCGGTGGCAGCGCGTGATTTACCATCAGGTGCAGTTCTCGGTCCACATGATATTGAATTCAAGAAGATTGTGGATGGCATTCCACCTCGATATCTGGAACTGATGGTTGGCGCGCAAATCATCGCACCTCTTGCAGCAGATACGACGATCAGCTGGGCGATGCTGAGGAGGCCATGAACAGGGGACCGTATTCCGAAGCGGCACCGCATGTCATTTAATATATTGAAGCCGGCCGACCCGCAGTGGCGAGACTTGTTTGATAGCCTACCAAAGCAGCAACAGGACATTTTTTACTGCCCGTCGTTCGCAAATGTTTGCCAAACGACGATCAATAGAAATGATGAGGTTTGCTGTGCAGCGATGACCTTTGGTGCAAACGTGGTCCTGTACCCATTCGTGAGGCGCAACGTCGGCCGACTGACGCGCTGTTGCAGTTTCGCGAAACTCTATGACATCACCAGTATGTACGGTCGCGGTGGAGTCGTCGCTTCTCGCTTCGCCGAGGTGGAGTTTGCGTCCTTTCACTCTACATTCGCCGAGTATTGTCACGAAACGGCGGTGATCTGTAGTTTCGATCGATTTCATCCCGTGATTGCCAACCATGTCTGGGCTGGGCCCGCTGCCGCTAAGATGGACGTCGGGGGCTTCGTAGTCGTTGATATGCGTCCGGAGATAAGCGAAATAGAGGCGTCTTTCAAATCATCCGTGCACAAGGACCTTAAGAAAGCCGATCGGAATGGAATCACTTGCTTTGCAGAGTCCGATTCCAAACATTTAGCGGAATTTTTGGAGATTTATAGACATACACTTGGACGCAATTCTGCCGCGGAATTCTATTATTTTTCGGACGACTATTTTTCTGCACTTGGCAGAGATTTATGCGGCCAGTTCCACTACTTCTATGCGGTGGCTGGAGAACAGATTGTTTCCTGCGAGTTGGTGCTGCACTGTGGCAAGTACTGCCATTCGTTTCTCGGTGGTACCGTACGGGAAGCTTTATCTTTGTGTGCGAATCCGTTACTAAAGAGGGAAATTATCAGGTTTATGAAGGATCGAGGTGCCGAGTATTTCTTATTAGGAGGCGGAACTCGTCCGGATGACGGCATATTTAAGTTTAAGAAGGCGTACGCTCCAGATGGTGTCTTGCCGTCTCGAATAGGCGGTACGATCTGGGACCGTTCATCTTATGAGGGATTGAAAAGCCACCTAACGTCCACGGGTGAAGCGTTCTCGAGCAACCGGTTTCAATTTTACGATCGTGGCTGAACTCAGTGGGAAAGGGGACGTAGATTGGACGGCCCGAAAGAATATTGGGAAAGAGTTTTTGCAACCCGCCGATGGGGCTCATACCCGGCTGAAGACTTGGTTCGCTTTATGGGACGTACTTTCCGATCCATGCCGGACAAATCCGGCATAAAAGTCCTCGACTTGGGTTGCGGGCCAGGGTCGAATCTCTGGTACTTGGTTCGCGAGGGATTCACAGTCGCTGGCATAGACGGATCGCCCACAGCAATCCGTCAGGCTCGAGAGAGATTAATGCTCCATGAGCTGCCTCATAGCCCCCCTTCTGTGGATCTTAGAGTCGGTGATTTCACCCTTCTGCCGTGGCCAGATTCGACCTTCGATGTGGTCGTCGACATCGCGTCGCTGTACGCGAATCCAATGCAAGCGATCCGAGCCGCAACAAATGAAACCCGTCGGGTGTTGAAATCCGGCGGGATATTCTTTGGCAGAATGTTTGGGACTGCGACCACCGGCAGTGACAGTGGCGAATCAATTGAAGCTGGAACTCGGAGCAACCCCACGGTTGGACCCTGTGCCGGCAACGACATCGCCCATTTTTTTTCGCGCCCTGAGCTTGAAGAGCTTTTTGCCTGCTTCCAAGAATTAGGGATTGACCAAAATCATCGAACCGATTGCAATGGCGAGATTCAAATATTCGAGTGGCTGGTCAGAGCGCGACGGTAGTTAATAAACCAGAGATTTTCAAATATGTCTAAACCTGATAAGGAGTTTCAACTGGAGATACGGGCGAAATGGAACGCTTCGGAGCGGGAGGTTTCAATTCGGCGGAAGATGATTGAGTATTTCAAGGAATGTCCAATCCCAGATAATGAGATTTTGCTGAACCTTCCCCTATTTATAAGCCGTCAAAATTTATCTCACGTGTTGTTCATCAACGAATTGTATGGACATATCATCGGGGTTCACGGCGTGATCATGGAATTCGGCGTACGCTGGGGACGAAACCTAGCGATATACGAGTCGCTGCGAGGAATCTACGAGCCATTTAATCACAATCGCAAGATCGTTGGGTTCGACACCTTTGCAGGGTTTCCTGCGGTCGATCCGAAGGATGGGCAGGCCGACATTATTGGTGTTGGTGCGTACGGCGTTACAGAAGATTATTTCGCCTATTTGTCCAACATACTGGATTATCACGAACAGGAAAGCCCGATTTCGCATTTAAAAAAATACGAACTCGTAAAAGGCGACGCGGTTGCCTCGATTAGCTCCTACCTTGCTGACAAACCCGAGACCATTATCTCGTTGGCTTATTTCGATTTCGACATCTATGAACCCACGAAGGCCTGTTTGCGTGCGATCAAAGATCACCTTACAAAAGGCAGCGTGATCGGCTTCGATGAACTCAATAACCGAGATTATCCGGGTGAAACGCTTGCTGTGAAGGAAGTGCTCGGTCTAAGCGCTTACCCCATCCGGCACAGCCGATTTAGTCCAACTCAGTCCTACATTGTCATCGACTGAACTCGTTACTCATGCCTACTCGGAAAGTCTGCGTCATTACGGGAACCCGTGCGGAATACGGCAACTTGCGTTGGGTAATGGAGGGTATTCGCAACACGCCGGGCCTCGAATTGCAAGTCATCGCAACAGGCATGCATTTATCGCCCGAGTTTGGCCTGACGTATCGTGATATAGAGCGGGATGGCTTTTTGATTGACCGAAAAGTTGAGATGTTGCTGAGTAGCGACACTTCTGCAGGACTTGCGAAGTCGATGGGAATGGGCATGATCGGAATTGGCGCCGCACTCTATGAGATCAAACCGGATGTTGTATTGGTCATTGGGGACCGATTTGAAATGTTTTCTGCCGTTGCGGCTGCGATGGTCGCGCGCATACCAGTGGCTCATTTGCATGGCGGTGAAGCCACTGAGGGTGCAATTGACGAGCCGATAAGGCACTCAATTACCAAGATGTCCCATCTGCATTTCGTGGCGGCTGAGGAATACCGAAGACGCGTGATTCAGTTAGGAGAACACCCGGATAGGGTGTTCCTGGTCGGTGGCTTGGGTGTCGATGCGATCAGGAAGTCGACATTGCTGGATCGCGAATCGCTGGAAAACTCTCTGGGATTGCGACTGGCTGATAGAAACCTACTTGTGACCTTTCATCCGACAACCTTGGAAAACTCAACGTCCGCGCAACAGATGACGGAGCTACTTGCCGCGCTCGCCCCACTGGAGGATACACGATTGATTTTCACCATGCCAAATGCTGATACCGATGGTCGTGTTTTGTTCGAACTGATCAATAATTTTGTCGCCGAGCATTCCAATGCCCGGGTATTCACATCGCTGGGCCAACTTCGTTATTTGTCGTGCATTCGCCATGCTGATGGGGTCGTGGGAAACTCATCCAGCGGATTGGCCGAGGCGCCTACCTTCGCGAAGGGGACAATCAACATCGGAGATCGTCAACGAGGGCGCCTCAAAGCGAGCAGCGTGATCGATTGCGCACCGGAACGGAGCGCCATTTCTGCTGCGCTTGCGTATTTGTATTCGCCTTCGTTCCAGGCCAGTCTTGCGACCGTACGGAATCCATATGGTGATGGCGGAGCGACCGAGCGCGTCGTTAAGACGCTAGCCACGGTTTCGCTGAACGATATTCTGAAAAAGCGCTTTTATAATTTATTAGTCCCATGAGAATCGTAGTCGGAGCTGAATGGCTGCTGCCGCGAAGTGAGAGCGAGTGACGGACACAAGCCTAGAAGATCTCTGGCGCAAAACGCTTTTGCCGCTCGATGCAACCTTGCGGCAGGCCATCCATAGCCTTGACGAAACAGCTGTGCAGATCGCGCTGGTGGTCTCAGCCGATGGTACGCTGGTGGGTACTCTTACCGATGGAGATATCCGGCGCGGGTTGTTGCGCGGCTTGGATTTGGGGAGCTCCATCGATACCGTTATCCACCGCGAACCCTTAGTCGTGCCTCCGCAATTGGGCCGTGAAACGATTCGCCAGATCATGCAAGCCAATAAAATTCATCAATTGCCGGTCGTAGACCGTGATCGCCGAGTGGTGGGATTGCACTTATGGGACCAACTGATCGAGTCAAAGCGGCGCTGCAATCGAATGGTGATCATGGCCGGCGGCGAGGGAAACCGCTTGCGGCCGCACACCGAGAATTGCCCCAAGCCATTACTGCCCGTTGGCGGCAAACCCATGTTGGAACATATCATTGAGAGGGCGAAGGCAGAGGGTTTCGAGCGGTTTGTTCTGGCCATTCGCTATCTTGGCCATATGATCGAAGAATATTTCGGCGACGGTGGTCGTTGGCGAGTGAAGATTGAATATCTGCGCGAAGAATCGCCCTTGGGCACCGCCGGTGCCATCGGCCTTTTGAATCCGAGGCCAAATGAACCTTTCCTGGTTTCAAATGGGGATGTACTTACGGATATTCGCTATGGTGAATTGCTCGACTTTCACTGTCACCACGACGCGACTGCCACAATGGCCGTCCGATTGCACGAGTGGCAGCACCCGTTTGGCGTAGTCCATACAAAAGGGGTGGACATTGTAGGCTTCGAAGAAAAGCCAATTGCGCGCAGCCACATCAACGCCGGAGTCTACGTTCTGGATCCAAGCGCACTGGATGCTTTGACGGCCGGCGATCGCTGCGACATGCCGATGCTTTTCGCTCGTTTGCACCAGCGATCAGCTAGAACCATCGTGTATCCCATGCACGAGCCCTGGCTCGATGTCGGGCGTGTGGATGACTACATCTCGGTGCAAGATCTTGTAGGCGGTCCGTCGACTTGAGAATTCTCGCGTTGATAACCGCACGAGGAGGGTCGAAACGGATCCCAGGAAAGAATATCCGCCTGCTGGGGACGAGCCCTTTGATCACATGGAGCATCGATGTGGCGAAAGGTGTCCCCGACATTTGCGACATTCTGGTTTCAACTGACGACCATGCAATTGCTGAAGTCGCGCGTAATGCGGGGGCGATGGTTCCCTGGTTGAGGCCTGCCGAACTGGCTAGCGACACCACGACATCGGTTGACGTTTGCCTGCACGCGCTGGATTGGTATGAAGGTGAGAACGGAATCATCGACGGATTGCTGCTGTTGCAACCCACGTCGCCTTTCCGCAGCCGCAGTACAGTGTTGCGTGGCATTGATCTATTCTGCTCGAATAAACATCGCCCGGTGCTCGCAGTTTCTATTGCTGCTTCGCACCCCATGTGGTGCTTTCGAATCCATGAGCAATCTTTGCGCCCGTTTTTCGCCGGCGGGCCCGCAAATCTAAGATCGCAAGATCTTCCAGCGGCATATGTGATTAACGGCTCGCTGTACCTCATTGCGCCTGCAGATCTTCGTAAGCTCCGCTCGTTTTTGAGTGATGACACGCTACCCTTGGTAATTGAAGATCCGCGGGAGTGCATCGATATCGATTCAGAAACTGACTGGAAAATGGCTGAGACCATTCTCGCCATGTACGACGCTAATCGGGCATGAGCAAAATAATCTATCTGATAGACCAGCCGTTTGATGATCGCAACTATGACCGTTTCGGCATTCGAACATGGATTGCGAGAGGGTGGGCGATAGAGATCTGGGACCTGACAGCTCTTGCGCATCCGCGCGCTTGGCGAATTTTTGTTGAGTCTGGGCACAGGCTCGCCGTTTTTTTCGGCTATTTCAGCATCGCCTCAAAGCGCCAGTTGAGTCAAATGTTTTCTAAATTGGAAAGGGTCGAATATTTTATTGACTTGGCCGGGGACAGCTATTGGCCTACGCGAGCAAGAATGCGTTTGGTGCGTGGAGGCGCTATCAGAGTGAGTTGTGCTACGGGCTCAATTCCCAGCATAACCGAGAGGGCCGAATACAGCTTCACGGGTAAATTGACAAAGGCACTATCGGAGCAGCCCCTAACTTCGCTCTTTGGGCGGCTAATCAATACATGCATGAATAGATTTGTGGCGCCCTTTGTGAGGCCGGGTCTGTTTGTCGCGTCGGGTGAAAAATCCATGTCTTCCATCGCGCACAGCAGGGACATTCTTAGGGCGCATAATTTTGACTATGACATCTATTTGAGACTTCAGAAATCACTCAATGGATTGGCGCCGCGGTATGGAGTTTTCATCGACCAAGATATGTGCTCCCATCCCGAATACATTTACGCAAATGTGGCGTTTTACGCGACCCCGGAAAAATATTTCCCGACAATTCGCAATGGTTTGCACGCGATTGCTGATGCACTTGGGGCGCCCATGCGGATTGCCGCGCATCCGCGCCTGTCTCGTCAAAGTTCCTACGCAGATCACTTTGAAGGGATTCCTGTTGAATGCGGAAGAACCGCAGAGTTAATTAGTAAATGCTCATTTGTTGTGTGTCACTATACGACGGCTGTACAGTTTGCGGTGCTTTTCAAAAAGCCCGTGATCTTTGTGACGACAGATGAATTGATTTCATCGGCAGCCCACAAATACATAACGAGATTCGCAGCCAGTCTTGGAAAGTCGGCAATCAACTTGGATGGCAATTTGCGTATCGTGGACTGGTCGCTACAGCTGAGTATTAACTTGGAAAAATACGAGGAATACAGACGGATGTATATAAAGACGGATGGCAGCCCAGAAATTCCACATTGGGACATCGTCATCAATCATTTAGAGAAAAGATCTGGCCTTGCGTCTATCGATACGTTGAAGTCCGAAGTGCCCACAGCCAAATAGTGCCTTAAGAAATGGTTTGAGATTGGAACGTAGAAAGAACAAGTGAAATTGAAAATCAAGTTTAGAAACGTTGCTAGAAGGCTTGCTGACGTGTCAGTAGAGCTCCTAGGCAAAACGACTCTCGGCCGACATTTGTACGGCCAAATAGTGAGCGACGCCATGAACCGTACCCAGCAAGTGACGCACCGTGACTCAAACTTTATTTTTGCGATACCCAACGCGCTGAGCAAATTCCGCGCCGATTCATTTTCCACCAAAGAACCTGAGACCCTCGAGTGGATTGATGCAATACCACATGGATCTGTGCTTTGGGATATTGGCGCCAACGTCGGAATATATACCTGTTATGCCGCCAAGATGCGCAGCTGTCGTGTAATTGCATTCGAACCATCGGTGTTCAATTTGGAACTTTTGGCTCGTAACGTCTATCTCAATCAGCTGACAAATTGCGTTACCATAGTGCCGCTACCGCTTTCCAATGAACTGTCACTAAGCACGCTCAATATGACGTCGACTGAGTGGGGTGGGGCACTTTCTACTTTTGGTCAGGACTATGGCCACGATGGTGAGCCCATCCGTAAGCTTTTTGAGATTCCCACAATCGGCCTTTCGATGGTCGATGCAATCCGGCTTTTGAGGATTCCCCAACCTGATTACATCAAGATGGATGTCGATGGAATTGAACACCTGATCTTAAAGGGCGGAATGTCGGTGCTGTTGACGGTCAAGGGAGTTCTGGTCGAAATAAATGACTCCTTCGCAGCTCAGGCTGAGGGCTCGAGTAGCAGTCTTCGAGACGCAGGATTTGTGCTGAAAGAGAGGAAACATGCCGAATATCTGAATTCGAACGCGGCGGCTAAATTTACGTTCAATCAGATATGGGTCAAGTAAGTTCTGATCAGCTGAGAGTGGGCATCGCCGGATTCGGTGTCGTCGGCAAACGGCGGCGCGATTGTGCTAATCGGCATCCCAATCTACGCGTGGTCGCGGTGTGCGACAGAACGTTCGATGGCGAAGGGGGGCTATACGACGGCACCCGATATTACCGCGACTATCAGCGTTTGCTGACTGAAGATCTTGACATACTTATCGTTTGTTTGACCAATGACATCGCCGCAGAAGTCACAATTGCGGGTCTCGAATCAGGATTGCATGTGTTTTGTGAAAAGCCTCCGGGTCGCAGTGTCGAAGACATTGTAAAGGTCATTCGGCACGAGGCACGACATCCCAACCTTAAGGTCATGTATGGATTTAATCACCGTTATCACGAATCAGTGCAGGACGCTCTGACAATTCTAAAGTCGGGTGAGCTCGGCCGCGTTATTAATATGAGAGGTATGTACGGAAAGGCCAAACTGATTACATTCAATCAACCGGACTGGCGTGCCAGACGAGAGATCGCCGGCGGCGGAGTGTTGCTGGATCAAGGCATCCACATGGTTGACCTTATGCGCCTGTTCGGGGGCGAATTCAGCGAGATTCATAGTTTAGTATCCAATGGCCATTGGGGCTACGATGTAGAAGATAACGCCTACGCGCTAATGCGAACAGCCGACGGCATTGTCGGTATGCTCAATTCATCTGCCACCCAATGGCGGCACCGATTTCATCTCGATATCAATTTGCAGCGCGGTAGTCTTATCCTGGGAGGAATTTTATCAGGGACCAAAAGTTACGGCGCCGAAACCTTGACTGTGGTGCGGGCCGATCCTGACAACGATCAGGGCGACCCCAAGGAGCAAGTGACCCATTACAACCACGATCCCTCCTGGGATGCGGAAATCTCCGAGTTCACCGACTGCATTTTGAGCGACCGGCCCGTGCAGAACGGTACCTCTCAGGAAGCGCTGCGCACGATGAAGCTAGTTTTTAAAATTTACTATATGGACGTTACTTGGCGTAACAAATATGGCATCCCCAACCCAGACACATATGAATAACCTCGATCGCATTTTTATCTCTGACCCAATCGAGTTTGCTCGTTCGTATATAAGCTACGTTCAAACTGTTCTGCAACGCATCGATCCAAAGGAAATCGGACAGTTTATTCGCACGCTATTGGAGGCGCGTGAACGCGGCTCCTTGATATTCTTTATCGGCAATGGCGGCAGCGCGGCCACGGCGAGCCACTTCGCCAATGACCTTTCGATTGGCACCAATGAGTACGAAAAACCGTTCCGTGCGATGAGCTTAACTGACAACGTCGCAGTCATTACTGCGCTTGGCAACGATTTTGGCTATGAAGACATTTTTGTCAGGCAACTGCAGATTCTCGGAAGACGTGGGGATGTGGTAATTGGCATATCGGCATCCGGAAATTCGCCGAATCTGTTGAAGGCGTTTGAATATGCTCGCTCGGCTGCCATCAAGACCGTGGCCATTACAGCGTTCGATGGCGGTAAGTTGAAGACGATGGCTAACGAAGGTATTCATGTTATTACGGGTCCCAAAGAGTACGGACCAGCAGAGGACGCACATATGGTGCTTGACCACCTAATAGGTGCGTACTTAGTGAGATTTCTCAGACGTGCCTGAACTAAGCGTACTGCTGGAACTGGCTAAGTCCACCGCATGTGAGGCCGGTACGCGGTTGCTCGATAGCGTGACGGAGGGCGGCAAGAACTACGTTCAGTGTCGCTTTCAATCGAAGGAAATAAAGTCCATTGCTGACTCAATATTGGATAGACACATTGTGCAGGCCCTTGCGCCCACGGGACTTGCGATTTTGAGCGAGGAATCCGGTTACATTCCCGCGCAACAACAATCTAACTACTTGTTTGTCGTCGATCCGCTCGACGGTACTTTCAACTTCGTCAAGGGGTTGGGCCCCAGCGCCGTTTCCATCGCGCTCTGGGAAGGCGAGAGACCAGTATTTGGTGTGATCTATACTGTTGTCGGGCAAAAGTTAATTTGGGGCGGCGCGGGAATGGGAGCATTTGCCGATGGTCGACGAATTTTCGTTTCAGATACGTCGAACCAATCTCAGGCTTCAATCTGCACCGGATTTCCTGTGCGTTTCGACGTCTCGAACGATGGCCAGATTTGCGATTTCTTGCGCGTCGTGAAACCGTACGCAAAGGTACGGATGCTTGGATCCGCAGCAGTGTCACTAGTGCATGTCGCTTCGGGATCGGCAGATGCTTATTCGGAACAGAACATCATGCTGTGGGATGTGGCGGCTGGTCTTGCCATCGTCGACGGGGCAGGGGGGGCGAGCGTCATCGAGAAAGCCGGGAGCGACTGGTGCTACAAGGTTTTTGCATCCAACGCACAGCTTTTGTCAAGCTATCCAAGGGGAACGGCCTGAGCAAACTCAATATTAGCCCGGACATCTCCTCGAGGCTTCTCGCCTTCGTCAATGCTGAGGTGTTTGCGACACGTTCCAACGTGGCGAAAAGTGAGTATTGGAAATACTTCGGTGACCAACTAAGAGCGAATATCGGCGCTAGCTCGGTGGTGGTAATGGGGCGCTCGGGCTTCTATGTGCCCGAGCAATCCGGAATGCTGAAGCGTGTCATGCAAAAAGCCGTGCGGGCGGTCCGACAGCCCCTAAAGGCCGTCAACTGGGTGCATCGGGCGATTGAGTCGCGATTCGCGGTTCCCCGTCTAATGTCCTATGAGCAGGCGTTTAACGCTGTTATGAATAGTTGGGACGTTTCAGTGCCGATAAATTCGGCTTTTACGATAAATCATCGCGGGCTTGCAGGGCATCCGAAGGCGTTTACCAGCGCCGCATCTATCAAGCGGCACTACGAGAACTGGTCTGGATACGAAGCTTCGGCCAATATTCTTAAACCACTATTATTACCAAAATATATTGCGCGGATTCATTGAGAGCGAACAAATTAAAACCATTCTGGAGATCGGAGCGGGAAGCGGTAATTTCCCCGCAATCCTTTTCCATGATTGGGCACCGGTCCGAGTAGTGATGATAGATTTGCCCGGAATCGCTTGCCGTTGCAATTCCATTTCTCGCCAGCGTGTTTCCCGATGCCAGGATTGCCATGCCAAATGAAATTGAAGTTGATGGGATGCCCAAAGAATATGATTTTGCCTTTCTCACGGTTGACCAGCTGCATTGCCTCGCGGATGGTTGTATTGACTTGGCCATCAACTGTCATTCTTTTCAGGAAATGACGCACGAGCAGATAAGTGTGTACTTTGCGCTCGTTCAACGAGTATGCCGTGAGTCGGGCTTCTTTTTCACCGCCAATCGAATCGAGAAGATTCCATGCGGAGCCGATGCACGTACCATTGAGCAGTTAGATCCTCCGAATCGGATGGCGGATTTCCCTGGAATCCGCAAAAGGTAGCATGGTGCACGAGATTTCCAAATTGAGCAGGCTTGTTCAACTCGATGGCGTGGCAATTCGCCTCGAATGTATTTGTAAGGGTGTAGAGGCGACCTTGCGGGCGCCCCGGGATCGGCCTTAAACATGCCGCACAGAACTACAAATGCTGAATCCTCGACACCACGATTGATCGTGGAGCCAGAGTTGCCGTCTGTTCCCGGTCGTTTTCGCGAATCCCACCTTGCGCGCTGAATTGCTGGCGCGTTATTCGCATGTGACGTTCAACGATGCAGGCGTTCAGCTGACGGGAGATACGCTTGTGGCGTTTCTGCAGGGGCACGACAAGGCGATTACCGCTCTGGAGGTTATTGACGCGTCCGTATTGTCGCGACTACCGGAGCTGCAAGTGATTGGAAAGTACGGCGTCGGTTTGGACATGATCGACTTGGCCGCGATGCGCGATTTTGGCAAGCGTTTGGGCTGGACGGGAGGCGTAAACCGACGCTCGGTTTCAGAACTCGTGATTGCCTTTGCGATTGCGATGCTGCGACACGTCCCGGCATGCCATCGCGAGGTTGTATCGGGTACTTGGCGTCAGCATGTAGGCAGTTATCTCACCGGAAAGACCGTTGGCATTGTCGGTTGCGGTCATGTCGGCAAGGATCTCGTTCCGATATTGAAGGCCTTCGAATGCCAGATCCTGGTGAACGACATACTGCAGTTCCCGGATTTCTATGCTGCGCATTCAATCGAACCGGTGGGCCTTGAATCGCTTTTGCGACGCGCAGACATCGTGACCTTGCATGTACCCCTCAACGCAACTACGCAAGGTCTCCTCAACGCGGATCGTCTTAGTTTGATGAAGCCAACCGCAGTATTCGATCAATACCGCTCGAGGAGATTTAATCGATGAGTCCGCAGTAAAATGCATGTTGTTGGAGAGGCGTCTGGCGGCTGCGGCATTCGACGTGTTTGCTTTGGAGCCGCCTTTAGATCGTGAATTACTGGCGCTACCAAACTTTCTGGCGACACCGCACATTGGCGGCAGCGCACACGAAGCCATACTGGCCATGGGACGCGCTGCGATTCAAGGTTTGGACGTACACGAGATTCCAGAGATTGAATAGGAAATCCGTATGATTACAGATGGACAACTTAGGACGCGTCAGTGAGCATACGTCCCAGACGATCGCTTTTGAATTCCGATCTTCAGAGGCCTAGTGCCCTGAACTCGACGCCAAGAGATCCAACGCGACTGTGGCTCGACAAGAACGAGAATCTGGATCCCGAGTTGATGACATTGACGCACAATGTTCTCTCGTTAATACCGCGGGAAGCCTTGGCGACGTATCCCGAAGCAGGAGGTTTGTATAGGAAGTTAGCGCGCTGGGTGGGGATAAGTGCTGATTCTTTGCTTTTGACGCCTGGTAGTGACGGAGCAATTCGTCTCGTCTTTGAGGCGTTTGTCGAACACGGCGACGCCGTTGTTCACACGATGCCGACGTTTGCCATGTACCCAGTTTATGGCAAGATGTTCGGCGCTGCAGCCTGGCAAATTAACTACGCCGCCACAGACAATGGCCCGTTCCTGGATCCGATGGCCATCTTAGAGGCAGTTCGCAAGCATAAGCCGAAGTTGCTATGCCTGCCAAACCCCGACAGCCCAACTGGCACTACTCTGCCGCCAGAGACTCTCCGAGAGATTCTTGCTGTTTGCGAATCCGTGGGGACAGTTATGCTGGTGGACGAGGCGTATCATCCGTTTCACGTTTCATCGATTGTATCCTCGACTCAATCGTCGCCCAATCTTATTGTGGCGAGAACGTTTGCCAAAGCATGGGGAGTGGCCGGCTTACGCGTCGGATACGCAGCGGCCCACCCAGAGACGATTGCATTGCTGCACAAACTTCGACCGATGTACGAAACCAGCACTCTAGCGGTCGAGTTCATGTCCAGGATGTTGGATCACAGCGCTGCGATGATGCAATCGGTTGCCAGGGTCAACGACGGCAAACACTTCTTTGAAGACGAGATGAGAGCCATTGGGTTTAGGGTGCTACAAACGGGGGGAAATTTTACTCATGTCGCATTTGGAGAGCGAAGCAAGGTTGTCCACGCGGCCCTTTCCGGTAAAGTCCTATACCGCGCCTCCTTCGATCATCCGTGTCTCGCAGGCTATAGCCGTTTCAGTGTGGGGCCACGGCGATCCATGGCACGCGTTGTAGATCTCATCAGGAATTCAGTCGTGCATCCATCATGAATACGCCGGAACGGGGAGGTAAGGACGATCCATCCCGCGCAAGCCCTAGTGAATTGCGCCCGGTCGTGAAATGGCTGGACGAAGAGGCGCTCAGATTAATTTATACGTCGCAATACTGGAATGATCTGAGCGCAGAAAAGTCGAAAGAATGGTGGATTGCAGACGGTGGAGAGACGGCGTACGAGCGACTTCGTGCCAGTCTCGACGAGGTTGGCCTAATGGAGGAGTATCGAATTGCAGAGGATTATATAGCGAGACTCCCACATACCAATCTAAACATCGCGGATCTAGCATCCGGAATTGGATGGGCGTCGAGCCAATTGTCCAAGCTCAAAAATGTCGGTGCGGTTCATGCCGTCGAGATTAGTAATCACAGGCTGGAATTACTGTTTCCGCAGGCGGTGCGACTGTTCAAGGGTGAAGCCACGAAACTCAATCGAAATCTCGGATCGTTTTACAATCTGCAATTCAATGATTTGTCGATGGACATCGTTTTTTTGTCGTCAGCGTTTCATCACGCTTCGAATCCGATAGCGTTGCTGAAGGAAATTGATCGCGTCCTCAAGCCGGGCGGTGCCCTTATACTAATTGGCGAAGTCTTTGTCGGTAGGAAACATATATTTAGGCGAATCCTAAAGAAACTACTCCTTGAACGGAAATATTGCGCAAATTTCAACGAACTATTTCCCCCCGATCAAGTGCTGGGCGATCACTATTACCGTGTCGGCGATTACCATGCGCTTTTTAAATTGGTCGACTTCGAGGTAGTCCAGTACAGCGTGCAAAACAATCAGACCTGTATGTTTATCGCTGAAAAGTCGGGCGCGTAGCGGCGCTTACCCTATTTGCAGTCGATATAATCACGTTGATTCAAGTGCCCGGACAGGGCCGCCAAAACACAGAGTCGCGGGAAATTGTTGATGACAAAAGACGTAGTGAAAGTGGGCATAATTGGGTGCGGTCGGGTTTCTGGGCATCACTGCCGATCAATCGTTGCCACGGAGGGTGCCGAGCTGGTCGCGGTATGCGATATGATCTCTGAGAAGGCCAACGTTTATCGCGACCAGTTCGGCGCGAAGGCGTATACAAACTATCATCGAATGTTGATTGAAAATCCGCAAATCGATTCGGTCGCAATCATTACGCCCTCTGGCATTCATTTCGAGCACGCCCTGGATATCATTTCGCGCTACCGTAAAAATATTATCGTTGAAAAACCGACTTTTATGAAGCCGTCGCAAGTAAGGGAGGCCTACGCCACGGCGGGGAAGTTCGGTGTGCAGATATTTGCGGTATTTCAAAATCGGCATAATCTAGCGGTAAGACGCGTGCTAAGTGGTCTGATGGAAGGCGAGCTGGGCCGCGTGCGATCGGTTGACGTGAGAGTTCGCTGGTGCAGACCGCAACGATATTACGATCTCGCCGCGTGGCGTGGCACGTTTTCTATGGACGGCGGCTGTTTAACCAATCAGGGCATCCACCACATAGATTTGTTGCGGTTAGTGGGAGGCGAGGTCGAGCGCGTCTGTGGAATCAACAGAACTCTGGGCGCGCAGATCGAGGTGGAAGACACTGCCGCGGCTTGCATCGCGTTTGAGAGTGGCGCGATCGGTACACTGGAAATTACGACTGCGGCGCGCCCGATCGACTATGAGGCCAGTCTCTCTTTGGTCTGCGAAAAAGGTCTGGCGCAAATTGGCGGAATCGCGGTCAACGAATTGCAGGTCTATACTCCGGATTCTGCAACATGCGTGCAGAACTCTGAAGATTTCTCGGGAAATGTATATGGCCATGGACACGTGAAAATCTACGAACAAATAGTAGCGTCCATTTCCGGAACGGCGCCTTTCCCGGTGAGCTACGAGGACACGCTCGCGACGATTCAGCTGCTAAATTCATTTTATATTGCTGACGAAACCAGAAATTGGGTCCATGTGGCCAATGCCGGAGACAGCGCCCGGCTCGGCTGTTACGACGATCAGTTGGCGAATATGTACAGGAGTACGGTGCCAAACGTGAAACGATCGTGAGGATTGGCCTAATGGTGTTCACCCTGAACTGTTTTGGAGCGCGCGAATGAAAATAATTGGGATCGTTCCTGCGCGAATGGCTGCATCGCGCTTTCCGGGAAAACCGCTTCATTTGATCCACGGCCGGCCGATGTTGGAGCACGTCTTTTTGCGTGCGAGGATGTATGGCAAGTGGAGTCATTTGTTGATAGCTACCTGTGATGAGGAAATTGCAGCTTTTGCCTCAAGCAAGGCGATCCCTGTTGTCATGACCGGATCTCACCACGCGAGGGCGCTTGACAGGGTCGCCGAGGCGGTCGAACGCTTGGGCGAAATAGTGGATGACGGTGATATCATCGTCTGTGTGCAAGGCGATGAGCCGATGCTGCGTCCGGATATGATCGACGCGGTCGTTTCGCGGTTGCAGGCCGACGTTTCCATTCCTGGTACGGTCCTGGCGATTCACATTACCGACAAGGCACAGTGGCTCAATCCAGACATCGTCAAAGTCATACACAATAACGCCGGCGAAGTTCTTTACACTTCTCGTGTGCCGATTCCTTACTGCAAGAACGAGTTCACGGCGGATTTGATGGCTCGCAGAATCGGCGGCATTTTTGCGTTTCGTTGGAACTATTTAAGGGCATTTACTCAACACCCCGAGACTCGTCTCGAGCAGCTTGAGGCCTGCGACAGCAATCGAATTTTGGACATGCCGTTCCGCCAATATATTGCGCCGTACCGCAGTTTGCATGCGTTTTCAGTGGACAGCCCCGCTGACATCCATCTGGTCGAAGAGCATATGCGCTCGGACGAGTGTTGGGGCCAATACAACTAGCGTAGCGTGGGCAATGAAGCGCGACATCGTCTATCACACGGATCAAGCGGATGCGGCGGTTTAGGCCTGACGCTTCGGAAACGCTTTGGCGTGGAAATCTACACACGTGTAGAGACCAACAAGCGGCAGCGGGTGAGGTGTTCAGTGACGTCTATATGCGATTTTGCTTCTCGGTTTTTTCGGTCCGAAGGAGGAACGGTGACGCGCGTGCGCCGCGGTTCGATCCAACCCCTCGTGATGTCATGGAGTTGTCCTGACAGATGGCGCTGTCGGTGATTGTGTGGGATCAAGAAGACGCACCACCTGCCGCCAGTGAGAAGGTCTTGTGTTGGCAAAGCTACGCGGATGGCGAGACCATGGTTTCCATTCCACGTTACCTTGAGGATCACGCGGCGCGAATCAGGCAAAAATATCTAGCGTTCATTCACGACTTGGGTGAATTTCAAGTAGCGGGCAAGCGTGTAGTCGATCATCTTGATCGCGGGGATGGGTTCAGCCTTTGGTGGATGACACACTTAGCGGAAAAGAGTCCCTTGAAGTCGCCGCGAATCTACGATTGTTTGCGGCTATTAGCCCTAGAGGAAATTCTGATTGAAATTCGCCCATCTCAATTAACCTTCATAACGAGTGACAAAGATCTCGCAAAGGCGATGCGCACGCTATGTCGCCACGCTGAGATAGAGTTCCGGTGTCAATTGCGGTATAGATCAATGCGCGTGGGGTTACTGCGCAGGCTTTACGACGCACTACCCTCGATTTTGAAGGGACTTGTCAGTATCAGGCATGTCGTGGTTCGGTGGCCGCTACGCAAGCTCAACCGACCACAGTGGTTTTCCGGAGAGAACGCACTATTCATTTGTTCCTACTTCATACATCTCGATCCAACAATGTGTGCACAAGGTCGCTTTTACTCCCGGCAATGGGAGAGCCTCCCGAAGTCGCTTCATGACCACGGTATATCGCTCAACTGGGTTCAGCTATTCCTGTTCAGCACCGTAGTGCCGGATCTTTCGACAGGTCTTCGCTGGCTCCGCCAAATCAATCTAGACTCGGCCAATCAGGGATTTCATGCGTTTCTCGAAAGTTATATGACATTTGGACTGGCCGTGCGAGTATTCAAGGCCTGGCTGCGGCTGAACGTCATCAGCTGGCATCTGAGAAACATTCAGTCTGCCTTTTACGCGGATGGCTCCTCCGCATGGCTGTGGCCAATCTTGCGCGGTGATTGGCAGACATCCTTAAATGGTTCGATTGCAATCAGCAATTGCTTCTCGATCGAATTGTTCGATGCCGTGCTCGCCGATATCCCTCAACAAAGGATGGGCCTGTATCTATGTGAAAATCAAGGCTGGGAAAAGGCTTTGCTGCGTGCATGGCGCAAAAATGGCCATGGCAAAATCGTCGGGGTGCAGCATTCTACGGTACCCTTTTGGCATTTGTACAATTTTGATGATCCCCGCAGCTTAAGATCGAAACAACGCTGTGCGCTACCCCTACCGGACCATCTAGCGGTAAATGGGGCGGCGGCTTGGGAAGCGCTCGTTGAGGGATCCTATCCAGAGGAAAGGCTTGTTGAGGTCGAGGCTCTACGCTATCTGAATTTTGCGCCGATTGTGAAAGGAGCGGTTGGGCTCGCTAGTCACGTGCAAAAACGGTTGGGATGCGAGCTGACATGGCTAAACGTTTTAGTTTTAGGAGATATGATGCCGACTTCAATGCATCATTTTCTAACAATGCTGGAGCAGACTTGCAAAGTGCTTCCGAGCAGCTTCCGCTTCACGTTCAAACCGCACCCCGGCTATTCGGTCAATCTCGCGCACTACCCAGGGCTGAAGACCAACGAAACCAAAGAACCCCTAAGCGCAATTCTTGGCAAATACGACGTGGCGATCGCCGCGAACAGCACTTCGGGATCGGTTGACGCCTATTTGGCGGGCATCCCCGTGATTGTCGGACTCGATGGGAACGAGTTGAATTTAAGTCCACTGCGCGGACGACGCGGCGTACGTTTTGTCGGCAGCTGCGCGGATCTGTTTGAGGCGCTGCAGGTAGCGGCCCGAGGTGCGGTTTCGATGGATACCGATCGCGCGAATTTCTTTTTTTTGGATTCTGATCTTACGCGCTGGAAGCGATTGCTGGCCTACGGCAAAGTAAGTTGATCATATAACGGTAATGCGTGCTTAGTTGGTAATCCAAAAACCGATGTCCACCTTGGGCAGCGAGCAGCAGGCATTTCTGCGGCGGCTTCGGAATGATCCGGCATTTCTGCTGAAGCATGCGCCCGCATTGGTATTTGCAGTGTTCAAGAAAATGCGGAATAAATTAACTATAGCACTGTCCGCCAAGCACCATGGCCGCAAGATCAAGCCTGACTGGCTATTAACGAAAGCGCCGTTGAGTCAGATTCGGGAATCAATCGACTCCGCGCTCAGAATCACAACTCTACCGATTTACCCATGCAGCTCTAGCGCGCACTTCAGAAATTCAGACGGCTATGATGATGTGCGAGCTGCGGAAAATGACATAGAGGATTATCTCGCCCGACATCGCTGGGGATTCTTGCGGACTGCATTGCTGATTGAGTGTCCCAACCGGCGCAGCGATTTGGACGCGTGCGTTAGCTGGGTTGCAAGAAATTCCAATAAGGCTGATCCAATGTGGGAACCGTATTCGGCTTGCGAACGAGTTGCGAACCTGCTCGTCTACATAGCAGCAACGCCGGTGGCTGCGCGCGCCGAGGAATTGCCAAGAGAGCTGTTAGAATTTTTGAATGATTCCCTCAAATGGATTTGCCGACATTTC
>CAVSVK010000004.1:0-14217 GCA_963731465.1 uncultured Gammaproteobacteria bacterium
CAAACCTGCTGCACAAGGCCGGCAACGGCTACCGTTTCGAGAAGCGCGATTACAACCTGACGCTCTTCCGTCCGATTTCGTGCGAGCCGACAATCTTGAGGTACCGTGGTGAGTAACGTTTCGCAGGCGTCGGATCGATTGATGCACGGCGGCTCGGCCAGGCCGAGCATGCCGACAGCCTGCGTGCGCGCAACGCGCGCATCGCCATCGGCGACCCGGTCGTGGTCAAGGTCAGCCGCAGCGGCAACGGCCGTTTGCAGGAATCCGGGTTCCCTATCAGAAGGCCATGCGCGTTCTCGATGCGCTCGACGCGATTGCGCTGAAAGATGCACCTGATCTTGCGTTCCGTTGGTTCTGCGGCTCCAAGATGTGCGGCACCTGTGCCGTGCGCATGAACGGTCGCGAGGTTCTCGCCTGCTGGGAGGCTGTTGAGGCGCAAATGACGATCGAGCCGTTGCGCAATTTACCGGTGATCCGCGATCTGGTGGTCGATCGCACGCCTTATGAGAAGAAGGTGGCATCTTTCGAGCCCTGGCTTACGCGCACCGAACCTTATCCCGGCTTTCCTGAGCCGCTGTCGCACAAGACGATCAAGAACGCCTCGAAGGCAATCGACTGCATAAGTTGTATGTCGTGTTACTGGCCTGCCCCGTGATCCGGCTCGGCTCGCTTACCGATTTCGCCGGGCCCGCACCGCTCGTGCAACTGGGGCAAACGGCGCTCGATCCACGGCAGGATCAGCGGCAAGTTGCGCGCGCTGGCGCGCTCCGGCATCTTTAATTGCGTGTCCTGTTACAAGTGCGAAGAGGTTTGCCCGGCACATATCCCGATCGTCAGCGACGTCATCGAGCCGCTAAAGGCGAAGGCGGCGCAACTGGTGCCGCATATGGCGCGCCATCCGCTTGCATTCCGCGCGGTGGTAGCGCGACGCGGAATCATCGATCCGGGCGAATTGATTTTACGAATACAGGGCTTGCGCGTGCTGGCCGTTATCCCGCGGCTCATTCGCCTGCTCGTGCGCGGTAAAATAAATCCGCTGCGCACGCTCTTGGGCCTCCAAACGCCGGCAGCCGGCGCGGCCAGCCGTATCCTCAACAAGGCCGGACGTTCGTCATGAAGTTTGCCTACTATCCCGGCTGCTCGGCCCGCAGCACCTGCGCTGAGTTGAACGAAGCGACCCATCGCGTTGCGGCCAAACTCGGCATCGAACTCGTGCCGCTCGAATCGGCGACCTGCACTGGTGCGCGCGAACTGCGGGCGATCGATTTGGTGAAGTTCTACACACTCAATGTCCGCATCCTCGCGCTCGCCGAGCGCGAGAGCCTGCCGCTGATGACTATCTGCAACACTTGCACGCTCAATCTGCTCGACGCGCATGCGGCGGTGTGCAACGATTCCAAACTATTGGATTTGATCAACGAGCAACTGCGTGAAGAAGGGTTAGAATATCACCGTACAACCAGAATAAGCCATTTTCTCTGGGTGCTTTACGAGGATATCGGTGAGGACAAGTTGCGCGGTCTCGTCGTGAAGCCGCTGACAGGGCTGACGGTGGCGGCATTTTACGGCTGTCACATTACGCGACCGCCGGGCCGTTATGGGTTCGTCGATTCAAGAAACAACATGGCACTGGAACGGCTCGCGACGCTTCTCGGCTGCGAGCCGATCGATTACAGCGGCCGCACGGAATGCTGCGGCTTCCACACTGCGGCGCATGACGAGCGCATTGCGATCAAACTGACCGGCCAACATATTCTGTCTGCTAAGGAAAACGGCGCGAAGACAATGGTCACGCCGTGCCCGTTGTGTCACACAGTGCTAGACAGCTTTCAGAAGGAAATCGAGAGCGACCTCGGGCAAAAGCTCGATGTTCCGGTATTGCATTTGCCGCAACTGGTTGGGCTTGCGCTCGGCCTGTCTCCCGGTGAGTTGAATATCGAGAGACACATGATAAATTTCGGCGTGAGTAGGTGATCTCAACCGGTCGACGCAACACTTACGTAACGCCTACCAAATGCTCGCCTAATCGCTTTCAAGACTCCCGGCTGCCCGCGATGCCAAACCTCCTGGTTTCTCGGGTCTCATTGAGCGCTGGGCATCATTTTTCGCTCAACTGCATACGATCCCTATCTTTTCTGTTCACGATAAGTGTTGCGTCGACCGGTTGAGCTGGCTTCCGAAAGCGGACAAAGGTCAGTCGCGAGACCGGGTGCGTCGGCAGCGAGTGACCCAAAGCGCACATTTTAAAAAAGCTGCGTGTTCGGATTTATGAGCTCATACCCTGGTTGATCACCGCATCAGGGCTACCTAAATCCGTTTAGTGCGAGAGAAGCTTGGATAGAAATTCCTGCGCGCGGGGTGTTGCCGGCGCAGTGAAGAACCGCTCGCTCGGCGCCTCCTCGAGAATCTCGCCTTTGTCCATGAAAACGACCCGGTCGGCGACGCGTCGGGCAAATCCCATCTCGTGGGTCACGACGACCATAGTCATCCCATCGCGCGCCAACTCGCCGATCACATCGAGCACCTCGCTGATCATTTCCGGGTCGAGCGAAGAGGTCGGCTCATCGAACAAGATCGCCTCGGGATCGAGCGCAAGCGCCCGGGCGATCGCGACACGTTGCTGCTCGCCGCCCGACAGGTTCGCCGGCAGTGCATCAGCCTTTGCGGCAAGTCCGACGCGATCGAGCAAATGGCGCGAGCGCTCGTCCGCCTCGGCTCGCGAACGGCGTAGCACGTGGATTTGCGCCAGCGAAACGTTCGCCAGCACGTTCATGTGCGGGTAAAGCTCGAATTGCTGAAACACCATGCCGACTTTGGTCCGCAGCTTGGGCCAATCGGTGGCGCGGCCGCCGATCACCTTTCCGTCGATGCGTATTTCGCCCTCGTCATGCGTAACCAAGCCATTGATGCATTTGATCAGCGTGCTCTTGCCCGAGCCGGACGGACCGCAGATGACGACCACGTCGCCTTTGTTGACCGTCAGGCTACAGCCGCGCAGCACTTTGTTCGGCCCGAACGATTTCGAGACGCCAGAAAGCTCGATCATCGCGTTCACGACTGCACCGCAAGCGATTTATACAGAAAGCGTCCGCCGAGCGAGATCGCCGTGCAGATTACGAGGTAGGTTACGGCAATGGCGATCAGAATTGTGATCGGCGCGAACTCTCGCGCATTGATCAGCATGGCGCCACCGGTCATTTCGCGTACGCCGATCACCGAGGCGACCGACGTGAACTTGAACAGCCGGACGTATTGGCTGGTCAGCACCGGGATCACCCGTCGCAAACCCTGTGGCAGCACGATGAAGCGCAGCACCTGGCTACGCCGCAGGCCGGAGGCAAGCGCGGCATTGATGGTACCCTCCGGCACTGAAGCAAGGCCCGAGCGGATATCTTCCGCGATATAGGCGCCGATAAAGAGAATAAAGCCCAAGCAAGCGGCGCCGAAGGCTGTCGCCCTATAACCGAGCAGGGTCGGAATTGCGAAGTAACTGATGAACAGGACGACCAGCAGCGGTGTGCCGCGCACGAACTCGATATAAACGCGGAAGGCAGTGCCAAGAATCGGCACGCGCAGATAGCGCACCAGCGCAACCACGAGACCCAGCATTGTGCCGCCGGCGGCCGAAATCAGCGCCAGCTCGACCGTCACCCGGAGACAATCGAGTAAAAACGGCAGATTACGTAAGATCACGTCAGGCATCGGCTACCCGCAGCAAAGCTTGCGAGCGATGTGCACTCGGCAACAGCAAGACCAGGTTGCTGGTTACCGTCACCACCACGATATAAAGAACCGAAATTGTGATGTAGACCTCGAAGGTGCGGAACGTGTCGCTGTCGATCGCGCTCGCGGCGAATGACAATTCAGGAACCGTGATCACCGAAGCGAGCGAGGAATCCTTGATCAATTGCGAGAACAGGCCGGCGAGCGAGGGCGCCACAATTCGCAGTGCTTGCGGATAAATGATAAGGCGCAATGTCTGCGCGCGTGTCAGGCCGCTGGCGAGCCCCGCCTGGCTTTGGCCGCGCGCAACCGCGTCAATGCCGCCGCGCACGATCTCCCCCACATAGGCGGCCGAGTAGATCGCTAGCCCAAAAACGGCGCACAAGAACGGCGGCAGTCGCAGGAAAGCCAGGCCGATGTACCAGAAATACATATGAATGAGCAGCGGCACATTGCGCGTGCATTCGACGACAACGCCGGAGCCAAGCCGCAGCAGGCGCGACTGTGCGGTTGCCAGCGTGCCAAGCAGCGTTCCAAGAATGACGGCGAGAACCAGCGCCGCCGCCGAAACCGCGACGGTAAGCGCAAAGCCCGAAATCAGGATGTCGCGGTGCTCCCAGATCGGCAGCCAGTCAAAATGATAGCTCATGCGCGCCGCCGCAGCCTGGCTACTTCGGCCACATTTCGATCGGCACCGTCGGGTCGGCATGGAACCATTTGCGGTAAAGCTGCGTGTATTCGCCGGACGCCCACAAATCCTGCAACGTAAAATTGATCTCGTCGCGCAGCGCGGAGTCTCCTTCCCGGACGCCTATGCCGAAAGGCTCCACGCTGAACAAGTCGCCGACGATCTTGAAGTTGGGATTGCCGTTGGCAAAGCCCTGCAGGATGTTGAGGCTGCCGGTCAGCGCGTCGACGCGGCCCTGCGCCAGCGCCAGCCAAGCGCTGTTGTAATCCTTGAAGGCGACGATCTTCGCTTTCGGCGCAGCGGCGGCGATGTTCTTTTCCAGGGTGGTACCCTGCTGAACCGAGACCTGCTTGCCGTCGAGATCCTTGAGTCCTGTGATCGTGCTCGACTTTGCAACCAGCAGCGACTGGCCGCCGGTGTAATACGTGATCGAGAAATCGATCGTCTTGTCACGCTCGCGCGTGTGCGTCATCGACGCCGCCGTCAGATCGACATTGCCGCTGACCAGCATCGGCACACGGGTCGTGGACGTCACCGAGACCAATTCGACCGGCACGCCGATGTGCTCTGCGATTTTGCGGACCAGATCGATATCAAAGCCAACCGGTTCATTCTTGTCGCCCAGGTAGCCGAACGGCGGCGTGTCGAACTTGACGCCGGCCAAGAGTTTGCCGCGCGCCTTGATCTTGGCAATGGAATTTTCCTGTGCCCGCGCGGGGACGATGATCGCGACCGCCGCGGTTGCGATCAGCGCGGCGCCAAACAGTCGCCGCGTCCAGCCATGTTTTTTCATTGGTTGTCCTCCCTCATTGTCAAACGCCCAGCCGTGCGATCTGCGCCAGCGCTTCGTCGAGCTCGGCGTCACTGCAACTCAGCGACAGCCTGAGGTGTCCCTTGCCGTTTGCCCCGAAGGCCGAACCGGGCATCACCGCAACATTGCCTTCCGCAAGCCATCGCTGCGCTATAGTCGTATCGTCGCCCGCGACTTTTGGAAACAGATAGAACGTCGCGTCAGGCATGGCGCACTTGATTCCCGGTACGGCATCGAGTCTGACGGAGGCGCGCTCGAGCCTGCGGCGGAACATGTCGCGATATTGCGGCACCAATTCGTGGCGCAGCGACAGTGCCTCGGCGCCGGCGGCCTGGATAAAGGCCGGCACGCAATAGATCGAATGCTGCAGAAACTTGACCAGCGCTTTGACCATGCCCGGCGGCAACGCCAAATGGCCAAGCCGCCAGCCGGTCATGCCGAAGCTCTTCGACAAACTGTCGACAACCAGCGTGCGCTCGAAGCCACCGCCCAGCGCCTGCGGATAAGGAAATTTTCCGGCATAGGTCAGATCAGAATAGACCTGGTCGAACACGATCCAGAGATCATGCTTTTGGGCAAGCGCGATTGTCGCGGCGAGTTCGGATTCACTCAGCACGCGGCCGGTTGGGTTGACCGGTGAATTCAGGATGAGCGCGCGCGTGCGCGCGGTGACTGCCGTAGCGATCGCGGTCAGATCGAGCCGGTCCAGCATCGGCACCGCCACCGGTGCGCCGCCGCACAGCCGCACACATGGCCCGTAGCTGACCCAACCCGGCTGCGGCACTAGGACCTCGTCGCCCGGGTTCAAGATGCCCATGAGCGCGGTGAGAAGCGCAAACTTTCCACCAGGCGTGACCAAAATATCGTCAGGATCGTAGCGCGCGCCGGAGCGTTCGGCCTCGCGCGCCGCGATTGCCGTACGGAGTTCCGGTTCGCCGGCGGGAGCCGAGTAATGCGTTTTGTCGCTCCGCATGGCGCGTTCCGCCGCGGCGATAATGCGCGGGTCGGTGGCGATGTTGGGATCGCCGCTCGAAAGGCCGAGAATCCGGCGTCCCGATGCCCGTGCGGCGCGAATTCGTTCGGTGTTCTCAACCGTCGCCGACGGCTGCATGACGCGGAAACGTTCGGCGATGGCCCGCGCGGCTGTGTCAGCCATGCGTACGCCCTCTCGAATTGCCCGACATCCACTTATCTTCAGTCACGCGCCATTCCTCAAGCTTCATTCTAGTGCAGATCCTGCACCTACAATACTTGATCAGATTTTAGAGGGGTCGCTGCAAGGCTGTTTTTTTGTATTATTGGTCGTTATTGGCACTTAGCGGACATCCGATGGCTAGCTGTCAATGTACGCTTTTGCGGAAAAACCGGTCGCTGTTCATCGAGTTTACGTTGAACAGCATCGAATAGCTTTCCGGATGCTCTCCTGAAGGCTCTCGCCCTTGAGTAAGCCGCGAAAGCTTCAACTTATGCAAATTGCCTGGCGTGCGACGAATAGACAGCGCGGAATTCCTGCCAAAGTCTGCTCGATAGCGTCATCGTCGATATGGCGATGCGTTACGAAGCGCAAAGATGTCCGCGTCCAAGCTCCGGCACGAATTCCTTTAACGGCCAATGTGTCGACCCACGCCTTCGCATCCATACCCGAGCCGGCCGTATCAACCCTCACGATATTGGTCTCAACGCGGTTTGGATCCACCAAAGCCGGATTAATATTATGCAAGCCGACTGCGAGTGCGCGCGCCCGCCGGTGGTCGTCCGCCAAGTCGTTCCACCATGTCGCTCCAACGCGACGATGCCGGCGGCGGCAATGACACCGGCCTGCCGCATCGCTCCGCCGACCATCCGCCGATAGGCGCGGGCGCGTTCGATGAATGCGCCGCTGCCGCAAAGCACCGAGCCGACGGGCGCACTCAATCCCTTTGCTAACGCAGAAAGCCACGCTGTCGCCATTGCGCGCCACCTCGGCTGCGGTAACGCCGAGCGCAACGGCTGCATTAAAAAGCCTTGCCCCGTCGATATGAACAGGGATGCCGTGTTCATCCGCCACCGCGCGCAGCCGCGACAGGCCAGCGAGCGGCAGCACCGCGCCGCCAGCGTCGTTATGCGTCGTCTCCACGCAAATTAGCGCGGTCGCGATGCGGCTCGGCGTCGTCTTGCGATGGATGAGCTCACGCACGGCCGCTACGTCCGGCGTGCCGCGCTCGGCCGGATAAACGACCGGAAACAGCCCGGCAAGCTGTGCGACGCCGCCGAGTTCGCTGCGCATGATGTGCGAACGCTCGTCCAGCAGCACTTCGCCGCCACGGCTGGCATGCGCCAGCAGCGCGACCAGATTGGCCATGGTTCCGCTGGCAACGAACAGCGCGGCTTCCTTGCCGGTGATTTTGGCTGACACTTCTTCCAGCCGGCGAACCGTCGGATCGCCGTCGCGCGAATCGTCGCCGAGAACGGCACGCCGCATCGCCTCGCGCATCTCTTCCGTCGGCAGCGTGACCGTATCGCTACGCAGGTCAATCATGATCTCTGAATCCTTGCATACTCATGACAGCAGGGAAAGCTCGAAGCGCCGCAATAGCCGGTAAACCAGGGCGACCGGCAGAACGGTGAACAGGATCAGGATGGTGGCAGCGGCGGTCGCCTCGCCGGCGCTGGTTCCCTCGAGAGCCTGAAACATGGTGACCGTCATGGTGATCCAGGGCCCGCTGTAGAGCACGACCGTCGAGCTCAATTCCGAGGCGATGGTGACGAAGCTCAGCACCGCGCCGCCGACAATCCCGCCGAGGATCAATGGCACCGTGATCCGCAGAAAGGTGGCGAATGGCGGCACGCCGAGATTGACCGAGGCCTCCTCGAGGCTGGCGTCAATCTGCTGCAGGATGGCGCTCGACGACCGCGCCGAAAACGGCAGTTTGCGCACCGCGTAGGCGATGACCATGATGAGCCATGTGCCGGTGAGGATAACAGGCCCGCTGTTGTAGGTCAGCACCAGGCCGATGCCCAGCACGGTTCCGGCGACCGCAAACGGCGATGTGGCAACGATCTCGAGCAGGGCCGACATACGGGAGCGCCGCCGTACGAGAAGGTAGCCGATCGGCACGCCGATCAAGGTCGCGGCAACACGCGGCGCTGATCGAGAGGAAAAGCGTATTGACCAGCGGCCGATACGACCGCTGCAGGAGCTGCGCGAAAGTTGTCCAGCGAAAACTCGTAGTGCAGCACCGGGCCGCTAAATCGCATGAACGATATGACGATGACGGCGACAAACGGCACCAGCGCCGCGGCGATGACCGTCCAGCAATAGGCCGACCCCACGATACGCAACGGGCGGCTCGCCACGAGCAAGGGCGGCGCGCGCCTCGCCCCGGTCGCGTAATAACGCCGTGCCAGCACGTTGCGCTGGATTAGCAGCACGACGATCGTGCAGAAAACCAGCAGCATGCCCAGCACGCCCGCCGACGAAGGGTTGGCGGCGGTTTCGCCGACAAACAGCTTGAAGGTTTCCACCGCAAGAATCGGCTTGTCTTCGGCCAAAACGAAAGGCACGCCGAAATTTTCCATCGCCTCGATGAATACGAGAAGACCGCCGGCCAGGATCGAGGGCATCACGATCGGCAGCGTGACCGTGCGCAGCATCCGCAGTCGGGAGGAACCGAGATTCTGCGCGGCTTCTTCGATGGAAACGTCAATCGATCTGAACGCCGCTACCGTCGGCAAGACGACATACGGATAGAGCGTGAGGGTGTAGGTCATGATGATACCCTTCATGCCGTAGATCGACTCGAACGGAATCCCGATGCTGCGCATCGCGCCGGTCACTATCCCCCCGCGCCCGAACATCAGCACCAGCGCGTAGGCGCTGACGAATGACGGGAGCACCAGCGGTAGCGCAGCGAGGGCGAGCAACGCCGCTTTGCCGCCGATCGGCAGCCGGGCGATGCAAAACGCGAAGGGAACACCGATCGCTGATCGTCAACGCGAATGCCGCCGCCGCGATCGTGAGACTGTTGCCCAGCGCGTTGAGGAAAAACCGATTCGACAAAACATGAGTGTAGTTCGACAGCGTCAGCGTCTTGCCGGCCGCATCGTAAAGACTTGCGCTGAAAACCTTCAGCACGGGAACAAGAAAAAACAGGACGAGAAAAGCGACCGCGAGCGCGGCGATGGTCAGCGGAAACGCATACAGGCGAAAGAACTGCTTCATGAGCCTTTGGCCCAGACGACCGCCCTGGCCGGGTCGTAGGCGACCCGCAAATCGCCGCCCGCGGCGGGCGGTGCCGCGACGGTCAATTGAAGTTCGCGGCCCGCGGCCAGCCGCAGGTGGAGTCGCGTGCTGGCGCCAAGATATTCGACCGCGCTCGAGCGTTCCGGTGAGCAGGCCCCAACCCGCGGGCGGCTGGTCGCTCGCCGGCACCAGAGAGAGCGCCTCCGGGCGCAGGGATATCTCGACGCGGCCACCGGGTTGCCCGACGGCACTGCGAACGCGCAAAAAACCGCCGTCGATTGCCACCTCGATCATCTCGCCGTCGCGGCGCGATACGGTGCCGGCAAGAAGATTTGTCGCCCCGACAAAGGTCGCGACAAAGGGAGTCGCCGGTTGCTCATAGATCGCCCGTGGTTCGCCGATTTGCTCGACACGGCCCGATCGCATCACCGCAATGCGATCCGACATGGACAGCGCCTCTTCCTGGTCGTGGGTCACGTAGATGACGGTTATGCCGAGGGTCTTCTGCAGCCGGCGGATTTCCGCGCGCATTTCGATGCGCAGCTTGGCGTCCAGATTGGATAGCGGTTCGTCCAGCAACAGGACGTGCGGTTCGAACACCACGGCGCGTGCAATCGCCACGCGCTGCAGTTGGCCGCCCGAGAGCTGATGCGGCCAGCGCGTCTCGAAGCCTTCGAGCTGGATGAGCTTCAGCGCCCGCGAAACACGCTCGCCGGTCTCTTTCTCCGGAATTTTGCGCGCACGCAGGCCGTAGGCGACGTTATCGCCGACCCGCAGATGCGGAAACACCGCATAGTTCTGGAAGACCATCCCCGTGTTGCGCCGGTGCGGGGGCAAGGTATCGACCCGCTCGTCGCCGAACAAGATGCGGCCGCGATCGAGTTCGCAAAATCCGGCCACCATTCGCAGCAACGTCGTTTTGCCGCAGCCCGACGGTCCGAGCAGCGTGAAGAATTCGGCGTCGCGGATCGCGATCGAGACGCCGTCGACCGCGCGTACGCCGCCGAAGCTGCGCGCGACTCCATCGATCGTGATTGAAGTCACTCGCCACGCCTTTCTGTCAGCGTCTCAGCGTGTATTGCGTACGATATCCTGGATCTTCTGCAGGGACTCGGCTCGCTTCGCCGTCCAGCCGGGCTCGTCATAGTTTATGAGCTTGACGTCCTTGAGCGCGGGCATTCCTCCGGGCAGCTTCGTGAGATCGAGGTCGTCGCGCGCGGGCCGCCGGAAGAATTTGCGAACGATCTCCTCGCGAACATCCTTGCGCGTGATGTAATCGACGAATTTCTTCGCCGACTTCCGCATCGGGGCCACCACGGATGATGGCCGACGCCCTCCATCTGCGCGACGGTGCCGTCTTGCGGATAGATGACCTTGACCGGCGCGCCGCCGGCGGCCCATTGCAGCCCGGCATACTCAAGCGACATGCCGAGCGGGAATTCGCCGTTGCCGACGCCCTGGAATACCAGCGTCGAGCGGTTGAGCACCTTGGTGTTGGCCAGCAGGTGCGACACTTTTTCCCAGCCCGGGTCTCCCGGACCCCAAAGCTGCACGAGCATGGTCACGTTGGTGAAGGCGGAGCCGGAATTGGCCGGGTCGGTGAATGCGATCTTGCCCTTCCATTTCGGGTCGAGAAGATCCGCCCAGGATTTTGGGCCTTCGGCCGACAGGGAGAATCTTGGTGTTCTGCAGAATGACCAGCAGATGCACATTCGTGCCGATCCAAAGGTCGTCGGGATCGCGGAAATCAGCGGGCGTCGCGCCTTTGTTCTTGGATGCATACGGGGCAAGCAGCCCTTTGTTTGACTGCAGCAAAGCGCGGCTCACGCCCCAGATAATATCGCCGAGCGGCTTCTCGCGCTCGGAAGCAATGCGGCGAAACAGCACGCCCGAGCCGGCCTCGACGCCTTCGACGGCGATGCCGGTTTCCTTGGTGAAGCCGTCAAAAACAAAGCGATTGAGGTTGCCGTCGTTGGCTGAATAAACGACGACCTTGTTTTGTGCCTTCACGGTTCCGCCCATTGCCACAGCAACGAGCGTGATCAGCAACACTGCAAATCGACGAAATGACATGACTGGATTCCCCGGGGCGAGAGTGGCGGTTTCGCCGCCATGCCGTCCACTATACCCAACTCCCGCAAGCTCTCAACGCGCAAAGCCAGCTCAGGCGCCCATCAAGGCGGATGCGGCGTTGACACCGGCGCCGGCCGGCACCGCCTGACCGAGGTCGCGCAACGTTTGCTCGAGTTGTTGCAGATCCGTGAGGATATCGTTCGGCCCGATGAAGCCCATGGTTCCAAAGCGGATCACGCGATTTTGCAGTTTAGTCCGCTGTCCGGCGATGACCGTGTGGTAGCGGGAATACATGTGTCGCACGATCGCCGACCCTTCGAGACCCTCAGGGACGCGGGCAACCGTCACGGTCGCCGACAGCGCATGCGCAGACGGCAGCATCGGCAACCCAAGCGCGACGCAGCCCGCCTGAAGCGCCTCCGACAAGCGACGATGGCGCAACAACACTGCCGCCAAGCCTTCCTCATGGATCATCGTCAGCGCCTCGCGCAGCGCCACTACAAGCGAAACCGGGGGCGTAAATGCCGTCTCGTTGTTTTTTGCCGCCGCTTT
The DNA here is from genome assembly GCA_963731465.1 of uncultured Gammaproteobacteria bacterium. GTDB lineage: Bacteria > Pseudomonadota > Gammaproteobacteria > Steroidobacterales > Steroidobacteraceae > Bog-1198. Next base: position 12,070 of record CAVSVK010000004.1, read on the forward strand.
GGCTCTGCGCAAATCGAAATAGAACCGCGGAACGGCGCTCGCGTTTTCAATCACGGCCATCGCTTTGCGGCTGACCGCCATCGCCGCGAGTCCCGGAGGGCACATCAAGGCCTTTTGCGAAGCGGCGACGAGAATATCGACGCCCCAGTCATCCATCCGCACTTCAATCCCGCCGAGGCCGCTGACCGAGTCAACGATAAGCAGGGTGTCCGTTCCAGACAGCAGTTTGCCGATAGCGGCAATGTCGGTGACGACCCCGGTCGAACTTTCATTGTGCACGCAGACGACGGCGCGATACTTGCGGGCCTTGAGGCGCTCGGCGACAAAAGCGGCGTCCGGAGCTCTCGCCCCAAGGTACCGCGGCCTGATCGACCGCAACACCCATGCCTTGCGCGATACTGACGAACCGCTCGCCGAATTGCCCGCATACGATGACGAGGACTGCGTCTCCAGGCGACAGGACGTTCGCCAGGGCAGCCTCCATCCCCCCGGTGCCGGAAGCGCCTAGAAAAAAAATATCGTCTTGCGTACCGATTATGCTTCGCAGCATCTGCGTCACATCACCAAGCATCCGGTGAAACTCGGAGCCGCGGTGCGAAAGCACAGGCAGCGCCATGGCCTGGCGCACGCGTTCGGGTACCGTCGTGGGCCCTGGTATCCGCAGCCGATAGTCCGACGGAATCAGTCGAGCCGTATCCGGAGCGGGGCTGCTCACATTCATTGAAAGCCTTCGTGCAGAAGGTCGTTACGGGCAACCTAGCATCGGCCGCGGCGTAAATGAAAGAATGGTGCAGTCAGCCTGCGGTTCGGATTAATTCCCTGATCAGTTGCTGAAATTCCCTGTTCTGTCCCAGAACTTGCCTGTTCGAACGAGCAGGGAATTTTGTTCTAAGTGCCGAGAATGATTGGACGAACGCGGACGGCGATTTGAATAATCTAGCCCAAAATCGAAAAAATCCCTGTTCTTTTCCCTGTTAGCAGGGAATTTAGAAGCAGAGACGGTTTCGGCTGCGACTGCGTCCGCCACCAATGATGTAGTTCGCACATTCGGCCCGCCGCGGAATTCCGCAGCGGGCCAACGTTCGCAAAACAGATCGATTGAAAACCTGATTACTTCGCCTTGGTGTCCGGGGTATACGGCTTGGAGCCGGACACGCCAGGAGTGTTGCTGTTATTCGGTTGCATGGTACCCGATCCCGTGGTCGCGTGGCCCTTGTTCAGCGTATCCGGAGACACCTTGCCGCTCTGCGCCTTCTCTTGAGCGGGAGTTTTCGCCGTATTGTCGTCGGCCTGGGCGATCGAGACACCAGCCAGCATCGCTGCCGCGGCGGCTATCGCAATAACGCTCTTCATGGGACTTCCTCCGTTTGATGATTGAGTTCTGCAGCACGCGAAAACCAACTGACGGAGCCGGCAAATGTTCCGCGGCAGACTGCGTCGAATATCTGCCTTTCACGCTGCAAGCCGCGCGCAATTTTGCGTGAGGTGAGGCAACCATCTCATTGCCGCGTGATTCAACGAAGATGAAGATTCAATGACAGCGCGGGGATTTCCATCGAAAAATCAAACTAGCCAACCGATTCCGCCGCCTCATGTCTGCTTCTCTTAATGGAGACGTCTGGGCCGGCGCAATATTTAGATCAGCTAGAATCTGTCGCGCGATCTCGTCTGGTTTCGGTTTAATGGATACGGTCACCGGATTTTCTTCCGGTCCCGGCTCTTCAAGCGCCTCGAATTGGCTATGCAGTAATTCACTCGGCATGAAATGCTGTGACGCGTGGCGATGCGGCGCGCGATCAGCCTTTCGTCGCCCTTGAGATAGATGAGCCTGACGTCGCGGCGACCGTCGATTAAAATATCGCGATAGCGGCGCTTGAGCGTGGAACAGGCAATGACTCCGTGGCCGTCGGAGGCGCGCGTCTTGTCGATCCAGGCGGCGATCGCGTCCAACCATGGCCAACGGTCTTCGTCGGTCAGCGGAATGCCCTTGTGCATCTTGTCGACGTTGGAATCCGGATGAAACCAATCGCCGTCCTGGAATTGCCACCCGAGTCGTTGTGCCAGCAAGTTTCCGATGGTTGTCTTGCCGCACCCCGAGACGCCCATGACAATGAGGATTGCAATGTTGGGAGAAGGTGGGCTGTTCTG
>CAVSVK010000005.1:0-151922 GCA_963731465.1 uncultured Gammaproteobacteria bacterium
TTGGCGAAGAAGACGCCGCGGCTGCTCCGCGGCGGCCGGGCGATCTCTCGGTTGTTCCTGGTGAACTCGATTATCCGCTATGCGTTGTACGCTTGACGCAAACATCGCCGACGGTATAATCTTCTCGATCACATGATCAAGTCATTTCGCGATCGCGCTGGCCAACGCCTGCGAACGGCGAGTTTGTCAAGCGCTTCAGCGGAATAGAGTAAGCAGGCCCGCGAAAGTCTGACATGCTTCATACAGCGCGGCAGCTCAACGACCTGCGCGCACCACCGGCAAACCGGTCATAGGCGCTGACTGGCAGCCGTCGGCAGCACTCTATCCGGGATCAATGATCAGTGGCGCATGTGTTTCACCTGAACCGCGAAGAAGGACCGGCCGATGTCGAAATGGTCGACTACCACTAGAGCCATTGCGACCCCAACTGTGTGACCGCTTATTCCGGTGAGGTGCTGAACGAGGTATTCCAAGCCGTTGGGGATGTCGGTTAATGCCCTCGCGATCGCGTTGCGGGTTCCGCGACGGCGCACAGGCGCCATTGTCAAGGGCGGGCGGGCAGTAACGGAGATACGGCTCTGCGTTTGGCGCGCTTCTATGGCACTAGCCCCGAGTTTTGGATGAACCTACAGGCCATGCACGACCGACAAAAGCTCGAATGACAAGTGGAGAAGCAATCGCACGCGATGTGCGGCCCCGCGCGGCCTGAACGTCGACCCAGAGCGCTCCAGACACACGTAGCAGTGCGAGGGCCGGCAGGTCTCGGCGCTAGGTGGCATTGGGTTTGTTTCGCAAAACAAGCGGCATCGAAACGTCCTGACTATAGGCCCATAAATTTGGGTTGGTTCTGCCACGCAAGCAATCATTGATTGAAAATGGTGCTGTCGCAGTCCTGGCGTCTTCAGGACGCCAAGGCGCGCCTGGGCGAAGTGGTGCGCCAAGCCCAACACCATTCGGCGAAGCGGCCCCGGCGAGGGAAGCGGTCGCATAATGAGCGTTCGAGGGTGTGGCCTCCCAGGCGCCCGATAACGATCGGCTGCAGCAGGCGCAACACGTGCATCGCAGCGCTGACTGGGGGTGCGTAGGCGCCACTGCCGCGAGCCGCCAGGCCGTGGCGGAGTGCATTCACGTTGGTCGGGATCGCCGGGGAGGACAGGATCAAGAACCACACAAGATCAGTGACCTCACCGCGCCATCACGAAGCGCTTGCCGGCGCTAGAAAACCGCTTAGAACATAATCTAGTCACGGTGACTAGAAGGACAAGAATATGAAAATGAACAAATCAACAAAGTCGAGCCGCTCGCGACCTGGCAACCGCTGTGATTCTTCAGGACGCCAGAAGGCGCGCCGAGCGAAGTGGTGCGCCAAGCCCAACAGCGAGGCCCGCAGCGTGTCACACTGCACGGCCGAGATGCGGTAGCGGAGTCGGCGGACTAATTCGATCGCATGCGGCGGCCTATTTCCGGTCGCGATATCGTAGCCGCGTTGGCCACGTCCCCGCTCGCTGGCGTGAATTTTGAACGGATGACCATCAAGTCCACGGTACGAGACATAGGCCGCGAGGGGTTGGCTTACCGGGGGGTGTCGCGCAATACGGTGCGGCGAGACTCCTGCGCTAGGGCAATGCGGTATCCCGGTGGAGCGGCTCGTCATCGAGGCGCAGAAGCTGAACCTCGGGCGATGCCCTATACGGGGCGCTCGATCCGATCGCTGTGCGCGCCACCATCGCAGCGCAAAGCCATCGTTGGCTACCAGCATCCACTCAGCGTGCTCCGACGAGATCGGAATACCTGCCGTTCGGGCGAGAGCAGGCCAACCTCTTCTTCCAGGTCGTGGCGAAGCGCTACGATTTGGCCTCAAAACTGCCCCAGTCGCCTCAGCCCGGCCGTTTCAGGGGCGCGCCGCATCCATCTCGGAACCTCTTGGGCGCCAAACATGCCGCCGGGACGTCAGCGATGCACCTGTCCGGAATTGGCCTCGCACCAGCGCCGATTGAGGCCCTCGGTCGCCAGGCCGAGCTGTACGAGGAGATTGCCCGGTGCTCCGCTGTGTCTCGCCGCGTTCTTCCTGCTCGAGAAGTTCTGGAGGTGCGTGGAGAACGGCACGCGTGCCGCAAAATGCCAGGAGCACGCTTCAAAAGCGCCAAAAACGCTCTTGCATCTCTCGCTTGCCGCGATATATCGCTTACCGCGATAATCAGAATATGAGATATAGTGATGAGTTATGAATGAAAGCGGTTTCCTTCATGCCGGTGATCCGTCAATGGCTCAAGCTTTCGGCCTGATACCGCAAGCGCATCGATGCCAGTTGAACGATCTATGCGACCAACGGATCGGGCGATGTGAAGCGGTCTGAGGGTGTCTACGGATGCCGGCTTCGAATTGGCGATTGGCGAGTTATCTTCATCGAGGACGCCAGATCGATCACCGTCATTGCCGTCGGCAACCGCAAAGAGATTTACGGCTGACAGGAAAACGTCAGCGACGTTCGATTCAAAATGACCGACAAAGGCGAGGTCGCTATCCTTCCTCGCAAGGACTACGAAGCACTTGCTGCCAAGGCACAGGAGGCCGACGAAGATTTCGGGACTGCACGCCTAGTCGTGCGCGCGCTGAAAGAGGTTGCCGCCGGCATGCCGCTCATTGAAAAAAGTCGTTGACAGAATTGCCTGGCGGCGCAACGGCGCCGCGCGTCCTTCGCGAGTGGCGCGGTAAAACGCAGCTCTACATCTCCCACATAGACCAACATCGGACAGGGTTATATTTCCGACCTGGAAAACGGACGAAGAAGGGGGACAACCGCAGCTTTGAAGAAAATCGCGAACGTGTCAAAGTTCCGCTTGACTGAAATTCGTACAGCCTCCTGATCCGCAGCGAGCTTCACTGGCTTGGCGCTGGCGAACAGATCACTCGCCAGGAGCGTCGGAAATCGCGACAGCGGTTGGGAACTGTCGGGTGCAAGGCCATATACGCGCAACGCTCCGCTTGGCACCAAAAAAATATGTAAAGATCACCTTTGGCAGCGTGCTTTAAGTATGCGCGACAAAATCGGCCGCGAGATAAGGCCCGAACTCGCGACGCCAGCCGCCGGTTCCATTCCCGAAGTTCGTTTCCGAGCTAGCCCAGCTCTTCGGCGGCGAATTGACAGGCGAGCCGGTTGCGCACGGTGCCAGTGAAGCGCCCCGCCTCGGCGATTGGAGGGACATCCCATGACCACCGTGCCCCTCCCTCCCGCGCAAGGGTGCATCGGCAGGAATCGCGCCTGACCAGGCTCTCGGAGCTTGCCGAAGGGATCTCAAACCGGTAGCGAACGGTTCTCGGTCTCGAGCCGGTTGGACGAGATTCTCGACGACGTTATAGAACCGGCCCCGGGCACCGGAACGGATGCAGCTTCTGGCAATAGCGATGGGGGTCGAAGTATTTGTTGTTCTGGAAACCCGCCGACGTGAGAGCCGAAGCTTGCCGTCCACGAGCGCGACATAGCGAGTTATCTAAAACCTCCAGTCGCTCCACCCATCCAGCCTGTTTGGCGATCGCTCGTGCCACCCTCGGCGAAAGCGTGCGGTGGCGCGGCAGAATAATGCGTCCGGGGTCGGGTCGGGATGCTTGTAGACATCGTGATCGCCGCCACGGCGCGCTTGCCAGCCCTCGCGCATGAGCCGAGCCGCAACTTCACCTCAACACGTGAAAGTGTCACCGCGCAGAGGGCATCGTACTTTCGGCTGTACCTTTTACGAAGCTAGTGGGACTCGAGCTCAGCAGCCCCGCCAACCTGCCCCCCGCGCCGCCTGTGGCCAGCGAGGACCGGAAAATCCCCGTTCATTCCCCTTTCCCGGCTTGCGCGAGATATTAATACGCATGTTTGAATTTGAACGGTTATTTTTGTAGGGTAGGCAATGTCGCAGAATATGCCATTGCTTGGTCGTGTTCTGCACGGCGGCGCTAGCGAGCGTTATAATGACCTTGCTGATGAGCTACCAATGGAGCGGCGCGGCCGAGCCTCCGACCGCCAGGTTTATACGACTTCACAGCAATACGTAACGAACGAGTTAGTGCAGCAAAAAAAAAAAAAAAAAAAAAAAAAGTTGTGTTTCGCGGTGGTGGTGCTGGCTAAATCCTTTCGCTTGTGCTCCGCGCGCAAGACCTATTGGGCCCTCGTCGCCGGGGTGCCGAAGCCGCGCCAGGGGCCGCATCTCGACACCTTCCTGGCCAAGGAGGAGATGGAGGAAGACTTCATCATGCGCATCGCCGAGCACGGCGACGACGGCGCCAGCCATGCCGTGACCTACTATGCGCTGGTCGAGACGGCGGCGCGCCAGCTCGCCCGGGTGTCGCTCAAGCCGGTGACGGGACGCACCCACCAGCTGCGCGCCCATATGGCGCACATCACGCATCCGATCGTCGGCGACCCGAAATACTTCTTCAAGGAGAATTGGGAGCTGCCGGGCGGCGTGCAGAACCGGCTGCACCTGCTGGCGCGCCGCATCGACCGCATCGGCGCGGCCTGGACCATCTACGTCACGCGCCGCTGCCGCCGCACATGCAGCAGTCCTGGAACCTGCTGGGCTTCGACGCCACCCGCGACGATCCGATCGTCGACGCGCCAGAGGAATAACCGACTTCCTGGATCAGCTATTGCTGGAGCCTGATCTTTTCCGAAAACCGGTTCCCACTTTTCGCGATCATGCTCTAATGCGCCAAGGGAATGACGTGCCCGAAGCCGGCGCGCTAGGGAGCCGACTGGCACGCCGGAGGGAGCGCCATGGAAATGCATTTCGGTTGTGACTGTTGCGGCCTGTCACGCCGCCGCGTGCTGCGGGGCGGGCTGGCGGCGGGCGCGGCGGCGTGGAGCTGCGTCAAAGCCTCGGCGCAGCGCCACCGCGCCAGTGCGGCCTGGGGACAACGGCGCGCGCGCCATCGACATCCACGCGCATTACTTATCCGCAGAGCTATCGCGACCGATCATGGAGGAGTCGGGCGCCCATCATGGCTTCGACACCCGTCCGACTCCGGCCGGCTTCTCGGTGCGCGCGCCGGCCGGCAATCTCGGGCCGCGGAGGCGAAGTTCATCGATCTGACTTGCGGCTCGCCGACATGGACCGGCAAGGCGTCGCGACGCACGCGTTGTCGCTGACGACGCCGATGACTCTACTGGCTGACGCGCGTGCTGTCGCACAAGCTTGGCGACCGCTTGGAACGACGGCGCCGCGCGGCGCACCAGGAGCATCCCGATCGTTTCGTCGGCGCTGGCGACTCTGCCGATGCACGATCCCGACCGCGCCGTCGACGAGCTCAACCGGGCCAGGCAAGCTGCCCGGCATGCGCGGCGTCTATATGGGCACCAACATCGAGTCACGCGATCTCGACGACCCCCTGTTCGAGCCGATCTTCGCGCGCATCGAGGAGCTCGGGCTGCCGGTTTTCCTGCATCCGCTGCAGGTGGTGGGCGGCAGCGCATGGCGCAGTTCTATCTGTCGAACTTGCTCGGCATTCCCTTTCGATACGGCGATCGCCGCCTGCCATCTGATCTTCGGCGGCGTGCTCGACCGGCACCCGAAACTGCAGTTCAGCCTGCCGCACGGCGGCGGCGTGTTGATTGCTGATCGGCCGCATCGACCACGGCGCGACGCGTGCGCCGGAAATCAAGTGCGCTTACCGCGGCCGCCGAGCAAGTATTTGCAGCGCTTCACCTACGACACGGTAGTCGCACTCGAAGCCGATCATGGAGTTTCTGATTCGCGAGGTGGGGGCCGAGCGCATCATGCTCGGCAGCGACTATTGCTTCGACATGGGCTACGAGCGCCCGCTGCAGTTCGTCGACGAGCTCGATCTGTCTCCTGAAAGAGCGCGCCATGATCCTCGGCGGGAATGCTGCGAGGCTGTTGGGGATTCGAAGGGCGCGGACGTCAACGGACTCCTGTCCGCCGTCATTGCGAGCAGCGCAGTGACGCAAGCAATCTCCGCCCTGGATACGGCTGAGATTGCTTCGCCTTCGTCATGGCCGGGCTTGTTCCGGCCATCCACGTCTCGCCACGCGAGAAGACGTGGATGCCCGCGACGAGCGCGGGCATGACGATGGAAAGGCTGTCGTCCTTCCGCGAGCGCAGGCTGGCGTTGATCTTGTCGAGCGCTGCCGAGCCGGGGCACAGCTCCTTCTCGGAGAGCGCGTTGAGCGGCGTCTCCACCGCGTTCAGGTGGGCGTGCAGGTCCTCGGAACTCTGCGCTTCACGGTAACAGGAGGCCGGTGACGATCTGGCCCTTGGCAGCGTGGTGCTGGCAGGAAGCTCATGGCAGCGACGCGGTCGCCGATGTCGTAGTCGGCGGCGAGCTTGCGCAAGGCGAGCGTCGAGCCGTCGTGCTGCTGCACGATCTCCACCGTGCCGGGCTCATAATTCACCGTGATGGGCGCCCGGCCCGTAATGACGTCGAGCCGGTTCACGGCCTCGTTGTGGGCGCGCACATAGTCGAAGCTCTTGGTGGAGCCGAATGGTCGTTGAAGGTGACGCAGGGCGAGATCACTCGAGCATGGCGGCGCCACCGTGCACGATGCCGGCCTTGATGAGCGGGACCAGCTGCTCCTTGTCGCCGGAGAGCCGCGGGCCACGAAGGCGGCCCCGAGCTGCAGCGCCAGGCGACGAGGTCGATGGGCGGTTGCTGGTGACGTCGCGCTTCGCCTTCGTGCCACGTCGGCGGTCGCCGAGAACTGGCCCTTGGTGAGGCCATAGACCCCGTTATTCTCTATCAGTAGACCATGTTGAGGTTGCGCCGCAGCGCATGGGCGAACTGGCCGAGGCCTATCGAGGCGCAGTCGCCGTCGCCGGAGACGCCGAGATAGATGAGGTCGCGCTGTGGCTGCAGTTGGCGCCGGTGACCACCGAGGGCATGCGGCCATGCACGGAGTTGATGCCGTGGGCATTAGCGAGGAAGTAGGTCGGGGTCTTTGACGAGCAGCCGATGCCGGAGACTTTCGCCACCCGGTGCGGCTCGATCGCCAGCTCGAAGCAGGTCTCGATGATGGCGGCCGAGATCGGTATCCGTGACCGCAGCCGGCACACAGCGTCGAGACCGAGCCTTCGTAATCGCGGTGGGTGTAGCCGAGCGCGTTCTTGGGCAGGGCGGGATGGTGGAATTTCGGCTTGGCGAGGTAGGTCATGGAGAAGTCGAGGTGCCGCTGTTCTGGCCCTTGCGCCCGGCCTGGCGCAACGGCGTGATCTTCAGCGCGTCGAGGTGGTCGCCGATGGCGCGGGCGATGAAGCGGGCCGTGATGGGAGTGCCGTCATAGTGCAGGACTGGGACGATCCGCACCGGATCGATTTCGCATTCGTTGACCACGAGGCTGCGCAGCTGCGCGTCGCGGTTCTGCTCGACTAGGAAGATGAAATCGTGGTCGGTGATGAAGTCGGGGACGTCCTGGTGGAATGGGAAGCCGCGCACGCGCAGCGTATCGACCGCATGGCCGCGGGCCTGCAGCATATCGATCGCTTCGTTCATGGCCGGCGCGGTGGAGCCGTAATAGATGACGCCGTAGCGGGTCGCCTTGTCGGCGTTGCGGCGCTCGGGGCACGGCACCAGGTCCTTGGCGGTCGCAAACTTGCGCAGCAGCCGCTGCATGTTGTCGGCGTAGGGTCCGCCTTCCTCGGTGTAGCGCGCATAGCGGTCCCGCGAGGTGCCGCGGGTGAAGAAGGAGCCGCGGGTCGGATGCGTGCCCGGATAGGTGCGGTAGGGAATGCCGTCGCCGTCGACGTCGAGATAGCGGCCGAAGTCGGTGCCGGCCGTGAGGTCCTCGGCGGTCATCACCTTGCCGCGGTCGTAGCGGCGGGTGTCGTCCCAGGTCAGCGGACGGCAGAGATGCTCGTTCATGCCGATGTCGAGGTCGAGCATGACGAAGATCGGAGTTTGCAGCCGGTCGGCGAGGTCGAAGGCCTGGGCGCCGAGCTTGAAGGCCTCGGCCGGGTCCTCGGGGAACAGCAGCACGTGCTTGGTGTCGCCGTGGGATGCGTAGGCGCAGGAGAGAATGTCGCATCGCTGGGTACGGGTCGGCATGCCGGTCGACGGGCCGGCGCGCTGCACGTCGAAGATCACCGCCGGGATCTCGGCGAAATAGGCGAGCCCGATGAATTCCTGCATCAGCGAGATGCCGGGCCCGGAGGTGGTGAAGGCGCGGGCGCCGTTCCAGCCGGCGCCGATCACCATGCCGATGGAGGCAAGCTCGTCCTCGGCCTGCACGATGGCGTATTTGTTGCGCCGGCTGTCGGGGTCGCCGCGCAGCCGCGCGCAGTGGCGGGTGAAGCCCTCGGCCAGCGAGGAGGACGGCGTGATCGGGTACCAGGCGCAGACCGTGGCGCCCCCATAGACGGCGCCGAGCGCCGCGGCCGAATTGCCTTCCAGGAAGATGCGGTCGCCCACGGCCTCGGCGCGGCGCAGCTTGAGGCCGATCGGTGACGGCAGGTTGTCGCGCATCCAGTCGCGGCCGAGCTGCAGCGCATGCAGGTTTGCCGGGATCAGCTTTTCCTCGCTCCTGAATTGCTCGGCGATGAGCTTCTCGATGGCTATGTCCATGTCGAGCAGCGCCGAGAGGGCGCCAAGATAGATGATGTTCTTGAACAGCTGGCGCTCGGTGTGGATCGGAGTATTCGCGGTTGCAGATGTCGGTGAGCGGCACGCCGATCGTGGTGACGTCGTCGCGGAATTTCGTGCGCGGCATCGGTTTGGTGGAATTGTAGAACAGGTAGCCGCCGGGCTTGATCGAGGCGATGTCCTTGTCCCAGGTCTGCGGGTTCATCGCCACCATGAGGTCGACGCCGCCGCGGGCGCCGAGATGGCCAGCCTCGGTGATACGCACCTCGTACCAGGTCGGCAGGCCTGGATGTTCGACGGGAAGATATTGCGCGGCGCCACCGGGATGCCCATGCGCAGGACCGCGCGGGCGTACAAGCAATACGTAACTGAGCCATAAAAAAAAAAAAAAAAAAAACGTATTGCTTAAATCGTGGCCGTGGAAAGATCCGACGGCGCGGACGCAATCGCGAAGACGCGCGGGCGCACGCCATTCAAATGCACCTGCTTGGCGCCGGCAACGATCAACTGCCACTCATTGCCCTGGGGCACCGCGATCAGCGCGTAGACATGGTGTTGCGCGGTAAAAAACGCAATCGAAATGGCGATCACGGCGATCAAGCGGCGAGCGTTGCCGCTCCAACGCTCGGTGAGCGCGCTGATCGAAGCGACCAGAAAGCACAGCAGCACGCCGGTCATGGCGAGAATCGTGCGATACGTGGCATAGCGCTCCGAAGCCAGCATGCTGACCGCAAAGGCAAAGACCGGCAGCCCCAACAATCCTGACAACCAAACGATGCCGCGCTCCCTGCCGTGCCGCCGCCACTCGAGCCAGGCGCCGCCGATCAAAATCGCGCCCACCAAGGCTGCGCCGGCAAAATACAGCGCATGGTCGCGATGATTGTCATCGTTCAGCACGAACAGGCTCAGGGCGTTCGGCAGCGGTTCCTGCAGGAACCAGGCGATTTTCTCGCCCCAATGCGTCTCGAAGGCAATTCGGCCGGACTTGAGGAAGACATTCTCTGCATACAGCAGCGACATGATGCAATACGCGAGTCCCAGCGTGCCCGCCACGAACCCGAGATGACTGCCAATCCAGCGCGCCGACTGCGTCAAGCTGCGCCGGCGCTGCGCGATCAGCGCGCCGGCGAGCGGTACCAGATAGAACAAAGCGCTCGGCTGATAAATCAGCGCGCTCACCACCATCAGGCCCATCGCCAGAGTCCATTGTCCGAACGCGCGTCCAACGCCGGCACGCAGACCCAGGGCCAGTGCGCCTTCCACCGTAAAAAATGCGGCGACCGCGAGCAGCGCGGTCGCGACGTACGGCCAGCCGATCGCCCAACCGGCAATGACTTGTGCGGCGGGCACCAGGCTGAGCAGCACGGCAAAACACAGGCTGGTGTAGATCGACCAGCCAACGGCACGCAGGCCGCGAAAACTCACGAGCGAAATGGCGCCGAGCAGCAACACCGCGACCAATCGCAGCCACTGCAAATTTTGCACCGAGTCGGTCAGGCCATAGGTCGCCTGCAGCAGCCAGCCGTAAATTGGGCGCGCCGCCGAGGCGCAGAACTGCAATATCTTGCCAACCTCTTCATGCGCTTCGCGCAGATTGGAATAGTCATCGCGCAGCCCATAGTCATGAAATGTGGCCGGCCAGTAGGCCACGAGCGGCACCAGAAACAGCACGGCGGTGAGCAGCCACGCGCGAACGCGGGTCGAGACCCGCGGCTCGGCGACAACGCCCGGCGTGCCGGTGGAAACGCCGATCGCCGCTTCGTTCAGCACCGAGTCGTTCAGCGCCGTGTCGGTGAGAACTGTTTTAGGAACGCTGCTCATATCGCCAATGACACCTGATGCTGCAACGCACTAATTGGTGGCCATCATTACCCTTTGCCCTGCCGCGCCATCAAAGGGAAAGGGAGTGAAAAGATCCCGGCTAAGAGCTGATTCTAGCGACGATGCGCCGAAAATCAGCGCCGGAATTCGAGAAAATGCGTTAAATATCTGTTAACTAGAAGCGTTTGCGCGCATTCACGCGGCCACACAGAGATTCTTGCCGCCATGCTTCGCGCGGTACAAGGCGCGGTCGGCCCGGTCGAAGGCGGCTTCGGCCACATCATTTTCCTTCAGTTCGGTCAGTCCGCACGACACGGTCACGCGCACCGGCGTTCCGCGAAAATGAAAGCGCAGCGCCTCCACCGCGGAGCGCACCTGATTGGCGATGAGCATGGCCTGCTCGATTTTCGCCCCGCCCAATAACATGACGAACTCCTCGCCGCCGATGCGTGCGACGAAGTCATTGCCGCGCACCGCCGCCATGAAGCACGCGGCCACACTTTGCAGCACACGGTCGCCGGCGCGGTGGCCATAGGTGTCATTGATGACCTTGAAGCTGTCCAGATCCCACAGAAGCATGGTCACGGGCGAGGCAGCGCCCGGCTGCTGCGTGATCTCGTGCGCGAACCGCTCTTCGAACGATTTGCGATTGGCGATCCCGGTCAGCGGGTCGACCCGGGCCCCCTGTTTTTCGCTGTCCAATCTCGAGTGCAGGTCGCTCGTTTCGCGCTCCAGCTCGGCGATGCGCGAACGCATTCGTTCGGCGCGCCCGTTGACCTCGAGAAGTCGAAATTCTTCGCGCGCGCGAAAATTGCTGACATGCTGTGCGACGCGCTCGAGCCGCACATTCACGAGGCTCTGCAGCACCCCTAACTCCGTCGCGCCTGCGGCCTCAACGGTGAGCTCGCGCATCTGCGACATGACCGCATCGTTGTAGGTTTGCGTGTCCTCGAAACGACTGCGATTGGCGTGATTCGTATCGGAAAGGTAACCGGCCATTTCGTCGAGCCGCTTGGTGACCTCCGCAAGAATCTGAGCGGTCTGCAGGCGTTCGCGCTGCAGCTGCTCGCTGTGTTCATGCACCAGGTCGGCCGCGCGCGTCACGAGCTTTGCCAGGGCGCTGTCATTCTTCGCGCCGGCCAGTTCTCCGATCAACGCCGCCGCGGCCGGATCCTTGGGATCGCGAGCAGCCAGGCGCTCGAGCAGCGATTTGATGGCGAGACGGGTTTGGGTATCCGTCGCCGGGAAGGTGATGGTGGGGACCGGCGCAGCCGCATCGACGGCCACCACCGTGGTGGTGAGCGAATCCGCCAGGCGCGCCAGCTCATCGGCGTCGGCATTGCGCCGGTTGGCGGCCGCGAGCGCGATCAGTTCATCGTCGAGTTGCGGATTGACGCCCATGCCGGCGGCGCACAAGCGCCCCACCAACCGGCGCAGAACCTGCTCGACCTGCTTCCAGCGAACTTCCTCCGCCTCCATCTCGATCAGGGAGTCGCGGTATTTTTGCTTCCAATCAGCCGTTTCGGACACGAATCTTGCCTCGGCGTAAACTTTGAAAATGTGCAGATGCTATGTCATACCGGATGCCGCGAGCATCGAACGCGAATTCGATCTCATGCCCACGGGCTGGAAATTCGCGGCGAATTTCAACACGACTGCCGCCCAAATTATTCCGGTCATCCGCGCCGATCACGGCAAGTCCGTGGCCGTCATGATGCGCTGGGGGCTTCCGCGAAGCGGCATTCATGCCCCGGTGGAGACTCTGGCGAGCGGCGCTGACTTCCGGGAGTCTTGGAAAAAAGGCCGCCGCTGCATCGTTCCGGCACTGGGATTTTATGAATGGCATGTCAACCCGGACGCAAGTGAGCAGCCATACTATATTCACCCGGACGATCAAGATGTGTTCGGCTTCGCTGGTTTGTGGGCGCGAATCAGTGCGGATGCGAACGCCGTCACAGAGTGCTGCAGCATCGTCACGCTGCCGGCGAATCGGTTGATCGCGGAAATCGAAAATTCCCGGCTGCGTATGCCGGCCCTGCTCACGCCGGAACAGCGCGATTCATGGCTGTTTGGAGCGGTTGAATCGGCGGGTGCGGCGCTGGCGGCGTACCCCGACGAGCGTTTGCTGGCTTATGCGGTGAGCGATCGAATCAACTCGCCGCACAACAATGATGAAACCCTGGTGGAACCGCTCGAAACCGACGTCGATTAGCGGCTCGGACCGGCTCCAGGGGTAATTACTCAGACAAGCGGCCGGGGCCCAGGCAGGCGAATTTGGCCGCCGCGCCGTGGTTTCTTGATGCAGGTCCCATCGGTTAAACACCTGCCGGGATAGGCTTTGCGCGAAGGATCGCCACTTATGCCGCGTCTCGCAATTTTCGTTGCACTGGTGCTGACCGCATCGACCGCCGCGGCTGCCCCGAGGATTTACACCTACCTGGACGCACAGGGCCAGCGTCATTACACCGACGTGCCGGACAACAACCGCTATCGATTGCTGGTTCTTTCCCCCCAGGACAGGACTGCGAGCGGCGACCGCTATGACTTTCGGTTGCTGGCGAAGGCAACGCAGTACGACTCCATCATCGAACACGCCGCGGGGTTGACGGCGTTGGAACCCAATCTGTTGCGCGCGGTGATCGTGGTGGAATCGGGCTTCAATTCGCACGCGGTCTCGAAGCGCGGGGCGGTTGGCCTGATGCAATTGATGCCGGCGACGGCGAGCCGCTTTGGCGTTTCCAATCCATTTGACGCGCGCCAGAATGTGCATGCCGGCGCGCGTTATTTGAAGTTCCTGATCGATCGATTCGGCCAGAATGTCCGCCTGGCGCTGGCGGCTTACAACGCCGGGGAAGATGCGGTTGAGCGAAATGGCGGTCAAATCCCGCCGTTCAGTGAAACGATGGCCTACGTTCCGCGCGTGCTCAAAATCTACCAAATGCTGACCGAGAAGCCCCGCAAAACCTGAGAGTTGACTTTTGGTAAGTATTCGCTTACCGTAAGTCATGGCTTACCAATCTGCTTTTATCGCCCTGGCCGACCCGACGCGTCGGCAGGTCTTCGAGCAATTGCGTCACGGCCCAAAACCGGTGGGCATCATTGCCCGACAAATGCCCGTGAGCCGTCCGGCGGTGTCCCAGCACCTCGGTGTCTTGAAGAAGGCCGGCTTGGTCGCAGATCGCGCCGAAGGGACCCGGCGCGTGTATTACATTGATCCGCAGGGTCTCGCGTCCATCCGCATCTGGTTGGATCAGTTTTGGGACGACGCGTTGACGGCCTTCAAGGCCGAACTCGAGAAAGGAGAAACCGACAAATGATCACAGTCGCGCCGGTGCGCAAGCAAGTGACGGTGGCCGCAACTCAGCAGCGGGCCTTCGCGTTGTTCACCAACGAAATGTCGCGTTGGTGGCCGGCAACTCACTCGATTCTCAAATCCCCGCTGAAACAATATGTGGTTGAACCGCGCGTGGGCGGCCGCTGGTACGCCGTCGCCGAAGATGGTTCGACCGGGCAGACCGGCTATGTCATCGAGTGGCAACCGCCGCAGCGGCTGATTCTTGCGTGGCAACTGAGCGGCGATTGGCAATTCGACCCCGAGCTTGTCACCGAAGTCGAAGTGCGATTCATTGCCGAGAGTGCCGGCAGCACGCGGGTCGAGCTCGAGCATCGCAATCTGCAGCGCATGGGCGATAAGGCGGCGCAGATCCGCGGCATGGTGGACGCGCCCGGCGGATGGACCGCGATTCTCGAATCTTTCAAAAAATGTGCGGCTGAGGGAGGATGAATATGATTTCGACTAAACAATGGCTGGCAGCCTGCAGCTTGCTGTCGGCAATCTCATTGGCGGGTTCCGCCATGGCCGAGGTGCAGAGTGTCGGCGCCAATGGCTTCGAGGTGCGCGAGACCGTGCACGTCGCGGCGCCCGCGGATAAGGCGTTCGCCGCGCTGCTGCAGCCGGCGCGTTGGTGGGGCTCTGAGCATACCTTTTCAGGCAGTGCGGCGAATCTTAAGCTGGATGCGCGCGCGGGCGGTTGTTGGTGCGAAAGTCTGCCGGATGGCGGATCCGTTGAACATCTGCACGTGGTCTATATTGCGCCCGGCAAAGCGCTGCGGCTGCGCGGCGCTCTGGGTCCGTTTCAAGCCTTGGGAGTCGACGGTTCCCTGACCTGGACCTTGAAGGCCGGCGCCAATGGCACCGACATTTCCGTCAGCTACGCCGTTGGCGGATATGCAAAGGACGGATTCGACGGTGCCTCGAAAGCTGCCGACCAGGTTCTCGGCGAACAGATCGAGCGCTTGCGAAAACTTATCGAGACTTAGCCGGTTTGACGGCCACTCCCGCTACTTCGAAACGCGCGCCGCGCACCAGCTTGGCCACCCCGATGAATGCACGCGACGGATAGTGCTCCTGAAAGTAGGAGCGATACACGGCGTTGAATTTCTCGTAAAGGTCCAGATCGGTGCAATAAATAGTTACCGAGACCAGATCCGCCATCGAGAGGCCGGCGCGCTCCAACGTGAGTTTCACGGAATCCAACACCAGATGAGCTTCGGCCTCGGCATCGGCCGGCACCTTGCCGGTCGCCGGGTCGACACCCAGGCTGCCGCTCACGTAGTAGGTTCCATTGACCAGCACGCCGCTGCTGAACGGCGCCGCCGTCTTGGGGTCCGCGCCCGGCGGGGTTATGAAGGTCCGTCCGGCATCGGCGGCGTGCAGCACGCCGGCAAACAGGGTGATGGCAAGAATCATCAGTGCTTGTTTCATGGTGGTCTCGTTTTAGCTCTTGGCTACCGCACCGGCCGGGGTCAGTTTGTCGATTGCCTGGGGCAGCGCTTGTGAAAGTTTCGCGGCCAGGACGTCGGGAGACAGGCCGACCTTGGCGGCCAGGTCTTTTAGCGTGTCAGAGCCGAAGGCTTGATGGATCTGATCCGGGGTAATGCTTTGATTTGCGCCGGTTCCAACCCATGACCGAACCGTGCCGCCCAATCCCTGCTGCTCCAGCTGGGCAACGATACCTTGCACGCCGCCGTGCTTTTGAATGAGTCCATTGACAACCGTCGCCATCTCCGCCCCGACCACGCCGCCCAAAATGCCGTCGAACATGCCCATAAACCCTCCTTGTGCCCCTGCAGTTATTTCAAAACCCGAACACCAGATTCACGCTCGCCAGCGTGTCGAGCTTCTTGAGCGGAGCCGGTGGTTTGGTATTGTCGGTGATCGCATAACCGACGCTTAAGGCCAGCTTATCCGACATCTTAACGGTAAGCGCAAGTTCATCGTGCAGCAAAACGTCGCTGGAGCCCGCTTCCGTCAGAAATTTGTTGGTAAAGACGGTGGTCTTGGTGAAGGCGTGCGAAAAATCCACGCCGGCGGTTGCAATCGCGTCTCCCCTCGCGTCCAGCGGGGTGCGCGAAATCACCTCTCCGGTCGAATCCTTGTCGATGGTTTCGGGCCGCAGTCGCCGGTAACCGGCGCCGACCTGCGCCGTCAATTTCGTGTCCACGTCGTTGATGAGTTTGTAGCCCATGCCGCCGGTCAAGCTGGCCTGATATTGGAATCCGTCGAACAAATCGTGCTCGTAGCGCAGACCGCCAAAGGCGAACAGATCGCCTGAGATGGCGTAGTTGGTCTGGCCGCGCGTTTCCCAGCGCTCCGCTGAGACGATGCCGGAGTTCTTGCCGTATAGACCGCCGACATACACTTCGTTTTTCCACGCACCGTCGTATCGCAGCATGTCAACGTTGCCGTTGATGGATTCGGCGTCGCTGTTGCCGTGCGAGCTCAAGAAGCCGAATTGGCCCTTGCCAATCCAAACATCCTGCGGCGGCGGCGGGGCATCATCGGCCCACACGCTGAAGGCTGGTGCGAGCAAAAGAAGGATGGTGAATTTAGGATTGATAGGCATGTTGTTCCTTTGAAAATGATTGAAAAATGAGGCGAGCGCCGCTCCTTGACGCGCTTGCTGTCTGCGCAGAAACCAACCGCAATGCGCGGCCTCTTTTAGGCGCGTCTTGCCAACAAATCGCGAATCTCCTCGAGGAGCACTTCGGATTTGGGCGGCGGCGGGGGCGGCGGCGCAACCGCCGGTACGGGCTTCTTGAGCCTGTTGATGCCCTTGATGCACATGAACAGAACGATTGCGATGATGGTGAAATCAAAAATGGTCTGAATGAAGGAGCCGTACTTGAGCAGCACCGCCTTGCCGGCGGGATCGGCGCCGAGGCTGACCGCCAGGTCCGAGAAATTCACGCCGCCGATGACCTTTCCGAGGGCCGGCATGATGAGGTCGGCCACCAGCGAGGAGACAATCTTTCCGAATGCCGCGCCAATGATCACACCGACAGCCAGATCGACCACATTGCCCTTCATCGCAAATTCTTTGAATTCTGATGCTATTCCCATGGCATTTCCCCCGATCCTTGATTTTAGAACTGAGCGTGCAATCGTACAGCAATCACGGACGCCGGCCCACGGTCACGGTTATAGGCCGGGTGATTGAGCCATTGATAGTCGAAAGTCAGGTGCGCAAAATTAAAAATCGCCGCCGAATAATAGCTTTCGATGATCCGTTCGGGGCCCGGGTGCGGCAGCCGGCCATCGCCGACCAAAATGCCCAGACCACCGGCATTGAGATAGGCTTCGCGCACGCCGGATATGGCATTGTTCACCGCGGCGATCGCAACGGTATCGAGAGGTCGATGCCAACCCGAGCCCTGCAGAGCAAGGCCTGCCGCGAGGGTGCGATCGACATCGGTGAATTCGTAGGTTTCGACGTTGCCGGCGGCTTTGCCTGCACGGACAAATGCGCCCAATCCTGCGGCGATTTCCTGTTCCGCATTCAAGCTGACTCCGCCGCGGCTGCGGTAGTGACGTACTGCGGCGATGTCCACGGGCAGGCCGGTCGTTGCCGCGCTTGCGATCGCTTCGTCCAACAAGCCCATGCGGCCTCGGCTCTCAAAGCCGGTCAGCAGCACGCGACCCACCCGGCCGGCGATCTCATGCCGATGTTCCAGCTCCAGATTGACTTGATACTCATGAAATGCCGGCTCGAGATGCGCGCTGTTGGGCACGTCCGAAAGGTCGAACAGACCGCCGCGCAATGCCCAGGAATGCGTGTACCACTCGATGGCCGCGCCTGCGGTGTAGCCCCAGGCGTCGGCGGCATAGTCAAAGGTTCCCGTGTCGATCACGGTCCAGTTCAAGAAATCGCCGCGCGAGTCGTGCGCGTAGCGATTCGTGTCGAAAACATCCACCACACCGAACTTGCCGATGGTGATCACCAGGCGATCTGCGCTTTGCGAGCCGCGCAATTGATTGGCTGCGGCGTCGACGTCCTGTGAATCGCCCTGCAAATTGAGCGTCTGTCTCACGAAAGCCCGCTGCAGACGAAAATAGGGTTGATTCCTGCCCACTTTGTAGGCCTCGCCGCTGGGAAAGCCGGCGGCGCCCAAGGTGTCGTCAAGTCCATGCCCTTGGTCGAGTTCGCCGTTGAGCCATGCCTCTGCTCCCGGCCACAGCCTTGCGCCGAGGAACAGGGTCGCGTCGGTGGTTTCCGCGCCGCTGTTGGGCGTCAGGCTGTTGGGGCCGTGGTACGGCGCGTTGAATCCGGACGTCTCTTGCTCCACGTAGGTGAATTGCCCGTGAACGGCGAATGCCTCATCCACGGCCGCCGTTGCCGTTGCCGTTGCGGCCACCGTTGCGGCCACCGACAACAGCAGCGCACCAATTGCCCTCATCGGGACATCCAAAGCGCACGCGCCAGAAAGAGGCAGCCCAGGATTACAAACAAGATCGCGGCACCGTAGTGAATGGCCTTGAGCGGCAGCCGGTTGGCAAAAACCTTTCCCAGAAACACCACCGGAACATTGGCAATCATCATGCCGGCGGTGGTGCCGGCGACGACCGCGGGGAGATTGGAGTACGCCGCCGCGAGCGCCAGGGTTGCGATTTGTGTCTTGTCGCCGATTTCCGCGACGAAGAAGCTCGTCAGTGTTGCGAGGAAGGCGCCCATCGCGCTGCCCGCGCCGCTATTCTCATCCAGCTTATCGGGCTTCAAGGTCCAAAGGGCCATTGCGATCATGCTGACGCCGACCACCACATCCACGGTGTGCGGCTTGAGCAAAGTGCCGAACCATGCTCCCAGCGCGCCGGCCGCCGCGTGATTCGCCAATGTGGCACAAAATATTCCGGCGATGATGGGCCACGGCCGTCGATAGCGGGCTGCAAGAAGCAGCGACAGCAGTTGCGTACGATCGCCGATTTCAGCAATCGAAATGGTGGTAATCGAAATTAAAAAGGCTTCCATGGATACTCCGCGCCGCGGCTGGACAGAAAACAATGAATGCGGCACGGTGTCAATTGTTGTCACGAAGGAGCTGCAATGAGCGTCTATGAATCCGGCCAGGGAATAAAAGTGTTGGCCGCTTCCAGCGGCGTTGATGAGACCCTGGACCGGCTCGAGAGCCTGGCGAAGAAGCGCGGCTTGACCGTGTTCGCGCGCATTAATTTTACCAAAGATGCAGCAGCAGCCGGCCTCAGCATGGAACCGACGCAGCTGTTGATTCTCGGCAGTCCGGCTGCGGGAACACCGCTGATGGTGGCGGAGCCCGGAACCGCATTGGATCTGCCGCTCAAGGTGCTCGCATGGCAGGACCCGCAAAAACGCTGTTGGGTCTCTTTCAACACGGCGGAATATTTGCAGCAACGGCACGGCTTCCCCGCGGCACTGATGGCGAATGTTGCCGGCTTGGAAAAGCTGGTGCAGGCGGCTGCTGCGCCGTTGTAATCTCCATGAAAGCGTGTTCTCTTATCGCATGCCGATGCAGCGATCGCCTGCGCTTTGCGAGTCGGTGTTTGTCCTACAATGCCTCATATCCTAACCATCAATGCCGGCTCCTCGAGCGTTCGCTTCGCGGTATTTTCGAGCGGCGCGCGCTTGGCTCGACTGGTGGATGGGAAAATGGAGCGGATCGGCGCCGAAGCCGCGTCTGCGATCGCAGATCGATTGGCCGCAGAGATCAAGGCGCAGCTCAAGACGCAGAATTCCCGCGCGGCACCACCGGATGCCATCGGCCATCGAGTGGTGCACGGCATGCTGCATACCCAGCCCGAGCGCGTGTCGCCGGCGCTGCTCGCGGAGCTCAAGCGCATTGCGTGCCTCGATCCGGAGCATTTGCCGCGCGAGATTGAACTCATCGAAGCCATGCAGCGCCGCTATCCGGACGTGCCCCAGGTGGCGTGCTTCGACACGGCCTTCCATCGCGGCATGCCGGCGGAGGCGACGCTGCTGCCGATTCCGCGCCGCTATGCGGCCAAAGGCGTGCAGCGCTACGGCTTTCACGGCCTGTCCTATACTTTTCTCATGCAGGAACTGCTGCGCTTGGGCGACCCTGCAGCTTCGCGCGGACGCGTGATTCTGGCGCACCTGGGCAGCGGCGCCAGCGTCGCGGCCGTGCTCGATGGACGCTGCGTCGATACGAGCATGGCGTTCACGCCGGCTGCGGGTTTGGTGATGGGAACGCGCTCGGGCGATTTGGATCCGGGTTTGGCGAGTTATTTGATGCTCACCGAATCGATGAGCGCGGCGCAATTTCAGACCATGGTGAATGAGGAGTCCGGACTCCTCGGCCTCTCGGAGACGAGCGCCGATGTGCGCGACCTGCTCGAACGAGAAGCCACCGACAGCCGTGCGCGCGAGGCAATCGCGATTTTCTGCTATCAGGCAAAAAAGTGGATCGGTGCCTACACCGCGGCGCTGGGCGGCCTCGACTCGCTGGTGTTCGCCGGCGGCATTGGCGAAAACTCGGCCGCGGTGCGGCAACGCATTTGCGGCGGACTTGCGTGCATCGGCATCGAACTTGATGACCCGCGAAACGCCGAGCATGCCGCATGCATTTCGCGAGGACGCGTCGCGGTGCGCATCATCCACACGGACGAGGAGTCGGTGATCGCAAACCAAACCGCGCGGTGCGCGGGAATAGCGATGGAGGAATGAGTCATGCAAGAGGATCGCCGAACGCCGGTGCTCGATGCGGAGCTGGCGCGCAAGATCGACGCCTATTGGCGGGCGGCCAACTATCTGTCCGTCGGCCAGATTTATCTCTGCGACAATCCCCTGCTGAAGGAGCCGCTGGCCGTCCGCGCACATCAAGCACATGCTGCTGGGACATTGGGGCACCACGCCCGGACAGAACTTCATCTATACGCACTTGAACCGCGTCATCAAGAAATATGACCTGGACATGATCTACATGTCGGGGCCCGGGCATGGCGGACCTGCGGTGGTCAGCGGAACTTATCTTGAGGGCACCTACAGCGAGGTGTATGCGAACGTCAGTCAGGACGAGGCCGGATTGAAGCGGCTGTTCACGCAGTTCTCTTTTCCCGGCGGAATTCCGAGCCATGCCTCGGCCGAATGTCCCGGATCGATTCATGAGGGCGGCGAACTCGGATATTCGCTGAGCCATGCCTTTGGCGCCGTGTTCGACAATCCAGCGCTCATGGTCGCGTGCGTGATCGGCGACGGCGAGGCGGAAACCGGGCCGCTTGCGACCTCCTGGCATTCCAATAAATTTCTCAATCCGGCGAGCGATGGCGCGGTGCTGCCGATTCTGCACCTCAACGGCTACAAGATCGCCAATCCGACGATGCTGGCACGCATTTCGCGCGAAGAATTGGTGCAGCTGCTGCAGGGTTACGGCTGGACGCCGTACTTCGTCGAGGGCGACGATCCGATGCCCATGCACCAGGCCATGGCCGCGAGCGTTGGATACGGTCATCGAAACGATCCGCCAGATCCAGGCGGATGCGCGCAAATCGCCGCGACAGATGTGCAGCGGCCGCGCTGGCCGATGATCGTGCTGGTTTCGCCGAAGGGATGGACCGGTCCCAAGATCATCGACGGGAAGACAAATCGAGGGCACCTTCAGGTCGCATCAGGTGCCGATCACGGATCCGGCCAGGAATCCGCAGCACCTCAAGCAGCTGGAAGAGTGGCTGCGCAGCTACCGTCCGGCGGAACTGTTCGACGAGAGCGGGCGCCTGAAGCCCGAACTCGCGGCCTCGCGCCCAGCGGCGACACGCGCATGGGCGCCAATCCCAACGCCAACGGCGGACTGCTGCTGCGCGATCTGCGCATGCCGGATTTCACCGATTACGCGGTGGACGTTCCCCAGCCGGGTATCGCGGGCATCGGCGATACTCACGTGCTCGGAAAATTCTTGCGCGACGTGGCGAAGCTGAACTGCTGCGCCGCGAAATTTTCGGATTTTCGGTCCGGACGAAACCGCTGTCGAACGGCTTGGAAGCGGTGTTCGAGGTCGACCAATCGCCAATGGCTGGCCGATAACGATACCGGACGATGAGTTTCTGGCGCGCAGCGGCCAGGTCATGGAGATGTTGAGCGAGCATCAATGCGAAGGCTGGCTCGAGGGTTACCTGCTCACCGGCAGGCACGGGCTGTTCAATTGCTACGAGGCCTTCATTCACATCGTCGATTCGATGTTCAATCAACACGCCAAGTGGCTGAAGGTGACCGCGGGCCTGCCGTGGCGGCGCAAGATTGCATCGCTCAATTACCTGCTTGAGTTCGCACGTCTGGCGCCAGGATCACAATGGATTTACGCATCAGGATCCCGGCTTTCTGGATCATGTCGTCAACAAGAAAGCCGAAGATCGTGCGCGTGTACCTGCCGCCGGATGCCAATTGCCTGCTGTCGGTGATGGATCATTGCCTGCGCAGCCGGCACTACGTCAACGTCGTGGTGGCGGGCAAGCATCCCGCGCCGCAGTGGCTGTCGATGGAGGCGGCGATCAAGCATTGCAGCGAGGGCATCGGCATCTGGCAATGGGCCAGCAATGATCAGGGCGGTGAACCGGACGTGGTCATGGCGTGCGCGGGCGATGTGCCGACCCTGGAGACCCTTGGCGGCGGTGTCCATCCTGCGGCAGCAGCTGCCCAATTTAAAAGTGCGTGTCGTCAATGTGGTCGACCTCATGAAGCTGCAGCCGCCGTCGGAGCATCCGCATGGCCTGAGCGACAAGGATTTCGATGCGCTGTTCACCACGGATAAGCCGGTGATCTTCGCCTTCCATGGCTATCCCTGGCTGATTCATCGGCTGACCTACCGCCGCCACAATCACGCGAATCTGCATGTGCGCGGCTACAAGGAAGAAGGCACGATCACCACGCCGTTCGACATGACGGTGCTCAACGACATGGATCGCTTTCACTTGGTGATGGATGCGATCGATCGGCTGCCGCAAATCGGTGCGCGCGCCGATCATCTGCGCCAGCAGCTGCGAGACAAGCTGGTCGAGCACAGGCAATACATCGACCAGCACGGTCAGGACATGCCGGAAATCCGGAATTGGGTCTGGCCGAACTAGCCATTCTCCTACAGGCCGTAGAGCCGCGAGCCGACAAGTCCTACGGACGGACGCCTACGCCGGGAGCGCGCCCAGGATTAATAATGCCTACGGTACAAAATCGCCCGTCGAGGATTAGAAATTTCCAACAACATTGAACGGTCAAACCAGACCGCGGGATTGCCTTTCCCCCGAGGCGCCAATTGGGACGGGCGAGGAGTCAACTTCTCACTGTTTTCGGAATCTTCCGAGTCGGTGGAATTGTGCCTGTTCGATGGCTCCGGCAAGGAAACAGCGCATGCGCATCCGCGAGCGCACCAATGGGGCATGGCATGTCTATGTGCCGGACATCGGGCCCGGACAGCTCTACGGCTATCGCGTCTATGGCCCGTATCTGCCTGAGAGCGGCCTGCGTTTCAATCCCAATAAATTGCTGCTCGATCCTTACGCCAAGGCGATTGGCCGGGAGTTGAAATGGGCCGATGAGTTATTCGGCTATCACCTCGGCGATGAAAGCGCGGATCTGTCGTTTGATGACCGGGATAGTGCGCCGTTCGCACCACTGGGCGCGGTCATCGATTCGGCCTTCGATTGGAGCGGCGAGCAGCGCCCGGCATATCCTGCGCACGAAACCGTGATCTATGAAGCGCATGTCCGCGGCATGACGCAGCTGCATCCGGGAGTGCCAAAGCATCTGCGCGGCACCTATGCCGGCATGGCATCCGAACCGGTCATCGCCCATCTTAAGAAAATGGGCGTGACGGCGCTCGAGTTGATGCCGGTGCATTATTTTGTGCAGGACCGGCATCTGCATCGACCGTGGGCTGCGCAACTACTGGGGTTACAACACCCTCGGTTTTTTCGCGCCGGAGATGAGCTACGCCTCCACTCCGCACTCGCCGGATGAGGCGGTGCGCGAATTCAAAGGCATGGTCAAGATATTGCACAACGCGGGAATCGAAGTGATTCTCGACGTGGTCTACAACCACACCGCCGAGGGCAATCAAGACGGCCCGACGCTGTCGTTCCGCGGCATCGACAACCTGGCGTATTACCGCACCGTGCCGGGCGATCCCCGGCACTACATGGATTACACCGGCTGCGGCAACACGCTGAACATGGTGCACCCGAATTCCCTGCAGCTGCTGATGGACAGCCTGCGCTACTGGGTCACGGAAATGCACGTCGATGGCTTCCGGTTCGATCTCGCCTCGGCGTTGGCGCGAGAACTGAAGGATGTCGATCAACTGGGCGCGTTCTTCGACACCATCTACCAGGATCCCACGCTGGCGCCGGTGAAACTGATCGCCGAGCCTTGGGATTTGGGGGAGGGCGGATACCAGGTCGGCAATTTTCCGTTGGGTTGGATGGAGTGGAACGGCAAGTATCGGGACACCGTGCGCAAATTCTGGAAGGGCGACATGGGGTTGCACTCGGAAATCGCGACCCGCCTTGCCGGCAGCGCCGATCTTTACGAGACCACGCGCCGGCCGCCCTCGGCGAGCGTCAATTTTGTGACGGCGCATGACGGCTTCACGCTCGCCGACCTGGTGAGCTACGAGCAAAAACATAACGAAGCCAACGGCGAGGACAATCGCGACGGCGCGGACGACAACAGTTCGTGGAATTGCGGTGCGGAGGGCGCGACTGACGATGCGGGCATCATCGAGCTGCGGCGAGCGCCAGATGCGCAATTTTTGGTGCTCGCTGCTGTTCGCGCAAGGGTCGCCGATGATCAGCGGCGGCGATGAGCTGTCGCCGCACGCAGATGGGCAACAACAACGGCTATTGCCAGGACAACGAGTTATCTTGGTACCACTGGGATTTGGACGCTCCCAAGCAGGCGTTCCTGGATTTCGCGCAACGGGTGGTTGCGTACCGCAAGCACCATCCCAATTTCCACCGCGGCACGTTCTATGATCATGATCCGGACGCCAAACATCCGGACAAGAACATTGTGTGGTTTCGCGCGGACGGCAAACGCATGGAGGGCAAGGATTGGGAGGATGGCGGCTGGATGCGCACCCTCGGCATGTTCATGAACGGCATGGCATCCGAAATCCGAGACGCTCAAGGGCAGTGCGCCGAGGACACGGATTTCCTGCTGCTGCTGAATGCGCATCACGAACCGGTTTCCTTCAGGATTTCGCATGAGCTCTACCATGGCGGCTGGAAGATCGCATTCGACACGGCGCGGCCGGCACTGGAAATCGACAAGGAGTCCGTGAAGCGCAACCGGCTGGTCAGTCTCGCGGCCCGCTCCATGGTGCTGCTCAGTCATGAGCGGTAGATGGATCGCGACCTATCGGCTGCAGCTCCATGCCGGCTTCCCTTTGTCCGCCGCGCAGCAAGTGCTTTCGTATCTGGCCGAGCTGGGAATCAGTCATGTGTACCTGTCGCCATGCCTGCAGGCCGTACCCGGCAGTCAGCACGGCTATGACGTCGTCGATCCCGGCAAGATCAGCGATGATCTCGGCGGCGAGGCCGCTTGGGTCCAGTTTGTGCGCGCCGCGCGCGAATTGGGGCTGCGAATTCTGCTCGATATCGTGCCGAATCACATGGCCGCCTCGCACCAGAATCCGTGGTGGGACGATGTGTTGCAGCAGGGGCCATTCAGTCCATTCGCCGATTTTTTCGATGTCAGAAATCCGCAAGGTCAGCCGTTCTGCGTGCATTTGTGCTCGCTCGCCAAGCCCTACGGCGAGGCATTGGCCGCCGGAGAACTCGGGATTGAAATCATCGGCAAGGAACCGCGGGTCAAGCACTATGAAAATACCTGGCCGCTCGCGCCGGCATCGTGGGGCGCGCTGCTGGAAGCGGGCGCCGAGCGCTGCTTCGAGGCGCTCGATCAGTTGCGCAGCGTCGCGATTCCCGGAGAGGAAGAGCGATGCGCGTATCAGCGCCATGCGGCGCGAGCACGCGGGATTCTCGCGGCGGCAGCCGAGTCCGGACGCCTGCGAGAGGCCGTTGCGCGCGTGCAGGGCGACCAGGCGCTTCTCGATGCGATTTTGGGGCGGCAATATTACTTGCTGCACGGCTGGAAGCTGTCCGGTGAGCTGACCAATTATCGGCGATTCTTCGACATCGACTCGCTGATCGGCATACGTGCGGAGCGTCCGGAGGTGGCGGCGGCAACGCATGCGCGCATCGAGATGATGATCGCCCGGGGCGAGATCGACGGCCTGCGCGTCGATCATCCCGATGGCTTGCGCGAGCCGCTGCAATACTTCGAGCGTCTGCGGAGCATGCTGCCCGATGGCCGGATCTATATCGAAAAGATTTTGGAGAACGATGAACGCTTGAAGGAGGGCTGGCCCATCGACGGTACCGTGGGTTATGAGTTCCTGGCCAAGGTAAACCGCCTGTGGATGGACGATCAGCGCGCGGACGTCTTGACGGCGACCTACGCGGATTTTACCGGGCATTCCGTGAACTTCGGCAAACTCGTGCGCGAGAAGAAGCGCGCCATCCTCGAGACCACGTTTGCCGCGTCGCATGAGATGCTGGCGGAAGCGGCGCTCAAGATTGCGCGTGCCGCCTGGCAGACGCGGGACTTGAGCCCGCGGCAATTGCGGCAGGCGCTCGAGAAGCTGATCACGGCGCTGCCGGTCTATCGAACTTACCGCGGCGCCAATGCTGTGGACGAAGAGGACCGGCGCATTCTGCTCGAGGCGCTGCAGAGCGCGCGGATCGGTTCTACGGAAATCGATGCGGCCGCCTTCGACTTTCTTGCGGCGCTGTTCACCAAACCGAGCCTGGATGCGGCGGAGGCGGATTTCATTGCGCAGTGGCAGCAATTGACGCCCGCCGTCATGGCGAAAGGCGTGGAAGACACGATGTTCTATTGCTACGACCGGCTCGTCTCATGCAATGAAGTCGGATCGCAGGCGTCGTTGATCGGCATCTCGGCGGACAAATTCCACGAATTTTGCCACTATCTGAGCGATCGATGGCCGCACAATATGCTCGCGACCTCGACGCACGACAATAAGCGCAGCGAGGATGTGCGCGCGCGCATCTCGATTCTTTCCGAGATTCCCGAACGCTGGTCCGAGGCGCTGCATCAATGGTCGCAGCTCAACGCCAATGCCTGGCAAAACCGCCTCCCCGACCGGCATGCCGAATATCTTCTGTATCAGACCTTGATCGGCGCCTGGCCCATCGACCACGACCGCGCCTGGAGCTACATGCTCAAGGCTTGCCGCGAGGCGAAGATCAACACGTCCTGGCACGAACCGAACATCAGCTTCGAAGAAAAGATTCGCGGATTCGTGGGCGGAGTATTCGAGTCGCCGGATTTTATCGCCAGTCTCGAACGCTTCGTCGGGCCTCTGATACTGCCCGGACGCATCAACAGTCTGGCGCAAACGCTGATCAAGCTGGTTGCGCCGGGCGTGCCGGATTTTTATCAGGGCACCGAGTTGTGGGACCTGAGCTTGGTGGATCCGGACAATCGCAGGCCGGTCGATTTTGAGGCGCGTGCACGGCTGTTGAAGAGCGCGTCCAGGCTCGGCGCGGCCGAGGCGCTGGCCGATTGGGAATCCGGACTGCCGAAGCTGTGGATGACCGCCCGCGTGCTGCGCTTTCGCCATGAAAGAGGCGAGGACTTTTCCGCGGCCGCGAAGTATCAACCTCTGGTGGCGCAGGGCAGCCATTTGGGAAGGCTGCTGGCGTTTCGGCGCGGCGAGAATCTCATCGCGGTGGTGCCGCGCTTTACCATGACTTTGTCGGGCGAGTGGGGCGACACGCGATTGCCGCTGCCGGGCGGTGCGTGGCGCAATTGCTTTACCGGCGAAAGCGTGCAGCGCGAAGTCACGCCGGCGGCGCTGTTCGCATCCTTTCCGGTGGCCTTGTTGTTCCGGGATGCCGCGTGATTTTTTCGGTCTGGGCGCCGCTCGCCAAGTCGGTCGATTTGCTTCTCGATGAACGGCGGATTCCGCTGGCTTCGACGCAGCGGGGTTACTGGCAGGCCGATGTTCCGGCCCGTGCCGGGCAAAGCTACCGCTATTCTCTGGACGGCGCAGCCGGCCTGCCGGATCCGCGCTCGCGCTGGCAACCCGCGGGGGTGCACGGCAGCCTCGCAAGTCCTCACGTCCCCGCCTCCCGAGACGCCGCTGCGCGGCGGCTTTCGCGCGACGCCGCTCGATGAGGCGGTCATTTATGAACTGCACGTCGGGACATTTACTCCCGAGGGCACTTACGCGGCGGCGCAGATGAAGCTGCCGCATCTGGGCGAGCTCGGCGTGACGCATCTGGAGCTCATGCCGCTGGCGACTTTCCCCGGGCAACGCGGCTGGGGTTATGACGGCGTCGATCTCTTTGCGCCGTTTCCCGCCTACGGAACGCCGTCGGAACTCGTCGCATTTGTGCGCGCCTGCCATGCATGCGGCCTCGCCGTGCTGCTGGACGTGGTCTACAACCATTTGGGACCGGACGGCAACTATCTGGCGGCGTATGGGCCGTATTTCACCGATCGCTACAAGACCGGATGGGGTGCCGCGATCAACTATGACGGTGCGCACAGCGATGAGGTGCGCCGCTTCGTGATCGACAACGCGCTGATGTGGCTCAGGGAGTACGCATTTGACGGGTTGCGGTTGGACGCCGTGCATGCCATTTACAGTTTCGAGGCGGTTCACCTTCTCGAGGACCTGTCGAATGCCGTGCGCGATTTGAGCGGGGAGTTGGCGAGGCCCCTGCTCTTGATCGCCGAAAGCGATCTGAACGATCCGCGCCTGGTCTTAAGTGTCGCGCGCGGCGGATATGGCTTGGACGCGCAGTGGTGCGACGATTTCCACCATGCCCTGCATCGCTATTTTACCGGCGAGACCGACGGCTACTACGCCGACTTTCACGGATTGCGCGATGTGGCGACGGCATTGCGCGACGGCTACGTGTATCAGGGTCGGTATTCGCTGCATCGCGGCCGCAGGCATGGCAGGGCGCCTGCCGGCGTCGAACCGCAGCAGCTGATTGTGAGCGCTCAGAATCATGATCAGATCGGCAATCGCGCGCAGGGCGAACGTCTGAGTTGCCTGCTGGAGATGGAGGCGCTCAAGGCGATCGCGGCGCTCACGCTGTTGTCGCCGTTCGTGCCCTTGCTGTTTCAGGGCGAAGAGTGGGGCGCATCGACGCCGTTTCTCTATTTCACCGACCATCAGGATCCGGAACTGGGAAGGCTGGTTGCAGAAGGGCGCGGCAAGGAATTCAGCGCGTTCCGCTGGCAGGGCGAAGTGCCGAATCCCCAGGACTCGAGCACTTTCGAGCGCTCAAAGCTCAATTGGTCCGAATTGGCGGAGCCGCGGCATGCAGAGCTTTTCGATTGGTACCGGCGGCTCATCAGGCTGCGGCGCGATCGGCCCGCCATGCCGCCCGAAAGCCGCGCGGACGCACCAACGCCCAAAGTCGTTTTCGATGAAGCCGCGCAATGGCTGACGTTCGTTCATAATGGCGCACTCGTCGCGTTGAACCGGCGCGATGAGGAACAATCGGTGCCGATGCCGGACGGCGAATGGAACTTGGTGATGCGATCGGATTCGGTTGAGGCGCCGCAGGTGCGCGGGACGCCCCAGACGCGCGAGACGCCGCAGGTGGATGCGATGCCGCCGCGAACTACATTTATCTACATCGGGAGTTGAGCTCGGATGAATTCAACGGCGCTACGGCAGTTCATCGAGAACGTTTGGCGGACATCGATCATTGAGCGGCTGCAGGCCTACGTGCGGATCCCCAACAAATCTCCGGCGTTCGATCCGGATTGGCAGCGCCACGGCTACATGGATCAGGCTATGGATCTGATGGCGCAGTGGTGCCGTGCCCAACCCGTGCCGAGCATGACGGTCGAAGTGCGCCGCCTCCCCGGCCTGACGCCGCTGTTGTTGGTGGATATTCCCGGCGAGTTGCCCGAGTGCGTGTTGCTGTATGGGCATATGGACAAGCAGCCGGAATTTACCGGCTGGCTGCCGGGGCTGGGACCGTGGGAGCCGGTGATTCGCGATGGCAAACTCTATGGGCGCGGCGGCGCGGATGACGGTTATGCCGTATTCAGCTCGCTGACCGCGATCGCCGCGCTCAAGGCACAGGCCGTGCCGCTGCCGCGCTGCGTGCTGATGATCGAGGCAACCGAGGAGAGCGGCAGCATCCATTTGCCTGCGCATCTGGATGCGTTGGGCGGCAAAATCGGCGAGCCTTCGCTGGTTGTTTGTCTCGATGCGGAATGCGGCAACTTCGAGCAGTTGTGGACCACCACCTCGCTGCGCGGCAACTTGGTGGGTACGCTCAAGGTTCGGGTTCTGACGGAGGGGGCGCATTCCGGCCTGGCATCCGGCATCGCGCCCACGCCGTTTCGGCTGCTCGAGCAGCTGCTGGCGCGCATCGAGAATCCGGCCACCGGCGAGCTGACGCTTGCCGAGCTGCATGCGGAGATTCCGCGGGATCGTCATGCGCAAATCGGCGCGGCGGCGCAGGTATTGGGCGCACAATTTCTCGACAAGATTCCATTTGCCGCCGGGGTGAAACCCGTCTCGGCGGACCCGGTCGAGCTGCTGATCAACAACACCTGGCGGCCGTCGCTGGCCGTGACCGGAGCGGACGGTTTGCCGCCGTTAAGCGCGGCGGGCAATGTGCTGCTGCCGCAGATCTCCCTGAAGATTTCCCTGCGGCTGCCGCCGACAGTAGATCCGGTACGCGCCGGCCGCGCGGTGTCCGAAGCCTTGCAGCGCCATCCCCCCTACGGGGCGCAGATCAGCTTCGAGGCGGAGTCTTCTTCCGGAGGATGGAATGCGCCGGCCTTTGCACCCTGGTTCGACGCCTCGATGCAACGCGCTTCGAAGCAGGTGTTCGGACGCGATGCGGTGAGCCTGGGCGGCGGCGGCACGATTCCCTTCCTGAGAATGTTGGGCGAGCGCTTTCCGCGAACGCAGTTCTTTGTGACCGGCGTGCTCGGACCGCTCTCCAATGCGCACGGTCCCAACGAATTCCTGCACATCGACTATGCGACGCGGCTGACCGAGTGCGTCAGCATGGTGCTCGCCGATTTCGGCGCGCACTGCCGGTCACAGGCCTAGCTTGCTCGAGAAGTAGGTGTACTCGCGGGCATGCATTTTCGCCCGTTCGTCCGGCGTGGCGCCCGCGCCGTGGCCTCCCTCGATGACCTCAAAGTAAAGATAGGGCACGCCCATTGCCGCAAGCTTGGCGGCGAACTTTCTCGCATGCTGCGGACCCACGCGATCATCCTTCGTCGTCGACCAGATGAGAGCCTCGGGATACTTCACGCCCGGTTGCAAATTGTTGTACGGAGAGATCGAGGCGAGAAAAGCCCGCTCTGCCGGGACTGAAACGCTGCCGTACTCCGCCACCCAGGAACTGCCGGCTGCGATTTGCTCGTAGCGCAGCATGTCGAGCAGCGGAACCTGGATGTCGACCGCGCGCCAGAGTTGCGGATGCTGGATGAACTCCACCCCCATGAGCAGGCCGCCGTTGGAGCCGCCCATGATTCCCAAATGCGCGGAACTCGTGAAGCCTTTGGCAATGAGATCCTCGCCGACGGCGGCGAAATCATCGTAGATGCGTTGACGATGAGTCTTCAGCCCCGCTTCGTGCCAGGCGGGGCCGAACTCGCCGCCGCCTCGAATATTGGCCAGCACGAAGGCGCCGCCGCGTTCGAGCCAGAGCTTGCCCAGTTCCGGCGAATAAATCGGGGTTCGTGCGTCCAGGAAGCCGCCATAGGCATTCAAAATCAGCGGCGTGCCGCCATCCATCTTCATCGCGGCCGGATGCACGATGAAATAGGGAATCTTCGTGCCGTCCTTGGACGTGGCTTCAAATTGCTCCACCACATCGCGCGACGCATCGAACTTGGGCGGCAGCGTCTTGCTGGTGGTGAGCGTGTCCTGCCCAAGATCGGCGAGCATCAGCTTGTGAGGCGTGAGAAATCCCGTGACCTGAATGAACGCTTGTTCGCTGTGCAAGTCCGTGTCGATCACATCGACCGAACTGTTATTCGGCAGGTCGAGCCGGCGCCGGGACCAACGGTTGTTGGGCGCCGGCGTGTAGCTATAGGCACGCCCGTTGACATTATCGAGGCTGTGGACCAGCAGATGCCCGCGGGTTGCGCCGGCTTCGACGAAGGCCTCGCGGGCCGTGGGAGCATAGATCAGGTCCGGCTTAAGGTGCTGCGGATCGGCCGACAGCGCCGCGAGCTCGAGCGAGACCAATGAGCCCTGAGGCAAGGTCGGTTGACCGGCGCGCTTCCAGTCCTCATGCAGGCTCACGATCAATCGGCCGTCGAGCAGCGTCAAAAGATCCGCCTTCATCGGCAGCTCTAATTTCGCAGGACCCTTCGGACCCAGCACAAAGTACTGGAACTCGAAAATTGACACGGCGCGTTGAATGAAGGCAGCACTGTGCCCGGCTCCGTCGCTCAACGAAATCGGTGAAACACCGACATCATCCGCGGCGCCGCGATACACCTCGACCGCCGTGTCCAGCGGTTGACCGCGCTTGATGCGCTTCACGACAAAGGCATATCCCGAGCGGGTCGTCTCGCCCGGCTTCCACTCGCGCGCCAGCAACAGCGTGTCGGCATCCAGCCAGGCGACCTCCTGTTTGCCCTTCGGCAACGAGAAACCGCCGTCGACGAAGGCTGATTTGGCCAGGTCGAACTCGCGCAAGCTCACCGCATCCTCGCCGCCGTCCGACAAGCTGACGATGCAACGCTGCTCATCCGGCTCGCGGCAGACCGCTCCTTTCCAAAACCAATTGGCCTTCTCGGATTTCGACAGCGCATCCAGATCGATGACGGTGCGCCAATTCGGCGCGGCGCTCTGATAATCGACTTTACCGGTTTGCCGCCAAATTCCGTGCGCGTGGTCGGCGTCCTGCCAGAAGTTAAAGATTTGCCCGGCTAACACTTCAGGTTCGGGGATCCTGTCCTTCGCCTCCAGAATGACCTTGGCATCGTGGAACAGCCCCTTGAAACGCGCGTCGCGCTCGAGCACGGCGTCGGTCTTGGCGTTCTCTGCTTTCACCCACCGCATCGAACGTTCGCTGTGCGCCTGTTCGAGCCAGAGAAAAGGGTCCGTAGCCGATGCTGCAGGCGTACCCGCAGCGTTGGCCGTGCCCGTGGCGGGAGGCGGCGCCGCGGCCAGCGTCACACTGAGAAGCGTGCTTAGGCTGAGTCCAGCGAGAAGGGGGAATATTTTCATCGGCGAAATATACACGGACCTTTGGCGCTTGCGCCTGGCTCTCTCGGGCTTCAGATTTGACGTAATGACGATTATTGACACGGTGTCAGTAATTGTCTATCGTTCAGCCATGTCATACATCGCACAACGCCGAGTGGAGGAAAAGGAACGCAGGCGCGCGGAAATCCTCGACGCCGCGGAAGCGCTCTACGCCAAGGAAGGCTGGGACTTGGTCACGGTCGATCAGGTGGCCCGCGGCGCGCGCTTGTCGCGTGCTTTGGTGTACGTCTACTTCAAGGATAAAGAAGAGATTCTTTTTGCCATTGGCGAGCGGGCGATGGGTCTGTTGCGCGACCGCTTTGTCGCCGCCTCGGCGGGCGCGAAGCTGGGCATGGAGAAGATCGAAGCCATCGGGCGCGCCTATATGTCCTATGCCTTTGAATTCCCACATTATTTCGACTTTTGTTCGAAGTTTAACGCGCATTCCGGCGATCCCGAACCCGGTTCGCATGACGTCGGCTGCCGCGCTGCAGGCGATGCGGCCATTGGCGTCGTCGTCAAGGCCATCGAGTGCGGAATCGTGGACGGCAGCATTCGGCCGACCATTGGCGATCCCATGATGCTGGCCGTCACTCTCTGGTCCTTTACCCATGGCCTGATCCAACTCGCCATGGCGAAGGGCAATGATATGGCCCGACTCGGAATTGCCATTCCCGAATTGAGCAATTACGGCTTTGACCTGCTGCGGCGGGTCATGCAAAACGCCGCAGCCACGGCCGACCCGAAAATGGCTTAATTTTTTTGCACTGCACTTGACACATGTCTAATTTTTATACAGCTGTAAAATTCCTCCTGGCGGCAGCCCTTCTGGCAGGAGGCCGCGCGTACGCCGCGCCCAACGAGCTGCCCAGCCCGGTCTTGTCAGTCGAGGAGGCCGTGAGCGGATTGGTCTCCGACGCACTGACTGCCAATCTGGAGTTGGACGCCGCGGCAGGCGGGGTGGCGCAGCGGCTCGCGGCACTCGATCAAGCGAGGGCGCTCTATCTGCCCTCGCTGGATTTTTCGGCCCGATATACGCGGGCCAACGGCGGCCGCACCATCGATTTTCCGGTGGGCGATTTGCTCAATCCGGTCTACGCGACCTTGAATCAAATCACCGGCAGCGCGCGTTTCCCCGCAGTTCAAAATCAGCAGATCAATTTCCAGCGCTCACGCGAGCAAGACACCGTCGTGTCGCTCACTCAGCCCCTTTACGATCCGCGCATCAGCGCGGGACGCCTGGCCGCACAGTCTCAATATGAAGCCGAATCGGCGGCGCGCGTCGCGCTCGCCGGACGCATCGAGCGCGACATGCGCGAGGCCTACTATCGATGGCTGCAGGCGCGCGCGCAGATCGGGATTTTCGTTGCCACACTGGAACTCGCGACGGAAAATCGCCGCGTCAATGAGAGTCTGTTCCGCAACGGTAAGATCACCCGCGATCTGGTGTTTCGGGCGGAAGCCGACCAGCTCGAGGTCCAGCAGTCGCAGCTCGGCGCGCAAAATGCGGAACGGCTGGCGCAAAGCTACGTGAATCTGATCCGCAAC
The DNA here is from genome assembly GCA_963731465.1 of uncultured Gammaproteobacteria bacterium. GTDB lineage: Bacteria > Pseudomonadota > Gammaproteobacteria > Steroidobacterales > Steroidobacteraceae > Bog-1198. The sequence continues at coordinate 34,537 of CAVSVK010000005.1, forward strand.
GCGCCGTTCGACCGCGCGTTGCCGAGCGTGGTGGTGGACGATCCGGACGTCGATCGGCTGCGCGATGCGCTCGCCGCGCACGCGGCCCAACCTACTTTAAGCCTCGTCCCGCTGCAGGACGCCGCAGTTCGGCAGCGCTATGAATTGCGCCAACTGGATGCGATCTCGGCCGCGGCTTCCGCCGGCGAGAGACTGGCGCGCGCCGCGTTCAAGCCGCGGCTCGCGTTTGCCTTCGACGTCGGCACCCAGGGCGAGACTTATGCATTCACCAACGAGGACCGCTACCTGCTGGCTTCGATCGTGCTCAAATTCAATTTCTTCGCCGGCGGAGGCGATGAGGCCGGCATCGCCGGCGCGCGTGCGGTGGAGCGCCAAGCGCGCGCCAGCCGATCCCTGCAAGAGCAACAGATCCGCTTCCAGGTGCAGCAAGCGCTGCAGGATTTCGAATTCACGCAAGCCTCGCTCGGCACTGCGGCAAAACGCGTCGAAGCGGCCGCCGGCGCATTTCGCATCGCCTCGCGCAAACGCGATCTGGGGCAGATCAATCAGGCGGAGTTCATCGACTCACGGCGCGCCATGACGGATGCGCAATTGAATCTCAATGTCACGCGTTTTGCCGCGCTTGGCAGCCTCGCCGAGCTGGAATATGCGCTCGGCGCCGACTCACACCACGTTCCTCCGGAAGCTCAGCCATGACGCAGCACGTTTTGATCATTTGGATGGCTACCGCCGTCGCGACGTTCTCGGGGCTGGTCGGCTGCACCGGCAAGGGCGCGGCCAGCGCAATCGCGGCCGCCCGCGCGGTGCAGGTCACCCGGGTGCAAATGGCGGTTCTCGACAACACCCTGCGCGCGGTGGGCTTGCTGACGCCGAAAGACGAGGCGAGATTGTCCTTCAAGGTCGGCGGCGTGGTCGAGTTCATCCGCGTCGAGGAAGGTCAAACCGTCAAGGCGGGCCAGCTGCTCGCGGGGCTGAAGCAGACCGAGATCGGCGCGTCGCTCGAGCAGGCGCGCCAGGCGACCGCCAAGGCGCATCGCGACCTTGATCGCGCCAAGGCTTTGCTCGCCGATGGCGTCACGACCGAGGAGCAGGTGCAGGATCTGACCACGGCGTTCGAGGTTGCGCGAGCCGCGCAAAGCGGCACGGAGTTCAACGCGGCGCATGCGCGCATCGTGGCTTCCGCGGATGGCGTGGTGCTGCGCAAGCTGGCCGAAGCCGATGAAGTGGTGCAGCCCGGCCAGACCATCCTGGTGCTCGGCGGCGCCAACCGCGGCTGGGTGGTCAGGATCGGACTGGCCGATCGCGATGCGGTACGGACGCATCTCGGCGATGCCGCCCGCATCGAGTTCGACGCCTGGCCCGGACGAGTGTTCGCAGGCCGGGTCAGCAACATTTCTTCCGCCGCCGATTCCGGCACCGGCACTTTCACGGTCGAGGTGCAGATCGATGCCGGCGGCGCGCGCTTTGCTCAAGGGTTGGTCGCGAAAGTCGCGCTCACGCCCCAGGGCACGAGCCAAGTGCAGGTCATTCCCGTGCAGGCGTTGCTCGAGGCAAACGACAAAGAGGCGGGCGTCTTCGTGCTGGACGAAGCGGCGCAGGTCGTGCATCGCGTGAGCATTCAAATAGGCCGCATGAGCGCCGGCCGCATCGAAGTGCTGAATGGTCTGGCCGCCGGCGCGCAGGTTGTCACCGACGGCGCCGCATTTCTGGAGAATGGCGAGAAAGTGCGGGTGGTCGCGCAGTGAGCATATGGGCCTTCGCGGTCCGGCGCTGGCAGTTCACGCTGGTGATGTTTGCGCTGTTGATTGCGCTCGGCCTGGCGAGCTTTGCCAACATCGCCCGTTCCGAAGATCCCTCGTTTCCCTTTCCGGCGGCTGACATCAGCGTGGTGTGGCCCGGCGCGAATCCGGCCGACATGGAACGCTTGATCGTCAAGCCGATCGAAGATGCGGTCAACACGCTGGAGAATGTCAAGAAGATCCAGAGCTCGGCATTCGATGGTCTGGCGGTGGTGCACACCGAGTTCTATTACGGCGGTGATCCTGAAAAGAAGCAAGACGAAGTGATCCGGGAATTCAACCGCATCCGCTCCTCGCTGCCGCCCGATATCACGCAAATCGACATCCGCAAGGACAGCCCCGGGCTCGTCAGCATTGTGCAGATGGCCTTGGTGAGCGACTGCGCGAGCTGGCGCGAGCTGAAGGAAAAAGCCGAGAACCTCAAGGACAGCTTCGAATCCGTACCCGGGGTGCGAACGGCGGAGACCTGGGCATTTCCGAATCCGGAGGTACGCGTCGCGATTGATCTGCAGCGCCTGGCGCGGATGGGCGTCAGTCTCGATCAGGTGATCCGGGCGATTCAGGGGCAAAACCAAAACGTGCCGGGCGGTTCGGTCGATGTAGGACTGCGACGCTACAATCTGCGAACGTCCGGAAGCTATACCTCGCTTGATCAGATCGCCGATACCGTCGTGGGAGCAGGCGGCGGCCGCGAGGTCAGGGTCCGCGACATCGCGGACGTCTCCTGGCAGACCGAAGAGCAGACCTACACGGGGCGGTTCAACGGCAAGCGCGCCGTGTTCGTCACGGCAAACCAAAAGGACAACACCAATATTTTCAAGGTGCGCGACGGCATCTACGCAAAGCTCGCGGAATTCGAAAGGACGCTGCCGGCGGACATCAGGCTGGAACGCGGCTTCGATCAATCCAAAAACGTGTCCAATCGTCTCGGCCAGCTCGGCGAGGACTTCGCGATTGCGATTGCGTTGGTCTTGCTGACTCTGCTGCCGCTGGGGCTGCGCGCGGCGGGCGTCGTCATGATTTCCATCCCGCTGTCCCTGGCGATCGGCGTGGCGCTTCTGTACGTGGCGGGGTTCGGCCTCAACCAGTTGTCCATCGCCGGCTTCGTCCTGGCGCTCGGCCTGTTGGTCGACGATTCCATCGTGGTGGTGGAAAACATCGCCCGCTATGTGCGCAAGGGCTATGGGAGGATGGAAGCGGCGATTGCGGCCACGGACCAGATTTATCTGGCGGTCCTGGGCTGCACGGCCACGCTGGTGCTGGCATTCCTGCCGCTGCTGTTCCTGCCGGAAGGCGCCGGCGAGTTCATCCGCTCGCTGCCGGCGGCCATTTTGTTCACCGTGCTGGCCTCGTTGTTCGTCGCGTTGACGATTATTCCGTTCCTGGCGAGCCGAATGTTGCGCGACAATTCGCCGCGGGCGGCGGCGTCCGCCGGAAAGCTCGGGCGATTGATCGGGCGCTTCGATTTGCTCGCCGACCGGTTGCTGCAGCGGGTGATGCAAATCATTCACAACGTCTATGGGCCGGCGCTGCGCTGGGCGCTTGCCAGGCCGAAGAGCACGCTGCTGGCCGCGATGGCTCTGTTCCTGGTCATCACGGCCACGGTTCCGATCATTGGCTTCAGCCTGTTTCCCAGCGCAGATGTGCCGCAGTTCGTCATCCGGGTCGATGCCCCGGATGGGGCGAGCGTCGAGGAAACCGACCGTGCGCTGCGTTTCGTCGAGGCGCGTCTCGCCGAGCATCCTGAAATCAAGCACTGGTACACGCACCTGGGACATGGCACGCCCTTTGTTTACTATAATTATTTCTCGCAGGGGCGCACCGCCAACCTGGGTGAAGTGTTCGTCGAACTGCGCGCGTTCGATCCCAAGCGCACCCCCAAACTGTTCGAAGCGCTGCGCGCGCAGTTCAACGACTACGCCGCCGCGCGCATCTCGTTGAAACAGTTCCAACAGGGGCCTCCGGTCGATGCGCCCGTCGCGATCCGCATTGTCGGTCCGGAGATCGAAGGGCTGCGCCGCCTCGCGAATCAGGTGGAGGGGGTCCTCAAAGCGACGCCGGGCACTCGCGACGTGAACAATCCTGCGCGGCTGCTGCGCACTGACCTCGACCTGGGTGTGGATACCGAAAAGGCGGGCTTGCTCGGCGTGTCGGCGCTCGAGGTCAACCGCACCGTGCGCCTCGCGGTCGCCGGTCTTTCCGCAGGCCAGTTTCGCGCCAGCAATGGCGACGAATACGACATCACCCTGCGATTGCCGATGCACGAGCGGCCGAGCATCGAGGCATTGGATGCCATAGACGTCGGCACCAGCAGCGGGCGGCAGATTCCGTTGCGCGAGATTTCGGCGCCGCACTTCGAGACCGTGACCAATTCCATTACGCGCTACAACCGGGAGCGACAGGTGACGGTGTCCGCCAATACCCGCCCGGATTTCAACACGGCGCGCGTAACGGCGGGTGTCGTCAAGCGCCTTGGCGAAGTCGGCCTGCCTCCGGGCTACCGGTTCGTCGTTGCCGGCGATGCTGAGGCACAACAGGAAAGCTTCAGCGGGCTGCTGCCCGCCATTCTGGTCGCAGTCTTCGGGATCCTCGCGGTGCTGGTGCTGGAGTTCGGCAGTTTTCGATCGACCGCGATCGTTGCCGGCGTGATACCCCTCGGACTGACCGGTGCGCTGCTGGCTCTTCTGATCACCGGCTATAACCTGTCCTTCACCTCGATCATCGGCATGATTGCGCTGGTGGGGATCGAGATCAAGAATTCGATCCTCTTGGTAGATTTTACAAATCAGCTGCGTGAGCGGGGCACGCCGCTCGATCAGGCCATCCAAGAAGCCGGCGAGGTGCGTTTCCTGCCGATTCTTCTGACATCGGCGACCGCGATCGGCGGCTTGACCCCGCTGGCGGTGCAGGGATCCGCGCTGTATTCGCCGCTCGCCATCGTCATCATCGGCGGATTGATCTCATCGACGCTGCTCGCGCGCCTGGTAACGCCGGTGATGTACAAGCTGTTGCCTCCCGCGGTGCAATCCACCGAGTACGACCCGCGCTTCGCGCTTACCTAGCGCGCAAATTATGTCAGATCAATGTGTCGGCTGCGTGACGCCGACGCAGGCGCTGCGCGCCCGCCACATGGTGCGAGCACCTAGTCGACACCGTACGTTTGGGAATAGAGTAACGCGCGTAGGCGAGTACGGCGCGGCTGGGATGAATACCAACCAAAGGTGTTCGCGACTACAAACGAAAATCACACGGGGCAAAATCAAGGAGGTCTTATGAAATTCCGCTCAGCGGCAACGAGCGTAGCGCTCGGCGCCGTAACTTTCGCCAGCCTTGCGCTGATGCAAAATGCCAGCGCGATGCATCGTCTGCAATCGATGGGCGCGGCAGATCAAAGCACGCTCGCGCATTTCAACGTTTATTTGCCGCTGACCCATACCGACGCTTTGGAGAAGCTGTTGCAGAGTCAGACGGACACCACCTCCGCCAACTACCACCAATGGTTGACGCCGGCACAGTTCAAACAGCAGTTCGGACCGAGCCGCTCCGACGTGGCGAAAGCGAAGTCCCTGCTGGAATCCGCCGGATTCACGATTGTCGCGGAGAGAACCCAGAACCTCGTGGTCGAGGGTCCCGTTTCGGCGGTCGAAAGAATGTTCAGCACGCAGATCGAGCGCGTAAAAACCAAGTCCGGGCACATCAAACTCGCGGCCACCGAGGGCCACTTGAATCTGCCGCAGGCGTTCAGCGCCATGGGCGCGGTCATTCCTGAATTCGCGCCGCGTCTCATGGCGCATGTGCATTCAACGGTGCTGCAAACCCTCGCCTCGCCGCAGCTGATTCAAGGGGCGGCCGGCGGCGCGTCGCCGTCGGACCGGCTGGCGAACGACTTCAGCTTCTTCTATGCCAACGATCTGAACGAGGCCTATCAGTTGCCCTCCTTCTCGGCCGAGGTCACGCCGCTGTTCTCGCACAAGAAATTGCAGGTCGCCGGCGTCGGCGCGCACATCGGCATCGTGATTTCATCGAAAATCAGTCCCGCCGACCTTGCCGCATCGTTCAACTCCACCGTGCATGTCGGGCCCATCGCCGATGTGCAGAATTACTCGGCCAATTCCAACCTGCCGGTTCCCACCGTGAAATTCCGCGAGGTTGGCGTCGGCAGCGGTCCGTTCAGTCTCGACAATCCTGGCGTAGCCGAGGCGTCGCTCGACACGCAGATGTCGTTGGGGACGGCGCCCGGTGCGCAGGAGACGCTGTACGACATGCCGGATCTGTCCAACGATTCCGTGACGGAAGCCTATGCGCTCGTCGATGAGGATAATGCAGTCGATGTGGTGAGCTCATCTTTCGGCCAGTGCGAGCTGGACTTCACGCCGGCCTATAACAACGGCACTGATTTCACCAGCATTCCCAAAACCTTCCATGCGCTGTTCCAGCAAGGCAATGCGCAGGGCATCACCTTCCTGGCAAGCTCGGGCGACAACGGCGCACCGGATTGTGTCTCTCAGGCCTTCGCGGATGCTCCCGGCGTCATCAACGGCACGAACTTCGTGCTGGGCGTCGAGAATCCGGCGAGCGACCCGAATATCACGGCCGTGGGCGGCACCAACCTGCAATCGGCGCCTACACCGACGGCGAACGATGTCACACGCGTGAGTGAGAACGCGGACTTCGATCCGCGGCATCCCGCGGTGTTTTCGTTCGACGGGCAGACGGCGACGATCGGCAACAACACCTGGGGGTCGGGCGGCGGCTTCAGCCAGATTTTTTCCAAGCCCTTGTATCAATTCCTGGTCGATACCGGCAGCAGCCGGCATCGTGCGGTGCCCGATGTGTCGTTGATGATGGGCGGCTGCCCGAACGATGCAGATACTGTCGCGCAGGATTGCACCAAATTGCCACGCAGTGCCGTCATCGTCTGGATCGGCGGCGGTCCGGCGTTGCTGATCGGCACGAGCGCCTCGTCGCCTGAAATGGCCGGCGTTCTGGCGCTGGCGGTGGAGTTGAACCGCGGCCGCCTGGGCAATGTCAATCCGATGATCTATGCGTTGTCAGCCGTGCAAACGATTGCCGGCGGCGTGCACGCGCCCAAGGCACTGCAATTCTTCCATCGCGACATTTCCGGCGACAACAACGGCTATACGGTCAAGCCGGGTCAGGCGTACAGCGAGGTGCTGGGCAACAGCACGCTCGATGTGAAGAACTTCCTGTTGCAGCAAGGCACTCCCGCGGCCGGCGCGCCCGATACGCCGAGCAATCCGTGATTCGGAAGGCTAGCTAGCGGCGAATGGACGGCAGGTGAAAAAACCTGCCGTCCTTCCACGGGTGTGAGATCAAGCCGCGGCACTCGGGCGTGCCGATACACGCGCATGCCACGCCTGCAAATGCGTGAGCTCGGCCGGCGTTTCGATGCCGATGAAATTCGCGAAGTCAATGGTGGTCAGCGCGATGATATCCGCCATCGAAAAATATTCGGTGGCCAGAAATTCTCGTTCATTCAATTCATCGTTGAGCCAGTGCAGGGCCTTGATCGACCTTAACCGGCTGGCCTCGCCATAGTCCTGGTACTGCGTGCCCAGGTGCGCCGTGTACGGGTGAGTGTTGATCCACACCGCGCCGATGCGGCTCATCAGCGCGAATTCAACGCGGCGCATCCACATTTCCACCTGAGCGCGCTGCCAGGCATCCTTGCCGAACAGCGCGGGCGTCGGATGCAAGTCCTCCAAATAGCGGCATATGGCAACGCTCTCCGCCAGCGTCGAGCCGTCGTCAAGCTCCAGCACGGGTACCTGCCCCAGCGAGTTCTTGACCATGAACTCCGCGCTCTTGTGCGCGCCCTGGCGCATGGGCACGTGCACCAACGGGATGGCGAGGCCCTTTTCGGCCAGGAAAATCCGCACGCGGCGGGGATTCGGGGCGGGATTGTGTTCGTTGTAGAGCTTCATGGACGCGGTGCAAGGTATTTGAGGCCCGCTCAATTATAATGAAGATCCGCACTGCCTACGCACAATTCAGGACGCTTCATGAGTTCATTTCCTCTGCCGCACGCCACGCCCGAAGATGTCGGCCTTTCCACTGCAGGCCTTGCGCGTCTGGGCAGGGTGATGCAGGACGAGGTGCAACGCGGCCGGGTTCCCGGAGCCGTGGCGCTCATCGCGCGCCGCGGTCGGCTGGCCTATTACGAGAGCTTCGGGCACCGCGATCCCGCCGGCGGCGCGCCAATGGCGCGCGACAGTATCTTTCGCATTTATTCCATGACCAAACCCATCGTCTCCGTCGCGGCCATGATGCTGTGGGAACAGGGGCGATTCCTGCTCAGCGATCCTGTCGGCAAATTTCTCCCGGCACTCGGCAATGTCAAAGTCGCGGTTGCGCAGGGCGCGGAATTGAGCCAGGTGGATGCCGAACGGGCGATCACCATTCAAGATTTACTGCGCCATACCTCGGGTCTCACCTATGAATTCCGCGGCAACGGGCCGGTTCACAAGATGTACACGGCCGCGCGGATCTATAGCCGTGATCAAAGCAACGCCGATCAGGTGACGAGCTTGAGCAAGCTGCCGCTGCTGCACCAGCCCGGCACGAAGTGGGAGTACAGCCGTTCGACCGATGTGGTCGGTCGGCTCGTGGAGGTTTTGTCGGGCGTGCCGCTCGGACAGTTCCTGCAGCAGCAGCTATTCGCTCCGCTGGGAATGGTCGATACCGCCTTCCACGTACCGGTGCCGTTGCAGGAACGTCTGGCGGAGGCCTTTGCCAAGGACCCGGATACCGGTGCGGGCGTGCAACTCGTGAATGTCAAAAGTGCGCCGAAGTTCGAATCGGGCGGCGGCGGGTTGGTCTCCACCGCCGCCGACTACGCGCGCTTCCTGCAGATGATGTTGGACAAGGGCCGGCTCGACGGCGTGCGCTATTTGAGCCGCAAGACCATCGAGCTCATGACGGCCGATCATCTGGGTCCGATCACCGGCGCGCCCGACCTGTTGCTGCCGGGCTATGGCTTCGGATTGGGATTTGCCGTTCGGCTGCAGCCGGGCATTTCACACGTGCCGGGTTCCGTGGGCCAATATTTTTGGGGCGGTCTGGCCGGCACGACATTCTGGGTCGATCCGGCCGAGCAGCTGTTCGCCATCATGATGATTCAAGGGCCGGGTCAGCGCGACTATTTTCGAACCCTGTTCCGCGACTTGGTCTACGCGGCGTTCGACGACTGAGCGGTCAGGGCGGGCGCCGCCAGCGCCGACGCGGCGGCCGGCGCGAGCGAGGCTTGCGCGCGCCACCAGGATGCGGTCAAGAGACAGCCATGCTGGCGGATGAATACTTCGCTCAGCGCAGCCGGCATGGAAAGAAACGGCAGCCATTGTTCGGGAAACACGTCCCGCGGTCCGCAGTGAAACCAGGGCTCCGCGCTCGTCTCCTCCTCGTCCGTGCTCGCGCGGGGCAGGTCGCGAAATACGCAATCGGACACCAGTCCAATTTCATCGTAGTCGTAAAAAATGACGCGGCCATGGCTGGTCACGCCGAAATTCTTCAGCAGCAGATCTCCCGGGAACACATTGCTCGCCGCCAGATCGCGCAGCGCGTGGCCGTAGTCGATGATCGCCGATTCGGCGGCCGCGGGTTCGGCCTCGCGCAGAAACAGGTTGAGCGGGCGCAGGCGACGCTCGATATAGCAATGCTCGATGATCAGGTCCTCGCCCTCGACCCGGCAGCTTTCGCTGGCTTCGCGCAGCAGTTCCTCGGCCAGATCCGGCATGAAGCGCGCGCGCGGCAGCCGCAGGCGCTTGAATTCCTGCGCATCGACCAGGCGCCCGGCGCGGTCGTGGCGGAAGACGAACTCATAACGATCGATCACATCGGCGCGGGTGGTGGTTTTGGGCGCGCCGAATTTGTCGCGGATGACTTTGAACACCAGATCGTGCGAGGGCAGGGTGAATACGATCATCACCAGGCCGCGGTCGCCGGGCGCATGCACGAAACTGTCGATCGATTTCTCCATATGACGCTGCAGCGCGAAGTAGCGTTCAGTCTTGCCCTGTTTGGCGCGGCCGAGCACGGTATAGAGCTCGTCGACGGATTTGCGCGGCATGAAGGAGCGCAACAGGGTGATTGCGGCGCTGACCACCGGAAGATCCACGTGGAAGTAGCTGCGCGCGTAGCCAAACAGCGAGCCGACTTCGGCGCGCGCCAGCATCACCGCGTCGACCTGCACCGTGCCCTGCAAGATGCTGAAAGTTAGCACCAGCGGCGTGATGGTGCCGTCGCCGATCACCCGCCCGACCACGAATGCCTGCATGCCGCGATAGAACACCGGCTCGATCAACTCGATCGATTCGGGCGCGCCGCTGAGCCGCCCGGTCGCGAAATAACGGCCGATTTCCGCGCTAATGCGGTGCACGGCGGCGTCGGGGTTGCCGATGGCGGCGCTGAAGGGCAGATCGACCAAAATCTCCCGCACCGCCGCCGGCAAAGATCCGGCCACCCGGTAGACTCGGATCGGCACCGAGCCGGAAGCGCGGCCGGCGGTGGTGGCGCAGAACTCGACTTCCTTGTTGACGCCGACGGTGCCGAACAAATCACGCGTCACGGAATTAAAAAAGGTGTGGTAGAAATCGCTGTCCGGACGGCGCGCCACCAGCGTTTCGAAGGCGAGCTTGATGTCGACCCACAGCGGCACGTCGTTGCGGCGCTGCTGCAGCTGTCCGCCGATGACCGCGACGCACCTTGCCACCCGCACCTCGTAGAGCTCGATGCGCGCGACGGAATCGATTTTCGCCGCATGCCAGTCCTCGGCAAGAAAATTTCTGGCAGCGCGCCGCGTGATGCGGCCGAACTCCTCGTTATAGAGGCGAAAATGTTCGGCAATCTGCGCCGCCAGGCCGGCGGCGAGATCTAAGCGCAACACGACGCTGCCCTCGGCCGCCACGCGCTACGCCACCACGCGTTCCGGCGGGTTCACATGGAATTGCTCCGTCTCCGTGCTGCCCGCCATCGCAACGGTCGAGGACTTGGCGCTGATGGCGGTCTGCACCGCATCGAAGTAGCCGGTGCCGACGAATGCCTGGTGCTTGGTGGCGCGATAACCGGCCGCTTCCTGGCTGAATTCGCGCTGCTGTAAGTGGGAGTAGCCCAACATGCCGTCCGCGCTGTACGCAGCGGCCAATTCGAACATCGACAGGTTCAGCGCATGCCAACCTGCGAGAGTGATGAATTGAAAGCGATAGCCGAGCGCGGCCAGTTCCTCGCGCCACTTTTTCATCGCCGCGGCATTCAGTTTCGCAGCCCAGTTGAAGGAGGGCGAGCAGTTGTAGGCGAGCAGCTTGCCCGGGAATTTCGCATGAATCGCGGCGGCAAAGCGCTTCGCTTCGTTCATGTCGGGTTTCGAGGTCTCGCACCAGATGAGATCGCAGTACGGCGCGTATGCCAGGCCGCGGGCAATCGCCTGTTCGATGCCGGCGCTTCACATGGAAGAATCCCTCGCTCGAGCGCTGTCCGGTGACAAACGCCTTGTCGCGAGGATCATGATCGGTCAGCAGCAGATCTGCCGCGTCGGCGTCGGTGCGCGCAATGATGACCGTGGGCACGCCCATGACATCGGCCGCGAGACGCGCAGCCACCAGCTTGTTGATGGCTTCCGCCGTCGACACCAGTACCTTGCCGCCGAGGTGTCCGCACTTTTTCGCCGACGACAACTGATCTTCAAAGTGCACGGCAGCCGCGCCCGCGCGGATCAGCGCCTTGGTCAGTTCGAACGCATTGAGGTTGCCGCCAAAGCCCGCCTCGGCGTCGGCAATGATGGGAGCCAGCCAGTCGATGTCGGATTTGCCTTCCATGTGGTGAATTTGATCGGTGCGCAGCAGCGCATTGTTGATGCGCTCGACCATTTTCGGTACCGAATCGACCGGGTAGAGGCTTTGATCCGGATACACCTCGCCGGCGGAATTGGCGTCGCCGGCCACCTGCCATCCCGAGCAGTAGATGGCTTTCAGGCCCGCCTGCACGGTCTGGATGGCCTGATTGCCGGTCATGCACCCCAAGCCCGCCACCACCGGTTCGCTATGCAACAGCCGCCAGAACTTTTCGGCTCCCAGCCGCGCCAGTGAATACTCGATCTTGACGGAGCCGCGCAGACGCGCCACGTCGGCCTCATTGTAGGGACGTTCCACGCCATGCCAGCGGCTGTTCACAGGTGCGTTCAAGTCAATTCTCCTCAAAGTCTTGCCTAATGGGATGATCGCCAGCTTAAAGTGTTTAAAGAGCAGATTTACACATTAGAAATTTAACAGTGTGAATTTCACAGAGGACGATATGGCGGGCCTGATCCGACAGGGTCACTTTCTCGGTGCAAAGCTGCGCTCGCTGCGCAAGCGCAATGGCCTGACCCTCGATGAATTATCGGCGCGTTGCGTGCAAATCGACGCAGGCGGCGCTCCGTCGGTGTCTTACTTGAGCATGGTGGAAACCGGCAAGCGCATGCCCTCGGCGGAAATGCTGGAAATGCTCGCCGGAATTTTCAGCAAGGATTCGCGCTGGTTCCTGGACGAGAATACGGACGTCGAGGCCGCGCCCACGCCGCGCCAGCGCGGCGGCCTGGAGGCCATGCCGCTGGAGCCGGCGTTCCTGTTTTCGCACGAGTTGCTGCAGAACGCGTTGCCGGAGTTGCTGTCGCAAACCGGCACCACCGGCCGGCAATTTGCGCAGTTGCTGATCCGGGTCTGGCAGGAGACCCGGCACAATAATTTTCCCGATATCGAGCGCGCGGCCGAGGAATGCGGCAACCGGAGATGCCCCTGACCTGGAGCGCCGTCATGGCGATCTGCGAGCGGCATGGCTTGCAGATCAAATGGTTCGATGGCGACGGCGCAAGCCCGGCGGCGCGCTGGTACGTTCGCGATTTGAGGCGCCGGCCACGGTGCTCGTCAACAAGCGCTTGCGCGGCCAGGAGGAGCGCCTGAAGTACGAATTGGCATTTTTCGTCGGACACAAGATTCTGCACAACGGCGACGGCATGATTTCTCCGCACAGCGCGGCGCAAACTGGCGATGGCGAATCGCCGGGTTCCGCGGGCGGCATGGGCGCGCAGGATGTGCTGTACGCATGGCGGGACTTCGAGTGCAGCTTTTTCGCCGGCGCGCTGCTCTGTCCGCGCATTCCGTTTCGCCGATTCCTGATTCGCGAATCTCACAGCGTCAATGCCTGCCACAAGGTGGGCGTGACGCCCGCACTGGTCATGCGGCGCATGACGGCGGTGTCGCCCTACCGGCACTGGCATTTCTTCGATGCCTATCCGCCAGGCTACTTGCGCGCGGTTTATCGCGGCAACGGCATTCCGCTTCCCTGGGGCAACATGAGCCTGGTGTCCGACCCGTGTCCGCGCTGGGCGGTGTTCCGGCTGCTGCAAACGCCGGACGCGCCGTCGGTGCAGAACCCGAAATCGCAGATTTCAGTGATGCAGGACGGCAAGCGCGCGCGCCTGTATTGCTGTCATTCGCTGCTGACGCGCGATGCCCTGGACGAACTGCATGTCTTGTCCGTCGGCGTGGACCTGTTGCCGGCGCTGGACGCGCAGGGCTTCGACGGCGAGGAAATTGTTGCGGCGGTCGCCGAGTCCTGCCGGCGCGGCGGCGGCGATGGCGCGATTCCGCCGGCGGCATCCAGCGCGATTCGCGCAGCCTCGCAGGTGTTGAATATTTCGTGGATTGCCGATGCGCTTGGCTCCAAGGCCAGCGTCATTTGCCCGCGCAGCGGCGCCTGTCCAAGACATCCGCAGGCCTGCTCCTAGACCCGCCGAGGTTATGCATGGTGCAGGGCAAATGGAACATCACGATCAACACGCCGATGGGCGAGAAATCGGGCGTGCTCGAATTGCTGGTCAGACGGCAAGACGCTGACCGGATCGCTTTCCGATGCCGATCATCACGTCGCCATCACCGACGGCAAGATTGACGGCAACAAGCTTAGCTGGCAGGCAAAGATCACCAAGCCGATGCGCCTGAGCTTCAAATTCACCGCCACCGTCGATGCAGGATCGCATCAGCGGCACCGCGCGCCATATGCTGGGCAGCGCAACCTTCAGCGGCACGCGCGCTAGTCGGCACTGTGAAATTGAGCGGCCGCGTGGCTTAGGAGATATGGAGCTTCAAGGCCCGGAAGATACAGGGCTTGAAGCTTCCCATCGCCCTAGTCCCAAGCGCGGACGCTCGGTGCTGGGACGAGAGTCTCGTGACGGCCAACGGTCACTGCGCCGTCACTCGATCGGCGCGTACATCTCGGTGCGCAGTTTCTCGACCGGCGTGTTGCCGGGATCATCGACGAACCAGGAGAAGATCGGCCCGTTCGGCGTGTAGCCGTGGGCCGCAAGATAGGCGAGCAGTTGCTCGTGAGTCTTCGACAGGCCGTCATAAGCGCCCACGTGCGTGGTTTTGAGCGCCTTGCCCGCATAGCTTTGAATCACGCGCACGCCGTCGGCGCCGGCGACATCGCCGCGATCCACCGGGATGCCGGCGTCGAATTTGTAGCTGCTGGAAGTCATCTCGCCGTCGATACCAAGCGGCGCGCCGGCTTGGTGCAGCTTGTTCTTCGCCATGAATTTCGCAATTTGCGCCAAAGCCGTCCGCGTAGGCCTTGGCGATTCCATCGAGCGGCGCGGTCTCCGTGACGACCAAGATCGGGGCGGCGGCGAGCTGCACCTGTTCCGCGCTGAATCCGGCGATGTCCGCATTCGGCATGCTCTCGACCAGGTTCTTGAGTTTGCCCAGGCCTGCGGCGAAATCCTTGCCGAGCATTCCGTCCATGGTCAAGCCGATGTAGTGGCCGATGGGGTTGGCGCCCATGTCGACATCGACCGTCCAGGTCGCACGCGTCATATTGGCGTCCGGGGTCAGCGTCATCAGCGACTTCGCCACGCCCATCTCGCCGAAGTCGAGATCGCTCGCCACCGATTGATCGGGCAGTCGAGGCGGTGATCAGCTGCGTTCCGGAGCCCACCTTGTCATTTCCCTTCCAAACCAGTTTGGCGCCCACGCCGTCGCGCGGACCTTCGTGTGGTCTGGCTCATGTTGGGATCCAGATCCTGCCAGGGAGACCATTTGGGGAACAGCACGAAAGAATTGACCGTGGCATAAACCAGACTGGCGGGTCGATTGATCGTGACGAAACGTTTCACCTGCACATGGCGCGGCAAGATCAGGCCGATGACCGCGAGAATGACCACCAGGGCGATGAGTCCGATGAATATTTTTTTTATCATTGCTCCCCCAGCATGCGTGGCCTATCCGGAACCGCCTTGCTCTATTTCGCCGGCCGCGCTCTGCACGTAGTTCGGCAGTCCCATTTTTTCGATCAGCCCAAGCTGCTCTTCGATAAAATCGATGTGCTCTTCTTCGCTCTTCTGAATGTGCACCAGCAAATCGCGGGTCACGAAGTCCTTGACGGCCTCGCAATGCGCGATCGCGGTGGTGTACATGGGATGCGCCTCCATTTCCCGGCGCAGATCGCACTGCAGGATTTCCTGCACGTCCTCGCCGATGAATAGTTTTCCCAAGTCCTGCAGATTCGGCAGGCCATCCAAAAAGAGAATGCGCTTGACCAGGCTGTCGGCATGCTTCATTTCATCGATGGATTCCTCGTACTCGAGTTTGCCGAGCCGCTTCATGCCCCAGTTGTCGAGCATGCGCGCGTGGAGGAAGTATTGATTGATCGACGTGAGTTCGTTTTTCAGCGCTTGATTGAGGAAATTCAATACTTTAGCGTCGCCTTGCACGGTGCGGTCCCCTTATCGATTGCGCATGAATTTAGGTCCGGATTGTAAGCCCGAACCCAAGACTCAAGGAATCAATTGCGAGAAGCCTAAACCGCGAATTCGGTGGCGGCGGGGGAGAACAGACCGATTCGCGCGGAGTCACATGCTTTGAGAGAAGCAGCTAATGCCGATTTGGCCTCAGGCAGGCACTTGCCGCAGCAGGTTCCGACCCCCAAGTCACGCGTCAGATCGCGCAACGAACTCGCACCACACTTAACGGCGGTGCGGATTTGGCGGTCTGAAACGGCTTTGCATACGCATACGATCATGGTGTTATTGTGAACGCGAATGCGAATGATTGTCAATACCGTATCTTGTGTGAAACTCTGTAATACGACTTTGATAGCTTGATTATGTCTAAGCGCGTACCCATGTGAAGAGCCGGTCGGGCTCTTTGCGGCCCGATTCAATTGATCTCGTGGGAGACGATGGGAATTAAAAGTGATAAAAATCAATCGCATAAGAGCAATTTGCAGCGTCAGCTGCGCGATGGTGACGCTCGCCGGTTGCGGTAAATCCGGGGGACCCCCGGCACCGCCGCCGCCGCAGGTGAGCGTTGCGCAGGTCCTGGAAAAGCGGGTCAAAGACTGGGACGAATTCACCGGCAGGCTTCAGGCGGTGGAGACTGTCGAGATCCGCCCGCGGGTCTCGGGGTACATCGACAAGGTGGCTTTCATCGAAGGCAGCCTGGTCAAACGCGGCGCGCTGCTCTTCGTCATCGATCCACGGCCCTACCAGGCCGAGTACGACCGCGCGGCCGCGGATCTCAAGCGCAACGACACGGCGCTGGATTTGAGCCGCATCGAGTTGACGCGCGTGCAGCGGCTGAAGGACAGCGGCGCCGTGTCGCAAGAAGAACTGGATCAGCGCAAGAGCTCGGTGGCGCAGGCGGAAGCCAATGTTGCCGGATCCAAAGCTGCCCTGGAAACGGCCGCGCTCAACCTGAATTTCACCCAAGTCACCAGTCCGATCGATGGGCGCGTCAGCCGCGCCGAGGTCACTCGCGGCAACCTGGTCACCGGCGGCAGCAACGGCGGCACGCTGCTCACGTCGGTCGTTTCCATGGATCCGATCTACCTGTACTTCGATGCCGACGAACAAAGCTACCTGCGCTACACGCAGATGGCCCGCAACGGCGAGCGCCCGAGTTCGCGCGATTCCGGCAATCCGGTGCAGGTCGGTCTGGCCAACGAGGAAGGCTTTCCGCACGAGGGAACGGTCGACTTCGTCGACAATCAGTTGAATCCTCAGACCGGCACCATCCGCGCCCGTGCGGTGCTGCCAAATAAGGATGGGCAATTCACACCCGGCATGTTCGCGCGCGTGCAATTGCTCGGCAGCGGCGAATATCCGGCGATTTTGATCGACGATCGCGCCGTCAATACCGATCAGAGTCAAAAATACGTGCTGTTACTCGGCCCCAACAACCAGATCGAATATCGGAAGGTCAAGCTCGGACGCATCGTGGACGGCCTGCGCGAGGTGCGGGAGGGTCTCAAGAGCGGCGATGTCATCGTCGTGAACGGCGCGCAACGCGTGCATCCGGGCGTCACGGTGACGCCGCAGCGTGTGACCATGGGCGCCGACGGCGCGCCGGCCGCTTGAATCAATGAACATTTCTTCGTTCTTCATCGAGCGGCCGATATTTGCGACAGTACTCGCGATATTGATCACCGTGGCCGGCTTGCTGGCCATGCCGAACCTGCCGATCAGCGAGTATCCGGAAATCGTCCCGCCGACCGTCGTGGTCAGCGGTCAATACCCGGGCGCCTCGCCGAAAACCATCGCCGAGACGGTGATCACGCCGCTCGAGCAGCAGATCAACGGCGTGGAAAACGCCATCTATACCAATTCGACTGCGACGCCCGACGGTACATTCTCGATCACCGTGACCTTCAGGCTCGGCACGGACCTGGACATTGCGCAGGTACAGACCCAAAACCGGGTGGCGCAGGCGGAGACGCGCCTCCCGGACGTGGTCCGGCAAATCGGTTTGGTCACGCAAAAGCGCTCGCCCGACCTGACCATGGTGGTGTTCTTGAAATCGGCCGACGGCCGCTACGACTCATTGTATCTGCGCAACTATGCGGTGATTCAGATCAAGGACGTGCTGGCGCGCATTCCCGGCATGGGCGACGTGCGAGTCTTCGGATCCGGCGACTACGCCATGCGTCTCTGGCTCGATCCGGGAAAGATTGCGGCGCGCAGCATGGACGTCGACGAGGTGCTGGCGGCGGTTCGCGAGCAAAACGTGCAGGTGGCCGCGGGACAAATCGGCGGCCAGCCTTCGCTGCCCGGAACGCAGTTCGAGTACATCGTCAACGCTCAGGGGCGGCTGCAAACCGAACAAGAGTTTGGGAACATCGTGGTGAAGAGCGGCGCCAATGGCGAGACCACGTATTTGCGCGACATCGCGCGCATCGAACTGGGCCCGGATAATTACGCGCTGCGCAGCATGCTGGACGGCGGTCCCGCGGTCGCCATTCCCGTATTCCAACTGCCGGGCGCAAATGCGTTGCAGCTCTCCGACGCCGTGCGCGCCAAGATGAAGGAGCTCGCGAAGAGCTTCCCGGAGGGCGTCAGTTACGAGATCGATTACGACCCCACGGTCTTCGTGCGCAGTTCCATCGAATCGGTGGTGCACACCCTGTTCGAGGCGGTGATGCTGGTCGTCCTGGTCGTGGTGGTGTTTTTGCAAACCTGGCGGGCCAGCGTCATCCCGCTTGGTGGCGGTGCCGGTGGCCATCGTCGGCACGCTGGCGGCGTTGCTGCTGGCCGGATTTACCATCAATTCGCTGACGCTGTTCGGGTTGGTATTGGCCACCGGCATTGTGGTCGATGATGCCATCGTGGTGGTCGAGAACATCGAGCGCAAGATCGAACAGGGCCTGAATCCGCACGCGGCGGCGCATGCCGCCATGGGCGAGGTCACGCGGCCCATCATCTCGATCGCCTTGGTGCTGTGCGCGGTGTTCGTGCCGGTGGCATTCGTTTCCGGGCTGACCGGCCAGTTTTACCGGCAGTTCGGCATCACGATTGCGGCGAGCACGGTGATCTCGACTTTCAACTCGTTGACCTTGTCGCCGGCGCTGGCCGCTCTGCTGCTCAAGCCCAGAAATGCGCCGCCGGACTTGTTTCAGCGCGGCATCAACAAGCTGCTGGGTGGATTCTTTCGCCTGTTCAATCGCGGCTTCGAGCGCGCGTCGCGAACGCTATGGCGCGCGGCGTGCGCCGGCTGACCGCCATCCGCGCAGTCGTGCTCGGGGTGTTCGTCTGTCTGCTGATCGGCACCTGGGGCATGTTCCGGCTGGTGCCGGGCGGATTCATTCCTGCGCAGGACAAGCAGTACTTGATCGGCATCGTGCAATTGCCCGATGCCGCCTCGCTCGATCGCACGGAAAAGGTGGTGCGGCGCATCTCTGCGCTGGCCAAGGAGACCCCCGGGGTCGATCACGTGATCGGGTTTTCAGGCTTGTCGGTGCAGGGCTTCGTGAATTTGAGCAACGCGGCCGTGCTGTTCTTTCCGCTGAAATCGTTCGATGAGCGCAGAGCCAAGAATTTATCGGCGGGCGCGATCGCCCAGGCGCTGAATAAAAAGTTCTCTGCGATTCAAGACGCCATCATATTCGCGGTGCCGCCGCCGCCGGTCCAGGGTCTCGGCACCACGGGCGGTTTCAAACTCTATATCCAAGACCGCGGCGCTCATGGCTACGATGAGCTCGCGCGGGTCACCGCCGAAGTCTTGAACAAGGCGCGGCAGCAGCATGAACTGAATCCTTATGCCACCTACACGACGTTCCAGAACAACGTGCCGCAACTGTTCGCCGACGTGGATCGAGTCAAAGCCAAGCGCGAAGGGGTGCCGCTCTCCGAAGTTTTCGATACCCTGCAGGCTTATCTGGGGTCGGAGTACGTCAACGACTTCAATCGCTTCGGCCGCACCTATCGCGTGTATGCGCAGGCCGAGCCGCAATTCCGCAACCAGCCCGAAGATATTGCCAATTTGAAGATGCGCAATCTGAGCGGCGAGATGGTGCCCATGGGTGCGGTGGCGGACGTCCGATTCGAAGCAGGACCCGATCGCGTGTCGCACTACAACGTGTATCTGGCCGCGGACATCAACGGCCAGGGTGCGCCGGGGGTGTCTTCCAGTCAGGCGGCGGCAGCCATGGAGCGCGTCTTGAACGAGACCTTGCCCAACGGCTTCGGCTATGAATGGACGGACCTAACCTTTCAACAGAAATCGGCCGGCAACACCGCGCTGCTGGTATTCCCGATCTGCGTCCTGCTGGTTTTCTTGATCCTGTCCGCGCAGTACGAAAGCTGGGCGCTGCCGCTCGCGGTGATTCTGATCGTGCCGATGTGTCTGCTGTCGGCGATGGCGGGAGTGTGGTTCAAGGGCTCCGACAACAACGTCCTGACGCAGATCGGCTTCATCGTCTTGGTCGGGCTTGCCTGCAAGAATGCCATTCTCATCGTGGAATTCGCGCGCGAGCGGGTCGAGCACGGCCTGGCGCCGGTGGAGGCCGCGATCGAGGCGTGCCGCTTGCGGTTGCGCCCGATACTCATGACCTCTTTTGCCTTCATCATGGGTGTGATTCCGCTCGTCATTGCGAGCGGCGCCGGCAGCGAGATGCGCCAGGCCATCGGCATCGCGGTATTCGCCGGCATGTTGGGCGTCACCTCGTTCGGCCTGTTTTTGACGCCGGTATTCTTCGTCAGCATAGAAAGCTGGCTCGCGCGCTACAAACAGCACCCGGATTATGCAGCGTTACCGGCCGCCGATCCGCCGCTGCCGGCGGACAAGGAGTCGCCGCGTGCGTAGCTGGGCGGCGGCCGCGGCTCTGCACCGTCGTGGGCGGCTGCGCGGTGGGCCCGAATTATCACCGGCCGGAGACGCCGCTGGATGCGCACTTCGCAAATGCCGGCGAACCGGGATTCACGCAGTCCGAGGCGATCGAACATTACTGGACCTCGATTCAATGATCCGATGATGACCCGCTTGATCGAGGATGCGCTGGCGCACAACAAGGATTTGAGCGCGGCCGAGGCGAATCTGCGCGCCGCGCGCGCCGCGCGAAGACTGGCCGGCTTCGATCAGTATCCGACTGTAAATCTGGCGGCCGGTTACACGCACAATCTCGATTCGCAGGAACAATTGCCCGGCGTCGACATGCACGACCGGGAGTTCGACGCCGCACAAGGCGGTTTCGACGGACTGTGGGAACTCGATTTGTTCGGCCGCGTGCGGCGCAACGTCGAGGCGGCGCGCGGCGATGTCGGTGCGGCGGCCGCCACGCTGCAGGACGCACGGGTCAGCGTCATCGCCGAAGTGGCGCGCGATTATTTCATCCTGCGCGGACTCCAGGACCAATTGGCGCTCACGCAGCGCAATGCGGATAATCAATTCAATTCTCTAAAACTCACGCGCAATCGATTGGAGGCGGGCCGGGGCAATGAATTGGACACCTCGCGCGCCGAAGCGCAGTGGCAGACGACGCTGGCTTCCATTCCCACCCTGCAGGCATCGATCGCCACGACCTGCTATCGCTTGAGCGTGCTCACCGGACGGCAGCCGACGGCGCTCAGCTCCAGCCTCGATTCTCTGGCGCCGATGCCGGCACTGCCGCCGTTGAACGCCATCGGCACGCCGGAGCAACTGCTGCGCCGGCGGCCGGATGTGCGCGTGGCGGAGCGGCGGCTCGCCGCGTCCACGGCACGCGTCGGCGTGGCGGTCGGGCGATCTGTTCCCCAAGGTGACTCTGCTGGGCGAGGTTGGCTACTTCGCGCCGACCTTCGGCGATTTCGGCCAAAGCGAGGCGCGGTTTTTTTCGGTGGGACCCAGTATTTCGTGGGCGGCTTTCGATCTTGGGCCGGGTCAAGCGCTAGAATCAGTTCCGCCAAGGCGCAAACCGATCAAGCCCTCGCTGCCTACGAAGGCGCGGTGCTGGGCGCGCTCGAGGACACCGAAGGGGCGTTGATAAGCTATGGCCGATCACAATCGCGGCGCGAGGCCCTGCAAATCGCCGCGGCGGCAAGCGACAAGGCGGCGGATCTCGCGCGCAAGCGCTTTGAGGGTGGGCTCATCGATTTCTTGGAGGTGCTGGACGCCGAGCGGACCGCCCTGAGCGCCGAGTTGCTGCTCTCGCAAAGCCGAACCGATGCCGCGACCTCGCTGATTGCCGTGTACAAGGCATTGGGCGCCGGTTGGCGCGCTACCGGACAAAAATGAAGATCTATTCCTGGAACGTCAACGGCATCCGCGCCGTGCACAAGAAGGGTCTGTTTCTCGCATTTCTCGAGGCGCATAAGCCCGACATCCTGTGCCTGCAGGAGACCAAGGCGGAGCGCGGCCAGATCGAGATCGAGCTGCCCAACTACCGCGAGTACTGGAACTCGGCGATCAAAAAGGGCTATTCGGGAACCGCGATTTTCTCCAAGCAGGAGCCGCTCGAAGATCATCAACGGCTTTCCGGGCGACTTCGCCAAGCGCTTCACCTTCGCCGATGAACTCAAGCGCGACAGCGCGCGAGGAGGGCCGCGTCATCACCGCGGAATTTGCCAAGTTCTTCATGGTCACCGTGTACACGCCCAATGCCAAGGACGACTTGAGCCGCCTCGCGCTGCGCCACAAGCATTGGGATCCTGCTTTTCTCGCCTACTGCAAACAGCTGGAAAAAACCAAGCCGGTCATCTTTTGCGGCGACCTGAATGTCGCGCACACCGAACTCGATCTCGCGAATCCGAAGCCCAATCGCGGCAAGAAGGGCTTTACCGACGAGGAGCGCGCGGGCTTTCAGGCTTTCATCGATGCCGGCTTCGTCGACACTTTCCGCATGTTCACGCAAGGCAATGGCCACTACTCGTGGTGGAGTCATTTCGCCAATTCGCGCGCGCGCAACGTCGGGTGGAGAATCGATTATCTGATGGTGTCGGCGGCGCTTCGCGGCGCCGTCAAGAGTGCGCAAATCCATGCCGACGTCATGGGCAGCGATCACTGCCCGGTGAGCATTACGCTCGATTCAAGCTTCTAGACGCTGCGCGCTGCCAATCGCGATTCAGCCGCGCTTCTAGAGCGATTCCAGCACCGTCGCGATGCCTTGGCCGCCGCCGATGCACTGCGTGGCGAGGGCGTAGCGTCCCTTGGTGCGCGCGAGCAAGCGAGGCCGCCTTGCCGGTGATGCGCGCGCCGGTTGCGCCCAACGGATGGCCGAGCGCCAGGCCGCCGCCATCAAGATTGATTTTGGCCGGATCAAGCCCGAGTTCCCGAATGCAGGCGAGCGCCTGCGAGGCGAATGCCTCGTTGATCTCGATCACATCGAGCGCATCGACCTTGAGCGCCGGCGCGCGCCAGCGCCTTGCGAGTGGCGGGAATCGGGCCGATGCCCATCACCGCAGGATCGCAGCCCACGGTGGCCGCCGAACGAATGCGCGCCAGGGGATGCAAGCCATGGCGTCCCGCAAACTCCTCGCTGGTCACGAGCACCACGGATGCACCGTCCGTCAACGGCGAGGACGTTCCGGCGGTGACGACGCCGTTCTCGGAAAAGGCGGGCTTGAGCGCGGCCAGCGCCTCCAGCGAGGTAGCGGGTCGGATGCAGCCGTCCTCCGCCACCAGCTCGCCGGATTCCAGCCGAATCGGCACAATCTCATCACGCAGCCTGCCTTGCTCGCGAGCCTGCGCAGCCTTGCGGTGCGACTCGACTGCCATGACTTCCTGGTCGTGGCGCGAAACGTGGTAGCGCTGCGCCACATTTTCCGCGGTCTGCCCCATGCTGATGTACGCATCCGGAAAGCGGCTCAGCAATTCCGGATTGGGCGAGCGGTTGAATCCGCCCTGCGGCACCATGCTCATCGACTCCACGCCGACGCACAGATACGCCTCGCCAATACCGGCCTCGAGCTGGGCTGCGGCAATTTGGATCACCGACATGGACGAGCCGCAAAAGCGGTTCACCGTCATGCCGCCGACTTCCAACGGCAGACCGGCGAGCAGCGCGACGATGCGCGCGATATTCGAACCTTGCGGACCTTCGGGATAGGCGCAGCCTAAGATCACGTCCTCGATGAGCGCAGGATCGAGTCGCGTGCGCTCCAGCAGCCCGGTGACCACCTGAGCGGCAAGCGTGTCGGGTCGCACTGATGCCAAGGGCCCCTTGCGGGCGAAAGTCTGGGGCGAGCGTGCATAGGCGGCAATCAGGGCTTTCATAGTCTCTCAATGATCATTTCAATTCGATTATTACGGCATGCCCGGTGCCGCGGACCAGCAACTCGGTGTGCGAGCGGTCGCGGGCGTTGAAGCGGATGCAAACCCAGCGCACACGATTTTCAGCATCTGTGCGATTGTACACGCCCGCGCTGACGGCGGAAAATCACGGCTGCCACTGCCTAAGAGGTTTAACGATGACGATCCTGCTGCTGTTCGGCTCCAATGTTTTCATGACTTTCGCCTGGTACGGGCATCTCAAATACGGCCATGACTGGCCGCTGTGGAAGGTCATTCTCATATCGTGGGGGATTGCCTTGATCGAGTACTGCATGGCGGTGCCCGCGAATCGCCTGGGTTTCGGCGTCTTTACCGGCTTTCAGCTGAAGATCATTCAAGAGGCCATAACCTTGACGGTCTTCATGGTGTTCGCGGTCGTCTATCTCAAAGAGAAAATGGCGTGGAACTATGCGGTGGCATTCGCGTTGCTGATCGCCGCGGTGGTGGTCGCGTTCGCATTCAAGCCGGTTGCTGCCTGAAGCATTGTAAAAAGCCGGGAGCTTGGGTGTTCAAGGGACGACGGTGGTGAACAAATAGACCACAAAAATAACCAGCAGCACGATGCCGTGCAGGACGATGGTTCTTCCGGTGCGCAATGCAATGGCGGTGATGAACAGAGACAGGACCAGCAGCACCGTGGATTTTGTGTCGATCCCGAGCACCAGCTCGGTATGCATGTACAGCGACAACACGCTGACCGCGGGAATGGTCAATCCGATGCTGGCGAGCGCGGATCCGAGCGCAAGATTCAGGCTGGTCTGCAGGCGATTGGCTCGCGCGGCACGCAAAGCGGCCAGGCCCTCCGGCAGCAAGACAATGGCCGCGATGATCACGCCGACCACGGCGTTTGGCGCGCCCACGCGCTGCACCGCGGACTCGAGACTGGGCGCCAGCTTCTTGGCGAGCAATACCACGGCCAGCAGGCATGCCAACAATAGAATCGCGCTCAAGGCGGTGGCGGCATTGCCCGGCGGCGCCGCGGCGTGCGCCGCTTCGCCGGCCGGCTCATCCTCGATAAAAATTCCGCGATGGCCGATGGTCTGCGCGAAAACGAACGCTCCATAAATGGCCAGCGACACCGCGGCAATGAGTATGAGCTGACTGGGCGAGTAATAGGGGCCCGGAGTCGTGACCGTGTAGTTCGGAAACACCAGGGCGAGGACCACAATGGCGGCCAGCGCGACCAACGCCGCGCTCACGCCGTCGAGACTGAAAGTCTGCTGCCGATGGCGCAGTCCTCCGAACAAAAGACACAGGCCGATGATGCCGGTGAGAATGATCATCACCGCGGCGAAAACCGTGTCGCGCGCCAGCGCGGCCGCTTCCGTCCCGCCCGCGATCATCAAGGAGACGATCAACGCCACTTCGATCAGCGTGACCGCCAGGGCCAGCACCAGCGTGCCGTAGGGCTCGCCGACGCGGTGCGCGACCACTTCGGCGTGATGCACGGCGGCGAATACGCTGCCGGCGAGCACCAGAGCGATGATTCCGATGAAAGTCCCGCTGGAGCCAAAAGCAAAACCCGCCGCCGCCAGCGCGATTGCCGCAGCGATGGGCGCGAAAATGGTCCACAGAGGCAAATCGGCCAGCCAGGCGCGCGGCAACGTTCGGGTGTTTGAGTTCATTCGATTCGGTTATTCTCTGGGCTTGTGGAGCACGGCCGCGGGCCAGTTATAACCCCTCGGAGCAAAGAGTTGAAGTCAGATTGGCGCACCGACGGCGTGCGGGTCATCAAGAGCGACAGGCTGGACGGCAACACGCCGCAGACGCCGGGCATGCTGCGCGCGGCCGCGGTGAATTTCGCCCGCGTCGGCTCGCAGAAGCTCTGGGCGGGCACGGTAATCATTCAACCCAATGCCAAAACCGGCGCCCACCATCACGGCGCGCTCGAGAGCGTCATTTACGTGGTGAAGGGCGCGGCGCGCATGCGCTGGGGCGAGCGGCTCGAATTTACCGCCAAGGCCGATGCGGGCGACTTCATCTTCGTGCCGCCGTATGTACCGCACCAGGAAATCAACGCGCTGAGCGACGCCCCGCTCGAATGCGTGCTGGTGCGCAGCGACAATGAATCGGTGGTCGTCAATTTGAACATCGACGCCGCGGAGCGCTTCGAAGAAGTCTATTGGATCGATCCGATTCACCCGGCGCCCCGATAGCCGCGCGGCTACAGCGTGCGCAGCTCGTCGGTCTCGCGCTTCAAATCCGCCAGAAACTTTTCCAGCTCTGCCTTGCGCTCAGGGACGCGCGCGCGGCCGGCAGGCGACAGCACCCGGGCCGGCACTTTGTTCAGATTGTCAGTCAGCATCGCCACCGCTTTCGGAGCATCAGGATTGCCGCCGTGCGGATCAACGAGCGCCATGATGCGCGCAACGCCGATTGCACCGAGCCAGTCAAGCGCGTCAGCGTCGTGCAGGTAGAGCGCTTCCGCTCCGACCGGATCACGATAGTACATATGCGTGCGGATCGCGCCCCGCACCGCGTCGATTTTTTCCATGGGAAAACCGCTGCCCTTCAGGACCGTATCGACCAGGCGTGCACCGACGTCCGAGTGATCGACTTTGACGTCCTCCCAGGGCGGGAAAGCCGCCATGTCATGCAAATATGCGGCGGCGATAAAGCACATCATCATCGAGCGCGACATGGTCTGCCGCGGCCAATTCCCGCGCCAAGGCATAGTCGCGCAGACAGTGCGAGTATCCCCAGGCCGGATTCTTGAAGTGGCTCAACGCCAGCGTCGCGCACGCTCGCGCGCCAATCCTGCGCGGGAGGCGCCGCCGCGGTCGCCGCGGCCGGCGCGCCGAGCGGTGCACCGGCAAGGAACGCCGGCAAGCAAAAATCCAACGAATCCTCGCATCCTTGAATTCTACGCCAAGGCCTCGTGGATCAGGTGAATTTCTGCCTCAGCCCGCTCGAGGATGGCGCTGCAATCCGCGGGCGTCACGCCGATGCTCAAAAATGCATTGATTCCCGCCGTTGCGAAATTTCGCGGCTCCGGTGTGTTGCGGGCGTCGGATAAAACCAGACTGGCGATCAGCACATCGACGAGCCTCGCCTCATGCTTCCAACGGCGATCGACGTCGTCTTGATCGCCAACGGCCTCGGACATTTCCTCCGCGAAACCCCAACTTTGCAGCACCGCTTCGCCGATCGAGGCCTGCCAGCCGCCGATGAGTTCCATCCATGACTGGCCGCTGCCGAGGCCGTTATCGATGCTCACCGCGCGCGCCATGATGTAAAGCTTGCCGATGCCATGAAGCAGTCCTGTCAGAAAAGCCTCGTCCGCGGACACCTTGGTTCGCGCCGCGATGAGCTTGCAGATCGAAGCCACCGCAATGCTCTTGTTCCACAACTCGGTGAGCGGCTGGGCAATCGTGCGCAGCGAAGCCTCGTTCTTCATGTGCTGCATGGCATAGGACATGGCGGTGCTCTGTACCATTTGCTGTCCGAGGCGCGTGATGGCGGATCTTAAGTCGGTCAGAGGTTTGCCGGAGCTGTTGAACGCCGCGGAATTCGCGGTTTGCAGCACGCGCGCCGCCAGCCGCGGCTCGGCGCCCACAATCGTGACCACTTTGTCCGAGGTGGTGTTCGGATCAGCCAGCGCGTGACTTATCCGCACGACGACGTCGGGGAAGCAGGGCAGGTCGACCGTGCCCTGGGAAACCTCAGCCGCCAACTTCTGCAGGAACGCCAGCGCGACGGCGCGTTCTTCGCGCGTCGCGGCCGCATCGCTTGCCGGAACCGAATCGGCGCCGGAGCGATAGGTGGGGGCGGTCACGTTTGGCATAAGCCCTTTCAGTTCGGCAACCGGGCACAAAACTTGAGCGCCGGCCGGCGAGCCGGCATGCACCGGTTGCTAGGTCAATACCGCCTCGCTGTAGCCGCGCCCCGCCAGCCATGCGTGAATCTGACCAACGATGGCCAGCGCAATGCCTTCGGGAGTCGCGGCGCCGATGTCGAGGCCGACCGGTCCGCGAATTCGACCGTTGAGCTTGTCCATGAGCGGCCCCAATTCCTGCGTGAGGCGGCCGCGGCGCGCCTTGGGGCCGAGCAATCCGACATAGGCAGGCACGCCCGCCTCGGCGAGTTCGCGCAGATACACCTCATCGGAGGGTAGATGATGACTCATTACCACAGCGGCGTGGCAATGCCTCAGATCGATCTCGGCGCGCAAGCTCCTGGGGCTGGCAACGTGCAATTCGGCGCCGGCGAAGCGTGCGGCAATCACGTACGCCGGACGATGATCCACCACGGAGACCCGCCAGCCCAGGGCGCGCGCCGTGCTGACGACTGCTTGCGCGTCCGGCGCCGCGCCGCATATCAACAGGTGCGGAGGCGGGGCGAGGCGTTGCACGAATGCGCGAGAGCGCTCCTCGGCGGGGAGCTCGCGTTCATCGAGATAGGTGCCGAGACGCGTCTGCGCCGAATCGTGCACCATGACCAAGGTGGTTGATTCGCCCCGGCGCGTGGCCCGGCCCGCGGCCGCGAGCGCCGCCTCCGCCAGACTCATCGGGCCTGCGGGTTCCAGCAATATGCGCATGGTGCCCTCGCAGCCCGCCCCCACGCCGAAAAGCGTGTCGTCCGGACCGCGGGTGTCGTAGTCGAACGCGCGCGCCGCGCCGACTCTCCAGCACTTGGCGTGCATGGATCTGCAGGTCCGACTCGAGGCAGCCGCCGCTCAATAAGCCGATAAAGCTGCCGTCGGCCATGAGCAGCATGCGCGCGCCGGGCTTTCGATAGGTGGACCCGGCAGTCGCGACCACGGTGGCCAGCACACGCGAGGCATGCGCGCCGGGCGCACGCTCCAGCAAGAGTTCGAGACCGGTATCAAGGCGCACGTCCATGGCGCCCATTGTTCCACAAGCGTCGTGGCCGAGGCGCCCGGTCCGAGATATAACACTCGGTCTGGCCGGATCCGCTCGCCAATTGCCGGCGGTTCCCAAGTCCTACGTCGGACTGTGGACCCCATACCGGTTACTTCAGGCGCTATCGCAGATACTGCGGGCAAGTAACTAAATCTGTGCATGATTATGTCGAATAGAGCGCGGTATGTGCGACGCAATCCGGGAGCGCTGGCTTAGCATGGCCAAGGCACCCTGGATTCAAGCGCTGTTGCAGCGGCGAGCGCTCTGGCTGGCCGCGGCCGCCTTCCTGTTCCTGTTGCTGCTGGCAGCGGTTACCTTGAGCCAGCGAGACTGGCGCAATCGCGCTTCCGTCTTGGAGCGCGAGAATCTGAACCTGCAGCTCGCTCAATTGGCGCACGAATTGACGGCACAATCCGAGAGCCTGGCAGAGCGAACTCGAGAGCTGGCCGAGTCCGACGCCGTCATCCGTTTGGTGCAGGACACCACCGACCCTTCCGCCGACCGCTTGGAGCTTGCCGATATGTCGCGGCGCGACCTGGACGCGCTTGCTGGTGCTCAGCGTGCCGCGCGCAGTTCGCTTCAGCGTCACCGTCGTCGACGGTCAATTGAATGAACAGCCGCCCGAGCCGGCATTGATGCAACTGGTCGATGCACTGGCCGCTGCTCCGGAGACAGCAACTCGCAGCTCGCAACTGACGACCTTCAGCGATGATCGGTGGCTCGTGGTGCGGCCGGTCATCGGGCATGCCTCTCCCGCGATCTTGGGCTGGGTGGCCGCCAGCCGCGCGTTGTCGCCGGCGTTGATCTCGCGGATCGCGAATTCCGTGGGAGGCAACGTTGAGCGTGCAGCCCGCCAAGGCGTTCGAATCGCTGCCGGCCGGGGCAGCCGGCGGCTTCGGCGTCACGACCCAATTGTCGAGCGAGGATGCCTCGGGCGTCGCCGTGCTGCGCGATGCGAGCGGGCGGGCGGTCCGCGTGTTGCGGCTGGCGCGTGCAGCGAATGCTTCCGGGGCGGCGCTCAGCGCGCCGGAGCCGGCCGGCCGGGCCACCGGCTACATGCTTATCGGGCTGCTCATGCTGCTGGCGATTGCCGGCTTCATCCTCGTCGCGGTGAGGCGCTATTTTCGGCATCAACGCTCGGTCGATGCGCGCTACAAGGCGCTCATCGACCAGGCCAACGACGGCATCGTCATCGTCGACTCCCATACCCACCAGGTGCTGTATACCAATCCCGCGTTCCTGAGCCGCCTCGGATATACGCAACGAGGAAGCGCAGGCGTTGACCCTGACCGATATATTCGTCGATCGCGACGCCACGCCCGAGAGCGTGCTGTCGCGGCTCGTCGAAGCGGACTCGCAAATGGCGCTCAATATGCAGCAGCGCTGCAAGAACGGGTCGTTCTTCGACACCGAGGTGCGCTGCAACGCGCTCGATGTGGATGGCCGCGACGTGCTCGCCTACGTGACGCATGATGTCTCGTTGCGCAGGAAGGCCGAGCAGCAGCTCATCGAGAATCAGCAGCGGCTCGACAAGATGGCGCATCACGATCAGCTGACCGGGCTGCCGAACCGGCATTACCTTACCGCCTTCCTGCCGCAGGCAATCGAGGAGGCGAAGGCCGCCAACACCATGCTCGGCGTCGTGTTCCTGGATCTGGACCGGTTCAAGCACATCAACGACACCCGCGGCCACGAGACCGGCGACAAGCTGCTGCAGGAGGTGGCGAGCCGCCTGCGCGCCTGCGTGCGCGATTCCGATGTGGTCATCCGCATGGGCGGCGACGAGTTCGTCGTCGTGTTCCGCAACGTCAAGAATTACGACGAGGTTACGTTGGGCTCGGGCCGGATCATCGAGACCTTGAATCGCCCGATCATCATCGATCGGCATTCGCTGCAAACCACAGGCAGCGTCGGCGTCAGTCTGTATCCGCGCGACGGCGCCAACATGATCGAGTTGCTCAAGCATTCCGACACCGCGATGTATCAGGCGAAGGATCGCGGCCGCAACAATGTGCAGATGTTCAGTCATGCGATGAACCGCAAGCTCAAACATCGTGTTGCCGTCGAGGCCTCGCTGCGCGAAGCACTGCGCCTGAAACAGCTCGACGTGCACTATCAGCCCTTCGTCAACCTGATCACGCGCAAGATCGTCGGTCTGGAGGCATTGATGCGTTGGTCGCATCCGGTTCACGGCATGATTCCCGCCGATCAATTCATTCCGGTCGCCGAGGAAACGGGATTGATCGTGCCGATGGGGAATTTCGTCCTGCATCGGACCCTGCAAACCATGAGTGCCTGGCGCAAGGCCGGCATCCCGCTGGTGCCGGTGTCGCTCAATGTCGCACCGGCGCAGCTGCAGCGCGGCGAGCTGCAATCGACGATTTCAACCCTGCTCAAGTCGCACAACCTTCGTCCGGAGATGCTGCAGCTGGAAATGACCGAGCGCGCGGTGTTCGATTCTCATTCTCCTGCGGGCGAGAATCGCCAGGACAGCATGGCGCGGCTGCGCGACCTGGGCATCAAGATCGCCATCGATGACTTCGGCACCGGCTATTCGAGCTTGAGTTATCTCAAGAATTGGCGGGTTGACGCGCTCAAGATCGACCGCAGCTTCGTGCGGGATCTGGTGACTGATTCCAGCGATCTGGCCATTGTCAGCGCGATCATCGCCATCGCACGGCATTTGCACATCGAAGTGATCGCCGAAGGCATCGAGGCGTACCAGCAAGTGGAGATCTTGAGAAGGCTGGGATGCTCGGTCGGGCAGGGGTTTCTATTCGCCCGGCCCATGCCGGCGGACGAGATATTGAAGCTGCTGCGCGATGATGCGGAGCCCCCAAAGGAAGAAGAAGAGGACATGCTGGCGGTATTCAGCGCCGGCCGCGGCTAGGAACCTACCAGACCGGTTCGGCGCGGGCGGCCATTCGCAGGCCGGTTCCAGGATCGAACAGCAGTACGTCGGCCGCCTTCACTGATATTCCCACCGGTTCTTCAACGCCGGCCGTCACGCGCTCGGTGGTGAAGGCCTTGATGCGCTGACCCGCAATGCGTAAATGCACGATTGTTCCCAGCCCCGTGGGCTCGAGCAGATCGATTTGCGAGCGTATCCCTTGAGCGGGCGCGCTGAGCGAAATCCGTTCCGGTCTGATGCCGACGATGACCCGGCCATCCTGGGTTGCGGAGCCTTGGCCAATCCGGGCGAACCGGTCAGTCCCGACCATCACGTCAATCCCATCACGCACGATCGCGTCCAGAAAATTCATCGCGGGCGTACCGATGAAGCCCGCCACGAAAAGGTTGGCGGGATCGCCGTACAACTCCGCGGGGGTGCCGACCTGCTGCGCGGTGCCATCCTGCATGGCGACGATGCGGTCCGCCATGGTCATGGCCTCGATTTGATCGTGAGTCACGTAGATGGACGTCGTTCCCAGGTCGCGCTGCAGCTTGCGGATTTCATAGCGCATTTGCTCGCGCAGGCGCGCATCCAGATTCGACAGCGGTTCGTCGAACAAAAACGCCTTGGGTTCGCGCACCATGGCGCGGCCCATGGCGACCCGCTGACGTTGTCCACCGGAGAGATCCTTCGGTCTGCGCTCCAGCAGCATCTGTATTTCAAGTTTCTCGGCCGCCGCCTGCACGATCTGCCCGATCCGATTCCGCGCCATCCCGCGCAGCTTGAGGCCAAAACTCATGTTCTCCCGCACCGTCATGTGCGGATACAGTGCATAGGACTGAAAAACCATGGCCACGTCGCGATCTTTGGGCGCCAGGTCGTTGACCAAGCGGCCGTCGATCCGAATTTCGCCGCCGCTGATCTGCTCCAAGCCCGCGATCAATCGCAGCAGCGTCGATTTACCGCATCCGGACGGCCCGACGAGCACGACGAATTCGCCGTCTTCGATGCAAAGATCGAAGCTGCGTAGAACCGGCGTATCGCCGTAGCTCTTGCACAATCCATCGAGGCGAATCGCGGCCATGGTCAGCCCTTTACCGCGCCGGCGGTCAGGCCTTGCACCAGGTGGCGCTGAATGAAGGCAAAGAAGAAGCAAACGGGCAGCAGCGCCAGCACCCCGGCCGCCATCATCTGCCCGAAGTCCACCGAGAATTTCGAGACGAATGCCAGCAGTCCGACCGGGAACGTGCTGACCGAGCTGGAGGAGTTCAACATCAGGGCGAACAGCAACTCGCTCCAGGCTGCGGTAAAGACGAACCCGAGCGTCGCGGCCAGGCCGGGCAGCGTGAGCGGCACGACAATGCGCCAAAATGCCGCGAATCGATGCGCGCCATCGAGCAGCGCCGCCTCCTCCAGGTCCTTTGGTATGCCATCGAAGAAGGACTGCATCAGCAAACTCGCGAACGGCACATTGAACGCGGTGTAGACAATCACCAATCCGGCAAGCGAATTGGTGAGGCCCAGGGGACTCAGCAAGCGAAAGATCGGCGCGATGATCATGACCAAGGGGAACATTTGCGTGACGAGCATCAGACCGACGATCCAATGC
Source organism: uncultured Gammaproteobacteria bacterium (assembly GCA_963731465.1). GTDB lineage: Bacteria > Pseudomonadota > Gammaproteobacteria > Steroidobacterales > Steroidobacteraceae > Bog-1198. The sequence goes on from CAVSVK010000005.1 coordinate 67,764, forward strand.
TTGCCGCGAAATTCAAAGCGCGAGAAGCCATACCCGGCCGCGGCGGCGAGCACGGTCGACAGGGCGGCGGTTGCGCCCGACACGATGACGCTGTTGCGGAAGAACAAGGGAAACTGCGTGTGCGCGATCACCGATGCGTAATGAGCGAACGTGGCCTGCGACGGCCAGAGGCGAATTCCCTCGCTGTAGAGCAGATTGTCGGGCGTGACGGAAACTTTGAGCAGCCAGAACAGCGGAAACAGCGCGAACAGCACGAACCCGCCGAGCAGCGCGTAATGCAGCAGCCAATAGCGTGTGCGATGCGGCTCGATGAACATCAGCGCTGCCGCACCAGAAGGCTGCGCAGCGCCATGAGCAGCAATGCGTACGTCAGCAACAAAGCCAGCAGCACGGTCGCGATCGCCGACGCGTAGCCGAAATCCAAACGTTGAAAGGCCTGCGTGAAGATATAGCTGGCGAGAATCTGGGTCGAATCCGCCGGGCCGCCCTTGGTCATGATCACGATCAAATCCGCGAAGTTCGCAATCCACACCGTGCGCAGCAGGATGGTGATGGCCATGGTCGGCGCCAGAAACGGCAGGGTGATGCTGCGAAATCTCATCCAGGGTCCCGCGCCGTCGATGGCCGCGGCTTCATGGAGGTCGGCAGGGATGGATTGCAGGGCGGCCAGCAGTGTGATGGCGAAGAATGGAATGCCCCACCACACGTTGGCGGTGATGGGGCCCCACAAAGCGTGATGCGGGTCTGACAGAAGATTGTCGGGTGCCGCGAGGATGTTCAAGGCATGCAGCCAGGACGGCAGCGGGCCCACGACCGGATTGAACAACCAGGCCCAATTGAGTCCCGATAGAAAGCTCGGGATCGCCCAGGGAAGAAATACCAGCAACTGCACCAGGGCGCGGCCGGGGAAAACCCGGTTGAGCAGCAAGGCGAGAATCAACCCGAGGCTGAATTGCAACGCGACGGAAGCGCCGGTCCAAGTCAGGGTGTTGCGCAGCGCATTCCAGAACGCGGGGTCATCGCGAAGTTCGCGAAAGTGATCAAGCCCGATGAAGTCGCCGCTCAATGGATCGAGCAGCCGCACATCGTGAAAGGCGTAAGTGAGCCCGATGAACAGCGGCATCAGGATGACGGCGCCGATCAGCAGCACCGACGGAAGCGTGTACAGATAGGGCTCTGACGCGAGCCGCGCCCGCCGCCAATTCATTTACCGCTCATTTGCTTCAGTCTGGCTTTGGTGAGGTAGGCTGCCCATTGCTTGTTCATGACTTCGGGCGAGATCTGGCCGAGCAACGCCTGCTGGCCGGTTTTAACCACCAGCGAATCGGCAAAATAGGCGAAACCGGGAAGATTGGTCGGCATGAGAGTCGGCACCTCATCCGCATCCGCGAGTTCGGCAAACCAGCCCTTGAGCTGCTCACTCGAATACACCGGCGATTTTTCCGCGGCCTTGTAAACGGGCAGTGCACCGACTCGCTTGATCCAAGTCAGATTTCCAGCCGGGTCGTTGAGAACCTTGATCAACTTCCAGCTCAACTCCTTGTGGGTGCTGGATCTGAAAATAGACCAACCCACGTAGCCCACGGTGGGAAATGCCTTGCCGGCGGGACCCTTCGGCATGGGCGCCACGCCATACTGATCGGGCTGCATGCGTTCCGCGACGGCGATCAGGGCGTCCGAATCCTGGTCCACCATGGCGCAGGCGCCGGAATAAAAACCGGCAACGACTTCATTGAATCCCCAATTCACGCTGTCCCGCGGCGCGAGTCCGTCTTTGTAAAGATTGATCATCCAGGCCGTGCCGTTCACCCAGCCGGCATCGTTCAAGGTCGAGCTGCCGTCGGGCCTAAAGAAAACATTGTTGCCGGCCATCGCCGCGCCGAACATGATCCACGCATTGAGGCCGCCCGGCCCGCCGCGCATGCAGTAGCCGGACTTTCCCGGAAGCGCGGAAATCTTTTTCGCATCGGCGCGAAACTCATCCAGGGTTTTGGGCGGCGCGGCGATTCCCGCCTGCTTGAACAATGCTTTGTTGTAGAACAGCGCCCGCAGATAAAGGCCGTAAGGCAGCAGATACGCGATCCCGTCGACTCCGCGGGCCATCTCGAGCGCGCGATCGTTCAATCCCTTGGTCTCGCTCCACTGCGCAAGATAGGGCTCGAGATTCTCCAGGTTGCCATTCCTGACGTACAGGGACAGCCAGCGATCCGGCATCTCGACCACGTCCGGCGTGTCGCCGGCGGAAACCATGGTCGCAAATTTCTCGAACGCCGAGCTCCAGGCGAGCGAAGTGATCTCGACATGCGTGCCCGGATTTTGCCGTTCGAAAGCGCTCACCAATCCCTTCAAAGTCTCGGTGCGCTCGGGGCTGGTGAGCACCTCCACGAGCTTGAGGGTGGTATCCGCGTGGGATTGCGCAAGGGGCAGGAGGCAGCCTGCCAGCAGCCATCCCGCGGCGCGGAGCTTCAACGCGCCGCCCTCTTGAAACCCTGCTCGAGATCGGACCACAGACTGTCGGCGCCCTCGAGGCCGATGCTCAAGCGGATCATGCCGGCCGGCACGCCGAAGTCGAGCGCCGAATTGGGACCTGCCGCCTGCGCGCGCGCAATCAGCGCAGGAATAATGAGGCTCTCATGGCCGCCCCAGCTGACTCCCAATTGAAACAGCTCGAGCGCGTCGCAAAACCGGGGTATGTCGATGCCGGCGTCGACCTCGAATGAAAACAGGCCCGTCGTACCGGTGAGGCCGGCCGGCAGCGCCGCCTGAAGCTTCGGGTGATGGACCGCGGTCACCCTGGGATGCGTCGAGAGACGGTGCGCCAGATCGAGCGCCGCGCTCTCATGCGCCAGAGCCCGGACCGGCAGGGTGCGCATGCCCCGAAGCAGCAGCCAGGCCTCGAACGGCGCGAGTTTTGCGCCGATATAGGGACAAATGGTGCGCCGGACGTGACTGACGAGATCAGCGCGGCCGGCCAGCACGCCCGCGACGGTGTCGCTGTGGCCGCCGATGTACTTTGAGGCGGAGTGCAGCACCAGATCCACGCCCAGCGTGATCGGCCGCTGAAATATCGGAGTGGCCCAGGAGTTATCGATCACGCTGAGGGCGCCATGCCGGCGTGCGAGGGCCGCCAGAGCGCCCACGTCCAGCGCCTGCATGGTCCAGCTCGTCGGACTCTCGAGGTACAGCAGCTTCGCGCGCGGCAGCGCCGCTTCGACTGCGCGCAGATCGGCGCCGTCGACGTAGTCGACGATGACGCCGAACTTCTTCAGCAGCGTTTCAAAGAATCGATAGGCATCCGGATACACATGGCGCACGCAGACAACGCGATCCTGCGGCTGCACGAATGCCAGCACGGCGCCGGAAATGGCCGCCATGCCGCTCGGAAAGCCGATGGCATCGTCCGCGTGCTCGAGGGCCGCAATTTTTTGCTCGAACAGGGTTACTGTGGGATTGGTGGTGCGTGAATACACATTGCGCGACCGGTTTCCGGCGAAGGTGTCCGCCATTTCCGCGTAACTGTTGAAGGTGAACAGCGAGGTTTGCACGATGGCGGGAACCACCGCCTCGCTGGCATGCGCTTCGCTGTCATGCGCGAGCAGCCGCTGCGCGCGCTTCAGTTCGCTGTCCCTGGAGTTCAAGCTCACGCAACGCTCTCCTGCAGCTCGCCGCGCCATCCTTCCTTGAGTTCGCCTTCCCACTTGGCCACCAGCGTCGGAGGCGACCGCATTGCCGAGCACATTGGTGGCGGTGCGTCCCATGTCGAGCACATGATCCACGGCGATGACGAATACCAGGCCCGGTTCCGGCAGGCCGAAATAGCTCAAGGATGCCGCGATCACCATCAATCCGGCGCGCGGCACGCCGGCGATCCCCTTGCTCGTGACCATGAGGATGAGCAGCATCATGATTTGTTGATGCACGCTGAGATCGATGCGATAGATTTGGGCGATGAACAGCACGCCGAAGGAACAGTACATCGCGGATCCGCACAGATTGAACGAATATCCCAGAGGCAGCACGAAGGATGCGATACGCGTGCTGACGCCGAAGGCCTCCAGGCGTTCCAAGGTCTGCGGATAGGCCGCCTCGGAGCTGGAAGTCGAAAAGGCCAGCAGCAGCGGCGAGCGGATCTCCCGCAGCAGCATGCAGTGATCGCCGTCCGATGCTCAGGTACAGAACGCCGGCGAAGAAAATCCACAGCAGCACCAAGGCAAGATAGAAGCTGCCGATGTACTTTGCATACACCAGCAAAACGCTCAGGCCCTGGCTCAAGACGGTGGCGGCAAGCGCGGCGAAGATCGCAATGGGGGCCAGCGCCATGACGTAGCGGGTCACTCTCAAGATGACGGCGGCGACCTCGTCGATGATGTCGATGAGGCGCTTGACCTTGGCGCCCAGGCTCGAGGCCGCTGCGCCAAAAAATAACGAGAACACCACGATTTGCAGTATCTCGTTGTTGGCCATGGCCTGCACGATGGAAGCTCGGAATGATGTGCTCGAGAAAGTCCTTGAACTGCAAGGGTGCGGCGGCACCTAGCTGCGGCCGCGGCCGCGGTCGCCGAGAGTCCCAAGACCCGGCTTGAACAGCTGCACGGCCGCCAGGCCGATGGTCATCGAAACCAGCGTCGCAATCACGAACCATCCCAGCGCTTTCGCGCCGATTCGGGCGATCGCCGCGGCGCCCTCCATGCGGGCGACGCCGACGACGAGCGTGGAGAACACCAATGGCGCTATGATCATCTTGATGAGGCGCAAAAAACTCGTGGTGACCAGGGAAAACGCGGCGGCGGCGCTGTCGGCTGCGGGACCGGTCCCGAGCACTTCATGCAGCAGCAGTCCGAACAGCGGCCCGGTGATCATGGCGATGATGACAAACCATGTCAGGCGGGATTTCATGTCGTACTTTTAGCACAGAGTTTATGAATACACGTAGCACAGAACTCAAGCCCGCCCTGACCATGCAGTCCGATTCGCGAAGCGCATGCCCGCATCCGCGACAAGATTCACCGCACCCCCGTGATGACCAGCGAAGTGCTGGATGGCCTGGCGGGCAATCGGCTGTTACTTCAAGTGCGAGAATCTTCAGAAGGTCGGCGCTTTCAAGGCGCGCGGCGCCACCAACGCGGTGTTTTTGTTGACCGATGCCGAGGCGGCCAAGGGCGTGGTGACGCATTCCTCGGGCAATCACGCGGCGGCGCTGGCGCGCGCCGCGAGACTGCGCGGCATCCCGGCCTACATCGTCATGCCGAGCAATTCGCCGCAGGCGAAGCAGGCGGCCGTGCGCCGCTACGGCGGCGAGTCGTGTTGTGCGAGCCGACGCTGGCCGCGCGCGAATCGACCGCCCGGCAGGTCATGGAGCGCACCGGCGCAATATTCATCCATCCCTATCGACGATTTGCGGGTCATGGCGGGACAGGGAACCACGGCCATCGAGCTGCTCGAGGATGTGCCCGATCTCGATGTGATTCTCTGTCCGGTCGGGCGGCGGCGGGCAGCTCAGCGGCATCGCGGTCGCGGCGAAGGACATCAAGCCCGCCGTGCGCGTGATCGGCGTTGAACCGGCCGGGCGCCGACGATGCCGCGCGCTCCCTGAAGGCGGGCCACATCATTCCCATGCTCGAGCCGCACACCATTGCGGATGGGCTCAAGACATCGTTGGGGCGAGAGACCGTTCGCGGAGATCATGCGCCTGGTCGACGACATCGTGACGGTGCGCGAAGAATCGATCGTGCAGGCGATGCGCCAGGTCTGGGAGGTGATGAAGCTGCTGGTCGAGCCTTCGGGCGCGGTCAGTTACGCGGCTATTGTCGAGGGCCGTATCGCGGCGACCGGCGCGAATATCGGAATCATCCTAAGCGGCGGCAACCTCGATCTGGATCGTCTGCCGTGGCAGTAGCGCCAAGCTAGTCGAGCAGCAGCGGGCTGAGCGCATGCTCTTCGGCGATGCTGCCGGCCAGCGACAGCGCCTGCGCGCGCGTCGGCGTGTCGCGCACCCACCGCGTCGGCGGCGGCAGCGGCTGGTCGGTGAGCAGCGCCAGCAGGCTGGCATTGGTGGCTTCGACCGAGTCGAAGGGGGTGCCGTGACGCGAGCCGCGCACGATCACCAGCTCCGCATTGAGCTTTCTGGCCAGCTCGCGCTTTTCGTCCAGCGGCGTGAAGTCGTTTTCCGCGGCGATCAGCAAGACTCGGCTCGTCAAGCGATCCAGCCGGTCGAGGATGGCCCAGCGCGCCAGCGCCAATCCGGTTCCGAGGTAGGAGTTCGCCGGAACCGATCCCATCACGCGGGCGGCATGCTCGCGCATGGCGCGTTGCCAGGGCTCCGGAAACAGCCGCGCTAGCCATCAAGCAGGCCGCACGCGGCATGCCCAGCATCCGCACCAGCGGTCGCCGACACGTAAGTCTCGAGCCATTTGCGCAGTCGCGCGGCTGATAGGTCGCCAGACTGTTGATCAGGCCGAGCTTGGGCACGCAGGTAGGCCGCAGCGCCGCCATTTCAAGCGCGACCGCGCCGCCCAGTGAGAAGCCGACGATGTTGGTTTGCGGGATCTTGAGGTGATCCATCAGTCTCCACATTGCGCGCGCGAATCCCTGCGATGGTGTATTCGCTGCGCGGCGGCGCGCTGTGCCCGCTGCCGGGCAGGTCGGGAATGATGAGCCGAAACCGATGTTCGAGAGCCGCGACTTGAAAGGCCCAGTCCGCGCCGTTGCAGCCCAAGCCATGGATCAGCAATAAAGGCGCGCCGCGTCCGCGCTCCAGATAGTGAATGGATGACTGATCATCGCGAAAAAAAGGCATCGACCTCGCTCCGCTCCTCAACTCTCGAGAGAGATTATCGTCGGCGGGGACCGCCGAAGTCTGCGCGCGGCAGGGCGGAAATTTCCGCGGCTTATGCCGATATTCGTGTAGGCGAAAGTCCGTCAGCAACGACCGACAGACGCGTATCCAAAATGCCGATCCCTGTTAGCATTGCGGCCTATCACCGGTATCGAGGGGATTTAAGTCCGTGACCTGGCGTGGATGGACGGCCTTTGTGGCGCTCGGAATCATTTGGGGTCTGCCCTATTTCTTCATCAAGGTTGCGGTACAGGAAGTCTCGCCGTTTACCTTGGCTTTCAGCCGTGTACTGCTGGCCACGCTGATACTGATGCCGATTGCCTGGCGGCGCGGCGCGCTGCGCCGGCTCGGCGCGCACAAGAAAGCCATCGTTGCTTTCGGGCTGGTCGAGTTCGCGATTCCATTTTCGCTGATCTCGTTGGGGGAACGCTGGATCAGTTCCTCCGTCACCGGGATTCTGATCGCCATGGTGCCGCTGTCGATCGCGTTGATTCAGCGCTTTTTCGGCGTCCGTGAGGCGCTGGGGGCGTGGCGCCTGGCGGGTCTGGCGGTCGGCTTTATCGGCGTCGCCGCGCTGCTCGGCACCGGCCCCATCTCGGGCGCGCTCGGTTGGGCGGGCGTCGGCTGCATGCTGGTGTCCACGATATGTTATGCGATCGGACCGCTGATCATCCAACGCCATCTCGGCGGCCTGGATTCAATTGGACCGCTTGCGGCAAGCTTGGGCGTAGCCAGCATTCTGCTGCTGATTCCCGCGGCGTTCGAGATCCCGTCCAGCCTGCCCTCAGGGAATGCTTTGGCATCGATCGCGGTGCTGGGTGTCGTCTGCACGGCGATTGCAATGTTGCTGATGTTCTATCTGGTTCACGATGCCGGCGCCTCGCGGGCTTCAGTGATTACGTACATCAATCCCGTGGTCGCGACGCTGCTCGGCGTGCTGGTGCTCGACGAGCATCTCGGCATCGGCGGTTTCATCGCATTTGCGCTCATTCTATTGGGATCGTGGCTCGCCACCCGCGGAAAAGCATCCCGCGCCAAAAATTCCGGCGAGGCGACGGTCAACGCGTGAATCCCAGCGGCTATGCCAGTCTGCCGGAACGCTTCTTTGCGCGGGTGCAACCCACGCATGTCGCGGCGCCGCGTCTCATCAAACTCAATCGGTCGCTGGCGTCCGATTTGGCCCTGGATTCATCCGCTCTCGATGCGCCGGCCGCGGCGGAGCTTTTTTCCGGCAACGTTTTGCCCCAGAACATTGTTCCCATCGCCATGGCCTACGCAGGTCATCAGTTCGGTCATTTTGTTGCGCAACTGGGCGATGGCCGGGCGATTTTGATCGGCGAGATGCGCGACCGCGCGGGTGTGCTGCGCGATATCCAGCTGAAAGGCTGCGGCCGCACGCCGTTCTCGCGCAGCGGCGACGGGCGGGCCGCCCTGGGTCCTGTCTTGCGCGAATATCTGGTCAGCGAAGCGATGCACGCCTTGGGGATTCCGGCGACGCGGTCGCTCGCGGCGGTCGGCACCGGCGAGACCGTGCAGCGGGAAACGCCGCAGCCCGGCGCCATCTTGACGCGGGTGGCTGCGAGCCATGTGCGCGTCGGCACATTTGAGTACTTCGCGGCGCGCGGCGACGTTGCCGGCACGAAGATCCTCGCCGACTACGTGATCGATCGGCACTACCCGCAGTGCGCCCGCGACAAGAGTCCTTATCTATCGTTGCTGCTGCAGGTCGTGGCGCGCCAGGCCGTCGCTCATCGCGCGCTGGATGAACGTCGGCTTCATCCATGGCGTCATGAACACCGACAACATGGCGGTGTCCGGCGAGACCATCGATTTTGGGCCCTGCGCATTCATGGATACCTTCGATCCGGCCACCGTGTTCAGCTCCATCGATCAGCGCGGGCGCTATTCTTACGCCAATCAGCCGAACGCCGCGCTCTGGAATTTGGCGAGGTTCGCGGAGACTCTGTTGACGCTCATCGATACGGACTCACAGCGGGCGATTGCCGCGGCGACCGAGGCGATAACAAGTTTTGAGGCGCTGTTCAAAGACTGCTGGCTGGATGGAATGCGCCGCAAGCTGGGCTTGTCGACCTCGGAACCTAAAGATCGGCAACTCGCCGAGGATTGGCTGCAGGCAATGCAGCGCGGGCAAGCCGACTTTACATTGAGCTTTCGCGCGCTTTGCGCCGCGGCCCGCGATCCGGCTGACGATACATTGGTCCGCGGCCATTTCGCCAATGCCGGCGAGTATGACGAGTGGGCGCAGCGCTGGCGGGCGCGGATCAGCGGCGAGGCGATGAGGCCGGAAGCGCGCGCCGAATCGATGCAGCTGGCCAATCCAGCCTACATTCCGCGCAACCACCGCGTGGAGCAGGCAATCGCCGCGGCCGAGCGCAGCGATTTCGCGCCTTTCGAGGAACTCCAGGAAGTGCTGGCGGCGCCTTACGCGGCGCGCACCGCCTTCGCAGCGTACGCAAATCCGCCGCAACCTGCCGAGCGCGTGCTGCAGACTTTTTGCGGCACTTAAGCGGCGTATTGCAATGTAATGGTGCAATCGCCGGTCTTATTTGCAAGGAGTAAGATCAAAACCCATGACCATCGTAATCTTGGTGTTTTTAGGCGGCGTGCTGACCATTTTGAGTCCCTGCATCCTGCCTGTGCTGCCCTTCGTGTTCGCGCGCTCAGAGCAAAAATTTCTGATCGAATGGTCTGCCCATGCTGGCCGGCATGGCCGTCACATTTGCCGCGATCGCCACGCTGGCCGCTGTGGGGGGTTCCTGGGCCGTCAGGGTCAATCAATATGGGCGCATCTTCGCACTGGTGCTCTTGACCGCGTTCGCGGCAACCCTGTTGTCGACGCGTCTGGCCGATTGGCTGGCGCGTCCGTTCGTCGCTCTGGGCAACCGGCTGGCGCAATCAGATCCGGGAGCGAGCGCGCGCTTCACGCCTTTGAACTCCGTGCTGCTCGGCATTGCCACCGGTCTTCTCTGGGCGCCGTGCGCGGGTCCGATCCTCGGCCTCATTCTGACCGGCGCGGCGATCTCCGGCCCCAACGCCCGCACCACCCTGTTGCTGTTTGCCTATGCCGCGGGCGCGGCGAGCTCGTTGGCCGTGGCGTTGCTGGCAGGCGGACGGGTGTTCGCGTTCTTGAAGCGTTCATTGGGCACGGGGGAATGGATCAGGCGCGGACTCGGCGTCGCCGTGCTGATTGCCGTCGTCGCGATCGTGTTCGGCTGGGATTCAACCGTGCTGACGCGTTTGTCGCTCAACGGCACGAACAGTCTCGAACAATCGCTGATCGACAAAATCAATCCTCAGAATGCCGGCGCGCCGGGCGGCAGCATGATGGCCATGAGCAACTCCACCATGGCCATGAGCAATACCAAAGCAGACGGCCATGCCATGATGATGTCGGCCGCAAAGCCCGCCGGCAATCTGCCGGTGGAGGGAGAAATCCCTTCCTTCGCCGGCGCCACCTTGTGGTTGAACTCGCCGCCGCTCACGCCGGAGGCGTTGCGGGGCAAGGTGGTGGTGGTCGATTTTTGGACCTATTCCTGCATCAACTGTCTGCGCGCGCTCCCCTATGTGGAATCGTGGTACCAGAAATATAAGGATCACGGTTTGGTTGTGATCGGCGTGCACGCACCGGAATTTGCCTTCGAAAAAGATCCGGGCAATGTGCGGCGGGCGGTCGCGGATTTGAAAATCACCTATCCGGTGGCGCTGGATAATGACTACGCCATCTGGCAGGCATTCAACAACCAGTACTGGCCCGCGCATTATTTCATCGATGCCACGGGACATGTCCGCGCGCATCACTTCGGCGAAGGCAACTACGATGAATCCGAACAGATCATTCGCACCTTGCTGACGGAGGCGGGGCAGAGCGGATTGCCGCCGCCGGGAATGGGCGCTGTCAAGGCGGCGGGCGTTGAGGCGCCGCCCGATGAGGCGCATGACCAGTCGCCGGAAACCTACGTCGGCTACCGCCGTGCCGATAATTTCGCCTCGCCGGGCGGTTTTGCACAGGATCAGGCGCACGTTTACTCGGCTCCGGCGGCATTAAAATTGAATCAATGGGCGCTTGGCGGGTCATGGAAGGTAGACCCTGAAAAGGCGGTGCTGGGCGCCGGCGGCGGTAAAATCGAGTTTCGATTCTACGCGCGCGATTTGCACCTGGTTCTGGGTCCGGGCGCCGACGGCAAGCCGGTGCGTTTCCGCGTGACCTTGGATGGCGCACCGCCGGCGGCCAGCCACGGCGCTGATACGGATTCAAGCGGTGCTGGAATCATCGATCGACAGCGCTTGTATCAATTGATCCGGCAGTCCGGCGCTGTCGGCGAGCACGTGTTTTCAATCGAGTTCCTGGATCCGGACGTGCAAGCGTATTCATTTACATTCGGGTGAGGGCCAAGTCATGCAGTCAATCGTCAGTCGTCGTCATGTCATCGCGGGATTGAGCGCGCTCTCGGGGCTGTCCTTGGCGGGCCGGGTCGCTGCGGCAACGTTGTCGGGTCCGATGCTGAACAGCGAGGTCTCGATCGAGAATTTCTCGCCCGCCGGCAAGAGCGTAGGTGTCGTGCGGGTGGCAAAGGTTGTCAAAGACCGATGCGCAGTGGCAGGCGCAATTGTCGCCGCTGAGCTATCGGGTTGCGCGACAGGCCGCCACGGAAGTGGCGTTCACCGGCGAGTACGATAGAAATCATGCGGATGGCATTTATCACTGCATCTGCTGCGATACGGCGCTGTATGATTCAAAAACCAAATTCGATTCCGGCACCGGCTGGCCCAGCTTCTGGCAGCCGATTTCCGCGCTGAATATGGTCAAGAGCAGCGACCTGACTCTGGGAATGTCGCGCGATGCGATCTCGTGCCGGCGCTGCGACGCGCACCTGGGCCACGTGTTTGACGACGGCCCGAAGCCGACGGGTCTGCGCTATTGCATGAATTCGGTTGCGCTGCACTTCACGCCTCGCGCATAGGAGACCTAGGATATGGCTTTTTGGAAATCTTCAACGTTGCTGCGCATTGCCGCCTTCGCGGGCGCCGTCGCGGCGGGCGCGATTCTCTGGCATTCGCCGCTGTTCGGCGCGGAGGCGCCGGTCATCATCGCGCCCCCGCTCATCGACAATCCCAAGACCGCCGGACCGGCGCAGACCGCGGTGTTGTCAGGCGGATGCTTCTGGGGCGTGCAAGGCGTGTTCGAGCACGTGCGCGGCGTCACGAACGTGATAGCAGGCTATGCCGGCGGCGAGAAGTCCACCGCGGACTACGAAACCGTCAGTTCGGGAACCACCGGACATGCGGAATCGGTGAAGATAACCTTCGATCCGGCGGCGATTTCCTACGGACAGATTTTGCAGATTGCGTTTTCCGTGGTCCACGATCCGACGCAATTGAATCGACAAGGACCCGACGTCGGCACCCAATATCGCTCGTCCATCTTTTACGCCGACGAGAATCAGAAGCGCATCGCGCAGGCCTACATCAGCCAGCTCGACCAGTCGCACGCATTTGCGCGGCCGATCGTCACGCGGGTGGATCCGCTCAAGGGCTTCTATGCGGCGGAGCACTATCATCAGGATTATCTGATGCATAATCCGACGCAGCCCTACATCGCGATCTACGACATACCGAAGATCGAGAATTTCCGGCGCACCTTTCCGCAGCTGTACAGCGGCTCGCCGGTGCTCGCGCATAACTAGCTCTCACTCAAGGGCCCAGGCCATGAAATCGGCGTTGCGCGCATGCTTGCTGCTGACTGCCTGTCTGTTCGGGCTGCAGTCTTTTGCCGCGGACTCGGAAAAAGCGCTTACCGTGTTTGCTGCCGCGTCGCTGACCAATGCGCTGCAGGATTTGGGCGACGCATTCACCAAGGACTCCTCCATCCCGGTGCGTTTCTCGTTCGCCGCCAGCTCCACGCTCGCGCGGCAAATTGAAAATGGCTCGCGCGCCGACCTGTTCTTCTCGGCGGATCTGGAGTGGATGGATTACCTGCAGGCGAGAAACTTGATCCAGGCGGCCACACGGCATGATGTGCTGGGGAATCAATTGGTCCTGATCGCGCCGCTGAGCAGTAAAATCAGCTTGAAGATCGCGCCGCATTTTGCGCTGGCCGCCGCGGTGGGCAGCGGCCGCCTGGCGACCGGCGATCCGGATTCCGTGCCGGTGGGGCGCTATGCGCACGAGGCGTTGACCAATCTCGGCGTCTGGGACCAAGTCGCCCACGCGGCTGGTGCGAGCCGACAGCGTGCGCTCGGCGCTGGCGTTCGTCGATCGCGGCGAGGCCGAACTCGGCATCGTTTATCGAACCGACGCCATGGTCGACAAAAATGTGCGCGTGGTGGATACATTTCCGGCCGACAGCCACATGCCCATCGTTTATCCTGCGGCGCTGACCGCCGGTGCCGGGGCCGATGCGGCGAAATTTCTAGCCTATGTTCGCGGACCCGCAGGCGACCTGACCTTCAAGCACTACGGGTTCACTCCGCGGCACTAGGCTCGGCTGTTCGCGAATCCAGTGCCGGAATGCCTTTGCGAATGTCCGCGGAGAATGAATCGCTGCGATCCGCCTGTCTGGCGCGATCGGTGATCCGTCCCAACGCGCGCAGTTCCGCCAGCTTGAAGCGCTGATCCAGGCCGCCCACGCGATAAACGTATTCGGGCAGATAGCCCGTGAACAGCAAACGATAGCTCCATGGCAGATAGCCCACAATTCGCTGCATCATGTGATAAACCAGCATGGTGCAGTTGACGGTAATCGTATTGTAGAAGCGCGGGGTGGCAAGCAGACGATCAGCCTGTTCGACGTAGCCGACAAACAGCGACCGCATCGCGGGCTGTGGCATGCGAATGCGGTACAGATAGTCATCTTCGCCGCGAATGTTGGTGCGCACGCGGATGACGTCGCGCTCGTCGGCCGCAATGATGCTGAGGCCATCTCTCTTGAAAAAGCCGCCGAGTTCCGAATAGGTGGCATTTTTCCGGCGCCGCACCTCCACCGAAAAGGCGACGTGCCGGCCGTCATCGAATCCAAACGATATCAACATGTGCGCGATCGCCCGCCCGTCCCAGTACGACATGATCATGTCGACCGAGCTGATCTTGTCCAGATCGTAGCTGCGCGTTTCCCAGCGCTGCGTATAGTCGCTGTTGCTGCGCCAGTCGAAGTTGCGGACATTTTGCAGCGTCACGCGCTTGCCGTCGATGCTGCCATGGGTGATCTGCGCGACATCATCCGCCCAGAGGCTCTCGTTGGTGGGCGAGATGCGCTGCCACCAGATGAGCAGGACGGCGAAGGCGAGCGCGAAGCTCAAGAAGGCGAGGCCCGCGCGGCCCTCCCAGAGTGCAATCAGCACGCCGAGCGCGAATGCGCTCCACATCAGGACGAACACGCTTCTAAACTGGCCGCCCGGCGCCTGAAACCAGAGCGCCAATGCGCCCCATAGCGCCGGAACGCCGAGCAATAAAGTCGCGGCCAGCATGGCGGTGAATCGCAGAACACTTAAAGCACTCAGGCTCATCACTCTGCTCATTGTGCCAGCAACGTGCGCCGTGCGGTTCATCGTTTGATTGACATGCACCGGCAGCGCAAGGTACGGTTTCTTGTGACTCAAGCCAGCTCATTTCGACTCAATGTGCCTTTCATCAAGGAGCTTGGAGTCGAGTTCATCAGCGCGGCCGACGGCCGCTCAATGGTGGCGCTCAATCTCGAGCCCTGGCACCTCAACAGCTGGTCCGTCGCGCATGGCGGCGTGATCATGTCGCTGCTCGACGTGGCGATGGCGGTGGCGGGCCGGTCGCTCAATGCGGACGCGGGCGGCGGCGTGACGGTCGAGATGAAGACGAGTTTTTTGCAGCCGGCGAAGGCCGGCACGCGCTTGTTGGTCTCGGGATTTGCGTACCATCGTTCCATGACCATGGCGTTCTGCGAGGGCGAGGCGAGGGACGCCCACGAGCGATTGATCGCCAAGGCGATGGGGACATTCAAATATCTAAAATCAGGAGCGGTTGCCGATGGCTAATTCATATCGCCGCATCGTGCTGGCATCCCGGCCGCATGGCTGGCCCGGTGCCGAAAATTTTCGCCTCGAGGAAGCTCCCAGTCCCGCACTTGGCGACGGCGAGGTGCGCGTGCGCAATCGGTACCTGTCGCTCGACCCTTATATGCGGGGAAGAATGAATGACGCGAAATCGTACGCCATGCCGCAAATGCTCAACGAGACCATGGGCGGCGCAACGGTGGGTGAAGTGGTGGAGTCGCGCAGCAGCCAATTCGCGATCGGGGACACGGTGCGCGGCATGCTGGGCTGGGCCGAGTATGGCGTCAGCAAATCCGAGGCATTGGGCAAGGTCGACACGCGTCATATCCCGCTGTCGGCGTATCTGGGTGTTGTCGGCATGCCGGGCATGACGGCCTGGTACGGCTACAACAAGATCATGGAACCGAAGGGCGGCGAGACCATTGTCGTCAGCGCGGCCTCCGGCGCGGTCGGCAGTGTGGTCGGGCAATTGGCGCGCATTGCCGGGGTGCGGGCGGTGGGAATTGCGGGCGGCCCGGACAAGTGCCGTTACGTCACGCAGGAGCTGGGATTCGACGCCTGCATCGACTACAAGACGGCCGCGGACGCGAAATCTTTGGCAGGGTTGATCGCGGCTGCGGCACCGAAGGGCGTGGATGCGCACTTCGAAAACGTCGGCGGCGATGTGTTGAACGCCGTGATGACGCTGCTCAATCCCTTTGCGCGCGTCGCGATTTGCGGACTCATTGCCGACTACAACATGACGCCCGGTTCCGTGCCAAAGAGCGCCATCTTGAATCCGGGCATGTTTCTGGTGGCGCGCTTCAAGATGCAAGGCTTCATCATTTCCGATCACTTGAATCTCTGGCCCGAAGGGCTGTCGGTCCTGGGCGGACTGGTCGCGTCGGGAAAATTGAAATATAAGGAGTCCATCGCCGAGGGTCTTGCGGCGGCGCCCACTGCATTCATCGGCATGCTGAAGGGCCAGAACTTCGGCAAACAATTGGTTCGACTCTAGCCATGAAACAAATCATCCTGCATCACTACCCGATGTCGCCTTTCGCGGAGAAAGTGCGCTTGATCTTGGGCTTCAAGGGTCTGCGTTGGTCTTCGGTTCATATTCCCAACATCATGCCGAAGCCTGATTTGACGGCGCTCACCGGCGGATACCGCAAGACGCCGGTGCTGCAGATCGGCGCGGACATTTATTGCGACACCGCGCTGATCGCCGACGTGCTCGAGGAGCGCGCATCAACTCCGACTTTATATCCGCGCGGCGTGACGGGTGCGTCGCGCCTGCTGGCCCAATGGGCGGATTCCACCTTGTTTTGGACGGCGGTTCCCTTCGCCATGCAGCCCGCCGGACTCGCGCATCTGTTTGCAGGCGTGCCGCCCGAAAGCGTCAAGGCATTCGGCGACGACCGGGTGACGTTTCGCGCCAATATGCCGCGCATGCGACCGGCGGATGCGAACGCGGCGCTCGGTCTTTATCTCGAACGCCTCGAAGAGACGCTCGGCGAGCAGGATTTCTTTTTCGGAACGGCGCCGAGCATCGCTGATTTTTCGATCTATCACTGTCTGTGGTTCGTAACGCGCGGCGGTCCGGTGGCCACGATTCTCGAAAGTTTCCCGGCGCTGCAAAGCTGGCGGACGCGCATGGCCGCGTTCGGCCATGGCACGCATGATAAACTCGACAGCGGCGCCGCGATCGCGGTCGCGCACGATGCCACGGCCGAAAAGTCAGCGGGAAATCTCGATTCACACGGTCTCGCGATCGGCGACAAGGTGGTGGCGGCGGCAACCGACACCGGAACCGACCCCATAGCAGGAACGCTGTATGGCGCCACCAAAACCCGCTTTTCGATCGCGCGCGAGGATGAGCGCGCCGGCAGCGTAGTGGTGCACTTCCCGCGGTTGGGGTTCGAATTGCGCCGGGCCAAATAGCGGGTTGATCGTTGCCTATGTGGCGAGGCGCGGCGCCGCGGTGCGCCAGACTCGAAAGCCGCCCAGAAAGGCGAAACTATTGTTTCCCAGCCGCGCGTTCTTGGGAAGTTTTTTCAATTTGCGGGCATTACCGCCGCCGAGCACGACATAGTCCGCTTCGAGGGCTTTGCTCAGTTGCTCGACCACCGAGGCAACCGTATGGCGCCACTTCTTGGCGCCGAGGCGGCGGCGGCCGTGATCGCCCACATAGTCCTCGTAGGTGCGCCCGTGCTTGTAAGGCAGATGCGCAAGCTCCATCGGCGCGACGGTGCCGTCGACGATGAGCGCCGAGCCCAATCCTGTGCCCAGGCCCAGGAACAGCATGCGTCCACCCTCGTAGCTGCCAATCGCCTGCATCGCAGCATCGTTCATCACCTGCGTGGGCCGTCCGAACGCCTTGCGAAAATCGAACCCGACCCAGCCACGCCCGAGATTGTAGGGCTCCGTGATGATCTTGCCGTGGACGACCACCCCGGGGTAGCCGATGGAAACGACATCGTATTTCAGGTCCGCGGTCAGCCGGCGCACGCGCGCGACCATCTTTCGCGGCGTCAGCGTCGGTCCGGATTCGAATTCACGTGTTTCCCGCTGCCCTGAGACGCTGGTCTTCACATGTGTCCCGCCGACATCGATGGCGAGCACGCGCCGCTGGGCCTTTCGTTGCATGATGCCAGGCAGAATAGCGCACTCGAGTATCGCTCGTCAGTCGCATCTCCTGACATAATGTGGCGCTATGAGAACCCAAGCATTTCCCGGTTTCGTTATTGCGTTGTGTGCGGCGATCGCAGGCTGTGCGGCAACACCCCCGGTGCCTGGACCGTTGCGCGTGCCCGCAGACCAGGCGCTGATCAAACAGCTGCATGGCGCAGGCGTGCAAGTTTATGAGTGCCAGCCCGCGAAGAATGATCCTGCGCAATATGACTGGGTCTTCAGAGGGCCCGAGGCCAACCTGCTCACCAAGGGGGGCCGTATCGTCGGCAAGCATTTCGCCGGACCGACATGGGAAGCCGCCGACGGCAGCAGGGTGGTCGCCGAGGCCATCGGCAGCAGCCCCAGTCTCAAGCCCAATTCCATTCCCTGGCTGCTGTTGAAGGCGAGGGCAACCGCCGGCAATGGCCTGTTCGCGCACGTGCAGTTCATCCAGCGCATCAATACGGCGGGGGGCAGCGTGCCCGCGACGAGCTGCCGCAGGGAACAAGCCGGACAACAGCTGCGCGCCGCGTACACTGCCGATTATCTATTCTATGGCGCGAGACATTGACCGCGGCAGGCGATGACCCGTTGGAGCGGGTGCAATCGAAAATAACCTATCTCGAGCGCGCCCTCGTGGAGCTCAGCGACGCGGTGTTTCGCCAGCATCAAGATATTCAATCGATGGAGGCGCAGCTCAAAGCCCTCCGGGAAAAAATGGCGGCCGCGCCATCCGACGAGGCGCGCACGGTGGAACAGGAGCGGCCGCCTCATTACTGATTTCTAGGGCCCGGGGGTGTTGGGCATGGTTGTCGTTGGGATCGTGATTGCGGGCCTGCTCGGCGGCCTGGCGGCGTGGTGGTTCTTCCGGTCTCGCAAGCCGAAGACGCTGCTGCCATCGCGCGGAATCGCGGCGGCAATCAAATCCCGGGGCGGAGCGGCCGCTCCGGTACCGGATGCCGCCCGAGCCTCACAGGCAAATGACCTGGTGACCGAGCGCCTCTGGAAGTTGGCGTTCGCGGCAGCGCCGGAGTCCCAACCTATGGAGCCTGCGCATGCGCGGGTGAGAGACGCGGTTTCCGCCGTGCTGCAGGCCGATAAGCTGGACCCGAAGTATTTTCCCCGGCGCCCAACCTTGATGCCGCAATTGCTGCGCGCAGTGGATGATCCGCGCAGCGCCCCCGACAAGCTCGCGCGCATCGTCGCGCACGATCCGGTGCTGACCTCCGATGTGCTGCGGCTCGCGAACTCGCCAATTTACAGAACTTCTTCCGCGCCCATCGAAACCATCCAACGCGCAATTGTGGTGCTGGGCGTGGATGCGTTGCGCGGCCTCGTCGCAACGGCCATGCTGCAGCCGGTATTTCGCGCGACGCGCAGCAATTTCCCGCGTTTCCCCCGCATGCTGTGGGAGCGGACCGAGCGCGCCGCACGCGCGGCGGAACTGTATGCGCTCAAAGCCCTGCCGCAGGACCGCTTTGAGGCGCAGCTGCTGATTCTCCTCAGCGCCCTGGGGCCTTTGGTGGTATATGGCGCCACCCTCGATGTGTACGCACAGCGCCCACGGCTGACGCCGAGTCCGAACTTGTTTGTTGCTCTGACTGCGGCTTTGGGCGCGCAAGTATCGCTGCGTATCGCGCAAAATTGGGAGACCTCGCCGCGCCTGGTTGCTGCGATCGAACGATCGCCCAACGAGGCACTGACGATGGCGCTGTGCGCCGGTGAATTGCTGGGTACCCTGTCCTTGCTCAAGACGCAGAACGTCATTACGGCCGATGAGGGCCGGGCAACGGCCAACGATATTGGATTGGCGGATGTTGTGGTGGCGCCGATCTGGGAGCGGTTGACGGCCTAGCGGCTATGGCATCATTTGAAAATGACCTTTGCTAGAGATCCGACCAGCTGGTTCGAGGAGGCTGCGCGCCGCTCGGACCGGCCATTTTTACGCACGCAGGAAGGGGGCAATTTCAGCTATGCGGCGCTGTGCGAGCAGTCCGGAAGAATGGCCTCAGCGCTCATGCAACTCGGCGTGCAAAACGGCGATCGGGTTGCCGTTCAGGTCGACAAATCTGCCGAGGCGGTTTTTCTTTACCTCGCTTGTCTGCGCATGGGCGCGGTATTCGTGCCCATCAACGTGGCGAACACCCCCAACGAGGTCGAATACTACCTGCGAGACTCGCAGCCGCGAATCGCGATCGTCCGTCCGCAAGACCGACTGTTGCTCGAGCCGCCGGCCCGGCATGCAAAAGTTCCCGGTGTTGAAACGCTGGGCGCGGAGGGCGCCGGCTCCTTCCCGCGGCTCGCCGCCGGGTGCGCCGCCGATTTCCAGGCGCCGCCGAAGTTCGAGAGCGACGCGATTGCGGCCATCATCTACACGTCCGGCACGACCGGGCGTCCCAAGGGCGCGATGCTGACACGCGCGAACCTGAGCTCGAACGCCGCTGTGTTGGCGGAAGCTTGGCGCTTCTGCGAGGCAGACGTATTGCTGCACACCTTGCCGCTATTTCACATTCACGGCTTGTTTGTGGCGATCAACACGGTGCTCGCGTCGAAAGCCAGCCTGCTGCTGGCGCCCAAATTCGATGCGCCTCAGGTGCTCGAGCAGTTTTCCAAGGCCTCGGTTTATATGGGGGTGCCGACGCACTACACGCGCCTGCTGCAGCAGGGAAATCTGAATCGCGACACGACGGCCGGCATGCGCCTGTTCATCTCGGGTTCGGCGCCCTTGCTGGCCGAGACTCACCGGGAATTTCTGCAGCGCACGGGACATGTGATTTTGGAGCGCTATGGCATGTCGGAAACCATGATGAACACGTCCAATCCTTATGATGGCGTGAGATTGCCGGGCTCGGTCGGTCCGCCCCTCAAAGGAGTTTCGCTGCGCGTGAGAAACGCCCAAACCGGTGCGGTCGAACTGGATGCGGATGTTGCCGGCACGCTCGAGGTCAGGGGTCCCAACGTCTTCGCAGGGTATTGGCGCGATGCGGAGAAAACCCGCAGCGAGTTCACGGCGGATCAATGGTTCAAGACCGGAGATGTGGTGCGCATCGATCGCAACGGCTACGTACACATCGTCGGGCGCGCCAAGGACCTGGTGATCAGCGGCGGCTACAATGTCTATCCGAAAGAAGTGGAAGTTGAGTTGGACGCCGTTGAGGGCGTCCTGGAAAGCGCCGTATTTGGCGTGCCGCATCCGGATTTTGGCGAGGGGGTTACGGCCGTTGTCGTGGCAAAGCCCGGCGCGGTTCTCTCGGAGCAGGCGATGTTGACATCGATCAAGACCCGGTTGGCCAACTACAAGCTGCCGAAACGGATTCTCGTCGTCGAGGAACTGCCGCGCAACACCATGGGCAAGGTGCAAAAAAATGCCCTGCGAAAAACCTTTGCCGCGATCTACGCAGCTTGACTCGCGAAGGTTCTGGCGATTAGTCGCTCGGCAGCAGCGTCACCATCGTCAAGGTTCGGCCGCCGAGCGTCGCACCGCCCTCGGACTGATCGATGACGACATAAAAGCTCTTCGGCTGCGTATGCGGAGCGCTACTCACGGGAATGCTCAGCGAAACACTGGACTTGCCGTCGGCCAGGTACGCCAATTGCGGCACGACCGCTGAGAAATCAGCGCCCGGCTTTGCCGTACCCGACTCCGTCCACCAAGTAAAGCTGGTCTCGCCGTGCAGGTTGCCCTTGCGATGCACCGTAATCTGAGCCGATGGTTGGCCTGTCGGGACATCGACCGTGTCCGCGGCCAGCTCGATTTTCGACGAGCCCGCTGGAGTCTTGGCGGCGGGCGCGACGGACGCCGCCGCCGGCGATGCATCGCGGTGCGGTGCCGTTACAGGAGGGGGCGCTGCGCTTGCCGCAACAGGCGCCGAAACCGGTGCCGCTGGCGGTATCTGATGCGATGGCGGCGCTGAAATTGCCGCCGAGCGCGGCGCAACAGCGGCCGGCGGCGGCTTGGCTCGATCAACGGACGGCGACGCGTTCGTCGGCGCCACAGTGACCGGCGCTACAGTCACCGGCGCCGCAGCGGCGGTTGACGTCGCGACAGGTGGCGTGGTGACGGGCGGCGAGGCGGCGGGCGGCGTGGCGGCCGCGGGCGCGTTTTTTGATGGAGCGCGGATCGACGCGGTCGAATCGATGCTCGGCAGCATATCCCGATGGCTCACCAGCCAATAGACTGCGAAGAGCAGGACCGCAATGCCGGTTGCGATGCCGGCGCCCAGCCAGGACCTGGGTGCCTTGGCGGCCGGAGGCTCCATAAGGTCGTTGAGCGGTGCCAGTTTCTTGGCTGCGCCGCCGAGTTCCAGTTCCGAAAGCCATCGCTGCATGTCGGCCGGACGGCCCTCGCGCTCCCAACGAAGCGCGCTCCGCAACGCACGCCATTGCCGGCTCTTGAGATTCGCGGGCCGGCGCGGCTTCAGCTTGGCTTCGCGGGCTTCGATCGCCGTGCGCTTTGGGAATGGATGAGCGCCGGACAACAACAAGTACGCAATGCACGCAAGCGAGAACACATCGTCGCGGGCGTCGGGTCGCTCCCCGTCGAGCACCTGGCAACTTGCATAGATGGAGGCTGAAGACGGCAGCGTCATTTCGGGGTCGGATATTTGCGAGTTTTGGCGCGCCTTGCGCGAAGCGCCGAAGCCCATCACGCGCAACTCACCCGATCCGGTGATAAAGATATTTTGCGGATTCAGGTCCCCATGCACGGTACCGCGCGCTTGTGCATAGCTCAAGGCGGCGCCAACGCCGCGGATGATCGCCAGTGCCTGCGCCCGGTCCACGGGGATGAGTTTTCTCGCCTGCAATACGCGGCCGAGCGGCGCTCCCGTCAGCAGTTCCATCGTAAAGAAGAGCAGCGGACCATCGCGGTCGAAATCAAACACACGGATGATGTTCGGATGCGACAGCAATTGCAGAGATTGAAATTCTCGGCGCAGCTCGGCGAGCAAGTCGGCGCGCCTTGTCACGGCCGGATTGAGGATCTTGACCGCCAGCCGCTGATTGCCCGGTGCTTCCAGGCGAAATTCGTCGAGGGCCTGGAACACGGTTCCCGTGCCGCCCTGTCCGATCACGGCCTCAATTCGATAGCGGCGCCGCAGCACACTGCCCGGCCTGGGATCGCCCACCGAGTCCGACGATTGCCACTCCTCGCGGCGCGGATGAGCATCGGTTTGCTCCGCGTGAGCCGCTTGCTCCACACGGACAGGTTGCTCGGCACGGGTAGGGATGATGACGTCTCGTGCCACGGGGACGGGTGTTTCCGGGGCGACCGGGACCGAGCCGATTCCCAGCACCATTTCCGCCAAAGCGGTCTTGGTCTTCTTGAAGGTTTCTATCTCGATCCGGCCGCGGCGATAGTATTGATCCAGCTGCGACAAGACTTCGAAGGTTCCGTCCGGGTCGGCACTGAAGCGGCCGTGCATCGCGCGCAGAAAAGCCGGCACATCGCAGCTACCGCTTGCGAGCGCATCCAACCACCACTTAATGGTGCCTTCCTCGGCCGTATCCGACGGCTGAACGCCCACTGGCCGCATTCCCGGGTTCATGAGCCATTGTACCCATAGGACGGACACCTAAGAGTGACGAGAGTTGATGCGTTGCACCCTCGGTACTTTTTACAGAGGTGCGGACTGATCTGCCGGGGGCTCGGTTAAGCTACGCGGACATGTCCTACTTCAGCTCGGGGCCGGTTTAACTTATGCATTCCCCAACGCAACCGCCTGGCATGCCCCAAGCCGGCTTGATGATGGACCGGCCGCTGCTGATTTCCGATGTGATCGAGCACGCCGCCGGCCAATTTGGCGATACGGAAATCGTCTCGCTCGAGGCCGACGGCAGCGTGTTTCGGTACAACTATGTGCAATGCAGGGCACGCGCGTTGAAATTGGCCAACGCGCTGGCCGAAATGGGTCTGAGCGCAGGCGCTTCGATTGGTTCGATGGCGCTCAATAATCACCGCCACATGGAAGCGTACTACGCCGTGTCGGGCAGCGGCATGATCATCCATACCTGCAATCCGCGTCTGCACATCCCGCAGCTCATCTACATCATCAACCATGCCGATGATCGTGCGGTTCTGTTCGATCCCGCCTTCGCGCCTCTCGTGGAGAACATCGCGGCACAATGTCCGGGCGTTCGTCATTGGATCTGTCTCGCGGACGCCGAAAATATGCCGGGCGACTCGCGGAACGTGCTCTGTTATGAGGAATTCATCGGTTCGCAAAGCGCTGAATTTTCCTGGCCGCAGTTCGATGAACGCACCGCCGCGGCGCTTTGCTATACCTCGGGCACGACGGGCAATCCGAAGGGCGCGCTGTATTCGAATCGGTCAATCGTGCTCAACGCGCTTTCCGCGTGCCTGCCCGGACTGATCTCGCTGTCGCCCAGAGACACCATCCTGCCGGCGGTGCCCATGTTTCATGTCAATGGCTGGTGCGTGCCTTACGCGGCGCCGATCGGCGGCGCAAAGCTGGTGCTGCCGGGGCATCGAATGGATACGCCCAGCTTCTACGATCTGCTGGAAAGCGAGCAAGTCACCGTGACCGCCGGTGTACCGACGATCTGGATCGCTTTGATGCGCCATGTCGAGCAAGGCAGGCTGCCCTTGAGCAGCCTGAAGCGCATTTTGGTGGGCGGATCTGCCATGCCAGAATCGCTGATCGCGAAATTCGACCACGAATTCGGCATCGAGGTGCGCCAGGCCTGGGGCATGACCGAAACCGTGGCGATTGCAACCATGAGCTGCCTGAATTCCCGGCAGGCCGATATGCCCGCAGCCGAGCGGCACTCCCTCATGGCGAAGCAGGGCAAATCAGTGTTCGGCGTCGAGGTCAAGGTGGTGGATGACAGCGGTTGCACGATACCGCGCGACGGCGAGTCGCAGGGTCAGGTGATGGTGCGCGGGCAGTGGACGGTGTCCGGCTACTACAAGTCTGAAGACCCGGTGCTCATCGACGGTTGGCTGCCCACGGGCGACATTGCGACCATTGATGCGCAGGGCACCCTGCAGATTCGCGATCGGGCCAAGGACTTGATCAAGACGGGTGGAGAATGGATCAGCTCGATCGATTTGGAGGGAGTGGCCATGGGACATCCGGCGGTCGCGATGGCCGCCGTCGTCGGTGTGAGGCACCCGAAATGGGAAGAACGGCCGCTGCTCTTCATTGTGCGCAAGTCCGATCAGGCGCTCGAGGCCGATGAGATTCTGGCCTTTCTCGCCAAGCGCGTCGTGAAGTGGTGGATACCGGATGCGGTCGTCTTCTTGGACACATTGCCGGTCGGCGGAACCGGAAAGGTGCAAAAGGCGGCGCTTCGCGAAAAATACTGCAACCATCTCTGCTAGCTTGCAGGCTTGCGTCTACGGCGTATGAATCGATAGATCAGGATACCGAGAACGATCAAGACGAGCGCAGCCGCTGCAGCGGCGACGATCAGTATCCGCAGGCCATTCTCCATCACAAACGGCCCGGCTTCGCTGTAGAACCCGTTGAATTTACGCAGCGCCGCGGGCAGCGCCGCGACGTCGTCCTTGGTGAGCTGCAGGGCATGCTCATCAGGATGATAGGTGGATTGCCACTCCAACAACTCCCCTGACCGATTCTTCTCGATATGCCCGCCCAGCACGAAGCTGACAGGCCGGTCCTTAAGAAACGCCGCCACCCGCTGCGCGCTGGCTTCGTAATCGCCCAAGTCGTCGACCAACAGACGCCCCGGGAGCAGGAAGTCGCCCGAAAATACCAAACCGCTATTGCGATCGTAGTACACCAATTGCGCCGGATGGTGTCCCGGTGCGGGCAACACGTCGACGATGCGATCGCCGAGATCGATCTGCGCGCTGCCATGTGGCCAATTGGCGAAGTCGAAGTACCGGCGCACGTGCTCCAAATCCGCGCGCACCAGCCGGACGCCATCCACGCCCTCGAATTGCGGATCGCCGGCGCGATGGTCCAAATGGCCGTGACTGTGGACCACCAGCAACGGCAGCTTGGCCGCGGATTCTCCCGGCAAGAGACTCATCACCCGCGCCTCAAGCGGCATCAAGTTCGGATCGGCGATATCGCCGGTGTCGATCAACAGCGCCCGTTTGCTGCCGATCAACAGGTACATGAACGGTGCTTCCCAGGTGGAGCACAGTTTTTCGCGCAAGATGATGGTTTGCGCATTGTAGCGATGAACTTGAATGGGATCGGCTCCGCCGGCAGGGCATGTCGCCGCACCTGGGTCCCAGCGCACGTCCATGGAGCCGGGCGTCAAGTCGCCTGCCGAGGCAAGCATGGGCGTGAGCAACAGGAGGGCAACAAGGACGCTCGGCAAGGGTGATTTCATCGTTGGCTCCTAGTCAAGGCATGCTTTCGCGCGGCATGCCGGGCGCGGCCGGGGTTTCTTGCCATCGCGACGAATTCGTCGATGGCGGCCGAGGTGCGCCGCCGGTCCCCGGTACTCATCACTTCGATGAACAGGCCATCGAAAACGGCCACGATCAGCGTCGCCAACGCCGGCGACCTTTGCGAGGGCTTCAACATCGTCTGCACCGATTCGAGCCAGTTGAGAGAATTTCGCTTCAAGAACCTGCCGTAGGTCTTGTGGTCTTGCGCCGCGAGAATGTGCAATTGATACAGCACGCGAAGCTGCGCGAAATTCGCATCCTTGAGGGCCCAGTCCCAAAACTGCCGCAGCGGTGCCGCACGGGCCGGGCCGGGTTCGCGCGACAGCTCGCCCAGAGAGCGCTGCAGACGCGTCTGCATCTCGCCCAATACCTCGAGAAGCAGCCGCTCCTTCGATCCGAAGTGAAAAATCAGCAGCCGCGCGCTGGTTCCGGCGGCGGCGGCCATCGGCCGCAACGACACGTCGGCAACGCCGCGCCTGACCAGGTAGGCGATGAGATTTTCCAGCAGCATGGCTTTGCGGGTCGGCACGGCGCCGATCCTATAATGTAACGAGTGTTACATTCAAGGGCGCGCACGGCGTGCAATTGAATCCCCGGCAAATGCGGACTATTGTTTAGCCTGCCCGGCGGTGCGGCGGCATGATAAAATCCATGCGATTCAATGCCATGTGCCGCATTCAAGTGACACCCTAGGGTTTATAGCCATGCTCGATCTGCTGCTTGCCGTCGGCCACCATCTTCTGATCTTTGCCATCTTCGGGATCATCTGCGCCGAATTCTGGGCGGTTCGTCCGGGCATGAGCAGCGCGACGGTCAAGCGTGTTGGCGCGCTCGATCTGTGGTACGGAATATTGGCGATGGCGGTTTTGGCGGTCGGATTCAGCCGGGCCATATTCGCCGCCAAAGGCTGGGGCTATTACTCGCACAACGCCTTCTTCTGGGCCAAGCTGGGCACGTTTGCGGCCATCGGATTGTTGTCGGTGCCGCCAACCCTGGCTTTTATGCGTTGGCGAAAGTCGGGGCTGGCGCCCACCGAATCGCACATACGGTCCGCCAGACGCTACCTGCACTGGGAGCTGGCCTTGTTCGTGTTTTTGCCCATATTTGCTGCGGCAATGGCACGGGGCTACGGAGAATTCTAGATTTGCGCTCCGCTTCGCAGTTATCAGGGAACCCGAAAGCCCTCTCCAAGTTCAAAGCCTCGAGCCCAAGCGTCGGCCGTTCCGACGGCCGCACTCACGCCCGAGTTTCCGTTTCCTCATGAAGGATTGCGTCTAATGAATCAGAAAGCTGCCCCGCCGCTGCACGAGCAGAACGCGAGGTATCAGCCCGCCGCGGTGCCTCGCGAGCACATTCCCGCACCGCTGCGCGTTCGATCCGGCGATGCGCGCCGCGCGCGAGACGGTCACGGCAAGTTCGGCTTGGATTCGTCCGCTGCAGCAGGAGATGGCGCGGGTCATCGTGGGTCAGAGGCATCTGCTGGACCGGTCTGCTGATCGCGTTGCTGACCAACGGCCACGTGCTGCTGGAAGGCGTGCCCGGCCTGGCCAAAACCCTGGCGCTGAAGACGCTGGCCAGCTGCATCGCGCTGCATTTCAAGCGGCTGCAGTTCACGCCCGACATGCTGCCCGCCGACATCGTCGGGACCATGATCTACAACCCGCAGGACGGGGCATTCCGCACCAAGCACGGTCCGATATTCAGCAATCTCATCCTGGCCGACGAAATCAATCGCGCGCCGGCGAAAGTGCAAAGCGCGCTGCTCGAGGCCATGCAGGAACGGCAGGTGACGATCGGCGATGAGACCTATCCGCTGCCCAATCCTTTCTTGGTGCTGGCCACGCAGAATCCTCTGGAGCAGGAAGGGACCTATCCGCTGCCCGAGGCGCAGATCGACCGGTTCATGATGAAGGTGATTGTCACCTATCCCAACCGCACCGATGAGCGCGCCATCCTGGACGCGATGGCGACGACCGAAGCCATGCTGGTTCCCCGCGCCGTGGTCAGCGCCGAGCAGATCGTCGAGGCGCGCCATGTTGTCAATACGCTGTACGTGGATGACAAGATCCGCGACTACATCGTCGATCTGGTGCTGGCGACGCGGCCTCCCATCGCCGCGTCCCTGAAACTTGAACGGCTACATCCAGAACGGCGCCTCGCCGCGCGCGACCATCGCGCTGACGCTCGGGGCGCGCGCCATGGCATTCCTCAACGGCCGTCACTTCGTCATTCCGCAGGATGTCAAATCGATTGCGCTCGACGTGCTGCGTCATCGTGTCGCGGTGACGTACGAGGCGGAGGCCGAAAACATCTCCTCCGAGAATGTCATCGAGAGAATACTCGATACCCTGCCGGTGCCGTAGTGGCGCGGGACGCCGTCAAGTCCAACAAGGCCATCATGAGCGGCATGCGGCAGCTCGAGATTCGCACGCGCCGCATGGTCAACGACAGCCTCGCCGGGTCCTATCATTCGGTGTTCAAGGGCCGCGGCATGGATTTCGACGAAGTGCGCGAATACAGCCCCGGCGATGAGGTGCGAACCATCGACTGGAATGTCACGGCGCGTGCCGGCCGCCCGTTCGTCAAGAAATTCACCGAGGAGCGCGAGCTCAGCATTTTTCTGCTGGTGGACATCAGCGCATCGGGAAATTTCGGCTCCGGCGCCCTTGCGCAAGCGCGATCTTGCCGCGGAGCTCGCGAGCGTTCTGGCGTTTTCCGCCATTCGCAACAGCGACAAAGTCGGCTTGCTGCTCTACACCGATCAGATCGAAAGGTATCTGCCGCCCAAAAAAGGCCGGCGTCACGTCTTGCGGGTCGTGCGCGACATCCTGTATCACACGCCGGAGCGCATCGGCACCGACACCGTCAAGGCGCTCGACGTCGCCAACCGGCTGTTGCACCGGCGTGCGGTGGTATTCCTGATCTCGGATTTCGAAGCGCCCAAGAACACGCCCGCCACACGCCTCGAACTGCGCCGCGCCATGCGCCGCACCAATCGCCGCCATGATTTGATTGCGGTGCATGTCGAGGATCCGCGCGAAAAGGAGCTCCCGGACGTGGGAATCATTGCGCTCGAGGATGCGGAAAGCGGCGAGGTGATCGAGCTGGATACCGCGAGCGCAACGGTTCGCAAACGCTTCAAGGAACTCTCCCTGGAACGAGGACGCCAACTGGTCAGCGATTTTCGCTCCGAGGGCATCGATACCCTGCAATTGCAGACGGATACGCCCTACATGCCGGCGCTGCAGCGATTCTTCAAAACCCGCGAGCGCCGGCGCGCATGAAGGTAGGAAGCATCGAGCGGCGCGGCGCCGCGGCCGCCGCACTGATCGGCATCACGGTGCGGCGGCGCGGCTGCCGCGCCCGTCGCCGAGGATATTCGCGATATCCGCGGCCCGATAGGCGTGCTCCCCGAATGGGTGCTGCCCGCAATCATCGGCGGCGTTTTGCTCATCGCCTTGGGGGTTTATGCGCTGTGGCGTTGGCGGCGCAACCGCCGTGCGCGCAGTTTTGCTGCCGTACGAAATCGCCCTGCAGCGCCTGGATGCCATCGGCGCGCTCATGCAGCCGGCGCGCGCGCGGGAGTTCTCCATTGCTGCGTCCGACATTGTTCGGCTCTATATCGAGCAAAGATTCAGTCGTGACCGCCACGCGCCGCACCACCGAGGAGTTCCTGCGCGATCTGCTCGAGAGTTCCAACGCCGCGCTTGCCCGGCACCAAGGGCTGCTGGCAGAATTTCTTGCAGCAATGCGACTTCGTAAAATTCGCGGCCCAGTCGCTGACTCGGCGGAACATGGAGTCGCTGCAGCAAAGTGCCCGTGCGTTCGTTTTGGCAACCGCAAACCCGGGAACACTCATGACTCGCTTCCTGCAGCCTGAGTGGTTCTGGCTGTTGGCGCTGCTGCCGCTCGTGCTGCTGTGGCGCGGAAGGCGGGGGCCGGTTGCCGCCATTGAATATTCGGATGTCAGCCTGGCGCGCGATGCGGCGCGGCGCGGCCGCAGCCGAGTGGGCGTGCTGGCATGGCTGCTGCCGATTCTCGCCGGCGCCCTGATGATCGTCGGCCTCGCCCGGCCGCAGCGCGCGCACGGCCGCACCGAAGTCACGGCCAACGGCATTGATATCGTGCTCGGCCTGGATGTCTCCGGCTCAATGCAGGCGCTGGATTTCCAGATCGAAAACGATCGGGTGAATCGCATTGAAGTGGTCAAGTCCGTGGTATCGAAATTCATCGACGAGCGGCCCGACGATCGCATCGGCATCATTGCATTTGCGGGCGCCCCGTATCTGGTCAGTCCCATTACGCTCGATCACGACTGGCTGCAGCAAAATCTGGAGCGGGTCACCGTGGGCGGCGCCGACGATGGCACGGCGATCGGCTCGGCAATCGCGGCCGGCGTCAACCGGCTGCGCCTGACACAGGCCAAATCCAAGGTGATCATTTTGCTCACGGATGGCGTGAATAACACCGGGAAAATTTCTCCCATTGCCGCCGCGGAGGCGGCCCGCGCCATGGGCGTCAAGATATACACCATCGGCGTCGGCGTTCGAGGCGATGCACCCATCCCAGTCCAGCGATGCGGCCGGAAACACGCGGATGATCATGGCCAGGGTCGATGTGGACGAGAAGACACTGCAGGCCGTGGCCGATGAGACGGGCGGAAAATTCTATCGCGCGACCGATACCGACTTCCTTGCAAAAGATCTATGAGCAGATCAATCGCTTCGAGAAGACCGCGCAAACGGTGCAGAAATTCGAGCACACGGAGGAGTTGTATCCCTGGGCGCTGATACCCGCTCTGGGCATTCTGGGGTTCAGCCTGCTGCTGCAGCAAACGCGGCTGCGGAGGCTGCCGTGAGATTCGCCCATCCGGCATGGCTGGCGGCTGGATTGCTGTGTGCCCTCGCGCTCATCTGGCTGTGGCGCCGCTACGATGCGCGGCAACACGCGGCGCTGGCCAGGTTCGTGTCGGCGCATCTGCGGCAGCAATTGACCCGCTCGATATCCCCCGGCCGGCGGCGCCTGCAGCGCGGTTTGTTTCTCGCAGCGCTGATCGGCCTGTTCGCGGCGCTGGCGGGTCCACTCGTTGGGTTTCGCTGGGAGCAGGTCAGCCGCCGCGGCAATGACATTATTTTCGCAATCGATACATCGCGCAGCATGCTGACTCCCGACGTGAAACCCAACCGGCTGACTCGCGCCAAACTTGCCATCGATGACTTCGCGAAAAAATTGGACGGCGATGCCGTGGGCATCGTGGCATTTGCCGGCACCGCCTTTTTGGCGTGTCCGGTCACGCTCGACTACGGAGCATTTCATGAGTCCCTGGGCGCCATCGATACCACCACGATTCCGCGCGGCGGCACCAATATCGCGGCGGCCATTCAGGCTGCGCAGGGCGTTCTGCGCCGGCGTCCCGGCAGCGATAAAATATTGATACTGGTGACGGACGGCGAGGATCTGGAGGGCAGCGCCTTCGAGACCGCCGAGGCGGCGGCCAAGATGGATGGCATTAAAATCTTCACCGTGGGCGTGGGAACCGCCGCAGGTGATTTGATTCCGATCCCGCCGGCGCAGGGCGGCGGATTTGTGAAGGACGAGACCGGCGCATTCGTCAGGTCGCGGCTCGACGAGCAGGGCCTGAAAGCCATCGCCGGCGCAACGGGCGGATTTTACGTACCGCTGGGAACCCAGGCAGAAGGACTGGAATTGATTTTCCAAACTGTCCTCGGTTCCATTGCCAAGCACAATCTCGCATCGCGGCAGAAGAAGATATATATCGAGCGCTATCAGTGGCCGCTTGCCGCTTCGCTCGCGATGCTGCTCGGCAGTCTGCTGGTCGGTTCGCGCCGCCGGAGCAGGGCGCCGATCAAGGCGCCGGCCGCAGTGCCGCTCGGGATCTTGCTGTTGGCGTTGCTCTTTCGCACCGTGCACGCGGACTCAGTACCGGACTCGAAGCGTCCGGTCGTGGAGTACAACGCCGGGACCACCGCTTATCGCGCAGGCCAATTTCCGCAGGCCGCACAGTCGTTCCAGCAATCCATTAGCCCACTCACCCTCGGATGACCCGAGGCGATTGGCCGTTCAAGAAGACGCTTACTACAATCTCGGCAATACCTTGTATCGCTCCGGACAGAAAACCGAGCAGACATCACCGCAGGAGACTTTGCAGAAATGGAACGACGCGGTGAAGGCTTACGACACCGCGCTGCAAATGCGCGCAGATGATGCGGACAGCAAATTCAACCGGGACTTGGTGAAGCGCAAGATCGACGCATTGAAGCAGCAGCAGAATCAGCAGAATCAAGGCAATCAGAACCAGAATCGAAATCAGAATCAGGACAAAAAGCAAAGCCAAAACCAGGATCAAAAGCAGGATCAAAAGCAGGATCAGAACCAGCAAAAGCAGGATCAGAGCCAGCAGAAACAGGATCAGAATCCCAAGCCGGATCAGAATCCAAGCAGGACCAGAATCCCAAGCAGGACCCAGGTCAGAACAATGCGCAAAATCAGAACAGGCAACCGGATCAGGGGCAAAATCCCTCGAACAGTCCGCAAGCCGCAAACCAGGACCAGGGCTCGCCGCCGCCCAAGTCGGCCGATGCAAAAGGCGATCAGCCACCCCCCGGCGCCGGTCAAACGTCGGCGGACAATCAGCGCGCTCCCGGCCAGATGACTCAGGAAGAAGCACGCGAACTCCTCGATTCGGTAAAAGGCGACGAGCATCGCGCCATGCCGGTCCCCTGGGCGCAGCAACGCGGCGTCGTGCAGCCGCCAGACAAACCCTTTAAGAACTGGTAATGGCCCGCAATCGCATTCGAAGCGTTCGGCTGGCCGCCTTCAGTCTGCTGGTTTGTCTTGTTGCGGCGGCGGCCTTCGCCGACGATCCTCTGGTCTATGCGACCATTCAACCCGCGCAAATCCAGTTGGGTGAGTCGGCGCAGTTCACCATCACAAATTTAGGGGACGGCACGAACCCGATCACCATGCCCGTGGTCGCGGGCTTGAAATTTGAAATCATCGCCCGCACGCACGAAGTGCAGATCATCAACGGCACAACGCTGCCTTCCAGCTCGATTGTCATGCGGGTGACGCCGCAAATAGCCGGCATTTTCACCATTCCGGCCGTAACACCCAAGGCCCAGCCGCTGGTGCTGCAGGTGGGCGACGCCTCCAGCGGCACGAGCATTCCGCACCCTGCCGCACCCGGTGCGCCGATACCGCCGCCCATCTTTTCCGGAGGATCGGTACCGAAGGGCGTGCACTTGACCGACGACGGTTCCGCTTATGTTCGCCTGACCGTCCCGAAGCGGGACGTCTATGTCGGCGAGAGTGTTCCGGTTGAAATGGAAGTGGGCCTGCGGTCCGGCTTCGTCGAGTCGATAAACGGTCCGCCCAAACTGACCGACGACAATTTCACCCTCAACAATCTTTCGCATCAGCCGGAGCGTACGGAAAAACTGATCAACGGCGAGCCCTTTGTGCTGCTGACCTGGCGCAGCACGCTCGCGGTGGTCAAGCCGGGCTCCTTCCCGCTTTCGGCCGAAGTTCCGCTGACGGTGAAAATTAGAACGCGGCCGAAAAAGGAATCCTCCTTGGACGATCGATTTGGCGACCCCTTCTGGCAGAACCTGTTTGGCGCCACCATTCCCAAGGACATCAACGTCAGGAGCCCGGCGCAAGAGCTGACGGTGCACGAATTGCCGGCGGAAGGCCGACCCGGCGATTTTCACGGCGCCATTGGCACATTCAGCATCGCGAGCGACGTATCGCCCATCAAGGCGGAAGTCGGCGAGCCTTTGACTTTGCGGATGCGCGTCACCGGATCTGGAAATTTTGACCGCGTCGACAGCTCCATGCTGGATCATCTCGATCAATGGAAAACCTATCCCCCGAAGTCCTCTTTCAACAGCAGCGATCCGCTGGGTTTCAGCGGTATGAAGACCTTCGAGCAGCCGGTGATTGCTTCCAAGGCCGGCGTGCAAGAGCTTCCAGGATTGACCTTCAGCTACTTTGATCCGAACAAGCGCCGCTACGAAACGGCCCGCAGCGCTTCCTTGAGCGTGTCGATTTCGCCGGCTCTCGCCGACAGCCGGACGGCCCCTGCGGCGCCGTCCGCGGTGGTCTCGGCTGCGAACAAGGACGCGGCGGGTTTGCGCCCTGATCACGTCGAGACCAACACGACGCCCTCGCTCGTTCCGCTGTATTTGCAGGCGAAGTTTCTGCCCGTGCCTTCGATCATCGTGCTTGCATTCGCGGCCGCGTGGCTGAGCGCCAGACGCCGCCGGGCGGTCGGGCGGGACTCTGATCGGACCGCCCCGCGGGCCGCCAAGCGCGTGCTGGCTCAACTGCGGGGCGCGGCACGCGCCGGAGACGTGGCGCTATTTTTCGATTCCGCGCGAGCGGCATTGCAGGCGGCGCTGGCGGTGCGCTGGCAGCTCGCGCCGGAAGAGATCACCGCCGCTGAAGTGGAACGCCGCGTTGGAGCGGAAAATGATATTCGCGAGCTGTTTGCGCTCGCGGACGAAGCGAAATATTCAGGGCGCAAGCTCAATGCCACCGACTTTGCGCGCTGGCTGCGGGTCGTGCAGCGCCACTTAATGAGCGATGCAGCCCCGTGAACCGCGCAGTACAAGCTTTCTTGGCAATCTTCCTGCTGCTCGGCGCGGTCGCGGCTCATTCGGAGTCCGGGTCCGCGGGTTATTCCGCGGCCGGCCTCTACAACATCGCCAATTCTTATGCGCGCGCAGGCAAGCCTGGAATGGCGATCCTAAACTACGAACGCGCGCGCCTCCTCGCACCGGGCGATCCCGATGTCCAGGCCAATTTGCGGCTGGTGCGCGCCTCGGCGCATTTGCCGGCGGAAACGCCCGACCTGCTGGATCGCGCCGCGAGCATCGCCAGTCCTTTCTGGATCTCGTGGGCCGGTATCCTGGGGTTGAGTCTGGTGGGTGTGAGCCTGATCGCCTCGCAACTGTCTTCGCGGTATCGACGGAGGCGCGGCTTGGCCGCGCTGCTGGGCGTATCGATGCTCGGCTTGACGCTCAGCAACGCGCTGGCCCTTTGGCCCCGATTGCACCAAGGCGTCGTCATCGCAGCCGCCACGCCGGTGCGGGTTTCTCCGGTTCCCATGGGAGATCCGCTTTTTTCCCTGCCGGAAGGCGACAAGGTGAAAATTACGGCCGAGCACGATGGTTTCGCGCTCATTGAGACGCGGACAGGCCGGGCAGGGTGGGTTTCGGACTCAAATCTCGCGCCGATCATTCCGCGCTAGGCCTGGAGAACGATCTAGTCCGGGCGGTTCTGCTTCGATTCACCCGTATGCTGCGGCAGCTTGGTCGATGCATCGTCTGATTTTCGCAGCGGTCCGCGCCCGTCCTTCGGATTCGTGATGCCATCTTCCTGCAGATTCTTTTTTGGCGCGGTCCCCGACGAGTCGGTCATCTTGTCCGGCATGGGATCCCTCCTTACAGGATGAGTCCGTTGCGCAACGCGTAAGCGGTCATGTCTGCGTTGCTGCTGAAATTCATCTTTTCCAAAATTCTCGAGCGATAGGTGCTCACCGTTTTCACGCTCAGGCTCAGTTCCTCAGCGATTTCTCCAACGCCATCTCCCGCCGCGAGTTTGCCGAAAATCTGGAATTCCCGGACCGATAGTCTCTCGTGCAGCGGCTGGTTTTGATCGTGCGGCGATTCCAGGTCGGCCGCCATCGATTCGGCCAGCGAAGCGCTCACATATCGGCGGCCGACCAGCACCGTGCGCACCGCTTTCAGCAATTCCTCCGGCGAGCCGCCTTTCGACAGATAGCCACTGGCGCCGGCGCGCAGCACATTCCGGGCGTATTGGGCCTCCGGCAGGCCGCTCATGATCAGCACGCGCACCTTGGGATAACCGCTGGTGACATGCTTCAGGATGTCCAAGCCGCTGCGGTCGGGCATATGGATGTCCATGAGCAGCAAATCCCACTCGTGCTGGCGCAGCTGGTCCAATGTCTCGTTGCCGGTTGCGGTCTCGCCGATCGCCGTGATGCCTGCCTCAGCTTCCAGAAATTGCTTGTAGCCGGCCCTCACCACCGCGTGATCGTCAGCAATTAGTACTCGCGACATGGTTATCCCGTTGTTGTTGAAAACTCCCAGGCACATATGCGCTCAGCCTCAAGCAGGCGCAAGGCTGAAGCTCCCAACCGGGCGTCGGGATCGTCCTACAGAGAGTTGTCAGAACTGTCGCGGGTGTAGCGGTTCACCCAGTTGACCTCCCAGCTGCGTCCGCCGTCTGCGGAAAAGGCCTGCTCGGATTGGGCGGTGGTCGGGGTGATTCCCCAGATGGAAAACCGAACGAGAATGGTTCTGCCGCCGATGATTTCTTGGTCGTAGAATTCGCCGCGTCCATCCTTGAATGCGCCGACGCCGGGAATTCCCAAGGTGCCCACGTTCGGCGTGGCAAAGTCCAAGTACCATTGATTGGCGGCCGCGTCATACCAGCGCAACGACAACAATTCGACCTGTCCTGCGGGCCCGATCGCCTTGTACTCGGCCAGATTTGCCCGGCCGCCCCAGATCGGCTTCACCACGGTGAATCCGTCCATCTGCACCCAGTCACTTGACCCCGTCAAGGGGTGCAGCAAGCGCGAGGAGTGGGTTTTCCATTTTCCCAGGTCAAAATCGAAGTCATGCTGCCCGTCACGCGCGCCCGGGTCTTGCGCGGCAGCCTGCGCGCTGAGGCCGGCTGCCGCCAGAAAAACCAGCATCGCGCCCGCGCCCCGGCGATTCACTGCTTCTCTCGCGTCAAGGTCGCAATGAAGGCCGGGGCCCAGGTCTTGCCGCCGTCATCCGAGTACGATTCCTCGTAACGGTGCGAGTCGGGCTTGATGTCCGACCAAACACCGCGGACCAGGATCGCGCGGCCATTGAATGTGTCGGCGGCGAAGAGTTCGCCGCGGCCGTCCTTGAAAGAGCCAACACTCGGCACGGTGAGAGCACCGTCCTTGCTGTTGACGAATGACTGGCTCCATTGACGCGCCTGGGGGTTGTAGAGAAACAGCGTCAGTCCCTCCCAGTGGCCATTGGGCCCGTCGGCTTCAATCTCCTCCAACTGAGCGCGGCCGCCCCAGACTTTTCTTACCGTGACCGTGCCGTTCAGTTCGATCGATTTGGTCGAGCCCGACAGCGGGTCGAGGATGCGCTGTATATGAGATTTCCAGGTGCCGAAATTGAAGTCAAAATCGTGCTGGCCGTCCCGGATTTCCTGGGGCGGCTGCGCGGGCCCGCTCAGTGCGATTGAGGGGAAGGCCCACAGGGCGGCCGAGGCGGCGAGAATGCCGGTAGCGAGGCTTTTCGAGCGTTTCATCATGGTCTCCACAAGATTTCGGAACAAAGTCGGCCGTGGCGCCCGCGGCGGCGCTAAGCTGTCGTCGATGAGATCTTGCAACGAGCGCATGCCTTCGCTGAAGGGCCACTTGGGGGAAAAATAATTGGGCCACCCGGCACCGCGGCGCACGCGGGCGGTCGATCCGCTATTCGAGATCAAGCTTGACCTCAAGCCACGTGGTTCGCGCGAGGCGTCCCGCAGCCTGCATCGCGAGTTGCGGTCCGCCATTTTGGACGGCCGTCTCGCGGCCGGCTCAAAATTGCCTGCCACTCGAAGGTCCGCAGCCTTTTTTGGCGTTTCGCGCAACACCGCAGCCGAGGTGTATGAAAGGCTGGTGACCGAGGGCCACGCTGTGACCCGTCACGGCGCGGGTACCTACGTTGCAGAAAGGACTGCGCGGCCATCGGCGCGCGGAATCGCCGAAGTCTCGGGGGTGCAGCGGTTGAACAAGTTCTGGCTGCGCGCCGATGTCACCGCAGCCATGGGGTTTTGGCAGGACGCGCACGATTCGCCGCCTGCGCGCAAAGGCGCGTTGGCCGACTTTCGGCCCGCGATGGTTGATTCGCGTCTCTTTCCGCTGGACGTGTTTCGCCGCGTCAGCGCCAAGCAATTGCGCGGGCTTGAACGCAGGCCGGCCACCTACAAAAGCGCGCAGGGCAATCAGGGCAATTACCATCTTCGCAGGGCGATCATCAAGCACATCGCCATCACGCGCGCGGTGGCCTGCCAGCCGGAAGACATACTCGTCACCTCAGGCGCGCAGCAGGCATTCGATCTGCTCGCCAGGGCACTGGTGACGCCTCATGAAACCACGGTTGCGCTCGAGGATCCGGGTTATCCCCCGATGCGCGTGGCATTTGCCGCCGCCGGCGCGAAGCTCGTACCGGCGGGAATCGATGAGGAAGGTTTGATCATCGAAAAGCTGCCGGCCGATGTCAGGGTAATTTGCGTCACGCCGTCGCATCAATTTCCCCTGGGTGTCACGATGTCGCTGCGCAGACGGCAGGCGCTGATCGAATTTGCGCGGGAACGCGGCGCAGTCATCATCGAAGACGACTACGACGGAGAGTTTCGCTATGAGGGCAGCCCGTTGCCGGCGCTGCGCACCTCGCAGGCCGCGGACGTGGTGTTCTACGTCGGCACCTTTTCGAAGTGCATGCTTTCCGCGCTGCGTTTGGGATACATCGTTGCGCCGGCGTGGGCGATGAGCACGCTCACTGCGGCAAAAAATTGCCTGGACTGGCATTGCCCGACGCCGATTCAAAGCGCCGTTGCCGACTTCATTGCCGAAGGGCACTTGACGCGTCATGTCCGTAAAATGCGCGACATCTACAAGCAGCGTCGTCAATTGCTGCTGGAGTTGATGCGGGACAGGCTCAATCAGTGGCTGCTTCCCATCCCCTCCTTCTACGGCATGCACATTGCGGCGCTGGCTCGACCCGGCATTGACCTTGAAGCGGTGGCGCAGGGGCTGCAGCAGCAGGTCAAGATTCATACCCTGAGCCGATACTATCTGGGCCCGCAGACCCGGGTGGGACTGGTGTTCGGCTACGGCACGGTGGATCTGCCGGAGATGCGCCGCGGAGTGTCCCTGCTGCGCAAAGCCCTGCAAGAGCTGACGCCGTTATGCGACGCGCAGGATGTAGGAATTACAGGGCGCGGACGCGGCGATATGCCGCGCAAGCGTGTAGAGTCGCATCGGAAGGGGCGCTGAGCACGTGACGGATCCCGCAACCAAAACTGCGCGCAAGACGGCGGAAGCCAAGTCGGCTCAGTTGGGCTTTCTGCGCCAGATTTCCCTGATGATACGGGCGATATCGAGTTCACCCGTGGGCAGAAAGATCGTGATCTTGATGGTCGCGATCGTCCTCGTCATCGTCGCCACAGCCTACGGCCAGATTCGTCTCAACAGCTGGAACAGGCCTTTCTACGATGCGCTGTCGCGCCGCGACTTTGCGAGATTTTCTGTTTCAGCTTGGCGTTTTCTTCGTCATTGCCGGCTGCATCCTGGCGCTCAACGTGCTGCAAAGATGGCTTGGCGAAATGCTGCAGGTCAGATTGCGCGAGGGCCTGGTGCGCAGTCTGCTGCGGGATTGGATGCTGCCCGCGCCGGGCATTTTGGCTCGCCAATACCGGCAGCATGGGCGTCAATCCGGATCAGCGCATTCACGAGGACGCGAGAAAGCTGTGCGAACTTGTCGGCCAGCTTAGGGATTGGGCTGTTTCAGGCCTCCATTTTGTTCGGTACCTTTGCGGGAATTCTTTGGGGGCTGTCGAGCAACTTCAGCATTCATTTCGAAGATCGGGATTACACGATTCCCGGTTTCATGTTGTGGGCCGCAATTGTCTACGCCAGCGCCGGTTCACTGCTGAGCTATTGGGTCGGGCGCGGGCTCATCAATCGCAATGCCGAGCGCTATGCCCGTGAAGCGGACCTGCGCTTTTCGCTGGTGCGCGTCAACGAGCATGTCGATGACATTTCGCTGGCCGCAGGAGAGCAGGACGAGAGACGCCGCATCGAACGCCGTCTGGCGGATGCGTTGCGCGCGACGCGCCGCATCGTGTGGGGCCACACAAATCTCGAATGGGTGACTGCCGGTTTCGGCTGGATCACCATCGTCGCGCCGATACTGGTCGCCGCACCGCTTTATTTCACGGGAAAGGTGTCCTTCGGCGGCATGATGATGGCCGCAGGCGCATTCACCCAGGCGCAATCATCGCTGCGCTGGTTCATCGATAATTTCAGCGTCATCGCCGATTGGCGCGCGACCCTGCTGCGCGTCGCGAATTTCCGTCATGCGGTGATCAACACGGATGAGCCCCGCGGTTTTGAAAGCCGCATCGACTACGACGGAGGGCGACCCCGGCAGAATCAGAATCGAAAATCTCCACAGCGTATCGTCCGCGCACGACGACATGCTCAAGGAACCGAAGGTGGTCGTCGAGGCGGGCGCGCGCGTCTTGGTGCACGGCGCGCCAGGGACGGGCAAGACGCAGCTGTTCCGCGCCATGGCGGGGTTGTGGCCATGGGGTTCCGGCCGCATCATGCGTCCGCCCGGCGAACAGATATTCATACCTGCCGCGCGGCACACCGTATTTGCCCCGAGGCAGCCTGCGCGAAGTGCTTGCCTATCCGCTGAAGGCCGAGAACTTCAGCGCCAACGCCTTTACACGGGCGTTGTTTCGTCTTGGGCCTCGAACGCTTGGCGCCGTTGCTCGATGAAACCCGCCGCTGGGATCGCGAACTGAGCCAGGACGAACAGTTGTGCCTGGTGTTCGCGCGCATGTTGATTCAGACCCCGCCCTGGGTGCTCATCGACGGAACCTTTGGCCTGCTCGACGATGATGTGCTCGAACTGGTGATCGACGTCTTTACCAAGGAGCTCAAGAGCACCGGCATCATTCATATCGGCGGTCCGGGGGACGCTCACGATCTTTTCTCGGCGAGTCTGCATCTCATCAAGGCGCCCGCCCAATCGCCGGACGAGAAGCCTCAATGAGGCAGATCACCCCGCTTCGGGTTCGATTGATCCTTGCATGTCTCGCGACCGCGGTATTTCTCTTTATGGCGGCTTTGCCATCGTGGGGCGCGCAGGAATTCTATTTTCGCGCGCCGGCTGCGCCGTCGGATGGCGCGGCGGCCATGAGCGACCTGGCCTCCCGGCTCATTCCCGTTTATCAAGATTCCGACCCTGAGCGATACCTGGCGAATCTATCCGCGTTGCAAATGGCCGTCGGCGATTATGCGTCGGCGGATATCTCGCGTCAGTCGCTGCGCGACAGGCGGCGCAAATCGGACTTTGGCCATCCGGTCAGCCGCGCGCTGGTTTTCGACATGTACGCGCACGCCAAGGCGCTCGAGCTTGAAAACAAGGTCACCTTTGCCGATGCATTCACGAGTTCTTATCGAGAGACCGTGCGCCGTCTCGATGATCGCGACGCTTTTACGGTCAGCCAGTGGCTCGGTACGTCTGCGGCGGTCTATCGGGACGCGCTGCAGCGCGCGTTCGATCAGTACCGGGCCAAGGACAGTATCGATGAGTCCGAAGCGATTGACCTCATCTCGAAATTCGTGGCCTTTGATGCCCATCGAACCTTCGGCGCGTTGGTGGTTTTATTGAATGCGGAGGACGATCATCGGCGCTACGCAACCGATAGCGGTACCCTCATCCAAACTCACGGCGGCGGGAGCGTTTCCATTGCGGTGATCCGGCCGACGAGCGTGAAAAATCCGCTCCCGGCACTGCTCGAGTTCACCGCGCGCGACGCACCGACCTTTGCAAAGGAGTGCGCCGCACATGGCTACGCGGGCGTTATCGCTTACACCGCCGTCAAGCGCAAGGCCGCCGCGGATGTCGATCCCCTGGAATTCGTGGGAGCCGATGCGCGCGAAGTGATCGATTGGATTGCGAAACAGGACTGGAGCGACGGCCGCGTCGGCATGTATGGCGATGCTTACAGCGGCTATGCACCGTGGGCGGCCGCCAAGCGTCTGCCCAAGGCGCTCAAAGCCATTGCGACCTCGGTGTCGGTGGCGCCCGGCATCAATTTCCCGATGGAGGGCAGCATCTTCCAAAACTCGGCGTACGGATGGTCATTGCAGATGACCGCAGCGGATCGAGCTGGATGTACCCGACGCGGCCGACGCCGACGCCCCGGAGTGGCGGGCGCTCAATGAAAAATGGTATCGCAGCGGCAGACCCTACCGAGATCTGGGCCGACTGTATGGAAAGCACAACCCGGTCTTCATTCGTTGGCTAAATCATCCGAGTTATGACTCCTACTGGCAGAACTATTTGCCCTATCGCGAGCAATTTGCCCATCTGGACATCCCGGTGCTCACCATGACCGGCTACTACGCCGCGACCGAGCCGGGAGATCTGTACTTCTACTCGCAGCACCATCGATACAACCCCCACGCCAATCACACTCTGCTCATCGGACCCTATGATGAAGGCATGATGCGAGCCGGCGCCGCGGCAAGTTTGCGAAATTATCAAGTCGATACGACCGCACTCGTCGATTTTCGCGAGCTGCGCTATCAGTGGTTCGATCACATTTTCAAAGATGCCGCATTGCCGCCGCTATTGTCCAAAAGCGTCAACTACGAAGTGATGGGAGCAAACGAATGGCGGCACGCAGACTCGATTGACGCGATGGCGGACGCATCGCTCAGGTACTACCTGGATGCGCTTCCATCCGGTGCAAATCATCGCTTGAGTCTGCACAAGAGGACCGGCGATGCGTTCGCAGCACAGAGCATGAGCTATGTGGACCGCAAGGATGCAGCCTGGACGCCCCCGACGGATCTCATCAGCAGGAGCCTGGCCCCGCGTCACGGCACGATATTCGTGAGCGAACCGCTGAGCAAGGCGAGCACCATCAGCGGCTTGTTCTCCGGCCGGTTGGACTTTGAGGTCAACAAGATGGATGTGGACCTGAACATGACCCTGTATGAACTGCTGGCGGGCGGCGACTATGTACGGCTTTTCGGCCCGACTTACGAGGTGCGCGCAAGCTATGCACAGGATCGCACGCATCGGCATCTTCTCAAGGCAGGCGAGCGCCAAAAACTGGCATTCAAGAGCGAACGGATAACCAGCCGGCAGCTGCAGGCCGGTAGCCGCCTCGTCATGGTGCTCAGCATTGGCAAACGGCCGGATCGCGAGATCAATTACGGCACCGGCGGCGATGTCAGCCAGGAATCCCTTGCGGATGGTAAGATTCCTCTGAAAATCCGCTGGTACGGCGACAGCTATATCGACATTCCGGTGCACAAATAATATGAAAAAGCTCGCCTTCGCGTTGCTCGTCTCACCCTGGTTGCTTGCCGGCTTCTGCCGAGCGCAGGGGAATTCAGGCTTGCAGCCCTTTCTCCAACAGACGCTGCAGGATGCGCGCGATCACAACCACTTGCCCGGCCTGGCGGCGCTGGTGCAAATCGATGGCAGGGTCGCCGCTGAGGCGGCGGTGGGCGTGCGCGCATTGGGACACCGTGAGGCCGTCACGATCCGCGATCGCTGGCATATTGGCTCCGATAGCAAGGCATTTACCGCAACACTGATTGCTCGTCTGGTCGAGCAGGGCAAGATGAGCTTTGACGATACGCTTGCCGCCGCATTCCCGGCGTTCGCCAAGGAGATGGATCCCCAGTACCGCGCCGTCACGGTGACGCAGCTGCTGAGCCATACCGCGGGCTTGCCGCAACTCACCGATGACAAGGATCTGCCCGCATTCATGGCGGTCATCGGGCCGTTGCACGACGTGCAAGCGCAACGGGCCGCCGTTGCCCGCAAATACCTGACCATGCCGCCGGCCGGCAAAGCCGGTGAGTTCAGCTACTCTAATTTGGGCTTTATCATTGCCGGCGCCATTGCCGAAGCGCGAACCGGAAAGTCATGGGAAACCTTGGTGCGTGAGCAGGTGTTTGAACCGCTCGACATTTCCAATGCCGGTTTTGGCGCGCCGGGTTTATCCAGCAGGATAGATCAGCCGCGCGGACATGCCGATGAGGCTGGAAAGCTGGTGCCGCTGGATCCCGAGAGCGCCGAGGCCGACAATCCCCCCGCATTGGGCCCTGCGGGCACGATCAATATCTCGCTGCGCGACTGGGCACGCTTCGCCCAGGATCAACTGGATGGGGAAAATGGGCACGGCAAGCTGCTCAAGACCGCAAGCTACCGAAAGCTTCACACGGAGCTGACCCACCATTACGGTCTTGGATGGGGCGTGCTTCGCGACCCCGACGGCACGCTGCAATTGCTTACGCACACCGGCAGCAATGGCAATTGGCTGGCGGACGTGCGGATCTTCCCGAAGCACAGCATGATCTTCCTGATTGCGATGAATGTCGCGAATGACTCGGCCAACCAGGCGTTGCAAGAGATCCGCAAATCGCTGAAGGATCGATTAAATCCTTAGCCTAGCCAGTCCGCTCCATCAGCGCCATGGCTGCGGCCGGATTATGAATCTTGTGACCGCTGATCACATAGAGAAAGACGTCGCGCGGATCATCATTGCCGCTGCG
This sequence comes from uncultured Gammaproteobacteria bacterium, assembly GCA_963731465.1. Lineage (GTDB taxonomy): Bacteria > Pseudomonadota > Gammaproteobacteria > Steroidobacterales > Steroidobacteraceae > Bog-1198. The sequence goes on from CAVSVK010000005.1 coordinate 112,070, forward strand.
CGCCTCGACATACTCCAGATCATCCGGACTTGAGCCTGCCGCCCAGGCGTTCGCGCGCGCCGCCCAGCGCTTGAGGGACGCATCGGAATAGCCTCGAGCTTCGGTCTTCTGCGTACCCATGATGCGGGCATAGATGAAGGGCGCGGTCGGATCGGCGATTTGCGGGTAACCCGAATCCCCAGCGATGACCACGGCAACGCCATATTTGCGCGCGAGCGCGATGAAGGCGGGCGTGCGGAAACTTTCATGTCGAACTTCAACGGCGTGACGCAGCGGACGCCCCGCGATCTCCTGCGGCAAAAGCTGCAAAAAGGCCTCGAAATCGGCGGCGTCGAACGGCTTGGTGGGCAGGAATTGCCAATTGATCGGACCCAGCTTGTTCTTGAGCTCGGCGACGCCGCTGTTGAAAAATCGCGCGATGGTGCCGCCTGCCTCGGCAAGCACCGAGCGATTCATGGCGAAGCGCGGCGCCTTCAGCGAAAAAACGAAATCATCCGGCGTTTCATCGTGCCATTTCGCATAGGTCGCCGGCTTCTGCGATCCGTAGTACGTGCCATTGATCTCGATGGAGGTGAGATGGCGGCTGGCGTGCTCGAGCTCGCGCTTTTGCGGCAGATCCGCAGGATAGAACGTGCCGCGCCAGGGTTCGTATGTCCAGCCGCCGACGCCGATTCGAATTTTTGCCGCGGCAGCATTGCGCTTCGGCATGTCAATTACGCGACCAGCGAATTCAGATAATTAAAGCTGATTGCGATGGACTGGAGCCGCGGCTTGCTAAAAGGCGGCTCCTGCTCGACATAGAACTGCCGCACGTTCGCCGGATAGGCTTTCGCCAGCAGGGTCTTCCAGTCGATGATGCCTTGTCCCACTTCACATGGATCTTGCTGAAAGCTGAAATTTGGGTGGGTGCTGGCTTTGACGTCCTTGACATGCATCGCCGAGAATCGGCCCGGATGGGCGGCCAGCAAGGCCACCGGATCTGCGCCGGCTGCGACCACCCAACCCGCGTCCATTTCGAATGTGACGAGGGTTGGATCGGTATTTTGTATCAATTGGGCCAGTCCCGTGCTGCCGCCCACCGGCGCGAACTCGACGTTGTGATTGTGGTAGGCGAACCGCAGGCCGTATGGCTTCAGTGCCGCGGCTTTCTTGTTGAGATAATCCGCATTCCACTTCCAATCGTCCGGCGTCATAGCGGCGCCGAGACGTGCCGCCATCGTGGCGCCGCTTTCGCCCGGCTGCGGCGTCAAGGAGAAGCGCTCGGGAATGTTGAACATCGGACAAACGATGGTGCCGATTCCCAAGGTGCGCGCAGCCTCCGCCACCGCCCCCGGATCATCAAGGTTCAGACCCGCCTTGGAATGCGGTGGAACATGGATAGACGGACATTTCAGCTGCACGCGATCGAGCGCCTGCCGCCAATCCTCGACAGAGTGATCGGCCAGCCCGGCCAGTTCGACGGCTCGGTAGCCAATCTTCGAAACCGCGGTCAACGTGCCGGCAAAATCGCGCTTGAGATCATCGCCGACGGTATAGAGCTGCAATCCGATGGGCAAACCGGTGCGCCGGAAGAACGGCCGTGTGCCGACGGCGCCCAAGGCGGCCCGCGCGCCGAGCAGCGTGCCCGTTATGAGAAATCCCCGCCGCGATAGTGTGAGCATAGTTTTCCCGTGACGCTATCCGGGAAACAATACATTAGAGCGCTGCGGGATGCACTAGCGCCGGACCCAGCCGTCAGTCGTTGCTGGCGGGCGAATTTGCCGCCGGCCGGCCATGGCGCAGCACCGCGTAGCGCAAGAGTTGCACCGCCGTGGTGAGATTGAGCTTGCGCTTGATTCGCTGCCGGTGCGACTCGACCGTCTTGATGCTCAAGTGGAGCAGTTGCGCGGCTTCTCGGGTGCTGGTGCCGTTGCCGATCAGGCGCAAAACCTGCAATTCGCGGTTGCTGAGCCGCTCGATCGGGTCAGCCGAGACGTGCGCGGCCCCGCTGGCTAACCCGGACAGCAGGATGCTGCTCATCGCTTCGGAGACGTAAATATTTCCGTCCAGCACCCGCCGCAGTGAAACCAGAACCTGTTCTGTCGATGCCTGCTTCATGATGTAGCCGCTGACCCCGAGCGCCAGCATGCGCGCGGAATAGATGATTTCGTCGAGCGCAGAGAGCACCAGGATCGGCAGCCAGGGATAGTGGGCGCGTAGATTGCGCACCAGTTCGATGCCGTCTACTTGCCTCAAGCTGATGTCGCAGATCAGCACGTCCGGATGCAGCCGCTCGATCGCGGCACGCGCTTCCATTGCGGTCTCCGCTTCGCCGCAGACCGCAAGATCCTCGGCGCTCTGCAAGAGCTGGCGCAGGCCCTGTCGGACCACCGGATGATCGTCGACTATCAGGACGCGCCGAACACCGGGCGTTTCGGCGGCGCGCAATGGATTTTGCATCATGAATCCACCCCGCGCGTTACCAGCGCCGCGAGCGCGGCAACGATGCCGGTACGGGTCCCGTTTCTATCCTCGAGCATCGCTTCGAAGCGCGCAGCCGGCTGCGGCGTGCAGCAGTGGTAGCCCTGCCATTGATCGCATTCGAGCCGCGTCACGAACTCGAGCTGCTCGACCGATTCAATTCCCTCCGCAACGACTGTAAGACCCACGCTGCGCGCCAGAGAAACGATGGCGCGAACGATCGATTCGTCCGTGCGGCTGATCGTCAGGTCCCGGATGAAGCTGCGGTCGATTTTCAGCTTGTCGATCGGGAAACGCCGCAAGTAGCTCAAGCTCGAGTAGCCGGTGCCGAAGTCATCGATGGCGATGCTGATCCCCATCTTGCGCAACTGCTTCAGAACGCCGGCTGACTCCTCGGGATCGGTCATGAGCGCGCTCTCGGTGAGTTCGATTTCCAACGCCCGCGCATCCAGCCCGGCATCGGTCAGGGCCGAATGAATCATCTGCAGGATGTTTTGATGACGAAATTGCGTGGCCGACAGATTGACCGCGACGGGAAATGTACAACCCAGCTCAAGCTGCCACGCGCGGACTTGCCGGCATGCCTCGCGCAGCACCCATTCACCGAGCGGGATCATCAGTCCGGTTTCCTCGGCGAGAGTAATGAAGGAACCCGGTGCAAGCAGCCCCTTGGTCGGGTGCCGCCAGCGCAGCAGCGCTTCCGCTGCCGCTATTTTTCCCGTTTTTGCCGAGATCTCGGGCTGGTAGTAGAGCTCGAATTCCCCGGCGGCCAAGGCGCGCCGAAGGTCATTCTCGAGAGCCACGCGCTCCTGCAGCGAGTGAGTCATGGCCGGTTGGAAGAACAGCGCCTGACCGCCGCCTCGCTCCTTGGCGGTGGCCATGGCGAGTTCAGCATGGTCCAACAGATCGTCGCAACGCCGCCCATCGTCCGGCCATACGCTGATGCCGATCGTCGATCGCAGGCTGACCTCGACGCCGTTGACCCGCAGCGGTTCCTTGAACGCCGTGAGTATTGCGGTGGCAACGGTCTCGGCTTCCAGGCGGGCCGCGACATTGTCAACGAGGACTGCGAATTCATCTCCATCCAGGCGCGCAAGGGTGGTCGAGGTCGAAATGACGCCGGTGACGCGACGAGCAACCTCCGTCAGCAGCCAGTCGCCGACTCCGTGTCCCAACGAATGATTGATCGCGCTGAAATGATCCAGATCGAACACCGCCACGGCAATTGCGCGGCCGTGGCGCTCGGTGTCGGCGATTGCCTTGATGAGACGATCCTTGAATCGCTGCCGATTCGGCAGGCCGGTGAGCGAGTCATGGGCGGCGAGATATTGCAGGCGTGCATGCACCTCCTCGAGTTCGCGCGCGTTTCGCGCCGCGCGCTCCCGCAGCGCGTCGCCCGCAATGGCAATGACCTGGGCAACCGCCAGCACCGCGCAGCCGAGTGCCGCGACCGTGATTATCCGAAGCCCCCGCGCGCTTCCAAGGTCTTCGCAACAGGCACTCAGCAGCATTCGCGATTGCGCCAGCATGTGCGCATTCGTGCCGAGGATGCCGATGGCTGCGCCGAGCGCCGTTGCGGCGCGGGCGCTGCGCGCTTTGAAGGATCGATCACCGCGCAGTTTGAGCCAAACCGCAAGCGCCGCGAGAAAAGCGGCAAAGACAACGAGGAACGAGCCGCAAACCCATGGCCAGCCTTGATGCACGATGAGTTCGCCCGGCAGTTCATCGAAAGCCGCGCAATGCGCGGCCTCGATCCCCACGGCCAGCGCGAATGCGCTGCCCGTTGTCCCCGCGGTATCCGGCTCGCGCCCTGCGATGAACAGGAGCGCGCAGGCGCCGGTGCTCGCGGCGATGGCAAAGGTAAGCGCGGACCAGGAAATGCCCAAGTTCGCTTGTCCCGGTATCTGCACGGACAGGACCTGAACGAAATTCATGGTCCAGAGACCGAACCCCAGAGCCAGAGAGCTGAGCAGTAAAGTGAACACGGCACCGCGCGAGCGCGCCAGCGAGGACTGGACCGCGAGCGTCAAGGTCGTGCTCGAGAGCAGCAGGCTCAGGCACGCCGCCAGCGCCAGTGTCCAAGCCTCAGCCGTCAGATCGATCAATGTGTGCTCCCTGCATTGGCGTGGGTGCCAATTGAGCCCGTCACCATAGCGGCAGGGTGCCGCGCAGCACATAGAGAGAAGTCTGTAGTGGGCGGGGGGAAGTTCTGTAGCGCGCAGGCGCGATGGGCGCCGCGCGCTACATAATCTAGGGCTCGATGATGTTGTTGCGGATCGCGTAGCGCACGAGTTCTGCGAGAGAATCGAATCCCATTTTGCGCATGACATTGCTGCGATGCGTCTCGGCTGTCTTGACGCTGATGTTCAGCGCTCTGGCGATGTCCTTGTTGCTATTGCCTTCCGCAAGCAGCTGCACGATTTCACGCTCGCGTGCCGATAGCGCCTGGGCCGGTACCGTTTCGGGCGATTCGCTGCGCAGGTAGCCGTCCAGCACCATGCGCGCCACATTTGAGGTGAAGAAGGACCCGCCTTCGAGCAGGGCCTGCAGCGCCGTGACCAAAGTTCTGCCCGCATCGGATTTCAGAACGTAGCCTTTGGCGCCGGCACTCAAGACCTCGCGCACCAGTTGCTCGGATTCATGTGCCGTCAAGATGAGAACGCGCGCATCCGGATCGGCTGAAATAATTTGATGCGCCGCTTCCAGTCCATTCAGTTCCGGCATCGTCAGATCAAGCACCACGATGTCCGGTTTGAGTGATGCCGCCAGTGCAACCGCGTCGCGTCCGTTGGTCGCCTCGGCAGCCACGACCCATCCTTGCACCTGGGTGAGTTCCGTGGCCACGCCGCGCCGAAAGAGCTCGTGATCATCGGCAATTAAAATGCGTATTGTTTTCATTGCCGCGGCTGAATCGCTATGGTCGTGCGCACGCGCGTGCCCCCGGAGCTGGTTGCCTCCACCGAAAATATGCCGCCGATGTGGCGGATGCGTTCGCGCATGCCGGCAAGCCCGACGCCCAAAGCACGCGCTGTCGTGTCAAACCCCCGTCCGGCGTCTTCGATTTCCAGCATGACGCTGTTGGACTGTACCTTGAGACGGATCGCCGCCCAGGGACTCGCGGCATGCCGGTGAACGTTGGTGAGCGCCTCTTGCGCAATCCGAAACAAACACAGCTCATCGTCGGGCGGCAGACGATGCATCGAGGGCGGAAGATCGAGCCGCATTTCGATGCTGCAGCGTTGGTGAAAGCCGTCAGCCAGCCACCGCAGTGCGCTGAGCAGCCCCAATTCATCGAGCAAGGGAGGATGCAGCAAATAGGATGCGGTGCGGATTTCCGCGGAACATTGGGTCGCCAGCCGGGAGCAGTGTTTGAGCAGTTCACGCCGCCCGATGGCCGGCATGTGCGTGTCCTGCAGCAATTGAGACAGACCCAGTTCCAGCGCCGCGAGCGTCTGTCCGGTCGAATCGTGCAGATCGCGTCCGATTCTGCGCCGTTCTTCATCCTGCAAGCGCATTAATTCAGCCGACAGTACGTGAAGATCATGCTCTGCGCGCTTGCGAACCGTTACGTCGTGCACGACGGCCAGCGCGAGCACGGTTCGACCGGTGCTGAGGCTCGACAAGTCAACTTCGGCCGGAAAAGTCGCGCCGGTGTCGGCACGTTTGTGCAGCCACTCAAAGGTCGTTCCGCCTTCGCGCAGCGCGGTCTCAATCCGCGTACGGGCGAGTTCCTCCGAACGCTGGCCGTCGGGTTGATACTCCGGCGACAATTGCCATGGGGTTAATCCCGTCGCGGAGCCTGCGTTCGGCAGACCAAACATCTTGACTGCCGTGCTGTTGGCATCGACGAAGCGCGCACCCTCCAGAAGAAACACGCTGAACTGGGCATTGTTGAACAGCGTCCGATAATGATGCTCGCGGCGACGCAACGTATACACGTAGTGATTCAAGATGGCCGTCATCACCAGCATCAAGGCTGTGAAAGCCGCTGTGGCCCCGATGCTCATCTGCCGGCGCTCACGCCACGGAGCAAGGGCCGCGTCGCGGGACTGGCCGGCGATGACATAGATCGGATAGCCGTTCATCAGGTCATAGGCGTAGATCACGTCCTTCTTGACCACGGATCCGTAGCCCTCGATGATTCCGGCGTTGCCCGCGGCAATGGCGCGCTGAAACGCCTCGTTCGAGGCGACGCTGTCGCCGGCGGCAACATCGCGGCCGCCCACTTTCGGAACACGCACGAGAATGGTGCCGTCGGCCGCGATGAGTCCCAGTGTGAGTATCTGATCGCGGAACTGGCCGTACAGATCGTCAATGCCGTCGAAACTGAAGAGGCCGCCGGCCCAGGCGGTCGAGCTTTCCCTCGTGGCCACGCGTTGCGCAATCGGAATGACCAATTCGCCGGGCCGTTCTGGATCGGCCATCGGCTTGCCCACCCACGAATTGCTCCCTCCCGCGCTGTTGGTCGTCAACCAGTCCGGAAGTATCCGGGCCTCAGAGGTTCTCTCGCGGCTGGTCAATACGAAGCGTCCATTGTCGGCGAGGAATAGGAATCGAACGTACTCGCCGCCCGTGAGCTGCTTTTGCATGGTGGAAGAGATTGCAGCACTGCCGGCGCGGCCAATACCACCCTGGGATTGCAGCTCATTGGCTACCGCGACAGCCGCGCCGACGCCATCGTTGACCATCGCCAGCGCGGCGGATCGCAAGGTCGCGCCGACGCCGCGCAGGCGATTGCGTTCCGCTTCCAGTGTCTGCACATAGTCGGTATGAATGCGCGAGGCGACGTACGCCCAGCCGACCGCGATCGCGATCACCGCATAGGCAAGCAGGGCCCAATTGAGGGCCGGTGGAAAAATCAGGCGCAGCGGACCTGAACTCGCGCGACGCGGCGAAAGCGCATCCCCCGATTTTTTGAGTGGCACCGGTACGCTCCCCAGCGTGTATGGCCGACGCTTCTCGGTTGTCGGCAGTTTCCCCCAATCCTCAGGTGCGGTCGAGCCGATTGGTGAATCGCGCGCACGGGTTGGTGCCGGGATAATTCATGAGAATAAATGACTGTTATATATCAATAGTAAATAATATTTAATTAATGTAAATTATAATTACCGCGTTTACGCTGAATTGACGATTCAACACGCCCTTCGCGAGTCGCGTAAAGTTCACTGATGCCAATCGGTGCTCAAGACCATCTTGAAGGGCTGTATGGCCGGCAACGGTTATTGTCGGAAGAAGCCTCGCGACTCGAATCTGAACGCGATCTGCTCAGCCAGAATACTGACCGCCACTATATTCTGGAAATACAGATTGTCGCCCTACGCGAGGAGGCAAGCCGGATCAGCGCGCGAATTGCCGACGTCCTCGAGCGGGACCTGCAGCGCTAAGGGCGGGGCGCAACCCCGCCTATCCGACGAGCGGCAGGAGACCGAGATGGCGAAAGCCCACGAATACTTTCCGCTGCTCATCCCACAGGCGAAAGCTGAGAAATTTAAAACTCGCCAGCAGTGTGACGGGCTTGATTGTTTTGAAGAAGGGATCCGCCTCGTGACATTGCTGAAGATGGTAGTTCGGAATGCGAGGGCTCAGGTGATGAATATGGTGGAAGCCGATGTTGCCGGTAAACCATTGTAGGATTCGCGGCAGCTTATAAAACGAACTGCCTTGCAGGGCCGCAGCGGTGTAATTCCAAGCCTCGGAGCGCGCCCAAAATGCACCCTCGAATTGATGCTGAACGTAAAATAACCACAGGCCGAAGCAGCCGGCCACCGCGGAAACCGTCAGCTGAATCAGCAAAAAGGCCTTTAAGCCGACTACTGCGCTCATCAGCAGCGTGATTCCAAGCAACACCCAATTCGTGCGTCGGACCGACTTGCGCTCGCGAATGGGCGCGTTAGGCGCCGCAAAGCGGTGATGTATGACAAAGACGTACAGCGGTGCGACCACAAAGAGCACGATGGGGTTGCGCGCCAGCCGGTAGCTAAACCGACGCCAGCGCGTGCTGCGCAGATACTCCTGCACAGTGAGTGTCCAGATGTCGCCCGAACCGCGCCGATCCAGGTCGCCGGCCGTCCCATGGTGCAAGGCGTGTTGCCAACGCCAGTGTCGATAGGGCGTCAAGAGCAATACGCCAGCCAGAGCGCCGGCTGCATTGTTGGCGGATTTGGATTCAAAGAAGGATCCGTGGCCGCAATCGTGAAAAATGATGAAGATCCGGACGAGAAATCCGGCGGCCAGAATTGCAATCGGAAGCATGGCCCAATAAGAGATAACCAGCGCGCGGTCCATTGCCAACCAAAGCAGAGCGTAAGGGAGCAATGAGTTGATCACCTGCCACCGGGCTCTCCACGGCGACGCGGCTTGATACCTCGCCACGTTTTCCTTCGAGACATAGGTTGCATCGCCGCGGTGGAGCGTGTCGATCCCGGGTGGGTTATCCATTCACCAAATCTGTACGCGGCGCCCACTTAAGTCTGTGCGATAGCGTACACAGCGGGGCCCAGCCGTATCGGGGCGGCGCAGCGATGCAATCTTTAGCGCTGCCACACTCCGCCACAGTTGCCCCACGGCCGCGCCACAAAGCATTGCGACACTGTACCCGTCGAGCCGGTCCGGCTGTGCAATGGGAGTGAGGCAAATGTCTGGTCGCTTGGATGCCTTTTTCGAGTTCGTGCGACGTGGGCTCATTGAACCGCTGGGCCGGCTCGGCGCCTTATCGGCGACGGCCCTAAGTTTCCTCGCTTTAAGCGGGTGGCGCTTTCGCTGGCGTGTAACCGCCGTCGTCCTCTTGGGTTTGATCGTCTACGAGATTTACGCCCATCCACCTTTTGAGTCGGTACGCCGCGGCGAGGTGGTGGCGCGCACCGACGTGCTCGACGGCTCGGTGAGCGTCTACAACTCCGGGACCCTGCTGGTACTGCCCGGAATACATCAGGTGAGACGCTACTCGATTCGAGATCAGGTCTATCGACCGACTGAAAGCGAGAGTGCCACGGGTCCGGCCCCGTTCCAATCCATCGAGGGCCTGTCGATCGGCGTCGATCTTGCGGTGCGCTGGACCGTGGACCGGGGCCGCCTGGCTCAGATGTCGAAGGAATTTCCCGACGACATCAGCGCGGATCTGGTCGCGCCCGCTGTTCAGGGAATTGTCTATCCGACTTTCGCCCGCTACTCGGTCCGGGAAATTTTCTCGCAGCGGCGCACCGAAATACGGGAGGAGTTGATCGCGGCACTCAAACCAAAATTCACCGCCATGGGCCTCGTGCTGCGCGAAGTCGAGATGGGAAAGGTCGATCTGCCGCCCGACTATCGAGCCGGAATGGAGAAGCTGCTCTCCGAGGAATTGGAGACCGAAAAAATCCACTACACCCTGCAGCTCAAGGAGGCGCAGGTCAAACAGCAGCAGCTCGAGGCGGAGGCCGACAAGGTGCGGCGGCAGACCGCCGCGGAAGCCGCCGGCCAGGAGCAGGTCATCGCCGCGCGCGCGCAAGAAGAAACCATGAAGCACATCCTGCCCTTCAAGCAGAAGCAGATCGAGCAGCGGCAGCTGGAGGCGGAAGCCGATAAAGTGGCGCGGATTCGCACTGCGGAGGGCGCCGCGGAGGCGCGCCGTATCGAGGCCAGGGGCGAGGCCGATTCGCGGCAAAAACTCGCGGATGCCGAGGCTTATCGGCTCGATCTTGTGGGCAAGGCGAATGCCGGGCAGATGGAGCGCGAGGGCGTGCTGGTGGCGCGCTATCCGCTTCTGATCCAGAAGACCTTGGCGGACAAGCTGTCCGATAAGGTGCAGGTCATCATTGCACCCATGCCGGCAGCCGGTAAGTTCATCGGTTCGAGCCTCATTGGCGATCAGAGCCCGGTGAACACTGTGGACGAAGCCGGAGCCTCTCGGTGATGCTGGCCCTCACCGCGGCGCTCGCCATCGTGGTCCAGGACCGCGCTGCGCTGCGCTCCGCGCCGCGCGCGGGCGCCGCCGAACTCGCGCGGCTTTGGCAGGGAGATGTGCTCGAAGTGCGCGGCGAACATGCCGGCTATCTGAAAGTCTACAATTTTCGCCGCGAGCGGGGCGGATACTTGCGAGGGGACGCAGCCCGGCCGATCGAGCTCTCCGCCACCGCCGCTCCCGAACTGCTTGCAGTGGTGCGCTTCTTGCGCGACGCCCCAGGATCGGAGGCGCTCGGCATCAGCTACGGCGCGGCGTACCTCAAGGCCATACCTCCGCAAGCCGCTACCGCCGAGCCGTTCGGCGCCATCGGCCAAATGGCTGAACGTCTCGCTGACCAAGCCTCAGGCAGCACGGATCATCTCGCCGATTTCGCGCCGCACCTGGAAGTCGTTGAGCAGTTCGGCGTGCGCATGCGAAGTTTCGAGCGCAATGACCGAATGCGTGTTTGCTATGACGGCGAATTGTATCGCCGTGTTGTAGCGCTCCCGGAGGCGCAGCCGCAGGAGCGCGCGGACGCGGTCCTCGGCCTCACACGGCCCGACTGCATCGATCCGAATTTGGGTCCCGTCCCGCGCGCATCCCTCGACACCGAGCGTGCCGAACTGCTTGATCGGGTCAAAGAGGGCGGATTGAATGCGATGACGCGAAGCCGCCTGCATGTGCGGCGCGCCGGAGTTTGGGCCGCGATTGCTTATGAGCAAGAACGCCGCCGCGAGCCCGCCGGCGCCGCGGCGGAACGTGCGCTCGCGGAGCTGCTCGCGGTGCATCCCGATGATCTCGGTGATGACAGGCGCCCGGAGTACATTGACGCGGTGCTGAGGGTCAGCGCTATTCGCTGGGCTGCCGCATTGCCGGCACCACAGCCGGGACCCCTGATCTTGAGTGCGGTGCCGGGAGATCCGGGCCAAACGTGCGTTGCGCTGCGAGACACACGCCGGCCGCAAGCCGCCGTGATTTTGCGGCGCTGTACCTACGGGCTGGTCAGGATGGGCTCGATCCAGTTCCTGCCCCAAGCGCCGGCATTGGTGCTCGCCGTGCAGCCGCTCGAGGGCTGGCGCGAGCTCTGGTTATTTCATCAGACCGGTGAAAGCTGGGCGATCGATGTGCTCTCGCCCGGGCTCGACAATCCCGACGAAGGCTACGTTGATTTTGCGGGCTATGCGCCCGGCACGCGGCGCCTGCTCATCGCGCGAGAAGTAAAAGATCGGGGCCGATTCCGGCGCAGCTTCGAGGAGCTTCGGCTCGATGACCTGGCCTTGGTGCGCCAGGCCAGCAGTCCTGATCTCCTGCGGGACTTCGGCCGATGGCAGGATGCGTCCTGGCGGCGGAATACGCTGGCGCTGCATTGAACATTGAGCCGTTCAAGATCGGCGCGCGGTCCAGGGGCCGCAGCCTCGGCGGCTATTTAGGCAGCGGCATCGAATGCGCGCGGTCGGCCGCGCGCTCGCCATACCAAAGCGTATCGCCGGCCGGCTCGATCGCGGTGGGCGTCGCCAGTCCTTCCTGCAGCGTGGTGATCTGGGCTGTGTCCCCACTGAGCGTGACCATGTCGATCTTGCCCGCGCCGTTCTCCGTGAGGAATAGTTTGCCATTGGCGGCGCGCATGCCGTCCGGTCCCTTGATCGGCTTGTCCATGTAAATGTCCACCGGTTTGCCGGCCTTGCCGCCGGCGTCCGTCGGAACCCGATAGAGCTTGTTGAAGATCACATTGTTCTCATACAGCGTATCGCCGATAAAGGTGATGCCGTCGATGCCGTAAAGTGTGCGATCCTCGCTGAACACCTCCGGCAGCGCCGCGCCCGGTTTAAGGCGGAAGATCTTTGCGCCGAGCGTGTCGCTGATGTACAGCGCCTTATCCGGCCCAACTACGAAGTCGTTGCACAAATTCTTCTCGCCGGGCAGATCCCAGCGAAATTTCGCCGCGCCGGTCTTCAGATCAAAGCTGCGAAGTGCGCTGCGCGGAGGGCTGCCCGACTGGCTGGTGTAGATTTGACAGGCCCACAAAGTATTGGTGGGCGCGTCGGCCAGAACACCGAGGAAGGAGCCGCCTCCGTCGTTGCTGACATCGACAAATACGGCGGCCGTGTCGGAGCCCTTCTTGGCCCGGTAGATTTTCGGCGTTGCGGCGCTGCCGAGGATGAGATCGCCGTCCGGCGCAACGGTGATGCTTTCTGGCTGCGATTTTTCAGGAACCGAGACGGTGGCGGCATGGGCAAGCGGCGCGATCAGGGCGCACAAGCTGACGGCACTGGCGAATTGGCGGATCATGGTCAGCTGCGGGACGTGACTGCGGCAGAACACGCGGCCAGCGTATCCGCCGCTGCCTGCGAGAGTGCCTGATCAAAAGCCCGGTCGATCATCGATTGAATTTCCTGCTGGCCGCTGCTCCAGTTTGGAGTGCTGATGCTGCCGCGATAGTCCGCACTTTTGATCATTTCGCCGGAACGAAAGTACTGCAGATTCAACACGACACTGGCAATTTTTGCGGTCGCTGCGCTCGATACCCACGCCGTTTTCAATTCGGCCTTCGCGCTAAGGTCAGCGGAAACGGTCTCGCTATCGCCGAACTCCACTGCAATGCCGGTGTTGCGCAGACCGCCGATCACAGAATGCAGCCACGCCTGCGGGTCGGGCGGTCCCTTCACGGTTCGGCCGCCGACATTGCCGAGCACGCTCGGATCCATCCGATCGTCGGTGACCTTTACGACGTGCAGCGTGCATGAAACACGCGCCACTGCATGGGTCGTTGCGACGCGCGGCGTGTATGCGGTACTGGCCGTCATCGGAGCGCAACCCGCCGCGCCGAGCAGCAGGAACACGCCTGTCAGCGAGATCGGGGTGCTCATCCGGCGGGCGATTGGACCAGGAAAACCCAATTTCCCAAGTCGTCGAGCAACAGCGTCCCGGCGTCAGTCTTCTCGATGAGTTTGCCTCGTCTGCCTGCGGCTTCGACCTTCGCACCTTCCTGCAGTTTCTTCGCGTCGTCGCTTGTTTGTACCAAGCCGCGCTCGGCCAAGGCATTCACGCCGCCGATTCCCTGAACCAACGCGCGCCGCGCGATGTCTGCATTGTTATCGGACCAACGCCGGCAGTTTTCCGCAACATCATCGCTCGCTTGCGCGAGCGGGACGAGATAGGTGAAATTCTCCGAGTAGGCCGCATTTTCAAGTTTCATCCGAGAGTCGGCCGACTGACCCTTGGGTGCGGCTTTCGCGAAGATACTGAACCTTGCCTCCACTTGCATCATGGTGAAGTCTGGCGACATTTCATAGCTGTACGCCACAAACAGAACTTCGGGTGAAGCGGATTTGTCCAGGATGGAATTGGTGTTTTCTTTGGATACATCCTTGGAAAAGGTGGTTTTTCGGACAGCCAGCCAATCCAGCCTCTCCACCGTCACCTGGGTGGCGGCCAGCGCCTGCTGATCGAAGTGGTAGTCGGTCAGCGCTGTGCGCAGAGGCAAAATCGCCTTCTCGGCCGCATTGGCGCGGTGCTGATTCACGCCCACATCAATGAGGGCGCCGACCAGGCCAAAGGAGGCGCCGGCCTGTGAGGCAACGATCACGGTTTTGATTTCGCCTTGTGGAACCAGCACCACTGCCTCGCGGCCGGCCGCGGGGGATCGATCCGCAGGATCGAGAAAGTGCCGGGGTTGGGTGGCGCATCCTGCCATCACGACGAAAACGAGTCCGAGCGCAGCGCCACGCGCCGCTTCCATGGCTTTCATAGCATCCCTCTTGTTCTTATAGTCCTGCGAGGATATCAGTCGTCGCAACATTTCTTCAAATTGTGGTGGCGCGTGCCTAATACGACATAACGCCCTTGATAGGAACCATCGACTGAGTTGAGTTTATATTTATTGAAATCAACTATTTACGTGAAATTGTTGATGTATCTACGGCTGGCTTCAATTGGCGACAGGTAAACCTATCAGCAGCTTCGATGCGATGATCATTGCAACGGCCTCGCGACGGGCAAGCCTTGCCACGCGCGACGCCATCGACGGAGGGCGAAATGTTTATGGCGTCTGAGAATTACCCATGGCGTGGGTTGAAAAAGCTGCTCGCCGTCTTGGCGTTCATGATGACGCCCGGCGGACTGCTGCTTGCCAATGATGCGCCGGAGCCGACCACCAATACCCAGGCGCAGGCGCAGGCCAGGCAGTTCGGGATTTCTTTCGGTGGGACGGCTTCACAGTACGATCTATGCGTGAAGAAGGGCTTTCTGCCCAAAGGCAATCAAAGTGCCGAGGAGATCGCGAAGTCCTTCTTGGAGAAAACATGGGCGACGAACCCGGGCACGGACCAGTCGGTCTATGTGCTGGACGGCTGGAATACGATAAAGAAGGAAATTTCAGAAAACGAGTCGTTCTATACGCGCGAGCGGTGTGCTCCCGTGGCTAAGCACTGGATGAAGTTGCTGGAGGTAATTCGGAAGCACTAGGAGGGCGGATCGCCGTCATATGTGTCAGGTGCAGAACGCCATGCCGATAATGATCGCGCCGATGCAGCCGTACTGGAGCATCGAGATTCGCTCCTTGAGGATCAGCGCCGCGAAGGCGAGCGTCACCACCGGATAAGCGCCGGTCAACGGAATCACGATCGAAATCGGGCCGTAGCGGCTCGCGATCATCACACCGAGATCGCCGCCGGCCATCATCCCCATGGGTACAAACGAATGCAGATACTCGCGTGCCGAGTGCGCTCCCTGCCGGCCCTTGAGCAGCCCGTATAGTCCCAGCGATAGGATGCCGCCAAAGGTGTTGCACACCATGAGGTTGACCTCGTTCGCTTCGGCAAACGAGTAAGCGTGTTTGACGATCGTGTTGGACGTCGCCCAACAAGTGAGCGCGAGGAAGGCGAGCGGGATCCAGCGCCGGCTGAGAATCTTTGCGGCGGCGTCCGGCGGTGAATACGAAAGCCCAAGGCAGCCGCCGATCACGAGCGCCACTGCTGCGTACTTCGTGACGCCCAATTGCTCCCCCAGGAAAATCCGCGCGAACAGGACGGTGAGTGCTGGATACGCCGCCGACAGCGTTCCGACGATGGTGATCGGGCCTGCGATGATCGACTCGAAGTACAGGATCCAGCCTGTTCCATCGATAATGTAAGCGAGCACGCCGAGCTCGAGGAAGGGCCGGGCGCCGGTCGACAGCAGCGACGGATGGTCATGGGTGAAGAACCATGACAAGTTGACCACAGCCTTGGCGAGCACGAAGTACAGGCAAAAGCGGGCCGGCGATACCTCGCCGATGTAGCGCTTAACCAGGCCTTGCCCGATGCCGTACAAAAACAGCGCAAACATTGAAGGCGTCAGCCACACGAGCAGGGCGGTGGCGGCGGGCGTGGTGGACATTGCCTATTCTGCTGCGCCGGCTCCTGCCGCGCTATCGGGATTTAGCGCCCCTCAGGCATCATAGGCGCATATGCATAAGATCCTGATCAACGGCGAATGGGTTGACGCGCTCAGCGGCACCGGACGTGAGATCAAAAATCCGGCGACGCTGCAACTGCTCGGTATCGTTCCGGACTGCGGTCCTGCGGATGCAGACCGTGCAGTCGCGGCGGCAAAGGCTGCGCAGCGCGATTGGTGGAAAGTGCCAGGAGTCGAGAAAGCGAAGCTGCTGCGCAAGATCGGCGCCCGAATTCGCGCCCGCGAGCACGCGCTGGCGTCGATGATGACCGCGGAGACGGGCAAGCCGCTGTGCGAGGCAGTCGACTGTATTGATTGGGTCGCGGCTTGTTTCGAGTACTACGGCGAGGTCGCGCGCTCATCGTACGGGAATTCGGTGCCACCGGTTGCACCCCACCAGCTCAACTTTACAATCAAGGAGCCCTTCGGCGTCATCGCAGCGATCGTGCCGTTCAATTTTCCACTGTTGCTGATGGCCTGGAAGGTGGCGCCGGCAATCGCCGCCGGCAACACGGTCGTCTGCAAACCGCCGCATCAGAACCCGCTGTCGAACCTCGCGCTGGCCGAGGTCTACGACCTGTTGCCGGCGGGCGTCGTCAATGTCGTGACCGGCGCGGCCGACACCGCCACCGCTCTCGTCGAACATCCGGACGTGGACCTGATCGCCTTCACCGGATCCAACGCAGTCGGACGCAAGATCGCGGCGGCGGCCGGCGCCCAGCTCAAGAAAGTCAATCTCGAACTCGGCTCGATCGATCCGTTTATCGTTTTCAAGGATGCCGATCTCGATGTCGCGGTTCCGGGCGTTGCCTGGGCGCGGCTGCTCAACGCGGGTCAGGTTTGCACTTCGAGCAAGCGCATCTATGTGGAGCGGCCGATCGCGGCAGAGTTTACCGAGCGGATGCTTAAATTTGTCGCGCTGCTGAAAGTCGGCAACCCCATGGCGCCCGACACGGACATCGGCCCGCTGATTTCTCACGAAGCGGCGCGGCGGGTCGAAGATCAGGTTGGGCGCGCGGTGAAGGATGGCGCCACCCTCGCCCTCGGCGGTGGAATGTTGCGGCCGCCGGGACTTCCCGGACACTTTTTTCAGCCCACCATTCTGACCGATGTGCGCCATGGCAGTGTCGCCACGCGCGAGGAGATCTTCGGACCGGTGTTGTCGATCACGACGGTGGCCGATGCGGAAGAGGCCATTCGGTTTGCGAACGATTCCGAGTTCGGGCTGGGCGCTTCGATTTACACCAAGGACCTCGCAACCGCGATGCGCGCAATGGAATCGATCAAGGCGGGTACTTTTTGGATCAACGATCCCTTGACCGACAATGACGCGGCGCCTTTCGGGGGCATGCGCCACAGCGGCATCGGGCGCGAACTCGGGCCCGAAGGGCTCGATGCGTTCCGCGAGCCCAAGCATGTTCACCTGGATTGGGTAATGGAGCGAAAACCCTGGTTTTTCCCGTACCGTGATCGTAAGCCGTGAGTCTGGAATCGGACTCGATTCTCGCCAGGGAGCGCCGAGTCAGGTAGCCTACCAAGACCGGTTGCAACCCAGACGGAGGTGCCGTGCTTGTCGTGACAACAGAGAACGTGCCCGGACATCGCGTGCGCGAGGTCAAGGGTCAGGTCTTCGGCGTGGTAGTCAGAAGCCGCGGGCTTGGCGGGAATATCATGGCGGGGCTGCGCTCAATCGTCGGCGGCGAAATTACCGAGTACACACAATTGCTCGAGGAGGCGCGGCGTCATGCCGTCGATCGAATGGTCCGTAATGCGAGTCTCATGCACGCCAATGCCATCGTCATGATGCGATTCGATTCGGCCGAGATTGGCCAGACCATGAGCGAGATCGTTGCGTACGGAACGGCAGTGGTGCTGGAACCGGCAACCTGATCATGTTGCGGACTGTTGTGATTGCGGCGGCGGCGGCCCTTACGTGCATCGGTATCGTCCTCATCGCATGCGGAGTCCACGTTGGCTGGCAGGCGCTGGTCATCGGCGTGATCGTCCTCATCGGCACGCTGTTCGAGCGCTGGCGATACCGGCGCGTCGAGGAGCCGCCGAATGGCCACTGGCAGCGTACCGATGAGAAATTCATCGATCCGTCGACCGGCGATCCGGTTGAAGTGATGTTTGATCCGCGCACCGGCGAGCGGCGCTATGTTCCAGCCAAGTCCCGCGGAGCAAACGATCCGGCACCCTGAGCCGATTCGAGCACACCTACTTCGGGACGCCGCCCCTCATCGTCGGCGGTTTTAGGCACGGGCTTTCCACGTCTACTCAGCGCATTTTAACTGGAGTTGCGCCAGGTCACGAAGACGCCGCTGCAGGTAGCGGCCTTCCTCCGGTGAATACTGTTTGTTGAGCGCACCTCGGATCTCGTGTTGTTCGGACTTGATTGCGTCGCATTCCACGCTGTCCTGCGCTTCTTCGGGACGATCGGCGTCAGCGACGGCGCTCGAGGCACTCCTGGTGGAGTTTCCTTGTGCGGCCGGTGACGTGGCAGCGTTGGGCGGCGGCGCGACGGTTATTGGCGCTGTCTGCGCGGCACTGATGGGGATCTGTTGCAGCGCAGGAACATCCACGGGAACCGTCGCTGCCTGTATTGGGTGGTCTGCAGCGGAGGCCGCGGGTGGTCTATTTTGGTCCTCGACGCTGAAAAAGGCGTCCGGGGAAGCATGCCGATAGCCGCCGATGATCTTGTAGGCGAGGCCGGCAGCCCCGCCCAACAGCAGAGCCGCGCCCAAAATCGGCCCTGGCCAATCGCGCATCGAACCCGGTTTCATATTGGAGTCTGGTTTGCTAGATGCCTAGGCGCCGCAGGCTCGAACCCAAGCTGCCGTTTCCCCATCATCGATTCCCTCCGACGATCAATCAACAAGCCGCGTGTCCGCTCTTACTGCTCGTTAGGATCCAGGGTGAAAGTGACACCTAAATTGACACCAACTGCCAATTACCCTGATACCTAGCGGCTTCTGGACGCAAAAATACCCTAATCAGGTGGTCGGGGTGACAGGATTTGAACTTGCTACTCCCTATGTCCTGAAGGTTGTACTAGCGAGGACTTTGTGATTAACTATGCATAGTTATAAATAAAGATGTATAATTCATCACATGAAGCCAGATCTTCGGCAACGCAGGCAGCTCGCTGTATCTGCTCGCTCCAAGGCTGTTCTGCAGCCTCGGGATTTTGCACGACTGCGAATCCATCCGCAGGAGATAAGCCGCCTCGTGGGCAAAGGACAGCTTATCCGCGTTGGACGTGGGCGGTACATGCTCCCAGACGCCGAGCACTCCGAGAATCTCGGACTTGCGCTTGTCGCGGCGGCCGTTCCGCATTCGGTAATTTGTCTACTTTCAGCCCTTCGATTTCATGCCATCGGCACGCAGGCTCCGCATGACGTTTGGATCGCCGTAGCACAAGGAGCCGCGCGGCCTCGGCTCGACTACCCACCGGTTCGTGTGACCCTGGTCTCTGGTTCGGCTTTTACATTCGGTGTTGAGCGTCATCGAGTCGATGGTGTTCCAGTACGCATCTATTCGCCGGCGAAGACAGTGGCCGATTGTTTCAAATTTCGAAACAAGATTGGTCTTGATGTGGCTATCGAGGCTCTTCGTGAGGCGCTGCGCGCAAAGCGCTGCACCCGGGAAGAGCTTTGGGTGGCCGGGAAGGTATGCCGTGTGACCACAATCATTCGTCCATACCTCGAAGTTATTTGAGGCTGCGTTACCATGGCAAGGGACAAACCCAGAAATACGTCGGCTTCCATACGCCAGCGCCTGTTGAACCACTCAACTGCCATCAAGACGGATCCCAATCTCGTACTTATCTGGTACGGGCTCGAGCGCTTTCTTTATCGCCTTTCCGTATCAACCCATAGCGAGCGATTCATTCTCAAAGGCGCGATGCTTTTTCGTCTTTGGGGCGCTGCGAATTTTCGTTCGACGAAAGACCTCGATTTGGAGGGGTTTCTGCAGAACGAGGCCGAGGTTGTTCGGGAAGTCTTCGCCTCAATCTGCGAGCAACCCGTCGAAGACGACGGAATAGTTTTCGATACGGCGAGTGTGAAGGTTGCCGAAATTCGCGATACGCAGGTATACGGCGGCTTTCGGGTGCTGGTGACGGCGAAGCTCGGAACCGCGATACTGCGTCTACAGATCGACGTGGGATTCGGAGATGCAATTACACCCGCATCAGTCGTCACTGAATTTCCGTCGATTCTCGGCCAGTCACTCCCTCGCATCCGCACGTATCCGCGAGAGACGGTTGTGGCCGAGAAGTTCGAGGCCATGGTGCAACTCGGAATGACAAACAGCCGAGTGAAGGATTACTACGATCTTTGGTTCATATCGCGCCACTTTGAATTCGAAGGGTCGACGCTGGCGGCCGCAATACGGGCAACCTTCGAGCGCCGGGGGACAGGGATTCCGCGGCGGCCGCCGATTGCGCTGACTGCGGAATTTGCAGCCGATCTTAGTCACGTGCGACAGTGGTCGGCATTCATCAAAAGTCTCGGTGTCGAAGCTCCGCCGGGCTTGGGAGTTGTTATTGACAAAATTTCCGAATTCGTCTTGCCACCCGCGATTACTGCCGCAAGCGAGAGGCCGTTTAACCAGCGATGGAAACCTCAAAACCGCTGGCAGCCAGTCAGGTGATGCCGATTCGTTTGACGAGACGCCATGCTTTCTCTTTGTTGTACGAAAGTAATTCGAGACCGACTATGTCTGCCACCGCAACTACCTGCGCCGGTTCAACCAAGTACAAGACTCGGTAATTGGTATGTACACCTTGCGCGATTCGGACACCAACAGATTGTGATCGCAACTAGCGAGCGTTCCCTGTTGACCGTGCTCTTGCCGGCGCGCCAGTTGCGGCAAACCATTGAAATCAGCTTTCAAGCGGCGGTTGCTGAGCTGTTGGATGCTCTTCAGCTGTCGACGAAATACGTGAACCGTGAGCTGGCAGCTGTTCAGCCGATATCGTTTGCTGCGGCCTCCAATCGGCATGTGATTGGCTCGATGATCGAGTTCGCGCGGCAAATCGAAAGTGATCTAACGCGGATTCGTGATCCGCTTCACCTATCGCTTCGGCTCGCAGAAACACCGATGTCCGCAGTGGGATCCAAGGCTTTTTACGGTTTGCCCAATGAAGTTGCTCGGGATCTGCTCATGAGCTGGGAGCACTAACCATGAGCAAATGTGATCGTCCGCAATGGATCCTCAGCCGTCCTAACTATTGACTCAGAATTTTCAGGACCAGCTTCTGGTTCGATCAGCCCGAGCCGGATAAGGCGCTTTCGGATAGCTTGCCTGCTTCTCTGATGACCTTGGGCAACGTCAGAAATTGACTTACCGGCAAGATATGTTTCGCGAAGTCTTTGATCTTCGACAGGCAACCACGCTCGGCCCTGACGATAATTCGTGTAACGGGTCTTCCGCTTCAATTCGTCGACTGGCATCCAGGGACAGCCGAAATCTCACGTGACATTCGGGTGTTGAAACTCACACCTAAGTTGACACCTAGCTTCCAAATAGCCTGACACCCAGTGGTCATCAGCGCTAAAAATATGAAATCAATGGTCGGGGTGACAGGATTTGAACCTGCGACTCCTACGTCCCGAACGTAGTTGGATCGTTCTCGGGACGTACCAATGCCGCATTATGTCATATTTGCACGATATCATCCATTTTAGCTAAAATAGCCAAATGTCAAAAAAGATATCCGCTAGCGATGCCAAGAACAATTTCGGCGGTCTGCTGGACGATGTTGCGGCATTAGGGCGTGTGGACATCGTGAAGCATGGGCGGCTCGTCGCTGTGGTGCTAGCCCCGCGCGCGTTCGAGTCCTCCTTGGCGGTGGGTGTTGCGGAGGCAAATGACATCCAGTGGGGCAAGAAGCATATGATTCCCCTGGAGCATGCCCGCGCTGCGCGAATGCTGAATCGCCCGAGCACTTTCGATGAAGACTGAACGCGATATCGAAGCGCGGCTGACCCCTGAGGACGTGCAGAAGATCCTGAGCATATGCTCGCCGCGCGGCCTTCTCGTGGGCGGCCAGGCGCTTGCGTTCTGGGCCGATCACCTGCGGGTCGAGCGCCCGGCTAACCTGGTTTCTGGCGTGACGGCCGATGCCGATTTCATCGGAACTTCCGCTCTCGCCAAAGATCTCGCCAGGCACCTCGGCTGGCAGATATGGATACCCGCGCTCGATGATTCGACTCCGCAAACCGGCAAGGTGACTCACCGCACGAAGAGCGGGAAGGTGAAGCAAGTGGATTTCCTCTCAGGGGTTGTCGGTCTTACCACTAAAGACCTTGCTCGTCGTGCCATTGAGATGGAAGTGCCGAATATCGGTCATCTGCGAGTGATCCATCCCATCGATGTGCTGGACAGCCGCATCCAAAACCTACACTTGCTACCCGAGAAACGTACTGATGCTGGAATCGCCCAGGCTCGGCTCGCCGTGGATGTTGTGCGCGCATTCATTCGGCAGGAAGTGGCCACTACAGATGAAAGAGCGGGCCTCAAACTTCTCGAGCGGGTCGCCGACATCGCTGATGATATGGCCGCAGTCCGAGTATTTCTCCTATATGGCGTCGATCCCTTGCACGGCGTTCCGCTCGACGACTTTCGAACCACCTCTGCGCTCCACAAAGTGCGCTGGCCCCAAATCGTTGCGGAGGTTGGTGAGAAGAGGGAAACGTTGCGCAGGCTGTCGTCCAGGTCAACTCGATCTACGAAGTGACAGCTTGCGGGGTGGTAGGGGCGCCTGTTGCCTCAAGTCTTTGTCGGATCTGCTGTGAAGTGGTCGGGGTGACAGGATTTGAACCTGCGACTCCTACGTCCCGAACGAAAGTGTTGTGAGTGCCTAATAGCGGGTCTTTCGTGGTAGGACCAGTATCTAAATTGAATACCCAGCGCGTCGGATAACTCCTACGTCCCGAAGGTTTGTATCTCGTCGTCAAACTGAATGCATTGCGCCATATCATCGGCTTTAGAGGGGATCTACAGCCAAGCCCCCCGATGATCGGGAGCATGCAAATGATCGAACACCCACCCAGCAGTATCGCGTTCCGCGGCTTCATGTTAGCGGGGTGGTTCGCACTGCTTGCCGGCTGTTTGGGACCGCACGCCAAAATTCCTGAGGTTCCAGTGGCACCAGCCAATCTTACGGCGACGCCAGGCAACGCTGTGGTAACCCTCTCATGGACAGCCAGCACGGACGCAACGGGCTATGACGTGAAGCGTGCGACCACCGACGGCGGTCCGTACACGCAACTCGCTCAACTCGCCGCGCCCACGTCGGGATTTACGGATTCCTCGGTCACGAATGGTACGACGTACTACTACGTCGTCCAGACGCTCACCGCCGCAGGCTCGAGTGCGGATTCCGCGCCAGTCTCCGCAACGCCCGGCGCACCGGGCGGGTCTCCGGGAGCACCGGCCAATCTCAAGGCGACACCCGGCGATGCCGTGGTAACTCTCACCTGGACAGCCAGCGCAGGCGCAACCGGCTATAACGTGAAGCGTGCGACCACCAGCGGCGGTCCGTACGCGCAACTTGCCGCGCCCACCTCGAGCGGATATACAGACTCCTCGGTTATCAACGGCGTGACATATTATTACGTCGTCTCGACGCTCACCGCCGCAGGCGAGAGTGCGAATTCGGCGCAAGTCTCCGCAACGCCGATGGCGCCGGGCGTGTCTCCGGCAGCACCGACCAATCTCACGGCGACGCCCGGCAACGCTGTGGTAACCCTCGCCTGGACAGCCAGCACGGGCGCAACCGGCTATAACGTGAAGCGTGCGACCACCAGCGGCGGTCCGTACACGCAACTCGCCGCGCCCAGCTCGAATGGATATACAGATTCCTCGGTCAGCAACGGCACGACATACTATTACGTCGTCTCAGCGTTCAATTCGACCGGTGAGAGCGCGAACTCGGCGCAAGTCGTCGCGGTTCCGAATGCTCCTCCCCCAACTTTTGGGACTTGGATCAATGTGACGCCTGCGGGCGTGGATCTCACCGACAATTTGTGCGGAAACGGTGGCACACAATCTGTTGAGGCGGATCCCTCGAATCGCTCGAATCTCTATGCGGAGTTTAACTGCCAGGGAATTTGGAAATCGACGGACTATGGCGCCAGCTGGTCTGGGCCCATCAATACGGGCAGGAATGCCAACAAGGTAAGCGATTGCGTCGGAGGAATTACGGTCTCACCGAGCGGCGGAGCCGGTCCTCCGACTGTCTATCAAGGATGCATTCAAGGCAGCGGAGAAGGTTTTTGGAAGTCTGTCGATGGCGGTGTGAATTGGACTAAATATTCCGTTGGTCCCGGGGGGCCCCGCCAGGACTACTACGCGCCTGTCGTTGATCCTTATGACGAAAACCATCTCATTATGGCTGGTCACGAACATGATTCTATCGTTGAGAGCGTTAACGGCGGTAAGAACTGGAGCGCCGTTCGCCTTGACGCTGGAATGTTAACAAATGGTCGCACCGGCTTCGTCTTCTTCATCAATACCGGCGATGCCGCCACCACACGTGGGACTTGGCTGTGGATCGGCGAACAAAGCGGCGGAGTCAACGGCACCTGGCGCACAGCCGATGGCGGTACGACATGGGTTCAAGTGGATCAGAACGAACACCCCCTCGGCGCTGCGCAAATTTATCAACCCGATAGCAACGGTATTGTGTTTATGGCGGGCTCTGATTCGATCCTTGGCCAGGGTGTATTACGAAGCGCTGACTACGGACAAACATGGACTCACGTGGGTTTGACCAACAATGAATCCGTTGTCATTGGTACATCAAAGAATGTTTATTCGATGTTTGGATTTCCTGCGGGCCCGGGCGGTACCTTCGATTCGTCGTTTGAAGTTGGAGCCCAACCGGGCAACGGCACTTGGGTGGCGCCAGGCACCCCTGCCGGCTTAACTCAAGGTGCTGCGCAAATCAGCGCCGTTAACGATGGCAGTAACAATGTTCTTATCGGCGCTATGTGGAATAGCGGCCTGTGGCGATACATCGAGCCATGAATGGTCGGGGTGACAGGATTTGAACCTGCGACTCCTACGTCCCGAACGTAGTGCTCTACCAGGCTGAGCTACACCCCGAAATCGGCCGCCGATTCAGTTCTTACGCGCTACTGCGAACTTGGCCAGTTCGCTCAAACCTTCTTTGAATGCACTCTCGGGAAGGGGCGCCAGGGCCGCAAGCGCCTGATCTGCCTCGCATTGAGCGAGGCGCGCAGTGTACGCAAGCCCCCCAAGGCTTGCAACGGCACGTGTGATTTCCTCCAAATGGTCCAAACCGCCATTTTCGATGGCATGGCAGATCATGGTTCTTTGGGTTTCGTTTCCGTGCTGCATTGCGTAAATCAGCGGCAGCGTGGGTTTCCCCTCGGCCAGGTCGTCGCCCAAGTGCTTCCCCAGACTGGCTTCGTCAGCCTGGTAGTCGAGCGCGTCGTCGACGAGTTGGAAAGCGGTGCCGATGTGACGGCCGTACAGCGCCAGCGATTCCTCCATCGCCGGCGGTGCATCGCTCAAGACCGCGGCAATCTGCGCACCGGCTTCGAACAGCCGGGCGGTCTTGCGCCGGATGACATCGATATAACGCGCCTCGGTGGTATTGGGGTCGCGCGCGTTCATGAGCTGCAGCACTTCGCCCTCGGCGATGGCATTGGTGGCGTCCGCCAGGATTTGCATGATCCGCATGCGGTCCAGGGTCACCATCATCTGGAAAGCCCGGGAATAGAGAAAATCGCCGACCAGCACGCTGGTGGCATTGCCGAATACCTCATTCGCGGTATCGCGGCCGCGGCGCAGGGACGATTCATCGACTACGTCGTCGTGCAGCAGCGTGGCGGTGTGGATGAACTCGATGATGGCCGCCGCATCGATGTGCCGCTCGCCCGAGTGTCCGCAGGCGCGGGCCGCGAGCAGCACCAACAGCGGGCGCAGGCGCTTGCCGCCGGCATAAATGATGTAGGTGGCGACCTGGTCAACCAATGCCACTTTGCTGTGTAAACGCTGTTTGACGACCCGATCGACGGCCTCGAAATCAGCGGTTACCAAGCCACGAATCTGTTCTAGTGTCATGCAGCCTCAAAGAATGCGCCATGGTACCTAAGATCGGCCGGACTGGCGCGATGCCCTCGGAAGCACGCCATAGGTTGGTGCTGCGCGGCACCCGACGGCGGAGCGAGCACCTGGGCGCCCGAAAATTCGCGATTTGAGGGCCTTAAAGCCGGTGTGAGAGCCCAATCTGTGTGGAGGCAGCCTGGTTTGACCCGCCGGCCCCCACCCGATACAATTCGCGGCTCTTTTGCGGCCCCATCGGCCGCCCTCGGAGTTGCAACAATGTATGCCGTGATCGCCACGGGCGGTAAACAATACCGCGTCCAAGAAGGTGCCGTGGTGCGTGTCGAGAAGCTCGATGCGGACCAGGGTGCGAGCGTCGAATTCAATCAGGTTCTGCTGGTCGGTGCCGGATCATCGGTCACCATCGGTGCGCCTTACGTCGGCACGGCGAAAGTGACTGCGACGGTGGAAGGTCATGGCAAGGGCGACAAGGTGCGAATCGTCAAGTTTCGCCGCCGCAAGCATTACAAGCGCGAGAAGACGCATCGGCAGCCTTATACCGATGTGAAGATCACTTCGATCGTCGCTTAAAAGTCGGAGACTACTGATATGGCACACAAAAAAGCAGGCGGCAGCACTCGCAACGGCCGCGATTCGCATTCCAAGCGATTGGGCGTCAAGAAGTTCGGCGGCGAGGATGTGCTCGCGGGCAATATCTTGATCCGCCAGCGCGGCACGCAATATCGTCCCGGCGTCAACGTCGGCATCGGCACGGATCACACCTTGTTCGCCAAGGCTCACGGCACGGTGGAATTTCGCGTCAAGGGCATTGAGCAACACACCTACGTCAACGTCATTCGAAAGTAACGCATTCGGGCGAGCGCTTAGCGCGCCGTAGAATCGAAAGGGGGCAGGGCAACCGCGCCCCCTTAATTTTTGGCGAATCCATCATGAAATTTGTCGATGAAGCCAAACTCAAAGTGCAGGCCGGCAACGGCGGCCGCGGCTGCGTGAGTTTTCGGCGCGAAAAATTCGTGCCTTTCGGCGGCCCCGACGGCGGCGATGGCGGCCTCGGCGGCAGCGTTTATCTGAAAGCAGTCGAGGGCATGAACACGCTCGCCGACTTTCGCATTTCCCGCACCTACAGGGGTGAGAACGGCGAGAGCGGCGGCGGCAATGACTGCACCGGTCACGGCGGCGATGACACCTACGTGTCCATTCCGATCGGCACGGTGGTCACCGATAAGGACACCGGCGAGACCTTGGGCGATCTGACCGTCGAAGGTCAGACGCTGCTCGTGGCCAAGGGCGGTAAGGGCGGTTGGGGCAACACGCGCTTCAAGTCCAGCACCAATCGCACGCCGCGCAAGTCGGGCTTGGGGCTGCCCGGAGAGAAGCGCGAGCTGCAGCTCGAGCTGAAACTCATCGCCGATGTGGGCTTGCTGGGGCTGCCCAATGCCGGCAAATCCACCTTGATTCGCGCCGTTTCAGCGGCGCGGCCCAAAGTCGCCGATTATCCTTTCACCACGTTGCATCCGAACTTGGGCGTCGTGTCCGTGGGCCTGGGGCGCAGCTTCGTCATGGCGGATATTCCGGGCTTAATCGAGGGCGCCGCGGATGGCGCAGGCTTGGGAATCCGCTTTCTGAAGCACTTGCAGCGCACGCGGGTATTGCTGCATCTGATCGATATCGCGCCGCCGGACCCGACGGCGGATCCGGTCAAGGATGCGCGCACCATCGTTGCGGAGCTGAAGAAGTTTGCTGCTGACTTAGGCAAGAAGGAGCGCTGGCTGCTCATCAACAAGATCGATCTGTTGGAGCCCAAGGAAGCCCAGCGGCGCGCCAGGGAGATCGTGCGGCGCTTGCGCTGGAAGGGGCCGGTGCTGCTCATCTCCGGGGCGACCGGCGAGGGCACGGAGGAACTCAAACAGGCCGTGATGCGTTATTTGGAAGAGCACCCTCGAACGCCGGCTCCATCTGCGGCCATGGCCAGCGACTTTATTCCATAAAAAAGCCGGCATCGCCGGCTTTTTACTGCTCGTGACGTTAGCGGCCTATTTGGCGAGCGCGCGAACCTGCTTGGTCAGACGGCTCTTATGCCGCGCAGCCTTATTGCGATGAATAATGCCTTTATTGACCATGCTGTCGATGACCGGCGTCGCTTCATCGAGCGCCGTCGCCGCCTCGGCGTGCTTGCCGGCTTTGAGCGCCAGGGTTGCCTTGCGGATGGCGCTGCGCAGCTGCGAGGTGAGTGCGTCGTTCCGAGCGCGATGCACGGTCGACTGTCGGGCAGCCTTTTCAGCAGATTTCGTATTCGCCAAGCGAGACACTCCTTTAAAAGAGCCGCGTAGCTTGCCGATTGACCTCGCGGTTGTCAATTCGCAGCCCGGGCGCTCCTACAAGCCTTGCTATAGTGGGCCCACTGAAAAGCAGAAAACCTGAGTATAATCTGAGGTTTCGCCATGGAACTAGTTCGCGGTCTGCATAACATGTCGCAGCGCTCAAAGGGCTGCGTGCTTACCGTAGGCAATTACGACGGTGTGCATTTAGGGCACCAACAGATGATCGGCGTGCTCAAGCAGCGCGCCTCGGAATTACGCTCAAGGGCCACGGTCCTGGTCTTTGAGCCGAGCTCCAAGGAGTTCATCGACCCCGAGGGCGCGCCGCCGCGCCTCACCCGTTGGCGAGAGAAGTATCTTGCGCTGGCGGCGCAGGGCGTCGATCGCCTGGTGACTTTGCGGTTCGATGAGACCATGCGCGCGATGACGCCCGAGAGCTTTGTCGATCTGATTGTCGAGGGTCTGGGAACTCGGCACATCGTGGTCGGAAATGACTTTCGCTATGGATGCAACGCCGGCGGCACCATCGACAGCCTGCGCGCGGCCGGCCAGGCACGCGGCTTTGGCGTCGAGCAAATTGCACCGTTCGTCTTCGATGGCGTGCGCGTCAGCAGTACCGCAGTGCGCGAGCGCTTGGGCCGAAGCGATTTCGCCGGGGCGCAGCGGCTGTTGGGGCGTCCTTATCGCATGCTCGGCCGGGTCGTGCACGGCAGCGAGTTGGGACGCACGTTGGGCTTTCCGACGGCGAACCTGCGGCTCATGCGGCGCAGGCCGCCGGTCCAGGGGGTTATGGCGGTGCGTGTTTTTGGCCTCGCACCGCAGGCGCTGATCGCCGTGGCGAGCCTGGGAACCCGGCCTACTGTCGATGGCACCGACATGTTGCTGGAAGTGCATGTTTTTGATTTCGCGGAAGACCTGTACGGGCGAGAGATCGAAGTGGAGTTCGTCGCCAAGCTGCGCGATGAGGTCAAATTCGATTCGTTGGACGCGCTGATTGTGCAAATGAAGATCGATGCCGCGCAGGCGCGCGATCTGCTTTCAAAGGTGAGCTGTGACTGATTACAAGAGTACGATTAATTTGCCGGTGACGGACTTTCCCATGAAAGCCGACCTTGCCAAGCGCGAGCCTGAAATGCTCGCGGCATGGGAGCGCGACGATGTCTACGGCAAGATCCGCAAGGTCGCGAAGGGCCGGCCGACCTTCATTCTCACCGATGGACCGCCCTACGCGAACGGCGCGCTGCATCTCGGGCATTCGCTCAACAAGATTCTCAAGGACATCATCGTCAAATCGCGCACCTTGGATGGCTACGATGCGCCGTATGTGCCCGGCTGGGACTGCCATGGGCTGCCGATTGAAATGCAGGTCGAGAAGACCCATGGCCGCGTCGGCCAAAAAATCAATGCCAAAGCGTTTCGCGCAGCATGCCGCGAATATGCGCTCAAGCAAGTCGACTTGCAGCGCTCCGAATTCAAGCGCTTGGGGGTGCTCGGCGATTGGGATCATCCGTATCTCACCATGGCGCCGCGCTTTGAAGCCGAGCAGCTGCGCGCCTTCTCGCTGATCATCAAAAACGGACACTTGTACAAGGGTTTCAAGCCGGTGCACTGGTGCTTGAACTGCCGCTCGGCCCTGGCCGAGGCCGAAGTGGAGTACGAGGATAAAACCTCCCCGAGTGTCTATGTGCGATTCGCGGTCCTCGATCACGCGGACCTGGCGCGCCGCTTAGGGATCTCAGCCGAAGAGCAGCAAGCGCTGTCGGATGAGCCGACATCGATTGCCATCTGGACCACGACGCCCTGGACGCTGCCGGCGAATCGCGCGGTGGCCGTGCATCCGCAGTTCTCCTACTCGCTGGTGGAATTTGAATTGGGCGAGCGTCGCGAGCGATTGCTTCTTGCCGACGAACTCGTTGCCTCGGTGATGCAGGCTCTGGGAGTGACCACCTGGGTGGCGATTGCGCAGGCCAAGGGCGAGGCGCTCGAGCATCTGGCTCTGCAGCATCCGTTTTATGAACGCCAGGTGCCGGTCATCCTGGGCGATCACGTGACGCTCGACACCGGAACGGGCGCCGTGCATACCTCGCCCGGTCATGGTCTCGAGGATTACATCGTTGGCCGGCGCTACAACTTGGAAATCGACAATCCCGTCGGCGGCGATGGCCGCTTCCTGCCCGGGACGCCGATTTTCGAAGGCGAGCAGGTGTTCGATGCGAATGCCCACGTCATCAAAGTGCTCATTGAAAATGAGCGCCTGCTCAAGGACGAGCCGTACCATCATTCCTATCCACATTGCTGGCGTCACAAGACGCCGGTGATTTTCCGCGCGACACCGCAGTGGTTCATCAGCATGGAGCAGGCGGGACTGCGCAAGGCGGCGCTCGAGGCGATTTCCCACGTCGACTGGATGCCGGCCTGGGGAGAGCAGCGCATCACCAGCATGATCGCCGCGCGCCCGGATTGGTGCGTGTCGCGGCAAAGGACTTGGGGGGTTCCGATTCCGTTGTTCGTCGACAAGGTGTCCGGCGAGCTGCATCCACGCACCCAGGAATTGATCGCGGAGGTGGCGAAACTGGTCGAACGCGATGGCATCGATGCGTGGTTTGATCTGGATGCAACGGCGCAGTTGGGCGTCGACTTGACTCAGTATGACAAGGCCACCGACGTCATGGACGTGTGGTTCGATTCCGGTGTGGTACATCACTGCGTCTCGGTCATTCGGCCGGAAATCACCTCGCCGAGCGATTTGTATTTGGAGGGGTCGGACCAGCACCGCGGTTGGTTCCACAGTCTCGTTGCTGACCTCGGTGGCCATGCACGGCCGCGCGCCGTACCGCGGCGTGCTCACGCATGGTTTCACGGTGGACGAGAACGGCCGAAAAATGTCCAAGTCGCTCGGCAACATTCTGGCACCGCAAAAGCTGACCAGCACCTTGGGCGCCGACGTGATCCGGCTCTGGGTTGCCGCAACCGACTATGCCAACGAAATGAGCGTCTCCGAGGAGATCTTCAAGCGAATCGGCGATTCCTATCGGCGCATGCGCAACACTCTGCGGTTCCTGTTGGGCAATCTGCATGGTTTCGACCCGAAGGCGCACGCCGTGCCGTTCGATGATCTGGTGGCGATTGATCAATGGGTGATCGCGAAGACCTTTCACCTGCAAAATGACGTGGTGACGGCGTATCGAAATTACGAGTTTCACAAGATCTATCAGGAGATTCATAATTTCTGCGTGGTGGAGCTGGGCGGTTTCTACCTCGACATCATCAAAGATCGGCTTTACACCACGGGAACGGAGAGCGCGCCGCGGCGCTCGGCGCAGACCGCTCTCAATCATCTGGCGCAGGCGATGGTGCGATGGCTCGCGCCCATCTTGAGCTTCACCGCGGAGGAGGCTTGGAGTCATCTGCCGGGAATTCCCAATGAATCCGTGTTCCTCAATGCCTGGCATCAATTTCCCGCGGGGGCGGAGCGCAAATCGGCGATTAATTGGCACGCGCTCATTGCACTCAAAGCCGATGTCGCGCGCGAGCTAGAGCGATTGCGGACCCTGGGCTCGTTGGGGTCGTCGACGGAAGCGGACGTCACCGTATTCGTACCCGATGCGCTTAGCTGCCAATTTGCAGCCATGCACGATGAGCTGCGATTCTTGCTGATCACGGGAGACGCCAAGGTCGCCAGCGTGAGCGCCGTATCGGCCACCGCGGTGAAGGCCTCTCAAGAAGAGGTTTGGATCGAAGTCAAACCCAGCACGAGCCCCAAGTGCGTGCGCTGTTATCAGCTGCGCGCTGATGTCGGCAGCAATCCGACTCACCCGCAGATTTGCGCACGTTGCGTGAGCAACGTCGAAGGGCCGGGCGAGGAGCGGCGCTTCGCATGATCACAGCAGCGCAACGCAATCGGGCGGTGCGATGGCTGATTTTGTCGGCTTGCATCGTTTTGGCGGACCAGATCAGCAAGAGCTACATCGCGCAGCGCTTCGGCGAATTCGAACATATCAGCCTGCTCCCGGTCCTCGACATTACCCGCATGCACAATGTCGGGGCGGCGTTCAGCTTCCTGGCCTCCGCATCCGGCTGGCAGCGCTGGCTGTTCATTGGACTTGCGCTGGTCGTGAGCGTCGGCATCATCGTCTGGCTGATGCGATTAAAGAGCGGCGCGCATGGCTTGCTCGCCTGCGGGCTCGCGCTGGTGCTGGGCGGCGCGCTCGGCAATCTCATCGATCGCTTGCGCTTGGGGTATGTCATCGATTTCATTCACTTTCACTGGAATGGAGCGTACTTTCCTGCCTTCAATGTGGCCGATTCCGCCATTACGGTTGGCGCGGCCTGTCTTCTACTCGATGCCTTGTTTGAAGGACGGCAAAAACCTGATGCAAATCCTACTCGCTAATCCCCGCGGCTTCTGCGCCGGCGTGGACCGCGCCATCGATATTGTCGAGCGGGCGGTCACGCTGTTCGGCAAACCGATCTATGTGCGCCATGAAGTGGTGCACAACAAGTATGTCGTTGACCGTTTGCGCACCATCGGCGCGGTATTCGTCGAGGAGTTGAACGAAGTGCCGGACAATGCCACCGTCATTTTCAGCGCGCATGGGGTGCCGCGCGTCGTTCAGCAGGAAGCCAAACGCCGCTCGCTCAATGTGTTCGATGCCACCTGTCCGCTGGTGACCAAGGTGCACATGGAAATCACGCGCTATGCGCGCGAAGCCCGCGAAGTTTTCTTGATCGGCCACGCAGGGCATCCGGAAGTGGAGGGGACGATCGGTCAATTCGACGCCTCGCTCGGCGGCTCGATTTACCTGGTGCAGACCGTCGACGACGTCGCCGCCTTGAAAGTGCGAAATCCGGAGCACGTCGCGTTCGTCACGCAGACGACGCTGTCGGTGGACGATACGGCTTCCATCGTCGCCGCATTGCGCGCCCGCTTCCCGGACCTCAAGGCACCGGTGAAAGAAGACATTTGTTATGCGACGCAAAATCGTCAGGATGCAGTGAAGGACTTGATCGGCCGCTGCGAAGTGCTGGTGGTGGTCGGTTCGAAATCCAGTTCCAATTCCAATCGACTGCGCGAAATGGCGGACAAGAATGTCAAGCCCGGCTACCTGGTCGACGGACCTGAGGATTTGCGGCGCGAGTGGTTCGAGGGCATCAAGACCGTCGGCGTGACGGCCGGGGCGTCGGCGCCCGAGGTTTTGGTGCAGGGCGTGATTGCGCGGCTGCGCGAGTGGGGCGGGGAGGTGGCGGCCGAATTGGACGGCCGCAAGGAACACGTGATCTTCGCCCTGCCCAAGGCGCTGCGCGATGTCGGAAAACTGAGTACCAGTCTTACGTCAGGTGATATCCCGGGTTAGAATGCCGCCCGTTTCGAAAATGCCGCAATAGCTCAGTTGGTAGAGCAACGCATTCGTAATGCGTGGGTCAGGGGTTCGAATCCTCTTTGCGGCACCAGACCCCTCCTTCCGCAGCCTTCCGAGAACGTCCAAGGACGCTCGCCAAACACGCAAAAAGAGCTGCTATTTACGAGGATTCTTGGGGTTTTCAATGTCCAACAATGTCCGCATCGACGCGTTGACAGCTGGCAAAAGGTGGGGGCATAGTTGGGGGCATCCGTACTCTTGAAACGACCGCATGCCCCCAAAATGCTGACCGATACCGCAATACGCTCTGCGAGACCGCGCGAGAAGGCATTTAAGCTGTTCGACGGTCGAGGCCTGTATCTTGAGGTGACCCCGACGGGCGGCAAGCTGTGGCGTCTCAAGTATCGCCATGACGGCCGAGAGAACCGCCTCGCGCTAGGCGCACATCCTGATACCTCATTGAAACTCGCGCGCGAGCGCCGCGATGAGGCGCGCAGACAGCTCGCCGCCGGCATTGATCCCAGCAGTCAACGCCAAGCGGAGAAATTGGCGAATGCGAATACGTTTGAAGCAGTCGCGCGTGAATGGCTGGCATTGCAAGAGAAGAAACTGGCGCCGGCCACGTTCGCCAAGGCCGGGTGGACCTTCGAGACGCTGGTGTTTCCGTATATCGGCTCACGTCCCATCGCCAAGCTCGGGGCCATGGATGTGCTCAAGGTGCTCAAGCGCATCGAAGGCCGCGGGATTCACGAAACCGCGCATCGTACCCGCCAGCGCTGCGCTCAAGTGTTTCGCTATGCCGTGCAAACGGGGCGCGCCGAGCGCGATCCGACCGTCGATCTCAAGGGAGCACTGGCGCCGGTGGTATCCGAGCACCATGCGGCGATCACGGAGCCTGCTCGCATAGGAGAGTTGCTGCGAGCCATCGACGGCTATGCCGGGCACGTGGTCACTGCTTACGCATTGAAGCTCGCGCCGCTGCTGTTCGTGCGTCCCGGTGAATTGCGTCATGCGGAGTGGACGGAGTTTGATCTCGACAGCGCCGAACCTCATTGGCGCATTCCCGCCGAGAAAATGAAGATGGGCGAGCAGCATGTCGTACCGTTGGCCAAGCAAGCGCTGGTGCTGCTGCGTGAGCTGCAGTCGGTGACAGGGCGCGGGAAGTATGTGTTCCCATCCCTGCGCAGCGGCTCCCGGCCCATGAGCGAAAACACGGTGAATGCCGCGTTGCGTCGCATGGGGTATTCCACGGAGGAGATGACAGGCCACGGATTCCGGTCGCTGGCATCCACTTGTTTGAACGAGCAAGGCTATCACCCTGACTTAATTGAATTGCAGCTTGCGCATGCCGAGCGCAATCAGGTACGAGCCGCCTACAACAAAGCACAGCGCCTACCCGAACGCCGCAAGATGATGCAGGCGTGGGCGGATTACATCGACGGGCTACGCGCAGGCGCGAATGTCGTGCCCATCAAGCGCATGACTGGCTGATCTGTGACGTCCCGCGCTATCCGAACCCGTAGCTTTTAAGCTACAATGGCTATGTTAGAGGTCCGCGAGTACCAGACTGCCGAGGGCAAGACCCCGCTGACTGAATGGTTGCAGGGATTACGGGATGGCCCTACGCGCGACCGCATCGTGGCTCGACTGGATCGGCTCAAGGCAGGCCTGTTCGGTGACTGGAAGACCGTGGGTGGCGGCATCTGCGAATTGCGGATTGATCACGGCCCCGGTTACCGGGTGTACTACGCGCAGGAAGGTAAGACGCTGATCTTGCTGTTTTGCGGCGGCGACAAGAGCACTCAAGCGAAGGATATCGAGACAGCCCATGCGTACTGGAAAGACTACAAAGCGCGCTTCCCCAAGCCGCCCGTTCAGAGCAGCGGATCACCTGCGAAGCGAGGCCGAGGTCGCGGTATACATTGAAGCCATGCTCGAGGATGGTGACGCACGCGCGGTTCCCGTTGCGCTGCGCACCGTGGTCGACGCCGTGGGCGGTATGGCCGCACTCGCCGACAAGACCGGACTCTCCCGCGAGACGCTATACCGGACACTTTCCGAGCGCGGCAATCCTCGGCTCGATACCCTCGCGGTGATACTGGCGGCTTTTGGATTGCGCCTGACGGTACAGCCGGCGCAGAAGTCTCGTTCGCGCCGTAGCGAGCCACGCCCCGCACTTGCGTGATCGTCGATACGGACGGAGGGCGCGAACGGCGCAAGAGAGTCGGTCCGAGTTCCGCGCTATTTTCAGCGGAACTTGGGCAGAGCGGCGCAAGCGCTATATTAACTTGACTGAATACGCTGCGTAGATAAAGACTCTGTGCGGTGCCCGATTGTACCGCTGGGGCCTTTGGCACCCCGCAAACAAGGATGATGTGTAAATGATTGTAAAGGGATACTGATGTTTTACTACTACCTAGCTCTAGGCGTTCGAAGTCTCTTAAATCAAAGACTCATTACAACTTGGATGATCCTGCTCATCGCGCTTGGAGTTGCGGGGACGGTGAGTACGTTTTCGTTGCTGCGCGCCCTCTCATCCAATCCTTTCGCTGCCAAGGCTCATCGGTTGTTTACTGCGCAAATAGACAATCATGGTCCAGAGTATGTGAAAGCGTACGGAATCGACCCCGTACTGACCCTACGCGATGTCGAGGCATTGCGTGCGCATGATGGCGCTCAGTTGCAGGCTGCAATATACGAAATAAGTCTTTCACTCGTTCCTGCTGACACGAGGATCGATGCGCTCGAAGCCAAAGGATATGCCGTAACCGTCGACTACTTTCGAATGCTGGACGTGCCGTTTCGGTTCGGCGGTGCTTGGAGCAAGGCCGCCGACAAAGAAGGCAGCAATGATGTTGTCATTGGCGATGAGCTGAATCAGAAGGTGTTTCGGGGTGCGAACAGCGTTGGCCAGGAAATTAGACTCGACGGTCACACCTATCGAATCTCGGGTGTGCTTGCGCCCTGGAATCCTCTGCCACGCTTTTATGCCTATTACAAAAACGCATTTGATCGCCACGCGCCACAGGTATTTTTGCCTTTTCGACAAGCGCTGAACTTGAGAATACCCACGGCTGGCGGTTCCTACGGCGATTCAGCATTCCCCATCTGGGACTTACGGTCGGAGATTTCCTTTATATCCTATTGGGTCGAGCTGCCGGACTCGGCCGGCGCGGCAAAGTACAGGAATTTTCTGCACGCCTACGCTGATGAACAAAGGTCAGATGGCCGCTTTCAATGGCCTGCCAATGTGGCATTGCACGACCAAGAAGACTGGCTCAATTACCAGCACGTAGTTCCCCCCGAGGCGCGCATATCATTCGTTGTCGCACTCGGTCTTCTGGTGGTTTGTGCCGTCAATACCGTTGGCCTCTTACTCGCGAGATTCATGCGTCGCTCCAGCGATATCGGAGTGCGGCGCGCACTGGGAGGTTCGAGGTCCGCGATACTTTTTCAATATCTGACGGAAGCGGCCGTCGTGGGTCTCGCGGGCGGCTTGTTGGGAGCCGTGCTAACGCTCTGCTTTGTGAACAGCCTGGGGCTTGTGTTTCCAGTGGATGTCGCAAGGCTTGCACACATAACGTTGTCCACTTTACTGCAGGCACCGATAGTCGCTCTTTGCATGGTATTGCTGGCGGCTGCTTATCCAATCTTGCGCGCCTCTCGGATCGAGCCGGGCTGGCATTTAAAGTCGAGCTAGACACATGGTATCGATTCCCGTACGACCGATATTCTCATCCCTGGTTCGCCACAAAGCCGGCGTCTTCATCTTGGCGTGTCAGGTCGCGCTGACCCTCGCCATTGTCGCTAATGTGATCTTCATCATCACTCAGCGCATTGCGTTGATCTTGCAGCCCAGTGGCATCGACGAGGCGAACATCGTGATCGTCGATAACCGCTGGGCGGGACCTCTAACATTGGAAGAGGCGCACGCGCGCACAGACGCGGACCTTGCGGCGTTGCGTTCACTACCCGGAGTCGTCGATGCGTACGCGGACTACTCCTATCCGATCGCTGGACCTTGGGCCAACATCACGGCTTTAAGCCTTGAGCCTGAGCAGAAATCGCCGACCTCACTGGCGAACCCCTACTTCGCGGATGAGCACGCCATAGCCGCTTATGGACTGCGTCTGATCGAAGGCCGTAATTTTGAGGCTAACGAGGTGGTGCCGGGCTCGGGGGAAGCGGCCCCGAAAGTCGGTTCCATCATCATCACCGAAAATTTAAGTCAAAAGCTATTTCCCGCTGGCGAGGCATTGGGCAAGACCGTATTTATGTGGAATCATCCGAGAACCATCGTTGGCATCATCGCGGATATCAAGGTGCCCGAAAAGGGCGCCAGTAACTATGCCTACAGAGCGGTATTCATGCCGGTGCGCCTCGCCGATGTGGCCGGGGACCCCTACATTGTGCGTACGCAGCCAGGCGCTGCCGAACGCGTCAGAGAGTCGCTAGCGGACACTTTGTACAAAACGTCGCGCCTTCGCATCCTCGATCGCCAAGAAGGTATTCAGAATTTTCGTACGCTTCGAAGCAAAGCATTTGCGACTGACCGTGGTCTCGTGATACTCCTCATCGCAGCTTCTATAATCCTGTTGCTTGCTACGGCCGGTGGGATCATCGGAATAACCACGCTCTGGGTTGACGGCAGACGGCGAGCGCTCGGTTTGCGGCGTGCATTGGGTGCGAGACGTCGGGACATTCTCGGCCTTATCTTGGCGGAGAACTTTTTCATCGTGCTGCTCGGGATATTAAGCGGTTCGATCATCGCATTGATCGCCAATATTTCGTTGATGCATTACTTGGCGCTAAAGAGCCTGCCTCCCACGTACATCACTCTGACCAGCCTGTTTGTCTTGGTACTCGGTCAATGCGCGGCGTTACCTCCGGCGCGACGCGCAGCCCGTGTTCCGCCCGCTGAAGCGATGCGCATCGTCCCAAACTGAAACTCTCACCCCGCCGCGTCACCGACGTGGCCTTCAGTGGTGACCGAGCCGCCCACCCACCCGCGCGCGCCTGAGTCTTGCTTGAGTTTCGCTGAAAAAACCTGGCGGATTCAATCGCTCGGCGCAACACTGGCACGAAGCTTATCAGCTGGAGTTTTAAATCCCAAAGTCTTTCTGGGTCGCTGATTCAGACGAAGTGCGACCTTGTTCAATTGCGATTGCGTGATACCCGATAGATCCGTTCCCTTGGGGAAGTACTGGCGCAGCAACCCGTTGGTGTTCTCGTTGGTGCCACGCTGCCAGGGACTGCTGCGGATCGCAGAAGTACACCTTCACGTCCGTCGCCACCGAGAAGCTCGCGTGGTTGGACATCTCCTTGCCGTGATCCCAGGTCAGGGATCGCCACAGCGACTTGGGCAAGCGTACGCACATGGCGCGTCAGAGCAGCTACAACGTTCTCGGTCTTGTGGTCGGCAACTTTGATCAAGGCGGTGTAGCGCGAGTGACGCTCTACCAGCGTGATGATCTGGCTGCTCTTCGTACCGCACAGCAAATCCCCCTCCCAGTGACCGGGAATGGCTCTGTCCTCGGCCTCTGCGGGACGCTCTCGAATCGAGATCGTCTCGGGGATCTTGCCGCGCAGCTCCTCGCTGGCGCTCCTGGCGCGCATGGCGGAAGCGTCGCCCGGTGCGCAAATGCTTGATGAGCTCCTTTTTCAGCACTCCGCGAGCCTGGATGAACAGGCTCTTGTAGATCGTTTCATGCGATATCTGCATGCTCTCGTCGTCAGGGTATCGGATCTTGAGCCATCCCGAGATCTGCTCGGGCGACCACTCGAGGGCCAGTTTACTCGCCACTACCTTGCGCAGCCTGCCGTTCAGAGCGAGCCGGCAGGGCTTGGGCCGAAGGGCCGACACTGAGGCCTCGTAGTCAGCGTGATTAGCCCGATAGCGTGCGCGCCCGCCGTGCCGCGCGACCTCGCGGCTCACCGTCGAGGGCGCGCGAGCCAGGCGTCTGGCAATCGAGCGCAGCGACTCGCCTGAGCCCAAACCGCGGGAGATCTCCTCGCGCTCCGCCATCTTGAGCACAACTGCCCGGATGCGCCCAGGCGGAGCGATGCCTCCGCGTATCGCCAGCTGCTACATACACCGGCGATGAATTACGCTTCAACGCCTGGCAAATCTCGCGAATGGAGTACCCGGCCTTCCACCTGCGCCACATGTCGGCCTTCTGCTCCTCAGTGAGGCCGGGACGTCCTTCTTTTAGCATTGGCACCACCTTCTATTGCCATGTTAGATCAGATGGTGTTGCGCT
>CAVSVK010000006.1:0-321595 GCA_963731465.1 uncultured Gammaproteobacteria bacterium
AAGCCGTATTCCCCGCATCGATGGTGATCACGGTGCCGGTGATGTTGCGGCCGCCCTCGCCCAGCAGAAACACGGCGCTGTGGGCGACATCAATCGGCTCGGGCATGCGGTGCAAGGCGCTGCGCCGCGCGATCTTCTGGCGCTGCGAGTCGGTCAGTTCATGCGTCATTTCGGTGGCGACGAAGCCGGGCGCCAGCGCATTCACGGTGATGCCGAGCTGGCCGACCTCGCGCGCCAGCGAACGCGTGAAGCCGATCAACGAGGCCTTGGTCGCGCTGTACACCGACAGGCCGCTGTAGCCGGTCGAGGCGACGATCGAGGCGATGTTGATGATCCGGCCTTCGCGCTGCGTCATCATGGACTTGACCACGTACTTCGACAGGACGATGGGCGAAACGGTGTTGAGTTGAATCAGCCGCTGAATTTCCGCATCGCGCATGCTGGACAGAATGCCGCTGGTGCCCAATCCCGCGTTGTTGATCAACCCGTACAGCGGGCCGAAATCGGCGCGCAGCGCGCGCACCAGCGGCGCGAGCGCCGCAAGGTCGGACAGGTCGCAGGCCCTAAATTCGATTGCGCCGCGGCCTTCCTGAGTCGCCGTGGCGGCTGCCGCCGACAGCTCGGCGCTTAAGCTGCGGGCGATCGCAATGACCCGATAGCCCGCGCCGGCCAGGGCGCTGCCCATCGCGAGTCCCAATCCGCGGCTGCCGCCGGTGACGATGACGTTACGCATCCCGGGGCGCACCAGCTTGCCGGCGCCGCTCAACTCCAGTGCCGGCACGAAGCGCAATAGTGCCGGCACCTTGTGGGCGGCCAGGGTGCGGCGGCAGGCGTCGAGCAAGTCGCTTTTGATCTGGTTTGCCGTGCTGGCGTCGGCCGAACTCTCACCGTCCGCCAGCACGACTTCAGCGACGACGACCGAGCCGGTGATCGGATTGCGCCGTGCCTTGACCAGCGACATGCGCACTCGCGGATCGGCATTGAGCACCGCTTCGACTTCCTCCGGATAGACCTTCAGACCGCCGACATTGATGACACCGCCTTTGCGGCCGCGAAAATAGAAGCGTCCATGCGTGAGCTCCACCATGTCGCCGGTGTCGACGTAGCCGTCGGCGCCGATAATCGGCGCTGCGCTTGTCCGAGGTAGCGCGTGGCATTGCGCTGCGAACGGATCCACAATGTTCCGTCCTGAACTTTCATCGCAATGGCCGCCGGCGGCATTGGCGACAAATTCCGCCGGAAAACCCGCGAGGCCGTCATTGACGTCGAAGGCCACGCCCGCCTCGGTGGAGGCAAAGGCATGTGCGATCCGCGCCTTGGGATAAGCGGCGCGCAGATTATCCAATACGGTTTGATCGGCCACCTCGCCCGATAGGCGCACATATTCAGGAGAGATCAACGCGGTATCGCCGCTCATCAGCGCCCGGCGCCAGTGCGACGGTGTCCCCGAAATATGCGTGACTCCCGCGGCGCCGGCGCGCGCGAGAAACTCCTGCGTGGGTTCGCCGGCGCTCGAGAGCACCAGGGGCGATCCGGACAGCACGGCGCGCAGATAGATCTGCAGGCCCCCGTAGCGGCGTATGTCGTAGAACGTGCTCCAAACCATGGGTCGAGTGGAGGCGGGTTGCCGCGGCAACGCTCCCGCGAGGCTCTCGAAGCTGTGCACCACCAATTTCGGCACACCGGTCGTGCCGGAGGTCAGCAGAATCCACTCGGTTGCGCTCGCTGGCCGCGTCGCCGCAGCCTGATTCGGGACTGGAGGCTGCGCCGCGACGCATCGTCCAGCACCGTGTCGGCCTCCGCAGTGGCGCGTACCGCGGCCTTATTCTCGGGAGTCAGGTCCGGCGTGCAAAGCACCAGCCGCCGTGCCACGCCGTCGAGTTCCACCAGTGCAAGGCGCGGTGCTGAGTTGCGTCGTGGTCGCAAGCAGCACCGAGCGGCCGCGAAACGATTCGAGTTCGCCGTTGCAGGATCGAGCCGGCGGCCAGTTCCTTGAGCGCAACGGAGCCTGAACGGCCGTGAAATATGCCGGCGGCGGGTCCGTTCGCTGAAATGGATTCCCACAAGGAACTCATCTCGGCATTCTAGCAGCGGCAGGCGAGCGGCCGACACTGCTTCGGGGCATTCTGTCAAAATGAATCATCCTCGAGCGACTCAGTGCACACCATCGAAACCCATTCCGCGCGTCTGTCGACGGGCTTGTGCGAGCTGTTCCCGCCCGGCGCATTGATGGCGGAGCTGCGCGGCGCGGCGATCCTGGCGCGCTGTATCCCGAGGAAGCACCGGCACTTGCAAGCAGGCTGTCCAGAAGCGCCGGGAGGAGTTCGCGGCCGGCAGGATGTGCGCGCGAGTGCTGCTGTGCGAATTGGGCATCCAGGATTTTCCCGCTGAAGTCGGCCGCGGATCGGCAACCGCTGTGGCCTGAATCGTCGTGGGCAGCATCACGCATACCACCGGGTTTTGCGCCGCCGTGGCCGCCGATAAAAAAGCTTTCGCTCCGTCGGAATCGATACCGAGATTGGCCGGAAGCGTCAAGACCTCACTGTGGCAAAGTATCTGCACCGCCGCAGAGAAATGCGTGGCTGCAGCTCCCTGCC
This sequence comes from uncultured Gammaproteobacteria bacterium, assembly GCA_963731465.1. GTDB lineage: Bacteria > Pseudomonadota > Gammaproteobacteria > Steroidobacterales > Steroidobacteraceae > Bog-1198. Next base: position 2,598 of record CAVSVK010000006.1, read on the forward strand.
GGAATCCGCAGCAGGCCGCCGCGGCGACCCTGATTTTCTCGGCCAAGGAGGCGTTCTACAAATGCCAGTATCCGCTCACGGGAATGGCTGGACTTTCACGATGTCACCGTGGAGGTGCCTGCATGGGGATCGGCAAGCGCGGGCTTCATGATAGCGGCCAACCGCCGCATTGCCTTGCGCCACAGCGCGATGCCCCTGAAGGTCGGTATTTATTTCACGAGCAGTTCGTCAGTGCAGGACTCGCCTGGTCTGACGCGACGTGAGCGGAATGGCCGCCGCCGCTATCAGTATGCCTTGTCGTCGCGAAACACCTTGACGACGGTCAGGAGAATGATCTTGATGTCGAGCATCGGCGACCAATGCCGCAGGTAGTCGAGATCGAAATTCACCCGCGCTTCCATTTCCTCCAGTTTCGACGGTCTCGCCGCGGCAGCCGTTGACCTGTGCGAGACCGGTAATTCCCGGCAACACCTTGTGGCGCACCATGTAGCCCTTGATGAGCTTGCGATATTCCTCGTTGTGAGCGACCGCGTGCGGTCGTCGGGCCCACCAGGCTCATGCGGCCCTGCAGCACATTGATGAGCTGCGGCAACTCATCCATGCGAGGATCGGCGCAGCACTCGGCCGACGCGGCGTGATGCGGCTGTCGGATCTGGAGGCCTGCCGGATCTGCGCGCCGTCCTCCGTTACCCGCATGGTGCGAAACTTGTAGACCGCGATCTCGCGGCCGTCCAAGCCGTAGCGGCGCTGCTTGAAGATGACGGGCCCGGGAGAGGACAGCCTTCACCACGAGCGGCGATGAGCACCAGCAGCGGCAGCAGCAGCAGCAGAATCAGCGAGGCTGAAGCCGATGTCGGTGAGCCGTTTGGCCACGCCGCGATAACCGTAGAAGGGCGTTTCGCACATGGCGACCACGGGAATGCCGTGGATCTCGCCCGGAGCGTGCTTGAATCAGGTCGAAGACGAAGATGTCCGGCACGTAGTAGATCGATGCCGTGGTGTCGCGCAAATCGTCCAGCAGGTTCATCACCCGCTTGACGTGGCGAATCGGCAACGCGATGAAAATGACGTCGGTGCGGTTGTCCTTCACGTACTGCGACATGTCGCTCAAGGAGCCGAGCAGCCGTGGCGTCGGTTTCCATGCCGAGCCGATCGCTGCTGCGATCATCGAAGAAGCCGGACACTTCCACGCGCATTCCCGGATTGCTCTTCAAGCGCCGCGCGAGTTCGAGACTGCTGGTGTTGTAGCCGGCGATGATGGCGCTGCGGTTGTCGAAGGCGTTCATCAGGAAGCGGCGCATGAGCTTCCTGCATCGCCAGGGTGACCGCGATCAACGTGACCGGCGTGATCGCCGCCCAGGTGAGAAAGATGCGCCGCGGATAGCCGGTGAGGGATTTTGGTCACATAGCCCACGGCGAGCAACACCGCCAGCAGCATCATCCAGCGCACGATCACGTCCGCGACGGCGGCGAGACGCGCCGAGGTCAGCTGCGTGCTGACTTCGCGCGGCGGCTGAACCAATACGAGGCACAGGCACTGCGACGATGACGACGGCTGCCGAGGAGGGATCGAAAGCGGTGCCGAACAGAATGATGGTCGCGTACAGCGACCACGGCAACGACCGCCGGCACGATCGCCTGGACGCCGGTCAATAGCGCGATAAGAAAGCTCTGCTTTAGCAAGACCGGTTGGGTCATCTGAATCCGTTGAAGCGCGGCCGCCTTTGCCTATATTCTTCGGGCGCGACTGGCGCGCCACATGATCACCCTGCATTATCGGCAAGTCCATCGGAATTGAGCGTGATCCATTCTATAAAAGGTTAAATAGACCTTGAAGCCCGAACGCGATGGAATCGTCTCGGAGATAGATATTCCAAGCCCCTATGACAAACGTTCCATTACTCGATCTTAAGGCACAATACGCGCAAATTCGCGCCGAAGTCATGCCCGTCATCGAGGAGGTGTGCGCCAGTCAGCGCTTCATCCTGGGCGATCATGTGCTGGGCGCTGGAGGCCGAAGTCGCGCGCTATTGCGCAGCTCTCGGCCGGCATCGGCGTCTCTTCCGGCACGGATGCGCTGCTGCTTGCGCTGATGGCACTGGGCATTGGCGTCGGCGATGAAATTATTACAACGCCCTTTCACCTTCTTCGCGACCGCCGGAACCATCGCGCGCTTAGGCGCACGGCCGCTGTTCTGCGACATTGATCCGGCCTCGTTTAACTTATCGCCCGCGGCGGTGGCCGAATTCATCGAGCGGCATTGCAGCGTGCAGGACGGCCAGCTTGATCAATCGCATCACCGGCGGCCGCGTCAAGGGACTGATGCCGGTGCATCTGTACGGGCAGTCGGCCGACATGGATCCGTTGATGGCCATCGCCAGGCAACACCGTTTGAAGGTGATCGAGGATGCCGCGCAGGCCATCGGCACGGAATACAAAGGCGTGCGCGTCGGCTCGATCGGCGACATCGGCTGCTTCTCATTTTTTCCCAGCAAAAATCTGGGCGCGTTCGGCGACGCGGGATTGTGCACCACCAATGACGCGCGAGCTGGCCGAAAGCATGCGGGTGCTGCGGGTGCACGGCGGCAAGCCCAAGTATTTTCATGCGGTGATCGGCGGCAACTTCAGAATCGACGAATTGCAGGCCGCGGTGCTGCGCGTGAAATTGAAGTACTTGGACGGCTGGACCGCGGCCCGGCAGCGCAATGCCGCCTACTACAATGCGGCATTTGGCGCCGCCGGCTTAAGTACTGCGGCCGGCTTAAGTTCCAAAGTGACTACGCCGCAGGCGGCGGTGCCCGGCCGTCACATTTTCAATCAGTACGTGGTGCGCGTACGCAATCGCGACGCGCTAAAGGCTCATCTGACGGCGCGCGGCATCGGCACGGAGATTTATTATCCGGTGCCGCTGCATTTGCAGAAATGCTTTGCTTATTTGCAGCATGCGCCGGGCGATTTCCTGGAATCCGAACGCGCGCCGCCGGAAACCCTGGCGTTGCCGGTTTACCCGGAATTGACCCAAGACGCAGCTCGAGCACGTGATCGCGAGCGTCGCGGAGTTCTATCGCAGCGGAGCGGCGCGCAGCGCGGCCGGCTAGGCTCCTAGCCTTTCTTGAAGTCGTCCGGCAGCAGCTGGTGGCGCGACAGCAATTTATAGAAATCCGTGCGGTTGCGCTTCGCCAGGCGCGCGGCCTGGCTGACATTGCCGGTCGTGATCTGCAGGATCTGCGACAGATAATTGCGCGTAAATTCATCGCGCGCTTCGTCGAACGAGGGCAGACGGGTGGGATTGCCGCCGAGCGATTGCTGCACCAGTTCCGCGGTAATGATGGGCCCGTGCGATAGGGCGACGTTTTGCCGCACGACGTTGTACAGCTGGCGCACGTTGCCGGGCCACTCGGCTGTCGCCAGCAGTTCGACCGCTTCCGGCGCATAGATCTTGCGCTGACCGCTCTCTTTGGCGATCTGCTCCAGAAAGTGCGCGACCAAGAGCGGGATGTCCTCGCGGCGGCGGCCCAGCGAGGGCACTTCGATGTGCACCACGTTCAGCCGATAGTACAAATCCTCGCGAAATTGACCGGCGACCATTAATTCGTGCAGGTCGCGATGCGTGGCGGAAATGATGCGCACATTGGTCTGCACGGCATCGGCGCCGCCCACGGGTCGAATCGTGTTGTCCTGAAGCACGCGCAGCAGTTTGACCTGCAGGCGCATCGGCATGTCGCCGACCTCATCGAGCAGCAGGGTGCCGCCGTCGGCGGTTTCGAACAAGCCCTTTTGTGCGCGTGTCGCGCCGGCAAAGGCGCCGCGCTCGTGACCGAACAGTTCGGACTCCAACAGATTCTCGGCCATCGCGCTGCAGTTGATCGCAACGAACGGCTTATTGCGGCGCGGGCTGGCCTCATGAATGGCGCGCGCCAGCAGTTCCTTGCCCGTGCCGCTCTCGCCGGTCAACAAAACGCGCGCATCGGTTCCGGCCACCATATTGGCCTGGGCCAGTTTGTCCTCCATGAGCTGATTGCGCGTGACGATGTTGGCGCGCCAATCCTCATCGACGTGCGCGAATCCGGATACTTTCAGCGCCTTTTGCACGTGATCGAGCAGTTCCTGCTTGTCGACCGGCTTCGTGAGGAAGCCGAAGGCGCCGCTTTGCGTCGCGTGCACGGCGTCGGGGATGGTGCCGTGCGCCGTGAGAATGATGACCCGCAAACCCGGCCAGCGGCTCTGCAGTTCCTTGAGCAAGCCAATGCCGTCCATCTGGTCCATGCGCAGATCGGTGATCACCAGATCCGGGCGAAAACGCACGCAGGCGGCCAGCGCGGCGGCGGCGCTTTCAACCGCTTCGACTTCATAGTTCTCGGCGCGCAGACGGATGGTCAGCAGGCGCAGCAGTCCCGGATCGTCGTCGACCACCAGGATGCGCGCTTTGCGCTTTTGCGGGGTCTGTGAATCACGGGTGCCCGGCTGCAGGCCGAACGACAGGGGGGTGGTGGCGGCAATCGAATAGGCGTTCAGTGCAGTCTCTCCGGTTAGGCGTTATGGCGTGTGGGGGGCGCCGGTTCCGCGGTCGGTGACAGATCGTTGCTCGATATGAGTTACCGCCTCGAGTTTAGCCCTAGCCTCATCCAAGGCCTTGCGCAACTTCGCATTTTCGTCGGCTTCAGCGGCCAGGCGACGATTGATCGCCTGCAGCTTGTCATGCGTGTCATCGGGCACCGTCGTGCGCATTCGCGTGTTTTCGGCCTGCAATATCAGCCGTTGCTCAACCTCTTTGAGCTCCACCGCGGCCAATAGGCGCTCCACAGGGAGCAGAGTTTCGGGTCTTGCCAGCAATTCCGCCAACTGTCGCTGCGCTGCGACGGGATCGGCCCCGCTGTAGCCCGGCGTTGCCAGGGCGAGTGCGTACCTCAGTCGGTTGCTGGTCGTGGGCTGCAGTTCGGCCGCATCCTTGGCCTGCTGAAAGATTTCAGCCTGGCGCGCAGGGTCGCCTTGCGGCAGGTTGCTCATCATCTCCAGCAAGGGCGCCACGGGGCTGGGGTCGGCCTGTGGACGCTCAGGCGCGGCAGGGGCCGGCGCCTTGGCGGTGCCCATCACGCCGCAGCCGGCGGCCGAAAGCGATAGGAGAGCAAATGCTGCAATGCGATGGCGCTTATGCGGCATGGGCTTTTTCGCGCGCCGCTGCGGGTAGGGCAGCGCGCAGCGGCAGGCGTACCCGGAAATGGGCGCCGCCGGTCTTCGATTCGAAGATCTCGATGCTGCCGCCGTGGGCGTTGACGAACTCCGTGACCACCGAGAGGCCGATTCCCGTGCCTTTCACGTGCCCGCCCTGCGGCGTCTTTCCCTGGTAGAACGCCTCGAATATTCGATTGCGCTCATCCGCCGGAATGCCGGGTCCGCTGTCCATGACATCCAAAATCAGCTGCTCCCGCTCGGCGCGCGCATGCAGAGAAATGGTCCCGCCGCGCGGTGTGAACTTGACCGCATTGGAGAGCAGATTGTCGAGAATCAGCCGCACCTTGCTGCGGTCGGCCAAGGGCGTGAGATCTTCCACCTGCACATCGAGCCGGACGCGCTGCGCCACCAGGGTGAGTTGCTGATTCTCGAGCACGCCCTTGATCAAAGGGCGCAGCTTGAACTCGGAAATCTCCAAGCCGACGCTCTTCGCCTGCCAGGCGCTGAAGGACAAAAGATTTTCGATCAGTCGCTGCAGCTTCATGCCGTTCTCGCGCAAGATTGCCGTGACTTCGCGCTGGCCGCTTTGCAGCTCGCCCACCGCGCCGTCCATCAACAATTCGGTTCCCTCGCGGATATTTGCCAATGGCGTTTTCAATTCATGCGACATATGTCGCAGAAATCGGTTCTTTTCCTGCGCCAAGTCGAGCAGCCGGCCCCGCAGCCACTCCAATTGAGCCGCCAATCGCTCCAGGTCCGCCGGCCCGCGAATGGCGATGGGCCGCGAGAACGTGCCGCGCCCCAGTTCGCTGATGGCGCGGTCGATCGCGCGAATCGGCCGGCCGAACAGGTAGGTAAAAACGCCGACCACGGCGAGCGTCATGGGCACGAGCAGCAGCGTTTGCCAGAGCAGATTTTCCTGCGCGCGCTGGGTCGCCAATTCCAGGCTCGATGTTTCCTTGTCGATCTGCAGATTGATCCGATCGGAGACGCCGGATGCCGCCTCCAGCAATTGCGGATAGGCGGCGATCAGCTCCGCCATACGGCTGGAATTCGGGGCTGCATGCCGCAAATCTTGCAGCAACTGATCCGCCTTGGACTCCACCGCGCGCACGCCTTGCTGCGAGGTTTCGTCCAACGGCAGCGTGAGAAGACCGTGCGTGGCGGTGATCAAGCGGGCGTGATGCTGCGCATAGGCATCCAGCAGATTCGCGCTGCCGGTCACCTGATACAGGCGTGCCTGGCGATCCAGCGCCTCGATCTCCTCGAACATGCGTTGATTGCTGCGGGTGCCTTGCATGCCATGAGCCACCAGCTGCTGGCTGCGAACCGACAAGCGATTCATTTGCACGGCGGCATTCACGATTGCGAACAGCAGCGGTGCGGCCACGATCGTGAAGCCGATCAGCATCAGTCCGCTCAGTGACTTCGGTCGGGGCAATCGCATGGGCCGCATTCTAGCAGCGTGCAGCAGCCAAAAAGGAGTGACCGGGTCCTAACTGTACAATCGACGCCATGAGCCGCGACGCGCCGTATTCAAAGCTATCTCCCGAGACCGTGCTCGATGCCATCGAGGCCTTGGGTTTTCGCTGCGACGGCCGGGCGCTGGCGCTCAATAGCTATGAAAACCGGGTGTATCAAATCGGCATCGAGGACGGTGAGCCTCTGGTCGCCAAATTCTATCGCCCGGAGCGCTGGAGCGACGCGGCGATCCGCGAGGAACACGCCTTTTCCGGCGAGCTTGCGGCCCAGGAAATCCCGGTGGTCGCGCCCCTGTTGCGGGCGGGCGAATCCATGCATTTGCACCAGGGCTTTCGCTACGCCGTATTTCCACGGCGCGGCGGGCGCTGGCCGGAACTCGGCAACAGCGATGAGCGCGAATGGGTCGGACGGTTCCTCGGGCGGATCCACGCGGTCGGACGCGCGAACCGGTTCAAGGAGCGGGCCTCGCTCAACATGGACGAACTGGGCCGCGATGCGCGGGATTTCGTCTTGGAAGGCGATTGGATGCCCGATTATCTGGCGACGAAGTATGCGGAAGTGACCGACGAGCTGTTGGAGGCGGTGGCGGCGCGCGCCAGCAATTGGGCCGGCGCCAGGCTCGGACGCATCCTCGGCGACTGCCACCGCGGCAACATCCTTTGGACCGATCTCGGGCCGCACTTCGTCGATCTCGACGACTGTCTGACCGGGCCTGCCATTCAAGACCTGTGGATGCTGCTGGCCGGCGGCCGGCAGGAAATGCGCACCGAGCTTACCGATCTGCTTGAAAGGCTATGAGCAGTTCCTGCCCTTCGACCGGCGCGAGATCGACTTGATCGAGCCGCTGCGCGCGTTGCGGATGATTCACTACTCCGCATGGCTGGCGCGGCGCTGGCACGATCCGGCTTTTCCGAAGGCTTTTCCGTGGTTTGCGGAGCCGCGCTATTGGGAGCAGCATCACCGCTCGCTGCAAGATCAATTGGCGGCGGTGCTCGAGCCGCCGCTGGAATTGTGACGCGGGCACGGTGCGGCGCCTGTTGTGATCAGTGGCATATTTGGTAATGATACGGGGATGGCCGGCGACAAGATGATCATGAGGGTGAAGATTGCGATGCTGTGCGCGGCGGCGCTGGCGCTGGCTGCCTGCAATAAAGACTCAGGCTCGACCCCGGCCCCCGCGGCCGTGCATGTCAAACCGAAGCCGGCCGTTGCCCCGAAGGAAGGCGCCACCGCGGCGGAGCAAACGGCGGGCATGGTGCAGGCCGCGACCCAGGGCAAATCGACGGTACCGGTCGAATTGAAGTTCGATATTGCACAGCGGCCGAAAGTGGGACAGCCGCTCGAGGTCAACCTGGCGCTCGTCGCGCAAATTGCGGCCAGCCCGGCCACGATCCAGGTGACCGGCGCGGACGATGTCTCGGTGGCCGCCGGTGCGAATCCGTTCGATATTCCCTCAGAGGAAGCCGGCGAGGTGTATCGCCAAACCGTCAGTGTCACGCCCAACGCCGAGGGCGTGCTGCTGCTCGGTGTGACGGTGTCGCTCAAGCACGACGAAATGGTCGATCAACGGAGTTTTTTCGATCCCCATCATCGCCGAACGCTGAAAATTGGCGGCGCCGGCACCGCGAACGTCCTATAATGGTGAGTTTCCCTTAAAGGCCTCATCGTGACCCAGAAACTTCGCAACATCGCCATTATCGCGCACGTCGATCATGGCAAGACCACGCTCGTCGATCAATTGTTGCGTCAGTCCGGCACGCTCGATGCGCGCAAGGATTTGCAAGAGCGCGTCATGGATTCGAACGATCTGGAGCGCGAGCGCGGCATTACGATCCTCGCGAAAAATACTGCGATCACCTGGGGCGACTATCGCATCAACATCGTCGACACACCCGGACACGCGGACTTCGGCGGCGAGGTCGAGCGCGTGCTCGCCATGGTCGATTGCGTGCTGTTGCTGGTGGACGCGGTGGACGGCCCCATGCCGCAGACGCGCTTCGTCACGCAGAAGGCCTTCAAACATGGCCTGCGGCCCATCGTGGTCATCAACAAGATCGACCGCGACGAGGCGCGCCCGGGTTGGGTGCTGGACCAGACCTTCGATTTGTTCGACCGTTTGGGCGCCACCGATGAGCAATTGGATTTTCCGGTGGTCTATGCGTCGGCGCTGCGCGGCTTCGCCGGCCTCGACTCGACCGTGCGCGACGGCGACATGCAGCCCCTGTTCAAAACCATCGTCGAGCATTGCCCGCCGCCGGATGTGGACGTCGATGGTCCGCTGCAGCTGCAGGTCACGCTGCTCGACTATTCCAGCTATGTCGGCGCCATCGGCATCGGCCGCATCAAACGCGGCACCATCAAGCGCGGACAGACCGTCACCGTGGTATCGCGCGAGGGCAAGCAGCGCTCCGAAAAGATCACGCAGATATTGGGATTTCACGGCCTGACGCGCATTGAAGTGGAATCCGCCGGAGCCGGCGACATCGTGGCATTCGCGGGAATCGCGGAGCCCAAAGTGTCGGACACCTTGTGCGATCCGGCGACCGTCGAGCCGTTGCCCAGCCTGACGGTGGACGAACCCACCATCAGCATGACCTTTGAGGTCAACACCTCGCCTTTCCTGGGCCGCGAGGGCAAGTTCGTCACCAGCCGCCAGATTCGCGAGCGACTCGAGCGTGAAGCCATCCACAATGTCGCGCTGCGCGTCGAGCCGACCGCGGATCCGGATAAGTTTGTGGTTTTCGGCCGCGGCGAACTGCATCTGGGCGTGCTGCTGGAGAACATGCGCCGCGAAGGCTATGAAATGGCGGTTTCGAGGCCGCGCGTGGTGGTCAAGCAAGTCGATGGCGCGGCGCACGAGCCTTACGAGCAGGTCACGGTGGATGCCGATTCAGACGCACAGGGAGACATCATGTCGGCGCTCGGCAGCCGGGGTGCTGAGCTCAAAGACATGCAGGCCGATGGCCGCGGCCGGATTCGCCTGGACTACATGGTGCCCTCGCGCGGCTTGATCGGCTTTCAGACCGAGTTTCGCACCATGACCCGCGGCACCGGACTGCTGCATCATGTGTTCGATCATTACGGTCCGGTGGTCCAGCGCGAACTGGGTCAGCGTCCGAATGGCGTGCTCATTGCCAACGGGCAGGGAACGGCATTGGCGTACTCGCTGTTCACCCTGCAGGAACGCGGCCGTCTGTGCATCGGACCGGGCGAGGAGGTCTATGAGGGCATGATCATCGGCCTCAACAATCGCGACGCAGATCTCGTCGTCAATCCTCTCAAAGGCAAGAAGCTGACCAATATGCGGGCGGCCGGAAAGGACGAGAATGTCATTCTCACTCCGCCGATTCGATTCAGCCTCGAACAGGCGATGGAGTTCATCGATGATGACGAGCTCATTGAAGTGACGCCGAACTCGGTGCGCTTGCGCAAGCGCAATTTGAAAGCGACCGACCGCAAGCGCTCGGAGCGCGAAACGGCAGATCAGGGAATTTGACGAAATATTGGCCGAACCGAGACGCGCGTCACGCCGCGCATCCGGGATCTCCCTAACATCTGAGCGTATTCAGGTGCCGGAAAACACCGGCTCAAGTGCGGGAGATCTTAGGCCTTGTCACGCGATACCGCGGCTGCCATTCGCAGCGAGCCAGCGCAGTCTGCAGACAGCCTCAACCCTCTGCTGGAACGCCAGATTGCGGAGACGCAAAGCCGCACCGGCACGCCTGACATAGCCCCGCTCCTGAAGACCATCAGCGCGCACTACGATCGGCTCGATGCCGAACGGCGCGGCGTGGTGCGCTCGATGCAGCTGATGTCGCGATGAGGCGCAGGCCATGACCCGCGAAATTCGCGAGCAAACCGCCTCTCACCTGCAGGCCATTCTCGACAACGTCAAGGACGCGATCATCACGGTCGATGACGCCGGCCGCATCGAATCATTCAATCACACCGGCGAGCGGATCTTCGGCTATCTGCCCGCCGAGATTCTCGGCCGCTCTGTGGGGCTGTTGCTGGCGGATGTGGATGCGAAGCATCCCTGCGACTATCTCGAGCGCCTCGCCACCAAAATTGACGATACGCACGTGGACCTGGCCGCCACCCAAACCTGGGGGCTGGTCAAAGGCGGCAGCCGGGTTGCCATCGAGATTGCCGTCAGCAAGGCCAAGTTCAACTGGCTGGACGGCTACATCGTCTGCATCCGCGACATCACCGAGCGGCATCTCGCCGAAGTGTCGGTGCGCGAAAGCGAAGGGCGCTACCGAACGCTGGTGGAGCACGCCCCGGAGGCGATCGTCGTGTTCGACGTCGATTCCGGAAAGTTCGTCGACGTCAACGACAACGCCTGCCGCTTCTTCAAGATGAGCCGCGCAGCGCTGCTCGGCAGCGGACCGGAGAAGATCAGTCCGCCGCTGCAGGCGGACGGCACGCCTTCCTTCGGCGTGGCGCGCGGCTACATCGAAAGTGCCCTGGCCGGCGAACTGCCGGTGTTCGAGTGGGTGCACAGCGATTCCGCCGGACAGAACTTTCCCTGCGAAGTGCGTTTCGTGCGGCTGCCGAGTTCCAACCGGCGCCTGCTGCGCGCCAGCATCATCGACATCACCGAACGCAAACGCGCCGACGCGATCGCCGCCGGAGAGCGCCGGGTCTTTGAAAAAATCGCCGCCAATGCGCCGCTGACCGCGGCGCTCGAAGCCATCTGCGAATTGATCGAACGCGCCATGCCTGAGAGCTGCTGTGCGATCAATCTCTTGGAGCGCGACAAGCAAGCCTTGAGCTTCGGTGTGGCGCCGAATCTGCCGCGTGAATTCGTCCAGGCGATGGACTACGCGCCCATCGGCATCCGCTTCGGCTCGTGCTCTGCGGCCGTTTACTTGAGCCGCCTCGTGACCGTCGCCGACATCGAGACCGACGCGCTCTGGGAGTACCGACGCGAGGCGGCGCGTGAGGCGGGTTTCCGGGCGGCCTGGTCCGCGCCCATCGTGGCATCGGACGGCCAGATGGTGGGAACCTTTGCCGTGTACCGCCGGCAAGTCGGCATTCCCAGCTCCCGCGATCACGAACTCATGGTGCGCATGGCGCAGATTGCCGGCATTGCCATTGAACGGCGCGCCGCGGAAGATGCCTTGCGCAACAGCGAGTCGAAGTTTCGCGGCCTGTTTGAAAGCGTCATGGAAGGGGTCTATCAAACGACCCGCGACGGCCGCATTCTTGTCGCCAATCCCGCCTTTGTGAATCTGTTGGGCTATTCCTCCGCCGAGGAACTGTATCAAGTGCCCGCCGGCGCTTTGTACTGGTATCCCAACGATCGCGAGAGCTTCGCACGCCGGGCCGAAGTCGAGGGCGAGCTGCGCAACGAAGAATACGTCATGCGGCGCAAAGACGGCTCCATGCTCGTGGTGGTCGATAACTGCCGCGTGGTGCGCGACGCCAACGGCCGGACCTGCGGTTTCGAGGGAACGCTGACCGATATTACCGAGCGAAAAAAGGCGGAGACCGCGGTCTTCCAAGCCAAGGAACGCGCGCAGGTCACGCTGCAGTCGATCGGCGATGCCGTGATTACCACCGACTCGGAAGGACGTATCGACTATATGAATCCGGTCGCCGAAAGCCTGACGGGCTGGGAGAATCGCGAGGCGCAAGGCCAGCTGATCGGCAATATTTTTACGGTGGTGGACGAGGTTACCCGAGAAGGCGGCGAAAGCCCGGTGGTGCGCTGTCTTCGCGAGGGTCAGGTGCTGGGGCTCGCCGAACATACGGTGCTGGTCAATCGCCGCGGCCAGGAAATCGCCATTCAAGATTCCGCGGCGCCGATTCGCGACCGCGCCGGCAATCTCATCGGCGCCGTGATGGTTTTCCACGATGTCAGCAAGGAGCGGCGCCTGCATCGCGCGCTGCACTACCAGGCGAGCCACGATGCCTTGACCGGCCTCATCAACCGGCGCGAATTCGAGAATCGCCTCACCGTCGCGGTCGAGGAGACACGCCAGAACCTTAAGGCGCGCCATGTTCTTTTGTACCTCGATCTGGACCAGTTCAAGCTGGTGAACGATACCTGCGGACATCCGGCCGGCGATTTGCTGCTGAAGCAGATTACCGGCGTCATTCAGTCGCGGGTCCGCGGCGGGGACACGCTGGCGCGCTTGGGCGGCGATGAGTTCGGCATCCTGCTGCAGGACTGTGCGCTCGATCAGGCATTGCGCATTGCGGAGAACCTGCGCCAGGGCATTCGCGACTACCGATTCACCTGGCAGGGCGGGGTGCTCGCCGTCGGCGCCAGCATCGGCATCGTGGAAATCACCAATGAGATACCCACTGTCGCCAACGTCATGAGCGCCGCGGACGTGGCCTGCTATGCCGCCAAGGATTCGGGACGCAATCGCGTGCAGCTGTACAAGCCCGACGACATGCCGGAGCGGCACCGGGAGATGCATTGGGTCTCCAAGCTGGCACGTGCCCGCGATGAGAGCCGGTTCGAATTGTTCTATCAGCCGATCGTGCCGATCGGCGCGAAGCTGCACGAGCGCGAGCACTTCGAGCTGATGCTGAGGTTGCGCGATGAGAGCGGAACCATCGTGGCGCCGGCCGAATTCATTCCCGCGGCGGAACGCTACAACATCATGCCCTCGATTGACCGGTGGGTGGTGCGTCAGGCCCTCGATCGCGTCGTGCATCGCATCGAGTCCGGCGTCAAGCCGTTCACCGTCGCGGTCAACCTCTCCGGCACCTCCTTGAACGATGAGCGGTTTCTCGAGTTCCTGATTGCTGAACTGAGCGCCGGCGAACTGGCGGCCGGCGCCATGTGCTTCGAGATCACCGAAACGGCCGCCATCGAAAATTTGAGCAACGTGGTGTACTTCATGCGCGAGCTCAAAAATCGCGGCTGCCATTTCGCGCTGGATGACTTCGGCAGCGGACTGTCATCGTTCATGTATTTGAAAACTCTGCCCGTCGACTATCTGAAAATCGACGGCCAATTCGTCGAAAATGTCACCCGCGATCCGGTCGATCGCAGCATGGTTGCGGCCATCAGCCAGGTCGGCAATGCCATGGGCATTCAAACCATCGCCGAGCGGGTGGAATCCCCGGAGGTCCTGGCCGAGCTCGGGCGCCTGGGGATTGGCTTTGCCCAGGGCTTCTTCATCGCCAAGCCGCGCTCGACCCGCGAATTTCCCTATTTACGCTGACCAATTCCGCCGAACGGCGTAGGCTTAGGACCTTAATGGGGGCCAGTCGGACAGCATAGGGAGGGATTCGCCATGATTCTTGGGATGTCAGTCGCCGCGTTTACGCAGTTGCATGTGATCATCAGTTTGGTTGCCATCATCAGCGGCATCATCGTCGCCTTCAGTATGTTGAACGCGAGACTGATGCCCGCCTTGACGACGCTATTCTTGATTACCACGGTGGCAACCAGCGTCACCGGCTTCATGTTTCCCACGCCGGTCGACGCGCCGCGCGTGATTGGATCGCTTGATCCGGCCAACGTCATCGGCCTCATCTCGCTGATTTTTCTCCTTTTCGCGATTCTCGCCTTGTACGCCTACAAACTGGCCGGCTCGTGGCGCGCGGTCTACGTGATCAGCGCATTGGTGGCGTTGTATTTCAATTGTTTCGTGCTCGTGGCGCAGTCGTTCCAAAAAATTCCCTTCTTCCACGCCCTGGCGCCGACTCAAAAGGAGCCACCCTTCGCGGTCGCCCAGGCGATTCTGTTGATCCTCTTCGTGGGACTCGGCATCGCGGCTTTCAAGAAATTCAAGCCCTTGACGCGGGTGCCGGCCGCGGCTTGAGGGATGCGAAAAGTCCTCAAAATCAGGCAAAGAGGCTCGTGGGCCGGCATCCTCGTGCTGGCCCTGCTCCTGTTTCGTTCCTATGTTCCCTTGGGCTTCATGCCCGCGGACGGCGTGCCCTTTGCGCTGCAATTGTGTCCTGCCGCCATGGCGGGAATGCCTGCTCATCTGCATCACCACGCCGGTGCTCATGCAGACTTTGAAACGTGCCCATTTGGCAGCGTTCCTGCCGCGGGACCGATTTCGCATCACGTTGTTTTTCAAGCTGCCGGGCCCGCGCCCTCCCGGCAGAACATCGCCTTCGCGGCTCCCGCCCTGAGGCATCACGCAGAGCGCTCCCACCCGCCTCGCGGACCGCCTTTCCTCGCTTGAATCGCTGCTGAACTGCCGCGGGCGCTCTTAAGCGCGCGCGCCTCTGTATTTGCGAGCAGGGAGAGGTCCATGAATTCTTTGATGCCGATATGTCTGCGAGCCGCGCTGCTTGCCGCTGCAACGTTATTGGGGGCGGCGCCGCTGCGTGCCGCCGATGTGGGCAGTGTCCGGGGCGTGGTGCACGACCAGCAGCACCGGCCGCTGGCCGACGTTCAAGTCAAGCTGAAATCCGCCACCTCCCAGTGGGTCGAGTCCGCGACGACGGGCCCCGAGGGTGAATTCTCATTCATGACGGTGCCGCTCGGCGACTATGTCTTGAACTTCAGCGCCGCGGATTTCGCGCCGACGGCGCAGGCCGTGACCGTGACGTCGGGTTCCTCACCGGTTGCCCATGTGCAGCTCGTCAAAGGTCTGGACACCTTGACCGTGACCGCGGCGGCGCAAAGCACCCTCCTCAATACCGCCACCCCAACCACGGTTGTGAATCGCGCCGACATCGCGCGCGCCCCGGGCGCGGATCGCAGCAACAGTCTGGCGATGATCACCGACTTCGTACCCGGCGCCTATGTCGTGCACGACCAATTGCACGTCCGCGGCGGTCATCAGACCACCTGGGCGGTCGACGGGGTCGAGATCCCCAACACCAATATCGCGAGCAACCTAGGCCCGCAAATCGATCCAAAGGACATCGACTATCTTGAAGTGCAGCGCGGCAGCTACGAGGCGGATCAGGGCGATCGCACCTACGGGGTGTTCAATGTCGTGCCGCGCACCGGCTTTGAACGCGATAACCAGGCTGAGCTCATCGCCAGCGGCGGATCCTACGGCCAAACCAATGATTATCTGAGCGTCGGCAGCCACACCGAACGCTTCGCTTACTACGCCAGTGTCAACGGCAACCGCAGCGGGCTGGGGATTGCCGCGCCGGTGGCGCAACTCATTCACGACGGACAGGACGGCTACGGCGGCTTCAGCACGCTGATTTTCAACGCGACCCCGGACGACCAGTTCCGCTTCGTCTTCTCCGCGCGCCACGACAGCTACGATATTCCCAACACACCAGGCCAGCTTGCCGACGATGTGCAGCGCGAAACCGACGCCTTCGCCATTCTCTCCTGGGTGAGAAAACTTAGGGCAGACGCGGCCCTGACCAGCTCGCTGTTTTTTCACCAGAACCGGGCCGACCTGGACGGTGCGCCGAACGACTTCCCCATCAGCACCACGGATCAACGCTCCTCGTCCTATGTCGGGGCCCAGGAAACCCTGCGGCTGCATGTGGCGCAGCACGATTTACAGGTGGGCGTGACCGGCTTCAGTCAGCGCGACAGCGAAAATTTTGCCGTGCTGTTCAATGACGGCAGCAATTCGCCCATCGCTCAGGCGCAGAATCCCACCGGGTCTCTGGTGGCGGCCTACCTCGAGGACACTTACAAGGCCGCGGATTGGCTCAGCTTCGCAGTCGGCGTGCGGCAAACGCATTTTGAGGGTGCGGTGACCGAAAATGCCACCAGCCCGCGCTTAGGGGTGACCGTGCTGCTGCCGAAGCTCAATTGGATGCTGCGCGGCTTCTGGGGCAAGTATTACCAGGCACCGCCGCTCACCACGTTGAGCGGTCCATTGCTTGAGTTCGCGCAAGCCAACGATTTGAATTTTATCCCGCTGCACGGCGAGCGCGACGAGGAATATCAGTTCGGGCTGACGATTCCGATTCACGGCTGGACGGTCGATGTGGATCATTTCCACACTCAGGCACGCAACTTCTTCGACCACAACAACATTGGCAATTCCAACGCGTTCCTGCCGCTGACCATCGATGGCGCGCTGATCCGCGGCAACGAGCTGGCGATCCGCTCCCCGAGGGTATGGAATGTCGGACAGTTTCACCTCGCGTATTCGAATCAAACCGCGGACGGCGTCGGCGCGGTCAACGGCGGACTGACGGATTTCAGCCCGCCCGCGGGCAGCTTTGCGTTGGATCACGACCAGCGAAACACCGCCAATGCCGGCTTCGATCTGAATCTTCCACGCGGCGCCTTTGCCTCTGTGAGCGTTTATTACGGCTCCGGTTTTGCCAATGGCGAGGCGCCGCCGACTCATTTGCCGGCTCATGCGGAAATCAACTTAAGCGGCGGCAAATCCTTCGCTAAGAGTTTTTCGGCATCCTTGACGGTCCTGAATCTCACCAATCGGCATTTGCTGGTCGACAACAGTCTCACTTTCGGCGGCGTTCACTATAATGATCCGCGCCAGCTTTATGCGCAGATTCATTACAAGTTCGGCTATTGAGGATGGTCCATGAGTTTTGAGTTTCAACCACAGCTTCAGAATGAACTAATCAGGCTCGAGCCCCTGCGGGCCGGGGACTTTGAAGATCTCTACGCCGTTGCAGCGGATCCTCTGATCTGGGAACAACATCCCAGCCGGGACCGTTATCAGCGCGCGGTGTTCGAAAACTTTTTCAAGGGTGCGATGGAGTCGGGGGGTGCGTTTCGAGTGATCGATAATGCCAACGGCGAGCTGATCGGCAGTTCCCGTTATAGCAACTACGAGGAGGCCCGGCGCCAGATCGATATTGGCTACACTTTCATCGCACGCAGCCGCTGGGCCCGGCACTACAACCGCGCGCTCAAGACCCTGATGCTGGATCATGCCTTCAAGTACGTGGACCGCGTGATTTTCAAGGTGGGCATCAATAATTGGCGTTCGCGCAAGGCCATGGAAAAGCTCGGCGGCATTTACATCGGCGAGCAATCGGTGAGCTACTCCGGCGAGCCCAGCCATCCGAATGTGATCTTTAAAATCGACGCCGCAGACTGGGCCAAGCGAACACGTTGAAAGCTCAGGCGATGCGCTGCAGGGTGACTTGCAGGCCGTCTTTGGGCTTGGCGATCGGCACCAGCTGCTGGGGCATCACATAGCCGGGAGCAATGCTCCATCGATACCGCAGCAGCAGCTGATGCATGATGGCTTTGACCTGCAGCGTGGCAAAGTGCTGCCCGATGCACATGTGCGCGCCGCCGCCGAACGGCACCCAGGCAAAGGCATGGCGCTTGTCTTCCTGGCGCTGCGGACTGAATCGTTCCGGATCGAATTTGAACGGGTCGGTCCAAAGCGAATCCATGTAGTGCACGTGGATCGGGTAAACGCCCACCAGCATCCCGGCGGGAATCTCAAATCCTTGAAAGACCGTGTTCTTGACGCACATGCGCGGCATGGAGGTGAGCGGCGGCGTCAGCCGCAGCGCCTCGCGCATGGCCCAGGACAGTTCTTCGACCCGGTCAAGATCCTCGAACTGAAGCTGCCTCTGCCCCAGCGCCAGGGCATTGGCGCGCAATCGTTCCTGCCATTCAGGATGCCGCGCCAGCAAGTACATCATGGTCGTCAGCGTGCTGGTGGTGGTGTCGTGCGCCGCCATCATCAGGAAAATCATGTGATTGATGATTTCATCGTCGGTGAACCGTTCGCCCTGCTCGCTTTGCGCATGGCAGAACTCGCTGAAGAAATCGCTGGTATGAGTGGCGCGCTTCGCCGGAAGCAGCGTCCGGAAACGCTGCACCAAGAGCTCACGGCCGCGGATCCCGCGCCACATCGAGAGTCCCGGTATCGGCATGCGCACGATGGCCAGCGAAGCGGCCACGGTTGCCATGAAGGCGCGATTCAGCGCCTTGGCGCTTTGCCCCAGTTCCACTCCCATGAATACCGAGGCGGCCAGATCGAGCGTCAGCTGCTTCAGCAACGGAAACATCAGACGCTGCGCAGACTGCTCGTTTGCCGGCAGCCACGACGCCAGCCCGGCATCGATGGCGGGGCTCATTTGTTCCAGGTACGTTCGCAAGGCCGACTTGCGAAAAGCGACCTGCATGATGCGGCGCTGGTAGCGGTGTTCGTCGCCGTCCATCGCCATGATGGCGCCCGGAAAAACTTTGCCAATGTAGGGCTCCCAGCCGCGCGCGCTGGAAAATGCGCCGTCGCGGTTCTTCCAGACGAATTCCAGCGCGTCCGGCCCCAACAAGCTGATCATGCCGCCGCGGCCGATGGCAATCTTCCACGCCGAGCCGTGAATCTTCTCGAGCGCCATCAGGTGGCCGACCAGATCTTTGCGCATGGCCAGTATCTGGCCCAGTACGGAGGATCGCTGGATGGGGAGCGGCTTGCGGAACACCGCACTGGGCTCCGCAGCCGGCAGAAGCTCGGTTACCTGTTCATTCATGCTTCACCGAAGGCTGGCGACTTGCCGGGCGATGGTATCAGATAGTTTAGTTGAACCTGATTTTCACGCCGCCAAAAAAGGCGCGCGGCATGCCGGGACTTTGGAATCGATTGTCCACGCCCGGTCCGTTGGAGTCGGCGTTCGGGCGGCACCCCCGGGGCTCCCACGCCGGTGGGATCGCTGAACAAGCCGAAAGTCGAGTACCGCTCATCGAACAGGTTTTGCACATTGGCAAACAGCTCAACCTGCTTGGATACGCGATACGAGGTACGCAGGCTCATCACGTGATAGCCCGGCAACGGCGGATTCTGATTGGATTCATCGCCGCGGTAGAAGGAACTGGAGGCCAGCGCCAGCGAGCCGCCCACCGACCAATGGTGCGACAGCGAATAATCGACCCCGATCTTGATGCGGCTCGATGGAATCAGAGGCAGGCGATCGCCGGGAACGACTTGGATATTGCCGTTCGCGTCCTGGAACGGATTTGACGGCGAGTTGAACAACAATGGTGAGCGATAGGTGGCGTCGATATAGCTGTATTGCGCATATCCAGACCATTGCAATCCCTGGTAGTTCATGCCCGCTTCAAATCCCTGCCGCCGGGTCGATCCGACGTTCTGAAAAAAACCGCTGCTGACCGAGGTGGCGATGCCATAAATGTCGTCGTCCGAACTGGTTCTGAAAATGCTGGCGTTCCAAGAAAAATGCCTGCCAGCGGACGATGATCGGCCGCGCAGACCCAATTCCATGGTGTGCGCGATGACCTGGCGCAAGTTGGGCGGATCGCCGGCCAGGCTCGAGGGAAGCAGGCAGGGCTGCAGGGGATCGGAACACTCGATCTCGCTGGCCGTCGGCGCCCGGTTGTTGGTGGAATAACCCGCATACGCGGTTACCCCGGCTGCGACCTGGTAAGCCGCACCCAGCGCCGGATTGAGGTGAGTGAAGCGATTATTGCCGCTCAGGGCGCTGCCAAGCTGATCCGACAGGTCGATTTTGGCGATGTTGTAGCGCGCACTCGCGGTGACTGACAGCAGCGAAGTCAGATCCAGCGTATCCGTCGCGTAAAAACCGTAGTACTTGTTGTTGGCGTTCAGGTTGACCGGGGTGGCCGAAAAGTCCGTCCCCTGAGGCGTGGCGACGAACAATCCGGACGGCAGCACGGTGAGCGAGGCGTCAAGAACACCCACTTCGGTGCCGGAGAAAAAATTCGTCTGCGCCGTATCGAGCGTCGCGCCGATTGCAACGCTATTGCCGTGGCTGAAGAGCGGCGCGCTGTCGGTCAGCTGCAGCGAGACGCCCCATCCGTCGGAGCGAATTCGCTCAGAATCATTTTGTCCGATGAGCGTCGTGCCGCCGTTCGAGATATCCGGAATCGGAGCGCCGGCCGGATCAGTCAGCGGCGTGACGCCGTCGGCCTGGCACAACGCCGCGGCGTTGCTGCACGCGGTGTAGTCGGAATTATCGCCGTTGGCGATGCTCTGTCGATAGTCACGCGAGTAGAGCACGCCCTGCGCGGCGAAGCTGTCGGTGAATTTTAGTTGCGCGTTCAAGGTGACGAAGTTCAGCGAGTTGAAATTATTTTGCGGACCTGTGAAAACGCTTTGCGGATTGATCGCGAGGGACTGCATGGGCGCCGCACCCTGGCCGTAGAGCCGGTTGTCGGCATGGGTGAAACTCAAATCGACGCTGGCGCCGCCCTCGCGGAAGCTCAAATCCGCATAGTATTGACGCACCGAGTCGCGCGAAAACAGCCGCCAGCCGTTCTGATCCAGAAGCCGTGCCGCGGCATAGAATCCAAACACGCCGTCATTTACGCCGAATTCCACGGCGCCCTGGCGCTGATCGAAGGAACCGCCGGCGAGTTCTCCGTCCAAGCCGCGGTAGGTAAATCCATTCTTCATGGTGACTGAGACCGCACCGCCGAGCGCGTTCAGGCCGAACAGCGGATTGGCGCTGACGATGTCGACCCGGTCGATGGCGATGTCCGGAAACAGGTCCCAGTTGACGCTATCGCCGAACGCTTCGTTGATGCGCACGCCGTTCTGGTAAACCGCCAAACCCTGGGGCGTTCCCAGGACCGGCGAGGCCTCGAAGCCGCGATACAAAATATCGGGCTGAAACGCATCGGCGAGGGTGTCGTTGATGTTCACGCTGGAAAGGTGGGTACTGAGGCCCCCGACGAGGCTCGGCGAGCCGTCCTGGCTTAAATCGCCGGCCCTCAAGGTCTGTACGTTGCCGGGCACCTTGTCCGCATTCACCGTCATTCCCGGCACCGGCGTGGTCCCCACGACGATGATCTCATCAACCGCCCACGCCGGCATGCCAATGACGAGACAGACCAGGCCGCCGACCGCGCGACACATTGTCGATTTTCGCCCATGCTGAAAGGCCGCGCTATGCTGTCCAAACTCATGCGAAGCGCAAATAAGCGAATTCACCGGGATCATCGGTCCTCGATCAGAAAGATATGGGCAGCAAGCCGCATCCAGCGTTGATCTTAACAGCGCAGCCATCCGGGCTTGATTCAGCCAAGTGACGCGGACTGCCCGCCGCTCGGTCGCGCTGCTGCTGCTGTTATGCGGCGTCGCGTCCGCGCATGCCGGCCCGGCGACGATCTATGTCGCCCGGCGCGGCTGGCACATCGATATCGGCCTGGCGGTGGAAGATCTGCTGCCGCCGCTGAATCAAGCGGCCGCAGCGCTTCCCGGGTCGCGTTATGTTTTCTTTGGTTTCGCGGACAAACATTATTTGCTGGCCAAAAATCACCACGCGCCGGTCCTCTTGTCCGCGCTCTTTCCCGGAGCGGGCATTGTGCTGGCGACGGGACTGCCCAATTCTCCCGCGCAGGCTTTCGGCGCTGTACATGTTCTCAACCTCGCCGTACCCGAGGCGCAAATGCTCGCCCTGCAAACATTCATCTGGCGATCCTTGCGCACGCAAAACGGCGTGCTCAAAGTCTTTCGCGACGGCCCGTATGAGGGCAGCGTCTATTTCCTGGCGACTCGCAAATATTCGGCGTTTCACACCTGCAATACCTGGGGAGCGGAGGCGCTGCGCGCGGCGGGATTCCACGTGCATACAGCGGGCGTTATTTTTGCCGGGCAATTGTGGACCCAGGCGCGCCGTCTGAAACGCCGTCAAGATCAATTGAACTAACGCTCCGGTAGCTTCCCTGCTTTCCGGCACGTCCGATTAATTGCAGGGCGGTTGACTCCCGTCCTGGCGAGACGACTCGCTCGTGGCCGTGCGAGCCCGGCGGCGCGAGGCACGGCTTCCTACATGTCGTTAATTCAATACCATTCCGGCATCGCCATATGTCATTCGGCGACTATGCTGTTAGGCAGGATCACCGGATAATACGCAGCATGGCTAGCATTGGAACAGAGCGCGTATTGACGGTGCATCACTGGAACGAGACCGTGTTCAGTTTTACCACGACACGCGACCAGGCGCTGCGATTCGAGAACGGGCATTTCATCATGCTGGGATTGCGAATTGATGAGAAGCCCGTGATGCGCGCCTACAGCATCGCCAGCGCGAATCACGAGGAGCACCTGGAATTCTTGAGCATCAAAGTTCCGGACGGACCGCTGACCTCGCGCCTGCAGCATGTCAAACCCGGCGATGAGGTCTTGATCAGCCGTAAGCCGACCGGCACCCTGCTGTTGCACGATCTCAAACCCGGCAAACGCCTATACCTTTTGAGCTCGGGCACCGGCCTGGCGCCGTTCATGAGCCTCATCAAGGATCCGGAGGTTTACGAGCGGTTTGAGAAGGTCATTTTGGTGCATGGCGTGCGCTATCGAAGTGAATTGGCGTATCGCGATTACATCGAATGGGAATTGACGCATCACGAGTATCTGGGGGAGCAGGTGCGCGAGAAACTGGTGTATTTCCCCACGGTGACGCGCGAACGCTTTCGCTATCAGGGGCGCGTCACCCAGCTGATCGAAACCGGCAAGCTGTTCCAGGACATCGACATGCCGGCGCTCGACCCCAAGGAGGATCGCGTCATGATTTGCGGCAGCCCGGCGATGCTGGCGGATCTTTCCGCCATGCTGGACGCGAGGGGCTTTAAAATTTCCCCGCACGTGGGCGAACCCGGCGACTATGTCATCGAGCGTGCGTTCGTCGCCCGTTGAGCGCCCCCGAAGGCGCTTTTGATCGAGGAGTTGCGGGGTGCCGTCAAGCTCGGCGGCGCCAAGCTCGGCGCGCCTATACAGTAGTCGGCGCTCCCGACTACTGGATTTACGCGCGGCGCCACGACGCGTAAAGTTTGCGCCATGCCGCGTCACTTTATCGGTCACCAAGCCTTTAAGGGCAGAGGATCCTCCTCCAATGTTGCAGGGCGATTCGATGCATTGATTCTGGAAAAAGCCGACGACGGCTGGTACCAGGACGAGATTGTCGAGAACCCCATCGAGACCGTGCTGCCCGACCACGCACGCAGCGTGATCACCTCGAACAATTCACCCGATGTCGGTTTCGAGGTGTCGATCAATCCGTACCGCGGCTGCGCGCATGGTTGCGTTTACTGCTTCGCGCGGCCGACTCACTCCTATCTCGGTCTCTCACCCGGGCTCGACTTCGAAACCAAGCTCTTTTACAAGGCCGACGCCGTCAATATCCTGGAGGCGGAACTGGCCAAGCCGAAATATGTCTGCAAGACCATCGCGCTTGGGATCAATACCGACGGCTATCAGCCGCTGGAAAAGCGGCTGCAGGTGACGCGCGGCATTCTCGCCGTGCTGGCGCGCTGCCGCCATCCGGTCACCATCGTCACCAAAAGCGCCTTGATCATCCGCGATCTGGATTTGCTGACGGACCTCGCCAGGGACAAGCTGGTTTCCGTGATGGTGAGCGTTACCTCGTTGACGAATGACATCAAGCGAACCCTGGAACCGAGGACCGCCTCTCCCCAGGCGCGATTGCGCGTGATCCAGCAATTGAGCGAGGCGGGCGTTCCCGTCGGCGTGCTGGTGGCGCCGGTGATTCCGGCCATTACGGATCATGAGATCGAAGACATCATGGCCGCCGCCAAGGAAGCGGGCGCATCCCGCGCCGGCTATGTGCTGTTGCGCCTGCCGCACGAGCTAAAAATAATATTTCGCGAGTGGCTTGCCGAGCACTATCCCGACCGCGCCAAACACGTGATGTCGCTGATCAACCAGTCGCGCGGCGGCAAGGATTACGACTCACAGTTCGGCACGCGCATGCGCGGCACCGGTCCGTACGCCGACCTGTTGCGCACCCGTTTTGATCTTGCGAAGCGCAAGCTCGGGTTTGCCGGTGCGGAAGAACGCTATGAGCTGAATACGCGGCTTTTCAGGCCGCCGAAGCCGGACACGCCGCAGCTCAACCTGGGATTTGATTGACGATCAGTTGAAATTTGCGGGTGCGTTCATTGAGCGGAATATCCGCGACGATCGGCACCTCGAAGGTCACGTTGCTCAGACCTTTTTGCGCCAGAATTTCCGATAGCCGAGTCCTGACGCCGGCCGCTGCGTTTGTCCGTTCGGTGTCGTCAAGTCCCGCTTCAAGGCAGATGGGAAAACGGAATGAGCCGGGGCCCGTGATCTGCATTTGAAAGCGTGTCACGCCTTTGACGAATATCTCGTTGATGATGTGCGGACTGATGAAGTCCTTGGCGCCTGCGCCATTGACGAATACGGGCATCTGCTCGGTGCGGCCCACCAAATTCTGAATCACGATGCGCCGCTGCTGCGGCGCGCTCACGGGACGCAGGATATCGGACATGCGGTAGCGGATCAGCGGCAGGGTGTGATTGAAGAGATTGGTGATGACCGAATGATCTTCGTAAAGCTCGAAAATCAAGTT
Source organism: uncultured Gammaproteobacteria bacterium (assembly GCA_963731465.1). Classification (GTDB taxonomy): domain Bacteria; phylum Pseudomonadota; class Gammaproteobacteria; order Steroidobacterales; family Steroidobacteraceae; genus Bog-1198. The sequence goes on from CAVSVK010000006.1 coordinate 27,459, forward strand.
ATCGTCCAGCAGCGTCATGGTATCGCCGTCGGGATTCGAAATGCCGAGCATCAAATGTTCCGTGCACGCATACATGCTGAGCGCCGTCGCGCCGCCAAACGCCGCGGATAGAAATTGCATGTCCGCCTTGGTGACCATTTCGCCGCTGGCTGCGATGGCCGCCGGCTGGATCTGCAATCTTCCGGCTCGCTGCTCATCGCCGAGCATTTTGAGCGCCGTGGTGTAGCCCCAAAGCGCATCCGGCTTGAATGCGTTGAGCTTCTCAACCACCGCCGGTAGCGGCGTGTTCACCTCAAATGAACGCGCATCGACAAAGAGCCGCTGGATACCGGTTTGGATCGACGCCATGCCGGTGACGCCGGCAAAGTGTCCGCCCGTTGCCCCATAAAAAGCCAGGCGCAGCCGCCGCAGGCGCCGGCCGAACCCCGGCAGCAGGCCGCGATAGACCTCGCGATTGCGCATGGCCGCGGCTCGCAGCCGCCCATAGTCCGGTCGCGCATACACAAAGTAGCCGACCTCTCCGGAGGTCCCCGAGGTGTGCATGACGGTGATCTCATTGAATAACCGCTCCTTGGGGTCCGTGGAGCGGGTCAAGAAATCCGCGATGATCTGCTTCGTGACGCGGCGATCGGTGACGATGTCATTGAAGTTCGCCATGAGCAGGGACTTGGTGAGCACCGGAAAGTCGCCCACCCCGCAGGACTCCACATCCAATCCCCGGTCGCGGATGATCGCAGCGTAGTAGGGCGAGCGCGCATTGACGTGGCGCAGCAGCTCCCGGAATTTTTTTTCTTTGTCGGCCTCGAGCCCGGCGCGAGGGTCCTGTTTCTGGCTAAGCATTGCGAAAGTCATGATAAGTCCATTGCACGGCATCCGCATCACCGCGCTCCTGGAAAGACGCCAGGCGGCCGCGGCCCGGCTATAATCAGCCGCGGACCTCATAATAATTCCGGAGAACTCCATGACCACCCGCCGTCACCTGCTGCAGTTGGGCGCCTGTCTCGCCGCCAATGGTCTGTTGCCCAAGGCGCACGCCGCTGATCCGCAGCCGCAGGCGCAGGCGAAGACTAAGACGCTATTGATCCTGGGCGGCACCGGCTTCATCGGCCCGCATTTGACGCAAGAAGCGCAGCGCCTGGGCTGGCGTGTGACGCATTTCAATCGCGGCAGGCGCAGTCCTCAAGGCGTCGCGGATGTGGAGACCCTGATCGGCGACCGCAATGGTCAGATCGAGGCGCTGCGCGGCCGCAAGTGGGATGTGGTGATCGACGATACGGGCCAGATCCCAAAATATGTCAAGATGTCGGCGGAATTACTCGCGCCGAACGTGGGTTATTGCTTGTACATTTCGAGCATCTCCGCCTACGCCAGTTTTGCCAAGCCCAATGATGAGAATTCGCCCACGGGCAAGCTTGCCGATCCTGATATCGACAAAACCACCGATGAAACCTACGGCCCGATGAAGGCATTGTGCGAGCAGTATTCAGCGCAGGCATTCAAAGGTCGCGCCAGCATCGTTCGTCCCGGCTACATCGTGGGACCGCTCGACGGCTCCGACCGCTTTACCTATTGGCCGGTGCGCGCTTCCAAGGGCGGTGAAATGCTGGCGCCTGGCACGCCGCACGATCCGGTCCAAATCATCGACGTTCGGGACCTGGCCGCATGGATGATGAAGCTCGCCCAGGAGCGCACCACCGGTTACTTCAATGCCATCTCGCCGCCTCGGGAATTCACCATGGGCGATCTCATCAAGGCGAGTCTGCGCGCAAGTCGCAGCGCGAACACCAAGGCGACCTGGGTGCCGGAAGGGTTCCTCGCGAAACGCTGGAAGCCGGAGGAACTCGACCTGCCGCCCTGGTCGCCCATGAGCGGCGACAGCGCGGGCGCTTCGCTCACCTCGACGGCACGCGCTCAAAAGGCCGGACTAAAGACCCGTCCGATGCAGGAGACGGTGCGCGATACGCTCGACTGGTTTCACTCACTCCCGGCCGAGCGGCAGGCGAAATTGCGCGCGGGATTGGATCCGCAAAAGGAAATGGATACGCTGCGCGCCTGGCACATCAGCGGCGGCAAAAGCGCCACTGGATAGAATTTCGGCCTTGCAGCTCAATCGAGTATCCAGTGCTTCACTCCCTGCTCATTGAGAAACTCGCGCGCTTTCGCGCCATGCAATATCGCCAGCGTCGAGAGCATCCCGGCCTCCGTGCAGCTGCTCGCGGCCACGGTCACCGAACGGGGCGCATGCCGCACCGGCCACCCCGTTTTGGGATTGAGGATGTGTCCGTAACGCATCCCGTCGCGAAGCACGAAACGCCGTGAGTCTCCGCTGGTTGCCAGCGCCCCGCGCTGCAGTTGCAGCATCATGCAGGCATCCCGCTCGTGGCCGGGTTTTTCGACGCCGACCTGCCAGCATCCGCTCGGCGGTGGGCCGCTGGCGCGCAAGTCGCCGCCAAAGTTGATCAAAAAGTGTCCCGGAGCTTTCTTGCTGAGCAGCTCGTACGCCCGGTCGACCGCATATTCTTTGCCGATGCCGCCCAAATCCAGCTCCATACCCGCCGGCATCTGCAGTGTCGGCGATTGCCACTTGAGTTTGTCAAACCCGATATAGGGGAGGAGTGCCGCGATGTCCCCCGGCCTTGGCAGATGGTCCGAGCCATCGAAGGCCCACGCCCGGCGCAGGATTCCCGAGGTGATGTCGAACATTCCGTCGCTGATGCGGTGGCAGCGCTGCGCGAAGTCGAGCAGCGACGCCGTTTCCTCATCGACTTTAAATGGAACGTTTGGATGTGCGTGCAGGTGAGAGATGACGCTGTCGGATCGATAGCGGCTGTATTTTTCTTCGATGCGCCACGCCTCCGCGGCAGCGCATTCGCCGATTTCGCGGGCCGCAGGTAAATGCGAGGCGCGCAGCAGCACTTCGCAAGGGCTCGCCATGGCGTTGAAGCAGACCGCCACCAAATCCGTGCCCCGTGGCTCGACACTGATTGGACCTAGAAGCGCCATCCAAATTGCATCAGGATCGCTTTTAAGCCCGGGTACAGGTCGAGGTTCTGGAGCAGCACCGGGGCTGCCAAGCGATGATCTTGAATCTGATGGTAGTACTCCAGCCGCACGCTGAACTCCGAGGCCGCCAAACCGGCGTGGTTTGAAAGCTTGTATGCATACTTCACGCCGTAAGTGAATGCGTGGAACGCGCCGAGTCGGGAGTCCGATGCCTGGAAGCCGATCGCGGGCCTCTCTTCGGTCAACCAGGGCGTGTAAAAATCCGCTTCGCTCTGCCGGTACCAGCGGATCGAGGGCTCGAGATATTGCAGCCGATTGGCAAACGAGAAATGCACGTGCGCCTGCACCGTGTCGGAATGGATCCCCCAGTCATCCTGCATATAGCGCAGCGACAAGCCGGCCGCGCCATTACTCCAACCCACTCTATTTTCCAGGTACGCGCTCTTGCGCGTGCGTTCGTCAGGCCGGCTCTCATACACGTAACCGAGCGTATTGCCGGCGCTATCCAGCACCGAGGTGATTTTGTACGGATCATTCAGGTAGCCATGAAATCGATCCCACGAGAGATTCAATTCGCTGAGCCAGCGCCGCGTCATCACTTGCGTCAGCCCCAGGAGAGCGCCGACGCCGTCCTTGGTCTTTTTGCCATCCTTATCAAACGTGGCGTAGTCGCTGTCCGGCACCGGTGCCCCGCCAATGGGCCGGAGCGAATCGAACTCATTGTTGATGCCCAGCAACAAGGTGGTGTTTCTTTGGTTGAAATCCTGCGCGATGGAGGCACTTGCCGTCGCCGATATGAAGTCATCCTCGCGCGATAGCTTTCCGCCCAGGCTGAGGTGTGTGAGCCGTGATAGGGGCAGTTCCCATTCACCCGCCGCCGCGATTCGGTCATCCTGGTAATTGGGATCCGCCGGCAGGCGGCCGGGCGCGATGGTGTAAAGATGCCGGCCCGTGGTCAGACTGGTGCCGGACGGCGAAGCAAAGGTTTGCGGCACGTTGCCGGCTACGGCGCCGTTGGGACTGGCGCCGGAGAGGCTGTCAAAGGTGATATCGAGCGACGCAACATCGCCGCCGGCAAAGGTCTTGCTGATGTCGACGACCGGCTCAATGGCCTGAATTCGTCCGTCTTCGCGGTAGTATGCCAAGGCGGAGTCGAAGGATACGCCCTCGAGTAATCGATTGACGAGGCTTTCTTCCTTCGCAGTTCCGACCGCCTCTTGGGCGTGGGCTGCGCTAGCGCCCAAAAGCGCGCAGCTGGCCGCCATGAGTTGGCACCTCACCTGGCGGGGTGCGCGCAGGGAGGTGGGTCTCTTCAATTGCAGCCGCAGCCGCCCCCGGCGTAGGAGCGGCCTCCGGAGGATGCTTCCTTGCTGAAGTACAGGTGCTCATCGATCGCAGTGTCCACGGGATGCGCATCGAGCCGCATCTCATCGCGCGCCAGCAAATCTCGATCCCAAACCTTGACCCCGAGCGAAGCGCAGCCGCTCATGAAGGCGAGCGCGGATAAGCCAAGAACCAGGTGCGTGTAAATTTTTCGCATGCAGATTTACTCCTGTAAGATTACTTTGTATTGCAAAGTCACGAGTGTCAAGTCGGCGCGAACCTGAGGCCCGGCGCCGGCAAAACCGCTGCCTTGACTCAAATTTCTCTCTGTGAGACAAAGTTTGGTGGCCTGACGAATGATCCATCGCCGAATGATATGCCTCGCGATATTTATCTTGAGCCTGGGTGGCTTCGACGCGGCGCACGCTCAAACGGATGAGATCCAGGTTTACAACGCCGAGATTGCTGCGCCCGGTGTGTTCAATCTGACACTGCATGATAACTACACCCGGAACGGGCGCGTCGTGCCGGAATTTCCGGGAGCGATCATCCCCAATCACGCGCTTAACGGGGTTCCGGAATGGGCCTACGGCGTCACGGATTGGTTCGAAGCCGGTTTGTATCTGCCGCTTTACAGCCTAAGCGGGAGCGGCAGACTGATCTACAATGGTTTCAAGCTTCGAACGCTGTTCGTCGTGCCGGATGCGGCGAATCGGAAATTTTTCTATGGTGTGAACTTCGAATTCAGCTGGAACACGGCGCATTGGGACCAACGGCGCAACACTCAAGAAATCCGTCCGATCCTCGGGTGGCACCTCGGAGATGTCGAGATCATCGTAAATCCCATCCTCGACAATTCGTATCAGGGATTCTCCCGCCTCGATTTCGCGCCGGCGACTCGCGTTGCCTACAGTCTCAGCAAAAGCTGGGCGGTCGGCGCAGAAGAGTATGACGACTTCGGTCCGTTGCGCGGATTCAATTCCACCCCGCGGCAGCAACATCAGCTGTTTGGAGTTTTTGATTTTAAAGGCAAGCCGTGGGCGGTCGAGGGTGGAGCGGGCATGGGCCTTACAGGCAGTACGGATCGCCTGGTCCTGAAGCTGATTCTATCGCGGGACTTAAACTGACGGCAGCGCCGCGGCGACCGGCTGGGAGCCGGCTCGATCGTGTGATTTCCCCAGCGCCAATGCGATCGCCATCCACACGGCCGAGATGAATGCGCCAACCCAGCCTACGCCTGAGGGTCCCAAGCCAAAACCGCTGGTCAGCACTTGGAACACCGATGCGCTGGTGGCATCGCCGCCCCGATAAATAAGAGTATCGATGAGGCTCTTGGCCTTGTATTTCTCCTCACGGGTACAGACCGTGTAGAGCGAATCCCGGCAAGGACGGGTAATGCCGTATTCGCCCACTCTGCGCACCGCGAGCACCCCGACCAGGACCGCAAAGCTCGGTAGCAGCGCGAATATGGCATAGCCGACAGTCATGATCAGCGGCACCGACACCAGCATCGGGCGAAGTCCGACCCATTTGAAAAGCCGCCCAAACAGGAACATCTGCGTGACCAAGGAAAAGGTCTGCACCCAGAAATCCACATCGGAGAAGAAACGGGTGCGCTCGTCGCGCGTTGCAAAGGCTTTGGCGACAAAGGCCTGCTGTTCAAGATATAAAAATGTCGACACCCAGGAAAGCAGGATCACGAACAGCGCGATTCCGAGCAGATAGCGCGAGCGGAGGACTTGATGAAAGGCTGCCAGCATGTGGCCGCCGAGCGGCGTGTTCACGTCGGCCCCGCGGGCGCCCGCGCCGAAATGCTGGTGCCAGTGGATGACGCGCTTCATGAAAAACAGCGAACTCGCCAGCAGTGCTGCGGAAATGAGCAGCAGATTGATGGTGCCGAGCGGTACTGCAAGTCTGCCCGCGACCAAGGGGCCGAGCAGCCCGCCGGTGCTGGCGCCGGCCGCGATGAATCCGAACATGCGCCCCGCTTGCTCGCGGGTGAACACATCCGCCATCAAGCTCCAGAAGACCGCAACGATGAAAAAATTGAAGACGCTCACCCAGACGTAATAGGTGCGCGCGATCCAGGTATGATCCTGCTGCAGATTGAACCATAGATAAAAAGCCAGCAGATTGGCGGTGAAAAAAGCGTACACCCAGGGTAGAAACACCGGCCTGCGGAATCGCGAGGTCAACCAGCCGTATACGGGCTGTATCGCCAGCATGCCGATAAAGGCGCCCCAGAAAAGATAGGGCAGCTTTTCCACGCCGGAGGTGATGCCCATGGTGTCGCGGATGGGCCGCAAAATCGTGTAGGCAAAGAACATGCAAAACAGGGTGGCGAAGGCGGCCAGCAGCGCCGGCAGTTCTTCCGGCTGCACCACAACCAAACGGTGAACGAGGATCGCGATCCTGGAATCGCGCCTCAATGTCCGTTGCCCGATGCCGCGCGCCAGGCGTCAAGCAGGGCCTTTTCGCGCTCGGGCGTGAGACCGGCGCTCAATTTCGCACGCTCTTCGGCCGGACGCTGTAGATGCCACGCCAGGGTGTCGTTGACGGTCGGCTGCACCGGACGGATGGTGAGACCCTCGCGCAACGCGCGCGTGACGCTCGCATCGGCGAAGCCGGCATACTCTCCCGACGCAGGGATCCACACCGGCATGTCCGACCAGGGCTGTACTTTCTCTTTCTCGAGGAATTCTGCCGGCACCCACACGGGACTGGGCGCAGGACTCGGCTTCGCCATCTCGTTGGCCGCGGCAACGCTAGCCGAGACCACATCACCGATCGTGAACACCCCGGGAGGTGAGGTGGCGTTAAAGGTGCCGACGGTTTTGCGCTCCACCAGCCGCAGCACAAATGCAGCCAGATCCCGGGCATCGATGAATTGGACCCGGTCGCTGGGTTTGCCGGGTGTCGCCATTTCACCGCCGCGCGCCGCCCGCGCCGGCCAGTAGGTGAATCGGTCAGTGGGATCCCGCGGACCTACGATGAGGCCCGGGCGCACGACGGCAACGCGCCCCGGCATGGCCTTTTCAGCCGCCTTTTCGCACAGCGCTTTCAAGGGTCCATACGCACCACCGTCCACTTTTTCGGTGGTTTCGTCAGCCAGCTTGCCGACCGGCGAGTCCTCGGTATTGGGATTCGCGAAGCTTGCATAGACCGAGATGGTGGAGATGAAGATGTAGCGCTGCACATTGGGTGCGAGTAATTCGGCCGATAATTTGACGTGCCGGGGCACATAGCCCGAATCATCGATGACCGCATCCCAGTGCTTGCCTTTGAGGGCCTCGAGCTTGGCATCGCGATCCCCCTTCAGATGCACCAGCTGGGGGAATATGCCGGCATTGGTTTTGCCGCGATTGAACAGGGTCACCGAATGGCCGTGTTGAAGCGCCAGTTCGACGATGTGGACTCCCAAAAATTTGGTGCCACCGAGCACCAGAATGCGCAGCGGCCGGCGCAATTTGTCCTTGGCCGCAACCGTGCCCGATGCCGCGACCGTGCCCGATGCCGCGAGCGCCGCGGCCGACATGACATAAACAAATTGACGTCGATTCATCCGGCCACCTACATGAATTGCGTATTTGTGCTAGAGGCGTTCAATACTACTTGCCCGCCGCTTGAGTTGCGAACGTTTTGCGGCGAGTATGCCGGGTCTGCAACCTTGGAACGTGGCCCTCACCGACCCCATGCGCGATCTTGAACACCAGACCTTAAAGCTAGGATCGGCTCAGCCGCTGGATCGGCGTGTGTGCGTTGCGCCCATGATGGATTGGACCGACCGTCACTGCCGGTTCCTGCACCGGCTTTACGCCCCGCATGCGTTGCTATACACGGAGATGATCGTTGCCGCAGCCATTGTCCGCGGCGACGTGCGTCAATTGCTGGACCATGACGCAGGCGAGCATCCGGTCGCCTTGCAGCTTGGCGGCTGCAACCCCGCGGAGCTGGCCAAAGCCGCGCGCATCGGCACCTCGGCCGGATACGCGGAAATCAACTTGAACGTGGGATGTCCCAGCGACCGCGTGCAAAATGGCTCTTTTGGCGCCTGCCTCATGCTGAAGCCCGCGTTGGTGGCAGATTGCGTGCGCAGTTTGCGGGACGCCACTCATCTGCCGGTGACGGTCAAATGCCGAATCGGTATTGACCAGCGCGACGACTATGAGTTTTTCCGCGCCTTTGCCGATACTGTGCGAGCCGCGGAAATCGATGCGCTGATCGTGCACGCCCGCGTCGCCATCCTCGGCGGCTTGTCGCCCAAGCAAAATCGCGAGATTCCGCCGCTCAAAACTGAGCTCGTGCACCAGCTGAAACGCGATTGTCCGGACCTGACCGTGATATTGAACGGCGGGCTCTGCGATAGCGCCGCTATATCTGCGCATCTGCGCGCTGGGTTGGACGGCGCAATGATCGGTCGGGCTGCCTACCATCGGCCTGCGCTCCTGGCCGAACTCGAGCAAGGTCTGATCGATCCGAATTGGCCGATTCCCGAACCCTGGCAAATTGTCGAGCGGATGGTGCCTTACGCCAAGGCGTGCGCGCAGCGGGGCATGCGCCTGCATTCGATCACGCGCCACATGCACGGCGTCATGGCGGGACGCGAAGGTGCCCGAGCTTGGCGTCGGTTTCTATCCGAAGTGGCGGCGCGCCCGGAAGCGGCACCCGAAACGTTGTTTTCGGCCCTTCCCATAATAAAACAGGGTATTGCCGCCTAACGTCTTAAGCGCCTCAACCTTACGTTAAGTATAATAGGCTGGGCAATGGGCAAAGAAATCGAAGTAGCCATCCTGTTTGCCGATGTCGTCGGCAGCACCAAGCTCTATGAGTTGCTGGGTGACCTGCGCGCGCGCGACATGGTGGGCATTTGCATCGACGTGATGCGCGCGGCGACCGATCAGAATCACGGCACGGTCATCAAAACGATGGGCGATGAGGTCATGGCCACCTTTCCCACCGCCGACGATGCGCTGAACGCCGCGGCCCAAATGCAAAAGCAAATCGTCACGCATCCGCAGCTCAAAGTCGACGAACAGACGGTCGCCATCCGCATTGGCTGCAATTTCGGACCGGTGGTGCTCGAAAATCGCGATATCTTTGGTTCCGCCGTGCACACCGCGAATCGCATGACCAGCCAGGCGAAGGCCGGCCAGATCATGACGACCGCCACGATGGTGGACCGGTTGTCCTCCGATTGGCGCGCGCAGGTGCGGCAGATCGATGTCGCGACGCTCAAGGGCCGCAGCAGCGAAGTGGCGCTGTTCGAGGTGCTGTGGCAGCCCGAGGATGTCACCAGCATGGTGCCCTCCATCGCCATCGCCGCGCGCGAGCGCGAGAAGGGCGCCAAATCGCAAAGGCTGCGGCTGCGCTATCAGGGGCAGGAAGTGCTGGTCAACGAGACTCGCGCGAACATCACCATCGGCCGCGCCGAGGAAAACGATCTGGTGGTGAAGGGCAACCTCATTTCGCGGCTGCATGCGCGCGTCGAGATCAACCGCAACAAATTCATGCTGATCGACCAGAGCACGAATGGCACCTTCGTTCTCGGCAAGGATGGTGAAGAAGCCTTCGTCCGCCGCGATTCGATGCAAATCCGCGGCGAGGGTTTGATCGGGCTCGGCAAGGCCCCCGATAGCAACTCTTCCCAGGTGATTCGCTACACCTGCGAGGAATGAACGCGCTGTAGCGCGCTTTGCAGCTCAGCCCGCAGAGCTGCCGGCACGTGATCGCCGAAGCCGTTCAAGTACTGATCGATCCCGGCGAATTCCTCTTTCCACAGTTGCGGGCTGACGGCCAACAGTTCGTCGAGGGCGGACGGGGTGATGTCGAGTCCCTGCAGATCCAAATCGGTGCGAGCCGGCAGATGGCCGATGGCCGTTTCGCGTGCGCCGGCCTTGCCCTTGCAACGGTCGATTATCCAGCGCAACACGCGCAGATTCTCTCCGAATCCCGGCCATAAATATTTTCCGGCGCTGTCCTGGCGGAACCAGTTGACGTGAAAGATTTGCGGCGGGGACTTCAGCCTGGAACCGACATTGATCCAATGCGCCCAATAATCGCCGAAGTTGTAGCCGGCAAACGGCTTCATGGCCATGGGATCCCGCCGCACCACGCCGACGGCATCGGTGGCGGCCGCCGTGGTTTCCGATGCGACCCCGGCGCCGATGAGGACGCCGTGCAGCCAATTGCGCGCCTGGTACACGAGCGGCGCGAGCGCACGCCTGCGGCCGCCGAACACGATCGCCGAGATCGGCACGCCGCCGGGGGCGTCGGCAAGCTTTGAATAACCGGGATTTTGCCTGGCGGAAACGGTGAAGCGGGAATTGGGCTGCGCGGCCGGTCCATTCTTGGGATCGTAAGGCCGACCCTGCCAGTCGGTGACGGGTTTGCCTTCGGTCAACCCCTCCCACCAGGGCTGGTTGTCCGCCGTCAAACCAACATTGGTGAAGATTGTATTCTTCCGAATCATCTCGTAGGCATTGCGATTTGTTTTGGCGTTGGTTCCGGGCACCACGCCGAAGTATCCCGATTCCGGATTGATGGCGTACAAACGGCCATCCTTGCCGGGATGCAGCCAGGCAATGTCGTCACCGATGGTCCATACCTTCCAGCCCGGGTAGCTTGCCGGGGGAATCAACATCGCCAGATTGGTCTTGCCGCAGGCGGAGGGGAAGGCGCACGCCAGGTAGTGGGTCTCGCCCTGCGGATTCTCGATGCCCACGATGAGCATGTGCTCCGCCAGCCAGCCCTCGGTGCGCGCTTGCCAGCTTGCGATGCGCAACGCGTGACACTTTTTGCCGAGCAGGGCGTTGCCGCCATATCCGGAGCCGAAGCTCTTGATCGACAGCTCCTCGGGGAAATGCATGATGAAGCGACGCTGCGGATTCAAATCGCCGGTGGAATGCAAACCTTTCACAAAGGTTCCGTCGCGCGTGATCCGTTCGAGCGCCGCGCGCCCCATGCGCGTCATGATGCGCATGTTCAGCACGACATAGGCGCTGTCCGTGATTTCGACGCCGCAGCGAGAGTAGGGCGAGTCGATCGGGCCCATGCAGTAGGGCAGCACGTACAGGGTTCGACCTTTCATGCAGCCGGCGAACAGGGCGTCCATTTTCGCGTGGGCCTGCTGCGGTGCCATCCAATGGTTATTGGGGCCTGCGTCATCCTTATTTGACGTACAGACGAAGGTGAGATGTTCGACGCGAGCGACGTCCGACGGGTTCGAGCGTGACAGTACACACTCAGGGAAGCTTTGCGGATTGAGCGGCAGCAACTGCTTGTCCGCAATCAACTCGCGCTTCAGGGTTTCGAACTCAGCCTCGCTGCCATCGCACCAATGGATTTTCGTGGCCTGCGTCAGTTTGGCAACGTCATCCACCCAGGCCGCGACATCATGATTCATCGAGGCGAGCGTTACATGCTGAGGTGCTGTGGCCATTGGCTGTCCCTAGAAGAAAGCTTGATAGATCGATAAGGATGACAGATGGGTGTGAGCGCGCCAACTCCTGTCCGTGCGTGAGATATCTCCGACAGCAAAATTTATTTCACGGTCGGACGGAATTGCCGATGCAAGATAGAATATTGCTTTAGAATTGCTTATAACTAATTGATTATAAATATTTTATTAGGCTATGTACGCTGGATATCGTACACTGACAATATGTACAGAGCGCCCTCTTATCCGTCGCGCGGATTGCTGATCTGTCTCGGCGCAATCATCGCCCTCGGCATCAGTCGGGCGGATTCGGATCCGATCAGCATCAAGGCGATCGCGGAGGTGGAGCAATCGAGCCAAGTCGCCGGCCGGGAAATCACCAAGCTGGTTTCCGCCGACCGCGTGGTCTCGGGCGACACGGTCATTTATACCTTGGAGGTGCGCAATACCACGCTGATCTCGCGGCGCCCGGTCGTATCCTATGCCGTTCCTGAGCATATGACCTACTTAGCCGATTCTGCGGTCGGTCCGGGGACCGAAGTAACTTACTCGGTCGACGCTGGACGCAGTTTCGATGCGCCGGAGAACTTGAAGATCCAACAACCCGACGGTCAACTGCGCGCGGCCACGGCGGCCGACTACACCCACATCCGCTGGCAGCTCAAAAATCCGTTAAAAGGCAATTCGGTGGCGTTCGTGCGTTTTCGCGCGCGGGCGAAATAACAGGCGTCGTTTCGTCGTAGGCTACGACGACCGCAAGCATTCAATGAATACCGATTACCAAGACGTTTTCAGCATGGGCGGCCCGTTGGCGCGGGCGCTGCCGGATTACGCCTATCGACCGGAACAGGCCGTGATGGCGAAAGCGGTGGGCGCGGCGCTGGCGCGACTCGAGCCGCTGATTGTCGAGGCCGGCACCGGCACGGGCAAGACCTTTGCCTATCTCATACCGGCACTGCTTTCCGGGCGCAGCGTCATTATTTCCACCGGCACGCGCACGCTGCAGGATCAATTGTTTCGGCGCGACGTGCCGATGCTGGCAAAGGCGCTGGGGCTGCCGGCGAAACTGGCGCTGCTCAAGGGGCGCACCAATTATCTGTGCCGTCATCGATTGGAGCTTGCGTCGCAGCAGGGCGCTTTGCTGGGTCCGGAGCGCGGCGCGACACGTCTGCTTGCGCGCGTTTCGCGCTGGGCCGCCACGACCAAGAGCGGTGACCTTGCCGAACTCACCGACCTTCCGGAGCAGTCGCCGGTCTGGCCGAGCATTACCTCGACTCGCGAGAACTGCCTCGGCCAGGAATGCCCGCAATTCTCGCGCTGCCACGTGATGGAAGCGCGCCGCAATGCGCAGGCGGCCGATATCGTCGTGGTGAATCATCATTTGCTGCTCGCCGACCTGGCGCTCAAAGACGAGGGCTTCGGCGATCTGCTGCCCGGTGCCGAAGCGGTGATTCTGGATGAGGCGCATCAAGTGCCGGATATCGCCGCGCAATTCTTCGGGCAGACCTGGTCGGTGCGTCAGGTTCAAGTGCTGATGCGGGACATTACGGCGGAACTGAGCGCGGCTGCGATCCGCGCGCCCTCGATCATTGAGACGGTGCTCAGCATCGATGGCCATCTCGATGGATTGAGATACGCGCTGAACAATAGGAACGGGCGTTATGAATGGACTGACCTCCCGGACACATTCTTGGACGCACTGCCGGAAATCGAATCCACTTTGAGCTCACTCGGCACCCAGCTCGAGGGGTTGGGCGGCGGTGCCGGAACTGCCAGTTGCGCGCGCCGCGCGGCGCATCTGGCCAATGCGCTGGCCGGCTTGCGCGAGCTTTCAGAGGAGGCGGGTTTGCGCTGGGTGGAGGCGGGGGCCAATGGGCTGACGCTGCAATTCACGCCGTTTGAAATCGCGGAACGGCTGCGCGAGTACGTCGAATCCCGGCCCTGCGCCTGGATCTTTACTTCCGCGACCCTGGCGATTGCCGCGGATTTTTCGCATTTCGCCGAGAGGATCGGCCTGCCCGACGCGCGCACCCTGTGCATCGACAGTCCGTTTGATTATCGCGATCAAGCTCGGCTCTTTCTGCCGCCGCGCATGCCGGATCCGCAGTCCCCAAAGTTCGCGGCAGAATTCATCGAGGCTTGTGCACCACTCATCGAAGCCTGTGGCGGCCGCGCGTTCCTGCTTTACACCAGCTATCGCGGCTTGGCGGAGGGCGTGCAGGCTCTGAAAGCCCGCTTTCCCAATCCGCCTTTCCCGGTCCTGGTGCAGGGCGAGGCGCCGCGCGAAGCTTTGCTGAACCGCTTTCGAGAGCTCGGCAACGCGGTACTGCTTGCCACCGGCAGCTTTTGGGAAGGCGTGGATGTCAAAGGCGATGCGCTCTCCATCGTGGCCATCGATAAGCTGCCTTTCGCCGCCCCCGACGATCCCTTGTTGAAGGCACGGCTCGAGGGAATTCGCCGGCGCGGCGGCAATCCGTTCTTCGAGTATCAATTGCCGCAGGCGGTGCTGGCATTGAAGCAGGGCGTCGGGCGCTTGATCCGCGACTTCGACGATTTCGGCGTGATCGTGCTCGGCGATCCGCGCATCAAGAGCAAGGCGTATGGGCGCGTGTTTCTCGAGTCGATGCCGCCGAGTCCGGTGGTCAGCGAAGTGGCCGTGGCCGCGCAGTTCTTGAGAGATCGGTTGCGGACGCGCCGGGCAGCGGTGCCGGCGGCACAGGCCACCTGATGCGCCTGCTCGCACTGGATGCGGCAACCGAGGCTTGTTCGGTGGCGTTGCTGATGGACGGCGCGCTCATCAGCCGCACCATTGAATCCGGCAAGAGCAACGCGCTGAAGATTCTGAACCTGGCTGAAGAAGTGCTGGCGGAAGCACAGGTATCGCTGTCCATGCTCGATGGCCTTGCGGCGAGCATCGGGCCGGGCGCCTTCACCGGCGTCAGGGTCAGCGTGTCGGTGGCGCAGGGTCTGGCGTTCGGTGCGGATCTGAGGGTCGTGCCGGTCACGACACTGGAAGCTCTGGCGCTGCAAGCACTCGCAGCGCCGGACAGCCGCGCGTTGGCCTGCCTCGATGCGCGCATGGGAGAGGTCTATTGGGGTTGCTTCGCCTGGGATGAGGCGTGCGGCGTGCGGCAAAGCGGCGTACTGCATGTGGGAGCCCCCAGCACCGTGTCAATGGAACAAAGCGGACCCTACCTGGGTATTGGCCGGGGATTTTTGAGCTATCCGCAGCTCGGGGCGCTGCCCGGCGTGAGCACCGACGCGGCGCGCAGCGCGGCCCTGCCCAATGCCCGGGAGATCGCGCGGCTCGGGGCTCTGCGATTTCAAACCGCCGGCCTCGACGCCGCGGATCTCAAGCCGCTCTATCTAAGGGACAAAGTGGCCTTCACGGCGGCAGAAAGGGCGGTGCAGTCCTCCTTGTAATGGAACTGTCACAATCGAAGCCTGTAATACTCGGCTTTGGAATCAAGGGACTACTATGTCTGCCAGACGCATCCTGATCGTCGAAGACGAAAAGCCCATACGCGACATGATTGCCTTCGGGTTGCGGCGTGCAGGCTACGAAGTTCGCGAGGCCGAGGATTGCCGCGAAGCACGCGCCCGGATCGTGGACGTGCGGCCCGATCTCATGCTGATTGACTGGATGCTGCCCGACATGAGCGGCCTGGAGCTGACGCGTTCGCTCAAGCGCGCCAAGGATACCGAGGAGATTCCCGTGATCATGCTCACCGCGCGTGCGGAGGAGCAGGACAAGGTCAGCGGCCTCGAGGGAGGCGCGGACGACTACATCACGAAGCCTTTCTCGCCGCGCGAATTGCTGGCGCGGATTCAGGCCGTATTGCGGCGCGCGGCGCCCGCCGGCGCGGACGACATCGTCGAGGTCGACGGCTTGAGACTCGATGACTCCAGCCACCGGGTGAGCGCAGGTGAACGGGAAATCGCCCTGGGACCCACTGAGTATCGCCTGCTGCATTTCTTCATGACCCACCCGGAACGGGTATTTACGCGCGGTCAGTTGCTCGACCGTGTCTGGGGAGGTAATACTTACGTGGAAGAGCGCACCGTGGATGTGCACATTCGCAGACTGCGCAAGGCGCTCGAACCGTTTTTACTGGAAAAGTTGGTGCAAACAGTGCGCGGCGCGGGCTATCGATTTTCGACGCGAGACGCGTAAGCGGACAGGCTCCTAACCGATGGCAGCAATGTGGACCTTCGCGCTCGCGCGCCTCGCGGGCATGTTGCTGTTGGGCCTGTGCGTGGGTCTGCTGATAGGACCCATTTGGCTGTGGATCTTGGGCGCAGCCTGCTTCTATCTCGGCTGGCAATTGCTCAACCTGTACCGCGTCGACCGTTGGTTGCGGCTGCGCTCGCAAATCGATCCCCCCAATATCGGCGGAATCTGGGGCGACATCATCGCCCAGGTGATCCGTCTGCATCGGCGCAAGCAATATCACAAGCAACGCCTGGTGCAGCTGTATCGTGAGCTGCGCCGCTCGACCGCCGCACTCCCCGACGGGGTCATCATCTTGAGCACGCAACGCGAGATCGTTTGGTTCAATCGACAGGCTGCGCGGCTCTTGGGCTTAAGAAGGCCGGTCGATGTGGGATTGCGGATCGACAACCTGATTCGTGCCCCCGAATTTGCGCATTACCTGCACAGCGATGATTTTGCGCTGCCGCTGGTGATTCGGCCGCCGGTGCAGATCGACATGTTTCTGGCGCTGCAGATGGTCCCCTACGGCGGCGGCCAGTCGCTGCTGCTGGTGCGTGACGTGACGCGTCAAATGCGTCTGGAGGCGATGCGCAAGGATTTCGTTGCCAACGCTTCGCATGAATTGCGTACGCCCTTGACCGTGATTTCCGGATATTTGGACACGCTCGCGGAAGATCCGTCCGTGGATCCGGCCTGGGGAGGGCCAATCAAGGACATGCGGGCTCAAGCGCAGCGCATGAACACCATCATCGCCGATCTGCTCGAGCTGTCGCGCCTGGAATCCGCCGACGGGGAGGCGGCGCGCGACCCCATCGATGTGCCGCGAATGCTCGAACGGCTGCATCGCGACGCGCTGATCAGCCCGGATCGGCCGCGGCAGGTGCTGCTCGAGGTGGACACGAACGACGGCCTGTATGGATCGGCGCACGAAATCGAATCCGCCTTCACGAATTTATTGGTCAATGCCGTGAAATACACCCCTCACGAGGGCACGGTGCGAATGCGCTGGTGGACGGACGCCGAGGGCGCCTATTTCGCCGTCATCGACAGCGGCATCGGAATCCCTGCGGAACACATCCCGCGCCTGACCGAACGCTTCTATCGGGTGGATGCGGGCCGCTCGCGCGGGCAGGGTGGATCGGGACTCGGCCTGGCAATCGTCAAGCACGCCTTGCAGCGACACGGCGGATGGCTCGATGTGCAAAGCGTCGAGGGCAAGGGCAGCACCTTCACTTGTCATTTTCCGCAGCAACGCATCTGGAAGCTGGAGATGCGCAATGCCGCGAGCGCATGAAAGTCACAAATATCATGTACACGGTTGACGTACGCTGAAATCAGATGTAAACGAACGCTGCACGCATATATAAGAGTGCTTCAAGGTCAAATCTATGGAAACCGCCGATCTTACCCATCACATTTCCCGCCGCTTCAACGAAGACTTGGAGAAGGTGCGCAATCAGGTGCTGCAGATGGGCGGCTTCGTCGAGCAGCAGCTCCACAAGGCGATCACCGCCCTGGTCGAGGGCGACAGCCGGTTGGGAGAATCCGTTGCCACGGACGATTACAAGGTCAATGGCATGGAGTTGTCGATCGACGAAGAATGCAGCCGCATCCTTGCGATTCGCGCGCCGGCGGCGGGCGACTTGCGGGTCATTGTCGCCATCATCAAGACCATCACCGATCTGGAGCGCATCGGCGATGAGGGCGAGAAAATCGGCTACATCGCCTCGCGCCTGGCCACCATGGAGCGGCCGGCGGACAAATACCGCGAAGTGAAACATCTCGGCCGGCAGGTGGCGCAGATGGTGCACGACGCCCTGGACGCTTTCGCGCGCATGGATTCCCAGGCGGCCCTGAAAACCGCCCAGGAAGACAAAATGGTGGACGAGGAGTATGAGTCCATTCAGAGGCAGTGCATCACCTTCATGATGGAAGACCCGCGCACCATTCGCCGCGCCCTTGAAATCATGTGGATCGTACGCGCACTGGAGCGCATCGGCGATCACGCGAAAAACATCTGCGAATACGTGATTTACATGGTGCACGGCAAGGATATTCGCCACTCCTCGCTCGAGGATGTTGCCAAGCAGATCGACGCGGCGCACGCCCTCATGCGTCGCTGATGACCGCGCGCCGCGGCAACTTTCTCGGATTCGTGGCTTGCGTATGCCTTCTGGCCTACGCCTACTACGCAGAATTCGTGATGCATCTGGAGCCTTGTCCCCTGTGCATTTTTCAACGGATCGGGATCTTTGTGCTGGGCATCATTTTCTTGGTCGCAACCCTGCACGACCCGGAGGCTTTCGGCCGGCGCGCGTATGCGGTGCTGCTGACGCTCGCGGCTCTGGCCACCGTCGGCGTTGCGCTGCGCCATCTGTATATTCAAAGCCTGCCGCCGGATGCCGTGCCGGCCTGCGGCGCATCGCTCCATTTCATGCTCAAGGTTTTTTCTTTGAGCGAAGTGCTGGTCAAGGTGCTGACCGGGTCCGGTGAGTGCGCCAAGGTCACCTGGGAATTCCTCGGGCTGGCCATGCCCGCCTGGGTCTTGATCAGTGCGCTGGTGCTGGGCGCCTGGGGCTTGTGGGTGAACCTGCGACGTCAAGCGCCGGTGCTGCGCTTCTGATGTCGAAGACCCTGCAATTGACGAAGGATTTGATCTCGCGTCAATCGGTCAGTCCCGCCGACGGCGGATGTCAGGCGCTGATGATCGAGCGCCTCTCGGCCGTGGGATTCAACGTTGAGAGCCTGCGCTTCGGACCGGTCGATAATTTTTGGGCGAAACGCGGCAGCGGCGCACCGGTCTTTTGCTTCGCGGGCCACACCGATGTGGTTCCTTCGGGGCCGCTGGACGAGTGGCGCTCCGATCCTTTTGAACCGGTCATCCGCGATGGTCTGCTCTACGGCCGAGGCGCGGCCGATATGAAAAGCGGCCTCGCGGCCATGTTGACCGCCAGCGAGGAATTCATCGGTCTGTATCCAAAACATCGCGGCACCATCGCGTTCTTGATCACCAGCGATGAGGAGGGGCCTTCCATCGACGGCACCCGCCGGGTGGTCGAGGTGCTGCGCGAGCGCCAGGAGAGCATTGACTGGTGTCTGGTTGGCGAACCGTCCAGCGAGAACACGCTGGGCGACACCATCAAGATCGGCCGCCGCGGCAGCTTGAGCGGCCGTTTAACGGTGCACGGCGTGCAGGGACACATCGCGTATCCGCAGCTGGCGGACAATCCGGTGCACGCGCTGGCGCCCGCGCTGGCGGAATTGACCGCCCGCCTCTGGGATCAGGGCAATGAGCACTTCCAGCCCACCAGTTTCCAGGTCTCGAATATTTCCGCGGGAACCGGCGCGCCGAATGTGATTCCCGGGGAACTGCGGGCGCGATTCAACCTGCGCTTCTCCACCGAACAAACGGTCGATGGCTTGAAACAGATTGTCGAAGAAATTCTGCAGCGCCACCGCGTCAAATACAGCCTGGAATGGTTCATTTCGGGGCAGCCTTTTCTCACCGTTCCGGGCACGCTGTCGCAGGCCGCCGCACGCGCCGTGCAGGAGCAGCTGCAAATCAGTCCCAAGCTGACCACCGGCGGTGGTACCTCAGACGGTCGATTCATCGCGCCGATGGGGGCGCAGGTAATCGAGCTGGGCGTGATCAACGAATCCATCCACAAGGTGAACGAATGCGTGCGGGTTGCGGACATCGACGGGCTGCAGCGGGTTTATCGGCGCACCCTGGAACTTTTGCTGGCATGAAGACCATGGCGCCGATCGGCGCTCGGGCCTTGGCACTCTGCCTGGTGTATGCGCTGGTCGCCGCATGCGCGCCCCACGGGCAATGCGGGTTTGCCGGCTGTCCCGGCGATGCGCAAATCACCGCCGATGTGCGCGCATTGTTCGACCGGCATCCTGAATTGGGACCTTCGGGACTGTTGACCGTGCAGACGCATGGCGGGGTGGTGTATTTGTATGGCGTGGTAAACACCGATCTGGTGCGCCAACAGGCCGAAGCCATCGCATTGCAGGCCCGCAATGCAAAAAAAGTGGTTAATTCTCTCGGTGTGATCAATGCCGGGCGCTGAAGCCTGCCGCGCTACAGTGCTGCCGGCGCAATGCGCAACGATAATTGAAGCAGCGTGCCGGCGTCCGGGGCGCTGATAATCTTTAGATCCGCGCCAATCATGTGCGCCTGCTCGCGCAGTCCGATTACTCCGAAATGGCCCGGCCGCGACTGACTCGTATCGAAGCCGATGCCGTCATCCTCTATTTGCAGCTGAATATTTGCGGCATTGGCGCTAATCAAAGCGATGCGAACCCGGCTCGCGCGGGCGTGACGCTCGATATTGCGCAGCGCTTCCTCCGTCATGCGGAAAATAACCTCCGCCCGTTCATCGCCAAAGCGCGCGGCATCCGGATCCATCGTGAATTCGACCTCGAGTCCGGTGCGATCCTTCAAGCGCTCGATGGTCTTGGAAATGGCCGGACCGAGTCCGATGTCGCGTACCGAATTGACGCGCATTTGCGCAATGGCTGAGCGCGCCTCGTTGAGACCGGACTGCGCGACTTCCTCCGCGCGGGCCAACTCGCCCGCCAATGAGGCCGGATCGTGTCCCTGCAGCTTGCGCAGCAAGCGCACTTCGCTCAGCATCGCCATCATTGAGTGAGCCAGCGTGTCGTGCAGATCGCGGGCGATTTGCAACCGCTCGCGCGCAATGGCGGCGTAGCGCGACTCCTCCGCAAGACGCTCCACTTCGCGCGTCCTGACCGCAACGCGGCGCTCGAGATCGCGGCTCAGCTCGAGCAGCTCGCTGCGCTCTTGGCGCAGATCGTCCAAGATCTTGGCGAATACCGTCGCCAACTGCGCAACTTCATCGCGCCCCTGGGGCACTTCGATGCGCGCGATCTCATTGCGTCCGACGGCAGCGGCGGAGCGGGTCAGATTCTTCAGCCGGTTGGTCAAATGCCGCGCGCCCAGCGTTCCGAGTACCGCCATCGCCGCGCCCAGGCAGACGGAAATCCATAAAATTCGTATGGCCAAGGCGTTGGCGCGCTGATAGACCATGTCTTTCGGCTCGCTGAGCTGCACCGACCAGGCATCCGTCAGCCGCGCAGCCTCGAGGCTCACCGGCGCGCGGGTCACCAGGACGGTATGGCCATTCGGCAACCGCTCGAATCGCGGCGCGGCGGATTGCGCCGACGACGGTTCGATCGGGGGCGCTTCATTGAGCATGACTCCTTTCCACGGCCCATCACGCAGCCCGTCCGGCCCGACCACAATGGCGCCGGCGCGATTCATGACCAGCGTTTGCGCGGAGCCGCTGCGGTCCAGCGTGTCGCTCAGCCGCTGCACATCTGCCGCTGCCCAGTGCCAGTTCAAGTGCGCCGCGACCACTGCGACGGTGCGGCCTGAGGAGTCGTGCAGCGGCGCGGAAAAATCGCCGAGCAATGGCTTGGAGCCGCCGTGCCGGGACTCTTCAATCACGCCGATCCAGGGTCCCTTCAAGCCCTCTTGAAACCAGGGGCTTGCGCGAGCGCTGCTTCGCGGATCGATGCTGCCGTTCGTCGCGATCAGCGCCCCTGAAACATCCGCGATCGAAATCCACCCCATATCGGGGTAGGCAAAAATGAGCCGTTTGAAGCGTTCCTCGGGTGCGGCGTTCCCGTCCGTCGCGCGCGTGGCAGCCAGCCTCATGCTCACCGCTTGGCCCAAGTCGGACGCAAGTTGGTCGGTCTCCAACACCAGACGGCGCACATGCTGCTGCACCACGATTTCGCGCGCCACCCGTCCCGCCCAAATCGAGGCGGCTACGGCAAAACTCACCGCCAGCGCAATCACGAGCCAAATGAGCCCGGCAACCAAGCTTTGCCGCGGATCCAAATCCTTAAGCAACGCTCTGCTCATCGGTGTGCGCAAGAGAGGACGAAAGTCACTGCCAAATAATGCCTGCTGCAGTGCCTGATTGCGAAGCGCTTGAGGAGCCCCCTCGTACATCTCTGGCAAGCGGCGGCGGTGCCCGGCCGTTTTTGCGCCGTCTACCCGGATAGCGTCAGGTCGACTATCCGGGCTGTTGCGGAAAAGATACAGATGTGGGTCGAGCCAATGATAGATGTAGCGTCGCCTGATAATCCCAGTAGAATCCGAACCGAAGCCACTGTCACATAGATGTAACAATACGTCGATTAAATCCAACAATCAAAACACTGGAGTGGAAGCTGTGAATGACGTAAATGCGATCAAGAAACATGGTTTGTTGCTGGGCGTTCTGTTGGCTGTGACAGGAATCGCACATGCACAGACAGCTGCTGCCCCGGCGGCGGCCAATGACAGCCTCACAATGCACGGTATCACGCTGTTCGGCATCGTTGATCTCGGCCTGCAGAACCAAACGCATGGCGCACCGATCAACGATTACTTCCCCGCAGGCAGCGCGGATATCGTGCAGAAGAACAGCAATAAATCCATCACCGGCATCACGCCCAATAATCTGAGCCAGTCGCGCATCGGCCTGCAGGGCGTCGAACCGCTGGCCGGCGACTGGAGCGGCGTGTTCAAGCTGGAAACGTTTTTCAACCCGCAGTCCGGCCAGATCAGCGACGCGCTGAAGTCGTTGGCCCAGAATAACGGGCGCAGTGTGGCCTCGGGCACGCAAACCACGAACCTGGATTCCAGCGTTGCCGGGCAGGCATTTCAGCAGTCCTACGCGGGCGTTAGTTCCAAAACCTTTGGTACCTTGACCTTCGGCCGTCAGAACACGCTGCTGGCGGACGGCATCAGCAAGTACGACCCGAACGCCGCGTCTCAGGCGTTTTCATTGATCGGCCTTTCAGGAACCACTGCCGGCGGTGGCGATACCCAGGACCGGCGTCTCGACGGCTCGATCAAGTACGCCGTGTCGTTCTCCGGCGTCGCGCACGTAGCGGCGATGTTCAAGCCCAGTGCGGGCAACGGCGTCTCCAACTCCGTGACCGAACTCCAGGTGGGCGGCGACTTCGCCGGATTGTCGATCGACGGCTACTACGTCAAGGCACACGATGCCATCGCAGCTGCCGCGCTCAGCGCCGCGCAGGTCGCCTTGTTGCCAGGTCTGGGCTTTTCCCCGGACAAGGCGCTAGCCGCGACGGTCTCGGACAACACCTCGTATTCGATCCTGGCTTTGTACAATTTTGGCGCCGTGGCTCCGATCAAACTGTTTGCCGGCTACGAGCACATCAGCTTCGCCAATCCGAGCAGCCCGCTGCCTGCCGGGTTTGACGATATCGGCGGATACAAGCTCGCGTTCGTGAACAACGCAGCGTTTCCCAACGACAAGGTACTGCAAGTCTTCTGGGCCGGCGTGAAATACGCGATCACCCCGGACTTTGAACTCAATGGCGCATTTTACGGCTACAAGCAGAACAGCTACGGATCCGGTGCCAACGCGGGCTGCTCGACCAACATCGCTGGGACGTGCAGCGGTACCACCGACGCCTTCTCTCTCGACGGCGTATGGCGCTTGAGCAAGCGCTTCGATGCCTACGCGGGCGTGTTTTACACGGGCGTGCATGACGGCATGGCCAACGGCTACGTGTTCCACACCACCGACCTGACCACCACCACGGGTGTGCGCTTCAAGTTCTAAACTCCTGCCTTGACCTCACGGTCGCTTCGCGGCCGTGAGGTCAAGTACCGCGTCGTTTCTCGACACGCCCACGGCGCCGCGCGTAGCATAGGGGTTCTACCGGAATCCGTTAGGGGAACGCGATGAACACCACAGAAAAAAAACGCGGCGGCTGGAGCTGGTGGTATCTGCTTTTTGTAATCCAATTTGCGGTGGCGCTCTGGCCGCCTTTCTACAATAAGGCCGATCCCTATCTATTTGGAATCCCGTTCTTTTACTGGTTCCAGATGCTGTGGGTCATCGTGAGCGCGGTGTTCACGGCCATTGTCTATTTCGCAGTGGAAGAATAAGAAAAACTTCAGGGGGCGCCCGTGTCGGATCTGAATTGGACCGCGCTGATCATTTTCGTCTTGTTGTTTGGCTTCATCACTTGGCTGGGGTTCGCGGCGGCACGCTGGCGGCGCGGCGACCTGGACCTGCTGCATGAATGGGGCTTGGGCGGACGGCGCTTCGGCACCGTCGTCACCTGGTTCCTTGTAGGCGGTGATGTGTATACGGCCTACACCTTTATCGCGGTCCCCGCGCTCGCCTTCGGCGCGGGCGCGGTGGCGTTCTTCGCCGTGCCTTACACCATCATAATTTATCCATTGATGTTCTTGATCTTTCGACGTCTCTGGAATGTCTGCCACAAGCACGGCTACATCACCGCGGGTGACTTCGTGAAGGGCCGTTTCGGCAACCGTTGGCTGGCTCTTGCGGTGTGCGTCACGGGCATCGTGGCGACCATGCCGTACATCGCCCTGCAGCTGGTGGGCTTGCAGGTGGTGATCGGCGCCATGGGGGTGTCGGGCAGCGGATTGATGGCGGATCTGCCCTTGTTCATCGCCTTTGTGATTCTGGCCGCCTTCACTTATTCGAGCGGTCTGCGCGCGCCGGCCTCGATTGCCATCGTCAAGGACATTCTGATTTACATAACCGCCTTTGCCGCGGTCATTGTGATTCCCTACGAGCTCGGCGGCTTCGGAAAAATTTTCGCCTCCGTGCCGGCGCAAAAACTGCTGCTGGCGGTCCCCGGTCCCAATACCACCGGTGCGTACAGCGCCTATGCCACGCTGGCATTGGGATCCGCATTCGCGCTGTTTCTCTATCCGCACTCGCTGACCGGCATTTTGAGTGCGAGCAGCGGCAAAGTCATCCGCCGCAACGCCGCCATGCTGCCCGGCTACACCTTCATGCTCGGTCTGCTGGCGCTGTTCGGTTTCTTCGTCATTGCCAGCGGCGTGGACAAACTCCCCGAATATGCCGCCGGCTTCAAGCAGTTCGGCAACAACTTTGCGGTGCCCGCGTTGCTGTTGCACAGCTTTCCGGCCTGGTTTGCGGGCATCGCGTTCGCGGCCATCGGCATCGGCGCGCTGGTGCCGGCGGCGATCATGTCGATCGCCGCGGCGAATTTATACACCCGCAATGTTCACCGCGAGTTCATCAACCAAAACCCCACCGACAAGCAGGAATCGCGGGTCGCCAAGTTGACCTCGCTCATCGTCAAGTTGGGCGCGTTAGTGTTTATATTGTTCGTGCCGACCAAATACGCGATTGAGCTGCAACTGCTCGGCGGCATTTGGATCATTCAAACGCTGCCGCCGGTGATACTCGGCGCCTATACCCGCTGGCTCAATTCCTGGGCGATGCTGGTGGGGTGGGCAGTGGGCACATTCGCCGGAACCTGGATGGCTGTTTCGGTGCATCTCGGCACCACCTTTCCGCTGCATGTGGGCGATCAAACTTTTCCCGGATATAGCGCGGTGTACAGCGTGCTGCTCAATCTGCTGGTCGCCATCGTGCTGACGCCGATTTTCAATGCCATGGCCGCGAGCAAGATGCCGCTGGATCAAACCGTCGCGGCCGATTATCTAAGCTGAGGCGCGTCTTCTTGGAGTCGAGCAGGGCTTGGGCTCCGCCTAAGCCCTTGTTCCCATTCAGCTGTAACAAAAACGTCACAATTCGTCCCGATAATCCCAGCCAACCCCAAGCCTTGAGGCCCGAAGAGCGCTAGAGGCAGGCAATAACTGGAGCTTCCCATCGATGAAAACAACCAAATGCCTTCTGCTTCTCGGAGTCGCAGCCTCATTGACCATGGCGGCCTCAGCCGCGGACATCTCAGGCGCCGGCGCAACCTTTCCCTACCCGATTTACGCCAAGTGGGCTGATGCCTACAAGAAGTTGACGGGTGTCGGTCTCAATTATCAGTCCATCGGGTCCGGCGGCGGCATCAAGCAGATCAAGGCGAAGACCGTGACTTTCGGCGCCTCTGACATGCCCCTCAAGCCCGAAGATTTGAAATCCTCCGGACTGCTTCAATTCCCCATGATTATCGGCGGGGTGGTGCCGGTTGTTAACATCAAAGGGGTGGGCCCGGGGCAATTGCATCTGGACGGCGCCACGGTAGCCGCGATCTATTTGGGCAACATCACCCAATGGAACGATGCGGCCATCAAGAAACTCAATCCGAAGCTGGCGCTGCCGGCCACGGCAATCGCGCCCGTGTACCGCTCGGACGGATCCGGAACGAATTTTCTGTTCTCTGACTATTTGTCGAAGAGCAGCGCCAAATTTCAGGCCAGTATCGGCGCCAACACCTCGGTGCAGTGGCCGGTCGGCATCGGCGCCAAGGGCAACGAGGGCGTCGCGAACATGACGATACAGACCGATGGCGCCATCGGCTATGTGGAATACGCGTACGCCAAGCAGAACAAAATGTCATACGCCATGCTAACCAACAAATCGGGCAACGCCGTGGCGCCGAACGCCGAGTCGTTTCAAGCCGCCGCGGCCACCGCCGACTGGGCCGGCTCCGACAGTTACTACCTGATTTTGACCGACCAAGCGGGCGCGAAGAGCTGGCCCATCACCGGTGCGAGCTTCATTCTGGTGTACAAGCAGCCGGATGACGCCGCCTCGGTCCATGAGGCTCTGAAGTTTTTCGCGTGGGCGTACAAAGACGGCGCGAGCATGGCGGCGGAGCTCGATTACGTGCCATTGCCCGGTGCATTGATTTCCCAGGTGCAAAAAACCTGGGCCACGCAAATTACCTCGGGTGGCCGACCGGTTTGGAGCGGCAAGTAGGCGCGGCTTCGCGGATTCGCTAGCCAAGATTTAGGTGGTTAAGATACGGTAGTTCGGGCTCGGCGTAGCAGTATGCCGGGCCCGAGCTACTTTTAGCGCAACGCGGAGCGGAACTGACATCGTGGCGATCATCGATCCGGGGCACGCCGCAAAGCAGCTGATTTTAGAAAGGATATTCCGTTCCGCCACCTTGATCGCGGCGATCCTGGTGTTGCTGATATTGGGCGGCGTCGCGGTCTCGCTACTGCGCGGCGCGTGGCCGGCGCTGGCTCACTTTAAATTCGCATTTGTCAGCCGCGAGATTTGGAACCCGGTCACCGACCAATTCGGCGCACTGGCGCCGATTTATGGCACCGTGGTGACCTCCCTCATTGCCATGCTGATCGCGGTTCCAACCGGGTTCGGCATTGCCTTGTTTCTGACCGAGCTCTGCCCGCCATGGTTGAAACGACCCATCGGCGTCGCGGTCGAATTGTTAGCGGCGGTGCCGAGCATCATCTTTGGAGTTTGGGGCTTGTTTGTGCTTGCACCCGTGCTGCAGCGACACGTGCAACCCTGGCTGATCCGAAATTTGGGCGATATTCCTGCGATCGGCCATCTTTTCAAAGGACCGCCCTACGGAATCGGCGTCCTCACCGCCGGAGTGGTGCTGGCCATCATGGTGCTGCCCTTCATCGCAGCGACCATGCGCGATGTCTTCGATACCGTGCCGCCGATGTTGAAGGAATCGGGCTATGGTCTCGGCGCCACGACCTGGGAGGTCATTTGGCATGTCGTTGTGCCGCACTCCCGCGTCGGTATTGTCGGCGGAATCATGTTAGGTCTCGGCCGTGCGCTCGGCGAAACCATGGCGGTGACCTTTGTCATCGGCAATGCGCATCGCATCAGTTCCTCGTTGCTCGCGCCCGGCACCACCATTTCCTCGGCCATCGCCAACGAATTCACCGAAGCCGTGGGGGATTTGTACACCTCCTCCCTGATTGCGCTCGGCTTGCTGCTGTTCCTCATTACATTTACGGTGATTGCATTGGCGCAGGCCATGCTGCGCAGGCTCGAGCGGCGCACCGGGGCGGTCGCGTGAACCGGCGCATTTTTCGCAAGCTCAAAAACGGCGCTTTTCTGGCGCTGTCGCTCATCGCCACGCTGCTGGGCCTGGCCTGTTTGGCCGCGATTCTTTGGACCCTGATTTCGCACGGCGTGACGGGCCTGTCGGGTCGCATTTTCACGCAGATGACGCCTCCTCCGGGCAGCCGGGGCGGGTTGCTGAACGCCATCTACGGCAGCGGCGTGATGACGCTCCTCGGCATTCTGATCGGCTCGCCCATCGGGGTTCTCGCCGGCACGTATCTGGCAGAATACGGCCGCAATTCGCGTTTGAGCATGGCAATCCGCTTTATCAACGACGTTCTCTTGAGCGCCCCCTCAATCATTGTCGGTCTATTCATTTATGAAATCGTCGTGGTCCACATGGGGCATTTTTCGGCCATCGCCGGCGCTCTTGCCCTCGCCATCCTCGCGATCCCGGTCACGTTGCGCACCACGGAGGACATGTTAAACCTGGTGCCCGTCGGCATGAAGGATTCTTCCGCGGCACTGGGCGCTTACCCCTGGCGCACGATATTGAGCGTGCTGTATCCGGCCGCGCGCAGCGGCATCGTCACCGGCCTGCTGCTGGCCATCGCGCGTATCAGCGGCGAAACGGCGCCGCTGCTGTTCACGGCGCTCAACAATCAGTTTTGGAGCACTGATCTGAATGCGCCCATGGCCAACCTGCCGGTGGTGATCTTTCTATTTGCCTTGAGCCCCTACAAGGATTGGCAGAATCTGGCGTGGGCCGGCGCCTTGATCATCACCGTGACCATCTTGATCTTGAGCATCTCGGCGCGGGTGTTGCTGGCATTGCTGCAGGCCGAACGCGGAGCGGGGCGATGATTCCGTCCACCAAGCCGCCGAAGCATTTGAAAATGCGCGTGCCATATCCGCTGACTGCGGAACCGGCCAAGGATCTCGGGCCGCCCAAAATCGAAGTGCGTGGGCTGAATTTTTTCTATGGCGCCCTGCAATCGCTGCACAACATCAGCATGGCGCTGGCCGACCGTTCGATATCGGCCTTCATCGGACCCTCGGGCTGCGGCAAGTCGACACTGCTGCGGGTGATGAACCGTATGTATGCGCTGTACCCCAGGCAACGCGCCGAGGGGGAGGTGCTGATCGGCGGCCGCGACATTTTAGGGCCCTCGGTGGACGTGGCCGAGCTTCGCTATCGTGTGGGCATGGTGTTTCAGAAGCCCACGCCCTTTCCGATGACGGTGTTTGAGAACGTTGCGTTTGGATTGCGTCTGGCCGGGGGGATTCGCAGCGCGGATCTCAAGGTCCGCGTCGAAACCGCCTTGCGCGATGCCGCGATTTGGGACGAGGTCAAGGACAAACTGCACGCCGACGGACGCAGTCTGTCCGGCGGCCAGCAGCAGCGGCTGTGCATCGCGCGCGCCATCGCCGTTCAGCCGGAGGTGCTGCTGCTCGATGAACCGACCGCGGCGCTCGATCCGATCTCCACCCTGCGCGTCGAGGAAACCTTGCAGGCATTGCGCGAGAAATATTGCATCGTTGTGGTCACGCATAATTTGCAGCAGGCAGCCCGCGTGTCGAACGTGACGGGCTTCATGTTCATGGGCGAACTGGTCGAGATCGGACCATCGAGCGAGATATTTACATCGCCCAAAAACCGCAAGACCGATGATTACATCACCGGGCGATTCGGTTGACGCCGGTGAACGAAATGAATCTCACCGACGGGCAGGCGGGCACGTCTGCGGCCGCGCCTGCTGAGACGCGTGACAAGCTCGCGGATCCGGTCATGACCGCGCGCAGCGTCAGCGTCAACTATGGCGACAAGTGCGCGGTCAGGAATGTCAGCCTGGATATCGGGCGCAATCAGGTCCTGGCGCTGATCGGCCCTTCAGGCTGCGGTAAATCGACCTTTCTGCGTTGCCTCAATCGCATGAATGATACGATTCCGAGCGCGCGCGTCGAAGGCACCATCACCCTGGACGGTGAGAATATCTACGACAAGCGCCAGGATGTGGCGCAGTTGCGCGCCAGAGTGGGCATCGTTTTCCAGAAGCCCACGCCATTTCCTCATTCGATCTATGCCAATGTGGCCTACGGGCCGCGAATCCACGGGCTGACCAGAAGCCGCGCGGATATGGATGAATTGGTGCAGACCAGTCTGGCGCGCGCGGGATTATGGGACGAGGTGAAGGATCGTCTCGCGACACCCGGCACCAGCCTTTCGGGCGGACAACAACAGCGCTTGTGCATCGCGCGCACCATCGCCGTCAACCCCGAGGTCATCCTCATGGACGAACCGACCTCCGCGCTGGATCCGATAGCGAGCGCCAAGATCGAGGACTTGATCGATGAGCTGCGCGAAAATTACGCGATCACCATCGTGACGCATAACATGCAGCAGGCGGCGCGCGTTTCACAGCGCACCGCCTATTTTCATCTGGGCGACCTGGTCGAGATCGGTCCGACCGATCGCATTTTCACCAACCCGCAGCAAAGACTCACCGAGGACTACATTACGGGGCGCTTCGGCTGATGCGCAGTGCCGCCGCTGCATCGAGATCCGCCCTGCGCAAATCTCTCTTTGCGGCATAAGCCGCGCCCCTAAACTGGTACGCGAGCGCGTCTTGAGGGTCCAGCGCGATCGCGGCCGTGAGGTCGGCGATGGCCGCGTCGGCATCATGGCGGATCAGCCGCAGATGGCCGCGGCCACGAAGCGCTTCGGCGTCCCTGGGATTGAGTGCGATGGCTTGGTTGTAATCGCTGAGTGCGCCCGGCGCATCGCCGGTTTCCTGCCGAAAGAAGGCGCGCTGCCGATAGGCCGCGCCAGCCTCGGGTTTGATTCGAATCGCGGCGCTGAAGTCCGCGATGGCGCGCTCGCGCTCACCCTTGGCTCCGAAGGCTTGACCGCGATTGAGATAGGCTGGGTAGCTTTTCGGGTCGAGAGCGATGGCCCTGCCGAAATCCGCAATGGCGGGATCCCAGTCGGCCTTGGTGAGGTGGGCGTCTCCCCGGTCGATGTAAGCGGAGGAGAGCGTTGCGTCGAGGCCAATGGCATGGCTGAAATCGGCGATCGCGCGCTCCGTGTCGCCGCTCTCGAGATACACGTCGCCGCGCGCCTTGAAGGCGTGGGCGTCGCGCGGATTGAGCGCAATGGCCTGGTCGAATTCGGCGACCGCCTGGGCAGAGTGATCCGGCCCCTGCATGCTCAGCCCTAAATCGAGGTGAGCGACGGCAAGATTCGGACTCAGTCGAATCGCCTCCGCCGCATCGGCCGCCGCCGCCGCCTTGTCACCCCGCGCCCGATAAACGAAACCGCGGTCGCGCCACGCGGCGGCATTGGTCGGATTGACTTGAATGGCGTGGGTGAAGTCGGCGAGGGCGCGGTCCAGATCCTGGCGCCGCACATAAATCGTGCCGCGGCTGACGAGGAGCGCGGAATCCGCCGGGTCGAGCAGCGCCGCCTCATCGAGGTCCGCGAGTGCGCGCTCGTCATCGCCTCGCTTGATATAGATGGTCGCGCGATTGATATAAGTCGAGGCCAATTTTGGATCGAGAACCAGAGCCCTGTCGTAGTCCGCGAGCGCATCGGCCTCATCGCCTTTGAGGAAGTACATCAAACCGCGGTTCAGACGCGTCTTCGCTTCGACAACACGCTGCTCCGGGGTGTCCAAGGCCAGGGTGTAATCGGCGATGGCACGATCGAGGTCGCCCAACTGCTGATAGCGATACGCGCGATTTCGCAGCGCAATCTCGCGCTTGCCATCATCCTCACGTTTGTCCTGAATGATGTTGGTGCAGGCGATAACCGCCACGTCCGGCTTGCCGGATGTGCAGCGGATGGCATCGCCGCCATGGCCGCCGCCGTGTTGCGCTCCCTGCGCATCGGCTCTATATGTCCCCACCGCGATCGCGAACAGCGCGGAGGCGGTCAGCGCCAACCGCCGCATTTCGAACCCGGGGTCGTGCCGGGCGTTTATGGATGTCCGCCGATGAACCGATAGCCCGCGTCCTTGAGACTGGTCCGTACTTTGACCATCTCGGCCTGATCCGCCGTCGGCGTCGCACGCAGGTCGCAGAGCGCGCCGCTCGGTACTTTGAGCTCGTCGCGCAGAAACGCAATCATATCGGTGCAGGCGATGGTGCTGCCCTGCGGCTCACTGGGGAGCGCAACCACACAGGCATGCTGCGCGCCATCAACCGTGATGATTGCATCGGGCTTGGCCGCAATCAGCGGCGCGCTCACAGGGTTAGGTGCATTGGTCGCGGAGCCGCAACCCGCGAGCAGCGCCGGGGGGCCAATCAGTATCGTAGAGAATGCCATGACGCGAAGATCCACGCGAGCCTCCTAAATCGTAATCTCAATCCGGTTGCCATCGGGGTCCAGAACGACGCTTTCAAAGTAACCGTCGCCGGTATGCCGCGGGCCGTCCACGACCTTGAAGCCATCCTGCCGCAGCCGGCCCGTGAGTTCCTCCACGCGCGGTTGCGATCCCACCCCGATCGCCAAATGCGCCAGCCCCATGCGATGCGCGCCGGGCTCGTGCTTGAGCGGATTTAATGTCGAACTTCTCATCACTTCAATCCGCGCACCGCCTTCGAAACTCAGGAAGCGCGATTCGTACCCTTTCGCCGGATTGAGGTAGCGAGAACCGGCCGCGGCACCGAAGTACTTTTCGTAAAAATCCACGAGCCGCTCGAGTTCCTCGGTCCAAAAGGCGACGTGTTCAATTCGCATCGTCGAATCCTACCAGCCGCGCCGCCAAATGTTACTCGGTGTTGCGCAACAGATCGTTCAGCGAAGTCTTGGCGCGAGTCTGCGCATCCACGCGCTTGACGATCACGGCGCAGGCGAGACCGTACTTGCCGCTTGCCGCGGGCAGGGTGCCGGGGACCACCACGGCGCCGGCGGGCACCCGGCCGTAGAGAATCTCGTCGCGCTCGCGGTCATAAATGCGCGTGCTTTGACCGATGAATACACCCATCGAGATGACGGCGCCGGACTCGACCACGACCCCCTCGACGATTTCCGAGCGCGCGCCGATGAAGCAATTGTCCTCGATGATGGTCGGGGCGGCTTGCACGGGTTCCAACACTCCGCCAATGCCGACCCCGCCGGACAGGTGCACGTTCTTGCCGATCTGCGCGCAGGAGCCGACCGTGGCCCAGGTGTCGACCATGGTGCCGCTGTCCACATAGGCGCCGACGTTGACGTAGCTGGGCATCAATACCACGTTGGCGGCGATATGGGCGCCGCGCCGCACGGTCGCCGGAGGCACGACGCGCACGCCGGCGGCGGCGAAGCGCTCCGCGCTCCAGCCGCTGTATTTCAGAGGCACCTTGTCGTAGAAGTTGAGGGCGCCCGCCGGCATCGATTCGTTGTCATTGATGCGGAATGAAAGCAGCACGGCTTTCTTGAGCCATTGATTGACGCGCCAAGTTCCGCCCTCCGGCTGTGCCACGCGCAGTTCGCCCGCATTCAACAGCTCGATGCTCTGCTCGATCGCGGCGCGCAGCGCGGCCGGCGTATTGCGCGGATTGAGCTGCGCCCGCGCTTCGTAGGCGTCGTCGATGATCGCACGCAGCTCGTCGTGGGAATTCAAGATCGTGCTTCGCGTCGGTCCAACGCCTGCATCAGCGCCTCCTGCACGCGCTGGCAGGACTCTTCCTTGAGCAGACCGCCGTCCTCACGCATGATGTAGAACACATCTTCGGCGCGTTCGCCCACCGTCATGATCTTGGCGCCGTTGATCGCGACGCGTTCCGCGCGGAACACCTTGCCGACCTCGGACAAGAGGCCCGGACGGTCGGCCGCGATCAGCTCCAGAATGGTGCGTTCGTTGCGGGTGTCGACGCTGAAATTCACCTGCGTGGGCGTCCAGAACATGCGGACCTGGCGCGGCGCCCGCCGCGTCACCGCCGGCGGCACGTCCTCGCCCTGCTGCAATACGCGCCACAAGCCGCGCTCGATTTCGCGGATGCGCACCGTATCGGCGATGACGGCGCCGTTGTCCTCCAGCACCACATAAGTCTCGAGGCTGAAGCCGTTGGCGCTGCTGATCAGGCGCGCATCGACGACATTCAGGCCCATTTGATCGAGCACGCCGGTGGTGCGCGCAAAGCTGCGCAGCCGCCGCGGCGTGTAAGTCAGCACGGCTGTGCCGCCGCGATCGGTGAGTTGCCGTACGGCGACCAACGGCGTGTCGTCATTCGGAGGTCGCTCGGCCAGCAACCCCGTGTGCCAGGCAATCTCCTCCGGTGTGTAGCGCAGAAAGTAGGCATCGGTCCACTGCGTCCAGACCGCGGCGGCCTGCGGCACGACGTCCGCCGGCAATTTGGCGAGCGCCTGATCCTGGGTCTCGCGGATCAGCTGCTCCTGATCGATGGGTGTTTCGAGCCCGCGGCGCAAGGCGCGCTTGGTGCGCTCGTAAAATTCCTCGAACAGCCTCGCCTTCCAGGAATTCCACAATTTCGGGTTGGTGCCGCGCACGTCGGCAACGGTCAAGACGTACAGGTAATCCAGGTGCACCTGATCGCCGACGTGCCGCGCGAACTCCTGGATGATGTCCGGGTCGCTGATGTCCTTCTTTTGGGACGTGATCGAGAGGATCAGATGATTGCGCACCAACCATGCGACCAGGCGTGCTTCGTAGCGGCCGAGCCCTTGCTCCAGGCAAAAGGCTTCGGCATCGACCGCGCCCAATTCCGAGTGATCGCCGCCGCGGCCCTTGGCGATGTCATGAAACAGCGCCGCGAGATACGCGACTTCCTGGCGCGGCAGGGATTGCATGATCTGGCTCAGCGCCGGGAATTCATGATTGAACTTCGGCATGGCAAAGCGGCGCAGATTGCTGACCACGAACAGCGTGTGCGCATCCACCGTGTAGGCGTGAAACAAGTCGTACTGCATGCGGCCGACGACCCGGCCGAAGGACGGGATGTAGCGTCCGAGCACGCCGTAAAGATTCATGCGCCGCAGCTCATGCGTGACGCCCACCGGCGCGCACAGGATCTCGATGAACAACCGGTGGTGGCGCGGATTCTGGCGAAACTCCTCGTCGA
Source organism: uncultured Gammaproteobacteria bacterium (assembly GCA_963731465.1). Taxonomy (GTDB): domain Bacteria; phylum Pseudomonadota; class Gammaproteobacteria; order Steroidobacterales; family Steroidobacteraceae; genus Bog-1198. The sequence continues at coordinate 62,278 of CAVSVK010000006.1, forward strand.
TCAGCCCTGCGTGGCTGCCGATCAGCCGGATGGTTTCGGCGCGCACGCCGCGCACATCGGGATGCTGCTGCAGCAGCACGAACAGCTCGAGCAGCGCGGAGGGATAGCGGGCAAAGACTTCAGGATGCGTCACCTCCAGGTAATCATTGCGAATTTGGAAGCGCGCGTTTACGGCTAACGGCGCCGCGCTCTGCGTCAGAATGGCCTCGCGAAACAGCTGCAGCAGCATTTCGTTCAGCAGGCTGATGTCCATGACCGTGCGGTAATATTTCTGCATGAGCTGTTCGACCGCTAGGGTGAAGCTCGCGTCTTCGTAGCCGAACAGCTTCGCCAGCTTGATCTGGTAGTCGAACAGCAGCCGATCCTCGCGCCGGCCGGTGAGCATGTGCAGCCCGAAACGTACTTTCCAGAGAAAGGATTGTGCGGCCTGCAGCTTGCGCAGTTCCTCTCGGGTCAAAAATCCGTGCGCCACCAGTTCATCGAGCGTGTCCGTCCCGAAATGCCGTTTCGCCACCCAGCCGATGGTTTGAATGTCGCGCAAGCCGCCGGGGCTGGATTTGACATTCGGCTCCAGGTTGTAGGCGGTGTCGAAATACCGGTGATGCCGCTCGGTCTGCTCCTTGACCTTGGCCTCGAAGAAATCCTGTGATGACCAGAGACGGTCCGATGCGAGCGCGCGCCGCATTCCGGCGAACAGGGGCTCAGGTCCTGCCAGCAGGCGCGCTTCGAACAGCGTGGTCGCGACGCTGATATCGGCGAGGCTCTCACGCTGGCAATCATCGATCGATCGCACGCTGTGACCCACCTCGAGGCCGATGTCCCACAAGAAAGTGAGGAAGCGCTCGATGTCCGGCTGCCAGTCGGCCGAATCGCTCTTCGGCAGCAGCACCATGATGTCGATGTCCGAACTCGGGTGCAGTTCGCCGCGGCCGTAGCCGCCGACGGCGACCAGACCGAGATCTCCGGCGAATTTGCCCGCGTGATTGAGCCACGCCGCGCGCAGCGCAACGTCCACCAGCCGTGCGCGATCACGCACCAGATCCTCGATCGGTTCGTCGGCAACAAAACGATCTTTGAGCAGTTCGCTGCCCTGGTCGAGAACCTGACGGAAGGCGGCGGGAGAGTATTGGCCCTCTTCGAGGGCGGCGGGTACGGCCGTTAGGTAGGGCCAGTCGGCGATTTGATCTAGAACAAAGCCGTGGGCGTTCAAGAAGCCGCCGCGGCAGCAGGCGCCTTGACACTCGCGCCCAAAGTGAGGACCTCGTAACCGGCATCGGTGACTAGAATCGTGTGCTCCCACTGAGCGGACAAGGACTGATCCTTGGTGACGACTGTCCAGCCATCAGGCAGGAGGCGCACATCCCGGCGGCCCGCATTGATCATGGGCTCGATGGTGAAGGTCATGCCCGGCGAGAGTTCCAAGCCCGTGCCGGGCTTGCCGTAGTGCAGCACCTGGGGATCCTCGTGATACACGCGGCCAATACCGTGGCCGCAATATTCGCGTACCACCGAAAAGCTGTTGGTTTCCGCATAGGTCTGGATGGCATAGCCGATATCGCCAAGGTGGGCGCCGGGTTTGACCTGTTGAATACCGCGCCACATGGCTTCGTGGCAGGCGGCCGTCAGCCGGCGGGCCAGGATGGCGGCATTGCCGACCAGATACATGCGGCTGGTGTCGCCGTGGAATCCGTCGCGGATCACGGTGACGTCGATATTGATGATGTCGCCGCTCTTCAAGCGCTTATCGCCCGGGATCCCATGACACACCACGTGATTTACCGAGGTGCAGATGGTCTTGGGAAAGCCGCGGTAATTCAGGTTGGCGGGGATGGATTTCAGCTCCTCCACGATGAAATCGTGGCAGCGTTTGTCAAGCTCATCGGTGCTGACCCCCGGCTGCACATAGGGCTCGATCATGTCCAGGACGCTGGCCGCGAGACGGCCTGCGTCGCGCATTTTGTCCTGTTCCGCGGGGGTTTTGATGGTCACATTCATAAGAAGGTCGGGCAAATGTCAGAGGGCCGGCGGGCTTTGTTTCTACCAGGGGTTCATGGTATAAAGCGCGGCTATTTTTAACAACCCCGCACGCGTGTCGTCACAGTCGACTGGGTGCCCGGTCCAGCACTGAAATGAAGGCCTTGCCTTCCATTTCAAGGCAAAACCGGGTTGCCGATTGGGACACGCGGAGGCTCAACCCGACCAGGAGTTTTTTTATGACCAGCGTGTCCATGCGACAAATGCTGGAAGCGGGCGTCCATTTTGGGCACCAAACCCGCTTCTGGAACCCGAAGATGGCTCCGTTCATCTTCGGCGAACGCAACAAAATCCATATCATCAATCTGGAAAAGACCCAGCCCCTCTATACGCAGGCGGCGGCTTTCATCAAGGGCGTGGCTTCCGAGGGCGGCAAAGTGCTGTTCGTCGGCACCAAGCGCTCGGCGCGCGACGCGGTGCAAAAAGAGGCATCCCGCTGCGCCATGCCCTTTGTCAATCAGCGCTGGCTGGGCGGCATGCTCACCAATTTCAAGACCATTCGCCAGTCCATCAAGCGGCTCAACGAGCTGGACGAGATGGCGCAGAGCGGCGCATTGGAGCGGCGCGGCAAGAAAGAAGCGCAGATGCTGCGCCGTGAAATGGACAAGCTGCTGCGAAGCCTCGGCGGTATCCGCGACATGACGGCGTTGCCCGATGCGCTGTTCGTCATCGATGTGGGCCATGAGCAGATCGCAATCCATGAGGCGCAGAAACTGGGCATCCCGGTGGTCGCCGTGGTCGACACAAATTGCTCCCCGGACGGCATCGACTATGTCATTCCCGGCAACGACGATGCCATGCGCGCCATTCTCCTGTACGCCGGCGGCATCGCCGATTCGGTCCTCGAGGGCAAGGCCTCGCTGCCCGAAGTGCCGGTCGGCGAAGATGAATTCGTTGAACTGGACGAGGAAGGCAATCCGAAGAAGCGCAGCGCGGGAGGGCGGCGTCCTCCGCCACCCTCGCGCGGCCAGCGCAAGCAGCCGCCTCGGCGCAAAGTACCTGTCACCGTGGTACCCAGCGTCGCCGCCGTGGCGGCATCGTTGGACGAGGTGGAGGTCGAGGCCGACGAAGTTGACGCCCCGGACACACCGCCCGCAGAAACGCGGCCGGCCAGCGCGCCGCGACGTCGGCCTGCAGGCCGACGGGCCCCGGCGCGCGGTGCATAGTCACCGGCCTTGAGGCGCGCTCGGCGCCTTCAGGCTGCTTTGATCAGCTCAATGAGGAATCGCCAAAGCCGGCGGTTGTAGGATCCGATGAACATTACGGCAGATACAGTCAAGCAACTTCGCGAGCGCACGGGCGCCGGAATGATGGAGTGCAAAAAGGCGCTGCTCGAAACCAGAGGCGACTTGGACGCGGCGGCCGAGCTCATGCGCAAAAGCGGTCTTGCCAAGGCGGACAAGAAAGCCGCGCGGATTGCCGCGGAAGGCACGGTGGCGATCGAGCGGTCGGGCAACAACGCCGCGCTGGTCGAAGTGAATTGCGAGACCGACTTCGTCGCCCGCAGCGATGAATTTCAGGCGTTTGCCAAGACAGTTGCCGCGGCCGCCTTGAGAGCGGCGCCCTCCAGCTTGGAGGAGCTGCTCAAGCTGTCGCATGAAGGCTCGACCTTGGACGAACGGCGCCGCGCCTTGATCGCCAAGATCGGCGAGAACATGGCGGTGCGGCGTTTCGTGCGCGTCTCCTCTCCCGGCCCGTTGGGCACCTATATTCACGGCTCCAGGATCGGCAGCATGGCGGCATTGCAGGGCGGCGATGAATCGCTGGCGCGCGATATCGCGATGCATGTGGCGGCCGTGAACCCGGCCTATATCGATGCCGGCGACGTGCCGCCCGACTTGCTGCAAAAGGAGCGCGAAATCCTGGCCGAGCAAACCAAGGGTGAGAAGAAGCCGCCCGAGATCATTGCAAAAATGGTGGAAGGCCGCCTGCGCAAGTACCTCGCGGAAATCACGCTGCTCGGGCAGCCCTTCATCAAGGACGAGGACGTGACGGTTGAAAAGCTGCTGAAGCAGGCCGGCGCCAAGGTCACGATGTTTGCGCGCTACGAGGTCGGCGCGGGCATCGAGAAGAAGCAGGACGATTTCGTCGGCGAAGTGATGGCGCAGGTCAAAGCGAAACACTAAGCGACCATGACCACGCAACCCGGCTCGGCTCGTTATCGAAGAATTCTAGTCAAATTATCCGGCGAAGCCTTGCTGGGAAATGAGGATTACGGCATCGACCCGCTCATCCTCAAGCGGATCGCCGGGGAAATTCGCGACCTGACCCAGATGGGCGTTCAGGTCGCGATCGTATTGGGCGGCGGAAATATTTTTCGCGGCGCGGGCCTGGCGCGGGCCGGTATGGACCGCGTGACCGCCGATCACATGGGGATGCTCGCCACGGTCATCAACGCGCTCGCCCTGCAAGATGCGTTGGAGAGCCTCGGTACCTATGCCCGGGTCATGTCGGCGCTGCGCATCAATGAGGTGTGCGAGGACTACATCCGGCGCCGAGCCGTGCGGCACCTGGAAAAAGGGCGGGTGGTGATCTTTGGCGCAGGCACCGGCAACCCGTTCTTCACCACCGACACCGCCGCCAGTTTGCGGGCCATCGAGATCAACGCCGAGATCCTGCTGAAGGCCACCAAGGTCAACGGCATCTACGATTCCGATCCGGTCACCAACCCCAATGCCAAGCGCTATGCGCGGCTCACCTTTGACAAGGTGCTGAACGATCGCCTCAATGTCATGGATGCAACCGCCATCGTCATGTGCCGCGAAAACAATTTGCCCTTGCAGGTCTTCAATCTCTTTAACGCCGGCGATTTGATGCGTATCGTCCAAGGCGAAGACGTCGGCACGGTGGTATCGGCTGAACCTTAAAGTTTGGGAGGATACATGCTCGAGGATGTGAAAAAGGACGCGACCGTGCGCATGCAAAAATGCGTCGCGGCGTTCAAGGAGCAGCTGAAGAAAATGCGCACCGGCCGCGCTCATACCAGCCTCATCGAGCATATCAAGGTCGACTACTACGGCTCGGAAATGCCGCTGAACCAGGTGGCCAATATCGCCACGGAAGATGCGCGCACCTTGACCGTGAGTCCCTGGGAAAAGGCCATGGTGCCGGTCATCGAGAAGGCGATCTATAAATCGGATTTAGGGTTAACGCCGAACACCGCCGGGCAGATCATCCGTATTCACATGCCGGCGCTGACCGAAGAACGGCGCCGCGACATCATCAAGGTCGTCAAGGCCGAGGCTGAAAATGCACGCGTCGCCGTGCGCGGCGTGCGCCGCGAAATCAACAACGAGCTGAAGGAAATGCTCAAGGAAAAGCTCATCCCCCAGGACGATGAGCGCCGCGGGCAGGACGACATTCAAAAATTGACCGACAAGCATGTCGCCGACATCGACCACGCCATGGCGGAGAAGGAAAAGGAGCTCATGCAGGTCTGACTTGGAGCCGGACCCGCATCTTCCAAAGCGTATGGGCGACCAGCCGCAGCATGTAGCAATCATCATGGACGGCAATGGCCGCTGGGCCCGGTCACGCGGCATGCCGCGCGTCGCGGGACACCGCGCCAGCGTCAAAGTGGTGCGCAAGATCGTGGAAGAGTGCGCCGAGCGCAAAGTCCGCTACCTGACCCTGTTCGCCTTCAGCAGCGAAAACTGGCTGCGGCCCGCCGATGAAGTCGGCGTGCTCATGGGTTTGTTCCTTGATGCGCTGGTGCGCGAAGTGGCGGATTTGCACCGCAATCATGTGCGCCTGCGCTTCATCGGCGACCGGGAATCGCTCGGTGCCGAGCTGCGGCAAAGAATGCAGGATGCCGAGGCGCTGACGGCCGGAAATCCCGGCCTGGGGCTCATGGTGGCCGTCGCTTACGGCGGACGCTGGGACATCGCGCAGGCCTGCAGGTCGCTCGCCGCGGATGCCGCCGCGGGCAAACTGCCTGCCTCGGAAATATCCGAGGCGCATATCAGTGCGCGCCTGGCGCTCGCGGGAATTCCGGATCCGGATCTTTTGATCCGCACCGGCGGGGAGCAGCGCATCAGCAATTTTTTGCTGTGGAATCTCGCCTATACCGAATTCTATTTCACCGATGCGCTATGGCCTGAGTTTTCACCGGCGCTGCTGCAGACCGCATTCGATTACTTTGCTCAGCGCGAGCGCCGCTTCGGCAGGACTTCGGCCCAGGTCGCGGCAAAAGCGGATGCATAGGGGCCCGCATGCTTAGGACGCGGGTGCTCACGGGCAGCATTTTGGGCGCCCTGTTGTTGCTCGGGCTGTTCTTGCTGCCGCCATTTTGGGCGGTGCTGGCATTCGGGCTGGTGTTCACCATCGGCGCATGGGAGTGGGCCGGCTTCGGCGCGTTGCAAAAACCCGCGGCGCGCGCCCTGTACACGCTCGGCGTCGTGCTCGCCCTTGCCTTGAGTTGGCGCTGGGCGGATGACTCCTCGCATCTGATCATCCTTTTGAGCGCGGCGTGTGCGTGGTGGCTCATCGCATTCTGTTGGCTCGCGCTCGCGCCCGCCTGGAACCGACCGACGCTCACGCTGGTCTGCGGGTTGGCGGTATTGGCCCCGGCCTTCGTGGCGCTCGCCCGGTTGCAGATTTCCGCAGGGGGGTTTGCGCGCGGCCCGGTCATGGTCCTGTGGTTGATCCTGATGGTGTGCGCGGCGGACATCGGCGCCTACACCGCCGGACGGGCCTTCGGACGGCGAAAGCTGGCCCCCCGAGTCAGTCCCGGCAAGACGTGGGAGGGAGCCTTGGGAGGGCTGCTGATGGTTGCCCTGGTGGCCGCGGGCGGCGCCTTCTATTTCGGCCTGCCGCCGCTCAGCGTGGTATTCGGATGCGGGGTGGGAATCTTTTCCGTCATCGGCGATCTGACTGAGAGCATGTTCAAACGCGCCGCGGCGCTCAAAGACAGCGGCACACTGCTGCCCGGCCATGGGGGTCTGTTGGATCGCATCGACAGTGTCACGGCGGCGGCGCCCTTATACGCGCTGGGCCTGTTCGGCTCCGGCGTGATCCGCTGATCATGCAGCATGGCATCGCCATTCTCGGCTCAACGGGCAGCATCGGACGCAGCACCCTCGCCGTGATCGCGCTTCATCCGGAACGCTTCAAGGTCGCGGTGCTCGGCGCTTTCAACAGCTGGCAGGCCATCGTTGAACAGGCGCGGGAGTTCAACGCGGAAACCGTGGTCCTGGTCGACAGCCAGGCCGCGGCCAGCGCGCGCGCGGCATTGCGCGAGATGGGTTCGACCACCCGGGTGGAGAGCGGCGAACAAGCGCTCGCGGAGGCCGCCGGCGCCGCCAATGTGCAGATGGTCATGGCGGCGATCGTGGGTGCGGCCGGCCTGTCATCGACCCTGGCCGCGGTGCGCGCCGGCAAGCGTGTGTTTCTCGCCAACAAGGAAGCGCTGGTCATGACCGGCCGGCTGTTGATGGACGAGGTGCGCCGCGCCGGTGCGGAACTCATCCCCATCGACAGCGAACATAACGCCATCTTCCAATGCATGCCCGGCGGCTATCTGCCCGGCGACGCCGCGCGCGGCGTGACCCGCGTCATATTGACCGCTTCCGGCGGTCCCTTTCGCAGCACGGCGGCGGCAAAAATGACGCATGTCACGCCCGATGAAGCCTGTGCGCATCCAAAGTGGAAAATGGGGCGGAAGATTTCAGTGGACTCCGCGACGCTCATGAACAAAGGTCTCGAGGTCATCGAGGCCACGCTGCTGTTCGGACTGCCCGAATCGCAGGTCGATGTGGTCGTGCACCCGCAAAGCGTGGTGCACTCGTTGGTCGAGTACGCCGATGGCTCCATGCTGGCGCAACTCGGTGCTCCCGACATGCGCACCCCCATCGCGCAGGCGCTGGCATGGCCCGAACGATTTGCTTCCGGTGTACAATCTTTGGATCTGCTTAGCATCGGACATCTCGGATTCGAGCCGCCGGATCATGTTCGATTCCCGAGCTTGACCTTGGCCAGAGCCGCCGCGCGCGCCGGCGGCACCGCTCCGACAGTGCTAAATGCGGCCAATGAGGTCGCGGTTCAAGCGTTTCTTGATCGGCGCTTGAACTTTGTAGGTATTTCAACGGTCATTGACAAAGTACTGCAGCGGCTCGATGCGTCTCCCGTCAAAGCTCTGGGTGATGTTTTGGAGGCCGACGCTGCGGCGCGTCGCCTGGCGGTGACGATGATTGAGCTTAGCGCTGGAGCCCTCGCATGATGATTTTGGTGATCCCTGCAGCCTTCTTGGTTGCGATCAGCATCTTGGTTGCCGTGCATGAGTTCGGGCATTACTGGGTCGCCAAGAAACTCGGCTTCAAGGTCTTAAGGTTCAGCATCGGTTTTGGAAAACCGCTCCTGACGCGCATCGGCAAGGATGCGGATCGCACCGAATATTGTTTTGCCGCCATCCCCTTGGGCGGCTATGTCAGGCTGCTGGATGAGCGCGAAGGCGAAGTCGCGGCTTCAGAGTTGCATCGTTCCTTCACGCGCCGCCCCATTTCACATCGCATCGCAGTGCTGTTGGCGGGACCTGCGATGAATCTCTTGTTTGCATCCTTGCTGTACGCGATTTTGGCGATGGTTGGGACCGAGATCGTCAAGCCGGTGGTCGGTCAGGTCCGGCTCGACAGCCCGGCTGCCATCGCAGGCCTGCAGCGCGGAGATCAAATCATTCGCGTCGGGCGGCACAACGTCAACGATACCGAAGAGCTGCAGATTTCTCTGATCCGCGAGTTTCCCGACGACGGCGTGATTCCACTGCGCGTGCGCCGCGACGGCATCGAGCGGCCCGTCACGTTACATGTGACGGGGGATCGGCGCGCCTTGACCGAACCGGGTAAATTGCTGCCGGGCTTGGGCTTTGATCTGGCAACCTGGAACGCCGCCACCAGCATCGAGTCGGTGCCCGCCGGCAGCGCGGGTGGGCGCGCGGGCTTGCGGCCGGGCGATCGGCTGCTCGCGGTGGATGGGCAGCCCATCGCCAATTCGAGCACCTTCCGCACGGTGGTGGGCGGCGCGGCGAACCGCGACATCTCGATTGAAGTCGAGCGCCACGGCGAACGATTGCGTATCGTAGCGGCGGTTCCGCAGGTGATGGAAGAGGGCAGGCCGATTGGCCGGCTCGGGATAACGCTCAAGGAGGGCGCGCCCGTCTGGCCGCCCGGACTGGTCGAAACGCATCGCTCGGGACCTCTTGATGCGGTGCTGATCGGGGTGAAGAAAACCTGGGAGATGTCCGCGCTGACCGTGCAGATGCTCTGGCGCATGCTCACCGGTCAGGTTTCCGCCAAGAACATCAGCGGGGTTGTAAGCATCGCGGAGTTTGCCGGCATCAGCGCCTCGTTGGGGGTGACGGCATATATGGCATTTCTGGCGATCATCAGCGTCAGCCTCGGCGTTCTCAACTTGCTGCCCGTGCCGTTGTTGGATGGCGGCCAGGTGATTTATCAGGCGGTGGAGGCGGTCAAGGGCAGTCCGCTGTCGGAACGCACGCAGTTGTTTGGCCAACAGATCGGAATCGCGCTGCTGGTGGTGTTGATGAGTTTGGCTTTCTATAACGACATATCAAGACATTTGAATTAACGGGACATCATGATCAAACCCAAATTCCAGCCGTACGAGCGGCGCTGCCGGCGCGGCGTCGCCCATCAAAATTGCATCCGGTCGTTGCCGCGTGCGGCTTGAATTTCGCCTAGCCTTGTTGGTGGCGCTGGCCAGCCAACCATTCTGCACGGTTGTGCGGGCGCAGTCGGCTCAGGAAAATTTTACCGTCGGCGACATTCGCATCGAGGGCCTGCAGCGCATCTCCGAGGGCACGGTATTCAACTATCTGCCGGTGAACATCGGCGATCACCTGGACGGCGCGCGCATCGGCGAAGCGATGCGCGCCCTGTATGCGACCGGATTTTTTCGCGACGTCGAATTGCGCCGCGACGGCAACACGCTGCTGGTCGTGGTGGTGGAGCGCCCGTCGATCTCCAAATTCGAGATCAAGGGCAACAAGGACATCAAGACCGAGGATCTGCAGAAGAGCCTGCGCAATGTCGGCCTCGCGACCGGCAAAACCTTCGATCGCTCGGTGCTCGATGAGGTGAAGCAATACCTCACCGACCAGTATTTCAGCCGCGGCAAGTACGCGGTGCGCGTCGATACCAAGATCACCGATCTGCCCGGCAACAAGGTCGACATCATCGTCGATATCAAGGAAGGCAAGCGCGCCAAGATCGAACAAATCAACATCGTCGGCAACACGAAATTCAAGGAAAAGGACATCCTCGACAGCTTCGAGCTGAAGACGCCGAATTGGCTGTCCTGGTACAAGCAGGATGACCGCTACTCGCGCGAATCGCTGACCGGCGATCTGGAAAAACTGCGTTCCTACTACATGGACAGGGGCTACGCGAATTTTCAGATCGAATCGACGCAGGTGACGATTGCGCCCGAAAAAGACGACATGTACATCACCGTGAACGTCAGCGAGGGGGAGGTGTACAAGGTGAGCGAGGTGAAGCTGGCCGGGACCATGGTCGTGCCGGAGGACCAGCTGCGCCGCCTGCTGCTGGTCAAGCCCGGCGATACCTATTCACGCAAGCTCGTCACCTCGACGCAGCAATTGATGAGCTATCGGTTGGGCGCGGACGGCTATGCCTTCGCCAAAATCGATCCCGTTCCGACCGCCGACAACGAACACAAGACCGTGGCGCTGACCTTTTTTATCGAGCCCGGGAACCGGGTTTACGTGCGCCACATTAATTTCAACAACACGACCGCGATCAATGACGAGACGCTGCGCCGCGAAATGCGCCAGCTGGAGGGCGGCTGGCTGTCCAATTCTGCCGTGGAGCGTTCCAAGGAGCGATTGCAGCGGCTGCCGTACGTCGAGAAAGTCGAGTTCGAGAACAAGCCGGTGGCGGGCAGCGCCGATCTGGTGGATGTCGACTTCAACATCAAGGAAGGGTTGCCGGGCCAATTCGGCGGCGGCATCGGTTATTCGGAAGCCCAGAAGTTCAGCCTGAACGGCAACTTCGTGCACAGCAACTTCTTCGGCACGGGCGACCGCATCGCGCTGGAGATCAATGCCGGCAAGTACAGCAAGAGCTATACCTTTGCGCACACGGATCCTTACACCACCATCGACGGCATCTCGCGCACCACGTCTTTGACGCTGCGCGACGTGACGCAGTTCGTCGCGGCTTCGTCGGCGTTTGCGACCAAGCAAATCACGGGTGCGATGCAGTGGGCCTACCCGATCAGCGAATACCAGTTCTTGAGCGTGGGCGCCTCGGCCAACAAAAACAGCCTGGTGGTCTCGCAGGGCTACAGCGCGCAGCAATCGGTCGACTGGGTGCGGCAGAACGGCAATACCTTCCAGCGCGAACTGACCGACACCAACGGCGACGGCGTGATCAATTCATTGGACAGCCCCTATACCGTCTACGGCACGAATTTCTATACCTACGAGCTGACCGGCGGCTGGTCCTACGAGGGCCGCAACCGTGCGCTGTTCCCCGACCGCGGCATGAAGGTGACGCTGTCCGCACGCTATGCGCTGCCTTTGAGCGATGTTCGCTACTACCAGACGAACTTCGACTTCATCACCTACATCCCGTTGTGGCGCAAGTTTTTGATCTCGGTGCAGGCATCCGTGGACTACGCCTCGTCGCTCGGCAAGACCACCTCCCTGCCGCCCTACCTGAACTATTTTGCGGGTGGTCCCGACAGCGTACGAGGCTACCGAGAGAGCCGCTTGGGGCCGAAGGACAACATCGGCATCGGCAACCCGTTCGGCGGCAATTTCCGCGTCGTCAACCGCTATGAGCTGATTTTCCCGGTGCCGGAAAAATGGAAGAGCTCGGCCCGCATCAGCTTGTTCTACGATATCGGCAACGTCTTCCAGACCGGCAACAAGGTCAAATTCCTGGGGGTCGATGACATAACGCCGGTCGATTATCACTTCAATTATGCTAATCTAAAACAATCAACCGGCGTTGCAGTGCAGTGGCTCGCGCCCTTGGGTCTGTTCCGATTCTCGTACGGTATTCCTCTGAATCCCTTCCCGGGCGATACGGTACGGTTCGGGGACGAGACGGAACGTTTTCAATTTTCCATCGGTCAAGCGTTTTGACCGCAATTTGAGGTCTTAAAGATCAACATGTCGTATCTTCGCAGCATTCCGCTCCTGGCCTTTGGTCTGTGCGCACTCATGTTGTCGCAGCAGGCAAGTGCTGAAATCAAGATCGGTTACGTGGACTTCCAAAAACTCATGGCCGAGGCGCCGCAGGTCAAGAGCGCCATGCAGGCGTTGCAAAATGAATTCGGTCCGCGCCAGCGCGAGTTGGTGGCCATGCAGAATGACCTCAAGGCGCGCGATGATAAGTTGGCGAAAGAGGGCGCGATCATGGCGGAAGCCGATCGGGCCAAGGCAGAAAAGGCGCTGCGCGATCAGCAGCGGGAATTCTCGCGAAAAGGCGGCGAATTCCAGGATGATCTTTCGACCCGCAAGAATGAAGAACTCGGCAAGGTGCAACGCTACTTGCTGGACGAGATCCGGACCTATTCCAGTGCGCAGGGGTTTGATCTGGTGCTGGGCGAGGGCGTCTTCTATGGCAAGCCGCAGCTGGACATTACGGCCCAAATATTGGAAGTGCTGAAATCCAAGCCGGCGAGCGGGCCGAAAGCGGCCGCGCCGGCGAAACCTCCGGGCGCCAAATAAGCAGCCGCCTAAGCACTTAGGGAGTGCTTGGGAGCCGGGAGCCTGTCTTTAGATGCAGGACGAATTCAGTCTCGGAGAGTTGGCGGTGCGGTTCGGGCTCACGCTGCGCGGTGAGCCCCGCCTCAAGGTGAGCAGCGTCGCGACCTTGTCCCGGGCCGAAGCCGGCAGCTTGAGCTTCCTGGCGAATTCCCACTACCGCCGACAGCTGCAGACCACCCGGGCGACCGCTGTGCTGGTCAGTGCCGAGGACGAAGCGCGCTGTCCCGTCGCGGCGTTGATCGACCCCAATCCCTACCTGGCGTACGCCCGCATCGCCTCACTGCTGCACCCGGAGGCGCAGCCGGCGCCGGGCAGGCACCCGAGCGCCGTGCTCAGCGGCAGCGCGAACATCGCAGCCTCGGCAAGCATCGGGCCGCTGGCCGTGGTCGAGGACGGCGCCGTGATCGGCGATCGTGTCTCGATTGGTCCCGGCTGTATCGTTCAGTGCGGCGCCCGCATCGGGGACGATTCGGTTCTGGTGTCGCGGGTCAATTTATATCCAGGCGTGACCTTGGGCCGCCGTTGTATTCTGCACGCCGGCGCGGTGGTGGGCGCGGACGGCTTCGGTTTCGCATTGAACTCCGGCAGTTGGGTGAAGGTGCCGCAAGTGGGCAGCGTGCGAATCGGCGATGACGTGGAAATCGGGGCCAACACCACCGTTGATCGGGGTGCCATCGACGATACGGTTGTCGAGGACGGCGTCAAACTGGACAATCAGATCCAGGTAGGTCACAACGTGCTCATCGGCGCGCATACGGCGATTGCAGGCTGCACCGGCATTTCCGGCAGCACGGTCATCGGCCAGCGCTGCATGATTGGCGGTATGGTGGGCATTGCCGGACATTTGACCATTGCCGATGACGTGGTGGTCACCGGCTGCAGTTTGGTCAGCGCATCGATTAAAAAGTCCGGCAGCTACTCGAGTGGCATGCCGACCGTCGAGACGAAACTATGGCGGCGAATGGTCGCCCATTTGCGGCGGCTGGATTCATAGGAGAAATGATGTCGGAGTCCGATAGACTGGATATCGCAGCGATCATGCGGCAGTTGCCGCATCGGTATCCTTTTTTGTTGGTGGATCGAGTCTTGGAATGCGTTGCAGGAGGACACTGTCTGGCGCTCAAGAATGTGACGGTCAACGAGCCGTTCTTTCAGGGGCATTTCCCGCACCGGCCGGTGATGCCGGGAGTGCTCATCATCGAGGCGCTGGCTCAGGCCGCCGGCATTCTGGCATTCAAGACCGCCAAGGTCGTGCCCGACGTCAATACGCGCTTTTACTTTGTCGCCATCGACAATGCGCGCTTTCGCAAGCCCGTCGAGCCGGGAGACCAGTTGATGCTGCGGGTTGAGCTGAAGCGCTCATTCAAGGGGATTTGGAAATTCGACTGCCTGGCACAGGTCGACGGCAAAGAAGTGGCGTCCGCGGAAATCATGGTCGCGCCCGAGACCAAGGCGCCGCCGCAAAAGGGAGCCGCGGGATGATTGATCCGCGGGCGGTGGTATCGCCGCAAGCACAGATCGCGCCGGACGTGGTGATCGGACCTTTCTCGGTGATCGGCGCCGATGTCGTCATCGGCTCCGGAACCTGGGTGGGTCCGCACGCCGTGATCAACGGCCCGACGCGCATCGGCTCCAACAACAAGATATTTCAGTTTGCCTCGCTCGGCGATGCGCCACAGGACAAGAAATACAACGGCGAGCCGACTCGTCTCGAAATCGGCGACCGCAATGTGTTTCGTGAATCAGTCACGGTGAATCGCGGCACCACGCACGACCAGGGCGTGACCCGCATCGGCAACGACAACCTGCTGATGGCCTATTCGCATGTCGCCCACGATTGTCAGCTCGGCAATCAGATTGTGATGGCCAATTGCGCGACGCTCGGCGGGCACGTCGAGATCGGCGATTGGGTCACGATGGGCGGCATGTCGGCGGTTCACCAGTTCACCAAGGTCGGGTCGCATTGCTTCATTGCACATCACGCGGCGGTGACCCGCGACGTGCCTCCCTATGTCATGGCGGTGGGCCGCCCGGCCGAGCCGCACAGCATCAACGCCGTGGGGCTGCAGCGCCGCGGTTTTAGCGCCGCGCAAATCCTCAATATCCGCCGCGCCTACCGCTTGTTGTACCGCTCCGGCCTGAAGTTGAAAACGGCGATCGAGGATCTCGAAAAGGCCGCGGCCACCCAGCCGGAAATCGTGCCGTTCGTCGAATTCATCAAGCACAGTTCGCGCAGCATCGTTCGCTAGGCTGTCAGCAACCCGGCATTGTGAATTTGACCGGCTCGCATGTTCCCGGGGATGAAATGCTTCAAGGCAACGGAGATCAGTGCCTTGAAGCATCCCATGCCCGAGGCACTTCGGGATCGTTCAGAGTCACGTGCGCGCCAGCGGGCTGCGTCACGCGCGCTGATATTGATCGGTACGAGTTCTCGCCAGGAAGGGTAAGAAGACTCAAGGCACTGTTGCTTTCGTGCCTTGAGTCTTCTTACCCTCCCTGGCTAGCACTATACCAACCGGTCAAAATCACCGGGCAGAGGTACTAGATGTCCGTGTCGCTGCGAGTCGGTCTGCTGGCGGGCGAAGCCTCAGGCGATACGCTGGGCGCGGACTTGATCGTGGCGCTGCGCCGGCTTGCGCCGGACGCAAAATTCTTCGGCGTGGCGGGCCCGAAGATGCAGGCCGCAGGCTGCGAGAGCTGGGAGCCGGCGGAATCTCTGGCGGTCATGGGCTTGTTCGATGTGCTGCGCGATTTGCCGCGGCTCATCAAGCTGCTCGCGCGCATCAAGCGCATGTTCCTGGCGGAGCGGCCGGACGTTTTTATCGGCATCGATGCGCCCGACACCAATCTGCGGGTGGCGCGCCGCCTGCACGCCGCCGGCATTCCCACCGTGCAATACGTGAGTCCGCAGGTCTGGGCGTGGCGCCAGGGCCGCGCACGCAACATTCGAGATTCGGTGGATCTCGTGCTTTGCCTGCTGCCGTTTGAGAAGCGCTTTTATGACGAACACGGCATACGCGCCGAGTTCGTCGGCCATCCGCTGGCGGATGCCATTCCGGAAATCGTGGACCGTGAACTGGCGCGGCGCGCGCTGGGTCTGGAAGCCCAGGCCAGCGTGGTGGCCTTGCTCCCAGGGAGCCGGCGCGGAGAAGTGGCGCGGCTGGCCGCGGACTTCGCGGCCACTGCCCGCTGGTTGGCGGCGCAGCGGCCGGACCTCAAGTTCATCGCGCCGATGGCGAGCGCTGCAACGCGGCAGATATTTTCCCGCGTGTTGAAGCGCGATGCGCCGGATCTGGAGGTGCAATTGATCGAGGGCCAGGCGACGACGGTGTTGAGCGCCGCCAATGTGGTCCTGGTGGCGTCGGGCACGGCCAGCCTCGAGGCGGCCCTGTGCAAACGCCCCATGGTGGTCGTCTACCGGTTGGGCGCCCTGACGGCCTGGATGCTGACCCGCTTCAATCTGGTCAAATCGAAGTTTTTTGCGCAACCAAATCTACTTGCGGATCGGCGCGTGGTCGGCGAATATTTTCAGCACCAAATCATCCCGGAGTCGATCGGAGCGGAGCTTCTGATGTGGCTTGACGATACCGAACGGCGCAGCGATCTGGAACGCGAGTTTGCGCGCATCCACAGCAACTTGCGCCGTGGCGCCGGCGCCCGCGCGGCGCAGGCCATACTCGATCTTCTGAGCTCTCGCAATGCTGCGGCAGCATCGTCCCCGTGAGGCGAATTGCCGGCATCGATGAGGCGGGCCGCGGACCTCTCGCAGGACCGGTGGTGGCGGCAGCGGTTATTTTGCGGCCGCGCAGGCCCATTGAAGGCGTCGCCGATTCAAAGTCCTTAAGTCCCGAGGAACGCTCGCGTCTCAGCATCGAGATTCGCCGCGAGGCGATCTGTTTTGGCATCGGCTGGGCGGATCAGGTTGAAATCGACGCATTGAATATTCTGCAGGCGACATTTCTCGCCATGCGCCGCGCGCTGCTTGCCATGACCCTGACACCGGATCACGTTCTCGTCGATGGGAACCAGCTGCCCAATTTGCACGGATTGGGTAAGGTGCTGACGGCGCGTGCCATCATTGCCGGCGACGTCACCGAGCCCGCCATCAGCGCCGCATCAATTCTGGCGAAGACGGCGAGAGATAGTTATATGGATCAAATGGATACAATATATCCCGTATATTGTTTCGCAAGTCACAAGGGCTACGCGACTCCCGACCATCAACGTCTATTGAGCTTGCACGGGCCGTGCCCCTTGCATCGACGTTCCTTTGAACCGGTGCGTCTCGCGCTTCGGTGCGAGCCTTGACAGGTTTCGTTCACCTGCGATTGCACACCGAGTACTCGTTGGTCGATGGGATCGTGCGCGTGCCGGAGCTGATGGCGGCGGTTGCCGCAGCGGGCATGCCGGCCGTGGCGCTCACCGATCAGAGCAACCTGTTCGCGATGGTGAAGTTCTACAAGGAAGCACAAGCGGCGGGCGTGAAGCCGCTGATCGGCGTCGATGCGTGGATTCGCGAGCCGCTCGAGCGCGCACCGCCTTCGCGCATCGTTTTCCTGTGCCAGAATCTGGCCGGTTACCGGCACCTGACGCAGCTCGTTACCCGCTCTTATCTCGAGGGCCAGCATCGCGGCGTGCCGATGCTGGAACGCAGCTGGTTGAACCGCGAGGCGCTCGAGGGCCTGATCGTGCTTTCCGGTGGCTTTGAGGGCGACATTGGCCAGGCGATTGCGCGCGGCCGCGATGATGAGGCCGAGCGCTGTCTCATGCGCTGGCAGACCTTTTGCGGCGACCGGTTTTATCTCGAGGTGCAGCGCACGGGACGCGCCGGCGAACAGGTCTGCTCGGAAGCGGCGCTGGAACTGGCGCAGTCGCACGGCGTGGGCGCGGTCGCGACCAATGACGTGCGTTTCCTGGCGCGCCCGGAATTCGAGGCGCACGAAGCGCGGGTTTGCATTCACGACGGCGCGCAACTCGGCGACGCCAGCCGGCCGCGCCGCTACTCCGAGGAGCAGTACCTCAAAACCCCGGCCGAGATGCTCCTGCTGTTTCAGGACGTGCCTGCACTGCTGGCGAACACGCTTGAAATCGCCAAGCGCTGCTCGCTGGAGATTCGCCTGGGGGCCTCGATGTTGCCGGCCTATCCCGTGCCGGCCGGCTCGAGCACGGAGCAGTTCCTGCGTGAGCAAGCCCACGGCGGCCTCGCGGCGCGGCTCGCGGCCGCACCGACGTTGGCGGGCGCGGCGGCGGCGTCTGCGCCGGCGTACGAAGCACGCTTAGGATTGGAACTGGGCGTCATTTGCGCGATGGGCTTTGCCGGGTATTTTTTGATCGTCGCCGATTTCATTCGCTGGGCGCGCGAAAACGGCGTTCCGGTGGGCCCGGGTCGCGGTTCAGGCGCCGGATCGCTGGTCGCCTACGCGCTCGGCATCACCGACCTTGATCCCATCGAACATGATCTGCTCTTCGAGCGTTTCCTAAATCCGGAGCGCGTGTCGATGCCGGACTTCGACGTCGACTTCTGCATGGAAGGCCGCGATCGGGTCATTGAATACGTCGCGAACAAGTACGGCCGCGACCGCGTCTCGCAGATCATCACATACGGTACCCTGGCCGCCAAAGCGGTGGTGCGCGACGTCGGCCGCGTGCTCGGTCACCCCTACGGCTACGTGGACAAGATCGCCAAGCTGATTCCGCTGGAAATCGGCATGACGCTCGACAAGGCGCTCGAGCAGGAAGAAGAGCTGAAGCGCTTGTACGACAGCGAAGGCGAAGTGCGCGAGCTCATCGAGCTGGCGCGAACGCTCGAAGGCCTGGCGCGCAACGCCGGCACGCACGCCGGCGGCGTGGTGATTGCGCCATCGATCTTGACCGACTTTACGCCGCTTTACTGTGAAGAGGGCGGCGGCACGCCGGTTACGCAGTTCGACAAGGACGATGTCGAGGCGGCGGGCCTGGTCAAGTTCGACTTTCTGGGGCTGCGAACTCTCACCATCATCGATTGGGTGGTGCGCGACATCAATGCGCAGCGCGCCATGCTAAGCGAGGCACCCTTGGTCATGAGTGCCCTGCCGATGGACGACGCGGCGACTTACGCGCTGCTCAAGAGCACCAAGACGACGGCCGTGTTCCAGCTCGAATCACGCGGCATGAAGGACTTGATTCGCAGGCTGCAGCCCGATCGATTCGGCGACATCGTTGCGCTGGTGGCGCTGTTTCGTCCCGGCCCGCTGCAGTCCGGCATGGTCGAGGATTTCATCGCGCGCAAGCACGATACGACCGGCGCGACCATCGACTACCTGCACGCTGACCTGAAGCCGGTTTTGCAGGCGACCTACGGGGTGATCCTGTATCAGGAACAGGTGATGCAGATCGCGCAGATTCTCGCCGGCTACACCTTGGGCGGCGCCGATCTTTTGCGCCGCGCCATGGGCAAGAAGAAACCCGAAGAGATGGCGAAGCAGCGCTCCGTCTTTGTCAGCGGTGCGGTGGCGCGCGGCGTGCGCGAAGCGCAGGCCACGCACATTTTTGATCTCATGGAAAAATTTGCCGGCTACGGATTCAACAAATCCCACTCCGCCGCGTACGCGTTGCTGTCCTACCAGACCGCGTGGCTCAAGGCACATTATCCGGCCGCGTACATGGCGGCGGTGCTGTCGTCCGATATGGACAAGACCGAGAAAGTGGTGACGTTGATTGACGAGTGCAACGGCATGCGGCTCAACGTGCTGCCGCCCGATGTCAATGCTTCGGTCTATGCGTTTCGCGTCGCGGGTGCCGACAGCATTCGTTATGGCATGGGAGCCATCAAGGGTGTCGGCGCTTCGGCGGTTGAAGCCATTATCGAGGAGCGCGCGAAAAACGGGCTTTTCGCGAGCCTCTCGGACCTATGCCGGCGCATCGATTTGGCGCGGGTGAATCGCCGTGTGTTCGAGGCGTTGATTCGGTCCGGCAGCCTGGACCTCATCGGGACCAATCGCGCCTCTCTGACCGCGGAGCTGGAGCGCGCCATGCACCTGGGCGAGCAGAATTCGCGCGCCCTGAGCGTCGGTCAAGTCGATCTGTTCGGCTTGAGCGCCGCCGAGAACATGGCCGTGGCCGATTGGTCCGAGGCGGAGCGCCTGGCGGGCGAACGCGAAACCCTGGGGCTGTTTTTGAGCGGCCACCCGATTACACCCTACGAGCCGGATCTGAAATTCTTGGTGAGCTCGAGGCTCGCCGACGTCGGCGGTCCCAGACCTGCAGCGGCCCCTGAGGGGGTGCGCAGCTGGTCGGCCGGCAAGCCGGCAACGGTTGCCGGACTGGTGCTGGAGATCCGCCGCCGGCCGAACCGGGTCACCTTGATTTTGGATGATCGCAGCGCCCGGCTCGAGGTCAGTCTGTACGAGGAAGTCTTTCAGCAGCATCGCGATATCATCGTCAAGGATGCCATCCTGATCATCGATGGCACGCTGCGTTTCGATGACTTCATCGAAGCCTGGCGCCTGCAAGGCAAGTCCTTGATGGATATTGATCGGGCGCGAGAACGCTTCGCGCGCCGCCTGTGGTTGCGCTGGCCCGCCGATTTCGACGGTCCTTCAGGTCTGAACCGTTTCGAGCAGCTGCTGAAGCCCTACCTCAGGGGGCCGTGCGGCGTGAGCGTGGCGATCAATCGCCCCGGCTACAGCGGCAAGGTCAATCTGCCGGATGCCTGGTGCGTGCGGCCGACGCGTGAGCTTTTGGACAAGCTCTCAGCGCTAGTTGGGCGCGAGGGGTGGTATTTAGTGTATGGTCCGCGAAATGACGTCCGCGGCGAGGAATCGAATTCATGGCGCTGAATTTTCTGGAATTTGAACAGCCGATCGCGGAACTCGAGGCCAAGATCGAGGAGCTCAAATTCATCGGCAGCGATGCCAGCGTCAATATCACCGAGGAGATCAAGCGGCTGCAGTCGAAGAGCCGGGCGCTCACCACCAGTATTTTTGCCAATCTGACACCCTGGCAGATCACCGAACTCGCGCGGCATCCGCAGCGTCCCTATACGCTCGATTATGTCTCGATGATTTTCAGCGATTGGCACGAATTGCACGGCGATCGCATGTACAGCGATGACCTCGCGATTGTCGGCGGCCTGGCGCGCATCGAAGGCATTCCGGTGATGCTGATCGGTCACCAGAAGGGGCGGGACACCAAAGAGCGCGTCAGGCGCAATTACGGCATGCCCAAGCCCGAAGGCTATCGCAAGGCGCTGCGCCTGATGAAGCTGGCGGAACGTTTCCGCATCCCGGTGATCACGCTGATCGATACGCCGGGCGCCTACCCGGGGATCGGTTCCGAGGAGCGCGGACAAAGTGAAGCGATCGCGCGCAATTTGTTTGAAATGTCGCACCTCGCCGCGCCCGTGTTGAGCGTTGTGATCGGCGAGGGCGGATCCGGAGGCGCGCTGGCCATCGGCGTCTGCGACTACTTGGTCATGCTGCAGTTCAGCGTGTACTCGGTCATTACGCCCGAAGCCTGTGCGTCCATCCTGTGGAAGAGCACGGAAAAGAAAGAGATCGCCGCAGAGGCAATGGGCGGCACGGCGGAACGCCTTTACAAGCTTGCGCTGGTCGATGAAGTCCTCAAGGAGCCGCACGGCGGCGCGCATCGCGATCCGCAGTTGATGGCGGAAACCATGAAGCAAAGCATCATCAAGAACCTGAGCGAGCTGCGCAACAAACCGATCACACAGCTGCTGGATGCGCGCCAGGCGCGACTGCGCGGATTCGGCGCGTTTCGCGACGGTTGAGTTTTTCCGCGGCAACTCTGCACGCACTGCTCGAGGCTTCCGTGCCGGCGGAAGCCGGCGGGCTGGTGGTGGCCTTGAGCGGCGGCGCGGATTCCGCCGCGCTACTGCGTGCGGCGGCGGCGGAGAGTTTTCGCGCACTGCCGCTGCGAGCGCTGCACGTTGATCACGGCTTGCAAAGCGCCGCCGCCGATTTTCGCGCCGCCTGCATCGCATTGTGCGGACAACTGAACATTCCGCTGCACATCATTGCCGTGCCGGTTTCGCGCGAAGCCGGTGAGTCGATCGAGGCCGCAGCGCGCGCCGCACGCTACGCGGCCCTGCGAATGGCCATGCAGCCGCGGGAGTGTCTGCTCACGGCGCATCATCGCGAGGACCAAGCGGAGACCTTGTTGCTGCAGGCGCTGCGCGGCGCCGGCGTCAAGGGCATGTCGGCGATGCCGGTGTGCCGTGTTTTCGGTGCGGGCTGGCACGTGCGCCCCTTGCTCGACGCGGCGCACAGCGACTTGCTGCAGTTCGGCGAGCTTGCGCCGTCCGCAGCAAGCGACCCGATGAACCAGGATTTGCGCTTCGATCGTGTTTACCTGCGCTCGGCGGTCTGGCCGCTCATCGAGAAGCGCTGGCCCGGCGCGGCAGTCGCCCTGACGCGCGCCGCGCGCCACCTGGCCGAGGCGCAACAGCTTTTGGACCTGGCGGCGGGCGCGGACTTGGGCCGCTTGCGCGACGGCGAAGCACTGTCGATTCCGGGTTTGAGAGCTTTGCCGCCCGTGAAGCGCGTCAACGTGGTGCGTCTTTGGCTGAGCCAACAGGGCCTGGAGGCGCCTTCCGCGGCGCGGCTGATCGAAGCGCTGCGTCAGGTACTCGAGGCGGAGGCGGATCATCAGCCGGCAATCGTCTGGGCCGATCGGGCGTTGCGGCGTTATCGTCAGCGATTATTTGTCACCTGCGCCGAGCCGCCGCGCATGCCGGATGCGCGGGCCTGGACCGCAGTGGAAGGCGCCTCGCTCGATCTCGGTCCGGCGCTCGGAAATTTGACCTGGATTGCGCAGCGCGGCGGCATCGCCGCGGCGCGGTTGCCCGCCGGCCTCATCGTGCGACGGCGCGACGGAGGGGAAACTCTCAAGCCCGCATCCGCGGCGAGAACGCAAACGGTGCAGCATCTGTGTCAGTCGCTCGGTGTGCTTCCCTGGATGCGTGACGCCTTACCGCACGTGTTTGCGGGCGATGAGTTGATCGCGGTGGCCGATTTGTGGCTGGATGCACGCTGGTGCTCACCCAAGGGTGCGCCAGGCCTCAAAGTGGCGTGGAACCACGCCCCCCCGGTGACCTAATTGGATTGTCGAGTCCGCGGCAATCTGGTAACCTGAACTCCCGTCGAATTCCCATTGTTCCTTTGGCTTCGTTTGACTTACTCCGCGCATGTGGGCGCGGCGGCAAACGTTTAATCGGCGGTGACTCACTATGAATCGATTTGTTTTCGTCACCGGCGGCGTGGTTTCCTCGCTAGGCAAGGGCATCGCCTCGGCGTCGCTGGGCGCCATTCTCGAGGCCCGCGGCCTCAAAATCAGCATGGTCAAGCTGGATCCCTACATCAATGTCGATCCCGGCACCATGAGTCCGTTTCAACATGGCGAGGTTTTCGTCACCGCCGACGGCACGGAGACCGATCTGGATCTTGGCCATTACGAGCGCTTCGTGCGCACCACGACCGGGCGCAACAGCAATTTTACGACGGGCAGAATTTACGAGCGCGTGATTGCGAAAGAGCGCCGCGGCGATTATCTGGGTGCAACGGTCCAGGTCATTCCGCACATCACCGATGAAATCAAGCACCGCATCCGCATGGGAGCGGGAGATTCCGATGTGTGCATGGTGGAGATCGGCGGCACCGTCGGCGACATCGAGTCGCTGCCGTTTCTCGAGGCCATTCGCCAAATGGGCGTGGAACTCGGGCGCGACAAGGTGTTGTACATGCACTTGACGCTGGTGCCGATTCTGGGCGGCGCCGGGGAAATCAAAACCAAACCGACGCAGCATTCGGTCAAGGAGCTGCGCGGCATCGGCATTCAGCCGGATGTTTTATTGTGCCGTTGTTCGCAAAGCCTTCCCGATGAGCAGCGCCGCAAGATCGCCCTGTTCACCAATGTCGAGGAGCGGGCGGTGATTTCGGCGGTGGATTCCGACGATATCTACAAGATCCCGATGCTGCTGCACGAACAGGACCTCGATGACATCGTGATCGACAAGCTGCGCCTCAATGCCCCGCCCACCGATCTTTCCGAATGGCGTGCCGTGGTCTCGGCCAAGCAAAATCCCGAAGCCGCGGTGGACATCGGCATGGTCGGGAAATACGTGCAGATCCGCGACTCGTATATTTCATTGAACGAAGCGCTGATGCACGGCGGCATCAAGACCCGCACGCGCGTGAACATTCACTATTTCGAATCGCAGGATATCGAGCGCTCGGGTGCCTCGGCGCTGCAGAAAATGGACGCCATCCTGGTGCCGGGCGGGTTCGGCGACCGCGGCATCGAAGGAAAAATCCAGGCGATCCGCTACGCGCGCGAGAACGGCATCCCGTATCTCGGTATCTGCCTCGGGATGCAGCTCGCCATCATTGAGTACGCGCGCAACGTGCTGGCGCTCAAGGGAGCCAACAGCACCGAGTTCGACCGCGCCACCAATCATCCGGTGATTGCATTGATCACCGAGTGGCAGGATCTGGAGCGCGGCCAACAGGTGCGCGACGAAAAATCGGATTTGGGCGGCAGCATGCGGCTCGGCGCGCAAGAGGCAAAACTCATTCCCGGTTCCCTGGCAAGAGCCGTGTACGGCAAGGAGTCGATTTTCGAACGTCACCGCCATCGCTATGAGTTCAATAATCATTATCTGGATGAGTTGTCCGCGGCGGGCTTGAGCTTCTCGGGTTTCTCGGCCGACGGGTTGGTGGAATTCATCGAGCTTTCCGGTCATCCTTGGTTTGTGGCCAGTCAATTTCATCCGGAATTCACCTCTACGCCCCGCGACGGCCATCCGCTGTTCACAGGCTTCGTGCGAGCGGCGCGCGAATTTCGGGCCGCATTGCAGCCGGGCCGCGCCACCGCATGAGCGCATGAAGCTGACGTCCTTCGAGGTCGGGCAGGATCGCCCGTTCTTCTTGATTGCCGGTCCCTGCGTGATCGAGAGCGAGGCCTTGGTGCTCGACGTTGCCGGCCGCCTCAAGGAAATGACCGGCGCGCTCAAGATTCCCTTCATCTTCAAAGCGTCGTTTGACAAGGCGAATCGCTCCTCGCGCGCGAGTTTCAGGGGCCCGGGGCTTGCGCAAGGCCTCAAGGCCCTCGCCAAGGTACGCGATCAGATCGGCGTGCCGGTGCTGACGGATGTGCACGAAGATACGCCGCTGGATGAGGTCGCCGCGGTGGTCGACGTCCTGCAGACGCCGGCGTTTCTCTGCCGGCAGACCAATTTCATCGTGGCGGCCTGCTCGCAAGGCAAACCGGTAAACATCAAGAAGGGGCAGTTTCTTTCGCCCTGGGAAATGCAAAACGTGGTCGACAAGGCGCGCTCCACCGGCAATGAGCAAATCATGGTGTGCGAGCGCGGATTCTCCTTCGGCTACAACAATCTGGTATCGGACATGCGCGCCCTCGCGGTCATGCGCGGCACCGGATGCCCCGTGGTATTCGACGCAACACACTCGGTGCAGCTGCCCGGCGGCCAGGGCGACTCCTCGGGCGGGCAGCGGGAGTTTGTGCCCGTGCTGGCGCGCGCCGCCGTCGCGGCCGGTGTCGCCGGAATATTCATGGAAACGCATCCCAATCCGGCCAAGGCGCTGTCGGACGGCCCGAACGCCTGGCCTCTGGATCGCATGAGATCGCTGCTCGGCACGCTGGCCGAATTGGACAGCGCGGTGAAGAAACAACCTTTCGAGGAATCATTGTTATGAGTCGGATTGTCGATATTCGCGGCCGCCAAATCATCGACTCCCGCGGCAATCCCACAGTCGAGGCGGACGTGGTGCTGGACTCGGGCACGGTCGGCCGCGCCGCGGTGCCCTCGGGCGCCTCGACCGGCTCCCGCGAGGCGGTTGAGTTGCGGGATGGCGATATGAAGCGCTTCGGCGGCAAGGGCGTGCTGAAGGCAGTGGGTGCGGTCAACGGACCGATCCGTGCCGCCGTCATGGGCTTGAATCCTTCCGATCAAGCCGGCCTCGACGCGAAAATGATCAAGTTGGACGGGACGGAGAGCAAATCGAATCTCGGCGCCAATGCGATTCTGTCGGTGTCCTTGGCGGCGGCTCACGCGGCGGCGACCGACCAAGGCCTGCCTTTGTACCGGCACCTCGCCGACAGCGGCGATCTGACGCTGCCGGTGCCCATGATGAACATCATCAATGGCGGCGCCCACGCGGACAACAGCGTCGACATCCAGGAATTCATGATCCTCCCCTTGGGTGCGCCGTCCTTCTCCGAGGCGGTGCGCTACGGCGCCGAAATCTTTCATACGCTGAAGAAGGTGTTGCATGCCCAGGGATTGAACACGGCGGTCGGTGATGAGGGCGGCTTCGCCCCTGATCTGCCTTCCAACGAAGCGGCGCTCACGACCATATTGGAAGCCATCGACAAGGCCGGCTACCGCGCGGGCAAGGACATTTATCTGGGACTGGATGTGGCGAGCACCGAATTTTTCAAGGATGGCGTGTACGAACTCGAGAGCGAGGGACGCAAGTTCAATTCGTCCGAGTTCGCCGACTATCTGGCAGGACTGGTCGCAAAGTATCCCATCGTCACCATCGAGGATGGCATGAGCGAGGGAGATTGGGACGGCTGGGCCATTCTCACCCGCAAGCTCGGCAGCAGGGTGCAGCTGGTGGGCGACGATCTGTTTGTGACCAACACCAAGATCTTTGCCGAAGGAATCGCCAAGAAAATCGCCAATGCCATTCTCATCAAGCCGAATCAAATCGGCACCCTGACGGAAACGTTGGCCGCGATCGACATGGCGTTCAAGGCAAAGTACGCGGCGGTGGTATCGCATCGCTCCGGCGAAACAGAAGACGCCACCATCGCGGATATTGCCGCGGCCACCACCGCAACGCAGATTAAAACCGGTTCCATGTCGCGCTCCGATCGAATCGCCAAATACAATCAGCTGCTGCGCATCGAAGCCCAGCTCGGGGCGAAGGCGTCCTACGCGGGGGTACGCGCTTTATCGGTTCCAATTTCTTAAGAGTCCGTGCTAAGCTCCTGTCCCCATGAGGATTTTCGCGGCCGCACTGGCCATCATACTGATCTTGCTCCAGGGGCGGCTCTGGTTCTCGGACAAAGGATTGCACGAAGTATCCGGACTTGAGGCCTCGGTCGAGACGCAGCGCGCCGCCAACCGCGAGCAGACCGAGCGCAATCGGCAACTGAGCGCCGAGGTGGCCAACCTCAAGACCGGGCTCGCCGCGCTCGAAGAACGCGCCCGCAGTGAGCTGGGCATGGTCACCGCCAGCGAAACGTTTTACCAAGTCGTGAGAGCCAATACGCCGGCTCCCGCAGCGCCGGCTGCACCCGTCACCGCCCGCGCGCAATGAGCGTGCCGGCAGCGGGCCGCCTTTGGGCCATCGTTCCTGCCGCAGGCCGCGGCGAACGCTTTGCCCCCGCCGCCAGCCTAAGCATTCCGAAGCAATACGCCCCGCTGCAGGGGAAGAGCGTGCTCGAATGGTCGTTGCGCGCGCTTTTGGCGGAGCCGCGCATACAGGGCATCGTGGTGGTGCTCGCCGCCGGCGATGAGCGCTGGATTGAAGTCGCTCGAAACCTGGATTCGTCCAGGCTTCTGACCACGATCGGCGGGGCGCATCGCCAGGATTCGGTGCTGAATGGACTGGCGTACCTGGCTCCGACAGCGCAGCCGGACGATTGGATCTTGGTGCACGACGCGGCGCGGCCGTGCCTGCGCGTCGGCGACATCGGCGCTCTCATCGATGCGCTCGAGACTATTCCGCGCGGCGCGGCGGGCGGCCTCGGCGGCGCCGTCTTGGCGGCTCCGATTGTCGATACGGTACGGCGCGAGCTCGCGAGCGGGGTCGAGACAGTGGATCGTGCCGGCCTGTGGCGCGCGTTGACCCCGCAGGTGTTCGGCTACGCCGCGCTGCGCAAGGCACTCGAGGATGCGGCCGCCGTCGGGCTGGCGGTCACCGACGAGGCGCAGGCGATGGAGCGCCTCGGCATTCGCGCAGCCCTGGTGCCGGGCTCGCCGTTCAATATCAAGGTGACGCGGGCCGAGGATCTGCAGACGGCGGCGACGATACTCAAGCTGGGAGAGAGCAGTCAAATGCGAATCGGACAGGGGGTGGACGTGCACGCCTTCGGCGCGGGCGATCACGTCGTGCTGGGCGGGGTGCGCATCGCACACACCCAGGGCATCATCGCGCACTCGGACGGCGATGTCGTCATTCACGCGCTGTGCGACGCGCTGCTCGGCGCAATGGGCGACGGCGACATTGGCCAGCACTTTCCCGACAGCGACCCGCGCTACCGCGGCGCCGACAGCCGCGTGTTTCTGCGTGCCGTTGCGACGCGCATGAAGGCGGCCGGACTGCGTCTGGTCAATGCCGATATCACCGTGCTCGCGGAGGCTCCGCGCATCGGCACGCATCGCGGCGCGATGGCGGCTAACCTCGCGCAAGATCTGCAAGTCGCCGCGACGGCGATCAACATCAAGGCAACCACCACGGAGCGGCTGGGATTTATAGGCCGCAAGGAAGGTCTGGCCGCGATGGCCTCAGTGTTGCTGTCGGGCTGAGGGCTGTTCCTGACTGCGTCTGTTCAAGATCGCCTCGATGGCTTCGAGCGATACCAGCAGGTCTTTGTGCACGACCTGGGCATGCTGGGTCGGATTGACGCCGGTGCTGCTGCGCGTGAAGAGCGGATCGGCAAACATCGTGCGCAGCTGCTTGAGTGCGTGACTGACGGCCGGCTGCGAAATCATCAGGATTTTCGAGGCGCGGGTAACCGATCTTTCTCGCATCAGCACGGCGAAGATCACCAGCAGATTCAAGTTGACGTTGTCGAAGTTCTTTGGATTCAAGTCAGCGCGCCCGCCGGTTTTGCCGGTCCTTAAGAATTCGCGGCATTTTGCCCCGATTCTGGCCGATCTCTTCGCGCACCACGCTGCCGATCAGCGAAATCGCCTTGCGCGTGAAGGCGCTCTTCGGGCGCCGCGTCGATGTCACGATCGACAGCGGAAACGTCAGTGTCGGATTCAAGATGGGCTTGATGAGCACATGAGCCGCCCAGGGCGAGGATTTGATCGCATTCAGCGACAGCACCCCGAAGCCATGGCCTTGGCGCACCAGATCGACAATCGCAGGGATGCATTCGACCTCATGCGCAATCTGAATTTTCCTGCCGATATTCGACAGCGCATGTTCCACCGTCATGCGATTGGCATGCGGACGGCCGGGGATGACCAGCGGATAGTCGGCAAGTTCGCTCAACGATATCGATGGCGGGTTTTTCTTGGTCCGGGATGCGCAGGCGACAAGAAATAACTGATCGTCGAGCAGCGGCGACACATCAAAGTCTTCGGAGGCGGTGGCATTGTAGGCGAGGGCGCAATCGATGCGCCCGACGCTCAGGCGCTCCAATATGTAGGCGGACAGGCCTTCGGAGAATGCCAGCCGGGATTTCGGCAAGACGCGGCTGAATGCCTTGACCAACGGCACGGTGACGATGTTGCCGAGGCTCGAGGGCAGGCCGAGGGTGATGTGGCCGGCATCGCCGCTGCGCGTGGTCTCCAATTCCTGGCGGGCCCGCCCGACCTGCATGAGAATGCCGCGCGTGTGCTCCAGCAGCTGACATCCCGCCTGCGTGAGCACCACGCCGCGTCCATTGCGGTCGAACAAGTCCTGTCCGAATTCCGTTTCCAGATCGGCGATCTGACGGCTCAAGGTGGGCTGGCCAACCGATAGAAAAGCGGCGGCATTGGTGAAACTGCCGAGCTCTGCAACGTGGCGAAAATATTCGAGTTGTTTGAGATCCAAGCGGCGACCCGATAACAGTTATCTGATATTCACATACCAGTATGAATTCATGCGAATTCAGTATACCCGGGTGGTCGGCGCAGAAGCTAGTCGCGGCGAACTTGCGCGGCTGGGCTAATATGCCCGCCATGACTTCGACGGTTCTCATCGTGGGCGGCGGGCAGGCGGGCGCCCAGGCCGCCGACACACTGCGCCGCGAAGGATTTTCAGGAAGTCTGGTCCTGATCAGCGACGAGAGCATGCTGCCGTATCAAAGGCCGCCGCTCTCGAAGAAATTCCTGTCGGGTGAGCTGGCGGCCGAACGGCTGCTGTTTCGGCACCGCGGCTTTTACGATGAGCATGCCATCGAGCTCAAGCTCGGCGTTCGCGCGACTCGCATCGAGGCCGCCGCTCGACGCGTCAGGTTGTCGAGCGGCGCGGAGATGCACTACGACCGTCTGCTCTTGTGTCTCGGCGCGCTGCCGCGGCGCATGAGCTGCTCCGGTTCCGATCTCGCCGGAATTCACTATCTGCGCAATGTGGAAGATGCCGCGGCCATCGCCACAGGCCTTCAACCGGGAGCGCGCGTGATCGTCGTCGGCGGCGGCTATATCGGTTTGGAAATTGCGGCAACGGCGCGCGAGATGGGTTGCACGGTCGTGGTTCTGGAAATGGCGGATCGCGTCATGAATCGCGTCGTCGCCGCGAATGTTTCGGAGTATTTCGAGCACGAGCACCGCTCGCGGGGCGTCAAGATCATCTGCAATACCCGGGTGGTGAGATTTGAAGGGAACGGCCGCGTTGAACGGGTGATTTGCGCCGATGGCAGCATGCACCCTGCGGACCTGTTGGTGGTGGGCATCGGCGCGATTGCAAATACTCAACTCGCCGCCGACGCCGGCCTCACGTGCGACAACGGCATCGTTGTCGATGAAACCTGCCGGACCAGCGACCCGGCAATTTTCGCCGCCGGCGATTGCACCAGCTATTTCTCGCCGCGCTACCAGGCCCGGGTGCGGCTCGAATCGGTCGACAATGCCTTTGAGCAGAGCAAGGCGGCGGCGCTGAATATTTTGGAGCGGCGCACCGCATATGAGCGGGTGCCCTGGTTCTGGTCCGATCAGTACGACAACAAGCTGCTGATCGCCGGATTGTCTTCCGGCCACGATCAGCAATTGACGCGCGGCGATCCGGCCACGCGCAGTTTCAGCGTCTGCTATCTCAAGGGCGGGGAATTATTGGCCGTCGAGGCCATCAACCACTCCAAGGACTATATGGCCGCGCGCGCCCTCATACCCAAGCGCTTCCGGCCCGATCTGGACAAGCTTGCGAACCCTCAGTTCGCGCTCAGGGATGCCGGCGGCGAGCCCGCATTGACGCCTTGAACTGATTTGCAGGCCTGATGGGCGCGTTCAAGCGTTGCACAGGCGGAGTTCGCCGCCGCCTGGCTCATCGGTCCGGAGATCACCTGATACATCTTGCCCGCGGCACCCGCCGCTACGACCTCGATGTCGGACAGCTCTTTTGCGAATCGGCGCTTAAGCTCCGCGCGCTTGCGCTCGGCGGCGGCGGCGCTGCGCGAGTCAGCCAGTTGCAGGTGGTAGAAGTGCTTGAGTTGGGCGCGTGCCTCGTTCGATTCGCGCCCCTGCGGATAGACTTCCAAGAAGGCCTGCAAGGAAGCGGCCGACGGATCGTTCTGCAGAGTCTTCCATGCCGCCGCGCGCTGCAGAGCGGTGATTTGATAGGGGACGTCCGAGACATGCACGCCGCCGCTCCACGCCTTCAGGTATCCGTCATAGGCCGCGATGGTGTTGCTCGCCAGGGCGGCGCTCCAGGCTTGTTCATCTCGCAGCGCGAGAATGCGCCCGCGGGCATTGTCGGCATGCTTGTTATGGGGATGCTCCTGCAAAAATGTCTGATAGCTTGCAATCGTGTTCGCAAGCGTCGCCTTGTGCCAGTCGCCATCGGCCATCAGGTTGCAGCCGCTCAAGGCGGCTGCCGCACATACCAGTGCCGGCATCAACCATCGGGTGTTCACAGGATCACTCCTTCGCCATACACTCCTTCCCCATACCCAGTTTTGATTCAACGGATATTCTGAAGTTCCCAGGAGTTTAAGGGGCGGTGCAGAGCAGCATTCAAGCGCGCAGCAATACGTAGAGCGCTCCGGTCCCGCCATCAATGGCCTTGGCGGAAGTGAAGGCCATGACGTCCAGATGCCGGCGCAGCCACAGGTTCACCGCAGTCTTGAGAATCGGACCGCGCGCCCCGGAGCGATAGCCTTTACCGTGCACCACTCTGACACAGCGGCTCCCGCTATCGCGGCTGCGCGCGATGAAGTCCGCGAGCCGGTCGCGCGCTTCGGTCTGATTCAGGCCGTGAAGATCAAGTTCACCCTCGCTCGGGATCAAGCCGCGCCGCAATCGGCGCATCACCTGGTCGCGGACGCCGCCGCGGTGAAACGACAGAGACGCAGCCGCATCCTCGCCGGCGGCCGTGGCGATCAATGGCATGGTTTCCTCGAGTGCCTCGGCGGCGCGTCGCCGCAGCGGCGTTGCGCGCGTGCGCCGGGCCGGTGCCGGCGGCGAGGATCGTGGCGGGTGAGGGCTCAATGGTTTCACGTCGCGCATCGCCGTGCGAAAGGCCGCAGCGTCGCTCGGATCAGCTTTGGGGTCAGGGTCAGGTGTGCGCTTTTTGCCCATGGATCCAGTATAGTCCGCGAGGCACCCGCCAGTGCGGCGCAGACTGTTAAGTAGTGAAGATCCTTCTTTCCAATGACGACGGCTACCGCGCCGAGGGCCTGGCCGCTCTCGGAGAAGCGATCAAGCCGCTCGGCGCCGTAACGATTGTGGCTCCCGATCGAAATCGCAGCGGCGCGAGCAATTCGCTGACGCTTGATGTACCGGTGCGAGCCGTGCGTTACGATGCCGATGCTTACTACGTCAACGGCACGCCCACCGACTGCGTGCATTTGGCGATATCGGGGTTGTTCGATTTCGAGCACGACATCGTGGTGACAGGTGTCAATGACGGCGCGAATCTGGGCGATGACACGCTGTACTCCGGTACGGTCGCCGCGGCAGTCGAAGGTCGATTTCTGGGTTTGCCGGCCGTCGCGGTCTCACTGTGCCTGACGCCGGACAGCCCGCGCAATTTCGCGAGCGCGGCGCGAGTTGCGGCGCTGCTCGTGCAGCGCATCGCGCAGCATCCTTTGCAAGGTTCCGAGGAGGGCCCGGTCATCCTGAATGTCAATGTTCCAGACCTGCCGGAGGGGCAGCTGCGCGGCATCAAGGTGACGCGGCTGGGCAACCGTCACCGCGCCAAGCCCATCGTCAAGGCGCGCGATCCGCGCGGCCGCGAAGTGTATTGGGTGGGAAACGCCGGCGCCGGGCAGGACGCGGGCCCGGGAACCGATTTTTACGCCGTGGCCGAAGGCTACGCGTCCGTCACGCCGTTGCAAATTGACCTGACGCGGCATAGTGCGCTCAACGACCTGAAACGCTGGCTCGAGATTGAGTAATTTTATGGAAGGTCCGCGCCTCAGCGGTATCGGCATGACCTCGGCGCGGACTCGCGAGCGCCTGGTGCAGCGCTTGCAGGAACAGGGCATTGCCAATCAGCGGGTGCTTGATCGGATCCGCAGCGTGCCGCGCCATTTGTTCATGGATGAGGCATTGGCGAGCCGCGCATACGAGGATACGGCGTTGCCGATTGGATTCGGCCAGACCATTTCACAGCCCTTCGTGGTGGCAAAAATGACCGAGGCGCTGCTGGCGGCAGGAGAGACGCCGCGTGTGCTGGAAATCGGAACGGGCTGCGGCTACCAGACGGCCGTGCTTTCGCCCTTGGTGGCGGAGATCTACACCCTCGAAAGAATTGCGCCTCTGCTGGGCAGGGCGCGCCGGACGTTGCGAGAGCTGCGCATTCGCAACGTCAATTTTCGCCACGATGATGGAAATATTGGCTGGCCGGCGCGCGCACCTTTCGACGGCATCCTGCTGACCGCCGCACCGCACACGGTGCCCGCGGCGCTCTTCGAGCAACTGAAGATAGGCGGCCGTCTGATCGCGCCGGTCGGGATTGAGGGAAAACAGGAACTGTTCCGGTACACGAAGGGCGAAACTCGGATCGACCGTCAGTCGTTGGGGGCGGTCAGCTTTGTTCCGCTGCTCTCAGGATTGCAGCGTTAGGAAGTGGCTTTGCGCCCTGGGACTATGCGGCCTCATTCTGCAGGGCTGCGCGCAAACACCGGAACGCCCGGAAGTGTATGTGGTCAGGCCGCACGACACGGTCTACAGCATTGCCTGGCGGTATGGCCTCGATTTTCGCGACCTGGCGCGCTGGAACCGCATCGGTCCGGACTTTCATATCACGGTAGGCCAGGCGCTGCGCTTGGCTCCCGGCCGTTTCGCGCCGTCCAGCGCGACGGGTGGTCCGGCGCCGCCTCCCAAGCCTGCGCCGTCCGCCCCCAGTGTCAGCTCCCTTAAGTGGGATTGGCCTACGGAGCGATCCGGCGCGCCACGACCGGTGCCCGGTGGCGGGATACTGCTGCCAGGCCAGTTGGGCCAGGACATTCGTGCTGCTTCAGCCGGACGGGTCGTCTACACAGGGACCGGCATTCGAGGCTACGGCAATCTCATCATCATCAAGCATGGCGAGAACTTTCTTTCCGCCTACGCTCACAATCGCGAATCCCTGGTGCGTGACGGCCAAGAGGTTTCGCTCGGCGAAGTGATCGGACACATGGGCGAGGGCGCGCCGAATAAACCGGTGCTGTACTTTGAAATTCGACGCAACGGCAGACCAGTCGACCCGCTGATCTTCTTGCCTAACGTAAAGTAAGATCTAGATAAATCTCGTAACGATATGAATTAACTCAATACCCAGGATTAATTAAAGTTGTCGGGGACTTGCGACAGATAATTTCGTATGTTTTACTGCGACCCGTCGGGAAGATCCATTGCGGGGCGCTAGGCTTACACGTTTAATCAAAAAACAACAACAAGATCAATTAGAAGAAGAATATTTCTCGATAATAGTTTGGTTGTGTATTTTGCTTATCGCCCTGCTATTTTTTCTTAAAGCGTCACAACAACAATAGCGCTGCAACGCGGCGCTGTTCGCTCACCAAGACGTTGAAGGTGCGGCACGCCGCGCTGGTATCCATGACCTCAAACCCAATGCCGGCCCGTAAGAACTGGGCACCGAACGAGGCGGCCGGAAAAATCTGGCGTGCGCCGGTGCCGAGCAGCACCAGTTCCGGCTCGAGCGCCAGCGTGCGCGCGACGTCCATTGCGATCAGCTGATCGAGATTTTCGATGTTCGCAGCGGCGATCACCGTTGTAGCGCTTAAGATCACCGCGCCACGATAAACGTCATCGTTGACACGAAGCTCGCCGCCTCCATAGGCGCGGATGACATTGATGCCTGAAGTTGAATCCTGGGCGAATCGCATGCGCTTAAGATACTCAAATTGCCGCCGGAGCGTCTCTTGTCTAGCCAATATTTTCGATTTGTCGCGCACGACGGTGCGCACCGCCGCGTTCCGCTACTGGAGCAATTGATTGCGCGCGCCGACGCCTGGACGCCCGTGGCCGACTGGCGCGCCGACGCGTTCCGGGTGATCGCCCCGCGGGCGGCCGGCATGCCGGCCGTGGCGGCGGCCGCGCTTTGCGCCGATCGCAGCGCCGTGCATACGGGCGCCGTGCATACGGGCGGCGAAAGCGGGGCATGGGTTTGCGCGGCGACCCCCGTGCACTACACCGCGGAAATGACCAGCGTGCGCCTGGGCAGAGATGGCATGCTGTCGCTGACTGCGGCCGGGGCGGAGATTTTGGCGTCGGATTTCAATCGTGTCTGGAAAGGTTCGGGAATCCGCATGACCGCCAGCCGCTCGGCGCAGCTCTTTTGTATCTTCGATAGTGCCCTCGAGGTCGTCACACACGATCCGGAAGAAGTACTGGGGCGGCACATCGAAGAATTTCTCCCGGCAGGCGCGGACGGGGCGCGGCTCAAGCAATTGATCAGTGAGACTGAGATGTGGTTGCACGAACATGAAGCAAATCGCGCGCGCGCACAGCTGGATCTGCCGGCCATCAACGGGCTGTGGTTCTGGGGCGGTGGTGCGCCGATTGCTGCGCTGCCGGCCGTGGAGGGATGGGCCGCCGGAGATGATTTATTTTTCAACGCCTTTAGCGTACCCGGGCACGAAACAGTCCAGAGCGGCGTCATCGCCGCCAGTTGCGTCCCCGCGAGCGATCAATGGCTGGCGGTTGAATCGCGCTGGCTTCGGCCCGCAATCGACAAGCTGCGGACGCGGCGCATCGGGCGCCTGCAGCTCTCTGCGGCGGATCGGTGTTTTACCGTGACGGCAGCCGGCCTGCGACGGTTTTGGCGCAAGAGAAAGCCTTGGTGGGAATCGTTCGAGTAGCGCCATGGAGATACGCCGCCGCACACACGAGGCTTCAGCGGATTTTGCAGGGCATCTGCATCCGGTTCTGCGGCGCGTGTACGC
Organism: uncultured Gammaproteobacteria bacterium; assembly: GCA_963731465.1. GTDB lineage: Bacteria > Pseudomonadota > Gammaproteobacteria > Steroidobacterales > Steroidobacteraceae > Bog-1198. Next base: position 98,348 of record CAVSVK010000006.1, read on the forward strand.
CGCCCGCGGCATTGCCAACGACTCGGAACTGGACTTGTCGCTGGAGCATCTGTTGCCGGTGGGATCTTTGGAGGGCCTCGACGCGGCGACGCGCCTCCTGGGCTCGCACCGTGGTTCCGGCCGGGTGCTGGTGATCGGCGATTTCGATGCGGACGGCGCCACCAGCACGGCCTTGCTGGTTCGGGCATTGCGCGCCCTGCATTTCGCGCACGTTGATTTCCTGGTGCCCAATCGCTTTCGCTTTGGCTATGGCCTGACGCCGGAAATCGTGGCGCTTGCAGCCACCCGCGCGCCATCGCTCATCGTCACGGTGGACAATGGGGTGTCAAGCGTTGCCGGCGTGGAGGCGGCCCATGAGATCGGCGTACCGGTGCTCGTGACCGATCATCATCTTCCGGGAACAGTACTGCCGCGTGCGGACGTCATTGTAAACCCGAACCTGCCCGGCAGCCGCTTCGGAAGTCCCGCGCTGGCCGGCGTCGGCGTGGCCTTTTATCTGGTCGCGGCGCTGGCCAAGGCGCTGGGCGAGGCGAGCTTCCGTGCGGCGGACTATCTGGATTTGGTGGCGCTGGGAACGGTTGCCGACATGGTGCCGCTCGATCGCAACAATCGAATCCTGGTTTTTCAAGGCATCAGGCGCATCCGTGCAGGACGTTGCGTTGCCGGCATCCGCGCGCTGCTCGAATCGGCCGGCCGCAATCAGGAACTGCTCAGCGCCGCCGATCTGGGTTTCGGGGTGGCGCCGCGCCTCAATGCGGCCGGAAGGCTGACGGATATGAGCGTCGGAATCGCGTGTCTGCTGGCGGATGAGTTTGCGGAGGCGCAGCGCCTGGCTGCAATGCTGGCCCGGCTCAACGATGAGCGGCGCGAAATCGAACAAAGAATGCAGCTCGAGGCTGTCGGACTTGCCGCGGATTTGCGCGAGAACGAGGCCGCCGAGTCCCTCGGAATCTGTCTGTTCGACGAAGACTGGCATCAGGGAGTGGTGGGATTGGTCGCGGGAAGAATCAAAGACCGGCTGCATCGGCCGGTCATTGCGTTCGCGCGGGCCGAGGACGGCTCATTGCGGGGTTCGGCGCGCTCCGTTGCCGGCATCAATATTCGCGACGCCCTCGACAGCGTTGCAGCCCGGCAGCCTGAACTCATCGACCGCTTCGGCGGCCACGCCATGGCAGCGGGCCTGTCGCTGCGTGAATCGAATCTGCCGGCCTTCAGGCTGGCGTTTGCCGCTGAAATTGCGCGGCGTGCGAATCGCGAACTGTTGAGCGGCGCCATCTACTCGGATGGCGCACTCCGCGCCGACGAGCTCTGCATCGGCACTGCTGAGGCGCTGCGCAACGCGGGTCCTTGGGGTCAGGGATTTCCCGAACCGGCATTCGACGGCAAGTTCATCGTTGCGGAAGCCCGGATCGTGGGCGACAAGCACATGAAAATGCGTCTGCGGCTGCCTCAAAACGGGGCTGAGACGATGGAAGCCATTGCGTTCGGTTATGTCGGCAGCGCGTCTGAAAATGCCGGCCTGTGCGGCGGCGCGACCATACAACTGGTCTATCGGCTCGAGATCAATGAGTACCGCGGAACGGCTCGAATGCAGTTGAATTGCCAGCACCTAAGGCTCGAATGATCAGTGTGTTAGGATTCGCCGCCATGGAAATCAACCAAATCAAACGATCGATCAAAGATCTCGAGGAACGCACCGATTCCTTGAGGAGGTATCTTTGATTACGACAATAAGAACGAGCGTCTACAGGAAGTAAACCGCGAACTCGAGCAGCCCGGCATCTGGGACAAGCCGGAGCGCGCGCAAGAACTGGGCAAGGAGCGCGCCAAGCTCGAGCAGGTCGTGATCGGCCTGGATCATCTCAAACGCAGCTTGAACGATGCCGCCGAACTGATCGATCTGGCTGCGGACGAGTCCGACATGTCGACCGCGGCGGAGATCGAGGCCGATGTCAGCCGCTCTGCGCAGGAAGTCGAACGGCTCGAGTTTCAGCGCATGTTCCCCGGCAAAATGGACTCGCACAATGCCTTTCTCGATATTCAGGCCGGCGCCGGCGGCACTGAGGCGCAGGATTGGGCGGCCATGCTGCTGCGCATGTACCTGAAGTGGGCCGACTCGCATGGCATCAAGACCGAAGTCATCGACCAAAGTCCGGGCGAGGTCGCGGGCATCAAGGGCGCGACCATTGAAATGATCGGCGACTACGCCTACGGCTGGTTGCGCACCGAGACCGGCGTGCACCGTCTGGTGCGAAAATCGCCGTTCGACTCCGGCAACCGCCGCCATACTTCATTCGCCTCGGTGTTCGTGTCGCCCGAAGTCGACGATGACATCGATATCGAGATCAATCCCGCCGACCTGCGCACCGACGTGTATCGATCGAGCGGCGCGGGCGGCCAGCACGTGAACAAGACCGAATCGGCGGTGCGTATCACGCATATTCCAAGCGGCATCGTCGTGGCCTGCCAGGGCGAGCGCAGCCAGCACAAGAACCGATCCACCGCCATGAAAATGCTCAAGGCCAAGCTCTACGAACTGGAGTTCAACAAGCGCAATGCCGCCGCCAAGGTGCTCGAGGACTCCAAGTCGGACGTCAGCTGGGGCAACCAGATTCGCAGCTACGTTTTGGACCAGTCGCGCATCAAGGACTTGCGCACCGGCGTGGAAATCGGCAATACCACCGCGGTCCTGGACGGCGCGCTGGATGAATTCATGCAAGCCAGTTTGAAGCAAGGACTGTAATCTTGGGGCCATGAGCGATAACGACGAAAACCACTTGATCGCCGAGCGCAGGGCGAAGCTTGCCAGGCTGCGCGAGCGCGGCATTGCCTTCCCGAACGATTTTCGCCGCAATGCCCTGGCGGCCGACCTGCTGACCGCCTACGGCGAGAAGCCGGCCGAGGCGCTCGAAACGTCAGCCATTCGCGTCAGCGTGGCGGGGCGCATGCGCGCCAAGCGCGTCATGGGCAAGGCGAGCTTTGCCAAGCTCGAGGATTCGAGCGGCGCCATCCAGATATTCCTGCAGCACAGCGCCCTTGGCGAGTCCTATGACGAATTCAAAACCTGGGATGTCGGCGATGTGATCGGCGCCGAGGGGGTTTTGTTCCGCACCAGGACCAACGAGTTGTCGGTGCGCGTGGAGAAGATCCTACTGCTGACCAAGTCGCTGCGGCCGCTGCCGGACAAATGGCATGGAATCGCGGACACGGAAATGCGCTACCGGCGCCGCTACGTCGATCTGATCATGAACGAGGAGAGCCGGCGCGTCTTCGAGATGCGCACCGCGATCGTGCGCTACCTGCGCGCGTTCCTCGATTCGCGCGGTTTCCTCGAGGTTGAGACGCCGATGCTGCATCCGATTCCCGGGGGCGCCGCGGCGCGTCCTTTCAAGACGCATCACAACGCGCTCGATGTGGGCATGTATCTGCGCATCGCGCCCGAGTTGTATTTGAAGCGGCTGACGGTGGGCGGCTTCGAGCGCGTCTATGAGATCAACAGAAATTTTCGCAACGAGGGAGTCTCGACGCAGCACAATCCGGAATTCACCATGTTGGAGCTGTACCAGGCGTATGCCGATTACAAGGACTTGATGGAACTGATAGAAACGCTGTTCCAGGGTCTCGCGGACACGTTGATCGGTTCGCGCAAATTGCTGTATCAGGGCGCCGAGTTCGACCTCTCGAAGAGTTTCGCGCGCCTGAGCATCGAGGATATTATTTTGTCCAGCAATCCGGATCTTGATCCGATGTCATTGCGCGATGCCGCGTACCTGCGCCGGGTGTGCGATCAGATGAAGATTCCGTACAAGGCCGGCGATGGCCCCGGAAAACTGCAAATCGAGATATTCGAGAAAACCGGCGAGCACACGCTGATCCAGCCGACGTTCGCGTATGCGTACCCGGCCGAAGTGTCGCCCCTGTCGAGGCGCAATGATCAAGATCCTTTCATCACAGATCGGTGGGAATTTTTCATCGGCGGCCGCGAGCTCGCCAACGGCTTTTCCGAGTTGAATGACGCGGAGGATCAGGCGCAGCGCTTCAAGGAGCAGGTCGCGCGCAAGGACGCGGGCGATGAAGAAGCGATGTACTACGATGCCGACTACGTGCGTGCGCTCGAATACGGCATGCCGCCAACCGCGGGCTTAGGCTTAGGCGTCGATCGGCTGGTGATGCTGTACACGAACTCGCCCTCGATCCGCGATGTGCTGCTATTCCCGCACATGCGGCCCGAGTAGCTTGTAGGGCAGCGGCAACTCCGCGGCGTCGACCAAAGGTTCGTCCGGCGAGTCAGCGCCGCCGGCGCGCGCTTCAACGCTCAGCACCGCGAGCGCCTCGGTGCGGCCGCCGCTGTCGATCACCTCGGTGAGGCGTCCATGACGGCCATCCGCCAGGCGCAACGCCTGCCCGACGCTCCATGTGCCGGCCGGCAAGCCTAAGCGAAAAAGCCTGCGTTTAATCCTTCCCAAGTGCTGGGTGCGGGCGATGATTTCCTGTCCGGTGTAGCAGCCCTTGGTGAAGCTGATCCCGTCCAGCAGGTCGAGATTCAGCATCTGCGCGACAAACGCCTCAGCAGTCGCCGCATAGACCTGCGGCAGGCCCGCGCGAATGTCGGCGAGCCGCCATGCATCTTCCATGCGTTTGGCAGCCGCGGCATCCGCCGGGGGCGCAATCCTGTCGGGCGGACCGATGATCCAGTGACGACTCGCATCATGACCCACCGGCGCCCAGCCGATGCCGTCCTGTTCGACGTAGCCAGAACTCGAAGGATCGGCCGCGCCGAGACGGCCGGCCACCACCAGGCTTTCCGCGGCGTCTTCGATCCGAACCTTTGCGCGCAAAATAAATTTGCGCATGCGTTCCATGGTTGAGCCGAGAATTTCACGCGGCAATATGGCGGCCACGCCGCTTGAATGCGGCAACAGATATATGAGCGCCAGCACGCGGCCTTGCGCGCTGGAATAGGCGGCCAACACGGGAGAGCGCTCGGCCAGCCGCCCCGTGTCGTTGGACACTTGGCCTTGCAAGAAACTGAGCGCGTCTGCGCCGCTGAAGCGCAGGATGCCCAAGTGCGCCAAACGGCCTGACGTTGCGGAGTCGATGTTCATTATATATGAGATGGGAGCGGCGGCCGCGATGTCAAGCCAAAGCCCCGTTAGCCTCGCTTTTCTGGCAAACTTTCATCTGTGATGTCGACTCCAGAAGAATTCCTGCCTTCCATGCCGCTTCAGCCGGGTGAGCCGGCGCCCGCAGCCGCTCCTGCCGAAATCGGCGGACGCGAGGGACCGGAGCCGACGCGATTCGGTGATTGGGAACTCCGTGGCCGCTGCATCGATTTCTAATTGCGCTCTGCGCTGCGCGGTTTGGTCGCAGGGAGCTTGGTGATGCCCGTGCGCGGCCGTCCCACTTCCCCGCATGTCTGGCTTTATCGCTGGCAGATCGGCAACACGCTGTCGATACTGCATCGATTCACGGGTGCGGCGCTGGCCTTGGGATTGATCGCCCTGAGCTACTGGTTCGTGTCCCTGGCCGGAGGACCGGACGCGTATGCCGCCGCCGCGCGACGGCTCGCAAGCCCGCTCGGACTCGTGATCCTGTTGGGATGGACGTTCGCATTTTCGTTTCACCTGCTGAACGGCGTGCGCCATTTATTTTGGGATGCCGGCAAAGGTTTCGAGCGCACACAAAGGCATGCCAGCGGCTGGTTCGCCGTGCTGGGTGCCATTGCCTTGACGCTGTGCGTCGCTGCCTGGGTCTGGCCGCGGCTGTCATGAGTTTGCGCAGCCCTTTGAGCCGCGTGCTGGGATTGGGCTCCGCCAAGGACGGCACGGCGCATTGGTGGGCGCAAAGAGTCACCGCGGTTGCGCTCGTTCCGCTCACTCTCTGGTTTGTTTTCTCGCTCTTGACGCTGCCGGATTTCGAATATGAAACCGTGCGCACCTGGCTGTCGGTCCCGATCACCGGTTTTTTGTCGGTGCTGTTGATTGCGGTGCTCTGCTATCACTCCTATCTCGGCACCATTGTGATCATCGAGGACTATGTTCACTCGAGCGGCATGAAGTTGCTCAGTCTCATGACCTTAAGATTTCTTTACGTGCTGGCCGGCGGTGCCGCGCTGTTTGCAATTTTTCGCGTGGTTTTCGGATTCTCCCGATTATGAGCGATTACAAATTCGTCGATCACTCCTACGACGTGGTTGTCGTCGGCGCAGGCGGCGCGGGTTTGCGCGCAACCTTTGGTCTGGCCGAGGCGGGTTTGTCGACGGCATGCCTGACCAAGGTGTTTCCGACGCGCAGCCACACGGTCGCTGCGCAGGGCGGCATCTCCGCCGCACTCGGCAACATGGGAACCGATGATTGGCGCTGGCACATGTATGACACGGTCAAGGGTTCGGACTGGCTGGGCGATCAGGATGCCATTGAGTTCATGTGCAAGGAGGCGCCCGCCGCGGTGATCGAACTTGAACACTACGGCGTGCCTTTTTCCCGCACCGAGGACGGGCGGATTTACCAGCGGCCGTTCGGAGGCATGACCACTCACTTCGGCAAGGGAATCGCCCAGCGCACCTGCGCGGCGGCGGATCGTACCGGCCACGCCATGCTGCACACCCTGTATCAACAATCCTTGAAACACGAGGCCAATTTCTTCATCGAGTATTTCGCACTCGACCTCATTATGGAAAATGGCGAATGCCGCGGCGTGGTGGCGCTCGACATGGCGGAAGGCAAACTGCACCGCTTCCGCGCGCATCAGGTGATTTTGGCGACCGGCGGCTACGGCCGGGCATGGTTTTCGTGCACCTCGGCGCACACCTGCACGGGCGATGGCGGCGGCATGGCGCTGCGCGCGGGGCTGCCGCTGCAGGACATGGAATTCGTGCAATTTCATCCCACCGGCATTTATGGCGCGGGCTGCCTCATCACGGAAGGCTCCCGCGGCGAGGGCGGCTATCTGACCAATTCCGCGGGCGAGAGATTCATGGAGCGCTACGCGCCCAATGCCAAGGACCTCGCGTCCAGGGACGTGGTCAGCCGGGCAATGACGATGGAAGTCCGCGAGGGCAGGGGTGTCGGCAAGCTCAAAGATCACATTGACCTGCATTTGGAGCATCTCGGTCCGGCGGTCATCAAGGAGCGGCTGCCGGGGATCGCCGAGACTGCGCGCATCTTTGCCGGCATCGATGTCAACAAAGAACCGATTCCGGTGCTGCCCACGGTCCACTACAACATGGGCGGCATCCCCTGCAATGTGCACGGCGTGGCGGTGACGCGCGGCGCGGACGGGGAAAAGCTGGTGCCGGGCCTCATGGCGATCGGCGAGGCGGCGTGCGTCTCGGTGCATGGCGCCAATCGCCTGGGTTCGAACTCGCTGCTCGACCTGGTGGTATTCGGCCGCGAGGCCGCGCAGCATTGCATACGCGAAGTGCGGCCGGATACGGCGCACCGGGCGTTGAAACCCGATGCCGGCGCGCCCGCCGTCGAACGGCTGGATAAGCTGCGTCATGCCAACGGTTCGCAACGCACCGCGGACATTCGTTTGAACATGCAGCGCGTGATGCAAAGCGACGCCGCGGTATTTCGCACCGCCGATACCCTGAACGAAGGCAAGCGCAAGCTGGCGGAAGTCTACGCGTCGTTTGCCGACGTCAAGGTCAGCGATCGATCCTTGGTTTGGAACAGCGATCTGATCGAAACCCTGGAGCTGGACAATCTGCTGGGCCAGGCGATTGCCACGCTGCATTCGGCGGAGAACCGCAAGGAGAGCCGCGGGGCGCAAGCGCGCGAAGATTTTCCCAACAGGGACGATCAGAAGTGGCTGAAGCACACGCTTTGCTGGATCGACGCGGGAGGCGTCAGCCGCTTTGATTACCGCGCCGTGCATTTGAACACCTTGACCGACGAGGTTGAGTCGATTCCCCCGAAGGCGCGGACTTATTAAAGAAAGGAATTTCGATGGCTGAGTTTTCGCTTCCGCCCAATTCCAAAGTCCGCAAGGAGGGCCGGATCTACAAGGCGCCCGCCGGCGCCGGCAATGTCCGCGTTTTCAAGATTTATCGTTTCGACCCCGATGGCAACGAAAATCCGCGGCTCGACACCTACGAGCTGGATATGGATCACTGCGGTCCGATGGTCCTGGACGCGCTGATCAAGATTAAAAACGAGATCGACACCACCCTGACCTTTCGCCGTTCCTGCCGCGAGGGCATCTGCGGTTCCTGCGCGATGAACATCGACGGCAAGAATGCGCTGGCCTGCATCAGCGCGTGCGCCGACGTCAAACGCGACATCAAGATCTATCCCCTGCCGCATCTGCCGGTTGTTAAGGACCTGGTGCCCGATCTCACCAACTTCTACGCGCAGTACGCGTCGATCAAGCCCTGGCTGCAAACCCGCACTCCGCCGCCGCCCGACAGCGAGCGCCTGCAGTCCAAGGAAGACCAGGAAAAGGTGGACCGGCCCTCTGCCTGCATTCTGTGCGCTTGCTGCTCCACCGGCTGTCCGAGCTATTGGTGGAACAGCGACCGCTATTTGGGTCCCGCGGCGCTGCTGGCCGCCTATCGCTGGATTGTCGATACACGCGACGAGGCGGCAGGCGAGCGACTGGACAACCTGGAAGACCCTTTTCGGCTGTATCGCTGCCACACCATCATGAATTGCACCGAAGCCTGTCCAAAGGACCTGAATCCCGCCCGAGCCATAGCCGAGATCAAGCAGATGATGCTGCATCGGCGCTACTGATGGTCCCGGATGCAGGCAGATTGCGCTGGCGCTGCCGGCGCGGCATGAAAGAGCTCGACATCCTGCTGGCGCGTTACTTGGATGAGCGCTTTTGCGCAGCATCACCCCAGGAGCAGGAAGCATTCCGGTGCTTGCTGGAAATCCAGGATCCGCTCATTTACGCCTACTTCCTGGGCTCGGACCGGCCCCCCGAGCACCTTGCGGTCCTGATCGAGCGAATTACCGCCAATCCTGCCGCCGAGGGCTAAACCGGCCTTGAGCGGCTGTTAGAATCCATCGTGTGCGCAAATTCACGTTTAATCGTTCCGGCACGGGAATTGTCGAACTTTTCCGTCCGCGGTCGGTCTATCGCGACAGGCGTAGGTTTACGCTCGCCGGTTTGTGATCACCCATGAGCGTCGAGGAGAGTGACCTCAAACTGGTAGAAAGAGTCCAGCGCGGCGAGCGCGCGGCTTTCGATTTGTTAGTACTGCGATACCAGCACAAGGTGCTGAAGCTGATCATGCGTTACGTGCACGATGCAACTGAGGCTGAAGACATCGCACAAGAGGCCTTCGTCAAGGCGTTCCGTGCGCTGCAGTCGTTTCGCGGCGATAGCGCTTTCTATACCTGGCTTTACAGAATCGCGATCAACACCGCCAAAAATGCGCTGGTTGCCACCAAACGGCGGCCGATGGACTACGATTTGGATTTGCAGGATCCCGAGCAATACGATCTGCACGCGCGGCTTGCCGAATCCGAAACGCCGGAAGGGCTTCTGCTCACCGACGAGATTCGTGAAACCGTGAACCGCGCAATCGAGAATTTGCCGGAGGACTTGCGCACCGCCATCGTGTTGCGCGAGTTGGAAGGCTTGAGCTACGAGGATATTGCCCAGACGATGGATTGCCCCGTGGGCACGGTGCGCTCGCGAATCTTTAGGGCGCGGGAAGCAATTGACAAAAAGCTGCGGCCGATTTTTGATGGCGGCCTAGGAAGGCCTGAGGACACATGAGCGAACAAATTCGTGAACAAGTCTCGGCGTTTCTCGACGGCGAGTTGCCGGACACTGAAACCGAGCTGCTGTTGAAGCGGCTGACCCGGGACGGCGAATTGCGCGAGAGCTTCGGGCGCTATGCGCTCATCGGCGAGGCGCTACGGGGCGCCGGGTCCCAGATTCTGACCCGGGGCTTCGCGTCGCGCGTGAATCTGGCCATCGATGGCGAACCGGCGCACGTGCCTGCACCGGCCACGCCGCCGCGCGCGTCGCGGTGGTGGCGCCCCTTCGCGGGAGTGACGGTCGCCGCCGGTGTTGCCGCGGTTGCGATCGTTGCTCTGCAGCAACGTGCAATTTCCCCGGCCCTGCGCGGCGCTTCCCCTGTCACGGCAGGGAATGTCGCGGCATCGCCAAAAACGGCCGCGCGCAATCAATCGCCGGTCCAGGGCGGCGGCGGCCCGCGCGAGGCGCTTTCTTATACGGTGCCGGCGACCTCAACCGATGCGCCCTCTACGCTGGTACCCGGGCGCTTGACCAACTACGTATTCGCTCACAGCAAGTACTCTTCGGGCTTGGGCCAGCGCGGCGTGCTCGCGGACTTGCTGATCGACGACGATGAACCGCAATTGATACCGGTGCAACGCGCGCCGCAACCTTCACAAACACCGGACATACGCGTCGCTCCATGACGCAATTCTTGCCGTCAACCCGGGCCTACTGGCTGGTACCTTGCGCGCTGGTCGGCGTGCTGCTCGGTTCCGTCCCCCAGGATGCGCGCGGCGCCGATGATCCACGCGAATGGTTGGAAAAGATGAACAAGGCGCTGGCGACGCGCAACTACGACGGTACGTTCCTGCACATCAGCGGAGGCCGGGTCGAGACCATGCGCATCGTTCACCGGGTGCGCTCGGGCCGGGTGACGGAGCGGCTGCAGTCGCTCGATGGTTCGGGACGCGAATTCGTGCGTGCCAACGACGAATTGACCTGTTATTTGCCCGACCAGCACACCGTACTGGTCGAGCCGCGCCAGGATCACGGTCCTTTCCTGGGTTCCCTGCCGCAATTTGACGCCACCGTCAGCGATTTTTATCGCATCGAGGCCCTGCCGGAGACTCAAGTTCTGGGCCGGCCGGCACGCGTTATCGCGGTCAATCCCAAGGATCAGTTTCGCTTTGGTTACCGCTTGTGGCTGGATAAAAAAACGGCCATGCCCCTGAAAACTCAGCTCTGCGATTCGCGCGGGCAGGTCATTGAGCAGATACTCTTCGCGCGTCTCGACATGCCGGAAAGCATTCCGGACAGCGACCTGGCGCCGACCGTGCACACCGACGGGATGCGCTGGGTGCGCCAGGGACCGTCCGTGGACAATACCTCCGCGGCACTGGCTGCTTACCGTGCGAGCCAATTGCCGCCAGGATTCCGTCTGACCGTGCAGGGAGCGCAGACACTCGGCGGCGCTTCCGCACCGGCCAGCCACTTGGTCTACTCGGATGGGCTGGCGACGGTGTCGGTATTCGTCGAGCAGAGCAGCTCGGGTTCCGACGTTGCGGCCGCGCCGGATTCCCAGAGCAAACCGCCGATGCAGGGACTGGTTCGGGTCGGTTCGGGATACGCTTTCTCCACCGTCGTGCAAGGACATCAAGTCACGGCCGTCGGCGAAGTCCCTGCTCAAACCGTCGAGTTCATCGCCCATTCGGTGCGAATCTATAGCGGCGCAGAGAGCCCTCGTCATTGAATCCAAGCGGTTCCTGCTGTACTCACGTCCCGGGTGCGGCCTATGCGAGGAAATGCTCAGCGAGCTTAAGATCCTGCCTTGCGCCCAAGGCATCCCCATCGATATCGTCAACGTCGATCTGGACCCCGCGGCGCGGGCGCGCTACGGGCACAAAATACCGGTCCTCATGTTTGCAGGAGAGTTGCTCTGTCACGGCCGCTTAGACCCGGAAGAAGTAGATAAGACCCTCAGACTTCACCGCCGACCGGTATAATGCTGGGTTTGCCCAAGCAGGCTTAAGCTTCCGTCTAGATGAAGAATATCCGCAATTTTTCCATCATCGCTCATGTCGATCACGGCAAGTCCACGTTGGCGGACCGCTTCATTCAAGAATGCGGCGGCCTGGATGCGCGGGAAATGCAGGCCCAGGTGCTCGATAGCATGGATTTGGAGCGGGAACGCGGCATCACCATCAAGGCTCAGAGCGTGACCTTGGGGTTTCAATCCTCGACCGGCGAGCTGTATCAATTGAATTTCATCGACACGCCGGGCCATGTCGACTTCTCATACGAGGTGTCGCGATCGCTTGCGGCCTGCGAGGGAGCCCTGCTGGTTGTCGATGCCGCGCAAGGCGTCGAGGCCCAGAGCGTCGCCAATTGCTACACGGCCCTGGAACAGGGCCTGGAAGTGCTGCCGGTCATCAACAAGATCGATTTGCCCTCCGCGGATCCTTCGAAAGTGATTCACGAGATCGAGGAGATCATCGGCATACCGGCGCAAGATGCGGCGCTGGTCAGTGCAAAAACCGGCGAGGGCGTGCATGAATTGCTGGAACAGCTGGTCAAGCGGATTCCGGCGCCCAAGGGCGACCCGGACGGTCCGCTGCAGGCGCTGATCATCGATTCCTGGTTCGACAACTACGTCGGCGTGGTATCGCTGGTGCGGGTGATGAATGGCGCCTTGCGCACGGGTGAAAAAATTCGGGTGATGTCGACCGGACGCAGCCATCAGATCGACAAGCTCGGCCGCTTCTCGCCGAAACCGGTGACGCGGGAGGCGCTCGGGACCGGAGAAGTCGGCTTCGTCATCGCGGGAATCAGGGAAATCGACGGCGCGCCAGTGGGCGACACCATCACATCGGAAAACAACCCCGCGAAGCAGCCGCTCGCAGGCTTCAAGCAGGTGCAGCCGCGGGTTTTCGCGGGCCTGTTTCCGGTGAGCTCGGATGACTATGAACAATTCCGCGACGCGCTGAAGAAGCTCAAGCTCAACGATTCGGCGCTGCATTTCGAGCCTGAAGTCTCAACCGCGCTCGGCTTTGGGTTTCGCTGCGGCTTTTTGGGGTTGCTGCACATGGATATCGTGCAGGAGCGTCTGGAGCGCGAATACGGGCTCAATCTGATTACCAGCGCGCCGACCGTCATCTATGAGGTTTTGCTGACCGACCAATCGGTCATCAATGTCGACAATCCGACCAAGCTTCCGCCGCAGGACCGGATCGAGGAGCTGCGCGAGCCCATCATCACGGCGAATATTTTAGTGCCGCCGGATCATGTCGGCGCCGTGCTGACCCTGTGCAGCGAGAAGCGCGGCGCGCAAAAAAAGATGCTGTTTTTGGGGAGCCAGGTGTCACTGCAGTACGAGCTGCCGCTGGCGGAAATCGTCCTCGATTTCTTCGACCGCCTCAAATCCTCGAGCCGTGGCTACGCATCCTTTGACTACGAATTCAGTCATTTTCAAGCAGCGCCATTGGTCAAGCTCGATGTATTGATCAACGGCGATCCGGTCGATGCGCTGTCGCTCATCGTGCATCGTGATAATGCCTACGCGCGCGGCCGCGAACTGGTCGACAAGATGCAGGAGTTGATACCGCGCCAGATGTTCGACATCGCCGTGCAGGCCGCGATCGGCAGCCACATCATTGCGCGTGCCAGCGTCAAAGCCATGCGCAAGAATGTGCTGGCAAAATGCTACGGCGGCGATATCACGCGCAAGCGCAAGCTGCTCGAGAAACAAAAGGCGGGCAAAAAGCGCATGAAGCAGGTCGGTCAGGTCGAAATCCCGCAGGAAGCCTTCCTCGCGGTCTTGCAAGTCGGCAAGAAGTCAAATTGAGCTAGGGTCAGCGCTATGGATCATGTTGGGGGTATTGCGTGAATGATGGTGATCGTATTTTCGTTGGGCTGTTGTTGGCCGGCGCCATTTGCGTGCTGGTGATTTTGATCGATGGCTGGTTCTTGAGACCGCGGCGCGATCCGGGAGCAACCAGCATAGAGGAGCCTCTGCTGCCAAAATTGGCCGGCTACGCCTTGATCGGTCTGTCCCTGGCGATGCTGTGGCGGCTGTTTCGCTACGAAGCGGTGGACTTCAGTCTCATGCTGGTGGTGGTCGGCGCCGTGTCCGGGATCATCTGGGCTGCCGACGCGGCGTTTTTTGCACGGCGCCGCCGGGTTGCCGCCGCATCCGCGGGAACCCCGACGGAGCGCGTACGCGAGCCCATTGCGGTTGAATACGCGCGCTCGTTTTTCCCGGTCATCATCCTGGTGCTGGTGATCCGCTCCTTTCTGTTTGAGCCGTTTCGCATCCCGTCCGATTCCATGATGCCCACGCTGTTCGACGGCGACTTCATCTTCGTCAGCAAATATTCCTATGGTTTGCGCCTGCCGGTGACCAACACCCTGGTGTTCGCCACGGGCACGCCGCAACGGGGCGATGTGATCGTGTTCCGCCTGCCGCCCAATCCCAAGATCAACTACATCAAGCGTCTGGTGGGACTGCCGGGAGACCGCATCCGGGTGGATGAGAACAATCAGCTATACGTCAACGGCAAGCCTGTGCCGCAGACTCCCGGGCCGCCGTATGCGGGGCCGAAGCAAGACCTGTGGAATTATGCGGGCGTCCCTACGGCGTTTGAGCAGCTGGATTCCAAGCGCCATCGCATCATGTTCGCCAATGGCAGCGTGAAAACCGGGGAATGGCAGGTGCCTCCGGGGCACTACTTTTTCATGGGCGATAACCGCAACAACAGCAAGGATAGCCGCTGGCTCGACGAACCGGATGCGCCGGGGTTCGTTCCGGCGCAGAATCTAGTGGGTAAAGCGGTCCGAATTTGGCTTAATCTTGATACTCGTGACGGACCTCTCTGGAGAAGGGTCGGAAATAAGATTGAATAGGGCTCTTTTAGGGAGGTTTTATGCGTAACCACCAGCAAGGCATGACTTTCATCGGACTGCTATTCGTTCTGGCGTTGGCCGGTGTGGTCGTCTACGCGGGGATACGGTTGGCGCCCCTGTACCTCAACTACATGAAGATTGCGCGCACCATGGAATCGGTGGCCACCGAGGTGAAGGGCGATAATCCGGATCCGGCGGCGATACGCAACTTGATCGATCGGCACTTCAATATCGAAGACCCGACAGGGGTGACCGTCAAAGATATCGAAATCACCCGCGATCAAGACGGCGTGCAGATGCATGTGGCGTATGACGATTCGGTTCCGTATCTGGGGAACGTCTCGCTTAGTGCGCACTTCGAAAAGACAGTGAAGGTGCGGTGATCCCACTGCGCCAGACTGACGATCTTCCGAATTGGGTCGAGCGATCATTCGGCCATGTGTTTACGGCGCCCGTGCATCGCGACACCGCGCTCACTCATCGCAGTGCAGGCGCGGATCACAACGAGCGCTTGGAATTTCTGGGCGATGCGATTCTCAATTGCGCCGTCGCACGCCTGCTTTATGACGCGCACCCGCAGGCTGACGAAGGGGATCTATCGCGATTGCGCGCCTCATTGGTCAGCGGCGAGAGTCTCGCGCAGATTGCGGCGGATTTGGGATTGGGCGAATACCTGCATCTCGGCCCCGGCGAATTGAAATCCGGCGGCTACCGCCGGGCCTCGATTTTGGCGGATGGCCTGGAGGCGATGCTCGGGGCCATATTCTTGGACGCAGGATACGAGGCGGCCGCGGCGGCGGTGGCGCTCCTCCTCGGCGCGAAGCTGGCGGAGCTGCCCGCCGCCGGAACATTGAAAGATCCAAAGACGCGCCTGCAGGAGCTCATGCAGGCACGGGGTTTGGCCCTGCCGGTCTATACGTTGACGGCCGTGGCTGGAGATCCGCATGCGCAGACCTTTACCGTCATGTGCGAGGTTCCGGTGCTCGGCGTCGGCGCCAGGGCCGAGGGCGGCAGCCGGCGCCGCGCGGAGCAATTGGCCGCGGCAAAGGTCATCGGCCTGCTGCCCGCTGAAATAAGCGGTCCATGAGCGAACCGAACTTTCGCGCCGGACACGTGGCCATTGTCGGCCGCCCCAATGTCGGCAAATCGACCCTGGTCAATGCTCTGGTGGGCCGCAAAGTGACCATTGTGACCGCCAAGCCCCAGACCACGCGGCACCGCATTCTGGGTCTGGTCAATCGCCCCGAGGCGCAACTGGTTCTGGTTGATACGCCGGGCCTGCACGAGTCGACCCGCCGGGTCATGAATCAATACATGAACCGCGTGGCAATCTCGTCCTCGCAGGATGCCGATGTCGTCCTATTCGTGATCGAAGCGATGCGTTTCACCGAGGAGGACATGTGGGTGTGGGAGCGGGTGCGCGGTCTGAAACAGCCGCTGTTCCTGGTGGTCAATAAAGTCGACCGCATTTACCCCAAGGACCAGCTGCTGCCCTTTCTCGAAGAAATGACCACGCGCGTGCCCGCCTCGGGAATCATTCCGGTTTCGGCGCTGCAGGCCGACAATCTGAATCGCCTGGTCGACCTGGTCGGATCCCGCCTGCCGATATCCCCGCCGCTGTTCGCCCCGGATGTGCTGACCGACCGTGACGAGCCGTTTCACGCCGCGGAAATCGTGCGCGAAAAGCTCACGTTGAAGCTGCGCGAGGAACTGCCGTACGGCATCAATGTGCAAATCGAGCGCTTTGCGGATGAAGATAATCGAATTATGATCAATGCGGTCATTTGGGTGGAGCGTGCCGGACAGAAGGCCATCGTGATCGGCCAGGGCGGCGAGCGCTTGAAGGAGATCGGCCGCCTGGCGCGCATCGAGCTCAATGACCTGTGGCAACGCTCCGTGCACCTCGAACTTTGGGTCAAGGTCAAGGAAAATTGGGCGGACAGCGAAATGGCATTGCGCCAATTTGGATACGACACGTTGTGAAAAGCGCGGGCCGGCCATCCGGGCGGCGCGTATGGCTGGCGCCAGCCTACGTTTTGCATCAGTACGCGTACCGGGATACCAGCCGAATCGTGGAGGTGTTCACCGCGGAGCATGGACGGCTCACCCTGTTTGCGCGCGGCGCCAACGGCCCCAAGTCGGCGCTCAAGGGTGTCTTGCGGCCCTTTCAAAGACTGCTCGTGTCCTGGTCCGGCATTTCGGAGGCCTGTGCGTTGGTCGGGGCGGAAAGCGACGGGCAGATCACCCATCTTAAGCCCGAGCGGCTGATGAGCGGGTTCTATTTGAACGAATTGCTGTTGAAGCTGACCGAGCGCCGCGATCCGCATCCTGAAATTTTCTTCCTGTATGCCTCCTGCGTGCAGGCGCTGTGCGACGGCGAGGTCGAGGAGCGTGCACTGCGCCGCTTCGAAAAACGCCTGCTGAATGAGTTGGGCTACGGCTTGGAATTGACCCAGACCGGCGATGGAATCCCGGTGCAGCAGGATAAGTACTATCGATTTGCGCTTCAAAGCGGCCCGCAACTCTGCGTGGCGGAGGCCCCGGGCGCCGTTTATGGCCAATCGCTGGCCGATCTGCAGGCAGAGAGTTTCGAGAACGCCCGCTCGTTGCGCGACGCCAAGCGCGTGCTGCGCGCCGCCATCGAAGTCTGTCTCGACGGCCGTTCTTTGAAGTCCCGCGAGGTCATGCTGGCGCTGCGCCACCGAGAGCCGCTGCGCCAGGAGCCTGTCTGAGCATGGTCGAGCCTCAACTGCACGGCAGCATCGCGTTGGGTATCAACATCGATCACGTGGCCACCGTGCGCCAGGCGCGCCGCGCGCGCTATCCGGACCCTTTGTACGCGGCGCTGCTCGCGGAAGAAGCCGGCGCCGACAGCATCACGCTGCACCTGCGCGAGGACCGGCGCCACATCCAGGATCGCGACGTAACGGCGCTGCGTGAGGCGTTGCAGACACGCATGAACCTTGAAATGGCGGTGACGGAGGAAATGATCCGCATCGCCCATAAGGTGCAACCGCAGGATGTTTGCCTGGTGCCGGAGTCGCGCCAGGAAGTCACCACCGAGGGCGGCCTGGATGTCTCAGGTCAAATCGCGCGCTTGACGGACGCCGTGGCGGCGCTCGGCGGCGCGGGGATTCGCGTGTCCTTATTCATCGATCCGGATGAGGCGCAGATCGAAGCGGCGCGGCGCGTGGGCGCTCCGGTCATCGAGCTGCATACCGGCGCCTATGCAGACGCGGCCGGCGGCGCGCGCGCCCGCGAGTTCGCGCGGCTGCGCGACGCGGCAAAGTTCGCGGCCTCGCTTGGGCTGACGGTCAATGCCGGCCATGGACTCAACTATCACAATGTCGAGCCCGTCGCCGCGATCCCTGAAATCATCGAGCTCAACATCGGACATTCGATCATCGCGCGAGCCATTATCGACGGGCTGGCCAAGGCGGTTCGCGACATGAAGGAATTGATGCGCCGCGCGCGCGCGGGTTCCAGGCAGGCTCCAAGCGCATGATTTTCGGAATCGGCATCGACGTTTTGCAAGTTGATCGAGTCGAGCGGGTGTTTCAAAAGCATGGTGAACGGTTCATCCGGCATCTGCTGATGCCGGAGGAGCGTGCTCAGCTCGAGCGCACGGCGCGTCCGGTACGATTTCTCGCCATGCGTTTCGCAGCCAAGGAAGCGATCGTCAAGGGAATGGGCACCGGATTTTCGCATGGCGTGTGGATCCGCGATGTGGGCATCGTGCAAAACTCCTGGGGCAAGCCGGAAGTGGTGTATTCCGAACGCGGCGCCAAGGTTCGCGACGGTTTGGGGATAGGGGAGGGTCACGTGACCTTGACCGACGAAGCCGGCCTGGTGGTTGCGGTCGCCATACTCATGCGTAGCGCAGCTTGAATACCTTGGTGTTTGATATCGAAACGGTCCCTGACACGGATCTGGGCCGGCGGTTGTATGGATTGCGCGAGCTGTCCGATGAACATGTGGCGCAGATCATGTTCACCAAGCGCCGGCAGGAGAGCGGGAGCGAATTTCTGTCGCACGAGCAGCAGCGCATCGTGGCGATCTCCGTGGTCATGCGTTCCCGGGAATCGCTCAAAGTATGGAGTCTCGGCGATGAGTCCTCCACGGAGAAAGACCTGATCGAGCGATTTTTCGACGGGCTGGACAAATTCACGCCGGACTTGGTCTCTTGGAACGGCGCCGGCTTCGACCTGCCGGTGCTGCACTATCGCAGTCTGCTGCACAGCGTGGCCGCCGCCCGCTATTGGGAATTGGGGGACAGCGATCAGAGTTTCCGGTACAGCAACTACCTGAGCCGATTCCACTGGCGGCACATGGATCTGATGGACATTCTGTCGGGTTTTCAAGGCCGCGGTCGGGCAAGCCTCCAGGACATCGCCACCTTGCTCGGCCTGCCGGGAAAACTCGGCATGCATGGCTCCGAGGTGTGGGGCGCCTACCTGCAGGGTGGGCTGAATCGGATCCGCGATTACTGTGAAACCGATGTGCTCAATACCTATGTCATCTACTTGAGATTCCAGCTGATCCGCGGCCACTTAACGGCGGCGGAACATGCGCATGAGCTGGTACGGGTGCGCAAGCTCCTGGCCGAGTCGAGCGCGGCACACCTCCAAGAATTCGCGGCAGCGTGGCCCGAGCCCAAGACTTAAGTTCGGTTCAGGAAGCCGACATCGTCGATCTGGCGCACGACGGCCGCGGCGTCGCGCGCGTCGATGGCAAGGCCGTGTTCATCGCGGGCGCACTGCCTAAGGAGCGGGTGCGTTTTCGGGTTCTCAAGCGCCGGCGGCACTTGGATGAAGCCGCCTTGGTCGATGTACAGGTGGCATCCTCCGACCGCGCCATGCCGCGATGTGCCCACTTCGGCATTTGCGGCGGTTGCTCGCTCCAGCATCTTGCACCGGGCGCGCAGCTGGCCGCCAAGGAACGGCAACTGCTCGAGAATCTGCAGCGCATCGGCAATGTGCAACCTGAGCGAGTGCTCGAACCCTTGCGAGGCCCCGAATGGGCGTACCGGCGGCGCGCGCGCTTAGGCATCAAGTATGTGCACAAGAAAGGCCGCGTGCTGGCGGGGTTTCGCGAACGCGAAAAACCTTATATCGCCGACATCCAGCACTGCGATGTGTTGCTGGCGGAGCTGGGAAGTCTGCCGCGGGAGCTGGCGGCGCTGACCGAGACTCTCGGTGTCAGGGAGAAAATGCCGCAAGTCGAGGTGGCCGCCGGCGATCGGGCGACGGCGCTCGTATTCAGAGTGCTGGAGCCGCCCGGCGCCGCGGATCTCGACAGGCTTGCGGCGTTCGGCGCGCAGCGAGGGCTGCAGATTTTCCTGCAGCCGGGAGGTCTCGACACCGTGCGGCCGCTGCGCGATGACTACCCGCCGCTCGATTACGCGGTGGACGACGGCAACATCGTGATTGAGTTTGGGCCCGTCGATTTCATCCAGGTGAACCGCGACATCAATTCATCCATGGTTGATGCCGCGATGAGGCTGTTGGAGCCGCAGCCGGCCGATGTTGCGCTCGATCTATTTTGCGGGTTGGGGAATTTCACCTTGCCGTTGGCGCGCCGCGTCCGCCAGGTTACGGGCGTGGAAGGTGATGCCTCTCTGGTCGGAAAAGCGCGCGCCAACGCCGCGCGCAACGGCATCGGCAATGCAGTCCTCGCGGTGGAGAATCTGTTCGAGCCGGAAAGCTTCGGCGCCTGGGCAAGCGAGCACTACGATCTGGTGCTGCTCGATCCGCCGCGCGCCGGCGCCGCCGCGCTGCTCGCCTGCATGTCCCGCTGGAATCCGCGGCGGGTCGTGTATATTTCGTGCCATCCAGGGAGTCTCGCGCGCGATGCGCAGATTCTCGCCGCCGATCATGGCTTCGCGCTATCCGCAGCAGGGGTGATGGACATGTTTCCGCATACGACGCACGTCGAGTCGATCGCAGTGTTTGAGAAGCGCCCATGAGCTTGGGTCCCTTGATGGTCGATGTCGCAGGGACCGAGCTGACAGCGGAGGACATCCAGGTGCTGTCGCACCCTCTGGTGGGCAGCGTCATCCTGTTCACCCGCAATTATCGTGACGTGGCGCAAGTTTCCAGTCTGACGGCCGCCATCCGCGCCGTGCGCACCCCCTCCCTCCTAGTCGCGGTCGACCATGAGGGGGGCCGGGTACAGCGCTTCCGCGAGGGTTTTACACGTCTGCCGCCCTCGCGCGCCTTGGGCCGCCGCTATGACGAGGACCGCCGCGAGGGCCTGGCCCTGGCCAAGGAGGTGGGCTGGCTGATGGCCAGCGAGCTGCGTGCGGTGGGCGTTGATTTCAGCTTTGCGCCCTGCGTCGATCTGGAGTATGGGGTGAGCGAAATCATCGGCGACCGAGCCTTCCATCGGGATCCGGACGCCGTGGCCGCCCTGGCCGTGGCCTACATGGCGGGCATGCGGGACGCCGGGATGGCCGCGGTAGCCAAGCATTTCCCCGGCCACGGCGCGGTGATTGCAGACTCGCACGTGGCCTTGCCGGTGGACCGCCGCAATTTTGTGGATTTGGAACCTGATATTCGGCCGTATCGGCTGCTGATCGAGAACAATCTGGCCGGAGTCATGGGCGCCCACGTGGTATTCCCGGCTGTCGATACCCTGCCGGCCAGCCTGTCCCGGCACTGGATATCCGGCGTGCTGCGCGCGGAGCTCAAGTTTCATGGCTGCGTCTTTGCCGACGATCTCACCATGGCCGGCGCCGCCGCCTTTGGGGGGGTAATCGAGCGGGCCGAGCTGGCATTTGCTGCAGGTTGCGACGTCCTCCCCATTTGCAACGATAGACAAGCGGTAAAGTCTGTGCTCAATCACTTTGGGCCGGATTCGGGCTCGCCGGCCTCGCAGGCCCGGGTGGTAAGAATGCGGGCACGTGGTGAGGCCCCGGCAAATCTTGGAGCGGACCGGCAGTGGCAGCAGACTGTAAAAATGATTGCGGGCCTTTCGGCAACACCTCCCCTGGTGCTGACGGAGGGCAACCATGACGGAGTTTGATCAGGGACTGTACCGGCGCCTTGTCGAGAGCTCGCCCGAGGGCGTGGTGCTGATCAATGCGCAAGGCACGGATCACCCGGTGATCTATGTCAATCCGGCCTTCGAGGCCCTGACCGGATATTCGTCGGCAGAACTGGTGGGACGAAATCTGCGTCTATTGCAGGCGGACGATCGAGAGCAGGATGGACGCCACCGCCTGCGCGATGCCCTAAGCCGGGGCGAAACCTGCCGCGTGTTGCTGCGCAATTATCGCAAGGACGGCAGCCTGTTTTGGAATGAAATGACGGTGATGCCGCTGCGTCACCCCGACGGCTGCGTCACGCATTTTGCCGGCCACCACCGCGATGCCGGCGAACGCTTGCGCATCGATCCCAAAGTCGCGAAGGACAGCTTGAGCGGCGCCCACCAACCGACGTCCATCGCCGTGCGCGACGATCGCTTGACGGGTCTTTATACGCTGCCATACCTGGAAGAATTATTGAAGCGCGATTGGGCCGTCGCGCATCGCGAGCAACGCACCATCGCCGTGTTTGCGGTGGATGTCGATGCCCTTGATCTTTACAACACCACGTTCGGGCGCGCCGCCGGCGATTCGGCCATCCGCCGCGTCGCGCATGTCGTGTCGGGCTGTCTGCGCCGCTCGAGCGATGTCACGGCGCGAATCGACGGCGGCAGCCTGATCGCTTTTGCGCCGGGCCTGTCGATCGAGCAAGCCTTGCGCGTCGGCCAGCTGATGGCCGAGCGGGTGCGCGATTTGCGGATTCACCATCCTCGTTCGGCAGTGCTGCGTTATATCAGCATCAGCGTGGGCGTGTGCGCCAGCACTCCGGGCGCCTCGGACAGTCCTTCCGATCTTTTGCAAAAGGCTCAGCAGCAGCTGCAATTTGCGAAGAAGTCGGGACGGAATCAGGCCGCTTAGCCTTCTTGACGAGAACTCAAGCGATCAACATCACACGCTGTCCAGCGGATGTTGCAGCGGCATCTTGATTTTTTGGCCCAGAAGTGCGCGCAAGGCCGCCAATTTCTCGCGTGCTAGACTGCTCGGAAATGTCAGCGCATGCGAGGAAGTGATTGGACCCATCTGCGATCGCCAGCCGCGAGGCCGGCCTCCACAAAGAATTGAGCCGCCCGCAGCTCATCATGATTGGTCTCGGCGGCGCGATCGGCACGGGCTTGTTCATGGGCAGCGGCGTCGCGATCGGTTACGCCGGACCTGCGGTGATTGTGAGCTTCGCGATTGCGGCGATTGCAGCCGTCGCGATCGTCTTCAGCTTGTCGGAGATGGCGGTCATGCATCCGACCGCGGGATCTTTCGGCACTTATGCGGAGATCTACCTCAACCCCTGGGCGGGAATCATTGCGCGCTACTCCTACTGGATGGCGCAGGTGATCGCCGTCGGCGCCGAGGCGGTGGCGGCGGGCGTGTACATGACATTCTATTTCCCAGGCACGCCGGTCTGGCTGTGGTCGGTGGGATTTGCCCTGGTGCTGCTCTATTTCAATTCCCGATCAGTCCACAATTTCGGCTCGATCGAGTATTGGTTTGCGCTCATCAAAGTGGTGGCCATCGTCATTTTCATCATTTTAGGGACCGCCGCCATCTTCGGGCTCGGGACGGCGCCGGTCGGCTTCCATAATCTCACCGGACTTCCGGGCGGCTTCATGCCGCATGGATTCGGCGGCGTTTGGATGGCGGTGATCCTAGGCATCCTGTCCTTCAACGGCATCGAGGTCATCGCCGTAACCTCCGGCGAAGCCAAAGATCCGGTGCGCACCATTCCCGCGGCGCTGCGCAGCATGGCGCTGCGATTATTTCTCTTCTACATCCTGGCGCTCACCATCGTCGTCACTTTCGTCCCCTGGACCGAGACCGGTGCAACCGTGGTGACGCAAAGCCCATTCGTACGCATCTTCGCCCACTCCGGCATTCGCCATGCCGCCGGGATCATGAACTTCGTGGTCTTGAGCGCTGCGCTGTCGAGCATGAATACCAATGTCTACCTGTGTTCTCGGATGCTGTTCTCGCTGTCGCGCGGCGGATTTGCGCCGGGATTCCTGGGCAAGTTGGGCAGGAACGGCACCCCCATCACGGCCATTTTGGTTTCCGGCGCCTGTATTTTGGCAGCCGCGGCACTCTCCAAGCTAACCCCGCGTGCCTACAACATTCTGTTCGGCATTGCGCTATTCGACGCGATGATCGTGTGGATCATCATTCTGTTGAGCCATTTGAGCTTTCGGCGCAGCCACAAACTTGCGGAGCTGCCGGTTCGCACGCCGGGATTTCCCCTGGTACAGATTGCCGGACTGCTGCTGCTGTCTGCGGTTTTGGTCACCATGGGGCTGGACAAGGAGACCTGGCGGATCTCATGGATCGTCGGCGTTCCTTGGCTGCTGCTGTTGTCGGCCGGCTATTTCTTCATGAAGGCGCGGCGCGCGCGCAGCGGCGCCGCTGCCGCACCGGCGCTCAAAATAGACGCTCGTTAAACCGTTGGATTTCCAAGAAGGGGTGTCCCATCAGCATTGTGAACTGTTGCCTGCTCAGCCTGACGCTGGCCTCATCTTCTTTGGTTCTGGCCCAAACGCCGGCCCCCGCGCCGGGCGACTCTGTTTCGACGGCACAGCCTGCTGCCGTGAAGAGAACCGCAAACAGAGCAGATGATGATTCCACGCTCGACTCGGTGTACGTCGAGGGTAAGCGCTGGCTTTTTAACCGGCGGACCCGCTACGCCCACTCTCTGCCCGAAGTGGACGGGCCGACGATCACGGTGACCAAGAAAACCAGCGTCGTCCAGCTCAACGACGTGCCGACCATCATTGACAACAACCAACGCGAGCTGTTCGACCGGCTGCCCGGCATCGTCCTGGCAGAACAGCAAAATCCGACCGAGCTGAACCTAAGCTATCGTGGCCTCGGCAATCCGCAGGAGAGCGAGTATGTCCTGCTGATGCAGGATGGAATTCCCTTGGAAATGGATTGGATTGGCTTTCCGACGATTTACACCATCCCGGTCCCGCAGACCATCGGGTCGGTGCAGATGATCCGCGCCGGATCGGGTCTGCTGTACGGTCCCGAGCCCCAACCCGTGATCAACTTTATCTCGCAATTGCCGTCGACGCGCCCGCTCGCCGGAACCACGGAGCAGGTCGGCGGCAGCAACTCGCTTTTTTCCAGCTTCAACAAGATCTCCGGCACCAGCGGCAATTGGAACTACCTGGCGGATTATTCGCACCGGCAGTCAGACGGCCAGCGCCAGAACGGCGACTTTGTTTTGAACGCAGGCGATCTGCACCTGGGCAATGCGTTCGGGGCACAAAAACTGAATCTGGATTTTCACGCCTACTCGCTTGATAGCGGATTGGCGGGTCTCATGACCGGCGCGCAGTTCCTGGCGAATCGCAACCAGACCACGACGCCGGACGATCGCCTGTGGGCGGACCGCTACACGACGGTGCTGACCTACGAGAACAAATTCAGCGACCAAGATTCGTATACGCAGAAGCTCTGGTCGGGCTACCAGGACCTGTGGACGCGCTCGGACACCTACGCCGCCGGAGCGCCCCCCGTCGGCTCCGGCGGCACGCTCAGCGGTCAGCGCTTCAACTACACCGGTCTCGACGGTCGATGGCTGCATCGCTGGGGCGCCGGCGACGCATTGACCGTCGGCTACACGTTATATACCTCTCGCAGTCCGTACAACGAGTGGCATACCAGCAATCCGGTCATCAACAAGGATGATGAGTCGGGGATTCCGTTCTATGACGATGAGCGCAAGACCACGTACGGCGCCCTTTTCGCGGAAAATGTGTTTCGATTTGAGTACTTTCATCTGGTGACATCCGCCAGGTTCGATCATGAAACGCTCGGCACCCGGGAGTCGCTCGCCCCGCATCCCTCGCTGGTCAATGAAACCTACAGCAAGAACATTCCGCTGTTCGGTATCGGCATTGGCAACGATTTCGGTCACGGCAACGAAACCTATTTGAATGTCTCCCAGGGATTTAGGCCGCTGCGCTATCTTGATATCGCGAGCCCCTTCGGAAATTTTTCGCCCACGAACAATCCCGATCCCACCAAATACCTGACCTATGAAGCGGGCGTGCATGGCTGGCCGCGCGCGGGACTCTACTATGACGTGAGCGTGTTCCAGGTCAATGTGAAGGATCGCATTGAATCTCAGCAGCTCACGCAGACCGAAACCATCGATGTCAACACCGGCAATACCCGCAGCCGCGGGGTGGAGCTCGAAGGTCACTATGATCTGTTGCGCCTGTTCTCGGACGCTGACTCGAGCACGCACCTCGAAGCCTTTGCCAATGCCAGCCTGCTCGATGCCCGCTTTACGAGCAGCATTGTCCCCGGCCAGACAGGCAAAATTCCCGCCTACGCGCCTCACGGCGTGTTCAAAGCGGGAGTAACGGCTCGACAGGACAATCACTACAAGGCCAGTCTGGTGGTGGATACCGTGGGGTCGCAATTTTTCCAGGACAGCAATAAAGCCATCGGCACCACCCCGGCTCACATCCCCACGTACACGGTGGCGGATCTCTCGGGCGATTACGTGATCGCCGGACATTTCAGAATCCTTGGCGGCGTTTCGAATCTCACCAACCGACACTACTATTCGCGGGTATTTCTCTTCGGCGGAATGCTCGAGCCGGCCGGCGATCGAACCGTCTATGCGGGTGCTGCCTATGACTTCTAGGGTAAAGCCGCCCTAGGGCATCTGCCCCCGCAGGATCGCAGCCAGGACTTCGCCATCGATATTTCCTCCGGAGACGACGGCGCACACCTTGGTTTCTTTGAACCGGCCCGACAGCGCGGCGGCCACCGACAGCGCGCCGGCGCCTTCGGCGACGATGCGGTTGTTTTCAGCCAGGAGTTTGATCGCCTGAGCGATCTCTTCGAGCGGAACAGTGATGACATCGTCGATCATCGAACGGGCGAGGGGCCACATCTCAGGCAGCACTGAACCGAAACCCACGCCGCTGACAAAGCCTGCCGCATGCGAGGTCTGGGCCGGCGCACCTGCGGCCATTGCCGACTGCAACGGGTGCGCGCTGGCAAGTTCACAGGCGATGATTTTCACGCCCGGGTTGATGGCGCGTACCGCGCAGGCAATGCCGCAGCACAGCCCGCCGCCGCCAAACGGGATGAGGATGGCCTCGACATCGGGCCACTGTTCGAGAATTTCGACGCCGATGGTTGCGTCTCCGGCCAGCGAAGCGGGGTCTCGGACCGCGTCGATGTAGATGCCGTCTTGATTGTCCAGGGTGCCGGCTTCGATTGCACGCCACCAAGCATCGTTGGCGCGAACTTCGATTCGCGCGCCCAAGCGCCGTAGTTTTTCCAGCTTGGCCGCCGGCGCATTGGCCGGTACGACGGCGGTGGCTTTCACCCCTAAACGGCGCGCCATCCACGCCACGCCGAGCGCGCTGTTGCCCGAACTGGTGGTGTAGATGCCGGCATCCAACTCCGCGCGATTTTTGCTCAACACGGCATTCCCGATCGGCCGAACCTTGAATGAACCGGTCGGCTGAAGATTTTCCAGCTTCAGGCGAATTGCCTTGCCCGGAGGCGCAATGTCGCAGCCAACCAGCGGCGAAAGCATGCTCAAGCCCGCGATGCGAGCCCGCGCGGCGATGATCTGCGCCATGCCAACCGGTTTTACTGCATCGAACAAGCCCAAGTCCTCGCAAATCCGCGCGGGCGGCGCGCGCCGTTCATAATTGCATGTTTATATGACTCTGCATATAATTCCGCGCGTCAATTCTTGCGCGGGAGCGGCGACATGGAACAAAATTTCGAGGAGCTGCGCAAGGAATTCCCGGTTTTGCAGCGAAAAACCTATCTGAACAGCGGGTCCTATTGCGCACTGGCGAACGAGGTGCGGGCTGCATTTGACGCCTACATGGAAGACCGGCTGCTGGTGGGCGCAAATTGGGACGTTTGGGTCGCAAAAAACGAGTCTGTGCGCAATTTGACGGCGACATTGTTGCACGCCTCGCCCGATGAGATTGCCGTGACCGCCTCCGTCTCCGCGGGACTGAATGCCCTGGCGAGCGCGCTGCAATTCGACGGTCCCCGCAACAAGGTGGTGGTCAGCGATTTCGAGTTTCCCACCAATGCGCAGATCTGGCACGCGCAAGAGCCGCGCGGCGCAAAAGTGCTGCATGTGCCGCGCGCCGCGGACGGCTATATCCCGGCGGAAATGTTTGCCGGGGCCATCGACGAACAAACGCTGCTCGTCGCGATCACCCATGTGTGTTTTCGCAACGGCGCCAAGCTCGACATTCCCGGCATCGTGCGCCTGGCCCGCGCCAAAGGCGCGATGGTGCTGCTGGACTGCTATCAATCCGTCGGCTCTCTGGATATCGATGTCAAGGCGTTGGATGTCGATTTCGCGGCCGGCGGCATGCTCAAGTATTTGCTGGGAACCGCAGGGATCGGTTTTCTGTATGCGAAGGATTCGTGCGTGCGCTCGCTGATCCCCACCAACAGCGGCTGGTTTGCACAGGCGAACATCGCCGCGATGGATATCAGCGCGAATCGTCCGGCGCCGAGCGCGCGGCGCTTCGAGGCCGGAACGCCGCCCGTGGTCAACTGCTACGCCGCCGAAGCGGGACTCAAGCTGCTGCTCAAGGTCGGGACGCCGGCCATCGAAAAACGCAACTACGCGCTGACGCGGAGCTGCATGACGAGGCTTCAGGAAATCGGCTGGCAGAGCATCACGCCGGTCCAGGATGCGCGGCGCGGGGCCACGGTTGCCGTGCCGTCGCGCGACAGCGCGCGGCTCTGTGCGGAATTGATGAAGCATGACATCGTGACATCCCATCGCGACGACAATGTGCGCGCCAGCTTTCATTTCTACAACAACGAGGACGATGTCGAGTCCTTCATCGCGGCGATGCAAGAGCTGCACGAATCGCTCGGGCCGCGCGAGCCGGTCAGGTCCCGCTAGAATGGAAATTCGCGTGCTGCGCGGCGCCGAAGTGCGGCAATTGCTGCCGATGGGCGAGTGCATTGATCTGATGCAACGGACCATGATTGCCGTCTCCGCAGGAAGGGTGGTGCTGCCGCTGCGATCGATTCTCGTGATGCCCGGCGATCGCGGCATGATTGGGATGATGCCGGGATATCTCGCAGAGCCGGAATGTTTCGGCATCAAGCTCGTGAGCCTGATTCCGCGCAACAAACCGCCGCACTATTCGTCGCATCTTGGCCTGGTGCTCCTGTTCGAGGCCGATCACGGTCAACCGGTCGCGCTGCTCGATGCGGCGGAAATCACCGCGATTCGCACCGCCGCCGCGAGCGGACTGGCCACACGCCTGTTGGCGCGTGCGGAAGCCGGCGACCTGGCCCTGTTGGGCGCCGGCGAACAAGCCCGCAGTCATCTTGAGGCGATGCTGCATGTGCGGCCCTTGCGGCGCGTTCGCGTGTGGGCTCGCGATCGAGACAAGGCGAAGCTGTTCGCCGAATCGGAAGGAGCGAGACATCGGATCGTCGTTGAAACATCCGCCACGGTTCGCGAAGCCGTTGACGGGGCCGACATCGTTTGCACCACGACCAAGGCGCGTGACCCGATACTGCAGGGCGATTGGCTGAGCCCGGGCGTGCATCTGAACGTGGTCGGCTCGAGCATTGCGGCCGCTGCGGAAATCGATATCCCGACGGTTGCGAAAACCCGATTTTTCGTCGACTGCCGCAACTCGACCGTGAACGAGGGCGGCGAGTATTTGCGCGCGCTGCGCGCCGGCGCCATCACGGCGGCACATATCCTGGGCGAGATCGGCGAGGTGGCCAACGGCTCGAAGCTCGGCCGATCTTCACCGCTCGACATGACGCTTTACAAGTCCCTCGGCATCGCGCCGCAGGATTTGGCCGCGGCGCATCACGTCCTCATGAAGGCTCGCGCCGGCGGCGTCGGGCAGACCATTGATTTCTAGCGGCTTGTCGCTGCCGAGCGCCGCGCAGGTCGCGGTGGCGCGCGACAACATCCGCCCCTTTGCATTGCGCACGCCGCTGCTCAGGCTGAACGCCGATCCGCCGGGCGCCGACATTTTTCTGAAGCTTGAAAATTTGCAGCCCTGGGGCTCGTTCAAAATTCGCGCGGCGGTCAATGCATTGATGACCATGGATGCGGCCCGGCTGCAAGGCGGCGTGCTGACCGCGAGCGCCGGCAACTTTGGGCAGGGTCTGGCTTTTGCGGCGCGCGCAATGGGCGTGCCGGCCACGGTGGTGGTTCCGGACGCCGCCGCCGATACCAAGGTCAAAGCACTGCTCGAACTGGGAGCGAAGGTCGTCCGATGCTCGTTCGACCAATGGTGGACCGTTCTTACCAGCCGAGCCTGCGCAGGAGAAGAAGGAATCTTCATCCACCCGGTTGCCGAGCCCGGCGTGCTGGCCGGCAATGCCACCATTGCCGCGGAGATTCTTGAGGAGTTGCCGGGCTGCGATGCGGTGGTCGTGCCTTTCGGCGGCGGCGGCCTGATTTGCGGCATCGGGTCGGTGATGCGGCGCCTTCGCCCGACGGCACGGATGATTGTGGCGGAATCGGAAGCCGCGCAGCCGGCCGCGGCCGCGTTGCGGCAGGGTAGGCCTGTGACGGTTCCCCATCGACAGAGTTTCGTCGACGGCATGGGCAGCACCACGGTACTCAGGGAAATGTGGCCGCTGCTGCGAGCCGTCGCGGACGATTCGCGGTGCGCCTCGTTTGTGCAGATTGCGTCGGCAATTCGTCTGCTCGCCGGCCGGCACCACGTCATTGCGGAAGCCGCCGGCGCGGTCTCGGTTGCCGCGGCGCTTTGCACGCCGGCGGTCAAGGGCAATGTCGTCTGCATCGTTTCAGGTGGTAACATCGACAGCGAAAAGTTGGGCGCTATCCTCGCCGGTCAGAGTCCCTTTTAAAGCATGGCGCTAGCCAAGAGAAAAACTCCCGCGGCAATCCCGGACCCAGCGAGAAAATCGGTGGACAGGGCGCTTTTTGATGATTTCTTGCCGCATCTGATCGCGCGCGTGGCTCATCAGCTCAACGCCGACCTGATCGATAAACTGCGCCGTGAGGGGATCAACGTCACTCGCTGGCGCATCCTCGCGGTGCTCGCGATGGGGGACGGGATCACGATCAATGAAATCATTGATCGCGCGATGGTGCAGCAGTCGGCACTCAGCCGCGCATTGATGCGCATGGAAAAGGAAAACACTGTGCGCCGGGTCCTGCGGCGCGAGGATGCTCGCTGCGTTGAGGTGTATCTCACGGACAAGGGGCGGGGGCTGTTCAATTCGCTCAATGTTGTCGTGCGGCGCCGCGAGCGGCGGCTGTTGGAGGGCTTCTCGCCGTCGGCAATCGAAGCGGCCTTCGCCCTGATTCGACGCATGAACCGCAACATGAGCGGGGCGTGATGCCATGAGCAGTCCCAAGGCACCCGCGCTCATCGCCAATCGCAAGGGCTACTACCATGAGGTTAAGGCGGGAAAACGCTACCTGTGGTGCGCCTGCGGACGCTCAAAGTCCCAGCCGTTTTGCGATGGTTCCCATGTTGGAACCGAATTCCTACCGGTCGCCTTCCAGGCGGATCGGGACGAAGACGTGATTTTCTGCGGCTGCAAGCAAACCGGCACCGGACCATTCTGCGACGGCGCCCACAGCAACCTGCCGGGAGGCTATCTCACGGACGACCCGGACAGTCCTGAAAATCGGGCCGTGGCGCTCGTCGAGCCGGGCACAAGTCCGATTGTTCGGCTCGATGGACACTGCTATGTCTTCTCCACCGCGCGGGCTCCCTTGCAGGCGCGCGGCGCGATGCGCTACTGCCAGGTCGTCACACCGGCGTTGGGCGCGCTGTTTCAATCGCAGTTCTATGCAGAGGTGTCGGCGGGCAGTTCTCCGGTGATCGCAGCCGACGGCCGCCATACCGTACTGTTCGTGATTGAGGGCCGCGGCGATTTGGAGATAGCGGGCCGACGCTTCGCGGTCGAGCCGCTGACCGGCATCTACGTGCGCCCTGCAGAAGCGTACCGCCTGCACAATCCGTCGGCAGCGCCGCTCAAATTCTTCGTTTCGAACGGTCCCGGCAGCGAGGATCTGGTCCTGATCGAGGCGATGCCGGCGGCTTTCGAGTCGCAGTTTCCCGATCGAGTCGCCTCGATTGACCCCTCGCAGCGGCACAAAATGGCCGAGCGCTACTACCAGATGCTCGTCAACCGCGAGCACGGATCGACGGTGGTGACGCAATTCATCGGCAACATTCCGCAGTCCAAAGCCGAACCCCACCGGCACTTGTACGAGGAGGCGCTGATCTTTTTGAACGGCCGGGGCATCGTCTGGACCGAGCGGACCAAGACCCCGGTCGCGGCGGGGGATGTGCTGTTTTTGCCGCGCAAGCAGCTGCATTCGGTTCAATGCACAACACCCGGCGGATTTGATATCGTCGGCATCATCTATCCCGGTGACAACCCCTCCATCAATTATTAGAGCAATATGGCCACCCACACACAGACACTTTCCACCCTGGTCGATGGCATCCTGCGCGGCGGTATTCGCGTCGTCGACCTGACGGTGCCGCTGGAAGCCGCGACGCAAACGATTCGCCTGCCGGAACAATTTGCGCCGTCGAAGCCCTTTGCGTTGGAGGAGATCTCGCGTTACGACTCGCGTGGTCCCGCCTGGTATTGGAACAACATCAGCTGCGGTGAACATACCGGCACCCATTTCGATGCGCCGATTCACTGGGTGACGGGCAAGGATTATCCGGACAATGCGACCCACAACATACCGGTCGAGCGGTTCATCGGGCCTGCCTGTGTCATCGACGTGTCTGCACAGGTGCGCAGCAGCGCCGATTTTCTGCTCACCCAGAGCATCATTGAGCAATGGGAAAGCCGGCACGGCCGCATTCCCAGCCGCGCGTGGGTGTTGATTCGCACCGACTGGTCGAAGCGGCCGGGCGATTCGTTTCTCAATTTTGCCGCTGACGGATCCCACACGCCCGGCTTCCATCCGGAATGCGTGCCCTTCCTCGCGCGCGAACGCGACATCCTGGGCGTGGGCGTGGAGACGGTCGGCACCGACGCGGGTCAGGCGCACACTTTCAATCCCATGTTCCCCTGCCACACCATCATGCACGGCGCCAATCGTTTTGGGCTTGCAAGCTTGACCAATTTGGATCAGTTGCCGGCGACGGGCGCCGTGGTCATTGCGCCGCCGCTCAAAATAGTGAACGGCTCGGGCAGTCCGCTCCGGGTCCTCGCGCTGGTGCCTGTGTAGCGAGTGAGTGCGTAGATGCGAATGACACCCCCGGGCTTCGCGGCCGTTGTCCTTTTCGCGATGGCCGTCGCACAGGCCGGCGCAGAGGAGCTGGCTGGACGCAAAATTTCCATCGATGCAACCGTGACCGTGGGCGCATTGCGTGCGTTGAACGGTGTGCAGGCCGAGAATGCGCAGGGCGCTGCCTTCTATCGAACGGCGCACGTCGATCTGGTGCGCATTCCCGATGTGGCGGGGACCGGAGATATCGACGCCATTTTCCCCGACATGAGCGCCGATGCAGACAATCCCAAAAGCTACAACTTTGCGCCGACCGATCGGCTGGTGGAGTCGATCAGGTCAGGGGGCGCGGAGCCGCTATTTCGAATCGGGCGCAGCGCCGGTGCCGGGACTGAACCGCCTGCCGATCTCGATAAATGGGCGCAGGTTGTGCGGCATGTGGTGCTGCATTACAACGCGAAGTGGGCCAAGGGATTTCGGTACGGCATTCGCTACTGGGAGATATGGAATGCGCCGGACTCCAGGCAGTCCGGGAGCGTCTCTGCGCCGGACTACTACCGGTTGTACGACAAGACGGCGCGGGCCATTCAAGCCGCCGATCCGGCCGCGCTGGTGGGCGGTCCGGCGATTTCCAAGCCATTGATCAGGGGCGACTTTCGCGAAAAATTTATCGACTTCGTGCGCTTGAATCGCCTGCCGCTCGATTTTTTTTCCTGGCACTTTTACGCCGTGGACTCGAACGATCCCTATGTGTTTGTGACGATCGCGCGGCAACTGCGGTCGATTTTGGATGCGCGCGGCTTTGGCTCGGCCAAGAATGTCTTGGATGAATGGAATGCAGATCCGGCCGATGGGGATTTGTCCGATGCGGCACGCGCAGCCTTCGCGGCGAGTTCGCTCATCTATATGTTGGGCGGTCCCATCGATGCGCAGACCTACCGTCGCGCCGCGGCGCCGGTTCGTTCAGGCGGCGCAGCAGGAGACCCGGTTGGGTCCGCCTTGGGCGCCTTTGGGGCGCTGAAAAGCACTCCATTGCTGGTTCGAAGCAGCGGCGGCGACGACGCGGGCTTCGCGGTCGTCGCCGGCCGGTCCAAGGACAATCGCCTGGTTCAAATCCTCATCAGCAATTTTCAGGTCGCGCCGAAATATTTGGGCGGGCCGCGCGACAACTGGGACACCACGCTTCCGGAACGGCGCACGCTGCAATATTCCGACAATGGCGGCTATGACGCGGCGGTCACGCTGCCCACGGCCGGAAAGTATACGGTGAAGCGCTATCGAATCAGCGATTCGAACAACTTTGCACTGGTGGATCAGCAGGTCGAATCGGGTCCGAGCATCCGTCTGCAGGCCGCGCTGCCGCCGCCCGGGATCGAACTCATCGTCATCAGCGCGAAATGAACTAAATGGGATTCAAGCCGAGGCGCAATAGATCGGCGATCTCCGCCGCGATCTGCGCCTTGCGCTGATCATCGCCTCGCACCAAACCTTTGGCGAGCCAGCTGCCGGCGCCGCGCATGAACAGCAGCAGGCAATCGCGGTTTACATCGCGCATGGAGCGCTCGTTGTGCGCCTCCCGGCACAGTGCGCGGTAGGCCTGCACCAATTCGCGGCCGCGCTCGGTCGCGAGGAGTTTTTCCGCCTCGCTCAACGAATCGTAGCCGGTCGAGGCGCGCAGCGGTTCGATGTCGTCGCGCTGATGCGAGATTGAATTCGCGCGCAGCACCGCAATCAGCGTGTCGATCGCGGACCTGCCCTGCGCCGCGGCTTGCTCGCGGATGAAGGAGAAAATCCGGTGGGTTCGTGCATAGCAAGCCGAGAGTATGGTTTGCTTGTCGCCCACATAGTGGTACAGCGTTCGCTTGGTGGCTCCTACCGCGGCGGCGATATCGTCGAGCGAGGTCGTGTCGACGCCGCGGCGATTGAACAGCTGCGAGGCCGCCGCGAGAATCTTTTCGCGTTTCGCGTCGAATTGCGCTTCGCGGTCGAATAAGCCGCCCGACTGGGTCAGCAGCGGGGCGAAATCGATCGGCGGCGGATTGACCTCGCGCCCACGATCCGCACCCCAGCCGTCGGCCAGAATGTCCTGCGCTGCGGCGACAATGTCAGGGCGGCTGACGCGTAGGGCCTCCGCGAGCGGCGAGTTCAGCGGAATCGAGTGGATGATGCTGATAATGGTGCGCGCCACGATCTCAAAATCGCAGCGGCGAATGCGTCCGGCCCTGGCACCCGCTTCGAGCAGGCTGGCGAGCCGTGCGACGACCGCCTCGAAGATCCCCAGCACGGTTTCGCGCGCGCCCTGGTCCAGCAGGCCAATTTCGCTCAGGGCGGCGAGCTCCGGCTCCGCAGGATCCAGGGTGCTGGAGATGAAATTGCCGAGCACTTGCAGCGTGCCCTTGCCGGACTGGGCGGCTTCTTCGAGCCGCCGCGCCATGATCTCGGAGGAACGCAAATAGACCTGAAACATCAGGTCCTCCCGATCCTCAACATAGTAGTACAGCGAGGCGCGCGAGAAGCCGAGCTTGTCCGCGACATCCGTCAAGGAGGTCATCGAAATGCCTTTGGAATTCAGCTCTCGCGCCGCCTGGTCGAGCAGTTGCTCACGGCGCGATTTCGCCGCGGTTTCGATCCGGCGCGCCGAGGCGGCGCTTTTGCTGACCAGTCGCATCGCGCTAATATTCTATTGCGCAGCCCTGGGGCTGGGTTTCGGCTTTTTGCACGCGCCGTCCGGCGACCAAGTCATCGAGCGCGGACTTCACGTATTCGCGGCCGGCAGAATCGTCTGCAAAAACCTGATCATCCATCGCCCCTTCGTAGGCGAGCTTGCCGTCGCGATTGACCACGAAGAAGCTCGGCGTCGTCTTGGCGCCATAGCTGCGCGCGATCTTGCCGTCGACATCGAACAAGAAGCCGGTAACAGTGGCATGCATCTGTGCGACGCGGGCGCGCGCCTGCGCGGGCGTCAGATATCCGGCCTTGTCGGGCGCGGCGGTATCGATGGAAAGCCATACGATCTGCCGTGAGGATGCGTAACGCTGTAGGGCTTGCATTGCTCCGCTTTTATATTTGACGGCGGTGAAAGGGCACACAGGGCTGGTCCATTCCAACACCACCAGCTTGCCCGCATAGTCGCGCAAGCTGTGCCGCTTGCCGTCGGCGCCTTGGGCCGTGAACGGCGGTGCCTGGGCGCCCACCTCGACGTGGCTGAGCCCCGTAGCCTGCCCCGGCCGGGCGAGGCCGATGCCCACAACCGCGATCGAGAGGACTGAAGCGGCCCGTGCGAATGCCTTCAACAAATCAAAGGTAGACAACACGGGCCGCCACGAGGGTGCTACTGGCCGCCTCCGCCTCCGCCTCCGGACTTCTCCGGTGCCGCCGGAGCAGGCGCGCCTTGCGCGGGCTGACCCTGCGGCTGCGAGGCCTGCTGGCGACGCTTCTGCGCATTGGCCTGGGCTGCCGCCAACTCATTCGGCTCAATGAAGCCGTCATGATCCGTGTCGATCTTGGCGAAAGCTTCTGCGAATTGCTTGCCGATCGGTCCGGTCATTTCCGACATGTCCAACTTGCCGTTCATCTTGGTGTCGAGCATGCCGAACACGCGGTTATCGTTCAGCTCCTTATCGAACGCCTTGTATTGATCCATCTTGTCCGAGGTTTCCCCGACCCACTCGTAGTGAAATGCGGTGTAGAGCATCTCATCGAAAGATTGATCGCCCCAGGGCACGACGCGATTGTGGTCCGGATTCGCCGGGTTTCTCACGGAATTGTCATACGTGTAGACCGCCAGCAGTTTCGATCCGGCCGGAACCTTGACCGGTTGGACGAAGTTGTACTCGCGCTGCCAGTTGAAGTCATAGTGCGGCAGGGCGACCAGCAGCGTCTTTTTGCCGTCCGGTTCGATCAGAAAGAATTTCGAGGACGCGCCGCGATAGTGGGCGTGCGGGAACGCACCGTACAGCATCATGTCCTTGGGCACATCCATGTACGCCTGCAGTTCGGTGCTTTCCTTGTTCGCGGGAATCACGATGTTCGCATTCAAGACCACCGAGTTGCGCATCACGTACTTCGGTCTGTCTTTCCAGAAGTAAAGAGCAAGTTGCGAGTGCTCGGTGACTTGCTGACCGAAGGGTGTGTAGTGAACCTGGAAGCCGATGGCGCCGCCCGGTGGAATGTAGGCGCCGGTGTTCGCCGGCTCGACGAAGGATTCGGCGCCGACTGCGTAGCCGCCCAGCGAGGTTCCCCATTTGCTCTCATTCGCGACTTGACCCGGCGCGGGCACTTCTGCGAGGTAACCGGTAAGAATGTGGTGCACCGTTTGGCGATTCACGACCTTGATGGTCGAGGCGCGCAGCCACTTCCCCTCTTTCAGAGGATTCACGACGTAAGGGCGCTGATAGTCGACGATGCCGTTCGCCGGGATGGTGTAAGCGGGAAGGTCCAGCACCAAGTCCGGTTTGCCCAAGGGCCATTCCGGCGCCGTGAACGTTTTCGCCGCCAGGGGATCGGTTCCGGCACCGCGCGGCGCGCCGGCCTCTACCCAATGCACCAGCGTCTTGATTTGCGTCGCGGACAGGCTGCGGTCGCCGAGGAAATGCCCTACGGTGGGATCGGCCCGCCACGGCGGCATGCGCTGCGTGCGGATCATTTCGCGGATCATCGACGCAAACGGCGCAATCTCTTCGAACCGGGTGAAGGGCATCGGACCGATGCCGCCGGGCTCATGGCACGAAACGCACTTTTCCTCGAACATCGGCGCGATGTTCTTCACATAGTTCACCTTGCTGGTGGCCATTTTTGCGCGTTCCGGGAAGTCGACGATGCAACCGACGGGTTCGACCCGCGCGACCGCGACCGGCTTGCCGGCCAGCAAGGAATCCAGCGCATCCTTTGCCCAGGTGTGGTCGGCGGCGGCCTTCTGGCGCTCATAAGTGACCTTGTCGTCGATCGGGCCCCGATACACGATCTTCCATGTCTTCGGATCGATCACGATGGCCTCGGCCGTTCGGGTCACGCCCAACTGCTCACCCACCAACTGATTGCTGTCCATGAGGATAGGGATGTTGTAGCCGTAGGCCTGTGCCTCCGCGACAATGGCTTCTCGCTTGTTCGACGGCGTGGAATTCAGCATGAAAATCTCGACGCCTTTGGGCGCGTATTGCTCCTGCAACGCCTTGACCGCGGCGCTGGTATTGCGGCAGACCGGACAGTTGTTCTCCTGCGTGATGAGCACCACCGCGCTGGCGTCGCCGAGCTGGCGCAATTCATGCGAGTGCAAATTTTGATCCGACAGCCGGAAGTCATCGACTGTCACCGGCAACGCAACTTCGGCCGGTACTCTCGCAGCCGGCGTCGCCGTAGCGCTGCTCAAGCCTGTGTAGCCCAAGCCTGCGACCGCAATCAATGCCGCTGCTGCGGCAGATGTACGAGTCTTCTTCATAGTCGTTAACCTTCCCCTGTGGTTCGCCATGGTGTGGGCGCGCGTAGTGAGCACGCCGAGTCTACGTTTCGGTGACATTATGCCACCAAATGTGGGGGATGTCTCCCGACTGAATTTGACGCAATCCGTGCGTTAATGGGGCATGAATTCCCCTCAGTGGCTGCGCCGCGGGTTGATTTGGGCCGGTTGGACGCTTTTTGCGCTCGCCGCCTTGGGCGTAATAGCCGGCTTCGCATTGGATGCGGGTTATCTTAAGGGTCCACTCCTCAAACTGGTCGCGGCACAAGCGAACCGGCCGATTCACGTGGAAGGGTCCTTAAGCCTGCATATTTTTTCCCGCAGTCCGCGCCTGGTGGCCGAACGCGTCGTGATCGGCAGTCCGGCATGGGCGGCTGCCGGCAACATGGCTGAAATCGGCAAGCTCACCATGGTTTTTGCAGCGCCGCGCCTGGGGCAGGAGATCAGCATCGAGCGGCTGCAGATCGACAATGCAACGCTGCATTTGTTTCGCGACGCCACGGGTCACGCCAACTGGCAGCTGCAAAATCCCGATCAAAGCGCGCCCCGCGCTCTGATCATCATCCGTTCCTTGTCGA
Organism: uncultured Gammaproteobacteria bacterium; assembly: GCA_963731465.1. GTDB lineage: Bacteria > Pseudomonadota > Gammaproteobacteria > Steroidobacterales > Steroidobacteraceae > Bog-1198. The sequence goes on from CAVSVK010000006.1 coordinate 137,263, forward strand.
TGCTGGACGCGCATGTGTTGCTCGACGATGCGCAAAAACACCGGCAATTCGACGGCACGATCTCCGTGCACGACGCGAACGCTGCGCAGGAGGCGGCGCCGCCGTTGCGCGTGGCGGGGAAAGGTCAGTTAAATGGCCGGCCGCTTGACTTCGAATTCAGCGGCGATGCGTTGCGTACCGCAAGCCGTGGTGCGCATTACAGTTTCAGCTTCAGCGAACACTCCAGCGGCTCGCAGCTCGCGGCGAACGGATTTTTGCAGGAAGCTTTCGATTTGCGCTCCTACGACGCGAACTTTCAAGCCTCGGGCGCCGATCTCAGAGACATGTACTACCTGACCGGCACCAAGCTGATCGACACCGGCAGCTACCATCTTTCCGGACACCTGGCGTGGCGGGCATACACCTCCCGCTTCACCGACTTGACAGTCAAGAGCGGCCAGAGCGATTTGCATGGATCAGTGTCCATCGATTCCGCCAAAGGCCGGTTCAATCTCGATGCGGAGTTGAATTCGCAATTCCTGCGTCTCGCCGATCTCGGTCTGCGCGCGGCGGGCCGCGATCCGCAACCGGCATCCAGTGAATTGCTGTTGTCCGCAGCTGCGCCCGATCCGACTGTCCTGCGCCGGGGCAGGGGAGCCGTGCAATATCGCGCACAGCGGGTGGAAGCGGGGCGCACTGCCTTGAGCGCCCTTGCGGTGAAATTGACCAATGATCACGGCGAGCTGACGCTCGCTCCGCTGTCCGCGCAAATGCTGGGCGGCCGCTTGAGCGGACAGATCAAGATCGACACGCGGAAAGAGGTTCCCCTCGCGCACTTAGAAGTTAGAATCGATGACATGCAACTGGCACAATATCCGCGCAAAAAAACGGGACCGCCGGCCATCGAGGGTTCGCTGACGGTGAAGATCAATCTCACGGGCCGCGGAAAATCGCTGCATGCCGCCGCCGCCGATGCCGACGGCACCCTGGTGGCGAGTTTGCCGGGCGGCATGATCCGGGATTCGCTGGCGGAACTCACGGGCATCGACCTTCGGGGATTGGGATTGCTGCTGACGAAAGACAAAAAAGAGGTGCCGGTGCGTTGCGGGATCGCGAGTTTTCAGGCCCATGACGGCACGCTGACGGCCAAGAATTTGGTGCTCGACACCGCGCCGGTGCTGATCGCCGGTCAAGGATTCGTGCGTCTGGACAATGAGACGCTGGATCTGATCCTGCGCGGCTACCCCAAGCACGTCAGGTTTTTGCAATTGCGCTCGCCGATCGCGATTCGCGGCACGCTAAAGGCCCCCTCGATCGGTATCCAGGCGCACGATTCCAAAATGGTGCTCGTTGATCCCGGCAAAGCGAAGGATGCCGACTGCGAGTCGCTGCTCCAATGAATCTTTCGGTGGCAGTCGGCAAGAGCGATCATGCGCAGGGTCCGGAGGACGCACCGGTCACGTTGGTTGAATACGGCGATTATCAGTGCCCTTATTGCGCCGACATGAATCCCATGATCAAGGCGATCGCAAAAGCCATGGGCACGCAATTGCGCTTCGTGTTCCGGCATATGCCGCTGCTGGAGATGCATCCCTATGCGCAGCATGCGGCGGAAGCGGCGGAGGCGGCCGCCGCCCAGGGCAAATTCTGGGAGATGCACGATGCCATTCTTCAGCAACAAGCGGAATTGGGCTCGGATTTGCTGCATCAGCTGGCGATAAAAATAAAACTCGATCTCGAGCAGTTTTCCGCCGACATCGAGGCGCGCCGTTACCGGCCGAGGGTCAAGCGGGACTTCATGGGAGGCATGCGCAGCGGCGTGGCCGGAACGCCGACTTTCTTCATCAACGGCAAACGCTATGAGGGGGCGCTGGATCACGCCTCGCTGTTGTCCGCAATCGGGCGCGCCTAAGAAACCGTTGCGCCTGCTCGGGCCCGGCGAGCCTAGAGCCTGACGAGCTCAAGCAAACGATTGTTGGCGGGCAGATCGTGATCGACTCGAAGCCGCAGCGCGTGACGGCCGGCAAGAGCGCTGACGTCGGTGAGGTCGCGCAAGCCCGAGTTGGGATCGCGCTCCTTCAGCATGAGATCGAAGTCGCGATTGCTATCCGAGGTGTAGCGGCCCGAATAACGAAACGGTCCATAGATGCACACCACACCGTGGGGCGATAACACGGCGTCGATGCCGCGGAACATCGATTCCACTTCCTCCCATCCCATGATGTGCAGCGTGTTGGCGCTGAAGACGGCGTCGACGCTGCGCAACGGCCACACGGTTTGCCTGACCTCGAGGACCGTGGGCGGGCGCAGATTGCGCGCGCCTTCGAGCTTTACCCGGGATGCAAGATCCGCAAGGTATGCCAACTGCTCGGTGGGATGCCATGTCAGGTGGGTCAAGTGCGCCGCAAAATATACCGCGTGCTGCCCGGTGCCGCTGCCGATCTCGAGAACCTGGGTTCGATCCGCATAGGCGGTGCGCAACACCTGGAGAATCGGACCCTTGTTGCGCTCGCAGGCTTCGGAAAAGGGCAGCATGCGGCCTATGTTACAGTGACGCTTCCCGCCCGCAAGACTTCAGGAGATTTGGATGGCGACCTTGTATGATTTTTCAATTCCGGCGCTGATGCGTGGACTCACCAACATGTCCGCGATTCTCGACAAGGCAGCCGCGTACGCGGCTGCAAAAAAGATCGATTCCAGCGTGCTCGCGCAGACACGCTTGTTTCCCGACATGCATCCGCTCAGCCGCCAGGTGCAGATTGCCTGCGATACCGCCAAGGGGGCCGCGGGCCGGCTCGCGGGTATCGAAGTGCCGAAGCACGAGGACACCGAAACCACCTTGCCCGAACTCAAAGCGCGCATCGCCAAGACACTGGACTACTTGAAGACCGTAACCGCGGCAAAAGTCACGGGCGACGACGCTCGCGCCATCGAAATAAAGTTTCCCAATGGTGCTTGGAAATTCACCGCGCTGAGTTATGTGAATGATTTCGTGCTGCCGAATTTTTATTTTCATTCCAGCATGGTCTACGCCTTGCTGCGCAAGAGCGGCGTGGAGATCGGCAAGGGCGATTTTCTCGGCGCCATTCAGTAAAGCACCGGACGCCCACTCGTGCCGCTCATTCGCGGCACCAGTGGGCCCGGCATCACCTTATGCCAGCTGCTCCACCAGCTCCTCGACGCGGGTGAACAATGCTTCCTCGGTGCGCGCAACGTGCCCGAATCTCAACTTGAGCGGACCGTCCAGGCGGTATTCCTTGGGGTTGCCCTGAATGAGCTTCAGCACGCGCTTCGGGTCAATCTGATTCTGCTCCTCGAACAGGATGTAGCCGCTGCTGGCGCCGGCGTCGATCTTGCGGATGCCGAGCGCGGCGGCGCGGAGCTTGAGATACGCGGCGCGAAACAAGGATTGCGCAAAGGGCGGAATCGGGCCGAAACGGTCGATCATTTCGACCTTTAATTCGTCCAATTCCTCGCGCGAGGGCGTGCTGGCGATGCGTTTGTACAGCATCAAGCGCAAGTGCACATCCGGCACGTAATCCTCCGGAATGAGCGCCGGCAGATGCAGTTCGACCTCGGGCCCCGCGTCCAGCGGCCGTTCAAGATCGGCCTGTTTGCCCGACTTCAACGCCGCAACCGCCCGCTCCAGGAGTTCCATGTACAGGTTGTAGCCGATCTCCTGAATTTGACCGCTTTGTTCATCGCCCAACAACTCGCCGGCGCCGCGAATCTCCAAATCGTGCGTTGCCAGGATAAATCCCGCGCCGAGATCTTCGAGCGACTCGAGCGCCTCGAGCCGCTTGACTGCATCGGCGGTCATGGCTTTTCGCGGCGGCGTGATCAAGTATGCATAGGCGCGATGGTGCGAGCGGCCGACGCGGCCCCGAAGCTGATGAATCTGCGCCAGGCCGAATCGGTCGGCGCGGTCGATGACAATGGTGTTGGCGGTCGGCACGTCGATGCCGCTTTCGATGATGGTGGTGCAGACCAGGACATTGAAGCGGCGGTGATAAAAATCCAGCATCAGCTGTTCGAGGTCGCGCTCGCGCATTTGGCCGTGACCGACCGCGACCGTTGCTTCCGGGACCAGCTCGCGCAGCGCTTGCGCTCTCTTCTCGATCGTTTCGATGGTGTTGTGGACGAAATAAATCTGGCCGCCGCGCCGGATCTCGCGCAATGCAGCCTCGCGCACCACGGTCTCGTTCCATTCCAGCACGAAGGTCTTGACCGCCAGGCGCTCGGCGGGCGGCGTGGTGATCAAAGACAGATCGCGAAGGCCGCCCATCGCCATGTTGAGCGTGCGCGGAATCGGGGTCGCCGTCAGTGTCAGAACATCCACCTCGGTACGCAGCGCCTTGAGCCTTTCCTTGTCGCGCACCCCGAAACGATGCTCCTCATCGATGACCACGAGGCCCAAATCCTTGAAGCGAATTTTTCCCTGCAGCAGACGTTGCGTGGCGATGACGATGTCCACGGTACCCGCGGCGACCCCTTCGACGACGCCGGCCGCTTCCTTGTTGGTGCGGAAGCGCGACAGGCTTTCGATGCGCACCGGCCAGTCCGCAAAGCGGTCCACAAAATTCGTGTGGTGTTGCTGCGCGAGCAGTGTGGTCGGCACCAGAACGGCAACCTGTTTGCCCGCCTGCACCGCGACGAATGCGGCCCGCAGCGCCACCTCGGTTTTGCCGAAGCCGACATCGCCGCAGATGACGCGATCCATGGGCTTGTCTGATTTGAGGTCCGCGATGACTTGTTCAATGGCGGCGGCCTGATCGACCGTTTCCTCGAAGGGAAAGCCGGCTTCGAACGCGCGATACTCAGCCTCGCCGGCCAGCATGCGCGTGCCCTGGCGGGCGGCGCGCCGCGAATACAGGTCGAGCAATTCGGCGGCGACGTCGCGGATCCGCTGCGCGGCCCTGCGGCGCGCTTTTTGCCATTGGTCGCCGCCGAGCTTGTGCAGCGGCGCGGTTTCCGCGGGCGCGCCCGTGTAGCGTGAAACCAGATGCAGCGATTGGACCGGAACATACAGCTTGTCGCCGTCCGCATACTCGAGCACCAGAAACTCGCCGGTGTAGCCGGCGATATCCATGGTCTGCAGCCCGACATAGCGGCCCACCCCATAAGTTTCGTGCACCACCGGAGCGCCGATGCGCAGATCCGACAGTTCTTTCAATATCTTTGCCGGATCGCGCTCGGCCCGGCGCCGCCGGCGCTCCTGGCGCGCGCGATCGCCGAATAGTTGCGATTCGGTGAGTATCTCCAGAGCCGGCTTTTCGAGCGTCAGTCCCGAGACCGCAGCCGAGACCGCGATCCCGAGCTTCAGTCCGCTCGCCTGAAATGCGGCAAAGCTGTCGAAGACTTTTGGCTGAACTCCACGGGCGCGCAGCAGATCCAAAATGAGTTCGCGGCGGCCGGCCGATTCGGCCGCGATGAGGATACGCGCGGCGCTGGCGTTGATATGCGACACCAATTCCGCGGCAGGCTGCTCCGCCCGGGCATCGATGCGCACCACGGCGGGCGCCGCGGTCGGGAAATTCTGGAAGCTTCCCACGGTCTCGGGAGGCCATTCAAAGGTTTGCAGCAAAACCTTGGGCCAAGGAGAAAATGCCTGCAGAAATTCATCGGGCGGCAGATAGACTTCGGCGGGATCCAAAATCGGGCGGTAGCGATCATGCCGCAGCTGTTCATGGCGCAGGCCAATCCCGCTCCATAGGCCGGCGGCATTCGCAGCCGCATCATTGACATTCACCACGATACTGTTGGGCGGCAAATACTCGAACAGATGCGAGGTGCGATCGAAGAACATCGGCAGGAAATATTCGATTCCGCCGGGCGCCACGCCGGCGCTGATATCGCGGTAGACCGCCTGTTCCGACAGGTCCCCGGTGAAGCGCAGCCGGTAGCGGCGACGGAACTCGCGCACCGCCTCCGGGTTCACGGGGGTCTCGCGCGCCGGCAGCAACTGAATGCGGTCCAGCTTGTCGAGCGAGCGCTGCGTGTCAGGATCGAAGCGACGGATGCTGTCGACGTCCCGATCCAGCAGGTCGATGCGATAGGGCGTATCGGAGCCCATGGGGAATACGTCGATGAGCGAGCCGCGGACCGCGAATTCGCCATGCGCGACCACTTGCGTGACCGCGGCATAACCGGCCATCGTCAACTGCGCACGCAGCGCCTCGAGGTCGAGCGTTTCATTGAGATGTACTTTGAGCGAGTAGGCTTCGATGTAACTGCGCGGTGCCAATCGCTGCAGCAGCGTATCGATCGCAACCAACCACACGCCGTGGCGCGCCCGCGGCAATTCGGCCAGCGTCGCAAGCCGGGCCGAGGTGATGTCGGGGTGAGCAGAGAAGCTGTCATACGGCAGAGTTTCGAGGTCGGGGAACACCCTGACGTTGAGACCGGGTCCGGCAAAGAACCGGATCTCCTCGCTCAAGGTCTCGGCCTCGCGCGAATTTTGGGCGATGACCAGCAAAGGTCCCGGGGCATGCGGAGCCGCTTCGGCGATGGCCAGCGCAGGGGCTGCGCCATACAGCTTGCCCCATTTGACGGGGCGGTCACTGCCATCGGCTAGGAGCGGGTCGAGTAAAGACATGTGCGCGTTTTAAAAAAATAAAAAACGCCCGCCGCGAACCAGTCGCGGTGGGTGCTTAGAATCGAAGTTTAAATGATGTTACGCGAGCGGTTACGCGTGATTGACTTTTTTATGAGCTGACGACGACGCTATGAATGACGTGCTCATGCTCGAAATACACGACGAACCCGGGATATTCCCAGCGTGAGATCGGCGGCTGTCCAACGGCGGGAACCTTGGTGGCAGGAGCGCCGAATTTGCCGGCAACTTGATCCATGGTCATGCCACGGGTTGGCGTGGGCACGTCGGACTGTTTGACGGCGATGCCGTTGTCGACGGCGATGGTTTCGGCCCCCGCGAGGCCGCTCGCGAGCACTGTGGCTAGCAGCAGAATTCGATACCTCATGGCGTACCTCATATGTTACCGATATCCTATGTTTACTTTGGGCCCCATGAAACTATACCACCGCCTTTATGGACCAATACTTGACTCAATTAACACTCTGATTGTGTTGCCATTTAATCGGTCCGTTTAGGGATTCGCCGCCGCTCATGTTCCAACCCCTCCCTGTCTTTGTGGGTCTGCGGTACTCGCTGGCTCGCGAGCACAGCTTTTTCGTGTCTTTTATCACCTGGGTGTCGCTGCTTGGCGTCGCCGTGGGCGTGGCGGCCCTGATTACGGTGCTTTCGGTCATGAACGGCTTCGAAACGGAGCTGCGGGGGCGCCTATTGAGCTTGTCGGCCCACGCCACGCTGACCTTGGGGGGAGAGCCCATACCGGACTGGCGGGCCCGTATAAGCCAATTGCAGGGGTCGGCGGGCCTTGCCGGTGCCGCACCGTATTTGGACAGCGATGCCATGCTGAGCAAACAGTCCTCAATGAGCGGCGCGATCGTGCGCGGCATCGACCCCGAATGGGAACCGAAGGTTTCCGCGATCGACGATGCCATGCGCGATGGCAAACTGACCGATCTTAAGCCGGGAATGAACCGAATCATTCTCGGGCGAATGCTCGCCTACCAGCTGCAGGTGGGTCCCGGCGATACGGTGGTCGTGATGATCCCGGGCAATTCCACCGCCAGCGGCGGCGGATTCACGCCGCGTCTGCAGGAATTCCAGGTCGTCGGCACCTTCGAAGTCGGTTTGCAGGAACATGACAGCGTGCTCGCCTTGATCAACTTGAGCGACGCCGAGGCTTTGAGGGGTCTTTCCGGTCCCACGGGAATTAGGCTCAGATTCGATGATGTGCTCAAAGCGCCGCGCTTGGCGCGCATCGCCGCCGCGCGTTTGAATTCGAAATTGCAGGTGCGCGACTGGACCCAGGAGAATGAGGCGTACTTTCGCGCCGTTCGTATCGAGAAGACGATGACCGGCTTGATTCTGCTGCTGATTGTCGCGGTGGCGGTATTCAACATCGTGGCCACTTTGGTCATGGTGGTCAACGACAAGCGCACCGACATCGCCATCTTGAGAACCTTGGGATTGAGTCCGCGCGGAGTGCTGGCGGTCTTCATGACGCAGGGCGTGCTGATCGGCTGGATCGGCACGGCGCTCGGGGTTGGCTTGGGTCTCGCCCTGGCCCTGAACGTCGATGTGATCGTGCCGTTCCTGGAAAGCACTTTCAACTTTCACATCATGGATCCTGATGTCTACTACCTCTCCGGCATCCCGAGTGAGCTGCATCCACCCGATGTGGTCAGAATCGCCATCGCCGCGTTCCTTCTGACTTTCAGTGCAACCATCTATCCAGCCTTTCAAGCGGCCCGCACGCAACCGGCCGTCGCCTTGAGGTACGAATGAAGCGCTATTGGTACGAAGGCTTCCTCGGCTTTCGATATCTGCGCGCATCGCCGCGCCGCGGCTTCGTGTCCTTGATCGCCGGAATCGCCATCGTGGGACTGGCTCTGGGCGTGGCGGTGCTGATCATTGTGCTCTCCGTGATGAACGGCTTCGAGGAAGTGCTGCGCACCCGCATCTTGAGTCTGACGGCGCACGCCACGATCTCGGGCCTCGAGGGCCGCATTGCGAATTGGCGCGCGGATATTGCAAAACTGCAGGTCTTCCCAGGCATCAATGGCGTGGCGCCTTATATCGAGGAACAGGGGTTGATGACCCACGGCGACAAATCATCCGGGGTCCTGTTGCGCGGCATCGATCCTAAGGCTGAGTCGCGGGTCGTCGATCTGAGTCCGCATCTTTTGAGCGGCCGATTGACTGATCTCACGCCGGGCAGCTACCGGGTGATTCTGGGCAAGGACCTGGCGGAAGAACTCGGCGCCAAAGTCGGCGATCGAGTCGTGTTGATTGTTGCGCTCGGGGATGTCACGCCGCTCGGCGTGATGCCGCGGATGCGCGCCTTTCAAGTGGCCGGAATTCTCTCGGTCGGCATGTACGAATACGATCGGCGCATCGCGATCATGGCGATGCAGGATGCCGCGAAATTGCTGCGTATGGGCGACGAGGTGAGCGGGATCCGCCTGAATCTGGCGGACATGTACGCAGCGCCGCGCATGGCGCGCGCCGCTGCCGTTGCAATCGGCGGCGGGGTAGAAATCCAGGACTGGACCAATGAGCACGTGAATTTCTTCCGCTCGATCACGATCACGAAACGAATTTTATTCGTGATGCTGTCGCTCATGGTCGTGGTCGCGGCCTTCAACATCGTTTCGACCATGGTCATGGTGGTCAAAGACAAACGGCGCGACATCGCGATCCTGCGGACCTTCGGCTCCTCGCCGCGCAGCATCCTCTCCGTATTCTTTGTTCAAGGCAGTCTCATCGGCCTTCTCGGTATCCTCTTCGGTGTCGCGCTCGGCGTGATCATCGCCGTGAATCTGCAGGAACTCGTGCATGCGCTCGAGGCCGTTGTCGGGTTTAAATTTCTGGACGCGCGCGTGTACTTCATGAGCGACTTGCCGGCGCATGTACGCCTGTCGGACGTGCTCCGCATTTGCGGATTCGCATTCGTCCTGGCGTGCATTTCCACCGTCTACCCGGCAGTGCGTGCCGCGCGCCTGTTGCCGGCCGAATCTTTGCGAAATGATTGAGGAAAAGAGGATGGCGACTTCAATGGAGACGGTGCTCGAGGGCGTGGATCTGGTCAAGGAATTTGTCCAGGGCGGCGTGACATTGCAGGTGCTGCGCGGCGCGAACATCAAGGTCCGCGCGGCAGAGCGCATCGCCATTGTCGGCGCCTCCGGGTCGGGCAAGACCACGCTGCTGCAGTTATTGGGCGGCTTGGATCTGCCGACGCGCGGCACCGTCGATATCGCGGGATCGGCGATGAACAAATTGAATGACACCGAGCGTGGGCATCTGCGCAACCATGCCGTTGGCTTCATTTATCAGTTTCATCATTTGCTGCCCGAGTTCACGGCGCTCGAGAATGTGGCGATGCCATTGCTGGTGCGGCGCATGAGCCCGCGCGACGCCCTGCGCGAGGCGCAAGCGCTATTGTCGCGGGTCGGATTGGGCGAACGCCTCGGTCATCGTCCCGCGCAACTCTCCGGCGGCGAACGGCAGCGGGCGGCGGTTGCCCGCGCGCTGGTAACCCGTCCCAAACTGGTCCTGGCCGACGAACCGACCGGGAATCTGGACGGCAAGAACGCGGCACAGGTTTTCGAGCTGATGCTGGAACTGAATCGCGAACTCGGCACCAGTCTGGTGATTGTTACGCACGATGAAAGACTGGCAGCGCGTCTCGATCGGGTGCTCACCCTGACCGACGGGATTCTAGTCGAGCGCGATGCTGCGCCCGCTTGAGCGCGCGCGGCGCCGCCGCAGTTGATAGATGATGCGGGCGCGCCATGCGGCTTGCGCCAGCACATAACCCGAGGCGGCGGCGATGAGACCGAGCACCAGGGCTCCCAGCAGCAGCGGCGGCCAGAGGAGCCCGAAGTCCGCCCAGAGCGTGTGATGGCGGATGGCGCGCAAAAAGGGCATCACGTCCCAACCCAGCAATTTTGTTCCGACCCACAGTGAGCCGGCGACCTGGGGCAGCCAGGTGAACGGGTTGCTGACGAAAACCGTGGCCACCAGCACCGGCAGGTTCAGGCGAAAGAATACGCCGAGCAGGGCGCATGCGGTCAGATGCACCGGCAGGGGCGTGGGCGGAATAAAGGCGATGAAAAGGCCGAGGGCGAAGGAGCGGGATACGCTGGTGCGATTAAACGCCCAGCATCGGCGGTCGAGCATGACGGCCGTGAAGTGTTTCAAACACCAGTGCTGTTCCAGCGTGCTTCGGTCCGGAGTGACGCTTTGTAGCCAGCGTTTCATGGGCTCATTATGCGCTCGTTATGCCGATTTCGTGACGCCTGCACTCGACTCTGTGACCGTTTGGGAAATCAATGGCTTGTAGCGGGCGGCAAAAGCACTGTCTGAACAGTCGGCGGTCAAGTATCATGCCCGCAGCTTTGTATTTGACTTAAACGAGGGCGCAATGTGGGAGATCATCCGCGCGGGCGGCGGCTTCATGTGGCCGATCATTATATGTTCCATCGCGGCGGTAGCCATCATATTGGAGCGTCTCTGGACTTTGCAGAGCAATCGCGTCATTCCGCGCGACCTGGCTCAAAAAGTCTGGAATTGGATCGAAGCGGACCAGATGAGCGACAAATTGGTGGTTGCTCTCGAGCAGAACTCGCCCCTCGGCAAGCTGCTGGCCATCGGACTTGCCAATCGCGATAAACCGCGCGAGATCATGGTGGAGCGGCTCGAGGATGGCGGCCGACACGTCATTCATGATCTGGAGCGTTTTCTCAATACGCTCGGCACCATCGCGGCGGTGGCGCCGCTGCTGGGACTCTTAGGAACCGTCGCGGGCATCATCCATGCGTTCAATGCCATCACGGCCAGCGGGCTCGGCGATCCGAGAACGCTTTCCGGCGGCATCGGCGAGGCCCTCATCACCACCGCGGCTGGATTGACCGTGGCCATTCCCTCGCTGATTGCCTATCGTTTCTTGAGAAGCAAGGTTGAACGCCTGGTGATTCGAATGGAGAAGGAAGCCATGAAACTCGTCGATGCGCTCGACGAACGCGGGGGATTCGCCAGACGATGAACCTGCGTCCGCGCCGCCAAGAGGATCCCGAAATCAATCTGATCAACATGATTGATGTGCTGCTGGTATTGCTGATCTTCTTCATGGTCTCAACGACTTTCAATCAGGAGGGCAGGGTCAAGGTTCAGCTGCCGCAATCCAGCGATTTGCCGATACCTCGAGGATCGCGCGAACCGCTGGTCATCACCGTCACCGCGGAGGGCGCCTACCGCGTCAATGAGCGGACCCTGATCAACTCCAGTCCCGATACGCTGCGCGCCGCCCTGATCAAAGAAGCCGGCACTGACCGGGGCCCCATCACGATCCGCGCGGATGCCCGCACCACGCATCAGGCTGTGGTGACGGCCATGGACGTCGCGGGCAAGCTCGGCTTCGCGCAGCTCAATATCGCCACCGTGCATGAGGATAACGCCCGTTGAACGCCTCGCCGGCGGCCGTCAGCCCCACCACTGACGGTTGGGCAATTTATCGCCGGGTGATCAAGTACGCGAGGCCGCACGCGGGGATGTTTTTCGTCGGCGTCTTGGGTGCGATCCTGTTCGCCGTGTCCAATGCCTCGCTGGCGTACCTGGTAAAGCGCTTCATGAAGGGCACGTTCGTGCTGCAGGATCCGAACGTCCTCTGGGAGGTTCCAGTGGGGGTGGTGCTGCTTTTCACGCTGCGAGGCGTGGGCGACTACGTCGCCAATTATTTTCCGAGTTGGGTGGGACGGCAGGTCATTAAAAGCCTGCGACACGATCTGTTCCAGCACTTCATGCGCCTGCCGATCGCCTATTCGGACCAACAACAGTCCGGACACTTGCTCAACAAACTGACCAACAACATCGAACTGGTCGCGGCCGCCGCCACCAACGCGGCGATTTCCCTCATCAGCGATTCGCTGAGCATTGTGATCCTGATCGGATATCTGTTTTATTTGAACTGGCATCTCGCCGCTTTTTGCATCGCCGCGGCGCCGGCGATCGCCTGGTTGATGCAGATCGCCAACCGCAGCTTCCGCCGCTACAGCCAGCGCATTCAAAACTCGATGGGCGATATCACGCGGGTGGCGAAGGAAGCCATCGACGCTTTGCGTTTGATCAAGATTTTCAACGCCGAGGATCACCAAACCCAACGCTTCGAGCAGGTCAATGAACACAACCGCGCGTCCAACATGAAGTTGGTGCGGGCCAAATCCATCAGCAATCCGGTGGTGCAGTGCATAGCCGCGATCGCGTTGGGCAGCGTGCTGTTCGTGGCGATTCATCAGGTGCAGGCCGGCGATCTGACCCTGGATGATTTTTTTGGATTCCTGACGGCGCTCTTTTTGATTCCATCCCCGCTGCGCAGCCTGGTCAACATGAGCGGTCCGCTGCAGCAAGGCATCGCCGCGGGGCAAAGCGTCTTCGAAGTCCTGGACGAGCCCACCGAAGGCAATGGCGGAACACGCACGCTCACGCGCGCGCGCGGCGAAATCGAATTTCGCAACGTGTCCTTTGCCTACGGCGGAGAGAAAGGCGACGTGTTGCGCAATGTCAGTTTTCAGGTGCGGCCCGGCGAAACCGTGGCCATCGTCGGCCGATCCGGCAGCGGCAAGACCACCCTGGTGGGCTTGGTGCCGCGGTTTTACGATGTGCAGCAGGGCTCGGTGCTGTTGGACGGAATCGATGTACGGGAATACCGGTTGACCGACCTGCGTTCGCAGGTGAGCCTCGTCAGCCAGGAGGTCGTGCTGTTCAACGATACGATTCGCAACAACATTGCCTTCAATGCGATCGGCAAGACGGAGGGGGAGGTTGAGGAGGCATCGCGCGCCGCGAACGTCATGGAATTCGTCAGTCAACAACCACAGGGTCTCGATACCATGCTGACCGATCGTGGCCAGAATTTTTCAGGCGGCCAGCGGCAACGAATTTCCATCGCCCGCTCACTGCTCAAGAATTCGCCGGTGCTGATTCTCGATGAAGCGACCGCCGCGCTCGACAACGAGTCGGAGCGGCGGGTTCAGCAGGAGCTGGCGCTGCTCATGAAGGGCCGCACCACTTTGGTCATCGCCCATCGGCTCTCCACGGTGGAAAACGCCGATCGAATCATCGTGCTCGATCAAGGGCGCATCGTGGAGACGGGAAGTCACCGCGAACTGCTCGCGGCCGGCGGCCTGTATGCGGCACTGCACGGGATGCAGTTCAATGCTTGAACGGCGATCCACCATGTCAGCGCAATCCTGGCTCAATAAATTCTGGTACGGCGGCGCGTCGGCTCCGTGGTGGACGGTGCCCCTGTCCGCGGTTTACGGCGGGATATCGCGACTGCGGCGCTCAGCCTATTCGCTGCGTTTGGTCCGTTCGACCCGCCTTGAATGCCCGGTGGTCGTCGTTGGTAATTTGACTGTCGGCGGCACGGGAAAAACCCCGCTGGTGTGCTGGCTGGCCGGCCAGTTGGTCGAACTGGGGTTCCGGCCGGGTGTGGTGACCCGGGGATATGGCGGCTCGTCCAGGGCGGCGCGGCTGGTCCAGGCCTCCGATAATGCCGACAAGGTCGGCGATGAAGCCGTCTTGCTGGCGCGCCGCAGCCGGGTTCCGGTCGCCACCGGACGCAATCGCCCCGCGGCAGCGCAATTGTTGATCAATGCCGGTTGCGACGTCATTGTGAGCGACGATGGGCTGCAGCACTATGCTCTGCAGCGCGACTGCGAAATCGTCGTCATCGACGGCGATCGCGGCTTCGGCAATGGGCGCCTGTTGCCGGCAGGCCCGCTGCGCGAGACGCCCGCGCGGTTACAGCGCGCGAATGCCGTTGTCGTCAACGGCGGGGATGCCGAGCGCGCCGGCGCCTTGCGCATGCGATTGCTGGCAACCAGCGCCGTGGCGATGAAGTACGGCACGTCCAAACCGCTGCGCGAGTTCTCGGGCCAGCCGGTGCACGCAATCGCCGCCATCGGCAATCCGCAGCGCTTCTTCGCCATGCTGCGCGCCATCGGTATCAACGCCGTTGAACATCCGCTGCCGGATCACGCGAAGTTGGGGATTGACGATATATCCTTTGCCGACGACCTGGCAGTGCTCATGACCGAAAAGGATGCGGTAAAATGCCGGGATATAGCGGGGCCGCACCATTGGTATGTCCCCGTCAGCGTAGCCTTCGCGGCCGGCGACGCGGAAAAACTGCGAAGCATCGTGGGCGGCCTCGTGGAGGCGCGCGCGGCGCGCATTTAAAGGACATATGGACAAGCGCTTGCTCGACCTCTTGGTTTGCCCGATATGCAAGGGACCCTTGCGCAACGTCGGCGCCGGCAATGCGCAAGAACTGGTCTGCCGTCCGGACCGGCTGGCCTATGCGGTGCGCGATGGCATTCCGCTGATGCTGCCCGAAGAAGCGCGCGCACTCAACGCGGATGATCCACTGCTCGAAGCCTAGCTTCATGCCCGAATCGTAGCCTCGTGTTTCACGTCATCATTCCGGCGCGTTTTGGATCGACCCGGCTGCCGGGAAAGCCGTTGCTGCAGGTCGGCGATCGGCCGTTGATCCAATGGGTGTGGCAGAGCGCCGTCGACAGCGGCGCCGCCTCCGTGCTCGTGGCAACCGACGATGAACGTATTCGCGCCGCGGCGTCGAAGTTCGGCGCCGACTGCGTGATGACATCGGCGCTTCACGTCTCGGGTACCGATCGAATTGCCGAGACGGTGCGCAGCCGAACATTCGCAGCCGATGATGTGGTCGTCAATCTGCAGGGCGATGAGCCGATGATGCCCGCCGGCGTCATCGCGAGCGTGGCGCAGAGCCTGCACGATGTCGCAGGCAGCGAAATCAGCACGGCGGTCGCGCCGATCCGGTCACTGGCGGAATTTCTCGATCCCAATTGCGTCAAGGCACTGCGCGCGCGCGATGGGCGAGCCTTGTACTTCAGCCGTGCCCCGGTGCCGTGGCCGCGCGATAGCATTTCGGCCGGCCGCCCGGCCTCGTATGCAGGTGCGTGGCGCCATATCGGCATTTATGCCTACCGCGTCCGCAGCCTGCTTCAGTTTGCGGCGTGGCCGCCGACGCCGCTCGAGATGGCGGAGAGACTCGAGCAACTGCGTGCTCTCGAGCACGGCATGCACATCCACCTGGTCGCCCTGTCGGAATCGCCGCCGGCCGGAATCGACACGCCGGAGGATCTCGAGCGCGTCAGAGCAGCCCTCACAACCCCATAGCCTTGCGCAGAAACGCATCGCTCTTGCGCAGCATTTCCGCGCGCACTTCGGAATCCTCGAGCTGATGATCCAGATTCGGCCAGGTGACCAGCTCATGCGGCACGCCCGCGGCCGCCAAGCGATCCGCCATTTCCTTCGATTGCCTGATCGGCACATTACGGTCCATTTCGCCGTGAAACAGCAGCACCGGTACTTTGATCCTCGCCGCGTTCAGTGCCGGCGAGCCCTCCCGCACCTGCGGTCCCTCGCCAATTTGGCGGCTTACGACCAAGAAATCCGACCACTTGCGGTGTTCTTCTTTCAGCTCATCGAGGTCAGTCACGGGCGCGATCGCGATGACGGCTTTGAATAAGGAGGGGTCGACCACTGCCGACTGCAGCGCCGCATAGCCCCCGTAGGACCACCCTACAATCGCGAGTTTTTCGGGGCTTGCAATGCCTTGCGCCACCAGCCACCTGCCGGCATCCAGCACATCGCCGATGGCCGTCTGCCAAGAACGAAAGCCATTCTGTTTGAAAAAATCATCTCCATAGCCCTTTGAACCCCGAAAGTTCGGCTGTAATACGGCATAACCGCGTGACGCATAAAATTGCGCCAGCCAATTGAAGCCCCAGTAATCGCGCGCGTTCGGTCCGCCGTGCGGCATGACGATGGCAGGCAAATTCTTCGGCACATCGACGCCGGGCGGGAGCGTCAGGTAGCCCGGGATCGAGGTACCGTCGGCGGCCTGGTAGTGGACCGGCTTGACGCTTGCCAGCTTGACGCCCTCCAGATTTCCGCGATCCACGAGGAGCGTTTGCAGCTGGCGCAGCTTCTTGTCGAATACATAGTAAACACCCGGATCGTGATCGCTGCCGGCGTGTATCAGCAGCCTGCTTTCGTCCACGTTCGAATCCGTGATGCGAAGCAGCGGCTGTCCCTGTAACGCCCTGGCCAGCGACGCCAGCAGCTTTTCGTTCGCTTGATCAAGGAAGTAGTAGTGGTAGAAGTCATCCGAGTAGGACACTGCCACTACTCGATGTCGGCGGCCGATGCGAGTCAATCCACCGACGTCCACGTCGGGCCTCGCGTACACCAGTTCCTCTTTCAGCGAACCATCGAGCGCGACGCTGTAGAGCGCGCGGCGGCCGTCCAATTTCTTGTAGCCGTAGGCAATATTTGCATCATGATCTATTGCTACAGGTGCGAAGCCGTCGATTTCCTCGCCTACTTCACTCATCGGCAGCCAATCGCGCGAATCCGCCTTTCGATAAAGGTATGCGATATTGCCAGAGACGAGGTTGCCAACGGCACCGTGCCTCGATCTGACGCCCATGATGCGGACAGTGCCGCGGCCGTCGCTGATGTAGAGGGCTGCGTCCTCGCGTGGCGGCTCAATCGTTCGCACCGTCATGGTTTGCGTGTCGATCCAGTCGACTCCGATGCCTTTTCTTGTCGAACCGATGTGGCTGCCCGTGTGATCATCAGGCAAGTACACGCGCGTCATCAAAACCGCGCCGTCCTCATCCGGCAACCAGTCGATGACCTCGCCGCCGCCCAGGATCTCTCCGCGTGTGTAGGAATTTCCTTTGGTGCTGAGCACTTGCATCTTGCTGCCATCGGTATTGACGGCGATCAGCCGAGAGACCGGAACCGGTTCAAGCATGATGCCGCTTTCAATCACGCCGTAAATGCGGCAGACCAGCCGTTGATTCGAAACCCAGTCGCAGCCGTCCAGCCGTTCGGGACTGCCGCGAGCGCCAAGCACGGGTTTGGAACTCAAAAGAGCTCCCTTGGCAAGACTTTGAACAAAGACCACGGCTCCCTGGCCGGTGGTGGGCGCGACATACGCGACGTTCATCCCGTCAGGCGACAGGCTCACATGCTCGACGCTTGGGCGCGCACCAAAGGCCTTTGCCGCATCGAAAGCCGGCTCCGCAATTGAAAGAAGCGGAAGTGACGCGAGCAGCACGCTCCCGGCCACCTTGGCTCGTAACGACATCCCGCCTCCATGCCTGTTTTTATTGCTGATGCGAATCATAATGATCGCATGAGCACAACTCAAAGATCCACTGCGCCGCAAGACGCACGCCGCAGCGCATGCTTTTTGTGTGCTTGGGCAACATATGCCGCAGTCCGACGGCGGAGGGGGTGTTGCGGCACCTGGCTGCCAGGGAGGCGCCGCAGCTGGCATTGGAAATTGACTCGGCGGGCACCGCCAACTATCACATCGGTGAGCCGCCGGATGAGCGCAGCCAACGCGCGGCACTGCGGCGCGGCATCGATATCAGCGGCTCGCGCGCGCGCCAGGTCAGAGTGGATGATTTCGTGCGCTTCGATCTCATCCTGGCGATGGACGCCGCGAATTTACGGGACCTGCAAGCGCTTCAACCGCGGGATTCGCGTGCCGTGTTGAAGCTGTTTCTGGACTATGCGCCCGATTTGGGGCTACGGGATGTGCCCGACCCCTACGATCGGGACGCAGCCGCCTTCGAGGCGGTGCTCGACCTGACGTCGGCCGCTGCGCGCGGTCTGCTTACGGCCTTACAGAAGGGTCCGTAGCAGCCAATACAGGCCGCCGGCCAGCGCGATCGAAACCGGCAGCGTCAGGACCCAGGCCATCAACAGCGCGCGCACCGTGGCCCACTGCAACCCGGAGCCGTTCGCGACCATCGTTCCCGCCACGCCGGATGAAAGCACGTGCGTGGTGCTCACCGGGAGGCCGTACATCTCGGCGGCGCCGATGGTGGCCATCGCTACAATTTCCGCCGACGCGCCCTGCGCATAGGTCAGGTGGGTCTTGCCGATCCGTTCACCGACAGTCACCACGATGCGCTTCCAGCCGATCATCGTGCCCAGCCCCAAGGCGATCGCGACGGCGACCTTGACCCATGTGGGTATGAACTTGGTGGAGCGATCGAGTTGCTTTTTGTAGGCATCGAGCGCGGCTTGATCGGCGGCCGACACATTCAAGGACTTGGTCTTGCCCATGAAGCGCAGTCCCTCGCTGACCAGGTACATCTCGTTGCGGATGTTGACCATCGAGCCGGGGGGAACCTTATCCATCGAATGGTATCGCCCGACTTCCGCGCCAATTGCCTCGGTGAGCGAACTGAGCGCGGCGACGCCCGCGGGCGTGGCTTTGCGATCGCGCACCAGATCCACGGCGGCGGCGCGCGGATCGGCTGGCGCGGCGCCGACGGCATAGTGCGACAGCGCGGCATGGGCCTGCGCCGAAGCGGCCATGAAGGTATTCACGTCCTGCTCGTGCATGGTGCGATTGAGCGCGTAGGCGGTCGGCACCGTGCCGATGAGGATCAGCATGATGAGGCCCATGCCTTTCTGGCCGTCATTTCCGCCATGGAAGAAGCTCACGCCGGTGCAGGTTAGGATCAACAAGCCGCGTATCCACAGGGGCGGCGGTTTATTGCCCACAGGTTCCTTGTACAGGGCCGGAATTCTGATCACTGACTTGAGTATGGTCAGCAACAACCAGGCTGCGCTGAAGCCGATCAGCGGAGAAACCAGCAGAGTTTGGCCGATCTTGGTTGCCTGGCCCCAGTCGACGCCGCTCGTGCCCGAGCCGCTCGCCGCCATGAGCTGGTTCATGAGTCCCACGCCGATGATGGAGCCGATGAGGGTGTGCGAACTCGATGAGGGAAGACCAAAATACCACGTGCCCAAATTCCACAGAATCGCGGCGATGAGCAAGGCAAATACCATGGCAAAGCCTGCGCCGCTGCTCACCTGCAGTATCAGCTCGACCGGCAGCAGCGAGATGATTCCGAATGCGACGGCGCCCGTCGAGATCAGCACTCCCAGAAAATTGAATGTGCCGGACCAGATGACGGCGAGATTGGGCGACATGGAATTCGTATAAATCACCGTCGCGACGGCATTGGCCGTGTCGTGAAATCCGTTGACGAACTCGAATCCCAGCGCAATCACCAAGGCGATGCCGAGCAGTATGTAGGGATACGCCCGGGTGTCGTGGACCACGGATAAGTCGTCCGCAAGATGATAGCCGGCGTATATGATCCCGGAGATGACCACCACCATGGCGAGAACGTTGAACCAGGGGCTGGACTTGTGCGAGACCAGCCGCGAAGAGGCTGGTTTATCAATGCCCAAGGAAGTCGGGTCGAGCGGTGCGGTGTTGGCCATGTGTATCCGGTTATTGGTGAGGCGCAGCCACCAACTTATAGATCCGAACTATGACGACTACATGACACTCTAGCCGCGCCATGCCGTTTACCATTTCTCATACCGCCGTCGTGCTGCCTTTTTCGCGCTGGCTCGCGCGCTGGCAACTATTATCAGCCGCAACTATCGGCGCTATGATTCCGGATTTTCGAGTGTTTTTTCCGGGCATGCCGCGTGTCGAAACGCACAGCGCCGTCGCGCTGCTCACGTTCTGTCTGCCGGTTGGATTGATCACCTACTGGGTGTTTCAACGGCTGATCAAGTCGCCCATCCTGGAAGTGCTGCCCGATGGCCCCTATGCCCGCTGGCGTCCGTTCGCGGCCGAGGCGGATATTCGATCATGGCGGCAATGGTTGCTGGCCGGCGCGGGCGTGGTCGGAGGAGCCGTGACGCACTTGATTTGGGATGCCTTTACGCACGACGGCGGCAGGGGCGTGCGCATGTTTCCGCTGCTTGACGATTCCCTCGATATTGGCAGCCGACACATTCCGGCTCATTTCGTGTTGCAGGATTTGGGCTCGCTGCTCGGACTCGCCGCTGTGCTGGCGATGCTGTGCTACGGCTTGCGGCGGGGTACCGTCGCAGCCGTGCCGAACCGACTGGTTTCGAGCCGCGAGCGCCTTGTCTGGATACTCATTTACGTATCGGCAGCCGTGCTTTTCACGGCGGCGTTTTACATTTTGGCGACGCTCGGGCAGCCGCCCACCCACTCGGTTTTCCTGCGCGTGTCCTGGTCGGCGGTCGCCAGCTTGCGCGGCCTCGCGGCCGCGCTGCTGAGCGTTAGCCTGGCGCTCGACCTAAGACTGCGCGCGCTCCATCATCGCTCATCCGATCGTTGAACGTCGGTGGGCGCGGAGGACCAGACGACGTACTTGTTATCGGTTCCCGTGCCGGCTGGCGCCGGTTCTGCCGCGCGCGCGGGCGCGGGGGCCGGCGCTGCCGGCGGAACCGGATCACGAGCCGGAGCCGCCTCATGCGCCGAGTTCATGGCGGGTTGCTCACGAGAGGGTTCAAACGGCGGGCGCTCTTCATGGCGCTCGTAAGCGGGCGCCGCCGAAGCCGATGCGGTCTCGCCGCTTTGCGCTCGCCGAAGCCGATACGCTCTCTCCACTTTGGCCTGAAGACTGATTCGCTGCCGCGCCATTGCCGCTGCTTTCCCCGCTGTCACGTCGGCCACGGCCGCGGCGGCGACGGCTTCGGCCGCCACGTTCGCTGCGTTCGCCGCGCTCGTTCGGGGAGCGCTCGGCTTCATTGGCAGAGCGGGGTGCTTGATCATGGCGAGGCGCTTGCTCTTGGCGCGGCGCCTGTTCCTGACGGGGCGTATCGATGCGCGGACCGCCCGCATGACGCTCCGACGGCGCCGGATTCTCAGGCCGGCGGGGACTATTCTCAGGGCGTGGACGCCCGTCCTCGCCGCGTGGACGGCCGTCGCGGCGCGGATCGCGCGGGCCATCGCGTCTGACGTCGCGATTGCGGTCGCGGTCGCCGCGGTCGCGGTTTCTATCGCGGTCTCCGCCGCCGCTGCGATAACGATCGTGGCGCACGTCGCGATGCTGCGGCCGGTCGCGTTGAGGTTGTGCCGGTGCCGCGGCCGCCTTGGCCGCAGCGCGAGCGGCAGGATCGCCGAATAACCAGTGCCAAAACCTGACCAGCGCGCCGACCTGCGCGGTCGCAGCCGGTTCTTTGGCGGCAGCCGGAACCGGCATCGGTACGATGGGGGCTGTCGAGGCTGGCAGGATGCTCGGCACCAGCGGGATGTCGCCCGGCGGTTTCTTATCCCGATTGCCGATATTCGAATCATCGACACTGGGTTGATCCGCCAGCTGATAGCTGACGGTGCTGTTCTCCGGAAGCTCCTTCTCGTCGTCGCGAACGCGGCGCAACGTGTACGCGGGCGTTTGCATGTGAGGATTCGGCACGATCACCAGCGATACCTTGTCGCGCGATTCGATCTGATTGAGCTGTTCGCGCTTCTCATTCATGAGATAGGTGGAAACATCAACCGGTACCTGTGCAATCACGCGGCCGGTCCGCTCCTTGCGCGCCTCCTCCCCGATCAGTCGCAGCAACGCCAGCGACATCGATTCCACGCTGCGAATCGTGCCCATGCCGCCGCAGCGCGGGCAGTTGATGTGCGTCGTCTCGCTCAAGGCAGGCCGCAAGCGCTGGCGCGACAATTCGAGCAAACCGAAGCGCGAAAGCCGGCCCAGCTGTATGCGCGCCCGGTCCATTTTGACCGAGTCGCGCAGCATGTCTTCCACGGCGCGTTGATTCGCCGTCGATTCCATGTCGATGAAATCGATGACGATCAGGCCGCCGATGTCGCGCAGGCGCAGTTGCCGCGCGATTTCCTCCGCGGCTTCCAGATTGGTATTGCGTGCGGTGGCTTCGATGTCGCCGCCGCGGGTGCTGCGCGCGGAATTGATGTCGATCGAAACCAATGCCTCGGTATGATCGATGACCAAGCTGCCGCCGGAGGGCAGGGTGACCTTGTGCGCATAGGCCGATTCGATCTGACTTTCGATCTGATAGCGCGTGAACAAAGGCACAGGATCGGTGTAGAGCTTGAGCTTGCGCTGTGCATCCGGAGGCATGAAGCGCTGCATGTATTCCTGCGCTTTCTGGAAGGCCTCGGGCTGGTCGATGAGGCACTCGCCGACGTCGTCGGAGAAGTAGTCACGCAGGCCGCGCGTCACCGCATCGCTCTCCTGAAAAATCAGGAATGGGGCCGGTCTGCCGTCATTGGCCACGACGATGGCGTCCCACGCGGTTTTGAGATTGTTAAGATCCCATTGCAGCTCTTCGGTGGTGCGGCCGACTCCGGCAGTGCGCACGATGGCCCCCATGCCGTCGGGGATGACCAGGCCGTTCATGGCGTCGCGCATCTGCTCGCGATCCTCACCCTCGATGCGGCGTGATACGCCGCCCGCGCGCGGATTGTTCGGCATCAGCACCAAGAATCGGCCGGCGAGACTGATGAAAGTGGTGAGCGCGGCGCCTTTATTGCCGCGTTCCTCTTTCTCCACCTGAACGATCAATTCCTGGCCTTCCTGCAGGAGGTCCTTGATATTGAGGCGGCCGCCATTCGCGGGCTGCGCCCGGAAGTATTCCTTGGAGACTTCCTTCAGAGGCAGGAAGCCATGGCGCTGCGCGCCATATTCGACGAACGCCGCTTCGAGACTGGGCTCGACGCGGGTGATTCGGCCTTTATAGATATTGGATTTTTTCTGTTCCCGGGACGGGATCTCAATCGATAAGTCGTATAACTTTTGACCGTCGACTAGCGCAACTCGCAGTTCTTCTTCTTGAACTGCGTTGACGAGCATTCTTTTCATGTGCCCCAACTAAAGTGGTAGGGGCCGAGGAGAGCTTGAGAATAAAAGCCGGGGTCGTACGCAGGACTGCGGCAAAGAATAGCGATGAGCCGAACGCGAAGCACGCGACCGGCATCAATTCCACCACTTTAAGCCAAAACGTATACGGCAAGCCCGGGGCCTTGTTCTCGGTTAACCGCTTATCATCCGCCGAAGCTCAAGATTTGAGCTTTCGCGCGTCTGTCTCATCGGCCGAGCGATGGTCTGGAGTTCCAGAACCAACTAATATGCGGCTCCCCAACGGATGGGGGACCACTGGAAACCGGTGTCTATATGCGTCACCTAAGGTTATCGCGCCTGACACGGTTTTAAGACATTATCACGACATGGCGCCAGGGTCAATGTAATCAATACCTTAGATCAACGCCGGTATAATTCAGGCCACAATGAACAGCCCCGCCACCGAACTGCCGCCCGCGCGCGTAGCCAAGAGCCCAGTTACGCTGCGCACCGTGACGGCGGACGAGTCCGGCCAGCGCATCGACAATTTCCTCATGCGGCACTTCAAGACCGTGCCGCGCAGCCGTGTTTATCGCCTGCTGCGCAAGGGCGAGGTCCGCGTCAATCGCAAGCGCGTCGACGCGGAGTACCGGATCCAGGCAGGCGACGAGGTTCGCCTGCCCCCGGTGCGGATTGAGACCGATGCGCAACCCGGCCGACCCTCGAGCAGCCTGCTCGAATTGATTGAGCGGGCGGTCATTTTTCAAGACCGGCATTTGTTGGTCATCGACAAGCCGGCGGGGGTCGCCGTTCACGGCGGCAGCGGTATGAGTTTCGGTGTGATCGAGGCCCTGCGCGCATCGAGGCCGCGCGAAACGCTGGAGCTGGTGCATCGCCTGGACCGCGATACCAGCGGCTGCTTGGCCATAGCGCGGGATCGCAGCACGCTCACCGCATTGCACGCCTTGATCCGCAATGGCGGCATGCACAAGACCTACCTGGCGCTGGTCGCCGGCAGCTGGCAGTTGGGCACCAAGCGGATCGACGCTCCGCTCGCGACTGACAACCGGCAGCATGGCGAACGTCATGTCAGGGTCGCCGCCGCCGGCAAGGATTCGGTGAGTGTTTTCAAGCCTGTGCAGTTTTTCGGTCCGCTGGCGACATTGATGGAAGTGGACATTCCGACCGGGCGAACGCACCAAATTCGCGTGCATGCCTCATTCGCGGGCCATCCGCTGCTCGGCGATGACAAGTACGGCGATCGCGCGCGCAATTCAGATCTTAAATCCCATGGATTGAAGCGCACATTCCTGCATGCGCAATCGCTGGCATTCGAATGGCCCGGCTCCGGCGTTCCCTTCCACGTCAGCGCGCCGCTGCCCGAAGAATTGGCGGCGGTGCTCGATGCCATCACGCCCACGAAGCGCTCGGGCTCAAAAAGCGGACGGCAAGGAAAGCCGGCGAAACGCGGCAGAAGCGCCTAGGGTACTGCGAAGCCGGCTGAGCGCAACGCAGCGCTTAGGCGTATCAGGGGCAGTCCAATCAACGCGCTCGGATCGGTGCTGTCGATCGATTCGCACAAGCTGATCCCAAGGCCTTCGCTTTTAAAACCGCCCGCACAGTCCAGCGGGTGCTCCTTGGCTATATAACGCTCAATGGTGGAATGATCCAGCGCGCGAAACACGACGCGTGTCGTGTCGGTAAATTCAATCAATGCATGGTTTTCCTGGCAGATCAGCGCCACCGCGGTGAGGAATTCGACCGGGCGGCCGGAGCAGCTTCGCAGTTGTTCTTGGCAGCGAAGCTCGGTGCCGGGCTTGCCCAGCGCGGTCTTGCCGCCGTCGAGGATTGCGATCTGATCGGAGCCGATCACCCAAGAGCGGGGCTGCTGCGCCGACACGGCGGAGGCCTTGGCCCGCGCCAAGCGCCGCACCAGATCCGGGGGCGACTCGCCGGGGCGCGCAGTTTCGTCGATTCCCGGCGCAATGCAAGAAAAGATCAAGCCGAGTCTGCCTAAGAGTTCCTTCCGGTAGCGGGATGTCGAGGCCAAAATAAGCGGGGGCGGAGACTTCAAAAACAAAGACTTGCACCGGATTCGTTTTGACAGGGGGGTACCTGCGCCCTATTATACGCGGCCCATGGCATCGGGCCCGTCCGACCGAGTAGATTGCGCGCGCCTGGCGGCGGATGCGGCGGTGTTGGAGCGCGTCTACCCCTTGAGCGAGATGTCTCGCGTGAAGGATTTATTGGCGGATGCACGCGGGTCGGTAAAGGCGCAATTCGTTTTTTCGAAATTGCAGGCAGGGCGGGTCGGCGCGACTGTCGCCGTGCAGGCGAGCCCACGGCTGGTTTGTCAGCGTTGTCTGCAAGGATTTGAATTGCCTTTGAGCGGCGACAGCGAGATTGAGTTTGCGATGAGTGAAACCGAGGCGCCTGCGGACTCGCCTCGAGAGATTTATTTGATGGACCAAGGCTTCGTGTCTTTGCGCGAGTTGGCCGAGGAAGAATTGTTGTTGGCCTTGCCCGCCATTGCCTCCTGCAACGCGCCGGAGACTTGCGGTCGGGCGCCGACACCGGACGTGCGGCAAAGGCCGTTTGCGGTATTGCAGGATTTATTGAAGAAAACTTGATAGGACAGATAACCCATGGCAGTTCAAAAAAGTAGAAAGACCCCGTCGAAGCGCGGCATGCATCGCTCCCATTCGGCGCTGGCGGCACCGGCAGTGTCGATCGAGCCGAAGAGCGGCGAGACTCATTCGCGACATCGCATCTCACGCGATGGTTTTTATCGCGGCAAGAAGGTATTGCAGACCAAGGCGGATGCGGCAGCCGAAGAATAGCCCGTCAACTTAAGCAGCGAATTGCGCACCGTGTCTGCGCCGCTTCACATTGCCATCGACGCCATGAGCGGCGATCGAGGACCGTCGGTTTCCGTTCCGGCGGCGCTCGCGGCGGCGCGCGAGTTCAACGACGTGCGCTTTACCATGACTGGCCGGCAAGCCGATCTGCAGCGCGAACTCGCGGGCGCGACGCTGCCAAATGTCGGCTGCCTGTTCGCCACCGAAGTGGTCGAGATGACCGATCATCCGCGCGAAGCGCTGCGTCGCAAGAAGGATTCGTCGATGCGCCGCGCGATCGATCTGGTCAAGAGCGGAGAAGCGCACGCCTGCGTCAGCGCCGGGAACACCGGCGCGCTGATGGCAACGGCGCACTTCGTTTTGAAAATGCTGCCGGGAGTCGAGCGGCCTGCGATCGTCTCCATCATCCCCTCACGCGGCGGCCATACCTACATGCTGGACCTTGGCGCCAACGCATCCTGCACGCCCGTGCAGCTGGTGCAGTTTGCGGTGATGGGTTCGGTGCTGGCGGCGGATCTTCCGGGGGCGCACGAACGGCCGCGGGTGGGCCTGCTCAACATCGGCGAGGAAGAGGTCAAGGGCAACGATATCGTGCAGGCCGCGCATAATTTGATGGCGGCCGCCGACATCAACTATGTGGGCTTCGTCGAAGGGCACGATATATTTTCCGACAAGGTGGATGTCGTCGTCACTGACGGGTTCACCGGCAATATCGCGCTGAAGGTCATGGAAGGCGCCTCGCGTCTGATCACCGGCGCCATGCGTGAGGAGTTCGAGCGCTCGACGCTGCGCAAGCTGGGTTATTTGGCCGCGCGTCCGACCTTGAATGCACTGCGCGCCAGAATAGACCCGCGCCGCTATAATGGCGCGGCCATGGTCGGCTTGAATGGCATCGTCATCAAGAGTCATGGAGGCACCGACCTGTTCGGCTTCCAGCGCGCAATCGAAGTCGCGGTATTGGAGGCGCGCAATGGCGTGCCGGCGCGCATTGCGCAACGGTTGGGCGTTTCACGCGGGACTTGAAGGACTTTGATGTACTCACGAATCGCCGGGACCGGCAGTTACCTGCCGGAAAAAATCCTCACCAACCGCGATCTTGAGAAACTAGTCGACACCAGCGACGAATGGATCCGCACGCGCACGGGCATTTCGCAGCGCCACGTGGCCGCGGAGGGCGAAACCACCACGGATCTCGCCGAACATGCCGCGCGCCGCGCCATGGACGCGGCGGGCGTCGACCCTTCGGACATCGATCTGATCTGCGTCGGCACCACGACGCCGGATCTGGTATTTCCCAATGTGGGCACGCTGCTGCAGGACCGATTGGGAATTCACGGCTGCCCGGCATTCAGCATGGAAGCTGCCTGCACCGGCTTCGTTTACGCCTTAAGCGTCGCGGACAAATTCGTGCGTCTGGGCGAGGCTAAATGCGCGCTGGTGGTGGGCGCGGAAACGCTGACGCGAATCATTGACTGGAACGATCGCGGCACCTGTGTGCTGTTCGCCGATGGCGCGGGTGCGGTGGTGTTGCAGCCATCGAGCGAAGCGGGGATTTTGAGCACGCGGCTGCATTCCGATGGCAAATACAAGGATCTGCTCGCCTATCCGGACGGCGTATCCAAAGGCTTCAAGCTGGTGCGTGAAGGCAAAGCCAGCGTGCAGATGAAGGGCAATGAAGTCTACAAGGTCGCGGTCAATACCCTGGGGGCTCTGGTCACCGAGACTTTGAACGCCAACAATATCGCCAAGGATCAGCTCGACTGGCTGATCCCGCATCAAGCCAATATCCGGATCATAGAAGCGATCGCGAAACGGCTCGACCTGCCGATGGAGCGTGTCATCGTGACTATTGACACACAGGGCAATACCTCGGCGGCGTCCGTGCCGCTGGCGCTCGACACCGGAATTCGCGATGGCCGGGTGCAGCGCGGTCAGCTGCTGCTGCTCGAGGCATTCGGCGGCGGATTCACCTGGGGATCGGCGCTGATTCGTTATTGAGCGGGCGCGGAAAAGAAAAACGCCGCGGGGTTACCGCGGCGCTTGAAGTCAAAAATTAACTGCTCGATTACTTCGAAACAGACTTCTTGAACATGCGATCGATCTTCTCGTTGATCGCTTCGATAGCGGTCGAATTTGCCTGCGCCGTCGACAGGGCTTGGTTCGCCGTGCTCTGTGCGCCTGAAGCCGCCGATTGAGCGCTATTTGCCGCCGCGTGCGCAGCAGCCGCATCGCTCGAGGCCCGCGCCGTGTCACCCTGCAGCTTGCTGACCTGTGACTTCAGGTCATCGATCTGCGCCTGGATCGGCTTAAGGTCAGTGCACCCCGCGAATGCGATGACGCAAGCCGCGGCGAGAGAGACCTTTAGTGTGGTTGTCAGATTCATAAAAATATTCCCCTAGGGTTAATTCATTCGTGTCGGAAAACTCCGATGTGTTGCCACAGCAGGTACGGTCACGCCATCGAGCCCGCCCGCGTCGCAGCACAGTCCTACATAAAGCCAAATTCGGGCCTCGAATGCAACTGAAAATAACGAAATGTCGGGATAACAAGACGCTTTTATGCGTAGTTCATTTCTGACAGGCGTCGATATCATTAAGAATGCGCCATCTTGATGCAATTTTTACAGCTCAGCCGACCCGAAGGTCTAATTGCGCAGCAGATTCTGAAGCGCGCCGTTCAAGCGCGAATTCGCGTGCGGTTTTGATTCCAATTATCGATTGCCACGCATCGCTAATGTCACGGACTTGCGACGGCGGCGAGGAGCGCGCGCCACGGTCGCGCATCGAGAAGCGAGAGCGGAGAAAAATTTTCCAGCTGTTGCAATAGGGGCTGCTTTTTCTCGCCTGGCGCCAAACTTTAGGATGTAACCGGGCAGGTCGGGATGAGGGTCGGCGTCCGTTTCGGGAAGCGATGCCAGACCGGTTCGTCTTTGACAGAGATTTGCCATCACGGCTTGCCAAGTTCTCCAGACTGTATATAATAACAGTGACTGTCTACATATACAGGTGACGCATGTCGGACCTTACGCCCCGTCAGACGCAGATACTTCGGCTGATTCAAAACGCCATTTCAGAAAGCGGCATGCCACCCACCCGTGCGGAAATAGCCCGTACGCTCGGCTTCAAATCCCCGAATGCGGCTGAGGAACACCTGCGCGCCTTGCAGCGCAAAGGTGTGATCGACCTGATCCCCGGTGCCTCTCGCGGCATTCAGCTCAAAGATATTTTGCGTGAACAATTAGGCCTGCCGCTCATCGGCCGTGTCGCTGCCGGTCGGCCGATCTTGGCCGAAGAGCACATCGAAAAGCGTTATCAAATCGATCCGCAGCTATTTCAACCGCAGCCGCATTATCTTTTGAAAGTGCAGGGCATGAGCATGAAAAATGCCGGCATCCTCGATGGGGATTTGGTTGCCGTGCACCGCACGCCGGAAGTGCGTAATCGTCAAATCGTGGTCGCGCGTTTGGAAAATGAGGTTACGGTGAAACGCTACCGCCAAGAGGGCGCGATCGTTTGGCTGCTGCCCGAAAACGCCGATTTCGAGCCCATTCGCGTCGATCTCAAAGAACAACCCATGATTATTGAAGGGGTGGTCGTCGGTGTGCTGCGTCGTGGTAAAGACGTGGATGCCGCGTGAATGCGAAGGCACGAAGCCGGAGCCGACGCCCGCAGGGCGCCCGAAGGGCGAGGGCCAGGATGGCCCGAGTCAATGCGAAGGCACGAAGCCGGAGCCGACGCCCGCAGAGGCGCCCGAAGGGCGCGAGCCCAGGATGGGCGAGCGTCAAGCATCGTCAATTGCGGAAATTTTGGCTGATGCGCGAGTCTGGAAGTTAAAAGACGCCTCGGCTGCCCCCACTCGTCCGGTTTGGTCCACCGGTAAGAGCTCGCTGGATGCCCGCTTGCCGGGAGGCGGGTGGCCGACGGCGTCGCTCATCGAAGTATTGTTGGACGATACCGGTCTCGGCGAAGTCCAGCTCTTTTTGCCGGCATTGGTTGCATGCCAACGCAGCGCCACCCGGGACAGCGGTGATGCGCCATGGCTGGTGTGGATTGCCCCTCCTCACGAACCCTATGCGCCTGCCTTGGCGCAGCAGGGCATCGATCTAGGGCGTTTGTTGGTGGTTCGTCCGACGACGGCCACCGAGGCTTTGTGGGCGGCTGAGCAGGCATTAAGTTCGGGGGTTTGCGCTGCCGTTTTCCTTTGGCTCAAGGGCACCGACGATCGCTGGCTGCGGCGTTTGAAGCTCGCCGCCGAAGCAGGCGGTTCACTCGGCGTGCTGTTTCGTCCCGAGAAGCATCGTTTCGAATCCTCGCCTGCCAATTTGCGCATTGTCATGAGCCAAGGCTCGCCGTGCGCGCGCGTCGATTTGCTCAAGGTGCAGGGCGGCCGGCCCGGCCCGGTAGATCTTGGTGGCCCTTGAAATTGCGCTCGGCAAAATCACGAACGGCAGACTTATTTGCCGCACCGGCTCTTGAACGCCGCCCGGATGTTTCCTCACCGGTAGCCCTGGCACCGCAGGCGCCTGCGCCGGCGGCTCTTAACCGGCTACGCCCAAAACAGCTGTGGTATGCCGCCGTATTCCCGGCAATGGCGCAACTGGAATCCTTTGCCGCTCCGCTACAGAAGCTCTGTCTGCAGGCGCAGGCCTTCACTTCTTTCGTCAGCATCGAGCCGCCCAATGCCTTATTGCTGGAGATCAAGGGCAGCGTGAAATTATTCGGTTCACTGCAGCAGCTGAACGCGGATATTGACGCTTGTTGGCGCCGGTCGGCGCTGCAAGCCCGCAGTGCCACCGCGCCGACGACGCTGGCGGCGTTATGGCTGGCGCGCGCCGGTTTCGCGTCGCAAATCGAAGATATCGAGCTGCTGTCGAGTCAGTTGACGAAGCTGCCCATTGCCTGCACGTCTTGGGATGCCGAACGGCTGCAAACCTTGCGGGCCATGGGGGTCACGCACTTGGGCGAGCTGCTGCGCCTGCCGCGCGCAGGTCTTGCGCGCCGCTTGAGTCCGGCCCTGGTCAGGGACCTGGACATGGCGTTAGGGCGGCAGCCGGCGCCGCGCCGGGCATTCGTGCGGCGCGAGCGCTTTCGGGAGCGCTGCGATTTCGAAACGGAAATCGAGCAGGTGGCCTATTTGGAACAGGCGCTCGAGCCCTTGATCGAACGCTGCGCGCGATTCTTGCGCCGGCGCCAGGCCGGTATCCAGGCATTGCAGCTGAAACTGACGCATCGGGAAGGACCGGCCACGCGTGTGCAATTGGGCCTGGCCAGCATCACCAGCGAGCGGCGGCGCTTGAGCGATGTGCTGTGCCAAAAACTGGCGCGGCTGGATCTGCGCGCGCCGGTTCGCGGCATGGAGCTCATTTCGGGTTCGTTGCGGGGGCTGTCGGCAAGTTCTCTCGATGTTTTTGCCGGATCCACCGGCGCAGGCAGCCACGACAGCGCGCCGCAATTGGTGGAACGCTTGCGCGCCCGTTTGGGCGAGGACGCCGTGTATGGCGTTTGCCTGATTCAGGAACATCGACCGGAAGCGGCATGGCGGCGGGTGCATGAATTGAATTTGAGCGCCGCAGCCGGCATTGAAGAGGAAGTCATCGATCAGAAGCTGCCGCGTCCGGTGTGGTTGTTGAAGGAGCCGATATCCTTGCCGAAACCGGAGATCCTGCAAGGCCCTGAACGCATCGAGAGCGGCTGGTGGGATGGCAAAGGCGTGGCGCGTGACTACTACGTTGCGCGCCATTCCGATGGCGTGCGGTTATGGGTGTTCCAGGACCGCCTGTCCAAACGCTGGTATGTGCACGGCGTCTTCGCCTAAAGGCCAGGCGTGTACGTCGAACTGCATGCGTTGAGTAATTTCTCTTTTTTGCGCGGCGCCTCGCAGCCTGAAGAATTGGTCGAGCAGGCCAAGGCATTAAATTACGCCGGATTGGCGCTGACCGATGAATGCTCTCTGGCGGGCGTGGTGCGCGCCCATGTCGCGGCGAAAGAGCATGGCTTGCCCCTGATCATCGGCACCGAACTCACTTGTCTCGATAAACTCAAGGTCGTCGTGCTGGCCACCGATCGGGCGAGCTACGGCGCATTGAGCCGTCTGATCAGCAAAGCGCGCCGTGCCGCCCGCAAAGGCTGCTACTCGCTGACGCGCGCCGATCTCGAGAACGCGCTTCCAGGCTGCTTGGTTCTCTGGTTGCCGCGCATCGACAAGGCGGGGCTGGCGCGCCAGGAACAAGATGGCCGCTGGCTGCGCGAACGCTTCGCGGGAAGCCTATGGATCGGTGTGGAGCTCACAACCTGCGGCCACGATGCGCGGCGCCTGGAATGGCTCGAAACCTTAAGCAAAACGCTGCAGCTGCCCTGCGTGGCGGCGGGCGATGTGCATATGCATCGGCGCAACCGCCGCGCCTTGCAGGATGTGCTGACGGCGATTCGCCTGAAAGTGCCCTTGCATGCCGCAGGCTACGCCTTGTATCCCAATGGTGAGCGCTGCTTGCGTTCGCCGCAGCGTCTGCGCGAGCTGTACCCCGCGGCACTGTTGGCGCAAACATTGGCGATCGCGGAGCGCTGCACTTTCAAGCTCGATGAGCTGCGTTACGAGTATCCGGAGGAGATCGTGCCTCCGGGAGAAACTCCCGCGAGCCATTTGCGGGCGCTGACCCTGCAGGGCTGCGCCTACCGGTGGCCGGGAGGGGCGCCGGCCGCCGTGCGCGAGACCATCGAGCATGAGCTGCGCCTGATCGCGGAGCTCAAGTTCGAGCCGTTTTTCCTGACCGTGCACGATGTGGTCGAATACGCGCGCTCGCAAAACATTCTCTGCCAGGGACGCGGCTCTGCGGCCAACTCGACCGTCTGCTACTGCCTGCGCATCACCGAGGTGGATCCTTCGCGCATGTCCATGCTGTTCGAGCGTTTCATCTCCAAGGAACGCAACGAGCCGCCCGATATCGACGTGGATTTCGAGCATGAGCGGCGCGAGGAAGTCATCCAGTATATTTACAAAAAATATGGACGCGAGCGGGCGGCGCTGGCTGCCACGGTGATTTGCTACCGGCCGCGCAGCGCGTTGCGGGACGTCGGCAAGGCCTTGGGATTGGATCTGGCGCAAGTCGACCGGCTTGCGCGGGGCATGCAATGGTGGGATGGCCAGCGCATCGATCCGGAACGCATTCGCGCTTCGGGATTCGATCCTGAGGATCCGGTGATTGCCCGGCTCATCGCACTTACCGCGGAGATTCTCGGCTTCCCCCGCCATCTGTCGCAGCACGTGGGCGGCTTCGTCATTGCCCGGGGACGATTGGATGAACTCGTGCCCATCGAGAATGCGTCGATGCCCGAGCGCACCGTGATCCAGTGGGACAAGGACGACCTCGACGCGCTCGGCCTGTTGAAGGTGGATGTGCTCGCCTTAGGGATGCTGACCGCGATTCGGCGCGCCTTTAATTTGGTGAATGAATTTGGCGGCTCATCCGCGGTCGCAGGAGAGCTCAAGCTCGCAAGCGTGCCGAGCGAGGACGGCGCCGTATACGACATGATTTGCCGTGCCGACACCACCGGCGTGTTTCAAATCGAATCGCGGGCGCAAATGTCCATGTTGCCGCGCTTGCGGCCGCGAAATTTCTACGATCTGGTGATCGAGGTGGCCATCGTGCGTCCCGGGCCCATACAAGGCGAGATGGTGCATCCGTATCTGCGGCGCCGCAGCGGGGAAGAGGCGGTGAGTTATCCCAGCAAAGAGGTCGAGGCGGTGCTCAAACGCACGCTGGGCGTGCCGATCTTCCAGGAGCAAGTCATGCAGCTGGCGATTGTCGCGGCCGGGTTTTCGCCGGGCGAGGCCGATCGGCTGCGCCGCGCGATGGCCGCTTGGAAGCGCAAGGGCGGCTTGGAGCCCTTCCAAAAACAACTGATCGACGGCATGCGCGAGCGCGGCTATGAGGATAGTTTCGCGCAACAAATCTTCAAGCAGATTTTAGGTTTCGGCGAATATGGATTTCCTGAGTGCATCGTCGGCGAGACACGGGTGGTCGATGCCGATTCCGGAAAATGGCTGACCATCGATGAAATCATCGGCGGCCATGCGCAAGTGAATAACACGCTGGCATGCGACGAGGACCTGCGCTTGCGGAAGCGCAAGGTTTTGCGCGTCATTCGAAGCGGCATGAAATCCGTATGGCGCTTACGCAGCGCCCTGGGACATGAAATTATGGCAACAGCAGAACATCCTTTCATGACCATGGGCGGATGGCGTGAGCTTGGCAAGCTAAAGGTCGGCGACTATGTGGCGACGGCACCTCTAGGTATTGCGGAAATATTGGGTTCGCGCGACCTGTCGCGCCTCGCTAACTCCGATCTTTACTGGGACCGGATTGTGGAGATTGAACCGGTCGGCGAAAAGGAAACTTATGATTTGCAAATCGAGGGCGATCACAATTTCTTAGCCAATCATTTTGTCGTTCACAATTCACATTCCGCCAGCTTCGCCTTGCTGGTGTACACCTCCGCCTGGCTGAAGCACTACGAACCGGCGGCGTTTTGCGCGGCGCTCATCAACAGCCAGCCGATGGGATTTTATGCGCCGGCGCAATTGGTGCGCGACGCGCGCGTTCACGGCGTGGAAGTGCGCGCCGTGGACGCGACGATCAGCATGTCGGATTGCACGCTGGAACGGCGGGAGGATGGCCGTCCCGCCTTGCGCTTAGGTCTGCGCCTGGTGAAGCATCTTTCGCAGGAGGGCGCGGCACGGCTTCTGGCCGCGCGGGCCGTGCGCCCCTTCGACAGTATTGCGGATATGGCCGAGCGCGCCGCTCTCGATCGACGCGATCTTGAAGCGCTGGCCGCCGCGGATGCGCTGGCCCGCTTAAGCGGACATCGGCATCGCGCCGTATGGCAGGTGACGGGTGTGGAGCGCGCGCTGCCCTTGCTGCCGGCGGCAACGGCGATCGATGAAGGCATCCCGTTGCTGCGCGCACCGCGCGAGGGCCAGGACATCGCCGCCGACTACGGCAGCCTGGGATTGACGCTGCGCCGCCATCCCCTGGCGCTGCTGCGCGACAAGCTGCAACGCCGCGGCATTGTGCCCACGCAGGAATTGTGGGAACGCCCCAACGGCAAAATGGTGATTACGGCGGGTCTGGTCATCACGCGTCAGCGGCCCGGCAGCGCAGGGGGGGTGACCTTTGTCACCATGGAAGATGAAACCGGCTATGTGAATCTGATCGTCTGGAACCGTGTTGCCATCGAGCAGCGCGCCGCCTTGCTGGAATCGCGTCTGCTCGAGGTGCATGGCAAATTACAGCGTGAAGGCGATGTGCAGCATGTCATCGCGCAGCGCCTCACGAATCTCTCCTCCATGCTCGGCGATCTTGATGTGGCATCGCGGAACTTCCATTGAGCCCGCTCTCTCCGGCACAGCCCGCCTACACATCCAGCCCGATGGAGCGCATCAATTCAATGCCGTTGCTCTTGGTGACGACGCCGGGCCGCAATTTGAAATCGAACTTGAGCCTGCCGTCCGCCAGTTCATCCTGAAAATGAACATTCTCGATCGCGCCCGGTTCGAGCCCGGCGATTTCCGTCAGGGCAAGATCGTGCGTGCTGATCAAGCCGATCGAGCCGCGGTGAATCAACGCGCGTATGAGTCCCTGCGCGCCGACGCGTCGATCCGCGGAATTCGTACCCTGCAACAATTCGTCCAGTAAAAACAGCAGCGGCAAAGGGCTGGGCTCGAACAGCCGGCGCAGCCGCGTGATCTCGGCATAAAAGCGCGAACTCCCCTCATGCAGAGAATCGTTGATGCGGATGCTCGCGCCGATCTGCAGCGGCGTCAGCTGCAGCGAATTCGCGCGCACCGGCGCCCCGGCCATCGCCAGCACGGTATTGACGCCGATGGTGCGCAACAGGGTGCTCTTGCCCGACATGTTCGAGCCGCTCACGAGCAGTACGCGCGTGCTGCCCTCGATCGCCACATCGTTGCAGACGCGCACCGCGGCGGGGATCAATGGATGCCCAAGCCCGGAAGCCTTGAATGCCGGCGCACCGTCGAGGAATTCGGGAAATGGATCGGCAACCTGCTCATAGGAATACCGGGCGAGAGACAGGAGCGCTTCAAATTCGCCGAGCACTTCGAGCCATGATCGGATGACGGCGCCGTGACTGCTGCGCCAGCGCTCCGCCGCGAGCGCGGTCTGCAGCGGGTACATGAGCAGCAGCAGGAACGGCGCCAGAATCGGGTTGCGGCGCGCTTCCACGAAATTGACGATGGTGGCGAGCTTGGAGAGCGCGGCCGAGGCATTGAGGCTGTGGGACGACAACTTTCGCTGCAAGTCGACCAATGGCGCGGCCTCAAAGTGCTGTGCTTCGATGAGCCTTAGCAGGACCGCCAGACCCTTCAGGTCGTCGAATGCGCTCTCGACCGTCGTGATGGCCTCGTGAATGGGCTTCCTCAGGATATAACCGATCGCGGCCTCGGCGAGGATCACCGCGAGCAGCGGAAACAACAGTCCCCAAACCGCCCAAATCGCGATGGCGCCGATCGCAATCCCGGCCAACAGCGGCGCCGTCCAGCGTATCCACCGGGCCTCAAGCCGGTTTGGCGCGTGCGCCCAGCCGATCAGCACGTCAGGATGCAGCTCGATTTTCAAAGATTCGCCGTCGATTGCCATGGATTCGCGGAAATCAATGCGAGCGCGAAGATCGAGTATGCTCGCGTGGCGGGAGCGTATTTCACTCAAGGCCGCCGGGGCGAGCAGCCATTGCGCCAGGATATTTTCCCCGAGTTGGGTGCGGGCCGCACACAACAGCTCGTACAGACTGTCCGTGCCGAACAAATCCAGGTCGTCCCCATAAATGTGATGCTGAACATCGAAGCGCGCACCGCTCGTGCCTTTCCCGCTCCATTGATCGTTGAGCCGATCAAGACCGGCCTGATAAAAATCCGCTGCGCGCTGCGCCTGGCCGCGGCGATTGCGGACCCGCTGGTGATAAAACAGCAGGGCGATAAATCCGAATACCGGGACCGCCAGCCACAGCGCCGGGACTCCGGCGGGGCCGAAGCACAGCCATGCGATGAGCAAAAATAAGGCGCCGATTCCGAGACGCACGCTTTCAATGCGTGCATTGAGTGCGTCGAAGCGCGCCATGCGCGCCTTGCAGTCCGTCAGGCGCGTTGAATATTGTTCTTTGGGCGACACGCAAAACAGTTTGGCACAATTCGCGCAGCGAAATATCGCCCGCGCACACGCCAACGGCTCACTGGCGGGTTTTCTTTTTCTTCCGCGCGCCCTTGGCTGATTCGCCCGCCTCGCCGGTGTCGCCCATCTCTGAATCGTCGGGATTTGTTCCGCCGATTTCGTAGTCATCGAAATCGCTCATGAGCTCTGCGGTGCGCCGCTCTTCCATGACCCGTTCCAGGCGGCGCCAGGCGGGCTCGGCTCCTTTCGGGGCGCGGCGCCGTTGCGAATCAACGTCGCGCATAATGTGATCCACGTCAACATCATCGCCGCCGGGCGCCACGTCTTCGGCGTCCTCTTCCTCGAACTCTTCAGACTCGGGTTTCTCACTTGACACGCGCGCGTTATAAACGGAAACGCGGTTCCCGTGCAATACCCCAAAGCACAGTTGGCTATTTGACCAGGTCGTTCAGTTGGAATATGGGCAACAGGAGCGCAATCACAATGAACATGACGATGCCGCCCATGAATACCACCATCAGCGGCCCCAGCAGGTTGGTCATGTTGGACAACAAGCCGTCCATTTCGCGTTCTTGGTTGGTGGCGGCCCGCTCGAGCATTTTTTCCAATTCGCCGCTGCTCTCGCCGCTGCTGATCAGGTGAATCATCATGGGGGGAAACAGCTTGCGCGCGGCCAACGACCGTCCGATGGGCGCGCCCTCCCGAACCCGCAGGGCAGCCTCTTCCACCGCGCGTTTCATCGGCAGGTTGGTC
The DNA here is from genome assembly GCA_963731465.1 of uncultured Gammaproteobacteria bacterium. GTDB lineage: Bacteria > Pseudomonadota > Gammaproteobacteria > Steroidobacterales > Steroidobacteraceae > Bog-1198. Next base: position 175,336 of record CAVSVK010000006.1, read on the forward strand.
ACCACTTCCGCTGAAATGCGCAGCGCTTCGAGCACCGGCACGGCGCTGGCGGTCAAAATGCTGAAAGTGCGCGAGAATCTGCCGGTATTGAGGCCGCGGATCAATCGGCCGGCCACCGGCAGCCGCAGCAGGAACCGATCGAATCGCAACCGCGCCTCCGGATTCTTGAGCCAGCGCAGAAACCCCCAAACCAGCGCGCCCATGAGGATGAGCCCGTAGAACCAATAGTGGCGAATCAGGTCGCTCAGGCCGATCAGGATTTTGGTCGCCACCGGCAATTCCTGATTGCTCGACTGGAATACCGCCACCACCTGAGGTACGACATAGGCCAGCAGGAAGGACACGATGCCGAATGAGAGCACCAGAAGAACAATGGGATAGACCAAAGCGTTGCTGACTTGCTGGCCCATGACTTGGCGCGACTCGGTGTAGTCCGACAGCCTCTCGAGGACCTGATCCAGCTTGCCCGACTGCTCACCCGCCGACACCGTGGCGCGATATATCTCCGGAAACGCCTGAGGAAAATCCCGCAGCCCATCCGCCAAAGGGTGGCCTTCGACCACTTTGCTGCGCACGCCGAGAATAATGCGCTGCACGCGCGGCTTCTCGGTTTGTTCGGCGACCGCCTGCAAAGTTTCCTCGAGGGGCAGACCGGATCGCAGCAATGTCGCCAATTGGCGCGTCAGCATGGCCAAATCCAGGCTGGACAAGCCGCGCCGCAGAAAGCGCCGGCGCCGGCTTTGCTTCAGTTCCTGTGCCGCCGTCTCCTGGATATCCATCGGCAGCAATTGCTTGTCGCGCAACAGCTGCCTGACGTGCTTGGCGGTGTCGCCCTCGATGAGGCCCTTGCGTTCGCGGCCTTGGGCGTCCAATGCCGTGTATTCGAATGCACCCATCGGGATTCTTCGCCTAATCCTCGCGCGTAACGCGCAGGACTTCTTCCAATGTCGTCTCGCCTGCCATCACCTTGCGCCGCCCGTCGTCGCGGATGCCGGGACTCGCGGAGCGTGCATAGCGCTCAAGGTCCTGTTCTGAGGATCCGTCATGAATCATGGTGCGCATATGATCATCGACGGCGATGAGTTCGTAGATTCCCGTGCGCCCGCGGTAACCGGTGCCCGGGTCGCTGCTGGGGCGGTACAGGTCTACGGGACCCGTTTTAGGATCCAGATTCAGCAGGCGGCGTTCGTATTCGCCGGCCGTGAACTTCTCGCGTGTGGAGGGGTTCAAAACGCGGACCAGGCGCTGTGCGAGCACGCCAATCAAGCTGGAAGAGAGCAGAAACGGCTCAATGCCCATGTCCCGCAGGCGGGTGACGGCGCCGACCGCCGTATTGGTGTGCAGGGTCGACAGCACCAAGTGCCCGGTCAAGCTGGCCTGCACCGCAATTTGCGCGGTTTCCAAGTCGCGTATTTCGCCGACCATCACCACGTCCGGGTCTTGCCGCAAAATCGCCCGCAAGCCGCGCGCAAAAGTCATTTCAACCTTCGTATTCACCTGGGTTTGGCCGATGCCGTCGATGTAGTACTCGATCGGATCCTCGACGGTCATGATATTGCGCGTGTTGTCGTTGATGCGCTCGAGGCTGGCGTATAGGGTGGTGGTCTTGCCGGAACCCGTGGGACCGGTCACCAGAATGATGCCGTGCGGTTTGTGGATGATTTCATCCATCGTATCCTGGGTGCGCGAGTCCATCCCCAGCGAGGTCAGTTCGATTCTGCCGGCCTGCTTGTCGAGCAGGCGCAGCACCACGCGCTCGCCGTGGCCGGAGGGCAGGGTGGAGACACGCACATCGACCGCGCGACCGGCAATGCGCAGCGAAATACGGCCGTCTTGCGGCAGACGACGCTCCGCAATGTCGAGCTTCGACATGACTTTGATGCGCGAAACCACCAGCGGCGCCACGGCGCGCTTGGTTTGCAGCACCTCGCGCAGCACGCCATCCACTCGAAACCGAATGACGAGCCGATTCTCATAGGGCTCGATGTGAATATCCGAGGCGTTCTCTTTGACCGCCTGCGTCAACAACGCGTTGATCAAGCGGATGATGGGTGCTTCGTCGTCGCTTTCGAGCAGGTCGGAGGATTCGGGTATGTCCTCGGCAAGATGGGCGAGGTCCGTGTTGTCATCCAGACCTTCGAGCATTTGCATCGCCGCGCCGGAGCCCGCTTCATAGGCGGTGCGCAGCATGGAATCGAAAGCCTCGACCGAGACGCGCTGCAGCTTCAAGGGGACCCCGACGAAGCGGCGCACCTCCGCCAAGCTCTGCGGCGTCACGCCGGGCCTGCAAACGGTGTCAGCCACCCCCTCGGCAATGCCCCGCACCAAGACACCGTGGCGCTTGGCAAACGGAAACGACAGTTTGCGCGGCTGTTCGGGGTCCTGGAGTTCCGCGTTCATGACGGCGGGGTGGAGGGCGGCGGCGGCGTGCTGGGCGCCGGTGCAGTCTGAGCCGGCTGCGAACCCCCGGGCAAGGGCGCGGTGGAGGGCGCTGCCGGGTCAGGCGTTGCCCCCTGCGGATTCGTCTCCGACGGCGGGGGCGGCGGGGGCAGGGCGATGCCCGCTGGGATCGCAGGGATAAGGGGCTGCTTCTGACCGGGCAACAGCGTGACATGTCCGCCGTTGATGCCCTGCTGCATGCGGCGAACCTCGTTGTACTTGGTCTCGCTGGTGCCCTCGGTCGCGTCGGCATCACGCATGATGCGGGGACGAATGAACACCACCAGATTCTTCTTTTGCCGCGATCCGCTGCGCGACTTGAACAGATTGCCGATGATAGGGATGGCGCCGAGCCCCGGCACGCGATCCTCGCTCTCCGTCACGGTATCCGACATCAGTCCGCCAAGCACGATGATGCCGCCGTCTTCAATCAGCACCGTGGTCTTGATGGAGCGTTTGTTGGTGGAGATGTCGGCCGAATCGGTCAATTTCGCCCCCGGCGAGGAGTCTTCCTGCTCAATCTTCAATTGAACCGAATTACCCTCATTGATATGCGGCGTGACCTTCAAAATCGTGCCGACCTCTTCGCGCTGAATGGTCTGGAAGGGGCTCGATGTACCCGAGACGCTCTGAGTCGTGTTGGAGAAGGAGCCGGTGATCAGCGGGATCTCCTGCGTGACCTTCACCTCGGCCTCCTCGTTGTTCATCGTGATCAACGACGGCGTCGAGATGATATTGCTGCTGCCGTCGCTGCGCAGCGCTTGGATCAGGGCGGCAAAACTCACGCCGCTGTTCACCACTCGGCCGACCGCCACCGTGGCGCCGGTGCCGATGGTCGAACTGCTGATGGTGGGCGTTCCCACGACCCCGGGAACGGTGGTCGTGCTGGTGGTGCCCTGGGTAAAGCCCAACGCGGCCGCCGCCAGGTCAACGATGCTGGTACCGGTGCCGGGCAGGTTGATCACGCCCGCGGGTACGGTGCTGTTGCCCTGCCCGAAGAGCAGCCACTGCACGCCGAGATTCGAACTCTTGTTGACGTCCACTTCGACGATGATGGCTTCCACCTGCACCTGGGCGCGCCGGATATCGAGCTTGTCGATGACGGCCATCAGGGACTTCATGATCTTCGGCGGCGCCGTGATGATCAGCGCATTGGTCGCCACGTCGGCCCAAATCGTGACGCTGGCATCGACATTGGAAGTGCCGCCGCCGGCGGGCGCGGGTGTCCCGGTCGGCGGGCCGCCCTGCGCTTTCGCGGAGGCGGTAGCCTGTCCCTTTAGCTTGTCGGCAATTTTCTCAGCGTCGGCGTAGCGCAAGTAACGCACCTGGACGTCGCCGCCCGACGCCATGGGCGTGTCCATGTTGATGATCAAGGCCTTGAGTCTGAGGCGCGCGGAGCGCTCGCCCGTCAACAAGATGCTGTTGGTGCGCTCATCGGCGACCACTTTTGCGATGGCGCCGCCTTCGGCACCGATACCGGAATTGAGCGAATTGACGATGCGCACCACGTCGCCGGCGCCGGCATTATGCAGGGGCACGACCTCAATGGGTTCATCGCCGCTCTCGTCCATGCGCTCGATGATATGGACCAGCCGGCTGACGTTGCTGGCGCGATCCGAGATGATCAGCATGTTGCCGCCCGGATAGGCAGCCAGGTGGCCATAAGTCGGGACCAGGGGCCGCAACATCGGGACCAGCTGCGCCGCGCTCACATTCTTCAGGGTGACGATTTGCGTCACGATTTCGTCCGACGTGGGACTCACGCTGTTGGGCAGGTCATTGGCCGGCAACTGCCGAAGTTCGGTATTGGGGACGATCTTGATGACCTTGCCCGCCGGCACCGCTACATAGCCATAAACCTGCAACACCGCCAGGAATGCTTCGTAAAACGCCTGCGGCGACATGGGCGTCGAGGACAGCATCGTGACCTTGGCGTTGACGCGCGGGTCGATGATGAAGTTCTTGTGGGTCACTTCGCTCACAGCCTGGATGATCTGGCTTAGATCGGCATCCTTGTAGTTGGGCGTGATGGTCTCGCCTTCCTGCGCCTTGGGCTGCGTTGCGGCAGGCGCGGCCGATACGAGCAGACAGGCGAGCGCCAGCGCCGCGGCAAATCTGCGCATGGAATGTACTTCAGTCGGCTTGGAGATCATGGCTACTCGCATATTGAACGGCTTCGACCGCCCTCGGCACTATTCGTTTGAATTTTCATTGGGGTTGTTTGGCGACGGGTTCGGCGGCGTGCCGTTCGGAGCAGGCCCGGTATTCGACTCGCCCTCGAGTTCTTTCGTGGCCTGTGCTGCTACTTGCGCAATGTTCAAGGTGATGTCCTGCCTCTGGCCGCCGCGTTCCACGGTAACTGTGACGTGGTCGGAAGTCTGGATGGTATTGAAGACATCCTGGCTTCGCTGGGGGTCATCCAAAGGCGTGCCGTTGATGGCAGTCACCAAGTCTCCCGCCTTTAACCCCAGTTTGCTGAATATCGCGCGATTTCTGCCCGGATAAGCACGAAAGCCTCTCAGTTTGCCAGCCGCATTGTCATATGAGGCCACCGTGCGCATCACCTGATCCAGAATGCTGGGGTCTTGCTGCACCAATTTCCGAATGTTGTCGACCGCAGCCACGGTGCGCGGGTCGCCGCCCGGCATGCGCCGCGCGACGGCCGGACCGCCCCGCGAGGGAGGCAACTGGCGCGGTAGCAGCAGTGTCTCCAGAGCGCCGCCACGATCCAGAATGACGTGATCCATGTAGACCGAATGCAGGGATGCGCCGCCAACCCGCTCACCGACCGAATAAACCTTCGAGGGCGCTCCGCCCTCGCTGATGATGGCAACGCCGTGCTTTGGGTCCTGGGTTGCGATGGTTCCCGCCAGCAACAGGTTGGCAGAGCTTTGCGGCGCGTTTCCCTCGTCCTGCGTGGCGCTGGCCGCAACGCCGAACAGGTGCGCCGACACCACGGTTTGAATGTCCACACCGGAGCGTTGCGCGCGGGGCGTTGCCGCTGCGGGAAGGGGCTCGGGGACTTTAAGGGGCTTGGAGATGAGCGGAAGACCCATTTGCAGCAGCTGCAGCAAAATCAATGCGCCGAACACGAACGACACTAATTTGGGCCCGTTGGCTTGCAGCCTGGACCACCAATCGTTTGTGCGTGTATCAAGCATCGGCGGCAATCATACGGGCTCTCCGCTTGGACCCTCAAGCATTTGTTTTTACTTGTTAAAAGTAAAGTGACCGTGATTGGCGACAGTTGGCGGCATAAGGGTGTATGAAGGCATTTGAATGATCCAGTTACCGGGTTTCGGCCTTATATCTTGTAAACGGTCTAATCGCGCCCTATAAACTGATGACTCATGAGTGACATTGAACGCGGGCGGGACGGAACGAGCCTAATCGTCGAGGAAGCGGCGCCGAAGCTCAAGAGACCGCCCCTCTATCAAGTAGTTCTGATTAATGACGACTACACTCCTATGGAGTTCGTGGTCGATATCCTGCAGCGGTTCTTCGCGATGGACCGCACCAAAGCGACCCGGGTTATGCTGGAGGTGCATACCAAGGGCAAAGGGGTGTGCGGAGTCTTCACTTATGAAATCGCCGAGACCAAGGTGGCCCAAGTAATCGCGTACGCGCGACAACATCAGCATCCGCTGATGGCAACGCTAGAAGAGGCGTAATGTGCTAAGTCAAGAATTGGAATTTTGTCTGAATGATGCGTTTGCCGGCGCCCGCGAGGCGCGGCATGAATTCATGACGGTGGAGCATCTGCTGCTCGCAATCGTGGATACACCCAAGGTCCGGGAAATATTGAAGTCTTGCGGTGCGGATACCGCCAAGCTCAAAACCGAGCTGAAGCAATTCATCGATCAGACCACGCCGCGCCTGCCGGCGGGCGAGGACCGGGATGTGCAGCCCACGTTGGGATTTCAACGCGTGCTGCAACGGGCCGTGTTCCATGTTCAATCGAGCGGCAAAAAAGAAGTCACCGTGGCCAATGTGCTGGTGGCGATTTTCAGCGAGAAGCAATCGCACGCGGCCTACCTGCTGAGCATGCAGGACGTGTCGCGTCTCGATGTCGTCAATTTCATTGCGCACGGGCTTTCGAAGGCCGGAGGCGAGGAGCGCAGCGAGCGCGACGATGGCGCGGCGTCGCCCGATGCCGAGCGCGAGGGGGACGGCAGCGGCAACGCCCTGGAGAAATATGCCACCAACCTGAACGAGTCGGCCCGCAAGGGCAAGATCGATCCACTGATCGGACGCAGGCTCGAGGTCGAGCGCACCATTGAGATCCTGTGCCGCCGGCGCAAAAACAATCCGCTGTACGTGGGCGAGGCGGGAGTCGGCAAGACCGCGATCGCGGAAGGCCTGGCGCGCATGATCGTCGAGAACCAGGTGCCGGACGTGCTGCTCGATGCCACGATTTACTCGCTCGACATGGGCTCGTTGGTTGCCGGCACGAAGTACCGCGGCGATTTCGAGAAGCGCTTGAAAGCGGTGCTGGCGGAAGTGAAGAAGCAGCCCGGCGCGATCCTGTTCATTGATGAAATCCACACGGTCATCGGCGCCGGTGCGGCGTCCGGCGGCGTGATGGATGCGTCGAATTTGATCAAGCCCGCCCTCAACAACGGCGAATTGCGCTGCATCGGCTCGACCACTTACAACGAGTACCGCGGGATATTCGAAAAAGACCACGCCCTGGCGCGGCGCTTCCAGAAAATCGACATCACGGAACCTTCCGTGCAGGACACGGTGGACATTCTGCGCGGCTTGAAGTCGCGCTACGAAGAGCATCACGGCATCAAGTACGAGGACGATGCGCTGCGCGCGGCCGCGGAGCTGGCTGCGCGGCACATCAATGACCGGCATATGCCCGACAAGGCGATCGACGTGGTGGACGAAGCCGGCGCGAACCTGCGCTTGCAGCCGGTGGAGAAGCGCGCGCAGTCCGTCACCGTGACGCAAATCGAAAACGTCGTGGCGCGCATCGCGCGCATTCCGCCCAAAAATGTGTCCATGTCGGATCGGGACGTGTTGAAGAATCTGGAACGCAACTTGAAGCTGACGATTTTCGGCCAGGACAAGGCCATCGAGGCGTTGGCGGCCGCGATCAAAATGTCGCGCTCCGGGTTGGGGGATCAGCGCAGGCCGGTGGGTTCCTTCTTGTTCTCCGGCCCGACGGGTGTCGGCAAGACCGAGGTGACGCGGCAGCTGGCCATTGCCATGGGTGTGGAATTCGTGCGCTTCGACATGTCCGAATACATGGAGCGCCACACGGTCTCGCGCCTCATCGGCGCGCCGCCGGGTTATGTGGGATTCGATCAGGGCGGTTTGCTCACCGAAGCCATTGCCAAACATCCGCACTGCGTGCTGCTGCTCGATGAAATCGAGAAGGCGCATCCCGATGTGTTCAATCTGCTGCTGCAGGTCATGGACCACGGCACCTTGACCGACAATAACGGCCGCAAGGCCGATTTCCGTCATGTCATCATCGTCATGACCACCAACGCGGGAGCCTTCGAAATGAGCCGCCCGAGCATTGGGTTCACCCAGTCGGACACGGGTGCGGACGGCATGGAAGCGATCCGTCGCTTGTTTTCCCCCGAGTTTCGCAATCGACTGGATGCCGTCATTCAATTCGGCAGCCTGGACCAGGACACCATCGAGCGCGTGGTCGACAAAATCCTGGTCGAAGCCGAGGCGCAGCTCGAGCAGAAGGGCGTTTCGATTTCCGTCGACGAGCCCGCGCGGCGCTGGATCGCAAAACGCGGTTACGATCCGAAGATGGGGGCTCGCCCGATGGCGCGCATCATCCAGGAGTTCATCAAGCGTCCATTGGCCGAGGAACTATTGTTCGGCAAGCTGGTGAACGGCGGTCATGTCGAGGTTTCTTTAAGCGATGATGGCGAGAAGCTCAAGCTCATCACGCGCGGGGCCGATCAGCCCGCGCTGCTCTCGCACGAAGGCAGTGTTAGTAAGGACGGGGTCGCTACTTGAGACTCTTTGCCGCTTAAGAACGGGGTCGCTTCGACCCCGTTGAAAGGTGGCGCGTAAGCGCCTAATTAACGCCCGCGGTAGACGATGCGGCCTTTGGTCAGGTCGTACGGCGTCATTTCGACGGTGACCTGATCGCCGGTGAGAATTCGAATGTAGTTTTTGCGCATCTTGCCTGAGATATGCGCGGTAACCACATGGCCAGTCTTGAGTTTCACGCGAAATGTCGTATTGGGCAAAGTCTCGACGACTTCGCCTTCGAATTGAATTGCCTCTTCTTTTGACATGCGTCCTTGTGGTATGCGTGAAACCGGGCGCATTGTGCATAAAGCACTTAGTTAATGCAATTTACCGGCTCGAATCGACCCACTTAAGGCTGGGAGCGCGCTTGGCGTACTGACGCAGCAAGGCCACGAACTGATTGCGCGAGACCTCGCGGGCACCCAAGCCCGCCAGGTGCGTGCTGGCCACCTGGCAGTCGATGACTCTGATGTCGCGCGCGCGACACTCCTCGACCAGACGCGCCAATGCCACCTTGGAGGCATCGCGTTCCAGGCTGAACATCGACTCGCCGAAGAAAACCTGCCCGAGTTGAATGCCGTAAAGGCCGCCCACCAGCTGATGGCCGCGATAGGTCTCCACGGAGTGCCCGAATCCCAATTCGTGCAGCTGATCGTAAGATTCGATCATCTCGGCATTTAGCCAGGTATCAGGGCCTGAGCGACGCGGGGCGGCGCAGCCGCGGATCGTGGCGCCAAACGCATGATCGATGCGCGTGCTGAAGGGGCCGTGCCTCAAGGTCTTGGACAAGCTGCGAGAACATTTGAATTCATCCGGAAACAGCACCATGCGCGGATCGGGAGACCACCAGAGGATGGGCTGTTGGGCCGAATACCAGGGAAACACGCCGCGCTCGTAGGCTGCGAGGAGGCGCGTGGGGCTCAAGTCCCCGCCTGCCGCGAGCAGCCCCGGCGGTTCGCGCAGCGCCTGATCCAGAGGCGGGAACCAGTTCGGGTCCGCCTGCTCGCCCAGCCATACCAGCCGGCTCAGAGCCGCAGCTCCTCGTCCGGCGCCCGGTGATAGGGCACGTGGCTCTGGACCGCCGCGGCGTAATGATCGACGCCACGCGCCTCGCGCTGCGCGTAGTCGCGGATGGCCGCGGCAAAGCGCGCATCGGCAATGTAGTGCGCAGAGTGAGTCAATGTTGGAACGAAGCCCCGCGGGACCTTGTGCTCGCCTTGAGTTCCGGGCTCAAAGCGCTGCAGCCGCTTCGCGATGCAATATTCGATGCCCTGGTAGTAGCACGCCTCGAAATGCAGGCTGTGAAAGTTGCCGCCGGCGCCCCAGTAGCGGCCGTACAAGGCATCGGTGCCCACGAAGAAAATGGCGACAGCGATGGGCTCGGCGCCCATCCGCGCCACTTTGAGCATCAGTTCGTTGGGCAGGGCAGTGGCAATGCGCTTGAAAAAATCGAGATTCAGATACGGCTCGTGACCGTGGCGGTGAAAGGTATCGGCGTAGAAGCTGTAGACCGTGCGCCACAAGGAGGCGTCCATGTCCCCGCCGTGCAGGGTGTCGAACTCGATGCCGGCTTCGGCTACTCGACGACGCTCGCGTTTCGCCTTCTTGCGCTTCTCTGCGGTGAAGGTGGCAAGAAAGCTTTCAAATGTATCGTAGCCATGGTTGTACCAGTGAAATTGGCAGTCGCGGCGCAATATCAGGCCCGCGCGATCGAGATCGGCCGCGGTGTCCTCCGTCGGGAACAGTACATGCCATGACGACATATGTTCATCCCGCGCATGATCGAGGGCGGCGCGGATCAGGACCTTGGCCGCGACTTTGGCATCCGCCTGAGCGCTGATCAGGAGACGCGGACCGGACACGGGGGTGAAGGGTACCGCCGTCAGCAGCTTGGGGTAGTAACGCAGGCCGTGCTGCGAGTAGGCGCCGGCCCAGGAGAAATCAAAAACGAACTCACCGCGCGAATGCGATTTGCGGAACAACGGCATCGCCGCGGCGAGTTCTCCCGCTGAATCCTCAATGACGAGATGCTGGGGCTCCCAGCCGGTGCGCGGCGCGGCGCAGCCGGATTCTTCCAGCGCCAGGAAAAATTCGTGCCGCAGAAAAGGTTGTGAGCCGCCGGCCAGCGCGTTCCAACGCCGCGCTTCAATCTGCGCAATGCTGCTCAAGAATCGCGCCGGCCGAAGCGTCACGCGTGGGCAGCGCGCGGTTCGGCGTGGGTCTCGGCTTCGATTCGCTCCAGGTATTTGTCGGCATCGAGCGCCGCCATGCAGCCGGTGCCGGCCGAGGTTACGGCCTGACGATAAACGTGGTCAGCCACATCACCCGCGGCGAACACACCGGCCACGCTGGTGCCGGTCGCACCGCCTTCGCTGCCGCCCTTGACCACGATGTAGCCGCCGCGCATCTCCAACTGCTGATCGAACAGCTGGGTGTTGGGGACATGACCGACGGCGATAAAAACACCGTCGACGTTGATCGATCGGGTGGCCGCGCCCGTCGCCGCCCGCAGGCGCACGCCGGTCACCCCTGAATCGTCGCCGAGAATCTCATCGATGGTGTGATTCCAAACGATGCTGGCCTTGCCGGCCGACGCCAATGCAAACAACCGGTCCTGCAATATCTTTTCAGCACGCAATTTATCGCGGCGATGCACCAGGGTGACATGCGATGCGATGTTGCCGAGGTACAGCGCTTCTTCGACCGCCGTGTTGCCGCCGCCAACCACGGCCACCGCTTTGCCGCGATAGAAAAAGCCATCGCACGTGGCGCAGGCTGAGACGCCCTTGCCCCGAAAAGTCTCTTCGGACGGCAATCCCAAATATTGGGCCGAGGCGCCGGTGGCAATGATCAGCGCATCGCAGGTGTACTCGCCGTTGTCGCCGGCCAAGCGGAAGGGACGGTGCCGCAAATCGACCTTGTTGATATGGTCAGGGACGATCTCGGTCTTGAATCGTTCCGCGTGGGCCCGCATGCGTTCCATGAGCGCAGGCCCCTGAAGGTGCTCGACATCGCCCGGCCAATTGTCCACATCTGTCGTGGTCATGAGCTGCCCGCCTTGCTCCAAGCCGGTGATGAGCAAGGGATTTCGATTCGCGCGGGCCGCATAGACAGCCGCGGTGTAGCCTGCAGGACCTGAGCCCAAGATGAGGAGACGACTGTGCCTGACAACGCTCATGTATAATTTGCCTCTCGTCTTGAAAAGTCGCTTAGGGATTAGAGCCAAGCGATGGCTTAAGGTTAACTGACCCATGGTAAGTAAATCTGTGGGCGGGAGCCACTTCCAACAAGTCCGCAACGCGCCCTACGCCTTCGAGGTTGTTGCATCTCGTTTGACGGGTTACTATTACATATTATTCAATTAGTTAAGAAGTAATCATCATTAAAGGTCTAGATATAGCTGAAGCTTCCGGGGCCAAGAAACCCAAGCAGAAGATGAAACTTTCCGCCGCGGTGTCGCGTTCCTTGCGCGAGGGCACGCTGTGGGTTCTAGGTGCGCTGGCGCTGCTTCTGTTGCTGGCGCTGCTCTCCTATCATCCCCACGATCCGGGCTTTTCGGATACGGGCGAGCCCGGTCCCGTTGGCAATTGGATCGGCCCGGTGGGCGCCTGGCTGGCGGGATTTTTCCTGTTTCTCTTTGGCCGTCCGGCATATCTATTTCCAGTCATGCTGGCGTATGCCGGCTGGCTGGTGCACAAAGATCAATCGCTGCCCGACACCCGCTCGCGCATCAACACCTTGCTGCGGGCCCTCGGATTCGTTCTTACGTTAATCACCAGTTGCGGTCTCGCGTCCTTGCACTGGAGCGGGGCCGGCCTGCCGAACAGCGCCGGCGGGGTGCTGGGCGAGCTGGCGGGCAAGGGCAGCGCCCATGGCCTGAGCTTCCTGGGCGCGACCTTGTTGTTGCTGGGCTTGTGGTTGGCCGGCGTCGCGCTATTCGTCGGGCTGTCCTGGTTTGAGCTCATGGACCGGCTCGGCGCCGCGGTGTTGAAGTTTATTGAGTGGATTCGCAGCCGCATGGAGCAACGGCGAGAACTTGCCTCCGGACAACTGCGCAAGCAGGCGCGTCAGGAAGTGGTGCGCGAAGAGCAAAAGAAAGTCTCGAACCGGCCGCCGCCGAGAATCGAAGCGCCCGCGCCGTCGCCGCAAAAAAGCGATCGGGTCGAACGCGAGCGCCAGGTGCCGCTGTTCGACGCGCCCAAGTCGAGCGAGTTGCCGGCCTTGTCGCTGCTCGACGAGCCGGGGACTCGCGAACAGTCCTATTCCGACGAGGCGTTGGAAGCGATGTCACGGCTGGTGGAAATCAAGCTGCGGGATTTTGGCATCGAAGTCGAGGTGGTGGCCGTGCAGCCGGGCCCCGTCATTACCCGGTTCGAATTGCGTCCGGCGCCGGGGGTGAAGGTCAGCCAGATCAGCACGCTCTCCAAGGATCTGGCGCGCGCGCTGTCGGCCATCAGCGTGCGTGTGGTGGAAGTGATTCCCGGCAAATCCGTGGTTGGATTGGAGATTCCGAACGAGAAACGCGAGATCGTGACGCTGGGCGAAATCATCAAGTCGAAACCCTACGATGAGGTCGGCTCACCGCTGGCGCTGGCGTTGGGCAAGGACATCGGCGGCGTGCCCATTGTCGCGGATCTGGCGCGCATGCCGCATTTACTGATCGCCGGCACCACCGGTTCGGGCAAATCGGTCGCCATCAATGCCATGGTCTTGAGCCTGATTTACAAGGCCACGCCCGAACACGTGCGCATGATCATGATCGATCCGAAAATGCTGGAGCTGTCCGTATACGAGGGCATTCCGCATTTATTGTCGCCGGTGGTGACCGACATGAAGCAGGCGGCCAATGCCTTGCGCTGGTGCGTGGCGGAGATGGAGCGCCGCTACCAGCTCATGTCCGCGCTCGGCGTGCGCAATATCGGGGGATTCAATCGCAAAGTAAAAGACGCGGCCGATGCCGGCCGCCCGATCAAGGACCCCATTCGCATGCAAAAAATTGCGCAGGGCGTCCCGGGGGTGGTCGAAGAGGACGTGCCCGAGCTGACTTCTTTGCCGTTCGTCGTGGTCATCATCGATGAACTCGCGGATTTGATGATGATCGTCGGTAAAAAAGTGGAGGAGCTGATTGCGCGCCTCGCGCAGAAAGCGCGCGCCTCCGGCATCCATTTGATCCTGGCGACGCAGCGTCCCTCGGTGGACGTCATCACTGGTTTGATCAAGGCCAATATTCCCACGCGCATCGCCTTCCAGGTCTCGGCCAAGGTCGACTCGCGCACCATTCTTGACCAGGGCGGCGCGGAGTCGCTCCTGGGCCACGGCGACATGCTGTATCTGCCGCCCGGCACGTCGATCCCCACGCGGGTGCACGGCGCCTTCGTCTCCGACCAAGAGGTGCATCGCGTGGTCGCGGGATTGAAGACCGCATCGCCGCCGGTCTATATCGATGAAATTTTGGAAGGCCCGCGCAATCCCATCCCGGGATTTCCGTCTGACGAGGAAGATGCTGCCGAAGGCGGTGCCGTCGATGCCGAGGCGGATCCCTTGTACGATGAGGCGGTGCGCATCGTCACGGAGACTCGCAAGGCATCGATCTCCGGAGTGCAGCGACGCCTCAAGATCGGCTACAACCGTGCGGCGCGCCTGGTCGAAGCCATGGAAGCGGCCGGCCTGGTCGGACCGTTGCAATCCAATGGCAATCGAGAGATTTACGGCGCGGCGCCGCCGGAGGAGTGAACGATGCTCAGACGCACTTCCGCTGCAGCGTGGCTTATCTTTGGCCTGGCGTCGCTGAGCGCCACCGCCTCTGTCGCATCCCCGACGACCGAGGTTGAGAAATACCTGGGCGGGCTTGCCACCTGGTCGGCGGATTTCAAGCAGACCATCGATGATGGACATGGGAACGTCGTGCGCAGCGCCGCCGGCAAATTGTACCTGCAGAAACCCGGAAAATTTCGCTGGGACTACACCGAACCCTCCGAGCAGTTGATTCTGGCGGACGGCAAACAGATCTGGTTTTACGACAAGGACCTGCAGCAGGCCAATGTGCGCAACATGGACGCGAGTTTGGCGAACACCCCCGCGGTGCTGTTGTCCGGCGGGGGTTCTTTGAGCAGTCAATTCGATGTGACCGCGCTGCCGCCGAGCGACGGGCTCGAGTGGTACCAGCTCATCCCCAAGCACCCTGATACGGATTTCCAGCTCGTGCGCATCGGATTCCGCAGGGGCGACCTGGCGTCCATGTTCCTCGCGGACAAGCTGAATCAAGTCACGCAGCTGACCTTTATGAACTCCAAGCGCAACGCCAAGCTTCCGCCGGATTTGTTTACGTTCGTGCCGCCGCCGGGGGTCGATGTGATCGGGCGCGGCGGCAAGTGACGGCAAGCGGCACGTATCGGCCGTTGGCTGATCGGCTGCGCCCGCAGTCCCTCGATGAGTACGTCGGGCAATCGCATCTGCTTGGGGCGGGCGCGCCCTTGCGCCGGGCGCTGGAATCCGGCCATCCGCATTCGATGATTCTGTGGGGACCGCCCGGCACGGGAAAAACCACGCTCGCCCGCCTGGTCGCGAACGGCGCGAATGCCGAATTCGTCGGGCTGTCAGCGGTGCAAGCGGGGATCAAGGATATCCGCGCGGTGGTGGAGCAGGCACGCAGCCTGCGCGGCACGCGCGATACGGTTTTATTTCTCGACGAAGTGCATCGATTCAACAAGTCGCAGCAGGATGCATTTCTTCCCTATGTCGAGGACGGCACGCTGATTTTTATCGGTGCGACCACGGAGAACCCGTCATTTGAGGTCAACAATGCCTTGCTGTCGCGCGCCCGCGTCTACGTTCTCAAATCGCTGACCACGGAGGATCTGGGCCGGCTGCTGGATCGTGCCATATCGGATCAAGTCCGCGGCTTGGGCGCGCTCAATCTGCAAATCGACGCGGGCGCACGCGAGCTGTTGCTGGCGGCCGCGGACGGCGACGCCCGGCGCATGCTCAATCTGTTGGAAACCGCGGCGGACTTGAGCACTCCGCACGATTCGAGCCGCCGGCTCGATACCGACACCATGCGCGCGGTGATCGGCAGCACCTATGTACGTTTCGACAAGGGCGGCGAGAATTTTTACGATCAAATCTCCGCGCTGCATAAATCGGTCCGCGGCAGCGATCCCGACGCGGCGCTGTACTGGCTATGCCGCATGCTGGCGGGAGGCTGCGATCCTTTGTATGTGGCGCGCCGCGCCCTGCGCATGGCGAGCGAGGACATCGGCAATGCCGATCCACGGGCGCTGACCATGGCACTGGAAGCGTGCGCCGTCTACGAACGGCTCGGCAGTCCCGAGGGTGAGCTGGCCATCGCCCAAGCGATCATCTTCATGGCGTGCGCAGCCAAGAGCAACGCCGTATATACCGCATTCAACGCGGCCGGCGAGGATGCGGCGAAGCTGGGCTCGCTCGAAGTGCCGCTGCACCTGCGCAATGCGCCCACACGCCTCATGAAGGAGATTGGCTACGGCAAGGGCTACCGTTACGCGCATGACGAGCCGGGCGGCTATGCGGCAGGGGAGCGTTATTTTCCGGATGAAATGCCGGATCGCCGTTACTATGTGCCGGTCACGCGGGGACTGGAGATCAAAATCGGCGAAGCGCTGGCGGCGCGCCGCGCCCGCGATTCCAAGGTCCAGAACTAAGGCTGTTGAAAGGAAAAAATCGTGCTTGATCCGAAGCTGCTGCGCAGCGATTTATCCGGTGTCGCGGCCGCGTTGGCGAGACGCGGGTTTGTGCTCGACGTGGACGCGTTCGCTTCGCTCGAAGAGCAGCGCAAGAGCGTCCAAATCGAAGCGGATCGGTTGAGAGCCGAGCGCAATGCCAACGCCAAGGCGGTGGGATTTGCGAAGGCGAAGCGTGAGGATGCGGCCCCGCTGCTGGCGGCCGGGGAAGTCCTGGGGACCGCGCTGCAGGGCATCGAACATCGGCTGGACCTCATTCAATCCCAGGTCACCGATCTGCAATTGGGACTGCCGAATATCTTGCACGCCAGCGTTCCGGAAGGGCGCGATGAGTCCGCAAATGTTGAGGTGCGCCGCTTCGGCATGCCGCGGGAATTTACCTTTGCACCCAAGGATCACGTTGCGCTGGGCGAGCCCTTGGGGATGGATTTTGAAGCGGCCGGACGCATTTCCGGCGCGCGCTTCGTGGTCATGGGCGGAATGCTGGCGAAGCTGCATCGCGCGCTGGGGCAATTCATGCTGGACCTGCACGTCCGGGATCACGGCTATCGCGAAACCTACGTGCCCTACCTGGTGCACGCAGAGGCTCTGCTCGGCACCGGACAACTGCCAAAGTTCGAACAGGACCAGTTCGCCGTGCGCGGCGATCCGGGCTTCTACCTGATCCCCACGGCCGAAGTGCCGTTGACCAATTTGGTGCGCGATCAAATCCTGGCGCCGGAGCGCTTGCCGCTCAAATTCGTGGCGCACACGCCGTGCTTCCGCTCGGAGGCGGGGGCCGCGGGAAAGGACACGCGCGGGATGATCCGCCAGCACCAATTCGAAAAGGTTGAGATGGTGCAGATCGTGCGGCCCGAGGATTCCTATGCGGCGCTCGAGGAAATGACCGGGCACGCCGAGGACGTACTCAAGGCGCTGGAATTGCCGTATCGGGTGGTGTCATTGTGCGCCGGCGATACGGGCGCGAGCAGCGCGAAGACCTACGATCTCGAAGTATGGTTGCCGTCACAGAAGAAGTACCGTGAGATTTCCTCCTGCAGCAACTGCGAGACCTTCCAGGCGCGCCGGCTGCAGGCTCGATGGCGCAATCCCCAAACCGGGAAGCCGGAGCTGGTGCATACGCTGAATGGGTCCGGCGTCGCGGTGGGACGCGCGCTGGTCGCGATTTTGGAGAACTACCAACGCGGGGACGGCAGTATCACGATACCGACCGCCATGGTGCCTTATATGGGCGGAGCGGACCTGCTGCGGTGAAATCACAGCAGGTCGCTTAAGGCTTTAGTTGCGGCTGCCCATCACCAGACGCAGCACGTACCAGAACATCAGCGCGATCGATGCGAATAACTGCATCGCCGCCGACACGTAGCGATCTTCCGGATAATGCTGAATGATGTTGGACGTGTCGTACAGCACGGCCGCACCGGCGAAGCCGATCATGGCCACCGAGAACCAGGTTCCCAGTTGGAAGCCGAATACGGCGCCGCCGATCATCGCCAGGATGGCGACCACGCCGCCCCACATCAGAATGGCGCGCAGGAAAGAAAAGTCCTTGCGGGTGCGGTGCGCGACCACCATCAATCCGCCGGCGCCCAGCGCCGTGATCAAGGTGGCACTGTCAATCGCACCGGGCGCCTTGCGGTCGGCAAGATAGAGCAGCGGCACGAAGATCAGCGCTTCCGCAACCACATATGCCGCGTACGAGAAGTACTGCATGCCGAGCGAGCTGCTGGTCTGCGCCGTTCGCGTGGCGAGCCAGCCCACCAGCATGAACGCCCCGAGAATCAGGAACCAGTTGAAGCCGAGCATGAAGCTCGCAATCTGGCCGGCGAGACCGGATTCGAACAACGCCAGCTCGATCAGAATGAAACCGAGGATGCCACCGACCACGTGGGTGTAGGTGCGCGTAATGAATGCGGCCCGGCTGTCGACGCTCGAGCTCGGAAAAGCAGAGTTGCTGCTTGGGAAAGTGGCCATCGTGTCCTCCAATTAGCCTTCGAGGCCTATTTTAGCACCCCCACGGGGCAGGCGCCGGTTTGGCCTTCGGTTGCAATCGATATAGGGGTAAGTGCCCGCGATTCAATGCCTTGGCGGCCGGACACAGGAGTTTTTGTCGGGTAAAATCGCCGCGGAGCCGGATAGCTGCGTTATGGAGAGGTGGCAGAGTGGTTGAATGCACCGGTCTTGAAAACCGGAGGCCCTTTACGGGGCTCGTGAGTTCGAATCTCACCCTCTCCGCCACTGGAAAAATGAGGCCCCGCATCGGCGGCCTGCATTTTTCCAGCAGGGGCAGGGTGCGTGGACGAACTCACTGGAGTTCGACAAAATCGTGGGAACGATTTTGGACGCCGGAGCGCTTTGGCGACGGCGCCCGCAGGGCGAGGGCCAGGATGGCCCGAGTCAATCTCACCCTCTCCGCCACTGGAAAAATGAGGCCCCGCATCGGCGGCCTGCATTTTTCCAGCAGGGGCAGGGTGCGTGGACGAACTCACTGGAGTTCGACAAAATCGTGGGAACGATTTTGGACGCCGGAGCGCTTTGGCGACGGCGCCCGCAGGGCGAGGGCCAGGATGGCCCGAGTCAATCTCACCCTCTCCGCCACACCTGACAGCCGCTTTGGGTAAGCGGCGGACTCTTGCGCAGCAGAATGGCGCGGCCGTGTGCGCCGCGTTGTGTGATTTTGAAGATGCGCGCCGGTACGAACTCGGCGTCGAGGCACTCTGCCAGCTCGCGACTGACGTGGTTGTGGCGCTGAGCGAGAAGAGCCGCCGTGCGCCGGTGCCCGGGGGGTTGATCGATCGCTATTGGGGGATAATGTATGCCTGCTCGGATGACCCGGTGGTTTTCGATCGCGGGGTTCTGACCAGAGGCACGTTTATTTGGATTTGCCTCACGCGTGCCATTCGCTGGACGAATTGTCTCGTTCGCGTGCATTCCATAGGCCGGTGGGCGGAGGTGCAGGAAATCATCATTGCCTGGCAGGATGCTTGGGGAATTGATGCGCGGGCCCTGTACGCACAGGCGAGATTCAGCACTCTGACCGGCCTGGTTCGCGCGGCGGGCGAGGAACCCGACGCCTACATGGATCGTGTGCTGATCAAGGCATTGTCCGACGTGCAAGCCTGATGAACTCCACGCGCGCGCCCACGGTTTTCCTAAGCTATGCCTCTGCGGACCGCGAGGCCGCGCGAGTGCTGCGCGACGCGCTGCCGACATTCGGTCTCGAAGTCTGGTATGACGAAAGCGAATTGGGCGGCGGAGAAGTCTGGGATCAGAAGATCCGCCGGCAGATCCGCGAATGCGACTATTTCATGCCCATCATTTCGGCTCAAACTGAAGCGCGGCATGAAGGGTATTTTCGCCGAGAGTGGCGCCTCGCTGTCGAGAGGACTCTCGACATGGCTGATGATCATGCCTTCCTGCTGCCCGTCGTAATCGACGACACCAGTCAATCCGGCGCGCGCGTGCCGGAGAAATTTCTGTCGATTCAATGGGTGCGTGCTCCGGGCGGACAACCCAACGCTGCGCTCCAATCCCTGTGTAAACGGCTCGTAACGGGTGAGACCGTGGCCGGGCCGCGCGCGCCCGCGCCCACCGCGCGCATTTCAGGTCCGCCCAAAGCTGCTGCGCCGCCGCCGCTCGTTTACCCGGAATTTCCTGCCGAGAATCCCAAATCAAAAGTCCACTATGCGTTTCAAGTGGCCGGTTGGGCGCTTCGTTCGGCGTGGATCTTCTTCAGGCAATTACCCCGCTGGATCAGGGTCATTGTCTCGGTCTGGCTGTGCGTGGTACTGCTGTCCAAGGGTTGCAGTTCGGACGATCGCCGCTCATACCGAGTGCCCTCGGGCGATGCGGAACAGCTGCATGCCATCTCGGAAAAATATCACGGCAGCTTCGACAAGAAGGACATCTCGCAGCTTGCAGCACAGATCGCGCGCATCACCTCCGACGATCAGGCGCAAACGCCGGCGGAGCGAAGCCCGCTGCTGGCGATCCCCTTTACGGTGCCGCCGGGAAACGCCGAGGCCGCGAAAGTCGCCGATTCCACCTTCGCGCTGGTGTACGGCAAGCTCGCCATTTCGCATCGCGGCCGCGTGGGGTTGAGCCAGGAGTCCGCGGCGTGCGACGACTCAAAGTCGGCCTTGGAGCGCGGGCGATCGAACCACTCGGCCTATGTACTATGCGGTGCCGTCGGAACCGAAGCGGCGGCGCAGGTTCTATCGGTCAAGATCTCCAAAGTGAGCGATGGGTCGCTGCTATGGTCGAAGTCCTATCCGGTCGCCGGCGCAGATCCGGCCAAGATCGCCGAAGAAGTCAACTCGCACGTGCCAAGCTTGGACAAAGACTAGCATCACCGCCCGGCGGGCCTGTCGGCGCGCGCCTCAGACTTCCAATCTGTCGCCGGGCCGGGCGACCAATGCATACAGGGCTGGCATAAGAAAAATGCTGATCAAAAGTCGAGCGAGCAGTCCGGCGACGATGACGAGCGCGAATGGCCTTTGGGAATCCGTCCCGACGCCGGTAGCCAGTGCTGCGGGCAACAATCCCAATGCAGCTACCAGGGCCGTCATCATGATGGGGCGCAAACGAAGAATTGCGCCCGTGCGTATTGCCTCACCCAGAGAGGCCCCGCTGAGTCGAAGTTCATTGACATAGGAAATGTAGACCACGGCCGTCAGTACGGAGACGCCAAACAACGCAAGAAAGCCCACACCCGAAGAAACGGAAAACGGCGTATCTGTGATCCACAACGCCGCGATTCCGCCGACCGGCGCCGACAGGAGCACGCCGAGCACGGTTATGAAAGGGAATTTGAAGTTGCTATAAAGCGCGAACAGCAGCAGAAATATCAGAAACAACGTCAGCGGCAGGATGACATTCATTTCCGCCCGCGAAGCGGTGTATTCGGTGTATTCGCCACCCCAATCCAGCCGGTATCCCTGCGGCAGCGTGACCTTCTTGCCGACCTGTTGAATGGCATCGCCGACGGCGCCGGCCAAGTCGCGCCCTTCCACCGAAAATTGCACGCCGATGTAACGCGAATTGTTCTGGCGGTAAATGAAAGACGCGCCATTTGCAACGTGAATGTCGGCAACCTCCTTGAGCGGAATCTGCTGTCCGGCCGCGGTCGCGATGCGGATATTGCCGATTTCCTCTGGATTGTCCCTAAACTTTTCCTCGAGGCGTACGACAAGATCAAATTGCTTTTCTTGCTGCACCACTTGCGTGGCGACATCTCCGCCGATGGCTGTTTGAATCAGCCCATTGATGTCCGCGACATTCAGCCCGAAGCGGGCAATTTTGGCGCGATCGATATTGATGGTCAGGCTGGGTTGTCCCAATTCCTGCACCAAAGTCACATCGCGTATCCCACGCACGTGTTCGAGCACCTGCTTGATGGCTTTGCCCTTCTTTTGGAGCGTATCCAAATCGGAACCGAACACCTTGACCGCCAGTGCGCTTTTCAAACCTGTTTCAGCCTCGTCCACGGCGTCTTCGGCGGGCTGCGTGTAATTGAAGTTGATGCCTGGAAAGGCGTCGAGCTTTCGATTGATCGCCTCTATCAAACCTGACTTGGTGTGGTAGGAGCCGCTCCAGGCCGCGTAGGGCTTCAGAGCCACGAAAAATTCCGCGTTGAAAAAGCCGGTGGGGTCCGTGCCGTCGTCCGGCCGCCCCAATTCCGATGCCACCGTGGTGACTTCTGGGAAGCTGCGCAGCACTTCCCGAACTCGCGGCACAATTTTTGCCGATTCATCGAAGGATATTGTGTAAGGCATCGTCGCTCGAACCCAGAGCGCGCCCTCATCCAAATGCGGCATGAATTCGGCGCCGATTCGCGGGATGAGCAATAACGATGCGGCCAGCAATATGGCCGAGGCAAAAGTCGTTCCCCAAGGATGGGCGAGACAAAAATCCAGGCCCTTGATGTAGGCGGACTGGATTGCTTCGAACGCTGCGTTGCGCCGCTCGCGTACCCCCTTGCGCATGAACCAGGCGCAGAGCAATGGCAGTAGCGTGACCGTGACGATCAGGGAACCGACCAGCGCAAAGATCATCGTGTCCGCCATTGGCTTGAACAGCGTTCCTGATGGCCCGGACAACACATAGATGGGCAGGAAGCTTGCGACGATAATCGCGACTGCGTAGAAGAGCGGGCGGTCCACTTCGGCAGCCGCGGCCTTTACGACCTCCTTGACATTGAATTCCGAACCCTTCCGGGCCGCAATCTGGCGAAAAATATTCTCCACCATGAATATTGCGCCATCCACCAAAATGCCGAAATCGACGGCGCCGATCGAAAGCAGGTTGGCTGACGCGTTTTGCAAATCCAGGCAGAAAAATGCGAACAGCAGCGCCAACGGGATGGTGATTGCGACAATCAATCCGGCCCGAAAATCGTAGAGGAAGAATATGAGAACGACGACCACCAGCAGCATGCCGCGCAGCAGATTTCGTTCGACGATTTGCGTGGTTTCAGCGATTAAATCGCTCACATCGTAGAACGGCAGCACCTTCACGTCCTTCGGCAGCAGTTCCTCGTTGAGTTCCCTGGTCTTCGCCTCTACCTGCTTCAGTACATCCTGAGTCTTCTCGCCCTTACGCATCAGGATGACGCCTTCCACCGCGTCGTCCTGCTTCTCGTAGCCGAATTCACCAAGTCGCGGCGCGGTGCCGATGACCACGCGACCCACCTCCTTCACCAAAACCGGCGTTCCATCATGCACGGCGACGACCACGTTGCCGATGTCCTCCAAGGTATTCAGCCGGCCGATTCCGCGGACATAGTAGAACTGTCCGCCTTGCGAGTAGAATCCGCCGCCGGCGTTGTCGTTGTTGGCGGTTAACGCGCTCTCCACTTGTTGCACCGACAATCCGACCGAGGCTACTCGGGCTGGATCGAGCAGCACCTGGTACTGCATCGTGCCGCCGCCAAACCCCGAATCATCAGCCACGCCAGGCACGGACCGGAATTGCGGCTCGACGATCCAGTCCTCGAAAGTCTTGAGTTCCATCGGCGAGCGATCGGAACTCTGCAGCACGTACCGATAAATCAAGCCCGACGGCGCAGAGAGCGGCGCCAACGAAGGCGCCACACCACTCGGCAGACTGAGAGAACCGATTTGATTGAACACTTGCTGCCGCGCAAAGTAGTTATCCGTGCCGTTTTTAAAAGTGAGAATGACATCCGACAACCCATATAGAGAGATCGAGCGCTTCGCGGTCGTTTGCGGTATACCGTTCAGGCCCAGCTCGACGGGCACCGTAATCAGTCGTTCCACTTCCTCGGCGGCGTGCCCGGGCCATTGGGTGATGACCTCGACCATGGGAGGCGAAAGATCGGGATAGGCGTCCATCGGCAGCCGCTGGAACGCCCAGGATCCGGCCCCGATCAAAACGAGCGTCATGAGAATGACGAGAAATGGCTGCCGCAATGAAGAGGCAACGATTCGGTTCATTATCGAAGCCGTCCGCGGCGGCGGTTCGGCAGGCAAGTTCTCGCTCATTGATTCTGCATGAACTGAACGAAAATGCCGCCGTCGGCCACGATTTTGTCGCCCGGTTTGATGCCGTCGGCGATTTCATACTGATCGCCCGTGCGGTATCCCAGGGTCACGTGCGCCCGCGCGAAGCTGCCGTCCGGCAGCGCCTCATACACGAACGGCAGGTTTTCGTCATCCCGAAGTATGGCGGACGCCGGTACCAGCAGACCGCTGCTCTCCTGGCGGGCACGAAGCAGCACGCGAACATACATTTGTTTCTTGAGAACGTCGCCGGGGTTCTTGGCCACTACGCGCACAACCACCGAACGCGTGTCCGGGTTCACCAACGACGAGATGTTATCCACAGTACCCGAAAAAGTAGTTGCACCGATTCCCGTGATGACATCGGCGGAGTCGCCGACCCGCACCGCTTCCAGGTCGGCGCCGAAGACCTGGGCCAGCACCCACACACGCGACAGGTCGGCGACGGTGAAGCACGGGGTGCTGCCGGCTTGCAGCAATTGTCCCGGCGTGATGAGTTTCTCCACCACGGTGCCGGCCACCGGCGCGCGAATCACGCCCTCGATGCGCGAGACCGGGCGCCCTTCCTGAATCGCTTTGATGCTATCCGCGGGGACCTGCAACGACACCAGTGATTGCAGGGCAGCTTCGCGATCAGCCTCCGCGTTGACGGCATCGGTTTCGGCCTGATCCGCCTCGCGTTTGGCAACGCCGTTGTGTTGAATCAAATCCTTGTCCAGGTCGGCCAGGCGGCGCAGGGTTTGCGCGGTGGAAATGGCCTTACGATAGGCGCTGATCGCGGTCGCAAAATCGGGCGAATCGACGGCGGCAAGTGGAGCCCCCTGCCTGACGTGCTCGCCCAAAGAAACGAGCAGCCGGGATACAGGACCGGAAATGGGCGCCAGCACACTGGTGGCCTGATCGTTGTCGAAGTCTACAACGCCCGTGGTCTCGATTACCTTGCGGAACGAGGAGGGCGCGATCTTGTAAAGATGAATGTGCAGCCGCTGATCCGAAGTGAGCTTGACGTTGCTCGCAGTCACCGACGGGGCAGCGGGGTATACCTCGCCTTTGGGCGAGCAGGCGGTGAGCAGCAGCAAGGCCGACAGCTCGAGCGCAATCAAGGTCCGCATTTTGTTCAATTTGTTCTTCATGGCTGTTTGGCGAGTTCCGTCCGGTGCCACCAACCGCCGCCGAGCGCTTGGAACAAAGCCGCCGTATCGGCGAAGCGGCTGGCCTGCGCCTGGATCAAGCTGATCCGGCCTTGCTGGTAGGCTTGTTGAGCGCTGAGCAATGCCAGATAGCCGGCATAGCCGCTCTGCCATTGCCGCTGCGTCAGGTCCAAGGTGACCTTGGCCGAATCCGCGGCGGTCGCCGCGGCCCTCACCGCGTCAGCGTCTTGTGCAAGGGCAGTCAATGTGTCGGCAACATTCTGAAAGGCGGTCATGACCGTGCTGCGATACTGTTCGGCGGCTTGTTCGTAGGCAGCCTTGGCCGCGCGCTCCTGGTGCAGCAGCGTGCCGCCCTGAAAAATGGGAGCGGTGAGCGACGCGCCGATTCCCCAAAAGCCCGTGCCCGTCGTAAAGAGCTGGCTCATTTCTGCAGCGGAGCTGCCGGCATTGGCGGTCAAAACAATATTCGGCAGCCGATTCGCGACGGCAATTCCGATCTTGGCGCTCGCATCGTGCAGATTCGCCTCCGCCTGCAGCACATCCGGGCGCTGGGATACGAGCGTCGAAGGCAGACTCACGGGCAGGTCCTGCGGCAGTTGCAGCGTCGAGAGATCAAAATTCACCGCAGGTTGCTCGCTCGGAAAACGACCGGCCAAGACTGCGAGTTGGTCGCGCAGTTGAGCTTCCTGCTTCATGAGCGGGGGCAGCGTGGCGGCAAACTGTGCAAGCTGCGACTCGACGGCGGCCACGTCCAGGCCGCTGGCGTAGCCCTTGTCAAGCTGGTATCTCAGGATCTTCAGCGTTTTCCCGGCGCTCTCGATGAGCTCGTGGGTGGCATCGATTTGCATTTGCGTCGACCCCGCCTGAATCGCGGCAACGACCACATTGGAGGTCAGCGTGGTGTACGTCGCGATCATTTGAAAGCGGGCTTCTTGTTCTTGCGCCTGCAGGGACTCCACGGTGCGCCGGTTCAGGCCGAAGACATCGGGCACATACGAAACACTGACCTGGGGCGTGAAAAGATTGTAAAGAAATGTGTTGGAGTTCAGTGCAGGGGATATCTGCCCGGATTGCCTTTGGCGCGTGGCGTCAAAATTGGCCGAGACGCTGGGATAGTAGGCGCCGCGCTGCGCCAGCATATTTTCCTTCGCAACCTTCAGCGCCGCCTGTGCGGCTTTGAGATCGTGGTTGCTGCTCAGCGAGCGGTCAATCAGCTCGTTGAGAGGCTCGGAATGGAACAGCGTCCACCAATCAGCCGCGATATCGGCGCCGCCCTCAAATCGCTGGGATTCGCCCGCCACCGTGTTCGGTGCGCTCGCGGTTGTCGTGAGCGGTGCGGCGACATAATCGCTCACGGCGGGAGCGGCGGGTCTCTTGAAGTTCGGACCGACCGCGCAGCCGGCGAGTAGCGCCAGGATTGAGGCCGCAATGAAGGGCTTAACGCGCGATTTACACTCTGCGTTGTGCAAGGATGCTGGTGTGGGCAATTAGGAATCTCGACGCGCGATAGTATTAGTAGCTCTCGAACGTCCGCCGGTTTTTATTGGCACGCGCCGGAATCTCCGATTAGCCGGTAAATATACTATGTTCGAGCGAGAACCTCGACGAGAGTTCGGTTTATCTTAAAGGTGGGCAGTTGACCTTCGGCCGCCAATGCGTTGAAGTCCATGCCGACCACCGGAGAGTGGGCGCAGCATGCGGGGGGATATGCGTTTTCAGACCTGGATCTTCCTTGTTTCGATTTTCTGCGCTCCCGGTGTCTTCGCGAGCACGGATTCCGCTTCAGCCGCCGCCGCCCGCGTCGCCCACGGCGCCGGCTTGTTCAAGGCAAAATGTGCTTCCTGCCACGATCCGGCGATCGATCGAGCGCCTTCGAAAACCGCGCTGGCCAGACACTTTCCCGATGACATCGCCACGGCACTGAAGAGCGGCATTATGCAGCCGATGGCAGCGGACTTGAGCGACGAAGACATTCAATCGATCGCCACTTATCTCGGTGCGGACGGCATGACCGAGCAGGCGGCCGACCCACCGGTGTGCGTCGCGGCAGGGAAGTTCAGCATGTCCGGGCCCGGCTGGAACGGCTGGAGCATCGATGCGCGCAATTCACGCGCCCAGCCGAATCCCGGCTTGTCCGGCGCCGATGTGCCGCGGCTCAAGGTGAAATGGTCCATGACGTATACCGGCGGCCGCTATGGTCAGCCAACCCTTGTGGGCGGGCGCCTGTTTCTCACCAGTTCCAGCGGCCGCATCTATGCCTTGGATGCCAAGACTGGCTGCATGCAGTGGCGCTTCGATGCCGACGCCGGAGTGCGGACCACGCCGGTGATTGGGCAACTGAGAGGCGCATCGCCGAGCGGCTATCTCATGTTCTTCGGCGATTTTAAGCGGCAGGTCTATGCGCTCGATGCGGCCACCGGAAAACTGCAGTGGAAAATGATTCTCGAGTCGCATCCGCGCGCCGTGCTGACCGGTGCGCCGGCGTTGTACAAGGGATTGCTCTACGTGCCGATTTCTTCATGGGAGGAAACCGCGGGCGGCGTCGGATCTTACGGCTGCTGTACGGCCCGCGGCGGACTCGCCGCTCTCGATGCGAAGAATGGCCGGCTGATTTGGAAAACGTATGCCATCGGGCAAGAGCCGCAGCCGACTCATAAGAATTCCGCGGGCACTCAAATGTATGGTCCCGCGGGTGCCGCCGTTTGGTCCGCGCCGACGATCGATGCCAGGCGGTCCGTGGTTTACATCGGCACCGGCGACACCTATACGGACGTGAAGGAGGATGGCTCCGATGCCATCATCGCGCTCGATCTTAAGACCGGTAAAATCAAATGGAAAAATCAAGTCACCGAGAATGATAGTTTTTTGATGGGCTGCAACCGCAGCGGCACCGTCAATTGCCCGACGGTGATGGGGCCGGATCACGATTTTGGCGCCTCGCCGATTTTATTTACGCTGCCCGATGGCAGGGACATCATTCTCGCGGGCCAGAAGTCGGGCGTCGCCTTTGGCATGGACCCGGATCACGATGGCAGGACTCTGTGGCGCAACAAGGTCGGCAATGGCGGTGCCTTGGGCGGGATCGAATGGGGCATGGCCGCGGATGGCAGGCAGTTGTACGTCGCGGTGGCGGATCTGGGCATGCCGCCGCCGCGCGGCAAGGCGGGGCTTTATGCGCTGGACCCAAAGTCCGGGGAGCAGCATTGGTACACACCAGCGCCCAAAGTCGGCTGCAGCTACAGCGGGCGATGTTTGAGCGGCCAGTCGGCCGCCCCCAGCGTGATTCCGGGCGTGGTATTTTCCACGACCATCGATGGGCATTTGCGTGCCTACGACGTCAAAGACGGCGCCATCATCTGGGATTTCGATACGGCGGCGCAAAAATACCAAACCATCAACGGCGTTCAGGACCAAAGCGGCGGCTCCCTCGATGTGGCCGGGCCGGTGGTGGCGGGCGGCATGATGTACATCATCTCCGGGTATGCCGGCGCGCTCGGCGGCGCGCCGGACAATGTGCTGCTGGTTTTTTCAGTCGACGGAAAATAACAAAGGAAATTCGATGCGCAATCTCGGCTTGACAATTTTGGGATGCATCAGCTTGTTCGGCAGTGCGCTCGGCGCGCCAACGGGGACTGAATTTGCGATCAACTATCCTGCCGCGCAAAACAGCGGTCCGATCGACGGACGGGTCATCCTCCTGCTGAGCCGCGACATGACACGTGAACCGCGTACGCATGTCGAGGCCAATGAACCGCTCGAGAGTCCTTACTTGTTCGGTCTCAATGTGGACGGCCTCGCGCCGGGCGCAGAAGCGGTGCTCGACGACAAGGCGTTCGGCTGGCCGGCCGCGCACTTGTCGGCGATCCCGACGGGCGACTACAACGTCCAGGCCGTGCTGAACCGCTACGAAACCTATCATCTTGCCGACGGCCGGACTTTGAAGCTGCCGCCGGACAAGGGCGAGGGACAGCAGTGGGCCCGCAAGCCCGGCAATCTGTTCTCCACGCCCATCAAGCTGCATGTGGACGCGGCGCATCCGGTGAGGACGGCTTTGGTTCTCGATCAGCAGATCGGGCCGATTCAACCGAAGAGCGACACCGAGTTTGTAAAGCACATCCGTATCCGCAGCGAATTGCTGTCGCGTTTCTGGGGCCGCGATGTCTTCTTGGGTGCGCACATCCTGGTGCCGAAGGGGTTCGACTCGCATCCCGAGGCGCACTATCCGCTCATGGTGTTTCACGGTCATTATCCCGACGACATTTCGGAATTTCGCACCACGCCGCCGGATCCGAATTTGAAGCCGGACTATTCCGAGCGTTTCCACCTCGCCGGCTACAATCGCATCCAACAGCAAGAAGCCTATGCCTTCTATCAGAAATGGGTCTCTGCCGATTTTCCGCGCTTTCTCGTGATCGAGATCGAGCACGCCAATCCCTACTACGATGATAGCTATGCGGTGAATTCCGCCAACCTCGGGCCTTACGGTGATGCCATCAACAAGGAGCTGATTCCGGAGATCGAACGCCGATTCCGCGGCATCGGCGCCGGGTGGGCGCGCTTCACCTACGGTGGTTCGACCGGCGGCTGGGAAGCGCTCGCCACCCAGGTCTTTTATCCCGACATGTATAACGGCGCCTTTGCCGCCTGCCCGGACCCCATCGATTTTCGCGCGTACACCCTCATCGACATCTACAAGGATCCCAACGCCTTTTTCTTGAAGGGCGAAGCCTCCTCGGTGGAGCGTCCTGCGTTTCGCAACTATTTGGGTGAAGTGTTCGCCACGCAACGCGATGAAAACTACATGGAGCTCGCGCAGGGCGATCGCAGCCGCTCGGGCGGCCAATACGATATCTGGCAGGCGGTCTTCAGCCCGGTTGGAGCGGACGGCTACCCGAAGCCGATCTTCGACAAAGTCAGCGGCGTCATCGATCCATCGGTGGCGGCCTACTGGCGCGACCACTACGATCTTTCCCACATCATCGCCCGCGACTGGAAAAACCTGGCGCCGAAGCTGCGGGGGAAAATACATCTCTACGTCGGCAACGGCGACAACTACTTTCTGACCGACTCGGTTTATTTCGGGCAGGAGCGGCTCGAATCGCTGAAGCCCGCCTATCAAGGATCAGTGGCGTACGGCGATCGCGCCGAACATTGTTGGAATGGAGATGCAAAGCAGTCCAATGCCTATTCTCGGCTGCATTATAATTTCCAATATCTGCCGCTGATTCTGCAGCGCATCAAGGCGACGGCGCCCGCGGGGGCGGACCTCAAGAGCTGGCGTTACTAGGCCGGGCTGCTACGAAGCCGCTTTGGCAGGTTGCGGCATCACGGTGGGGTCGGTCAGAAATTCCCTCACACGGTCGAATTCGCGCCGCAGCAACCCGTTGATCTGATCGAGCGCGCGTGTGTCGGCCGCGGCGCTGTCGATTTCCATTTGTTCGGCCAGCGATTTCAAGACCTGCGCATGGATGTTCGCGCACGCGCCCTTCAACTTGTGGGCAGTTTTCGCCACGGCGATGCGCTGGTTTTGCGCCAGCGCCGCGGTGATTTCAGCCAATTGCTGTTCGCCGCTCGAGATGAAGGCAGCCGCCAATTCCTGAGCAAATGCCTGATCGCCATCGGTAAGCTCTCGAAAGGCGCGCAAATCGACCGGCGCGGCGGCGCTCAAGGAAGGCCTCGATTCCAGGGCCGCTGCGGGGACCGCGGCAACCGGATCCGGTTTTTCCAAACCGAATTTCGCAAGAATGTTTCGCAGCCGCTCAACTTCAATGGGCTTGGTCAAATACCCGTCCATGCCCGCCGCCTCGCACAGTTCCCGGTCGCCCGTCATGGCATTCGCCGTCAATGCGATGATCGGCGTGTGGCCCGAAGTCTCCCATTCGCGGATCTTGCGCGTGGCCGTCATGCCGTCCATGACCGGCATCTGCAAATCCATCAATACGACGTCGAATGGCCGCGCTTTGCACGCGGCGACGCCCTCGGCGCCATTGCTTGCGACCTCCACGGTGCACCCGAGGCGCTCGAGAAATCTCACCGCAACCTTCTGGTTGACGAAATTATCCTCGACCAGCAGCACATGCCCTGCAAATCGCTGCTGAGCCGCCGGTTGCGTCAGCATGTTGAGCGTGATCATCGGCTGTGTTTCCATCTGCCACTGACGCGGGCCGCCGCTCATCACGCGCGCGACCGCATCGATCAGTTCCCGCACGCGCACCGGCTTGGTCAGGTAGGCGGCGAAGCCGAGCGCCGCCAGCCGGGGCGTATCGCCATGGCGATCCAGAGAGGTGAGCATGACCAAGCGCGTATCGGCGAGTTCTCGCATCGCGATGATCCGCTCGCCCAACATCGCCCCGTCCATGTCAGGCATCTGAAAATCAGTGATGACCATGTCGAATTGATGATCCGAAGCAATGGCGTTTCGCAATTCGTCGAGTGCGGCGAGGCCGCTGCTCACGGTGGTAACCGAGTAGCCGGCGTGCACGAGCTGCGCGCTCAAGACCCGTTGATTGGTCACATTGTCATCGACGATCAGGATCCTGCCGCCGGCTTCAACGCGGATGCGTCGTTCGGGACTGATGGTTTGAGCGGCCTTCAAGGGCAGGGTGAAGAAGAATTTCGATCCAACGCCCACTTCGCTGGAAACGCCCACTTCGCCGCCCATCAGCTCGACGAGTTTGCGTACAATGGACAGACCCAGGCCGGTACCGCCGAAGTGACGCGTAGTCGAGGAGTCGGCCTGCACGAAAGGCTGGAACAGCAGATCCAATGTCTTCTTTGCGATTCCCATTCCCGTGTCGCGGACCTCGAAATATGTCAGTGGATTGCCGCCGCCCGACCGGTCGCGGACTTCAATGACGATCTCGCCCTCCGGGGTGAACTTGATTGCGTTGCTGACGAGGTTCACCAAGCATTGCCGCAGACGCTGCGGATCGCCGAGCACGCGCCCGCTGATTTGCGGCTCGACATTGACGATCAGCTCCAAGCCCTTGCTTGCCGCCTGGAATGCCATCGCCGAGCCGACATCCTCCACATTGGCGCGCAAATCGAGCTCAATGGACTCCAATTCCAGCTTGCCGGCTTCGATTTTCGAGAAGTCCAAGATGTCATTGATGACGGTGAGCAGGGAATCCGCGCTTGAACGAATGGTTTCCGCATAATCACGCTGCGTACGGTCAAGATGGGTGTCGAGCAGAAGTCCGGTCATGCCGATGATGCCGTTCATCGGTGTGCGAATTTCGTGACTGACATTGGCGAGAAAATGGCTCTTGGCGCGGCTCGCCGCGTGCGCAGCGTCCGTCTGTTGCCGCAGCAATTCCGAGGCCACGACCTCCTCGGTGACGTCCCAGGAGACACCGAGCAGCCGTGACGGGGCGCCTTTCTCGTCGAGGATGATTCGCCCGAAGTTTTGCACGTGCACCGTCGCCCCGTCGGCGCCGCGCGCCCGGTAGCGCAGGCTGATCCTGTCTGACTTCTCAGCGAGTGCGGCGGCAACCGTTTCGCGAAACAGCCACCGATCCGCGGGCAGGACCAGCTCCTCGATGTGCTCAATCGCGAGGTCGTCGGCGCGGTCGCGATAGTTCAATGCCTCGATTGGATTTTCGAGCCAGAGATAGCGGCGCGCGACCAGATCGAGCTCCCAGGAACAGATGCCGGCGCTCTCGGTGGCAATATTGATGCGATCCACGAGCTGACGCTTTTCATCGGCCCGGTTCTTGAGCATTTCCGTCGTCAGCACATCGCGGGTGACGTCCCAGGTCACGCCGACAATGTAGCGGACCTGCCCCTGCTCATCGCGCATGATGCGCGCGTAGTTCTGCATATGATGGATTTCGCCGTCGATGCCCTTCACACGAAAGACGTAGTCGTAGAAATCCAATTTACTGGCAATCGCGTCGCGCGGCGTTTGCAGCAAAATCCCGCGGTCCTCCGGCACAATGATCGCCGTGAGGCTGCGAAAATAGTCTTTCAACGGCACATGATTCAGGCCGAAGCAGGCAGGACGCGGCCCATGCCAGGAAAAGCAGTCGGACTTGATATCGAACTCCCAGGGCGCGATTCCCGCGGCCTGGGTCGTGACGCTCAAGCGTTCAATGAGCGCGCTTTCCTGCGCCGCCTTGCTCTCCAGCTCCGAGGCGTGGAGCACTTCCTTGGTGACATCCCAGGTTACGCCCATCATTCGGATCGCCGCGCCGTCCGCATCGCGATAGACGCGCATGTGAGTCTGTACGTATTGGGGTTCGGGGCGCGGATTGGCGGTGCGGTGGCGCAGCGGCAGGATTGCATTCTGCGTCGGATCTGCCAGCAGGGCACGGATGGCCGCCGCCGCCTGGGCGCGGTCGTCCCGGTGGATGAGATCTTTTGGATTCATGCCGGCTGAGGCCGGCATGCCGAACAAGGTCCACAGGCTGCCATCGTTGATGAGATCGCCGCTGACCAGGTCTTTTTCCCAGATGCTGATGCCGGCTGTTTCCGTGGCGAGCTTGAGTCTCGACAGCAATTGAGTTTGGCGCTCGGCTTGCTCCGCCAGCAGCGTAGCGGCACGGGCTTGATCGCTCATGTCGATGGTCAGTCCCAAAACCCGCACTGCCCGGCCTTGCGAATTGCGGAACACTTCGCCGCGCAATTGGACCGGGCGAACGGTGCCGTCGCGCTCCTGCACTCGATAGGCGATTTCCATCGGCGCCTCGCCCTTCAGCGCCTTGACGAACTCGGCGCGGTAGCGCGCGCGGTCTTCGGGATGCACCTTGTTGAGCATCGTGGCGTCGGCCTGCTTGTCGGCGGCCGCAAGCTCAGCGTCGTAAATCTCGGCGAGGTCGCCGCTGAAATGCATGGTGTTGCGAACGACGTCCCATTCCCAAATCCGCACACCGGCGCTGCGCGTTACCTGCTCCAGGCCCTTGAAGAGCGAGGCTTTGCTGTGCGGCAACGACGTGGGGTGGAAGTTGACGAGGGCGGCGCCAATTCCCGCCAACCATGACCCGGTGCCTTTCGCAATCTGTCGGAGCCGGCCAATAGCCTGTGATTTCGAGGAAATGATGGGCGCTCCGGGACCGTAGAGATATCTCTCCTAGGCTCATATCGGCTCCGGAGGGGGCGCCTTGAGCGCCAGAGGGGAGCCAAACGCGGCCGCCGTCACAGCCGCGTGAAATTCAGCCGCAACGAGCGGAGCGCTCAGCCAAATCCGACGCCGCCTCGAGCGGCGGCACCGGCTTGGCGCCTAGACCCACAAGGTGAAAGTCCTTATGAGGCAGCGACTTAGCGAGAGTTACTTCAGTATCGCTTGATATGTCCAGGCGTGCGACAAGCCGCGCACGTCCGGAACTGCTGCGACTGCCGCGGCACCCGTACCCGCCGCTTGCTGGATCATCCCGACGACGATCAAATCGTTGACCGGATCGATCCAAAACCAGGTGCCTGCCGCGCCGCCCCACCAATACGAACCCTTGCCGTAGTAGCCGCCGGCCGCAACCGGATCGGTGTAAATGGCAAAGTCCAAACCAAAGCCGGCACCCGGCGCAAGAATCGGCACGGTTGGGGCCAACACGTTGGTATGCATGAGTTCAACGGTCAGCGGCGAGAGAATTCTCACGCCGTCCAACTGACCGCCGTTCAGCAGCATTTGGCAAAATCGCATGTAGTCGGTCGCAGTCGATACCAGACCGCCGCCGCCGGAGGAGAGCGCGGGTTTCGCTGAAAAGTCGTGATTCAACCCTTCGCGCACACCCACGGCATGCAGCTTTCCTTCGGCGTCGTAGTTATAGAATTCTGCGAATCGATTCAGCTTCTCCTTGGGCACGTAGAAGCCGGTATCGGTCATAGCGAGCGGCTTGAAGATTCGCTTTTCCAGGAAGTCCTCGAAGGGCATGCCGGAGAGCTTTTGCACGATATAGCCTTGAATGTCGACCGAGATGCTGTAGTGCCATTCCGTGCCGGGCTGTGCATTCAAAGGCAGCTTGGCGACACGCTTGATGAACTCGTCCAGCGAGTTGTTGGGGTTCAGCAAATCGGCTTCGATCTGCAATTTATCGACGGCTGTTTGGCTGAAAAATCCATAGGTGAAGCCGCCGGAGTGCGACATGAGCTCACGCATGGTTACCGGATGGTTTTGGTCCTTCATGACCACGTTGCCGTTGGGCTCGGTCGAATAGACCTTCAATTTGGCAAACTCCGGGATGTACTTGGCCACCGGATCGTTCAGCTGCCACTTGCCCTCTTCGAACAAAATCATCATCGCGACGCCGGTGATCGGCTTGCTCATCGAATAGATCCGAAAGATGCTGTCCTTCTGCATCGGCGCATTCGCGGCGATATCGCGCTTGCCCGCCGCATCGAATTCCACCACCTTGCCATGGCGAGAAACCATGGTGACGACGCCGGCCAGACGCCCGTTGTCAACAAGCCCTTTCATGCCGGTGCCCAGGCGAGCGAGGCGCTCCGCCGACATGCCTTCGCTTTCTGCGCTGGCCGTGGGCAGGTCGTGGACCGCCGCCATTGCCGGCGATACGGTGAGGGCGGCCAAAGAAGCGATGGCCAGTAAACGCGGAAGATGCATGCGAGGACTCCCTGTTGGATGTTGTTCGTCAAACCCCGGCACAGTGTAAGCCAACGCCGAAATCTCGGACAGACTCCTAGGAGCGCTCGAGTATCCAGTGCGACATGAGTTCAAACAGAGCGGCGCGCGCCGGTTCATCTTCGTTGTGGACTTCGTGCAGAAGGTTCGGGTAGGTCACAAGTTGTTTATCGCGGGAACCGAGCGACTCGATCAGCGTCCGTGAACCGCTGATCGGACAAACCTTGTCCGCCTCACCGTGCACCGCCAGCCAGGGCAGCGTGATCCTGGGGGCGTTCGCGCGGCACGTGCGGCATGCCCGGGCGAAACCATAGAGCAGCCGCAAGCTTGCGGTGCGCGGCACCAATGGATCATTCATATGTCGGCGTTGCTCCTCCGCGACTTGCGTGAGCGCCGAGGCATCGATGCGCAGGCTGATTCTGAACCTCGGAACGAGTGCGGAAGCCGTTCCCAGCAGCACGCCGCCGAAGCCCTCCAACTTCGGCATGGCATCGAGCGCGCAGCCGGTGGTGATCAGTCCGCGGGCCCACCCAAGCTCCGGGGCGGCGAGCAAAACCACGATGGATCCCATGCTGTGGCCCCAGACGAACAGCGGCAACTCAGGGAATCTCTGCTGCACATTCTCGCCGATCGCTCTTAAGTCGGCGGCGAAGTCGGCGAAATTGCCGATGTGGGCACGCGTGCCGGGGTTCATGCCGTGGCCGCGCTGATCGTAGACGAAGCCGGCAATGTTTTTTCGTGCCAGCGCTTCGGCTGCGTGCCGGTAGCGGGCACCATGTTCGGCGATTCCGTGCACGATGATCAATCCCGCTCTTGCGCCGCGCGGAACAGTCTCAAATCCCGGGAAGCGTGTTCCGATCATGAGCCGACCGGCGCCGCGGAATTGGGCTGCGCCTGGGTCAGGAGCCAGATCCCCGCCAAAACCAGAACCGTCCCTGCTGCAACCCACGCCGTGAACGGCTCGCCGAGCAGCATCACGGCCATCAGGATGGTCGACACCGGACCGATCGTGCCGGCCTGCGCCGTCAGTGAAGCGCCGATGCGCTCGATGGCCATCATGACCATCACCACGGGCGCAAAGGTGCAGAGGGTGGCGTTCAGGACGGAGAGCCACAACACGGCTGGGGGCACGGACGCGCTGCTGATCGGTCTCAGCAATAAGAATTGTGCAATACAAATGAGGCAGGCCACCGTGGTCGCCAAACCAGTGAGCCGCAGCGCCCCAAGCCGCCTCACTTCCTCGCCGCTGTACGATAAATAAATGGCATAGCTGACGGCGCTGGCAAACACGAGCGTCGCACCCAGCGGCACATCCGCTCCTTGCAGGGACATCTCGCGTCCGAATACGCACAGCACGCCGCAATAGCTGACCGCCAGCGCGAGAATTTGCGTGCGCGTCACCTTCTTATGGAACAGGAAAACACCCAGGCCCAGCACCAGCGTCGGATTAAGATACAAAATCAGCCGCTCCAGGCTTGCGCTGATATAGAGCAACCCGAGGAAATCGAGAAAGCTCGATAGATAGTAGCCGCAAAATCCCAGGCCCAGCACGATCCGTGCGTCGCGCCACGTCAGCGCCGGCCTGCCTCGTCCCGCCCACCACGCCAGCAACACAAACAGGGGCAGCGCGAACAACATCCTGTACATGATGAGCGTGACGGCGTCCACGCCATAGCGATAGGCCAGTTTGACGATGATGGCCTTGCCGGAAAAGCCGACGGCTCCAAGACCGGCCAGGATGAGCCCGTGCCGCCGCGTATTCGCCGGGAACGTAGGAGTGGGGGGCGTGCTCACGAAGCCGATTCTACGGTCTCGCAGGCGGGCGGTTGGGCTTTTATCAGGCTTCGCGCAATCTAAACAGCTTGCTCTGCGTGCGATCGATGTCCGTCTCGCCTTGATTCTTCAGGCGTTCGTCATCCTCGCGAACGAATTTTTCGATGTCGGCGGCCGGTACCGCCGCGCTGCGAAAGAAGCCTTGATACTGATCGCAGCCCATGCGTCGCAGGATGCCCAACTGCTCCTCTGATTCAACGCCCTCGGCAATCACCTTCAGCCGCAGTCCGTGGGCGAGCGATATGATCGCGCGCACGATGGAGGCATCGCCGGCATTGGACGCCACATCGCTGATGAAACTCCTGTCGATCTTGAGCTTGTCGATGGGGAAACGCTGCAGGTAGCTCATGCATGAATAGCCCGTGCCGAAATCAT
The DNA here is from genome assembly GCA_963731465.1 of uncultured Gammaproteobacteria bacterium. Classification (GTDB taxonomy): domain Bacteria; phylum Pseudomonadota; class Gammaproteobacteria; order Steroidobacterales; family Steroidobacteraceae; genus Bog-1198. The sequence goes on from CAVSVK010000006.1 coordinate 212,948, forward strand.
CAATCGCGACCACCACCCCGAGCTCGCTCAGTTCCTCGAGCAATGCCACCGAGGTCTCGGCGTTGCTCATCAAGGTGGCCTCGGTCAACTCGATTTCCAGGTAGGTTGCATCGAGCGCCATGCTCTTGCAGCGCCGAGTGGATCTTCTTGACAAAATTGGCCTGCCGGAATTGCAGCGGCGAGACATTGACCGCGACCCGCAGAAACGGCATCTGCCGCTGCTGCCATGCGCGCGCCTGCCGGCAGGCTTCGCGTATGACCCAGTCGCCGATCTCGAGAATGAGGCCGCTTTCCTCGGCGATGGGGATGAATTCGCCCGGCAAAATCGCCCCGCGTGTCGGATGCTGCCAGCGGATCAACGCCTCCACGCTGCGCATCTCGCCGGTCGCAATGTCGATCTTCGGCTGGTAGTGCAGGGACAGCTGGCCCTGGGAAAGCGCGCCGCGAAGCTCGGCTTCGATTTCCAGGCGCTCGCGCGAAAATCCCATGACGCTGGCGTCGAAAAACCGGAATGTTTTGCGGCCGCAGCGCTTTGCAAAATACATGGCTTCATCGGCGCGCGCCAGCAGCTCCTCGGCGCCGGTACCGTCGTTGGGATAACGCGCAATTCCAATGCTGGGACTGACGTGCAGCTCGAGGCCGGTCAGCTGATAGGGCTGCGACAGGGCGGACATCCACCGGGCGATGAGTACCTCGATTTCTTCCGTCGAGCTCAAGTTTCGCAGCAGCAGTAGAAATTCATCGCCGCCGGCGCGGGCGACCGTGTCGGTCGAGCGGACGATTGACAGCAGCCGCTCGGTGACGTGCTTGAGCAGTGCATCGCCGGCGCCGTGACCCAGCGAGTCATTGATGATCTTGAAACGGTCCAAGTCGAATACGCAGACCGCGAAGGGCTGGCGATCGTAGACGGCGTGATTCAGGCGCTCGACGAACAGCACCCGATTGGCGATTCCCGTCAGCGCATCGTGGGTTGCCTGGCGCTTCAGTTCGAGATTCGCGTTGGCAAGCGATTTGTCGCGTTCCTTGAGCATATGAACCGAATCGCGAAGCTGCTGGCGCCGGTCATGCAGCCGAAGCCGCAGCATCCGGCCGAAGACTCCCAGCAGGATGCAGCGGCCCAAGGTGGCCACGAAGCATAGCCACACCAGGCCGCGTACCAAAGGAGTGTCCTGCGGGATCGATATTCTTGCATCGATCCACGTCATCACGAGCGCCGCCGCCGCGGCGACGCTGACCCAGGCAATGGCAGATTGCTTCTTCGAGAGGCCTAAGCTGGCACAGCCAAACACGACGAATAGCACGGTGAAGAAGTAAAACGCCATCTGCGGCACGAGCGCGGCGAATGCCAGTTGGATGGCACTCGAGGCGATGGCCTGTGCCAGGGCAAAATCGTTGGTGTCCCTGCGATGCTGGACGCTCCAAGCACGCAGCAGCAGGATGATGGAACAATCGATGAGACCGATCGCGGTGTAGGCTAGAGGGATGGTGGAGCTGACGGTGCCGGCGAGCGCGAATCCGGCGAGCAAAATGCCATCGATGAGATAGCTGGAGGCAATGGCCAAAGTCATTTTTGTGCCGAGGCTGCTTTCCGACACTAGCTTGGCGGGCTTCATGGCCCGCGATCATCGCCTGCCTCTTGAGGTTTTACCGCGACATAGTTCAATAAATACAGGCCCCCAGGCTCAATTTGGGCCGGAATAGGCTGGATTCTCGACGAACTCGCGGTCCGTCAGGCTTTTCAGGAATTCCAGCAGATCCGCACGCTCGGCCGGAGCGAGCGTAAAGGGCCGGATCCGGGAGTCCTGCAAAGGACTCTGGCGCCCGCCGCGCACGTAGTGGTCCAGCACCGCGTCGAGGGTCGGCAAACTGCCGTCGTGCATGTACGGTGCCGTGAGTGCCACATTGCGCAGAGTGGGAACCTTGAATTTGCCCATGTCGCCGGCGCGATGCGTGACCTCCATCAAGCCGCGATCGCTCGAGGGATAGGCACCGCGACCGTCGAGATCATAAAGGCCCGTGTTGGCGTACAGCGCCCGCGCGCGGGTGTGACCCGCATAGACAATTGCCCCGTTGAAATTGATCCCCGAGTGGCACTGCGCGCAGCCAACCCTAGCGGAGTAAAAAAGCGCCATGCCGCGCTTGGCCGAAGAAGACAGCGCGGTTTGATCATCGTCAAACACGTAGCGGTCGAACGATGAGCGGCCGGAGATCAGGGTTCGCTCGAACGAAGCGATGGCTTGGATGACGTGCTTCATGGAGAGAGGCTCGAGTCCGCCCGGAAATGCAGCGGCAAATTGCGCGGGGTAGCTGGCGTCGGCAGCCAGCGCAGCCACAACCGCTGTTCCGTCTGCCTTGAGACCCATTTCCACGGGATGCTCGTTGAACAGCGGCTGGCGCATTTGCGCTTCGAGCGAGCGTACCTTGTCGCTGCCCCAGGTGAAGGCCGGATTGTAGGCGACATTGGTGAGACTCATGGCGCCGCGCCTGACGCTCTCCCCGGTGGCGCCTTGCGCCTGCGCGCGGCCGTCGGTGAAGGCGATCTTTTGCCGATGACAACTCGAGCACGAATATCGGCCGGATGAGGACAGGCGGGTTTCGAAGAACAGCCGTCGTCCCAACGCGACCTTCGCGGCGGACATCGGATTGTCAGTCGGAACCGCGGGCCGCGGAAATCCTCTGGGCAGGTGCCATGGGTAGTTTGCCGCAGTCATGCCATCAGCGGCGCAGGCGCTGCTGATGGCCCCACACGCTGCGAGAACAATGAGTAACTCGCGAATTTAACGCGGCCCCGGTCTCCACGGTTGTGCGGAGCCGATGACCAGCGACGCGGTTTGCGCCGCGACGCCTGTGCGTTCATCCATCCACTTGGTGAATGCCTCGACGTCCGCCGATGACAGCCCTTGGGAGTCCTGGCGGCGCGCGTCGGCCCAGTGATGCATCGCCACCATCAATTCGTCGGCGAGCGGCCGCGATCCACTGAACAACGCCATGTAGGCACCCTTGGCTTCCTCAATCTGATTCAAGCCCAAATAAGCTTCGCCGCGATACTCGATCGCGTCGGGATAATTGGGATTGATTTCCAGCGCCTTGGCATAGGAGGACAGGGCATCTTCATAATTGCCCAAGTGACGGTTGGCGAAGCCCAGATAGTTCCAGGCCTCGTACATTTTCGGGTCAGCGCCGACGGCGTCGATGAACGATGCCAGGGAATCATGGTAGGCCTTCTGCGCCTTGTCATGCGCCTTGACAGCCTTTTCCGGCGTCGCTGCCTTTGCCGATTCCGCATCGTACTCTTGCGCTTTCTTGAGACCGCGCACGCCCGAGTTGTAGGCGCTCTTTGCGGCGTCCGCGACGTTGCGCGGAGTGGCCGTCACCATTCCCGCAGGACCCGAGGGCATGGAACCGCCGCCATGCGCGAGTGCCGCGCCCGCGGGCATTACCGCGACGGCGGCGATGAATCCCAACACACTGAGAAAGCTACGCATAACAACCTCCCGTTTCCATGGCCCATTGCCCTTTGCCGGTTGTGAGTACCCGTGCAATTCAAGTAGGTTTAACTGGTATTCCGATTCTGTATGACCCTATTGCGGCCCCATGAGTTCAGCGGCCGGGTGGGGCAGGGCGGCGATCTGCGCGGCAGTTGCTTCGGCCTTGTAGGTGTTGCCAAAATGGCTGCGCACATAGTTGACCACATCCGCGATCTGCGCATCGCTCAAGTGCGCCGGCCCCGAATTCATTCCACGGCCGATTGGGTACCCGAATGGCGGCATGCCATTGTGCCCATCCAGCACAGTCACCGCCACATAGGCCCAAGAGGCTAAATTCTTATTTGATGCGAGCTTAGGATAAGTTCCGGCGCCCACGGCGCCCTGGCCCCCCGGCATGTGGCACCCCTGACAGATGTGATCGTAGATCTGCTCGCCGCTGAGCGAGCCGATCATCGCCCGCGAGGTAAATAAGGGGCTGTCCGCATACGCACTGAACATGAGGAGCAGCGCGGCCACGCCGAGTGCAATATTCCTCACGCTTTTGCTCCTTGCGCCACGGCACGCTGGTGGAGGCGGCCGATGGCATCGAGCGCCGAGGTGACCGCGCCCTCCTGCCATCCGCCGAGGAACGAGGCGTGCTCGCCTGCCAGCGCAATTCGTCCGTCGATCTGGCACAGATCATCGTAATGCTTGGCGCGCGTCGCAGTGGTCCACGTGCCGAAGCACCCCATGCTAAAGGGTGCGCGATGCCACGCCACGGCGACGCCATTCTCGAATTCTCGGGTGTATTGCGGATGGATTTGACTGCCGTAGTCGACCACTTTTTGCACCCGCTCCGGCGGCGTCATCGCCGTAAATTCCATCGCCCTCATTCCCCAAATATAGGCCCCGAGCAGCACGCCTTTGCCGTCGCTCTGAAAACCGGTGTTGGGGTAGCCGATGTTCATGATCGGCAGGTCGGTATAGGTAATGCCGCCGAAGATCTTTTCATCCTGCTCCCAGAAGCGGCGCTTGAATTGCAATCCGGCTTTGACCGCTGGCGCGTAGGGGACCGCGGAAATCGCGGCGGTCAGGCTTGGGCTGACGTTCATGGGAATCTGCGCCAGAATCGGCAGCGGAATGGTGCACAGACACCAGTCGGCCCGAACAGTCTGCGGCGCGCGCGATTTTTGGGTGTCTGAGAAAGTGACGTTCACGCCGCGATCATCCTGGTGGATGTCCGTTACCTTGGCGTTGTAGCGAATCAGGGGACCCAGCTCTTTGCCGAATGCCTCGCCGATGCGACCCATGCCGCCCGCAGGCTGAAACAACGCCGTCTGCATGTCGAAGGTGTCGCCGTTGGCGACCCCCGACCACAAGCCCGAATCGAGGATGTCGTGAAGTGCAACCGGCTTTGATGGAATAGGCCGGGCGCTCAAGCCCCCGCCGGGTTTTTTTTCAAAGCCGCGCCGATCGCTGCTCTCATCGCTCGCGACGTAGCTGTAGCTGCTGTCGAGCGCTCCCCAGTGCCGCAGCGACTCGAGCAGCATTTCCTGGTCTTCCTTGGTGACCGAGGCGTCGAGCAAATTCTGCCGGGTCGCTTTGGCCAAGAGTTCGGCGATGTGCCCCTGATAGTCGGCTTTGACCTCGCGGAAGCGCTGCGGCTTGCCGCCGAACGCGTTGCTGCTATGCAGATACGCGTTGTAATTGACCTGAAAAAACGGCTCCAAGGGAATCTTGAAGAGCCTGGTGTAGTGCATCATGCCGTGATGGTGATACGGAATGCGCCACGGGCCCGGATTGATGTACAAGTCCTTGTCGAACTCGCATTGCTGCGTGTGGCCGCCAAGCTCCGTGTAGCGGTCGCCGCCGCGTAGTGTCCAATTTCGTCCGCCCGGCCTGGCGTTGAATTCGAGCACTTGAACCTTGTAGCCGGCGTTGCGCAACTCGTAGGCGGCAGTCATGCCCGCCATGCCCGCGCCGAGAATCAGCACCGAGGCGCCTTGCGGCGCGCCCTGCAAATCAATCGGGCCCTGATAGGGCGACTCTGCGGCAAGCCCCAGGCTGCTCATCGCCTGGTACATGGCGGTACCACCCGCGGTGGCGCCGATCATGCGCAACAATTGGCGCCGGCTCAATGAACTCGACCCGTCCCCATTTTCCATTGCATCCCCGTCTTAAAGGCGCCGATTCTCTGGATTCAATACTACATGAGCCTGAATGCCGCGCATCAATCGTGACCCCGTTCCTAATTGCGTTGGTTGAACTGCCGCGGGCAGGGCAAGTCTTATACAATGGAAACGTCACTTTTACTGGAAGCCACGGGTGCTCTCATGCAAAAGCTCAACAGGATCCGTTCGTTCTCCCTCGCGCTGTGCGCGAGTGTTGCGCTGGCCTCCAGCGTGCCTGCATTCGCGCAGCATGCCGGTGGCGGGCATGCAGGGGCGGTCGGCCACTTTGGCGGATGGCATGGCGGCTTTGGCGGCCGGCACGGTGGGTATGGCTGGCGGGGCGGTTATGGTTGGCGCGGCGGCTTTTGGGGGCCGTGGGGCTGGGGTTTGGGCGGCCTAGGCCTCGGGCTTTATTTCGCCACCCTTCCTTACTATTACTCGACCTATTGGTGGGGCGGCGTTCCCTACTATTACTCCGACAACACCTACTACCGCTTCAACGCCGGCGTGGGCCAGTATGAAACGGTGGCCCCGCCAGCGGGAATCCAGGATCAGGGCGGCGCGCAAGGGGCCGACGCGTCGGATCTCATTGCCTACCCCAAGAATGGTCAGACTCAGGAACAGTTGGGCAAGGACAAATTCGAGTGTCATCGCTGGGCGGTGGGCCAAACCGGCTTTGATCCGACGGAGCCCGGGGGCGGGTCAGCGCCCGGCAATCGATCCAACTATTTTCGAGCCCAAGCCGCATGCCTTGAAGGGCGCGGCTATAGCGTCAAATAAACTGCCCATCGGCGCGCAGCCGACTTAAGGGCCTGTCAGGGCCTGTCAGGGCCTTAGGGGCGCATAGCGCGCTTTTCTTCGACAGACGTCCCGATGTCGTGGCAAAATACCCGGCTTTTGACCCGGCCCATCGGGGCCCACCTTTTAAGCAACTTCACGGAATTTTCGCTATGGCCCGTACCACCCCGCTTTCCGATATCCGCAATATCGGCATCATTGCCCACGTCGACGCCGGCAAGACCACGACGACGGAGCGCATCCTGTATTACACGGGGCGTAAGCACACCATCATCGATATTCACGATACGAAGGATATGAAAACTTCGACGACGACGGATTACCTGGAGCAGGAGCAGAAGCGCGGCATCACCATTCAAAGCGCCGCCGTGTCCGCGATCTGGCGCGATAAGAAAATCAATTTGATCGACACGCCGGGACACGTCGATTTCACCATCGAAGTCAATCGATCGCTGCGCGTGCTCGACGGCGCGGTCGTGGTGTTCGACGGCGTTGCGGGGGTCGAACCGCAATCTGAAACCAATTGGCGTCTCGCCGACAACTACGACGTTCCGCGAATTTGTTACGTCAACAAAATGGATCGAAGCGGCGCCAACTTTTTGCGCTGCGTCGACATGATCAAAAAGCGCCTGGGAGCGAGGCCCCTGCCCGTGCAGCTCCCGATCGGATCGGAAGACAACTTCAAGGGCATGGTCGACCTGGTGGAAATGAAGGCGCTGGTCTGGGATTCCGACGACAAGGATGCCGAGTGGCAGGTGCTGGAAGTGACGGCGGATCTGGCCGACAAATTGCACATTGGCGTGCCGAGCGACCGGCAGTTGCTGGCCGAGATCAACAAATTCCGCACCGAATTGGTCGACACCTGTCTGGAGCAGGACGATGAGGCGATGGAAGCTTATCTGACCCACGGCACGATGCCATCGGGCGACATCCTGCGCCAATGCCTGCGCAAGGGAACATTGAATTCGGCGTTCACGCCCGTGCTGTGCGGCTCGTCATACAAGAATAAGGGCGTGCAGCAGGTGCTGGACGCCGTCGTGGATTACCTGCCGGCGCCCACCGATGTGGCCTCGATCAAGACCGTCGATGCCGACGGCCATCCGATCGGCGAGCGCAAGACCTCGGACGACGAGCCGTTTTCAGCGCTCGCCTTCAAGGTCATCAACGATATTTACGGCGCGCTGACCTTTATTCGCGTGTACTCGGGCGTTTTGACCAAGGGCGCGTCGGTCATGAACTCGACCCGCGGCAAGAAGGAAAAAATTGGGCGCATGGTCGAAATGTTTGCCAAGGAAGCCAACCCGGTCGAAGAAGCGCGGGCCGGCGACATCATTGCCCTGGTCTCCCTGGCAGATACCGAAACCGGCGACACGCTGTGCGACGCGGCGAATGAAGTTGTGCTCGAACGCATGCGCTTCCCGGAGCCGGTCATCAGCGTATCGGTCAAGTCCAAGGTCAAGGCCGAGCAGGAGAAGTTCGGCAGTGCCTTGGGCAAGATGGTCCGGGCCGATCCTTCGCTGCATTTGGAAACCGACCGCGAAACCGGCCAGACGATTTTGCGCGGCATGGGTGAGCTGCACCTGGAAGTCACGCTCGATCGCATGCGCACCGAGTTCGGCGTCGAAGGCGTCATGGGCGAACCGCAGGTCGCCTATCGCGAAACCATCACCAAGAAGATCACCGAACAATACATTCACAAAAAGCAGACCGGCGGTTCAGGTCAATTCGCCGAAGTGTGGATCGTGTTCGAGCCGTTGGAACGCAGCACCGGCTTCCAATTCGTCGACGAGACCGTCGGCGGATCGGTACCGCGCGAGTTCGTGCCGTCGGTCGAGAAGGGCCTCAAGGTGCAAAAGGAAGATGGCGTCCTGGCGCACTATCCGACCGTGGACTTCAAGGCGACCTTGATCGATGGCAGCTTCCACGACGTCGACTCCAATGCGATGACCTTTGAAATCGCCGCCAAGGCGGCCTTCCGCGAGGGAATTCGCAAAGCCGCGCCGATATTGCTCGAGCCGGTCATGAAGGTGGAAACCGTGACGCCGGGAGATTATCTGGGAGATGTGATCGGCGATATCAATCGCCGGCGCGGCGCGGTGCAGGACCAGCTGGAGCGCGGTACCAACATCGCCGTGGTCGCGATCGTGCCGCTGTCGGAGATGTTCGGCTACATCGGGCAGTTGCGCGGCATGACCAGCGGCCGAGCGTCGTACACGATGGAGTTCTCGCACTACGAACCGGTTCCGCGCAACGTTGCGGACGAAGTCATCGCCGAAGTTGCGAAAGCCAAGGCAGCCTTGACGGCATAGACTCAAGCGCGGCGGCAAATTTGTGCTTTACAGCAGTAGAGTCACGGTTTATCTTCCGCGACGTCATTGGTTACAGGTAGATCTTGTGAGTTGTTGTTCGAGTGGCAATCAGCGCCGCATCCGGCGCACCCCGGCTCGATAACGCTTAAGGCCTGCCGTTAGCGTCGTCCTGCCCTGAAGAAGCGGGACGATTTCCACGCAACCTGGCGCGCGCCAGGTCGGATCGATTGGGGTTCGCATCCGCTAGAATCCCCTCTAATCCGCTCGCATCAGCCGCAAGTCGTGCCTCTCTGGGAGAGCGACGATGGTCAAATTGCTGAAAAGCTTCACGGACGACCCCCGGGTCAAGCAATTGGGTCCGGGCCTCATCACGGGCGCGGCGGACGACGATCCGAGCGGCATTGCCACCTACAGCCAAGCCGGCGCGCAGTTCGGCTACAACATGCTGTGGACGGTGCTGCTCACCTATCCCTTGATGGTCGGCATCCAGATGGTCAGTGCGCGTCTCGGCTTTTTCACAGGCAAAGGCCTTGCCGCGAACGTCAAGGCAGTTTTTCCGCGGCCGGTGCTGTATGCCATCGTGGGACTCTTGCTGATTGCCAACACCATCAACATTGCTGCGGACATTGCCGCGATGGGCGAGGCACTGCGCCTGTTGTTGGCCGGTTCCGCGCACCTGTATTCGGTCTGTTTCGGGGTTCTGTGTCTCGTGTTGCAGATTTTTCTGCGTTACGAAACCTACGTCCGCTACCTGAAGTGGCTGACCTTGGCGCTGCTGTCCTATGTGGCCGTGATTTTCACCATTCATGTGCAATGGGGGACGGTTATCAGCCAGATGGTGCTGCCGCGGCTGGTTTTAAATCACGATACCATCACCATGATCGTGGCGGTGTTCGGCACCACCATCAGTCCCTACCTCTTTTTCTGGCAGGCCGCCCAGGAGATGGAAGATTTGCGGGCGGCCGATGTGCGAAATGGCAGCGTCTCGCAGCTTCCGCATACTTCGGACGTCGCACGCCGCCACATGCGCCGCATCCGCTGGGATACCTACGTGGGCATGGGATTTTCGAATCTGATCGCCTTTTTCATCATCTTAAGCACCGCGGCTACTTTGCATCTCGCGGGCACGGTCGACATTCAGACCTCAGCGCAGGCGGCCGAGGCGCTGCGCCCGCTGGGAGGCCCGACGGCATTCTTGTTGTTCAGCCTGGGGATTATCGGCACCGGCATGCTGGCCGTCCCGGTATTGGCCGGCTCGGCCGCTTACGCCGTCGCGGAGAGCTTCGAGTGGCAGTCCGGCATGGACAGGAAGCTGCCCGAGGCCTTGGGGTTTTACGGCATTATCGGGATCGCCACCATCGGCGGGGTCGCGCTGACCTTCACCCACTTGGACGCGGTTCGCGCGCTGGTCTGGAGTGCCGAGATCAACGGCATCATCGCGGTGCCCATCATGGCGGTCATGATGATTCTGGCGTCGCGCGAGGATGTCATGGGCGACTTCGTCATCAGGCCGCGGCTGCGCCGCCTGGGATGGGCGGCGACGGGCGTGATGGCCGTCACCGTCGTCGCCATGATGAGCACCAGTTAGAGGGCCGGGCCTTTCAGACCCTGTAGACTTAGGCTCCGTGACCGGCCCCACAGCGACGAATAGTCCTAACTCAAGCACTGCGGCTGCGATTGCAACCGATGAACGCAGCAACCGCCTGAATACCAAGGCGGCGGGCATCATTGGTCTCGCGGTAATGTGCAGCCGGCTGCTTGGGCTTGTGCGCGAGCAGATATTCGCGGCGCTGTTCGGCGGCGGCATGGCGATGGACGCCTTCACCGCGGCTTTCCGTATTCCCAATCTATTGCGCGATCTGTTTGCCGAGGGCGCGCTGTCCATGGCCTTCGTGACGACCTTCACGCAAGACCATCGCGCGCGGCGGCGATGAGGACGCGTGGCGGCTCGCGAACAAGGTCGCCACCATGACCGCATCGGTGCTCGGGGTGCTGTGCATCGTCGGCATGGTGTTCTCCCCCCAGCTGGTGGCGCTGCTCGCGCCCGGGTTCGACGCTGACAAGGCGGCATTGACCGCGCACCTCACGCGCATCATGTTTCCCTTCATCCTGCTGGTGTCGCTCGCAGCGTTGGTGATGGGGATGCTAAATGCCAAAAATAAGTTTGGCATGCCGGCCATGGCGTCGAGCTTTTTCAACATCGGCTCCATCGTCGGCGGCGTGAGTTTGGGGTTTTGGATCGATCCGCACTTCGGTCCGCGCGCGCTGATCGGGCTGGCCTTTGCCACCCTCATCGGCGGCGGCCTGCAGCTTGCCGTGCAACTGCCTTCGCTGGCGCGCCTCGGCTATCGGTTCAGACCGGATATTCACTGGCGCGATCCCGGCATCAAGGCCATCTTGCTGTTGATGGGGCCGGCCGTGATTGCCGCCAGCACCACCCAAATCAACGTGCTGGTCAATTCCATGTTCGCATCGACGCTGGGCGACGGCGCGATTTTTTGGCTGGCCATCGCATTCCGACTGATGCAGCTGCCGCTCGGCCTGTTCGGCGTGGCACTGGGCACCGTGACGCTGCCGTTGCTGTCGCGCTTGGTGGTCGCCGGAAAGACCCAAGAATTTCGGACTGAGTTGGCGCGCGCGATACGTTGGGGGCTGCTGCTCACGCTGCCCTCGATGGTCGGCCTCATGCTGCTGGCCGAGCCGATCATTTCGGTGCTGTACCAGCATGGGAAATTCAATGCCGAGCAGGCGGCGCAAGCGGCCGGAGCGCTGCGTTTCTATGCCATTGGCCTCGGCGGCTACGCGGCGCTGAAAGTCTTGGTCAACGCCTTCTATGCGCTCGACCGGCGCAAGACGCCGATGCTGGTGAGCTTCGTCGCGGTGGGCCTGAATCTTTTGTTCAATTGGATTTTCACATTTCGCCTGGGCTGGGGGCATCGGGGTCTGGCCTTCTCCACGGGCTGCGTCGCGACCTTCAATTTCTTGCTGCTGTATTTTTTGATGCAGTCCCAATTGAAGGGGCTCGAGTCGCGTCGCTTGATTTTGTTGCTTGCCAAAGTTGCGCTGGCAAGCGTCCCTTTGGTCGCGGTGTGCGCGGCCTCATCTCACTGGCTGTTGGCCGATTGGCAGCACCAGGCGCTGTTGCCCAAGATCGCGGCCCTGCTCGCCACCGTGACCGCCGGCGCGGGCCTGTTCGCTGCATGCGGCATACTGCTGCACATCGAAGAGCTCAAAGAGGTGCGCGACGCATTCATGCGGCGCCTGAGGCGCTAAAGACTCAAGCCGGCTGGGCGCCGCGCTTTGGAATCTCGCTGCCGCGAATCACCGCCGGACGCAGTAAGAAGGATTTCAGCGCGCGCGTGACATGCGTGAAATCCGCAATCCCCACCAGTTCTGCGGCATTGTAGAAGCCGATGAGATTGTTGACCCAGGGAAAGGTGCTGATGTCAGCGATCCCGTAGTCGTCCCCCATGATCCAGGCACGCTCGCTGAGGCGCTGATCGAGCACGGCCAATAGCCGTTTGGATTCGGCCACATAGCGTTGCAGCGGCCGTTTGTCCTCGTATTCCCTGCCCGCGAACTTATTGAAGAAACCCACCTGGCCGAACATCGGGCCGATGGCGGACATCTGAAACATCAGCCACTGGATCGTCTCGTAACGCCGCGCAGGTCCGCCGGGCATGAGTCGTCCGCTCTTGTCCGACAGATAAATGAGAATCGCGCCGGATTCGAACAATGCGAGCGGCGTGCCGTCCGGGCCTTGCGGGTCGAGGATGGCGGGTATTTTGCCGTTGGGATTGAGCGACATAAATTCGGATGACTTTTGCTCATTGCCGTCGAAACTGACCAGGTGCGGCTCGTACGGCAGGCCGGTTTCCTCCAGCATGATGGATATTTTCACGCCGTTGGGCGTCGGCAGCGAGTACAGCTGGATGCGATCGGGATGGCGCGGGGGCCATTTCCGCGTGATGTTGAAGGCGGAAAGCTCATTCATCGCTGACATCTCCGATATTGTTAAATCGATCGCCGCGCCTGGGCGGCGAGCGTCCGCTTAGGATCGGCTATGATAGCGGCGAACTCATCGATCAACCGGAGGGCGCCATGAAGCTGCAGCTGCCACAATTAATCTGGCCGATGTTATTGGCATGCGCGCTGTGCGCGACGGCTGCTCAAGCGGTGCCCGTGTCTCGTCTCGAGGTTCGCGTGGTTACCGGCGGCGCGGAACTCAGCGCGGGCAGCGATTTGGAATTGCGGATTTACGAGGCGGGCAAGAACGTCAGGCGCTTGCCGCTGGTTCACGGCGAGGCATGGCTTCCCGATTCCACTCATATCATTCCGGTCAAGCTGAACGATGCGCTCGATCCGCGCAACGTGGTTCGTTTCGCATTGTATTACCGTGCCGGCAGCCCTTTGGCGCCCGCGTGGGAAGTGGTTTCCGCGGATGTTGAGATTCCCTCCGGACAGGAGGCGCCGCAACGGCTGCTCGATACGACCTTGTCCGGCGTGATCGCGAAACAAGGCGAACTCGCGAGCGTGGAACGCGATCAGAGAGCGATGACGTGCAGCAGCGATGCCGATTGCGATGACCATCGGGCTTGCAACGGCAAAGAGCGCTGTGCTCCGCACACTGCCGGCGCTGATGCGCGCGGCTGCGTGAAGGGAACGCCGGTGGTCTGTCCCGTCAACCAAGTCTGCGGCGAGAGTGTGGGTTGCCACGGCACCGACTCGCTGAAAAAGTTTTCACCGGACGCCGGCGCGCCGAAACCCTGACTTGAGGACAGACCGGCTGGGGCCGGCAAGCTGCAAGATTGGCCGGCCGGTGTCTGCGGCTGTTAGCATCTGTTCGATGAACCAGCCCTCACCCATCGACTTGCGCAGCGACACCGTGACGCGCCCGACCGCCGGCATGCGCGCCGCCATGGCGGCCGCGGAAGTCGGCGACGACGTGTTTGGCGATGATCCAACGGTCAATCGGCTGCAAGCGGTCGCCGCAGAGCGATTTGGATTCGAAGGCGCCTTGTTCTTTCCGACCGGCACGCAAAGCAATTTGGCGGCGCTGATGGCGCATTGTGGCCGCGGCGATGAGTTCCTCGTGGGGCAGGAAGCGCATACCTATAAATATGAGCAAGGCGGCGCAGCCGTTCTGGGCAGCATTCAACCGCAACCGCTCGAGCATGAGCCGCACGGCGGCATCGCGCTGGAGCGCATCGCCGCGGCGATCAAATCCGATGACGATCATTTCGCGCGAACGCGCTTGCTGGCGCTCGAAAACACGATCGGCGGCCGCGTGCTGCCGATGGACTATCTGCGGCAGGTGACGGAATTTGCGCATTCTCGCGGATTGGCCACTCATTTGGACGGTGCGCGCATTTTCAATGTCATCGTTAAATTGAATCTTGACGAACGCGCCGCGGTTGCCGGTTTTGACTCGGTGTCAGTCTGCTTGTCGAAAGGCCTGGGTGCGCCCGCAGGATCGATCTTGATGGGCTCTCAGACGCTCATCGCTGCGGCGCGGCGCTGGCGCAAAGCACTGGGAGGCGGCATGCGGCAAGCCGGTGTGCTGGCAGCCGCGGGGCTGTACGCTCTGGAGCATCATGTGCAGCGGCTCGAGGAAGATCATGCGAACGCAGAATATCTGGCGCAGGGATTGCGCGAGGCGGGATTGAAAGTGACGCCGCCGCAGACCAACGTGGTGTATTTGGAGGTCGCAGCCGCGCAGATTGACCGGCTCCGGGCGCACCTTAAGAATCGCGGCATCATCGTAACCGTTGCGCCGCGGACCCGTCTGATGACGCATATGGATTTGCCGCGTGCGAAAATTGACCGCGCTATTCAGGCGTTTCGCGACTACCCGCACTGGCCGGCTTAGCCGGAGGGGCGCCGAAAGCTGCGCCGCGCGCCCTTAAGATCCTGAAGCGTATCCACGTCCGAAGCAGCCGACGGCATATCGACCAGGATGCGGCTGGCAACGGGCAATTGCCGGATGAGTTCGCGAAGTCCCACATCGCCGGCGAGGCCGGACGCGCGCGCGAACAGCCACCGCGGCAGAATGACCGGCGCGGCGCCGGCAAGACCAATCCTTCGCGCAATCAGACGGCGCGGGGCGCACTGCCAGCGCCGTGCCAGCTTGAGCAGATCGCGGTTTTTGAGATGCATCAAATCTGCCGGCAACAGCAAAATAGCCGGTGCGTAGCGCGCCGCCGCGATCCCGCGCCGCACGGAACTCGAAAGTCCCTGCGCCCGCCGCGCATTCATCACCCAGCGCACCTTCATCCCTAAAGCTTCGCACCGGTAGCGGGCAGCGTTGCGCGGCACGACCGCAATAATTTGACCCGAGCGGGGGCTCGAGACCGCCTTGAGCGTCCTGCGCAGCAGACTGACGCCGTGGATGCGGGCCAGCAGCTTGGGTCGTCCCATACGGGAAGAAAAACCGGCCGCCAGCACCACAATTTGCAGCTTGCGCGGGAGAACGGCATTCATTGTTAGAATGGTGACATGAAAACCGCCCATGTGAATCTTCAGCGAGGGCCTTTCCTGATACCGATCTGGTTGAGCGCCATTGGGGCGCTGGCGGTTTTCGCTATGGCGGTTTTTGCACTTTGGGCCTGGTTCACCGCCAATTCCACCGTGGTGATCGTCATTCGCCACGCTGAGAAAGAATCTGTCAGCGCGCCGGATCCGCCGCTGTCGGCAGCCGGAGAGGCGAGGGCGGCGCTGCTGGCGCGGATGTTTGGGCAGGCACAGGGCGCCGGCCGCATCGATGCCATCTACATCTCCGCGGCACTTCGCAATCGCATGACTGCCGCGCCGCTCGCCGCGCGGCTTGGAATCGTTCCCATCGTCGCGCCCACCGACAATCCCAAGGCATTTGCGCGCCGCATTGTGCGGGAGAACAGCGGCAAACGCGTCCTGGTCATCGGGCATGTCAACACCGTTCCGGACCTCGTCGCCGCCCTGTCAGGCCGGAGCGACATACCGCCGATCGACGAAAAAGAGTTTGGCACCATGTACATCGTGACGGTGCCGCGCATCGGCCGCGCCAATGTACTGCGCCTGAGCTACTGAGGGTTTGATACCCGCAACATGATTGCCTTGCGAACGAATTCCGCATGCTTGGCGATCATGAAGTCCGCCAGTATCGAGGCGCGAATCCGGCGGCCGCCGTCGATGAGGTACGAGGCCCGGCGAACGCCTATCCCCAGCGGCCCATTGACGCCGTACATCTTGACGACGGCCTTGTGCTGGTCCGACAGCAGCACGAACGGCAGGTTGTACTTGGCTCGAAATTTAGCATGCGACTCCGGACTTTGGGGGCTGATGCCCACGACTCGCAGGCCGGCTCGCTGCACTTCCTCGTGCAAATCACGCAATACACAGGCCTGGCGCGTGCAACCCGGGGTGAAGTCCGCGGGATAGAAATACAGGACGATCGCGCGGGAACTCAGCAATTCAGTCAGAGATCGATCAGTCCCCGTCTCATCCGGAAGGGTGAATTCCGGGGCACGTTCGCCCGCTTTCAGCATACTTTTTCCTCCTTCGCAACATCCTAGCTTATGCTTTGGGCCCTCGTGCGCGATACTTTGGCAGAACCAAGCTTTGCTGCTAGTATTCTTCGCCCTTTTCGGGGGAGTAGCTCAGTTGGGAGAGCGTCGCGTTCGCAATGCGAAGGTCGAGGGTTCGATCCCCTTCTCCTCCACCATCCAAAAGAGGCCGGTTGTCTCTCGCCGGCCTCTGCTTTCCTGCCTCGGTAGCTCAGTGGATAGAGCGAGTGCCTCCTAAGCGCTAGGTCGCAGGTTCGATTCCTGCCCGGGGCACTCTTTTATTCACTTCGCCATCATCACCGCCGGACGCAAATAGTAAAACCCGATGGCAATGATGATGAGATATGCGAGCAAAACAAAAGTCCAGCCCATGTTGTGGCGGATGACGTCGCCTTCCTTGCGCACGAATTTACTGGTCGAAACGCCGACGCTCGCCGTTTGCGGCGCGATGGGCTTGCCGATTTCGGCGCCGATGGAATTGAGCGATGGCAGCAGCAGCGGCGGCATGCCGAGCTGCACGCCGACGAGCGCCTGAAATTTCCCGAACATCGCATTGGTCGAGGTGTTCGACCCCGACAGCGCGACGCCGATGAACCCCAGTATCGGGCAGACAATGACGAAGGCGGTACCCAAGCTCGAAAAGCCTTTCGCGAGTGAAGCCGCCATGCCGGAATAATTAAAGACGTATGCCAGCCCAAAAATGAATACGCCGACCAGGCACGCACCCCACATTTGATGAAACGTACGGCGGAATATCTCGCCGATTTGCGCGGCTTTGAGCTTGCCCATCGACAACAGCAGCGCAGCAATGACAATCCAAGACGCCAAAATCGCGCTGCCGCCGATAAACGGTGCGAAATTGAAGACCGCGCTGACGCCGGGCTTTGCCGGATCGCAGGTCGCCGCCAGCGACGAGCAGGCGACCGCTGAAGCTTTGAACCAGCTTATCTTTGGCAGGGGCGACCAGGGCCCGGTCCAGGCTGCGACCACGACGAGGAGTACGATGAAAGGCATCCAGCACTGCAGCACCTCGCCGGACCGCAATCCGTGTCCTTTCCCTTCCTTTACCTTGGCCGCATCGACCGGGACGCCGCCGTAACCCAGCACAGTTTTGGGTTGCCAGAATTTGAGCAGTACGAACAGCGCGATGAAACAAACGATGGATCCGGTAACGTCGGGCAGATACGGCCCCAGATAGACGGCAACCGGGTACTGGCCGGCGATATAGCCGAGCGATCCGACCACGGCGAGCGGCCAGCCACCTATCATTCCCTTCTTGCCGGAGACCAGGTACAGCAGCACCCACGGCGGCAGCAATGCCAGCACGGCGACCACGGTACCGACGGCGGCCGACAGACCCATGAGCGAATAGCCGGTGACGGCGGCGAGCGCAATGATCGGTGCGCCGAGCGCGCCGAAGGAGACCGGTGCGTTGTTGGCAATCGCCGCGACGCGGATCGCGTTGAGGTCGGAAATACCGAGCGAAATCAGGATGGGGGCCACAAACGCCCACGGATACCCGAAACCGACCAGGCCTTCGAGCAGCGCCCCAAATGCCCAGGCGAACAACATGGTCTGCACGCGTACGTCCATGCTGCCCTGTGCGATCAGCCAACGGCGGAAATTCTCGAGTATCCCGCTCACCCCCAGCGTGTTGAACAGCACCATTCCCCAAATCGTAATCCAGTCGACGCTCCATACGCCTGTGGCCGCGCCATAAGCGTAGGCATGCGCGCCGT
The DNA here is from genome assembly GCA_963731465.1 of uncultured Gammaproteobacteria bacterium. Taxonomy (GTDB): domain Bacteria; phylum Pseudomonadota; class Gammaproteobacteria; order Steroidobacterales; family Steroidobacteraceae; genus Bog-1198. The sequence goes on from CAVSVK010000006.1 coordinate 230,973, forward strand.
CGTTAAAGGGCACTTTCCACACCCACGCGGCAAGCGCGAAGGTAATGATAGAGCCTATGAGGGTGGCCACCCAGGCCGGGAACCGGAAGACCGCAAGCATCAACAGCAGAATGACAACGGGTATCAGCGCCACCAAACAGGTGAGCGTGAGGTTGTCGAGGGGGTTCAACAGTTGCGTGAACATGATTTCTCCGTCGATGTTCGCCGCGGGCGTAAGTGTGCTACGTGCCGGCGCCACCGTGATTTGATTATTCTTTCTTGCGACTGCTCCGGATTCAGTAACAGTGCTGCCGATTCCGCACGAAACGGTAACATAGCACAGGGTCCCTACCGCCTCAATTGGTGGCTGCGGTTCATCTCGCGGATGAGCTTGCGTCGATGCCCTTCGAAGGCGCCGGCCGGCGTACATGGCGCATAATCGGCAGATGAACGTTTCATTGCAGCCCCAGCCGGCGGTTGCCGTCCGGGAGCATCGCCAGAAGAGTGTCGTGGCGGCGCTGGCGGAAGTGCTGCCGAGTGCCGCCATCCTATTTCGCGGTGAAGACACCGCGCCCTTCGAGTGCGATGCCCTGACTGCTTATCGAACCTCTCCGATGGTGGTCGTGCTGCCGGAAACCGAGGCGCAAGTCGCTGCTGTCCTCAAGATCTGCCATCAGATGGAAGTGCCGGTCGTGGCGCGCGGCGCCGGCACGGGGCTGTCTGGCGGCGCGACACCGCACGCGGCGGGCGTGGTCCTCTCGCTGGCCAAATTCAACCAGATGAAAATCGATCCGGTGTCGTGCACGGCCATCGTGCAATGCGGCGTGCGCAATTTGGCGATCAGCGAGGCCGCCGCCCCGCACGGGCTGTACTACGCGCCGGACCCCAGCAGCCAAATTGCCTGCACCATCGGCGGCAATGTGGCCGAAAATTCCGGCGGCGTGCATTGTCTGAAATACGGTCTGACCCTGCACAACGTATTGCGGGTTCGCGGATTCATGGTCGACGGCGAGCCGGTGGAATTTGGCTCTGCAGCGTTGGATTCCCCGGGTCTCGATCTGCTGTCGGTTGTCATCGGCAGCGAAGGAATGCTGGCGGTGACGATCGAAGTCACGGTGAAGCTGATTCCCAAGCCGCTGCTGGCCCGCTGCATCATGGCGAGCTTCCGCGACATCGAATCTGCCGGCGCCGCCGTTGCCAGCGTGATCGCGCACGGCATTATTCCGGCGGGTCTCGAGATGATGGACAAGGCGATGACCGCCGCCGTGGATGCCTTTGTGCATGCTGACTACGATTTGGAGGCGGCGGCCATTTTGCTGTGCGAGAGCGACGGCACGCCGGAGGAGGTCGGGGAAGAAATCACCCGCATGGAGGCCGTGCTCACGGCCGCCGGAGCCTCGCGCATCGAGGTGAGCCGCGATGAGGCGCAGCGGCTGAAATTTTGGAGCGGCCGAAAAAATGCCTTTCCCGCCTCCGGCGGGATCAGCCCCGACTATATGTGCATGGACTCCACGATTCCTCGCAAGCGCCTGGCGGAAATGTTGCGGGCAATCCAGCAAATGGAAGTGAAGTACAACCTGCGTTGCGTGAACGTATTTCACGCAGGCGACGGCAATCTGCACCCGCTGATATTGTTTGACGCCGAAGACGCCGCGGAGATGCGCCGCTGTGAGCTGTTCGGCGCCGATATTCTCGAAACCAGCGTCCGGCTCGGCGGCACGGTTACCGGCGAGCACGGCGTCGGTGTGGAGAAACTGAACTCGATGTGCGTGCAATTTTCGGCAGCGGAGCGTGCGCAGTTCATCGAAGTGAAGCGCGCCTTCGATCCGCGCGAATTGCTCAATCCCGGAAAAGTGATTCCGACGCTGCATCGCTGCGCGGAATACGGAAAAATGCACGTTCACCGCGGCGCGCTGCCGTTTCCCGAGTTGCCAAGATTCTGATGGACGAGCAAGACCCCGCGCTCGCTCGTCTCATCGATCAAGTCAGCAGCGCGCGTGAGCGGCGTACGCCGCTGGATATTTGCGGCGGCGGCACCAAGCGGTTTTATGGCGAGTTGCCGGCCGGCGCGCCTCTCGATGTGACGCCGCTTTCCGGGATCACCTCGTACGAACCCACGGAGCTGGTGGTGACCGTGCGGGCGGGGACGCCGCTTCGGGATCTCGAAGCGGCACTTCAGGAATGCGGGCAGTGTCTGCCGTTCGAGCCGCCGCGCTTCGCGCCCGGAGGCACCGTCGGCGGCATGGTGGCCGCCGGGCTGTCGGGTCCGGCGCGCAGCAGCGTCGGCTCGGTGCGCGATCATGTGCTCGGCGTGGTGCTCCTCAATGGCCGCGCAGAAGTGCTGACCTTCGGCGGACAGGTTACGAAAAATGTCGCCGGCTATGACGTGTCCCGATTGACGGTGGGATCTTTAGGTATCCTCGGCGTGATCTGCGAGGTGTCGTTGAAAGTATTGCCGACGAGCGTGGCGACGCAGACCTTGATTTTTGAATGGAACGAGGCCACGGCGCTTGAAAGCTTGAACCGCTGGGCCGCGCAGCCCCTGCCGATCAATGCCAGCGCGTGGCACGGGGGTCAGCTTCGCCTACGTCTCGCCGGCGCACGCGCCGCGGTCGCAGCGGCCTGCGAGCGCCTGGGTGGAGAGCGGCTGGACGCCACCGCGGCCCAGGCTTGGTGGTTGAGCGCACGCGACCAGAGCGCCGGGTTCTTTTCGCTCACAAAAGAAGAGCTGGCGCGCGGCGAGGCCCTGTGGCGGCTGTCTGTCCCGGCCGCGGCGGGCGCGCTGTCGCTCCCAGGAGTGCAATTCATTGAGTGGAGCGGTGCGCAGCGCTGGTGGCGGACCACGGCGCAGGCGGCCGTGGTGCGCGATGCTGCCGCGCGCGCGGGAGGTCACGCCACTCTGATCAAGGGCGGGGATGGTTCCGAGGGAGTCTTCGCACCTTTGAGCCCGGTGCTGATGCGCACCCATCAGGCGCTAAAACTCGCTTTCGATCCGGCGCACATATTTAATCCCGGGCGTTTGTACCCGGGGCTGTGACCGCATGCAAACGCACTTAAGCGAGGAATTCAACGCCGGCACCGAGGGCAAGGAGGCCGCCGCCATCTTGCGCAAATGCGTGCACTGCGGTTTTTGCAATGCTACCTGTCCGACCTATCAGCTGCTCGGCGACGAGCTCGACGGCCCGCGCGGCCGCATTTATCTGATCAAGCAAATGCTCGAAGGCGCCGCGGTCACACGCAGCACGCAGCTGCACTTGGATCGCTGTCTGACCTGCCTCAATTGCCAGACAACCTGTCCGAGCGGTGTTGAATATGGGCATCTGCTGGATATCGGCAGAAAGCTGGTCGAGGAACGGGTGGAGCGCCCGCCGCTCGAGCGCGCCGCGCGCTGGTCCCTTCGGGAGGGGCTGACCTCGTCCTGGTTCGCTGCAGCGCTAAGAGTCGGACGAGCGTTACGGCCGTTCTTGCCCAAAGCACTGAAGGATAAAGTGCCGGCGCGCAAGAGCGGGCAGATCGCGCCGAGCGCCGGCGGCACCCAGCCCCGCAAAGTGTTGATACTGCAGGGCTGCGTGCAACCCGCCATGTTGCCCAACATTGATCGGGCGACCGAGCGCGTGCTCGATGCCGCCGGCATCCAAGCAGTGTACGCAACGGGCAGCGGCTGCTGCGGCGCGCTGCGCACGCACTTGAATGACAGCCAAGGCGGCCTTCAGGACATGCGGCGCAATATCGATGCATGGACACCGCTGTTGGCGTCGCGAGACATCGAGGCCATCATTTCTTCCGCCAGCGCCTGCGCGCTCGCAATCAAGGAGTACGGACACGCCTTGGCGCATGATGCGGCGTACGAGCAGCGAGCGCGGCGCATCAGCGGACTGGCGCGCGACTTGAGTGAGCTCTTGCCGACCATGGTGCCGGCACTCAAAAATCGCCTGCACGCCGCGCCACGGCCTCGTGCCGCCTTTCATGCGCCGTGCACGCTGCAGCACGGTCAACGGTTGCGCGGCACAGTGGAATTGCATTTGCGCGCCCTGGGTTTCGACGTGTCGGCGGCCTACGATGAAAGCCATCTGTGCTGCGGTTCAGCGGGCGCCTACTCGGTCCTGCAGCCGCAGATCGCCACGCAACTGAGAGATCGGAAATTGCGCAACCTCGCCAAACTCGAGCCGCACTTCATCTTGTCCGCCAACATTGGCTGCATTCAGCACTTGCAGTCCGGCACCTCGATGCAGGTGCTGCATTGGATCGAAATGCTGGATCAGGCGTTGAATGACGAGACCTGCTCCTGATGGACTTGGTTTCGCGCGAGTTGCTCGCAGCGCAGCTGAAAGCCGAGGCGCTGTTCGCCGAGATCGTCAATCGCGGCCTCGTGAGCGCCGGCAAACTTGAAAGCGAGTTGACGGCGGAGATCCATGCGCTCGCGCAGTCGCGTTTCGGCGTGCGGCGCCATTGGCACAAGCGGATCGCGCGTGCGGGTCCCAACACGCTGCTGACCTACCACGATCCGAGCATTGATCGGCGTATCACCGCGGACGACATCGTCTACCTGGACTTCGGCCCGGTATTTGCAGCGTGGGAGGCGGATTTCGGCCGTACCTACGTGGTGGGATCCGATCCGGACAAGCATCGTCTGGTTCGCGATCTTGCGGATGCGTTCGCACGCGGCAAGAATCACTATCAGCAGTCGCCGAACCTGACCGCCGGCCAGCTGTATGACTACGCCGCGGGTCTCGCGGCGGAGTACGGTTGGGAGTTTGGGGCGCTGACTGCGGGACATCTGATCGGCCGGTTTCCGCATGAGCGGCGACCGCGCGATCCTGACGCGTTGAGGATACGGCACGGAAACGCCATCTCTCTGCGCGAGCCCGACGAGAACGGGCGCCCTCGCCACTGGATTCTCGAAATACACTTCGTCGACCGCCGGCGCGAAATCGGCGGCTTCTTCGAGGAACTGCTCACCGTCGATGCGCGCGCTCAAGCCGACGGCGGGGCTCCTTAGCGAGTGCGAGCTAGTGCGATTCACCGCGATGATTGAGTCCCCAAATATACGCCGACACGGCCATCACCTGATCGCCGCTGAGTTGCGCGCCGCCCATGGCGGGCATCGGCGAACGATACTTCTTCGGTTGCGCCACACCACCGGCGATGGTCGCGGCGATTCCCGCATAGCTGCCATTGCTCCACAGCCATTTGTTAGCCGTTAGGTCAGGACCGAGCGGCGAGCCCTTGGCGTCGCTCCCGTGGCAGCCGCTGCAGGTGGCGCCGCCGACTTGGCCGTGATAAACGCGATCGCCCAGGGCCACCATGGCCGGCGTTGCTCCGGGCGGGGCAGGCAGACCGGCAGTTGCCGACCCGGCATCCGCATGCGTCCCTTCGGGAGGCCGTGCATTCGCCGCGGTGATGGGACCCGGCGCATCGGTTGCGCTCGGACACGCAACGGTCTGTGCGCCGGCGGCGTCCGCGCCGCCGCGATAAACGATGCGGTAGATGCGGCCGGCGACATCGTCGGAGACATACAGCGCGCCGTCGGGTCCGACCGCCAACCCGCTGGGACGATGCAGCGCTTTGCCAGGCGATTTGTCGGGGCCCGCAAATCCATCGGCGAATATTTCGCACTTGCCCGCCGCCTTGTCGCCCGACAAGCCCTGGTACACCACGTTGTAGCCGCCTTGCGCGTAGGGGGCGCGGTTCCAGGAACCATGAAAGGCAATGAACAGGCCCTGCTGGTAATGGACGGGGAATTGTTTCTGGTCGTAGAGCGCCATGCCGTTGGGCGCCCAATGCGCCGGAAAGTAGGCGGTCGGCTCGGTTTTCTGCGCGCACAGGCCCACGGTTTTTCCGTCGCCGCCATACTCAGGCGCGAGCACCAGCGCCTGTTGGAAAGCGTCGTGGTAGCAGTACGGCCAGCCATAGTCGCCGCCCTGTTTGAGCAGCAGCACTTCTTCGGACGGCAGCGTTGCCTCTTGTTCCGCATCCTTGATGACATCGGGCCAGTTCGTATGCAGCTGATCCCGGCCGTGCTGGGTTACAAAAACGTGATGCCCGATTGCATCGACTCCGAACCCTTCGGCATTGCGTATGCCGGTGGCGTAGCGTTCCGCGGGCGAAAAGACTTGATTGACTTTCTTTGCGTCATAGCGCCACACCCCGCCGCGCGTCTCGAGTTCCGTGCACGGATTCTTGCCCGGCGATTTGAGGCTGCGATTTTTTTCCTGGCAGGAGTTGGTTGCGCTGGCGACATCGACATACAAATCGCCTTGCGCATCGATCGCAAACGGATGCATGGGATGATCGCCGCCCAATGGCAGGCCGCTGACAACGACTCGCGAGGATTCACCCGGTAGAATCGAGCCTTTCTTGAAGGGATACTTGACGATCTTGTCGTTGAGTTCGGCATACAGCCAGCCTTTGTAGATGCCGATGCCGGTGCCGCCGGCGCCGCCGCTTTGCACGGTGGCGCCGAATCGCTCATTCACGTTGGCCTTGCCGCTGCCGCTGGTGTCCTGCAGGGCCACCAAAAAGCCCCCGGCATGCGGCGTGTCGTTGCCGTAATAGCGGCCCGACCAGGTATTCACGTAGACCACGCCGTTCTCGGCCACGACCAGGTGGCGGGCATGTCCGATGCCGTCCGCGAAAAGGGTTGCGCAAAATCCCGCGGGAAGCTTGAGGCCGCTGTCATCGCCGGCGCAGCGGCTTTGTGCGGCGTCCGCGGCCCGACCTGCCGCCGGCGCCGCCAGGGAAAGAGCGCAATACGCGGCAGTTACAGCCGCCGCGCGGCCGACAAAACGGTGTTGAGAACGACGCGTGTGCATCTCACTGTCCCCCATGAAGCGCTAGTCTTTCGCGAAGTGTATATCGCGCGTCGCTGGCCTCGCAATCAAGGTACAGTTCGCAGGTAAGGAGCCTTCATGTGCTTGGTTCTGATCGCTTGGCGAGGAGCGGCCCGATATCCCTGCGTCATTGCGGCGAACCGCGATGAATTGCACTCGCGTCCGGCCGCGGCGGCGCATTGGTGGCCGTCGCGCCCGCCGATACTGGCCGGACAGGATCTTTCGGCGGGCGGCACCTGGCTGGGGATGACGCGAACCGGCCGATTCGCGGCGCTCACCAACTTTCGCGACCCCGAGCAACGGCGCCAGGGGACGCCCAGCCGCGGCACCCTGGTCACGTCATTTTTGATGTCGGGCGATTCCGTAGAGAAAACTCTTGCGCACTTGCGCAACGTCGGCGCGCAATACAACGGCTTCAGTCTGCTGTTTTCCGACGGCGAGCGCCTCGCGATCTACGAAAGCGCCGGCGGCGGCGGACGAATATTGGGACCTGGCATTTATGGGCTGTCGAATCATTTGCTGGACACGCCATGGCCCAAGGTGCAAACCGCCAAGTCCCGGCTTTCGAAGGCGCTCGCGGACTTGAGCACGACCGATCCCCTGCTGGCATTGCTGCGCGATGAGGCGCCGGCGCGTGACGATCAGCTGCCGCGCACCGGTGTGAGTTTGGAGTGGGAACGCCTGCTCTCGAGCGCGTTTATTCGCGCATGCGACTATGGCACGCGCTGTTCCACCGTGCTGCGCATTGATGAAACGCGCCGCGCATGTTTTGATGAGTGGACCTGGGATGCCGCGGGCGAGCCCGCCGGCGCAGTGAGCCTTCAGTTCGAACTGGAGTGAGTCTTATGTTCAAGCGCGTGCTGCTTTGCTACGACGGTACCGAGGCGGGCCGCCGCGCGCTGCGCCGCGGCGCGGAACTCGCGATATTGCTCGGTGCGCAAGTGTCGGTGCTTTCCATTGTCACCGACGGGGTTGACAATGCCGCAGTGCTGGCGGGGGCCGCCGGTCAGGCCTGCATCGTGGATGAGCCCGCCCGCTTCCGCAAGCTGCTGTCCGAATCCATTGACTGGCTGAAGGCACGCGGCCTCAGCGCTGAGGGGTTCCTCACCAGCGGCGATTATCTGGAGCAAATTATCGCCTTCTCCCAGCGGCTGAATATTGATCTCATTGTCCTCGGCCATTATCCGCGTCCGACCGGCGGCTCGTGGTGGTCTGCTTCGAAGCGAGCGTCGCTGGCAGACAGGGTCAAGTGCTGCATTTTTGTTGCGGTCAACGCCGCGGAAGAGCCGGGCTCTGTGCCAAAATGACGCATGTCTTCCGCTGACGCGCCCGCCGTCCCGCCCATAGCGCCGCATCGCGATCGTGCCTTGGGAATCATCGCGACCGCAACGTTGCTCGCATTGTTGTACTTTGCGCGCGACGTGCTGGTACCGGTTACTCTGGCGTTCATCTTGAGCTTGTTGATCGCGCCGCTGGTGCATGCTCTGCGGCGCATCGGGCTCGGCCAGACGGTGTCGGTGCTGGCCGCGGTGTTTGTGCTCGCGCTGTCCTTCGGCGCCATTGCCGGCGTGATCGGCTCGCAGCTGGTGCACATGTCGGGAAGCGTGCCGCAATACGAGCGGACCCTCGAGGATAAGCTGGAGACCCTGAACCAGCTAACGTTGAGGCGCGTCAATGCCTTCACCGCGCAAGCCGGGCGGGTTCTCAATAAGAACCCGCAGACGCCGCAGCCCCGGACGCTGCAGCCCGAGGTTGCGGGCCAGAGTCCCATCCCGGTCGAATTGCACGAGGCGCCGGCAAATTCCTGGCAAGTGCTGCAAAAGGTGCTCGGTTCGCTCTGGGTCCCGATCGAGACGGGCGGCATCGTCCTGGTGGTGCTGGTGTTCGTGCTGCTGGAGCAGGAGGCGCTTCGTGATCGTTTCATCCGAATCGCCGGCGGCACGGATATTCGCCTGACCACGCTCGTGATCAACGACGCCGGCGAGCGGCTCTCGCGCTTCTTTGTCTCGCAGTTCGCGGTGAATTTCGGCGTGGGCGTGCTGATTTGGGTGGGTCTGAGCTTCATTGGCTTGCCGCATCCGATGGTGTGGGCGGCGCTGACCACGCTGCTGCGTTTTGTTCCCTACGTGGGGGTTTGGATTGCGGCACTCTGCTCTGCGCTGCTTGCCGCCGCCGTCGATGCCGGCTGGAGCATGGCGATTGCAACGTTAGGGCTGTTCGTCATCGTTGAGTTGATCGCCGCGCAGCTGGTCGAACCGCAACTTTACGGGCACACCACCGGGTTGTCGCCGTTGTCGGTGGTGATCGCGGCGATATTTTGGAGCTGGCTGTGGGGCCCGATCGGTTTGATCGTATCGACGCCGCTGACGCTGTGTCTGTTGGTTGCGGGGCGTCATATCAAGGCCTTGAGCTTGCTCGACATTCTCCTCGGCGATACCGAGGCGCTGACCATGCCGCAGCGTTTTTATCAACGCGCTCTGTCGGCCGATTCGGATGAGCTCATCGCAAGCGCGCGCGCGTTTCTCAAGCGGAACACCTTCGCCAACTACTGCGACATGGTGCTGCTGCCGGCGCTGCATCTGGCGCGGCTGGATCTGATGTCGGGTGCCATCAGCAAAGAACAGCAAATGCGAGTCCGCGGAGCACTGGTGGCGGTGATTGCCGCCATCGGCGGGGATCAGCGCAGGTTGTCGCGGCGCCGCTTACGATCCTCGGTGCTCGACAAGTCCACCGCCGGCCGGCTGCTTCGCCAGCAGCGTGAACAAGTCAGCGGGCGCTGGCAGGGACCTTTGGCCGTGCCGGCGGGTTCCGTCATCGTCTGCGTGAGCATGGGCTCGATGGCGGATGATCTGGCCACCGAACTGTTGGTGCGCATCTTGCGCGAACAGAAAATCGACGCCCGCCATATGTCGATCGAGGATTTGGAAGCCGCGCCGCCGCCGAATGCAGCGGATGCCGTGTCCATCGTCTACGTGGTGAGCGCCTTCCCAAGCGAAGAACGCATCCGCGGCGAGGGAACTGTAAAAAGGCTGCGCGAAGAATTTCCCAACGCCTGCATCGTGGCCGTGTTCCTCCCCGGCATGCTGCTGCAGGAGGACGAGGTGGGGGCGGCGCCCACGCTGCGCGGCGCCGATAAGTCCGCCGGTTCCTTGGGCCACGCCGTGCAGATCTGTCTTGATATGCACCCTAAAGCAGCAGAGGCATGACGGCTGCCACCCAGACCGTGCTGGTCACCGGTGCGGCGCAAGGTCTCGGATTGAGCGTCGCCACGCTGCTGTCGCAACGCGCTTACCGCGTAATCCTGGTCGACATTCAGTCCGTCGAGGCACAGGTGGTGCGATTGCGGGAGGCGGGCTCAGAGGCGCAGGGAATATCCGGCGATCTCTGCTCAGAAGCCTTTGTCCTGCAGCTGGCACAGCAGATCGAAGTTGAGTACGGGGCACTCGACGGATTGGTGAACAATGCCGGCATCAGCCTCATCGTGCCCGCCGAGGAGACGAGCGCCGCGCAATGGCAGCGTGTCATGGCGGTTAATTTGTTTGCGCCTTTTCTTTTGTGCCGATATTTGGGCGCCCAGATGCTGAAGCGGGGCAGCGGCAGCATTGTCAATGTGGCGTCCATCGCGGGCCTGGCGGCGGTCAGCCATCGCAGCGCCTACAATGCATCCAAGCATGGGCTCGTCGGCCTGACCAAGACCCTCGCCGCCGAGTGGGGCGGACGCGGCGTGCGCGTCAATGCCGTATGTCCGGGATGGGTCAAGACTGAGATGGACACGGCGGACCAGGGCTCAGGCGCCTACAGCGATGCGGATATCGTCGAGCGCGTGCCGCTGGCCCGGTTCGCGGCACCCGCGGATGTGGCCGAAGCGATCGCTTTTCTGCTCGACGCGGGTCGAAGCGGATTCATCAACGGCATCAGTCTGCCGGTGGACGGAGGCTGGTTGGCCGATGCCAGCTGGAACAGCCTGCGATTGCACACCCGCGGCTAGCGCGCACGGAGATTAAAGGCATGTGGCTGCAATCGACCTCTGCAAGTGAACGGCGCGCGCTGCTGGCAACTTATGCCGGTTATGGGTTGGATGGCTTTGATCTCATGATCTACAGCTTCATCATTCCCACGCTGCTCACGCTCTGGAGCATGAGCAAGGCGGAAGCCGGCTACATCGCCAGCGGTGCACTGATTACTTCCTCGATCGGCGGCTGGGCTGCCGGGGTGCTCGCCGACCGCTTCGGGCGCGCGCGCATATTGCAGCTTACGGTTCTGTGGTTTGCGATCTTCACCTTTTTGAGCGGCTTTACACATAACTTTGGCGAACTCTTCGTAACCCGCGCGCTGCAGGGATTGGGATTTGGCGGCGAATGGTCGGTGGGCTCGGTGTTGGTGGCGGAAATCGTCGATGCGCGACATCGCGGCAAGGCCACGGGCCTGGTGCAAAGCAGCTGGTCGGTAGGCTGGGCCGCGGCCGCCGTGGCGTTCTGGGTGGTGAGCGCCGTCGCACCGCCGGCAATGGCGTGGAAGATTTTGTTCTGGCTCGGCATCTTGCCGGGACTACTGGTCGTTTATATCCGCCGCAATGTGCCGGAGCCGGCGCTATTTCTGCAGATGCGCGCGCAGCGCACTCGCAGCAACGCGTCGCGCCCGCGCCGCGGTGTCTTCCTGGATATTTTCCGCCCACCGCTGTTGCGCACCACGATACTTGCCACGCTGTTGTCGACCGGAATGATGGGCGCCTATTATTCGATCACGACCTGGCTGCCGACTTTCCTGGCGAACGAGCGTCATCTCTCGGTGAGCGCGAGCACCGGCTATCTGCTGATGTTGATCAGCGGATCGCTGGCGGGATATTTGGTGAGCGCCTGGCTGACGGATGTCATTGGCCGCCGCCGCAACTTTATTCTATTCGCCGCCGGTGCAATGGTTTTGATCTTGTTGTACACGCGCCTGCCGGTTGCCGGCGGAATGTTTCTGATCGGTTTTCCCCTGGGCTTCTTCATCCTGGGAATATTTTCCGGCATGGGAGCCTGCCTGGCGGAGCTCTACCCCAGCGCCGTGCGCGGCTCGGGGCAGGGTTTCACTTATGGTCTCGGACGCGGCATCGGCGGAATCTGTCCTTCGATAATCGGTCTGCTGAGCACCCGCTTTCCGCTCGGCGATGCCATTGCCGGATTCACGGTCGCCGCTTACGCGCTGGTCATCGTGTCGGCATTGGCGATCCCTGAGACTCGCGGCCGCGTGCTCACGGAAAGCGCCGTCGAATCATGAGCCGCTGGGAGTTCTGGATCGATCGGGGCGGCACGTTCACGGATGTCATCGGCCGCGCGCCGGACAATTCGCTGCATACTCTCAAACTGCTGTCGGAAAATGCCGCACAGTACGAGGATGCGGCGGTCGAAGGCATGCATCGGCTGCTCGGGCTGGCGCCCGCGCAAATGATCACGCCGCAGCAGGTCGCCTGCGTGAAAATGGGCACGACGGTTGCCACCAACGCGCTCCTGGAACGCAAGGGTGAGAGGACGGTGTTGGTGATCACGCGCGGATTCCGTGATGCCCTCAGGATCGCCACTCAGGCGCGGCCGCGCTTGTTCGACCGCCACATCGTGCTTCCGGAAATGCTGTATGAAAGGGTGATCGAAGCGGTCGAGCGCGTCGGCGCCCATGGCGAAACGGTTCTGGGCTTGGACGGGCCCGCGCTCAAGGCGCAGTTGCAAAGCGCCTTCGCAGCCGGCTTACGCTCCTGCGCCATCGTGTTTCTGCACGGCTACCGCTATGTCCATCATGAAGTCGCAGCGGCGAGCATTGCCGGCGAGGTGGGGTTTACGCAGATATCGGTGTCGCATCGGGTCAGTCCCCTGATGAAGCTGGTGCCTCGCGGCGATACCACCGTGGTGGACGCGTATCTGACGCCGATTTTGCGCCGCTATTGCGACAAGCTGGCGGATCTCATGCCGGGCGTGCCGATTTTTTTCATGCAGAGCTCCGGCGGGCTGGCGCAGTCCCAACGATTTCACGGCAAGGATGCCATTTTGTCGGGCCCGGCCGGCGGCATTGTCGGCATGGTGCGTACAGCGCAGGCGCGCGGGCACAGCAAGCTCATCGGCTTCGACATGGGCGGAACCTCCACCGATGTGAGCCACTTCGCCGGCGAGTTCGAGCGGGCGTTCGATACCGAGGTGGGCGGGGTGCGCATGCGCGCGCCGATGATGAGCATTCACAGCATTGCCGCAGGCGGCGGCTCCATCATTCGATTTGATGGCGCACGATTGCGTGTCGGTCCTGAATCGGCCGGCGCCAATCCCGGTCCGGCCAGCTATCGACGCGGCGGTCCGCTGACCGTCACCGACGCCAATGTCTTGCTGGGGCGCATTCAGCCGCGCTTCTTTCCGCGCGTGTTCGGGCCCGCGGCAAACCAAACATTGGATCAAGAGGTGGTCGCGCAACGATTCGACCAGTTGGCGCATCGCATCGCCGGGGCCACCGGGCGGCCCGTGGCGCCGGAGGAAGTCGCCGGCGGAGCACTGCGAATTGCGGTCGGCGCCATGGCCAATGCGGTGAAACGAATCTCCGTGATGCGCGGGCATGATGTCGCTGCCTATACCCTGCAGTGCTTCGGCGGTGCGGGCGGTCAGCATGCCGCACTGGTCGCGGATTTATTGGGTATGTCGCGGATTTTTATTCATCCTTTCGCCGGCGTCTTGTCGGCCTACGGAATGGGGCTGGCCGATCAGATCGCGATGCGCGAAGCGGCACTCGAGCGCGAATTGAATCCGGAGGGCTTGAGCGCGGCCGCGGCGCTGGCCGCGCGCTTGCTGGATGAAGCCGCCGCGGAGCTTCGCGCCCAGGGGTTGGCCGGCGACGCGCTTAAGCGCGTCGCGCAGGTTCATGTGCGCTACCAGGGCACCGATACGGCGTTGCCCTGCGCGCTCCCGACAACGCCGCAGCCGCAGGACCTCGTTTCGGTACGCGACGAATTTGAGCGCAGCTATCGGCGTCGGTTTGAGTTCGTGATGCCGGGGCAGGCGCTCGTGCTCGAAGCGGTGTCGGTGGAATGCATCGCGCCGGGTGCGCAAGCGCCCGGCCCGCAGGCGCCGGCCGGGCGGAATCCCCATGAGAGCGTGCCCTACGAGCCTGCGGCCAGCGCCGAGATCTCCATGTACTGTTTGGCCGATGCGCTGCCCGCCGGCTGGCGCCAAGCGCGCCTCTATCAGGCGCATGAATTGCGCCCGGGAGCGCGGATCGACGGTCCTGCCATCCTCGCGGACAGCAATGCAACGACCGTGGTCGAGCCAGGCTGGCAGGCCCAGGTTGTTGCCGGCGCCTGCATCGAGCTGCGCCGCGTCGAACGGCGGCGGGGCGAGCAGGCTCTGGGTACCCATGCCGATCCGATCGTGCTGGAGCTGTTCAACAACATTTTCATGAACATCGCCGAACAGATGGGGTTGCGACTGCAGAACACCGCCTATTCGGTCAACATCAAGGAACGCCTGGATTTCAGCTGTGCGCTGTTCGATGCCCAAGGAGCGTTGATCGCCAACGCGCCGCACATGCCGGTGCATCTGGGTTCGATGAGCGAGTCGATTCGCACCGTCATCGACCGCAATCCGCAGATGCGCAGCGGCGATGTCTATGTACTGAACGATCCTTACCACGGCGGTACGCATCTGCCCGACATCACGGTCGTGACGCCGGTCTATCTCGAAGCCGCGGATCCTGGGCCCGGGTTTTTCGTGGCGTCGCGCGGTCATCATGCGGATATCGGCGGCATCACGCCCGGCTCGATGCCGCCATTCTCGGCGTGCATTGACGAGGAGGGCGTGCTGATCGACAACTTCAAGCTCGTCGCGGACGGATCCTTGCGCGAAGCGGCCATGCACGAGCTGCTCCGCAGCGGTGCCTACCCGTCACGCAACCCGGCGCAAAATCTGGCCGATCTGCGCGCGCAAATCGCCGCCAATGCCAAGGGCAGTGCTGAGCTCAAGGCGTTGGTCGCGCAGTATGGCGCCGGCACGGTGCGCGCGTACATGCAGCACGTCCAGGATAACGCCGAAGAATCCGTACGCCGCGTGATCACATCGCTCAAGGACGGCGAGTTCACGCTGCCGCTCGACAACGGCGCGCATATTCAAGTCGCCGTACGCGTCGATGCCGCGGCGCGCAGCGCCTGCATCGATTTCACCGGGACCAGCGCCCAGCTGCATGACAATTTCAACGCGCCGCGCGCCGTGACAACCGCGGCAGTTCTCTATGTATTTCGCACTCTGGTCAATGATGACATTCCGTTGAACGCGGGCTGCCTGAAGCCGCTGCGAATTGTGCTGCCGGACGCATGCATGCTGAATCCTCTTTCGCCGGCGGCGGTCGTGGCCGGAAACGTCGAGACCAGCATGTGCGTTACCAACGCCTTGTATGGCGCGCTCGGCGTCATGGCAGCCGGCTGTTGCACCATGAGCAATTTCACCTTCGGCAATGGCCGGTATCAGTACTACGAGACCATTGCCGGCGGTTCCGGCGCCGGACCGGAATTTAACGGCACCAGCGTGGTCCAAACGCATATGACCAATTCCCGCCTGACCGATCCGGAGGTGTTGGAATTCAGATTTCCGGTACGGCTCGATTCATACGAGATTCGCGCCCGGTCAGGCGGCCGAGGCCGCTGGCAGGGCGGCGATGGCGGCGTACGGCGAATTCGCTTCCTGGAACCCATGACGGCATCGATCTTGAGCAATGGCCGCAAGGTGGGAGCATTCGGTATGGCAGGCGGGGAGGCCGGCGCGGTGGGCGAGAATTATATTGAACGCGCCGACGGCGGCTGCGAAAAACTGGCGCATAGTGGCCAGGCTGAGGTCGGTGTCGACGATGTCATGGTGGTGTGCACGCCGGGCGGCGGAGGGTACGGCCGACGCGACCAATAAACAAGATTATATTAAGTTCGTAACTATTTGATATTAATAATTTATTTATTAATAATATCGCTAGACAAGAACGCTAGCTTAAAGTGATTTCTAGCTTAAGTGAGTATCCGATAAGGGCCCGAGATGTCCGAGATTGAAATTGTAGAAGTGGGTCCGCGCGACGGACTGCAAAACGAAGCGGTGCTGTTCAACACAGCGCAGAAGCTGGAGCTGATCAGGCGCGCCATCGATGCCGGCGTGCGTCGAATCGAAGCCGCCAGTTTCGTCAACCCCAAGCTGGTGCCGCAAATGGCGGATGCCGAAGCGGTGTCCGCCGGACTCACTCGTCGCGATGACGTGATCTACATCGGATTGGTGCTCAACAAGCGCGGTGCGCTGCGCGCGATTGAGGCAGGACTTGATGAGCTCGGTGCGGTATGCGCGGCCTCCGATGGATTCGCGCTGCGCAATCAGGGTCAAACTTCGGACGAATCGTTGGCGATGTGCTGCGAGGTTGTGCGCCTGGCGCGCCAAGCGGGGCGGCGCGCGCAGATCACCATCTCCACCGCCTTTGGATGTCCGTTCGACGGTGAAGTCGATCCCCAGCGCGTTGTCGCCATGGCCAAGGTTGCCGCTGCGGCGGGGTCCGGTCGAGGTGGCGATTGCGGACACCATCGGCGTCGCCAGTCCGCGCGATGTCGCGAATCTGGTGACGAGCGTCCGGGCGGCGATTGCGCCTCTGCCGGCACGCGTGCATTTTCACAATACGCGAAACACCGGTTTGGCGAATGTCTGGGCGGCGGTGACGGCCGGCGCGAAAACGGTGGATGCTTCCCTGGGCGGCCTGGGCGGCTGTCCCTTCGCGCCACGCGCGACCGGCAACGTGCCCACTGAGGATGTGGTTTATATGCTGGAGCGATCCGGGTACCACACCGGGCTCGATCTTGATCGCGTGATCGAGTCAGCGGGATGGCTGTCCGCCAACATGGGGCGCGAGCTGCCCGGCATGCTGAGCAAGGCCGGTAATTTCCCCGGCGTCGCGGTCAGAGCGCGCGGGCAGCCAAACAGCGCTTGAATCGATCGTCGACGCGATGGGCGTACCAATCGGTGGTCAAGCTGCGCTTGATCTTCGGCCCGGCCAGCTTGATGCGCGGCACCAGAGCGCGAGGCTGCATCAGTCCCGAGCGCTGTTCGGCCATGGCGAATACCCTCTGATACAACGGAGTTGCATCAAAACCCTTGGTTTTCCCCTCGAGCAAGGCGCCGTGAATTGCGCCGTTGCTCATCTTCAAGCGCGCGGCCAGTGTGCGCAGCGCCAGTTCGGTGGCGCCCGGGCTGCCCGCATCACCGTCGTGGGGCAACAGCGCTCCATCAGCCACCAGTGGGATTCCCGAGGCAACGCTGAGCGCATGTTGAAACGCGGCGTTACGGCTGGCGTATTGTCCCGCGTTGAAGTCCGCGAAACGGTACAAGAATTCATCATACGGCGCCCGATAGTCCAGAAGATGCGCGACGCCGAAATACACACTGCCGCGGCGCGTAAACAGTTCATCCGCAATGCTCGTGCGCACGGGATACGGATAGGGTGCGGCGGAGGAGAACTGCTCGGCGAAGGCTACGTTGACCTGCATCGGGCCCCGGGTGCGAATGGGATTGCGATCCGCGAACAACGTCTGGCCCAGGGGCACCGCCGCAATGAAGTCTTCATAGGCGTCGCTCAGGTCTTTTTCCGTTCTGGCGGCATCGATTCGCGCACCGTAAGTGCGGCCATCGGATGACTTGAGCTGCAGCACGCTGTTGACGAGCACCAACGGCACGTGGGCGCGTGCCGCGCGGCTGTCGATTTCTTTCCTGGCGATCACGCCAAGACCCGGCACGACCGGATCGACGCGAAATCCCGACTCCTGTTCTATGACCGCGACGACGGCGCAAATGTTTTCGCGGTTCGGCGCGACCGTCAATACCGTGAAGGCGCTGTAAATATCGTCGGTCCATCCGGCCCGGTCGGATGCATTACGGGGCAGCGCCTGCGCGATCAGCGCCTTGGCATCCGCAGTTTTCAAGACAGGCGTGGGTTCCGGCTTCTCGGCGGCGCAACCGCCGAGCAGCAGGGTCGCCGCCAAACCACTGAGCAAGCTTTTTTGATGCTTTGCGAGCTTCAAGGTCTATTTAGCGGGGCTGCATCCTGACCGCGCCATCGAGACGGATGGTTTCACCGTTCAGCATGACATTCTCGAGTATCTGCACGACCAGCGCCGCGAATTCATCCGGCAGGCCGAGCCGCGGCGGGAAGGGCGTCTGCTTGCCGAGGGAGTCCTGGGCCTCTTGCGGCAGTCCCTTCATCATGGGTGTCGCGAACAGGCCGGGCGCCACCGTCATGACGCGAATGCCGCTCGAGGCCAACTCGCGCGCCATCGGCAGCGTCATGCCGACGATTCCGCCTTTGGAGGCAGAATAGGCGATTTGACCGATCTGACCGTCAAATGCGGCCACCGATGCCGTCATGACAATGACGCCGCGCTCGCCCTGTGCATTGGGCGAATTGGATTGCATGGCCACGGCCGCCGCTTTGGCAACCAACACGGTGCCGAGCAAATTGATTTCGATCATGCGGCGAAAGGAACTTCCCGCCATCGGGCCCTGGCGCCCGACGAGTCGCCCCGGCGTCGCAATCCCGGCGCAATTGATGGCGGCGTTGATGCTCCCCATCTTGGCCTGCGCTTGTTTCACTGCGCCATCGACCGCCGCTTCATCGCTCACATCGACCCCAAAAAAAGCCGCGCGATCGCCCAGTTCGGCCGCGGCAGCGCTGCCTTGCGGAACGCTCAGGTCGAAAATTGCCGCCTTTCCGCCGGCGTGCACGATTCGAGTCGCGACGCCAAGCCCCAAGCCCGAGGCGCCGCCGGTGACAATGGCATTCACTTCCTTCAATTGCATGCAAAAACTCCTAACGCTTCTGGCGGCTCCTGTGCCGCTGCCTCAAGGATCATAGATCATTGCCTCGAGCGATGCGTCGGTGAGAGCATACTGTTGTGCCGAATGCACTTCTTAGGAGGCCATGGTGAGCTTGAGCGTTGAGAGCGACATTGCGCCACTGGTTTTGGAACGACGCGAAGGCGCCGTTGCGTTCCTCACGCTGAATCGTCCGGCGCAATACAACGCCTTGTCCGAGGAGATGCTGGCGGCGCTGGAGCGATCACTGGATTCGCTCAGCATTGATGCCTCCGTGCGCGTCGTGGTGTTGGGCGGTGCCGGCAAGGCTTTCTGCGCGGGCCACGATTTGAAGCAGATGAAGGCCCGCCCGGACTTGGAGTACTACCGGCGGCTGTTCGGCGATTGCAGCCGCTTGATGATGCGGATCCAGTCCCTACCGCAGCCGGTTATTGCGCGGGTGCACGGAACCGCGACCGCGGCAGGCTGCCAGCTGGTGGCCACGTGCGACCTCGCCGTCGCGGCCAGCAATGCGCGTTTTGCGGTTTCGGGGATCAACGTGGGACTGTTCTGCGCCACTCCTTCGGTTGCGCTGTCGCGCAACGTTGGGCGCAAGGCGGCTTTCGAAATGCTGGCGACGGGGGAGTTCATTGATGGCGCGACCGCCCGCGAACGCGGGCTGGTCAATCGCTGCGTGCCGGCCGAACGCCTCGATCAGGAGATTTCTCTGCTGGCCGGTGCGATTGCCGCCAAGCCGCCGACAGTCATGGCGGCCGGCAAGGCCTTGTTCTACCGGCAGCTGCAAGTGGACACGGGAACCGCCTACCGCCTCGCCGGGGAAGCCATGGCCTGCAACATGATCGATGCGATCGCCCAGGAAGGAGTGGCGGCGTTCATCGAGAAGCGTTCCCCCAACTGGGGCGCCGATTAGCCTCCCGATGTTGCAAATTCGCTCACCGGCGGCGCGGGATTTGGGCATTTGTTTCAGGGCCTTGGTCCTCTAAAATGGAGTGATTCTATGAGCGCCGTATCCATCGCCGCCAAGCCCGTTCCCTACCAGCCCACGAACAAAGTCCGCTTCGTGACGGCAACCTCGCTGTTCGATGGCCACGATGCCTCGGTCAACATCATGCGCCGTGTGATGCAGGCTTCCGGGGCCGAAGTCATTCATCTGGGCCACAACCGCTCAGTGCAGGAAATCGTCAATGCCGCGCTGCAGGAAGACGTGCAGGGCGTGGCGATCACCTCATACCAAGGCGGGCACGTCGAGTTCTTCAAATACATGATGGATTTGCTGCGCGAGAAGGGCGGCGACAACATCAAGGTGTTCGGCGGCGGCGGCGGCGTGATCGTGCCGGCGGAGATCCGCGAACTCATGGCCTACGGCGTGACTCGACTGTATTCGCCCGAGGACGGCGCCAAGCTCGGACTGCAGGGCATGATCGACGATGTCATCCGTACCAGCGATTACGACTTGAGCGCCCTGGCGCCTGCGCCGGAGGACGCCCTGGAGGCGCTGCGCACGGGCAATCGCCGGCGGCTGGCGCACGTCATCACCGCGGTTGAAAATCGAACCTATCCCATGCGGATCCGCCAGGCGCTGCTGCAGGCTGCCGCCGGCATTAAAATTCCGGTGCTCGGCATTACCGGCACCGGCGGCGCGGGCAAGTCCTCGTTGACCGATGAACTCATTCTGCGCCTGCGACTCGATCAGAACGATCGCCTGCGGATCGCGATCATCTCGATCGATCCGTCGCGCAAGCGCACCGGCGGCGCGCTGCTGGGCGATCGGATTCGCATGAATGCCATCGACTCCGAGCAGATCTTCATGCGCTCGCTCGCGACGCGCGATACGGGCACGGAGATCTCGGCGGCGTTGCCCGAGGTGCTGGCGGTTTGCAAGGTCAGCGGCTTCGATCTGATCGTGGTGGAAACCTCAGGCATCGGCCAGGGCGAGTCCGCCATCGTTCCCCTGGTCGACACATCGCTCTATGTCATGACCCCGGAGTTCGGCGCGGCATCGCAGCTGGAGAAAATCGACATGCTCGATTTCGCCGACTTTGTCGCCATCAACAAGTTCGATCGCAAGGGTTCCGAGGACGCGCTGCGCGATGTGCGCAAGCAATACCAGCGCAACCGTCAATTGTTCACGCAACCCACCGAATCGATGCCGGTTTACGGCACCATGGCCTCGCGATTCAATGACGACGGCGTGACCGCGCTCTATCAGGCCATCATGCCGCGCCTGCAGGACAAGGGCCTCAAGCTTCTCGCCGGCGAGCTGCCGCCGGTTGCGGTGAAGGCTTCCTCGCGCGGGCGCGCGATCGTGCCGCCGGAGCGGGTGCGCTACCTGGCGGAAATCTCCGCGGCCTTGCGCGAATTTCACCAATCCCTTGCGCGGCAGTCGCGAATTGCGCGCGAACGCCAGTCGCTCAAGGTTTCGCAGGCATTGTTTGCGGCGTCCGGGCGCGCGACGGCGGGTTTCGACGAGTTGATCGCGGCCAAGGATGCCGAGCTGACTCCGGTCTCCGCCAAGCTGCTGGAGCAATGGCCGAAGACGCAGGAGTTATACGCTCAACCGGAGTACGTGGTGAAGATCCGCGACAAGGAGATTCGCACCAGGCTCACGTCTGAATCGCTGTCGGGCACCATGATCCGCAAGGTGTCGCTGCCGCGCTATGAGGATGACGGCGAGATACTGCGTTTTCTGTTGAAGGAAAATGTTCCGGGCTCCTTCCCCTACACCGCCGGCGTCTTCGCGTTCAAGCGCGAGGGCGAGGATCCGACCCGCATGTTCGCCGGCGAGGGCGATGCCTTCCGCACCAATCAGCGCTTCAAGCGCGTCTCCGAAGGCATGCCCGCGCATCGGTTATCCACGGCCTTTGATTCGGTCACGCTGTACGGCTGGGATCCGGATTTGCGGCCCGATATCTACGGCAAGGTCGGCAATTCCGGCGTGTCGATCGCGACGCTCGACGACATGAAGGTGCTGTACTCGGGCTTCGACCTGTGTTCACCGACCACTTCCGTGTCGATGACCATCAACGGGCCGGCGCCGATGATTCTGGCCATGTTCATGAACACGGCCATCGACCAGCAATTGGACAAGTTTCAACGCGAGAATGGCCGTGAGCCGACCGCGGATGAACAACAAAAGATCAAGGCATGGACGCTGTCCACGGTGCGCGGCACGGTGCAGGCCGACATCCTGAAGGAAGACCAGGGACAGAACACCTGCATTTTCTCAACCGAGTTTGCGCTCAAGATGATGGGCGACATGCAGGAATATTTCGTGCACCACCACGTGCAGAATTTCTACTCCGTGTCGATTTCCGGCTACCACATTGCCGAAGCCGGCGCGAATCCGATTTCGCAGCTGGCTTTCACGCTGGCCAACGGCTTCACCTTCGTCGAATCATATCTGGCGCGCGGCATGCACATCGATGACTTCGCGCCCAACCTGTCGTTCTTCTTCTCCAACGGCATGGATCCGGAATATTCCGTGATCGGCCGCGTCGCACGCCGCATTTGGGCGGTGGCGATGAAGAACAAATACGGCGCGAACGAGCGCAGCCAGAAGCTCAAGTATCATGTGCAGACTTCCGGGCGTTCGCTGCATGCGCAGGAGATGGCGTTCAACGACATCCGCACGACGCTGCAGGCCTTGTGCGCCATCTATGACAACTGCAATAGCCTGCACACCAATGCCTATGACGAGGCGATCACGACTCCGACGGAGGAGAGCGTGCGCCGCGCCATGGCGATTCAGCTCATCATCAACCGCGAATGGGGCCTGGCCAAGAACGAGAACCCGAACCAGGGCAGTTTCATCATTGATGAGCTGACCGACCTGGTCGAGGAGGCCGTGCTCAAGGAGTTCGATGCCATTTCCGATCGTGGCGGCGTGCTCGGCGCGATGGAAACGGGCTACCAGCGCGGCAAAATTCAGGAGGAGTCGCTGTTCTACGAACGGCAGAAGCACGATGGCTCCTATCCCATCATCGGCGTCAACACATTCCGCAATCCGCACAGCGAGGCCGCGCCGAAGGCGATCGAACTGGCGCGCTCGACCGACGCGGAGAAGCAGTCGCAGCTCAAACGCCTCGAGGACTTTCATGCGCGCCATGCCGCTTCGGGCCCGTTGTTGCTCGAGCGGCTGCGCCGTGCTGTGATTGAAAACAGCAACACGTTCGATGTGCTGATGGATGCGGTGCGCCACTGCTCCCTGGGGCAGATCACACACACACTGTACGACGTCGGCGGCCGCTACCGCCGCAACATGTAGCATCGTATGCCCGAATACCAGGCGCCGATCGCCGACATGAAGTTCGTGCTGCGTGAGTTGGTGGATGTGGATCTGCTGGCCGGGCTGCCGGGCTTCGCGGAGATGACGCCCGATGTGGCGGATGCGGTGCTGGACGAGGCCGCGAAATTCGCCGCCGCGGTGCTCTCGCCGTTGAACCGCAGCGGCGATCTCGAAGGGGTGCGCTGGCAGGATGGCCAGGTGCTCACCGCCGGCGGCTGGAAACAAGCCTACGCGCGCTTCGCCGCGGACGGCTGGAACGCGCTGTCATGCCCTGCGGATTTCGGCGGACAAAATTTGCCGCGCGCGCTCTCGGCGCTCATCGAAGAGATGTGGAACGGCGCCAACGTGGCCTTTGCGCTCTGCCCGATGCTGACGCGTGGCGCGATTGATGCGCTCGAACTGCGCGGCACGGAGGCGCAACGCGGCCTTTACCTGCCGAAGATGGTCAGCGGCGAGTGGACCGGAACCATGAACCTGACCGAACCGCAGGCGGGTTCCGACCTGTCGGCCGTGCGCACCCGGGCGGTGCCCACGGGCGACGGCCGTTACCTCGTGACCGGCCAGAAGATTTTCATCACCTACGGCGAGCACGATCTCACCGGAAATATCATCCACATGGTGCTGGCGCGCGTCGCGGGCGCGCCGGACGGCGTCAAAGGCACGTCGCTGTTCCTGGTGCCGAAATTTCTGGTCAACGCCGACGGCTCGCTGGGAGCGCGCAACGACGTGCACTGCTTGTCGGTCGAGCGCAAGCTCGGCATTCACGCGAGTCCGACCTGCGTGCTGGCGTTCGGGCAGAACGGCGGCGCCATCGGAGAACTCATCGGCGAGGAAAATCGCGGTCTGGAATACATGTTCATCATGATGAACGCCGCGCGCTACTCGGTGGGCATAGAGGGTGTGGGACTGTCGGAGCGCGCCTGCCAGACCGCGCTCGCCTATGCGCGCGAGCGGATCCAGGGCACCGAGGCCGGAATCCGCAGCGGTCCGCGCGTGGCAATCGTCCGACATCCGGACGTGCGGCGCATGCTGATGCTGATGAAATCCCAGACCGAGGCGATGCGCGCGCTCGCCGGCGTGGTCGCCGTCTCGCTGGATGCTGCGCGTCTGCATCCCGACGCCGCGCAGCGGGAGCGCCACCAAGCCCGTGCCGATCTCATGATTCCCGTCATCAAGGGTTGGTGCACGGAAAATTCGGTCGAGATCGCCTCGTTGGGCATTCAGGTGCATGGCGGCGTCGGATTCGTCGAGGAGACGGGCGCCGCGCAGTATCTGCGCGATGCGCGCATCACGCCGATCTATGAGGGCACGACGGCCATCCAGGCCAACGATCTGATCGGCCGCAAACTGGCCCGCGACGGCGGCCAGGCCGCCCAAACCCTGGTGGCGGAAATGCGGACGCTGGCCGGCGACTTGAGCGCCGACCCGAAATTGTCGGGGCTCGCGCCGGCGTTTTCCGCGGCGCTGGATGCGCTGGAACGGGCGATTGCGTATGTGGTGGAGAATTACGGCACCGATATCCGCGCAGTTTCCGTGGCCGCGGTGCCGGTGCTGAAATTATTCGGGATCGTGGCCGGCGGCTGGCAGCTGCTGCGATCGGCAGCGATCGCGCAGCGGCGGTTGGCGGAGGCGAACGGCGGCGATGCCGCTTTTTATGAGGCGAAAATCTTGACCGCGCGCTTCTATGCGGACTATGTCCTGTCACAGTCTGCGGGAATGGCGCATAGCATCGTTTACGGAGCGGTTGGCGCACTGGCCGAGGGCGCCCTTTAAAGCCAAATGGACGGTCGTTACCCGCGCCGTATCGTCTGTTTGACCGAAGAGCCCACGGAAGTTCTGTACGCGCTCGGGCTGGAAGATCGCATCGTCGGCATCTCCGGATTTACCGTGCGTCCGCCGCGGGCCCGGCGCGAGAAACCGCGGGTCTCGGCCTTCATCAGTGCCAAGCTCGATCGAATTCTCGACTTGCAACCGGACTTCGTCATCGGCTTCTCCGATATTCAAGCCGACATCGCGCAGGCGCTGATCAAGAGCGGCATCGAGGTTTGGATCAGCAATCATCGCTCCATCGACGGCATCCTAGGCTATGTGCGCCGCCTTGGCGCTTTGGTGGGGTCGGCCGACCGCGCCGAGGCGTACGCACGCGGGCTCGAGGCGCATATCGACGGCGTGCGGCGGGCGGCGGCGCTGTTGCCGCGCCGGCCGCGCGTCTATTTCGAGGAATGGGACGAGCCGCTCATTACCGGGATTCGCTGGGTCAGCGAATTGATCGGCGTCGCCGGCGGCGATGATGTCTTTCCCGAGCGCGCCCTATGCGCGCTCGGCAAGGACCGCATTCTGGCCGATGCCGGCGAGGTGATCCGCCGCGCGCCTGACATCATTTTGGGATCCTGGTGCGGCAAGCGTTTCCGGCCGAATCTCGTGGCCGCCCGCGAGGGTTGGCAGGCGGTGCCGGCGGTGCGCGACGGCGAACTGCACGAGATCAAATCACCCATCATTCTGCAACCGGGTCCGGCAGCGTTGACCGATGGCCTGGATGCCATCCACCGAGTCATGAAGCAATGGTCGACGCATCACTGAAAGACGCCCCGGTGCCTTCGCCTTGCATCAACATTTGCCGCCTCAACGCGCAAGGCCTGTGCATCGGCTGCCGGCGTACCTTGAGCGAAATCGCCGAGTGGTCGGCGGCCAGTGATGCGCGGCGCCTCGAGATATTGAGCGCGCTCACAGTGCGGACGCTGCGCTCCTAAGCTCCTGCGCGGGGTGGGATTCCAACGCCGCGAGCGGATGCTCCGGGGCTTGCCAACGTTCCTTGAAAAAGGCGTCGATCATCGCGTCCGTGACGTCTTCGATGCGACCGGGATGCCAGCGCGGATTGTTGTCCTTGTCAATGAGCACCGCGCGAACGCCTTCGAGAAAGTCGCCCTGCTCGAAGGCATAGGCAGCCATGCCAAGTTCCATGCGAAAGCAGTCGGCCAGGCTCATGCCGGCCCCACGCTGCAATTGCCTCAAAGTGACGCTTAGCAGGGTGGGCGAACGGCTGCGCATGAGCTTCGCCGTTGCGTGCGCCCAGGACGCGTAGGCGCTGCGGCATTCGGCGTCGAGCGAGCTTAAAATGTCGGCGATCGAGGGTTTTGAAAAATGCGCATCAATGCATTCGCGCAATGCCGGCAGTGCCGGCGCAGATCGGGGCGCCGTCGCGTGCGCCTCCAAGAGCCGCCGCAGGTCCGCGAAATGCTCATCGCCCCAGCGCAGCTCCGCAAGGTCGTGGCTGATCGATGCGATGCTCATGGGCGGCAGGTATAGATCCGCGAGCCGGGCGTAGAGCGCGTCGGCTGCATTGATGTGCACGCCGGTGAGGGCTAGGTAGCGTCCCAGCTGGCCCGGAAGGCGGGACAGAAAATAGCTGCCGCCCACGTCGGGAAAGAAACCGATCGCAACCTCGGGCATGGCCATGCGCGTTCGGTCGCCGACGATGCGCAAGGCCGAGCCTTGGGAGATACCCATCCCGCCGCCCAACGTGATGCCGTCCAGCAACGCCGCGTAGGGCTTGGGGTAGGAATACAGCAGGTAATCGAGCGGATACTCCGCCGCGAAGAACTCCTTGTGCAAGGAGCCTGCATTTTTAAAACTTTTATACAGGGCGCGGATATCCCCGCCGGCGCAGAATGCCTTCTCTCCGGCCCCTCTGATCAGGACGGCATAGACCTCAGGATCAGCCGAAATTTCGCCAAACAGCGTGCGCAGCCGCAGGATCATCTCGAGCGACAGCGCATTCAGCGCGCCGGGGCGGTTCAAGGTGACGAACGCCACGTGATTGCGAATTTCGCTTAAGACTTGCAATGGCGCTCATCGTCGGCGCCGATCAAGGCGCCCGTCACTTGAGACTGATGGTGGTGTTCACGCCCGCGGCGGGGCCGTTGTCGTCAAACCACCTCGAGGTGACGGTCTTGGTCTGAGTGTAGAACTGCACCACTTGTTTGCCATACGGACCCAAATCGCCGAGCTTGGAGCCGCGCGATCCGGTGAAACTGAAGAACGGCACCGGGACGGGGATCGGCACGTTGATTCCCACCTGGCCCACATCGATTTCGTTTTGAAATTTACGGGCGACCGCGCCGCTTTGCGTAAAGATGCCGGTGCCATTGCCGAACGGATTGCTGTTGATGAGCGCGATCGCCTCATCCAAGGTGTTCACGCCGACGATCACCATCACGGGACCAAAAATTTCAGTGGTGTAGATTTTCATGGCGGGCGTCACCGCCGAGAAAATGGTCGGACCGATAAAGTTGCCCTGTTCGTAGCCGGGCACCTTGATGCCGCGGCCGTCCAATTCGAGCTTGGCACCTTCCTTGATGCCGTCTTCCACCAGCCCGAGAATGCGATGCTTCGCGCTCTTCGACACCACCGGACCCAGGTCGGTGTCTTTTTCCACCCCCGCGTTGACCTTCAGGCCCTGGGCCTTGGCGACGATGTCGGGTATCCACCTTTGCGCCTCGCCCACCAGCACGGTCACGGAGGTGGCCATACAGCGCTGCCCCGCCGCGCCAAAGGTCGCGCCGATCAGCGAATTCAGCGACTGCTGCTTGTTGGCGTCCGGCATGACGACGGCGTGATTCTTGGCGCCCATCATGCATTGCACGCGCTTGCCGTGCGCGGATGCCAGGCTGTAGACATGGGTGCCGACGGCTGTCGATCCCACGAACGAGACGGCGGCGATGTCCGGGTGGGCACAGATGGCATCGACCGCGCGCTTGCCGCCGTGGACGATATTCAACACTCCCGGCGGCACGCCCGCTTCGAGCGCCAGCTCGGCCAACAACATCGGCGTCAACGGATCTTGCTCGGAGGGTTTGAGCACGAAAGTATTGCCGCACACGATGGCCATGGGAAACATCCACAGGGGGATCATGGCGGGAAAATTAAATGGCGTGATGCCTGCGCATACCCCAATGGGTTGCCTGAGGGTGTAGGTGTCGACTCCGCCGGCGACGTTCTCCGCAAATTCCCCCAGCTGCAGGCTGCCGATGGAACAGGCATGCTCGACGACCTCGAGCCCACGAAACACATCCCCTTCCGCGTCGGCCAGCGTCTTGCCCTGTTCCGCACTCAATGTTTGCGCGATGCGGCTCATGTGCTGGCGCACCAGCGCTTGCAGCTTGAGCATGATTCGCGCACGCGCGGCCAGCGGCGTGTTCTTCCAGGTCTTGAAGGCCTTTCGGGCTGAGGCGACCGCGGCGTCGAGTTCTTCATCGGTCGCGAAAGGGACAGAAGCCAGCACTTCCTGGGTCGCCGGATTGATGACGTCGCGCCATTCGCTGGCGCGCGATTCGATGAACTTGCCGTCGAGCAGCATTTTGACGGTGGGCACGGAATGCGCCAGCGCCGCAGTTTTGCCAGTCATGATTGCCCCTTTCGTCTTGAAGCGCGCCATCGTGGGCGACGGCTTAGTTTAGCCGATACCTGATCCTCCGGTTCGCCGTATCGCGTAAACTATTGGCGTGCAAAATTCGACCGCGGAACCCGGAACCATCGCGATTTGTTTCGTCGCGGCCGCGCTGCAAGGCGTTCAGGGACGCAACCTCAATGCGGACGAATTGCTGGCAAAGGTGGGTCTCTCCGCCAGTCTGCTGCAGGTGCCTCAGGCGCGAGTCTCGGCAAAACATTACGGCGCGCTGTGGCGCGCCATTGCAGCTGCCCTGGACGATGAATTCTTCGGCCAGGATTCACGCCGCATGAAAGTCGGAAGTTTTGCCATGCTTTGCCATTCGGTTTTGAGCTGCAAGACCTTGGGCCAGGCTCTGGATCGCAGCCTGCGCTTCTATGCGCTCATTTTGGACGACATCTCCGGCAGTGCCGAGCGGGACACCGAAGAGGCGAGGATTGTTCTGCATGAACGTGCGGCGGGCGTACCGCGACGGGTTTTTGCGCACGAGCTGTTATTGATGCTGCTTTACGGAGTCTCATGCTGGCTGGTGGGCAGACGCATACCGATCCTGCGCACCGAATTCAGCTACGCGGAACCTGCGCACAGCGCCGAGTACCGCCTGATGTACTGCGCGGATCTGCGTTTCAACCGCCCGAACACGCTGCTGGCCTTCGAGGCAAGCCACCTGGATCTGCCGGTGGTGCAAAACGAACGCTCGGCCAAGGAGTTTCTGCGCAGCGCGCCGGAAAGCATCTTGTTGAAATACAAAAATGGCAGTAGCCTCAGCGCCCGTGTCCGGCGTCGGCTGCGCCAATTCCTGCCGGGCACGGTCCCGGATTTCGAGGAACTGGCGGAAGAAATGAGAATGACGCCCGCAACCATGCGCCGCCGCCTGCACGAAGAAGGCGAGTCCTATCAGTCGATCAAGGATCAGCTGCGCCGGGATCTGGCCATCAGTTACCTGAGCCATTCGCGCCGCAGCGTGATGGATATCGCTGTAGAGCTGGGTTTCTCCGAGCGCAGCGCCTTTCATCGTGCGTTCCGGAAATGGACCGGCGCTTCCCCGGGTGAATTTCGCCGCAAGCTGCAGGCTTAAGGAATAGGATTATTGCGCCATGGATTTATCGGGAAAAGTTTTGGTGGTGACCGGCGCGGACGGGGCCTTGGGCCAGGCCGTGGCATCGACCTTGAGCGCATACGGCGCGAAGTTGGCACTGGTTGCGCATGCCGCCTCGGGCAAGGGCAAGCCGCCGGCGGGCGCCCGGCAGTATGGCGGGATCGACCTCACTCTCGAAGTGGCGGCGCGTGCGACGATGGAGCGAATCGCCCAGGATTCCGGGCGGCTCGACGGTTTGATCAATATCGCCGGGGGATTTCGCTTTGAAAAACTCAACGAAGGCACAATTGATAGTTGGGACGCCATGTACAAGTTAAATCTGCGAACGGCTGTGATTGCTTGCCAGGCCGCATTGCCCTATCTCCTGCGCGCATCGAGCGGGCGCATCGTCAATGTGGGCGCGATGGGCGCGCAGAAAGCCTCCGCCGGCATGGGCCCTTACGCCGCATCCAAGGCTGGGGTTGCGCAATTGACCGAAGCGCTGGCCGACGAACTGAAAGACCGGGGCATCACGGTCAATGCCATCCTGCCCAGCACGCTCGACACGCCCAAGAATAGAACGGATATGCCCCAGGCCGACTTCACGCGCTGGGTACGTTTGAGCGAGGCAGCGGAGGTCATTGCGTTCCTGGTCTCCGATCAAGCGAGCGCCGTGACCGGCGCGCTCATTCCGGTCGCGGGGCGCGTATGACCACCACCGAGAATTCCGCCGGCGCGCGCCTGCGAGCCGCCGTCGCTGCCGAGACACCCCTCCAGGTCGTCGGCGCCATCAACGCCTACACCGCGCGCATGGCCGCGGCCTGTGGATTCAAGGCGCTGTATCTCGCCGGCAGCGGTGTCGCCGCCAATTCCTTAGGGGTTCCGGATCTGGGGATCAGCACCATGGACGATGTGCTCATCGATATTCGCCGCATTACCGATGCCTGTCCGCTGCCGTTGCTGGTGGACGCGGATACCGGGTGGGGCGGGGCGTTCAACATTGCGCGCACGGTCAAGTCGTTCACCAAGTTCGGCGCCGCGGGCATGCATATCGAAGATCAGGTGCAGTCAAAGCGCTGCGGCCATCGGCCGGGCAAGGAAATCGTCTCCAAGCAGGAAATGGTGGATCGCATCAAGGCGGCCGTCGATGCGCGCACCGATCCGCAATTCGTCATCATGGCGCGCACCGATGCGCTCGCTGTGGAAGGAATGGAGAAGGCGTTGGATCGTGCGAGCGCCTGTGTCGAGGCGGGCGCCGACATGGTGTTTCCGGAGGCCATCACGGAACTCACCCTGTACCGGCGCTTCAAAGACGCAGTCAAGGTGCCGATTCTCGCCAATATCACCGAGTTCGGCCAGACACCGCTGTACACCCGCGATGAATTGGCGACGGTCGGCGTCGATATCGTGCTGCACTGCTGTTCGGCCTATCGCGCGATGAACGCCGCTGCGCTCAATACCTATCAGGCGATTCGCCGCGACGGCACGCAAAAGAATGTGCTCGGCAGCATGCAAACGCGTGCCGATTTGTACAAGTATCTCGATTACTACGCCTATGAAGCCAAGTTGGACCAGCTATTCGCTGAAGGAAAGGAAAAGTGAGCAGCAACTCCACGCCGCAGGCCGCCGGCGCGTTCAAACCGAAGAAATCCGTGGCGCTCTCCGGCGTCGTGGCCGGCAACACCGCGCTGTGCACCGTCGGCAGAACCGGCAACGACCTGCATTATCGCGGCTACGACATTCTCGACATCGCGACCCAATGCGAATTCGAGGAAATCGCCTACTTGCTGGTGCACGAAAAATTGCCGAACCGCGCGGAGCTTGCGGCGTACAAGAAAAAGCTCAAGGGGCTGCGGGTGCTGCCCGCCGCCGTCACCACGGTGCTCGAGCAGTTGCCCGCGACCAGCCATCCCATGGATGTGTTGCGCACCGGCGTGTCCGCCCTGGGTTGCTGCGTGCCCGAACCCGACGCTCACTTGAGCGGGACCGCACGCGATCTGGCGGATCGCCTGTTGGCATCCTTGGGTTCGATGTTGTGCTACTGGTACCACTTCTCGAAAGAGGGCCGCCGCATCGACGTGCAGACCGACGATGACTCCATCGGTGCGCACTTCCTGCACTTGCTTCACGGCCGCAAACCCTCGGCAAGCTGGGTGCGCGCCATGCATACCTCGTTGAACTTGTATGCCGAACACGAGTTCAATGCATCGACCTTCACCGCCAGGGTCATCGCGGGCACCGGCTCCGATCTGTATTCCTGCATCACGGGCGCGATCGGCGCATTGCGCGGTCCCAAGCATGGCGGCGCGAACGAGGTCGCCTTCGAAATCCAGAATCGCTATGCGACACCGGACGCTGCCGCAGCGGATATCGCCAAGCGCGTGGCGAACAAGGAGGTCATCATCGGTTTCGGACATCCGGTCTATACGGTGTCGGATCCGCGCAATCAGGTGATCAAAGAAGTGTCGCGCACGCTGGCGCGCGAGGCGAACGACATGCTGGGATTCGAGGTGGCCGCGCGGATTGAAAGCGTCATGTGGGACATCAAAAAGATGTTTCCCAATCTCGATTGGTTCTCGGCCGTTTCCTATCACCTGATGGGCGTTCCCACCGCGATGTTCACGCCGCTGTTCGTCATCAGCCGCACTTCCGGCTGGGCCGCGCATGTCGTCGAACAGCGCGAGGACGGGAAAATCATCCGGCCGAGCGCCAATTATACCGGGCCCGAAAATCTAACCTTTGTGCCGCTCGCGGAGAGATCCTAAGTCCATGTCCCACGATATCAAGTCCGCCGAACGACCGGCGCCGGATCACGTTCTCACGGCAATCGCGGACTATGCGCGGGAATTTGAGATCGGCAGCCCGCTGGCTTATGAGACCGCCGGCTTCTGTTTGATGGATACCCTGGCGTGCGGTTTTCAGGCCCTGAAGTACCCGGCCTGCACCAAGCTGATGGGACCGGTCGTACCCGGCGCCACGCTGACCAATGGCGCAAGAGTTCCGGGAACAGCCTACGAACTGGATCCGATCACCGCGGCCTTTAACATCGGCGCCATGATTCGCTGGCTGGATTTCAATGACACGTGGCTGGCGGCGGAATGGGGCCATCCTTCGGACAATCTCGGCGGCATCCTCGCCGTCGCCGATTACCTGTCGCGCGGCGGCAAGCGCATCCTGGTGCGGGATGTCCTGACCGGCATGATCAAGGCGCATGAAATACAGGGCGTGCTGGCGTTGGAGAACAGCTTCAACCGGGTGGGCTTGGATCACGTGCTGCTGGTGCGGGTGGCCTCGACCGCGGTCGTGACCGCCATGCTTGGCGGTACGCGCGAGCAGATCATCAATGCGGTATCGAATGCATGGATCGACGGCGGCGCCCTGCGCACCTACCGGCACGCGCCGAACACCGGTTCGCGCAAGAGCTGGGCCGCGGGAGACGCGACCAGCCGGGCCGTGCGCCATGCGTTGTTTGCGCTCAAGGGCGAGATGGGCTACCCGTCGGCGCTGTCCGCGAAAACCTGGGGCTTCCAAGACGTGCTGTTCAAGGGAAAACCCATTGTATTGCCGCAGCCGCTCGCCAGCTATGTGATGGAGAATGTGCTCTTCAAGATTTCGTATCCGGCAGAATTTCATGCGCAGACTGCCGTCGAAGCAGCCATGACCCTGCACCCGCAGATTGCGGCGAAACTCGATCAGATCGAGCGCGTGGTCATCGAGACCCAGGAACCGGGGGTACGCATCATCGACAAGACCGGACCGCTCGCGAATCCCGCGGATCGCGATCATTGCATTCAGTACATGGTTGCCATCCCGCTGTTGTTCGGCAGGCTCGAGGCCTCGGACTACGAGGACGCAGTTGCAACCGATCCGCGCGTCGATGCGCTGCGCGCCGCGATGCAGGTCAGGGAAAACCCCGAGTTCACCCAGGACTACTACGATCCGCAGAAGCGCTACATCGGCAATGCGGTGCAGGTGTTCTTTAAGGACGGCTCCTCGAGCCGGCGCGTGGCGGTTGATTTCCCGATCGGACATCGCAAGCGGCGCGCCGAAGGGATGCCGGTGCTGGTGAAGAAATTCGAGAGCAGCGTTGCCGCGCATTTCCAAGCCAGGCAGTGCGAAGCCATCAACGCGATGTTCGCGAATCGAAAGACCTTGATGGCCCTGCCGGTCAGCGACTTCGTGGCCAAGTTGGTGACGGCTTCTTAAAAAAATAGTCGCCTGCGCAGCCGCATTATGACTCATTGGGCTTGGCCTTAAGGGCGCAAGCCGGGATAGTGGCGAGGATGAGGGAAGGGACTGCGGCGCGGCCGCCGGCTTGGGGTTCTGACCGCCGCAATCGTAGCGATCGGCGGCATCGTGTCGTCTGGTCGGTTCTCTACGGCAGTTTCAACCCGCGCCGTCGGCGGCCGGCAAGACGCCTGAACGACCTGCGTTTTCATCCGATCGATTGGTATTCCGCGCACCTGCTGGCTGTCTCAGTCGGTATCTTGCTATTGAGCGCAACCGACGCGTTCTTGACAGCCTTCTTGCTGCTGCATGGGGCCGATGAGGTCAATCCCATCATGGCCGTGCTCGTCTACCGCAATGTCGCGGTGTTTGCGGCGTCCAAAATGGCCCTGACCGGCACCGGCATCGTCAGTCTGGTGTTTCTGTCGCGCTACCGGTTTATGCGCGTGCTTCGGGTCGAGCTGGTGCTGTATGCGGTCTTCGCAGTCTACGCCTGGCTCATTGGCTACGAGATCTGGATGCTAAAAGGCGCGAGCGACCTGCCGGTCTTGTAATTTCTTAAGACCGACTTCACATTCCATATTGTGGCGCCTTCGGCTAAACTAAGGCGCTGATCAGAGCTATTCCTCCCCCTTTATCATATTGATGTACTTGAGGTTTTTCGCAAACCGCTGCACTCATGAGCCAATCACTTGCCGACCAATTAGCGACCACGGCGCTGTCCGGTGGAAACGCCGGGTTCATTGAAGATCTCTACGAACAGTTCTTGCGAGACCCGAACAGCCTCGACCCGGCTTGGGTCAGTTACTTTAAGAGCTTGCGAGGGACGGGTGTTGAGATTGCCCATGGTCCCATTCGCCAGCGCATCTTGGACCGCGCGCAAAAGCCGCCTCTCGCCGCGGCATCGCAGACCCAAAACGCAGTTTCTGACGGAGCCAGCGCCAAGCAGGGTGCGGTGTCGCGCCTCATCCAGGTTTATGCCAACCGCGGTCACTTGATCGCCAATCTGGATCCTTTGGGATTGCAGGAACGGGCCAAGCCCTATGTCCTCGACCTGCGGTATTTCGGGCTGTCCGACGACGACCTGGGTACGGAATTCTTTACCGGGAGCCGCAACGACGCGATTCCCGAGCGCACCACGCTCAGGAATATTCTGCGCGACCTGAAATTCATCTACACCGACACCATCGGCGCCGAATTTGCGCACGTGTCGGATACGGAAGAGCGCTTGTGGCTGCAAGACCGCTTTCAGGTCGGCAGGATGCAGCATCGCTTCAGCGCCGAGGAAAAGAAGAATATTTTGTGGCAATTGACCGCGGCAGAAGGTCTGGAGCGTTATCTTCACACCAAGTACGTCGGTCAGAAACGCTTCTCGCTGGAGGGCGGCGACAGTCTGATGCCTTCGCTGGACGATCTGGTTCAGTACGGCGGCAAGGCCGGCGTCGAGGAAACCATCATCGGCATGGCGCATCGCGGCCGGCTCAATGTGCTGGTGAACCTGCTGGGCAAATCGCCGAAGGATTTGTTCAGCGAATTCGAGGGCCAGTACGATCTGGCCAAATTGCGCGGCTCCGGCGACGTTAAGTACCACAAGGGATTTTCCGCCGACTTGAAGACCGGCTCCGGGAATGTGCACGTGGCGCTCGCCTTCAATCCCTCGCATTTGGAGGTTGTGAACGCCGTGGTGGAAGGATCGGCGCGCGCACGCCAGGAGCGGCGCGGCGACTCCGTGGGCGATAAAGTTCTGCCGGTGCAGATTCACGGCGACGCGGCTTTTGCCGGGCAGGGCGTGATCATGGAGACCCTGCAGCTCTCGCAGGCGAGGGGCTTCTACACCGGCGGCACCGTTCACATCATCATCAACAATCAGATCGGCTTCACCACCAGTGAGCCGCACGATGCGCGCTCGACATTGTATTGCTCCGATGTCGCCAAGATGATCGAAGCGCCGATCCTGCACGTGAATGCCGACGATCCGGAAGCCGTCTGCTTCGTCACACGCTTTGCGCTCGACTACCGGATGAAATTCCACAAGGACGTGGTCATCGATCTGGTCTGCTATCGACGGCACGGACACAATGAAGCCGACGAACCGGCTGCGACGCAGCCGCTCATGTACCAGATCATTCGCAAAAAGCCCACGGTGCGGCAGCTGTACGCGGACAAGCTGGCTGCGGAGGGGATTTTGAGCGCGGCGGAAGCCCCCGCCATGATGGAGCAGTACCGCGCCGGACTGGACGAAGGCAAGCCGCAAGCTCGAGCGGCCTTGGGATTGATCGGCAATCGCTACACCGTGGATTGGAGCGAGTACTTGGGCGCGGATTGGGAACCGGTGAAAACCGGCGTGGACTTAGGCCGTCTGCGCGTCCTGGGCAAGGCCATCACGACTTACCCCACTGACTGGAATTTGCACCCCCGGGTGCTCGCCATCATGCAGGCGCGCGAGAAGATGGTGAACGGCGATCTCGCTTTGGATTGGGGTTGCGCCGAAAATCTTGCCTACGCAAGCCTGGTGCAGGATGGTTATCCCATTCGACTTACCGGACAAGACAGCGGGCGCGGCACGTTTTTCCATCGCCACGCCGTGCTCCATGACCAAGCCACGGGGCGCTGGTACGTGCCGCTTCAGCACCTGGCCACCAACCAGCCAAAGTTCACGGTAACCGATTCGGTTCTGTCCGAAGAAGCCGTCATGGGTTTCGAGTACGGATTTTCGACCACGGAGCCGCGTTGCCTGACCATCTGGGAAGGCCAGTTCGGCGATTTCTGCAACGGTGCGCAGGTCATCATCGACCAGTTCATCAGTTCGGGGGAGGCCAAGTGGGGCCGGGTATCCGGCATCACTCTGTTCCTGCCGCATGGCTACGAAGGGCAGGGACCGGAGCATTCCTCGGCGCGCCTCGAGCGATTCTTGCAGCTCTGTGCCGAGTTCAACATGCAGGTTTGCGTGCCCTCGACGCCGGCGCAGATGTTTCATTTGTTGCGCCGGCAGATGCTGCGCTCGCTGCGCAAGCCGCTCATCATCATGACTCCCAAGAGCTTGCTGCGTCATCCCCTGTCGGTGTCGCGTCTGGAGGAGTTGTCGGGCAGCGGCTTCCAAACGGTGATCGATGAAATCGACGACGTCCGTCCCTCGGCGGTAACGCGCATCGTGCTGTGCAGCGGAAAAGTCTATTTCGACTTGCTCAAGTCGCGGCGCGAGTCAAAGGTCGAAACTGTCGCGATCGTGCGGGTCGAGCAACTGTATCCATTCCCATCCGAGGAATACGAGGCGATATTGCAAAAGTATTCGAACGCGCGCGAAATTGTCTGGTGTCAGGAAGAGCCGCAGAATCAAGGCAGCTGGTATCAAATTCGCCATCGTCTGCAAGCCAAGCTCGACGAAAATTACGAGCTGCTGTACGCAGGAAGGGCCGGAGCCGCGGCGCCCGCGACCGGCATCTCTGCGCTGCACGAGCAGCAACAGAAGAACCTGGTCACCGCGGCACTGCAGGGCGTGCCGCCGGAAGAGACTTCCCGGCATACCGTGCGCGTCCCGGCCGCTCAAACTAGGACAGGGTCATGACAATCGAAGTTCGCGTGCCGCAGCTGCCGGAATCGGTGGCTGACGCCACGCTGGTCTCGTGGCACAAGAAGCCCGGCGACAGCGTGGTGAGAGATGAAAACCTGGTCGATCTCGAGACCGACAAGGTGGTGCTCGAAGTGCCTGCGCCGGTGGCCGGGATCCTAAAAGAGATTAAATTGACCGATGGCACCACGGTCACCAGCGGTCAGCTTTTGGCTGTCATCGATGAGACCGCGGCCGCGGTTCCCGGCGCCAGCGCGCCCGCGATCATGGCCGCTTCCAGCGGCGCAACGACAACGGCAAAGGAAGCGGCTGCAAAAGAGTCCGCAAAATCCTCCGAGTCAGCCGGCGGGAAGCTGAGTCCCGCGGCGAAGCGCGTGGCGGAAGAAAATAAAGTCGACCCGAAAACAGTCGCCGGATCCGGGCGCGACGGCCGCGTTTCGAAGTCCGATGTCGTGAATTATTTGTCGGCCAAGGAGGGTGCGGCGCCAGGCCCGGCCGCGTCGGCGCCAAGCCCGGCCGCGTCGGCGCCGAGCTCGGCCGCCAAGGCTGCGCCGGCGCAATTCGTTCCCGCGCCGAGCGCACGCGGCAATCGAGCCGAGCAGCGCGTGCCCATGACGAGACTGCGCGCGAGGATCGCGGAGCGCATGGTTCAGGCGCAGGCAACCCAGGCGCTTCTGACCTCGTTCAATGAGGTCGACCTGAAGGCGGTCAATGAGCTGCGCGCACGCTACAAGGATCAATTCGAAAAGCAGTACGGGGTGAAGCTCGGCTTCATGTCTTTCTTCAGCAAGGCGTGCGTCGAAGCGTTGAAGAAGTTTCCTTCCGTCAATGCCTCGGTCGACGGCAACGACATCGTGTATCACGAATATTTCGACATCGGCGTGGCCGTTTCAACCGACCGCGGCTTGATCGTGCCGGTATTGCGCGACGCGGATCAGTTGAGTTTTGCCGACATTGAAAAATCGATCGCAAACTTTGCCGCGCGCGCCCGTGCCGGTTCCATCACCATGGAAGAGCTTACCGGAGGCACCTTCACCATCACCAACGGCGGCGTCTTCGGCTCTTTATTGTCGACGCCCATTGTGAATTCGCCGCAGAGCGCCATATTGGGAATGCATAAGATTCAGGACCGGCCCGTCGCCGTGGACGGACAGGTCGTCATTCGGCCGATGATGTACATCGCGCTGACCTACGATCATCGCATCATCGATGGCCGCGAGGCGGTGCAGTTTTTGGTGACGGTGAAGCAGTGTCTGGAGGATCCGGCGCGCATGGTGCTGCATATATGAGCGATGTTTACGATGTGGTGGTGATCGGTGCGGGACCGGCGGGATATCCCGCTGCGATTCGCGCCGGGCAAAACAAACTGAAAGTGGCCTGCGTGGATGAGTGGCAGAACACGGACGGCAGTTACGCCTTTGGCGGGACCTGTCTCAATGCCGGCTGCATTCCCTCGAAGGCCCTGCTGGAGTCGTCTGAGCTGTTCCAACGCGCCAAGGATGAGTTCGGAGCCCATGGCATCAAGATCGGCGCGCTCACGCTCGACTTGGGCGCAATGCAGAAGCGCCGCGCCTCCATCGTCAAGACCATGACCAACGGGATCAACGCGCTGTTCAGGGCCAACGGGGTGGCCGGTATCCAGGGGCATGGGCGATTGCTTCCCGGCAACAAGGTGTTGGTCAAGGCGCCGGACGGCACCGAGAAGACGCTCGAGGCCAAGAATGTGGTCATTGCCTCCGGCTCCACGCCCATCCGGCTGCGATCTGTGCCGCATGATGGCAGGCACATCGTCGATTCCTGGAATGCTTTGGAATTCGATGCCGTGCCGAAGCGTTTGGGTGTCATCGGCGCCGGCGTCATTGGTCTTGAACTCGGCAGTGTTTGGCGCCGGCTCGGCAGTGAGGTGGTGGTGCTCGAAGCTTTGGAGACCTTCCTGCCGATGGTGGATCAAACCATCGCAAAGGAAGCGCAGCGCCACTTCAAGAAGCAAGGTCTTGATATCAAATTGGGCGCGAAGGTATTGAGTGCGGCAGTGTCCGGCGATGCCGTGGATGTCGTTTACAGCGACGCACAGGGGGAACATTCGCTGCAGGTCGACAAGCTCGTCGTCGCCGTCGGGCGCCGGCCGTTCACAGAAGGTTTGCTGGCGGATGCTACCGGGGTGCAGCTCGATGAGCGCGGCTTCATCAAGGTCGACGAGCATTGCCGCACCAGCGTGCCCAACGTGTGGGCGATCGGCGATGTGGTGCGCGGCCCGATGCTCGCGCACAAGGGCAAAGAAGAGGGCGTGATGGTCGCCGACCTGATTGCCGGTCAGTATGGCGAAGTGAATTACAAAGTGATTCCCTCTGTGATCTATACCCAGCCCGAGATTGCCTGGGTGGGGCAAACCGAGGAGCAGGTGAAGGCCGGCGGCCGGCCCTACAAAACCGGCACGTTTCCCTTTGCCGCCAGCGGCCGTGCGCGCGCCATGGAAGCCGGTGCCGGAATGGCCAAGATTGTTTCCGCCAAGGACGACGACGAAGTGCTCGGCGTTCATGTGATCGGACCGATGGCCGGCGAATTGATAGCGGAAGCCGTGCTGGCGATGGAGTATTCCGCGAGCACCGAAGACATTCAGCGCACCATTCACGCGCACCCCACCCTGTCGGAAGCGATTCACGAGGCGGCGCTCGCCGTCGACAAAAAAGCGATCGACTCGCTGAATCGCTAGTCGCTGCGCTGAATCGCTAGTCGCTGCGCTGAATCGCTAGTCGCTGATTCATTTGGCGTAGCCCAAGCCTGTAGCGTTTGTCCAACAAATGCGCCAGCGGTGCGCTGCCAAGTGCATGAGGGCAAAATCTCATTTGACGATAAGCGAAATGCGCCGCGCCGCGTGACGCAGTTCACACTCGCTGACCCTTCGGCAGCTTACCTTTCTAGCCCTTCGAACGGCGTCGCCGGTCCGAGACGTTCGATTTGTACGACACTGGGCTGAGGTCGGGAAAAATGCTACGAGGCCATCGATGGCTATTGCTGGGAGTCTTGTCGCTGCCGATCGTGAGCGGCTGCGGCTCAAGCTCGCATGGCAGCGAAAGCGGCACTGTCGATCCCACGGGACTTGGCGGAACCCCGCCAACCGCGCCGGTCACGCCCCCGAAGGCCGGTCCCGTCGGCGGCGGCGTAACGGGGATCGATAACAAGGTTTCCGCCACGGCGTCCGTCGGTTCACTGAGCGTGGCCGTCGGTGCCAGCCAAACCATCAGCATCACATTCACGTCGGCGGACGGCCTGCCGATCTCGGGCTTCTCGGTGTATGGCAGCCTGGGGGCATTGCCTGCCGGATGGACCGCGCCCAGCAGCCTGACCTGTGCGAACGTTGGACCGGGCAGCGGCTGCGTTCTCACGCTCACCTATACGCCCACGGTGGTCGAAGCGGGCACGTTGAATCTCGACTGCGTATACGTCGACAACGCCGGCTTGCCGAGAACGCCGGGACCCTGCCTCACCTTGAGCTATGCCTCGACCACGACGAACAATATCATCGCTTCCGTTTCGCCCAGCGGTGAGGTGGATGCCGCGATCGGCGGCAGCAAACAAGCCGTGAATGTCACATTCACGACCGATGATGGCAACGCGGCGACCGCGATGAGCCTGACCTTGGGCACCTTGCCGGCCGGCTGGAGCAGCACCGCGGCCGGGTTGACCTGCACGGTCGTGAGCACCGGCAGCGGCTGCCAGCTGCCGCTGGCGTTTGCGCCGACGGCGATGGGTAGCGGCACGCTCACGCTCAACTACAATTATGTCGATGGCTCCGGCGCCGCGCGCAGCGGCGCGCTCAATATCCCCTATGCCACGGCCGGCAACGGCACGGTGGCAGCCAGCGTGTCTCCGACCGGCCAGGTGAACGCAGCGATCACGGGCGGCGCCCAGTCGGTGGCGGTCACCTTCACCACGGCGGCCGGCAAGTCCGCGGCCGGTTTGAGCGTCCTGACCGACCTGAGCAAATTGCCGCCGGGCTGGAGCAGTTCTGCGACCACTTTCGGCTGCGCCGGCGTCAGTACCGGCAACGGCTGCCAGCTGCAGCTGCAGTACGCACCGACGGCGTTGGCCGCCGGCACTTTGAGCTTGCGCTATGGCTATACCGACGCCGGCGGAACGCCCAATTTCGGCGTCTTGAATATCCCGTATGCCGCGACCACCAACGATAACGTCGTCGGTACGACAGCACCCTCCGGCCAGATCACTGCAATGCTGGGCGCGCCCGGCCAGCCGGTCAGCGTGACATTCACCACCGATGATGGCCGCCTGGCCACCGCGTTGCAGGTGACCAGCAATCTGACCGCTCTGCCCGCCGGGTGGAGCAGTGCAGGACCTTTCAGCTGCAGTGTCGTGAGCAGCGGTACTTCCTGTCAGCTCATGCTTTCCTATGCGCCGACCGGCGTCGACAACGGCACGCTGAACCTCAGCTTCTCGTACGTGAACAACGCCGGCGACTCAAACAGCGGATCGGTCGGCATTCCATATCAAACGACGACCAATGACAATGTGGTGGGCACGGCCAACCCGATCATGCTGGCAGCCGTCACCGGCAGCACCAATTCCGTGGTGGTCACCTTCACCACGGATGACGGCAATTTCGCGAGCGCACTATCCGCGGATCTTTCCGCGCTGCCGCTCGGCTGGACTGCGCCGGCCAGCAGTTTTGCCTGCGCCAGCGTAAGCGTCGGGGCTGCCTGTCAAGTCGTGCTGACCTACTCGCCCATCGCCGCGGCCAGCGGCACGCTGGCGTTTGCTTTCAGCTATGTGAACAGCGCCGGGACCGCCAAAACCGCAACCGTCTCGATTCCCTACACGGCCGCCCCGTAGAATCGAGACCAGGTCCCAACGCCTACTTCTTGCGTCTTGCGCTGATGATGTTGGGCAGCTGCGCAATGCGCGACAGGAGCTTCGACAGCTGCGGCAATCCCGAGATCGAAATGCCGATTCGCATGTGCGCCACCTTGTCGCGCTTGTCCGTGACCGTGGTCATCGCCTGAATGCTGATTTTCTCGTCGGCCAGCGCGGCGCTGACATCACGCACCAAGCCGCGGCGGTCGAAGGCCTGCACCTCGATATCGACCGGAAATTCGCCGCCCCCCATTTTGCCCCAGTCGACCGCGAGCACCCGGGCCGGCGCTTTGATCTTGAGCCGCGCCAGATTGGCGCAGGCCTGACTGTGGATGCTCACGCCGCGTCCCACGGTGATATAGCCGACGATGGCTTCGGGCGGCACGGGCTTGCAGCAGCGCGCATAGGTTGACAAGAGATCGCCGATTCCCTGCACGGCGAGTTCGGGTGCGCGGCCGCCGCCGGGCGGTCGGGGGTGTTCCATTCGAGTGTCGCGCGTATGCAGCAGGCGCTGCATCGCGCCCGCGACTTGCGCGCCGCTGATCTCTCCCAAGCCCAGCGCCTCATGCAGCGACTCGGCGCTGTCCAGCTCCAGTTCGCGCAGCAGTTCCGCCATGGGCGGACTCTTTAGTCCTAAGCGCTGCAGCTCGCGCTCCAGCATCGTGCGGCCCTCGACCTTGTTCTGCGCCTCGTTCTGCTTGCGAAACCACGCCCGCACCTTGTTGCGGTGGCGGGGGCTCGCCAGGAATCCCGATTGGGCCGAAAGCCAGTCGCGCGACGGCTGCGAGGTCCTGGAAGTGATGATCTCCACGGTTTCGCTGTTCTTCAAGCGATAGTCGAGCGGTACCATGCGCCCGTTGACCTTGGCGCCGCGCGTGCGATGTCCCAGATCCGTGTGCACCTGGTAGGCGAAGTCGAGCGGCGTGCCGCCGACCGGTACGTCGACGATTTCGCCCTTGGGAGAAATCACATAAATACGGTCCTGAAACAGATCGACGCGGACCCGGTCGAGGAAATCGCGGCTGCCTTCCGCGCTCTCGGCGGGCGCCAGGAGCGAGCGCAGCTCGTTGATCTTTCGCTCGTAGGCCTGATTGCCGCGGCCGCCTTCCTTGTAGCGCCAATGCGCCGCGACGCCGCGCTCGGAATCGGCATGCATTTCGTGCGTGCGGATCTGGATTTCGACCGGCTCCAGGCCGGGACCGATCACCGCAGTATGGATCGATCGGTACAGATTGTCTTTCGGCGTCGCGATGTAGTCGTCGAACTCGCCGGGGATGAACTGCCATAGCGAATGCACGACGCCGAGCGCTGCGTAGCAATCAGCGATGCTGCCCACCAGCACCCGCGCCGCGCGAATGTCCATCAGCTGCTCGAATGCCAGCTGCTTGAGCTGCATTTTTTTCCAAATGCTGAAGATATGTTTGGGCCGCGCCTCGATGGCCGCTTCGATGCCGGCCCCGCGCATCGCCGTCTCGAGCACCGTTTTCAATTCATCGATGTAGCGCTCGCGCTCGGAACGCCGCGTTTTCAACGCCGCTGCAATGTGCTTGTA
This sequence comes from uncultured Gammaproteobacteria bacterium, assembly GCA_963731465.1. Lineage (GTDB taxonomy): Bacteria > Pseudomonadota > Gammaproteobacteria > Steroidobacterales > Steroidobacteraceae > Bog-1198. The sequence goes on from CAVSVK010000006.1 coordinate 274,647, forward strand.
CTGCAGCGGTTCCAGATACCGAAATGCCAGGTCTTCCAGTTCCCACTTGAGCTGCCACACCCCGAGGCGATTGGCGAGGGGCGCATACACCTCTCGGGTCTCGACCGCGAGCTTGCGCTGCCGTGCCGCGCCCACGGCCTTGGCGGAGCGCATGCGTTGCAGCTGCTGCGCGAGGCGCACCACGACCAAGCGCACATCGCCGATCACCGCCAGCAGCATTTTACGCAAGGCTTCGGCTTGCGCGGCTTCCAGTCCGCGCTCGGGCGCCCAGTCGGCCGGCAGGCCGAATTCACCCAGCTGGCAGAGCGCCTGCGCAAGGCGCAGCGCTTCTTCGCCGAAGCGCTGCAACGCGCCCTCGCGCTCAATGTAGCCGGCATCGAGCAGCGGTTGAGTCATCGCCGCGACCACCACGTCATCGTCGGCGTCGAGCAAGCGCACGATGTCGGCCACCTCCAGAGCGGCACTGCGCACCAGTTCGCCCGCAGGCGGCAATTCGATCTCGTGCAAGGCCGTGATGGCTGCCTGCACTCGACCGCTCGGGATCCTAAGGGGGGCGGTTGTTTCCATGCTTTGAGTGGGTTTAGGCGGCTATTGCCGGTATCATACTAAGGCCATGCCAGCCCCAACGACGAATCAAATTGCGACAGCGTGAGGTCGCGGTCATCCGCGTGCTCGGCATCGATCCGGGCTCGCAACGCACCGGCTTCGGCGTCTTGGACGCCGCGGGCTCTCGATTGACGTATGTAGCGAGCGGCGTCATACGCACCACTCAGCCGGATTTCGCGGCCCGGCTGTGCGAAATATTCCGCTGCATGCAAACCATCGTTGCCCAATATCAGCCGCAGGAAATCGCCATTGAAAAGGTGTTTGTGAACCGCAATCCCGACAGCGCCTTGAAGCTGGGCCAGGCGCGCGGTGCGGCCATTTGCGGTACGGCCAACGCCAAGGTCGAAGTCTTTGAATACGCGACACGCCAGATCAAGCAAGCCGTCGTCGGTACCGGCAATGCCGAAAAGGCCCAGGTGCAGCTGATGATGCGAAGCCTGCTCAAGCTCGACGGACCTGTGCCTTCCGATGCCGCCGACGCCCTGGCCGCAGCGGTCTGCCATGCGCTGCGTGCGCGAGCGGTTCTGCTGCAAGCGGCATTCGGCGGATGATCGGCTTCCTCAAGGGCCGGCTGGCGATGAAACAGCCGCCGACGCTGATGCTGGATGTCAACGGCGTCGGCTACGAGTTGGAAGCGCCGATGTCGACATTCTACGGGTTGCCATCCACCGGTGAGCCCGTCGCGCTGTTCACGCACCTGGTGGTGCGCGAGGATGCGCACATTTTGTTCGGCTTCGGAACCGACGGCGAGCGGCGCTTGTTCCGCGGTCTGCTCAAAGTTTCGGGAGTGGGACCGAAGATCGCATTGGGCGTGCTGTCGGGTGCGAGTGTGGAGGATTTTTTGCGGACCATCGAGGCCGAGGATGTGGCGATGCTGCAGCGAATTCCCGGCATCGGCCGCAAGACCGCGGAGCGGATCATCATCGAGATGCGCGACAGCGTGCAGAAACTCTCCTTGCCCAACCTCGCGGGCAATCCCTTTAACCCGGGAACTCCGCAATCGGCGCAAAGCGAGGCATTCAGCGCGCTCATCGCCCTGGGCTACAAGCCGCCGGAAGTGACGCGGCTCCTGAAGTCGGCCGATGAGCCCGGACTCTCGACCACTGAAATCATTCGTCGGGCACTCAAATCCGCGGTGAAAGCCTAAAATCGCATATGAGCATCGAACAGGATCGGATTATTGCCGGCACCAGCCGCCGCGACGATGAACTGGCCGATCGGGCCGTACGGCCCAAGACCTTGAGCGACTACATCGGACAGCCGAACGTCAAAACGCAGATGGACATTTTCATCCAGGCGGCGCGCATGCGCGGCGAAGCCTTGGACCATGTGTTGATATTCGGGCCGCCCGGTCTCGGCAAAACCACCCTGGCGCACATCATCGCCAACGAATTGAAGGTGAATCTGCGGCAGACCTCGGGGCCGGTGCTCGAGCGCGCCGGCGATTTGGCGGCACTGCTCACCAATCTTGAGCCCCGCGACGTGCTGTTCATCGACGAAATCCATCGCCTGAGTCCGGTCGTCGAGGAAGTGTTGTACCCGGCCATGGAGGACTCGCAGCTTGACCTGATGATTGGCGAGGGGCCCGGCGCGCGCTCAATCAAGCTGGACCTACCGCCGTTCACCCTGGTCGGCGCCACCACGCGCGCGGGCTTGTTGACCTCGCCGCTGCGGGATCGTTTCGGGATCGTGCAGCGGCTCGAGTTCTACAGCACCCGAGACCTGACCCAGATCGTGACTCGCAGCGCGTCGATTCTGCAGCTGAACCTGCAGCCGGACGGGGCGGATCGCATCGCGGAGCGATCGCGCGGCACACCGCGCATCGCCAATCGGCTGCTGCGCCGGGTGCGTGATTTTGCCGAAGTCAAAGCTGCAGGCATCATCAGCGGAGAAGTCGCGCTGGCGGCGCTCACGATGTTGGAGGTGGATCCGGAAGGATTCGACATGCTCGACCGCAAACTGCTGTTGACCATCATCGAGAAATTCGACGGCGGCCCGGTGGGAGTGGACAGTCTGGCTGCCGCGATGAGCGAGGAGCGCGGTACCATCGAGGATGTTGTCGAGCCATTTCTCATTCAGCAGGGATTTCTGATGCGCACGGCGCGCGGGCGTGTCGCGACGCGCACCGCCTATGCGCACTTCGGCCTGGCGCCTCCCGAGCGGGACATGAATCTGTCGCTGTTCCGGGACAGTCAATAAATGACCTCGGCGCCGCGCTTCGCCGCATCGTTCAACATTTACTGGGAAGATACCGATGCGGGCGGGGTCGTGTACTACGCAAACTACCTGAAATTCCTGGAGCGCTGCCGCACCGATTGGTTGCGGGCTTTAGGCATCGATCAGCAGCAACTGCGCGCGCAGCGGAGCCTGCAATTTGTCGTGGTAAATATTGCCGTTGACTTTTTGCGGCCTGCGGTGCTGCATGATGAAATTCTCGTCACGGCGGCCCTTGAGCGACTGGCCGGTGCCACAATACATTTCAAGCAAACAATAGAGCGGGGCGGTGAGCAATTGATCGACGCCACGGTGCGTGTTGCCTGCCTCGATTCCGGCACGCTGAAGCCGCGCGCCATCCCCAAGGATCTTTTCACGGAGTGGCGCAATGCCCAATGATTTGTCGGTTTGGAGCATGGTGCTGGATGCGAGCCCGATCGTGCAGGCGGTGGTGGCGCTGCTGCTGATCGCTTCATTGACATCCTGGGCGGTCATCTTTCGCAAGAGCCAGGTGATCGGGCGCTCGCGCCGCCAGGCCGCAAAGTTTGAAACTGCGTTTTGGGCCGGGGGCGATCTCGCCACCTTGTACCGCAATATTGAAACCAAGGGACGCGCGGGCACAGGTCTGCAGAGCATCTTCGAGTCGGGCTTCGGCGAGTTCAGCCGGTTGCGCCAGCAAGGGGTGCCGGCGGAGCAGCTATTGGACGGCGCGCGCCGCGCCATGCGGGTGGCGCAACTGCGCGAGTTGGATCGCTTGGAGGAACACCTGGCGATCCTGGCCACGGTGGGCTCGACCAGCCCTTATGTAGGATTGTTCGGTACGGTCTGGGGCATCATGAGTGCCTTCCACAATCTCGGCAATGTGCAGCAGGCGACGCTGGCCGCGGTTGCGCCCGGCATTGCCGAAGCGCTCATCACCACGGCTGTGGGCCTGTTCGCGGCCATCCCCGCCGTGATCGCCTACAACCGCTTGGCCGATCAGGTCAGCCGCCTCGAGCTGCGCTTCGATACCTTCGTCGAGGAATTCTCCACCATCTTGCAACGCCACGGTTCCACCCGGGCGCAGGCGTAACGATGCCGGCGCCGCAACGTCGCAGACGATTGATGGGCGAGATCAACGTGGTGCCGTACATCGACGTCATGCTGGTGCTGCTGATCATATTCATGATCACTGCGCCCTTGCTCAAGGAGGGCGTGAAGGTCGATTTGCCGGATGCCGGCGCGAAACCGATTGATGCGGACTTTCTGCAAAAGCACGAACCGCTGATCCTGACCATTGATGCCGGCGGGCGCTTATACATTAATTTTGGACAAAACCAGGATCAACCGGTATCCGAGTCGACGGTGAGTTCGCGCACGGCCGCGCTTTTGCGCCGCGATCCGCAGACTCCGGTTCTGGTCAAGGCCGACACCACGGTGCCTTATGGCACGGTGGTGCGGGCCATGGTGCTGCTGCAAAAGGCGGGTGCCGCGAAGGTCGGGTTTCTGACCGATCCGGTGCGCAACGTGCCCGGCCCGCGCGCGGCACCCCATGGAGCCGCCAGCGGGGCGCGCTGAATGCCTGGTTTCTTTCGCGAACACTCGTGGCCCTTCGTACTGTCCGTCGCTCTGCACGGGTTGCTGGCAGCCGCGCTGCTGGCGGCAACGCTGCTTTCCATCAACCACACGCTGCCCAAGCTGCAGCCGATTCCGGTCGATGCGGTTGTCATTGATTCGCAAGTCCTGCACGCCGCGCAGCGCGCCTTGACCGAGCGGGCGGCGCAGGAAGCGGCGCGGGTGAAGGCGGCCGCGGATGCAAAGGCAGCGGCGGAGGCCGCCGCTGCGCAGGCCACCGCCGATGCGCAAATGGCGGCCGAAAAGCAACACGAGGCCGAGCAAGCCAAAGCGGCTGCAGCCGAAGTTGAGCGCACCAAACAGGCCGAGACGGCCCGGGCAACCGAGGCGCAGAAAGTTGCCGCGGCGAAGCGGACGGAAGAACTCAAGCGCGCCGAGGACGCCAAACGGGCAGAGGATGCCAAACGCGCCGAGGACGCCAAGCGCGCGGCGGAGTCCAAACAGGCCGATGATGCCAAGCGCGCCGCGGATCTCAAGGCAAAGGCGGAGCGCGAGGCGGAATTGAAGCGTCAGCTGGCCGAGGAGGAGCATGTAAGCGCGGTAGAGGCCAGCCCGGCGCGGGCGCAATATATTGCGCGGCTGGCCGCCAGAATCCAGAATGCATGGATCAAGCCGCCATCGGCGCGGGCCGGGCTCGATTGCATTGTAAACATTACACAGATTCCGGGCGGCGAGGTGACGAGCGCTCACGTCAGCCAGTGCAATGGCGACGCCGCCGCCCGGCAGTCGATTGAGAATGCGGTTTACCGGGCTTCGCCCTTACCGGCGCCCTCGGACCCGGCATTATTTGAGCGCAATCTTGTGATTCATTTTCATCCTGAAGAATAGAGTTCACCCATGCATAAGCTGTTGTCGTGTTTGACTGTCCTCGTGCTGATCTTGGCGTGCCGGTTGGCGCAGGCCGAGTTCGTCGTCGAGGTGACGAAGGGTCAGACCGAAGCCATTCCGATTGCCGTTGTGCCGTTCGCGCCGGCCGAAGTCACCGCGGCCTCTTTCGATGTCGCGCAGCTGGTCAGCGATGATCTGGAGCGCAGCGGGCGCTTCAGAACCATGGACCGCAAGGACATGATCGACCAGCCGCACACCGGTGCCAAAATCGGCTTCGATGATTGGCGCAGGCTCAATAACGACTACATGGTCGTCGGTGCCATGCAAGCGGAAGGGACGGATCGCTACGGCATCACCTACGAGCTGTACAACGTCCTCACCCGGCAGCGCCTGCTCGGCTTTCAGATCAGCTCCAACCGGGCGGGTTTGCGATCCGCGGGCCATCAGATCGCCGACGCCGTCTTTGAGAAAATCTTGGGTATTCGCGGTGCATTCTCCACGCGCATTGCCTACGTCTCGGTGCTGGGGCATCTACCGGACAAGACCTTTCAGCTCATCGTCGCGGACGCCGACGGCGAAAACCCGCGTGTCGTCATGCAATCTCGCGAGCCGCTGATGTCGCCGTCCTGGTCTCCGGATGGCTCGAGCCTGGCTTACGTTTCCTTCGAGCAGCGCTTGCCGACGATGTATGTGCAAACCCTCAAGACCGGCGATCGGCGCGTCGTCTCGGGGCACGCCGGCGTGAACCAGGCGCCGGCCTGGTCTCCGGACGGCAAGAAGCTGGCCCTGGTGCTGTCGACCCGCGACGGCAACCTGGATATCTATGTTTTGGACCTGGCCAGCCAGCAGCTGACCCGCATTACGGATGACCCGGGAATCGATACCGAGCCGCAGTGGTCCAAGGACGGACAGAGTATTTATTTCACCTCCGATCGGGCTGGGGGGCCGCAGATTTACAAGGTCGGAGTCAGACCCGGCGACAAGCCGCGGCGGCTCACCTTTCAGGGCAGTTACAACGCGCGCCCGCGCATCTCTCCGGACGAATCGCAGCTGGCATTCGTGACCCAGGAGAACGGCGACTATCGAATTGCAACGATGGATCTTCGCGGGCGCGGCGATGTCCAAGTGCTGACCAAGGGCCATTTTGACGTCTCCCCCAGTTACGCGCCCAACGGGGCGGTGCTGATTTACGCCAGCCGCGACAAGGGTAGAGGCGTGCTGGCACTGGTCAGCGCCGACGGCCGAGTGCAGCAGCGGCTGGTCTCGAGCGAAGGAGAGCTTCAGGAGCCGGCTTGGGCGCCATTCTGACTTCAAACTAATACACAAATAGGCTCATCGTCGGTACCCTTACAACCCATGGATCCACTCAAGGTCAGGACGGAGAAATAAATGAAACGCATCCTTTCGATCGCTGTGCTCATCGCAGGCGCTGCACTGCTGGCCGGTTGCCCCAAGAAGCACAACGTGCATGACACACCCGTCGCCGGGACCCAGGTTCCTGATTCCAGCGCGAACTCTGCGGAAGGCGCATCGACCTCGACTTCTCCGCTCGGCGGCGATGCCGACAGCAGTTCGCGCGGCCTGAATGGCGAAGGCACCGGACCCCTGGCACGCAAGATCATCTATTTCGATTTCGACAAGTCGGAGATCAAGCCCGAATTCGCGGATATCGTGACCGCCGCGGCCCACAATCTGACCGCCAATCCGCATATGAAGATGAAACTCGAGGGGAACACTGACGAGCGGGGCACGCGCGAATACAACATCGGCTTGGGTGAGCGCCGCGCGCAGGCCGTGCGCAGAGCCTTGATGCTGCAGGGCGTGGCGGAAACGCAAGTTTCCACGGTCAGTTTCGGCTCCGAGCGGCCCGCCGTCGAGGGCGATGACGAAGCCGCGTGGGCGAAAAACCGGCGCGTGGAATTGGTCTATCTGCCGTGAACACGCGCGCGCGACTGGGCTTAGGCGCAGCTTTCCTGGTCTGGGCGGTGAGCGGCTGTGCATCGACCCCACCCGACGAAGATCCGGTGCAAATCAAATTGAAGGACCTGGATACGCGTCTGGTGCGTATCGAACGGGTGATGGCCAATAAGAGTCTGCTCGAGGTGTCGAATCAGTTGGAAGCTCTGAGCGCCGACGTGCGCGCCATGCACAATGACGTGGATCAGCTCACCAATGCTCTGGATTCGAGCCGCAAACAGCAGAGAGACATGTACGCGGACCTGGATCAGCGCCTCAAAAATCTCGAGTCGCGCGGCAGCGCTGCTGCCGCCGGGAACGCCGCGTCCACGGCCGCGGCCGCCACCGCCGCCGCCGGCAGCGGCGGCACCGCCGTCGCCCCCGCGGCTGCGGCGACAAGCCCCGCGGACTCAGGGGCGGACAAAGCGGCCTATCAGGCGGACTTCAATCTGCTGAAGGACGGCCAATATGACCGCGCCATCGCGGCATTCCCGAAATTTCTGGCGACCTATCCCGACAGCTCGCTGGCGGACAATGCGCAGTACTGGCTGGGCGAGGCCTACTACGTGAACAAGTCCTATCCGGAAGCAGAGGCGGCATTCCAGCGTGTCGTCGACAAGTACCCGCAATCGCGCAAGCTCGGCGACGCGTTGCTCAAAATCGGCTTCTGCCGCTATGAGATGAAGCAATGGCAGTCCGCCCGCGAAGTGCTCGGCCAGGTGGTCGCGCGATTTACGGATACGCCCGCGGCGCGCCTGGCGCAGCAACGGCTCGATAAGATGTCGGCCGAGAAACATTGAGTGAGCACGCTGTCAAATCAGAGCGTTTGCGCATCAATGAAATTTTTCATTCGCTGCAGGGCGAGGCTGACTGCGTCGGATTTCCAACGGTTTTCGTGCGGCTGACGGGCTGTCCGCTACGCTGCCAATACTGCGATACCGAATATGCCTTTCACGCCGGGGAATGGTTCGAACTCGATGCCATCCTGCTGAAGGTTCGCGAGCTTCAGGCGAGCTACGTGTGCGTGACGGGCGGCGAACCCCTGGCGCAGCCGAATTGCCTCAAGCTGCTGGAACGCCTCTGCGACGCCGGATTTAGCGTATCGCTGGAAACCAGCGGCGCGCTTGATGTCGCGGCCGTCGATCCGCGCGTGTCACGCGTAATCGACGTGAAGACGCCCGCCTCAAACGAGGCTGCGCGCAATCGCATTGAAAACTTCGTGCATCTAACGCCACGCGACCAGCTCAAATTCGTCATCTGTTCGCGTGCGGATTATGACTGGAGCAAGGCATTCCTGCTCGAGCACGCGCTGACCGAGCGTTGCCGCATACTCTTTTCACCGAGCTATGAGCAGCTCGCGCCGACCCTGTTGGCGGATTGGATTCTCGAGGACCGGCTGCCGGTGCGTTTTCAAATGCAGCTTCACAAGGTTTTGTGGGGCGATGTCCCCGGCAAGTGATGTGACGGCCCCGCGCGCCATTGTGTTGCTGTCAGGCGGTCTCGACTCCGCCACGGTGCTTGCCATGGCGCGCTCGAGGAACCACGAGTGCTATGCACTGAGCGTTGAATACGGTCAGCGTCACGGCGCGGAGCTCGACGCGGCGCGGCGAGTTGCAGCGCACCTAGGCGCCCATGAGCATCGGATCATGCGGGTGGATCTGGCGGGCATCGGCGGTTCGGCGCTGACCGACATGCGCATCGCAGTGCCGGAAACACCACAGCCGGGAATTCCAGCGACCTATGTGCCGGCGCGCAATACCTTGTTCCTGTCGCTGGCGCTTGGCTGGGCCGAGGTGATTGGCGCCAACGATATTTTTATGGGCGTCAATGCTCTGGACTATTCGGGCTACCCCGATTGCCGACCCGCTTTCATTCAAGAGTTCGAAAAACTGGCGCAACTTGCCACCAAGGCCGGCCTCGAGGGCTCGCGCTTCAAGATTCACGCGCCGCTGATCGAGATGAGCAAGGCGGAGATTATTCTGGCCGGCTTGCGCCTCGGCGTGGACTTCAGCGCGACGGTGTCCTGCTACCAGGCCGATGCCGAGGGCAGGGCCTGCGCCCGGTGCGATTCCTGCCGGCTGCGGGCGGCGGGCTTCGCGGCTGCGAATACCCCTGATCCCACGCGGTATCTCTAAGGCAGCGCGCGTCACAGCCACGCCGACCAAACGGGCGCCGGGCGGCGGTTTGGCGATGATCTGGCAGCAAAGTTCGGCTATGATGCGCGCCTGCAAATGGGACGGTAGCTCAGTTGGTAGAGCAAGGCCCTTTTAAGGCTTTGGTCCTGGGTTCGAGTCCCAGCCGTCCCAACTCCATATACGTCCGATAGCCTCCAATGACTTCCGGCTATTCGCTGAAATCTCGAGAAATGACGTTGAAACGCGTCGTTTTTCGTCCAAACACGTTCGGTGCCCACCTAGGCCAGCCAACTGAAAGTGGGGGTATTTCTGGGAGTATTCTTGAAATTGGTGCTGCGATGCCCTCAAAGCCAAAATCGCCGGGAAATCGCGTGAAAAGCGACTAATTCGCAGGATGACTACCCACTAGTTCGGTCCGAGCCGGGTTAGCGGTCGCAAGGCATCGTTAACGGCGACGGTGTCGGCAAGTGCCGGAACTTGATATGAGCATATGCAAGGCATATGCTAACTTCACATCGTACCGAATCAAAGGGGTATTCGATGAAGCGCGTGCGAACTGGAAAAGCTAAATCCGTGACATCGAAGTCAGTGGCGAGATCCATATCCAGTGGAGTCGCCCGGCGAGCGTCCATATTTCGCAATGGAGCCAACCAGGCCGTGCGACTGCCGCAAGAAATGCGTTTCCCGACAGAAGTGAAAGAGGTGCGAATTCGCAAACAAGGAGACGGATTAGTCATTACGCCCGTTAAGCCAAATTGGGCATCGTTTTTTGCTCTGCAGACTGAGGCGCCGGACGATTTTCTGGAGAACCGTTCGGATTCGCATCCGCAGTCGCGTGATCCATTGTGACGGGATACATGCTGGATACGGATATATCCAGTTACATCATCAAGCGCCGACCCGCGACATTGATTGAAAGATTTGAAAGGCACGCAGAATCATTGAGCGTGTCTGTGATCACAGCTGCGGAGTTACGATTTGGTGCAGAGAAGGCGAGCCGCCCGAAACTCACCGAGCTGGTCGAGGCGTATTTGGACCGGCTCGCGATTCTCGACTGGACCAACGAAGTGAGCGGCTACTATGCGCGCATTCGCTCCCAGTTAGAGCGCTCGGGCAGGCCAATCGGCAATATGGATCTTCTTATCGCGTCGCATGCGGTATCCCAGGGCTCGACCCTGGTTACAAATAACCTCAAGCACTTCTCCAGCGTCTCCGGACTGAACGTGGAGGTGTGGAGTTAATCAACTCCTAACATTTTAGAGCATGTCCATGGTGGAGTTACACATACTCCGTGCAGGCGCGTCGAGTCCGGGTTTTTCGAAGCGGATTTGGATTAAATAATGAGAAAGGGTTGGGATAGTGGGTGGGTGTACGCGGTAGGTATAAACAGTGAACTGTGCGGCACGCCTGGCGATATGGCGGTTTCAGCTAGGGTTTTGGGTTTTATTGGTGTGAGGGAGGAAATGTTCTACGGCTAGGGAGATGGACGTCATGTTACGGAATGCCCAGAAGAAGTTAGTGGTCCCATTGAGGTTGGATGCCAAGCTGGTGCGAGCAGGCTACGCGGCGACGCTGCCACGGAGAGCTGCTGTGGCTCTACTGAGTCTGTTCGCCAGCTGCCTATCGGTAGCCGGTGTAGCCGCGGATGCGCCTGGCGCACAACCTGCGGACACGGCGATGGCGGCCGACTTCCCTTCCTTGGTTCGGGCCATCAAGGGCCGATGGTCCGTGGTGGAACTGAGTGAAAACAAGGGTGCCAAGACCCCCCCGCCGGGAGAGCAAATCTGGCGGTTGGGTCTGGGTGGGTCGGTCTTAATGGAGGAAGAGCGGATTCCTTCTGAGGAAGGTCCGCAGTATGTGCTTGCCCTTCATTGGTGGGACAACGAAACGCATTCCCTCAAAGGCATGCTGTGCAACAACTCTGGCTCGGGTGCCTGCAACGTCGACTCGTATTTTCGAAGCAAACTCAGCTGGGACGGCAAGCAATTGACTGTTAATCTGGTTTTTTCGCAGGGCCAGAAAATGATGCTGTGGCATGAAGTTTACAAAGACTTTACGCCCAATTCCTTCAATCAAACGGGCGATATCGGAGAAGTGGGCGGTCCGCTGCAGCGGATCGTCAATTTGCGTGCGACGCGGATGAGCACAGACTAGCTGAGTATGTACAAATCAATCAAGCGTTGAGAGAGTCGCACTCGAAGGCGACCGCGGGTGAATTCGATCGCTTGACCGCCGGTGGCCGGAGCGATCGACGGATTGTTGCGCCGCTTTGCGGGACTTGGGGATCTCATGAATTTATTCACTGAGCGTGCATCTTTCAATGAAAGTCTCGCCCGCTCAGTGCGCCATCGCTTTTGGGGCTTTCAAAAGGTCCCGAAAACGGCCCCAAAAACGTCGGCCCCCAAGTGCTCGGATTGCTGACAACGTGAACTCGCTGTCATGATGGCGGCCTGACGGGGGGCCAGCAGCGCTTCGATCGCCACCCGGGTCCGCAACCGCTGGTGGAGCGCAACGAGGGCGCAATTCGCGGTCGTCTTCGACGATGGGTTCGAGGTCAGTCGTCAATCAACCGCTCAACACAAAGAATTTCCGATATCCCCAGCTCCAGGATTCTCGACTGCTGGCACAGGCGCCGCAATGTGATAGCTTTGTGATGCCGAGTCACTGATTCACCGGCGCGGCAGATTACATATAACATCGAACCGCTGGGGAAGAATCATGCCAAGGATTGCTCCGCCTCGCCGTCGCCGCGAATTTGCCATCACGCTACGCATTCTCACACTGCTGCTGGTCACAGCATCGAGTATCGCTTTGGCGGGATCGCCGCATCTGGTGCTGGACATCAATTCGCAATACACGGCGCTCGATTCAAGTCCGGTATGGCTCGGCAAGCTGGGTAGTTCCTACTATTTCATCGCTCATCCGGTACCGCCCACGGCCGCTGGAGGAGACGCGCTTTTTAAAACCGATGGCACTGCTGTCGGCACCTCCCTAGTCGTGCCAATCGACGGACTCGGTGTCCTGACTAATCAGGCAGGTCCGCTTTTTATACCGGCGGGTACAAAAGCCTACTTTCTCGGATTTACGACCGCTGCGGCCCAAGAGGTGTGGGTTACCGACGGAACAGCCGCCGGCACGCACATTATCGCGGACATTTCCAATAGCCAAAGCGGCACCAGCCCAAGGCTCCTCGGATTGGTCGGAACCGATCTGATTTTCGCGGAAGCGCCTACCGACAACACGTTGCAACTCTATCGGACGGACGGCACGGCGGCCGGCACTCACGCTCTTTCCACCTTCGCCCAGACGCAATACGGGAGGGTGACAGACAGTGTGGGTGTGAACGGCAAGGTCTACGTGGCGTTGGACTCCGGCCTTACCTGTTGCCAGCCTGATCTTTGGGTCACGGATGGAACCCCTGGCGGCACGCATCAGATTGACTCTGATGAGGGTGCTCCTTGGCACCTGAATCCAAGCTCGCTTCGTGCCTTCGGCAATTCGGTGGCGCTACTCACGAATACCGAGAACCACGGCGCAGAGCCGTCGTTCATCGACACGACAACGAACACGATCTTGGTATTGGATACGGTCCCCGGCTCGGGAAGCGGCGCTGGTTATGGCACTACCATCGCGGCCATGGACGGCTTCGTTCTTTACCTGAATGACGATGCTAATCATTTTTACCTTTGGCGAACCGACGGAACCCTTGCGGGCACGACGTTGGTAAAGGATTTTGGACCGGGCGCCCAAGTTAGCCAGCTGTCCGCGAACATCACGATGACGCGGGTCGCCAGCCGTGCGATCTTCCAGGCGGAGAGCGTTCAGGACGGGCCACAACTCTGGAGTTCCGACGGCACCGCTCAAGGTACCGTGCCGCTCATAGCAACCCCCACGCCAAGCGGCTACGTCGAACCCCTCATCGGTGTCGCCGGAACACACGGCTATTACGCGGTGTATACCGGCAGTGACTACCGCGTCGTCGTAACCAATGGAACCCAGGCCGGCACCCATGTGCTCACCAGCGCGGGTCCCATTGATCCAAACGGTCTCACCACTTCGCTGACAGCGAGCAGCACCCGCGTCGCGGGCGACGACAATCTGGCATACATCAACACTTATTACTTCGATACTACGACGGTATATGCGAGCCATCTATCTGCGTACGCTCCGCAGACCAATGTGCTCACGCATCTGCTGGATACCACGGACGGAGGCGGGAATGATCCGATGCTGGCGGACTCAGGGCATCTGTACTTCAGGGCCCATGATCCGATTCAAGGCAGTGAACCGTGGGTGAGTAACGGCACGGTTACAGGCACCCAAATTCTCGCCAATATCGCCGAGGAGATTACGACCAACGATTCGAACCCCGGCTACATGACGGACGTGAACGGCACGCTGTATTTTGCAGCGGACGATGGTGTCCATGGCGATGAGCTTTGGAAGAGCGATGGCGCAGCAGACGGAACCAAGCTGGCATTTGACGTCACCTCGGGTGCCACGGGGTCCAACCCGGTCCAACTTACCAATTGGAACGGATCGCTGTACTTCTTCACGAGCCTGAATGCCTATGCCGGCTCCTTCATGCGGACCACCGGCCCTCTGAGCGATGTAACGACTCTGGCGTCGATTTCCGCAGAACCGCGCCCGACGGACCCAAATTTCTTCAATACCGGGTGCTATACGCCGCGCGCCGTGCCGTTGAACGACAAGCTGTATTTCGGTGCCAGCGACGGCAGTGGCTTCAAGCTCTGGTCGACCGATGGAACAACCAGTGGTACCCAACCGATTGGCTCTGGGTTCACCGGACCGTGCAATCTCACCGTATTCAGCAGCCACCTCTATTTCAGGGGAATCGCCAACAGTGGCACGGGTTACCAGCTGTATTCGACTGACGGCACGGCAACCGGCACGGCTGGGGTACTGACGAGCGCTCCTTTTGCCCAGCTTGGCAGCGGAGATTTTGTCGTCTTCAACAACAAGCTGTTCTTCAGCGCGACCGATGCCAATCAAGTAAGCGGTGTGTATTCCACCGACGGCACGTCGGCCGGCACAAAACTGCTCGAGGCGGCGTCTGCGACAAGTACTGCGTTCGTACCGCTCGGAGTCTCGAATGGGCGGCTCATCTTGGCGAACACCGTGTACGTGAGTATGAGCTCATACCAGGAAATCTGGGTCAGCGATGGGACGTCTGCAGGAACAGTACAACTTGTTGGTGTGCAGGTACCGCTGAATACGCCGGTGCTTGCTGCGTCGAAGTTCTTCTATTTCATGAACTCCGACAGCAATGGCGTGCACGCTTGGGTCTCGGACGGAACCGCCGCCGGCACTCACATGCTCGCCGACCTGAATCCGGGTGGCGATTCGGATATCAGATGGTTCACCGATTTCCACGGTGTTGTCTATTTCGCCTCCGACGACGGCTCCAATGGTGCGCGGATCTGGAAGACGGACGGAACGACAGCAGGTACCGTGGCTGTCGGAAGCTCAGCTCTACCCGCGCCCTTGGGGAGTGTGCAGGTATCGGGCCAGAACCTGTTTTTTGCCGGTTATGACAGCCACGCAGGACTCGAATTGAACGTCTTCCAGAACAGTGCCCCTACGGCCGTCAACGACTCGGCAAGCTCTATCGATGACGCGGCCGTTACGGTCAACGTAGCGGCCAATGACACCGATTCGGATGGAAATATTGATCCGGCGAGTGTGCAAATTGCCTCGCAGCCGGCCCATGGCAGCGTGTCGGTTTCCCAGTCTGGATCCGTGATCTATACACCGAGCGCCGGCTACGCAGGTTCTGATTCGTTCACTTACACCGACAACGATAACCAGGGTGCCATATCAAATCCTGCGATAGTCACCATAACTGTAACTGCGGCAAAGACGTCGTCGACCGGCGGCAGCAGTGGCGGTGGCGGTGGCGGCGCAATGAATCTGTTTGCGCTTCTGGTCTTAGCGGGTCTGGCCGTATCGCGCCGGCGAAGAGCCGCGGATAGATCGGGGCTAGCAGCGTGGCGGGAGCCGTGAGAAGCCCTTAGCTTCTCGCTTTCTATGAAGGCAGATCTAAATCCAGCTGCCTGATGTGGGCGCTTGACGGAACTGGGCCGAATGCGGCGGTAGCTGCTCCGCAAAGCGGCCGGTGAATCGTGCAATTCTCGGTAGACACTTCTACGCTGCGCTTCTCTTGATGGTAGCGCTACCTTTAGGGGTAAGATATGTCGGAGTTAATGGCTCGTCGAGTCACCCTCGCAAATGTGACAGCGCCAGCGCATTTACCACTGCCGTAAAGATGGCCGGTGTAAGTCCCAATCTGAATATCAAACATGAACAGGGGCGTAGTCCAAATGACGCAAAGATTTGTCGTGGCAACCGAACTGCTTTTCCTGGCCTTGGCCGGGCAGGCTGCTTGCGCTCGAGGTGCAGCGATGCCTCCCTATTTGGACACCCGTTTGACGGCAGAACAAAGGGCAGCCGACCTGGTGGGCCGGATGACTCTTGCCGAGAAGGCCTCGGAAATGCAAAACAATTCCGCGGCAGTGCCAAGGCTCAATGTTCCCGCATATCAATGGTGGAGCGAGGCCCTTCACGGGGTCATCAACGAGGGGGTAACCGAGTATCCGGAGCCAATCGGTTTGGCTGCTACATTCGATTCGCCGGGAATTCACACCATGGCAACTCAGATCGGGATCGAGGGGCGGATCAAGCATGTGCAAAATGCGCGTGAAGGCCACACTGGCCTGATGGGAGGCCTGGATTTCTGGGCGCCGAACTTGAACATTTTCCGCGACCCACGCTGGGGTCGCGGTCAGGAGACCTATGGTGAAGACCCGTTCCTCACCGGGCGCATGGGTGTCGCGTACGTCGGCGGATTGCAGGGCGACGATCCAAAGTACTACCTAGCCATTGCAACACCGAAGCACTATGCCGTGCACAGCGGGCCTGAGCCAACGCGGCATTTTGCCGATGTCGATGTTAGCAAACACGACGAGGTGGATACCTATGAGCCAGCGTTCCGCGCGGCCATTGTGGACGGCAAGGCCGGGTCGATTATGTGTGCGTACAACGCCATCAATGGTGAGCCGGCATGCGCCAATCAGTACCTGCTGCAGGACCAATTACGCGGCAAATGGGGCTTCAAGGGTTATGTGGTCTCGGACTGCGACGCGGTCCGCGACATCGCCGCCAATCATCGTTACCGCCCGTCACAGGCGCAAGGCGTTGCTATCTCCGTCATTAGAGGTATGGACAATGAGTGCGTTACTTTTACGTCGAGGTTCGGTGAGCCGGTCGAAAAGGCCTATATCGATGCCGTGCAGCAAGGATACCTGCCGCAAAGCACATTGGACACGGCGCTGATTCGCCTGTTCACCGCACGCATAAGGCTCGGGATGTTTGATCCACCGGCAATGGTTCCTTATTCGGCGATTGCTGAAAAGGAGCTTGATAGCGCTGAACATCGTGCGCAAGCACTCAGGCTTGCTAACGAATCCATGGTCCTGCTCAAGAACGATGGAACACTTCCGATTAAACCGCAGATCCGGAAGATTACTGTGGTCGGTCCACTTGCGAATCAAACCAAGGTGTTGCTCGGCAACTATTCGGGAAAACCGACGCGCAGCGTTTCCATACTCGATGGACTCAAGTCGGAGTTCCCGAATGCGATGATTACCTATAGTGCGGGAATTCAGTTCCTGCGTGACGATGGTGAACCGGTTCCGGATTCCGTTCTAAGTACTTCCGCCGGCGAGCCTGGCCTGACGGCGGAGTACAGCGAGCAAAAAGAGGGGCCCGACGATCGATCTTCTCCCGTACTCGCCACCAGAACCGAGACAAACATCAATCTCTCCCGGAATAGTTTGCCGTCGCAGGTGATCGGGAAAAAGACTATCGCCGTGAAATGGGTAGGCTCGATCACGTCTGGCGAAACCGGCGACTACCTTGTCGGTGTGCGCGGAATTGGCTTCGGAACCCTAACGATCAATGGCAAGCAAGTTGCGAAACTGGTGGCCTACGATGAACTTGAAGCTGCTGCCGGCCGCGTTCATCTGGTTAAGGGGCAAAAGGCTGAACTGGTCTTGCGCTACAGCAGCATGCCCAATATGCCACGCGCGCAGCTAACTTGGGCCAAAGTGGATGATGCGGTCTCTCCCGAGGCCGTCGCAGCCGCCAAGAATGCCGATGTGGTGATTGCTGTTGTCGGCATCACCAGCAGGCTTGAAGGCGAAGAGATGCCGGTCATGGTCCCCGGGTTTTCAGGCGGAGATCGCACCAGCATCGATTTACCCGAACCGGAAGAAGCACTCATCGAAGCGGTTGCTGCGACCGGCAAACCAATGGTGGTGGTTCTGTTGAATGGCAGCGCGCTGGCTGTCAACTGGATCGACAGGCATGCCAACGCCGTTCTGGAATCCTGGTATCCCGGCGAAGAGGGCGGAACGGCGGTGGCTGAAACCTTGAGCGGCAAAAATAATCCGGCCGGGCGGCTGCCGGTGACGTTCTATACCGGCGTCGATCAGTTGCCCAACTTTGAAGATTACGGGATGGCCAATCGAACCTATCGGTACTTCGAAGGCAAGCCGCTCTATCCCTTCGGATACGGACTCAGCTACACCACGTTCAGCTACAGCGACCTCCGTACCCCCGCGCAGGCTACCAGAGCGGGCGAGCCCATTAGCGCCGATGTCACCGTGACAAATACCGGCAAGTTGGAGGGAGAGGAGGTCGTCCAGCTCTATCTTAAATTTCCGGCTGTAAAGGGGGCTCCCCGCATCGCGTTGCGCGGATTTCAGCGCATTCATCTCGATGCGGGCAAAAGCCGGCAGGTTCATTTTGAACTCAAGAATCGCGACCTGGGACTGGTGACCGAGGATGGAAAGCCAATTATCGCTGAAGGTGTTTACACAATCAGCATTGGCGGAGGTCAGCCGGACACCGGTGCTCCCGTAGTGAGCGGAAAGTTTCTGGTCGAAGGGCAAATCGACTTGGCGGAATAACGGACTTTGGCTATGCGTCTTGAGGGCTGCTGCGACCAATGGCTACCGGTGGGCAGTCATCTCCGCTCTTAAGACCTATATCACAAAACAATCGCTCAATCCGCTTCCGAAACGAATACGTTCCACGAAAGCGGACGCAACGTGGCGCGTAGTTGGGATTCCTTCAAGGCACACTTTTGGTGCGGGTGCGGCGCGACGGTGTCCGGTGCCGACTTAGTATTCGTGGCCTTCAAGTCTCGATGCTGCAGTTCGCTGGCGAAGGCGATTTTGCGCATGCCCAATCCGCGTAGCTCGACCGTGAGGTCCATCTCCTCATCGGTGCTGCAATTCAGCGCGAACACGGTCGCGCGTCCGCTCTTTTCATCGTAAAGAACGCTGGCCAGCAGATAGTCCAATTGCGGATGGACATCCGTGGCGTAACCGCCGGTTTGAACCTGCGTGCGCAACACATTGCCATGACCGAACTGCGAGGCCTGTGCGAAGGGGTGGAAAATTGTCTGACGCCACGCCGGGCCGCCCGATTCGGTCATGATGGCGCCAATGACGTTCACCAGTTGCGCCAGGCAGGCAGCCTTGACGCGGTCGGCGTTGTTCATCAGCGTGATGAGCACGCCGGCGATGATCAGTGCATCCTCGAAATTGTAGATCTCCTCGATCAGCGGCGGTGCCTCGGGCCAACCGGGTTTGCGTAGATCCGCGGCGGTGTGGGCCTTGTACCAAACATTCCATTCGTCCAGCGAAAGCATGATGCGCTTGGACGAGCGCCGTTTGGCGGCAACCGCATCCGCGATGGCAGCCACTTCCTTGATGAACGAATCAAGATCCTTGATCACTCCGAAGTAACGCTTGATGTCGTTCGAGTCATTGCGAAAATATTGATGCAAGGAGATGAAATCGACCTGATCGAAGCAGTGTTCGAGAACCTCCTGTTCCCAATGACCATACGTGGTCATGCTGCGGTTGGATGACCCGCAGGCGGTGAGCGGATGTCTGGATCGACCCAACGCATGACTTTCGCGGTTTCCTGCGCGATCCGTCCGTATTCGGTTGCGGTCTTTTGACAGATCTGCCACGGACCGTCCATCTCGTTCCCGAGGCACCAGAACTTGATGCCGTGAGGCTCTTGAAATCCATGAGCGCGGCGCAGATCCGAGTACTGCGTGCCGCCAGGATGATTGCAATATTCGATGAAGTGCCGCGCTTCGTCAGGGCCGCGCGTACCGAGATTGACCGCGAACATGGGCTCGACTTCCGCCGCCTTGCACCACGTAATGAATTCGTTGGTGCCGAATTGGTTGGTCTCCGTGCTGCCCCAGGCGAGATCGAGGCGTTTCGGCCGCAGCTTCTTTGGGCCCACGCCGTCTTCCCAGTTGTATCCTGAGAGAAAGTTGCCGCCCGGATAGCGCACGATGGTGGCGCCCAACTCCTTGGTGAGCGCCAGCACGTCCTGGCGAAAGCCGTTCGCGTCGGCGGTCGGATGGCCGGCTTCGTAGATGCCGCCATATACGCAACGTCCCATGTGTTCCACGAAGGTTCCAAATACGCGGCGGTCGAGCGCGGCGATCACGAAGTCGCGATCGACAAGAATATTACCGGTCAACATCTGTTAACTCTCCGGGCTATAGCAAATTGAATAAAACGTCATTGACTCTGCGCTCGGCATCCGCCAGCGCCGCATCGATCGGTTTTTGTCCGGTGATCGCGGATTCCATCTCTTCCGAAACGATTTGTTGAATCAGAAATTGCCGCTGCACCCCGGGCGGCAACGGTTCGGCGATATCGACCAACTTGGCGATTTCGGCGCGATGCGGCAGCGAGCGCCAGCGTTGGCTTTCGATCACATCCTTGTATGCGGGCAGATGACCGGTGCGCGACCATTGAAAGTCGTTGTCTCTTAAGAATCGCAAAAGGCGGAAGATGGCATGCGTCTTTTCGGCACTGCGATGCGCTTTCGGCACTACCCAGGAATGGCCGTCAGCGTAAGTGACGTCACGGCCGGGATAAAGCTGCGGATAGGGTACGACGTCATAGCCGCCCGCCAGAGGCGAACCGGGTTGCTTGGACGCCTGTTCATAGGTGCCGATCATCCAGGTGCCCACCAGGTAGACGCCGCCTTGTCCGTTTAGGAATCCGCTGGTGGCCGCCGTGTAATCCTGATTCTTGCTGGTCAGTCCCTCGTCATAAATTTGCTTGAAGAGTTCCAGCACGCGCCGCGCTTCCGGCGTCTGCAATTTGATATGGCGCGGATCGGCGAAGAAGTCCGAATTCTGCTGCATGAGAAAAGTGAATAGATTTCTCGCGTAGGCGGACGGCTCATTGACCATCGATTGAATGAGGTAGGGCTTTGCGGTGGCGCTCTTGAAGCGCTGCGCCTGCTGCAGAAGTTCCGCGGGGCTATGCGGCAGCAGCGGCTTTCCATCGCTAACCATGCCGGCCGCGCGGAACAGATTCATGTTGATGTGCCACAGGGGCGCCCAGTTGTCGAAGGGTAAGGCGTAAATATGACCGTCGCGCACCACGCCCTCGCGCGCCACGCGCGTGAAGTCGTCAGGATCGATGCCCGCGGCGCGCAGCCCTTGTTCCAACGGAATGATGAGGTGGCGTTGACTATAGTCGGAGATCACCGATTGATGCATGGTGACAAGATCAGGCGGATCGCCGGCCGCCAGTTCGGCCGACAACTGGTCGTATCCCGGCCAATACACGACGTTGACCCGTACGTGCAAATCCGGGTTCTCGGCGTTGAACTCGTTGATCAGGGTGGTGATGATTCCGCATTCGCCTTCCGCGGCCGCGACATTGGTTGAATTGCCGTACTCGGCATCGCAGGCGCCAAAAAAGCGCTGCAGGGTGATCTGCACAGGTTCGTGGGATCGGCGCTGGCACCCCGATATGGCCAACAGCGCGGCACAGGCGGCAAGATATGCAAGCCTGCCGTACATCATGCCGCTGCGCGCGATACGCCGGCGACGATATAGCGCTGAAAGATGATGTACACGATGAGAATGGGGATGCTGGCGAACACCGCCTGAGCCATGAGAAAGCCCAGGCCATTGGTTTGTGCGAAGTTCATTTGCGAGGAAGCGACGCCGACCGTGAGGGTGTACATCTCGGAATTCGTGGCCGAAATCAGCGGCCACCAGTAATCGTTCCAAGTCGACAGGAAGGTGAATATTCCCAATGTGACTTGTGCGGGAATCGACAGGGGCAGCACGATGCGCCAAAAGGTCTTGAAGTGCGAGGCATTGTCCAGCCACGCTGCTTCTTCCAATTCCTTGGGTAGTGCACGGAAATATTGCGCCATGAGAAAAACCCCAAAGGGTGCGGCGAGCCCTGGAAAAATGAGTCCCTCATAGGTGTTATGCAGGTGCAGCGCAGTGAACATCTGATGGCGGGCGATGATCACCGACTGTTCCGGAACGGCGAGACCAAACAACACGATGATGAAGAGCATGTCGCGCCCCGGAAAGCGCAGGCGTGCGAATCCGTAGCCGGCAAGGGAAGACAGCACGAGGACGCCCAAGGTAACTCCCAGGGAGACAATGGCGCTGTTGAGCAGCCAGCCGAACACCGCCGAATGGCCGAGGATGTCGGCGTAGTTGCGCAGCGTGTAGGGCGGTGCGAAGACAGATTGAGTGCCGCGCAACAGCTCATCGTTCGGTTTGAGGGAGAGCAGCAGTGTCCACAACAGCGGTGCCGCCATCGCAAGCGATGAAATCGTCAATGCGGCGCCCAACGTCCAATTGCGTTTTGCGCCCGGTATGCGGTTCGAGAGCATCATCATCCCCTGCGTCGTCCGCGAGCCACGAAGAACTGGGTCATCGCGGCCAGCAAAATGATGCAAAACAGCACTTCCGATGCCGCCGCCGCATAGCCGATGTCCCAACGCTGGAACCCGATCTGATAGATGAAGAGCACGATTGGCAAAGAAGCGTTGTTCGGACCACCCAGGGTCATGATCTGCGCCTGACCGAACAGTTGAAATTGCAAGATGATTTCGATGACGATGACGACCACGGCGGTGCGTCGAATCGAGGGCAGTGTGATGCCGATGAGAGTGCGCCAGCGTCCCGCGTTGTCCAGCGCCGCCGCTTCGTATAGATCCTTGGGCACCTGTTGCAGCGCCGCCAGAAACAACATCATCGGAAGTCCAATACACCACCAGATGGTGACAATGGCCAGGGCGGGCAGCGCACGATGCGCGTCGCTGAGAAACGGGACGGGCGCCAGACCGATCTTGGTCAGGAAGGCGGCAACCAGGCCGCCGTCGGGAATCAGCACCATGCGCCATATCAAGGTCACGATGGTGACGGACAGGACTGATGAGGAAAAGAACAGGCCGCGTAAAAGCGCCGAGCGCCGTGTCGGGTTGTTGAGCGCCAGGGCGAGTCCAAGACCGATGAGCGTGAGCGCGGGAACGGTGAGCAAAACGAAATAGCAGGTGTTGCGAACCGACCTGAGAAATACTGCGTCGCGCAGCAGGCGCCAGTAATTTTCGAATCCAATGAATTCCGACCCGCCGAAGAGATCGGCCTTGTGGAGGCTCAGCCACATGCCCGAAAACAGTGGATAAATCAACAATATCGCAAACACCAGCAGATAGGGCGCGACAAAAAATAATCCGCTGCGGGCCTCGCTCGCGGCCGCCGACCAGGCTCGAGGCGCAGCCGCCGCACTATGCCCGGACATTGCGGCCCTCGGCATCGAAAAGATGCGCGGCGCGGGGGTCGAACCGGATCCCGATGGTATCGCCGACGCGCGCGGAACGAGGCCGCGCCGTCAACGGCGACAAGACGTTCTTGATTTGGCCAGCGACAAATACACGTAGGTTTTGTCGCCCATGAATTCGGCGAAATCGACCTTGGCACTCGTCAGTCCCGTGCCTGGAGCACACAGCTGCAACGGCTTCCGGCCGCAAGCCGATGCGAAGGGTGCTCCCGTGCAGCGAGTGCTGCCGCGGGTACGGCGGTCGCTATCACGGTGCCGTCGCCCAGTTGCACCTGCAGCCGCGCATCCGCATCGGCGACTCGGGTGACGGCCAGCACATTCATTGCCGGCGATCCAACAAAGGTGGCGACAAACAGGGTCGCAGGGTCGACTGTAGATCTCGCTCGGCGTGCCGACCTGCTCGATGCGCTGCCGGTTCATGACCACGATTCGGTGGGCCAAGGTCATGGCTTCGGTTTGATCATGAGTGACGAAGACCATGGTTTTCTGGATGCGGCGATGAAGATTGGCGATCTCCTGACGCGTTCGGCTGCGCAGCGCCGCGTCAAGATTGGACAGCGGCTCATCGAACATGAAGACTTTGGGCTCCTTTACGATTGCCCGGCCGATCGCGACGCGCTGACGTTGTCCGCCGGAGAGCTCTGCGGGCAAACGGTTCAGCAGCGGCTGCATTTCCAGCATTCGCGCGACTTCGGCGATTCGACGCTCGATTTCCGTGCGCGCGACACCGACATTGACGAGACCGAAGGAAATATTTTCACGAACCGTCATGTGCGGATAGAGCGCGTAGCTCTGGAAAACCATCGCGACGCCGCGTTTGCCGGGCGGCAGATGATCCACGCGGTGACCGTCGATCTCGATGGCGCCGGAATCGATGGATTCCAAGCCGGCAATTGCGCGCAACAGGGTGGACTTGCCGCATCCGGAGGGACCCAGGACGACGAGAAATTCGTTGGCGCCGATGTCCAGCGACACGTTATCGAGCACCACCGTGTCGCCGAAGCGTTTGCTGATGCCCTTGAGCGCAAGACCGATCACGTCATGTCCCCTTCAATCGGCCGCGCCGCGCCGAACTAGTGGTTGTGGCGGGGAATACCCTTGGTGCGTGCGATGCGCTGATATTTTGCTGCCGGCTCGAGAATTGATCCGGTATCCATTTGACCGACGACGCCGCGCTGCATTTCCTGCCACGGGGTTTGACTGGCAGGATAGGAATAGCCGCCGGCCGCTGCAAGCGCTTCGCGGCGTTTCTGTATTTCCGAATCGGGCAGCAAGACGTTCACTTCGCCCTTCCTAAGATCCACTCGTACCCGGTCTCCGGTTTTCAGGATTGCCAGACCGCCGCCAACGGCCGCCTCGGGGGAGGCGTTCAAGATCGAGGGCGAGCCCGACGTGCCGGACTGGCGTCCATCGCCGATACACGGCAGCACATGCACGTTGTGTTCGATCAGCTGCACCGGTGCGCGCATGTTGACGACCTCGGCACCGCCGGGATAACCGATGGCGCCGGTTCCGCGCATGAACAGCACGCACTGCGCATCGATGTTCAAAGCGGGATCGTCAATATGTGCGTGGTAGTCCTCAGGCCCGTCGAACACGATGGCGCGGCCCTCGAAGGCATCGGGATCCTTGGGATTGGATAAATAGCGATCGCGGAATTCCTTCGAAATCACACTGGTCTTCATGACCGCGGAATCGAACAGGTTGCCGTGCAATATCAGGAACCCAGCCTTTTGCGCGAGCGGGCGCTCGAAGGGTCGAATCACCGCTTCATCCAGGATGACCGCAGCGGCGCAATTTTCACCGAGCGTCCGGCCATTGGCAGTTAGCGCCCGGTCGAATAGCAGTCCTTGCTTCAGCAATTGCGCAACGACCGCCGGAACTCCGCCGGCGCGATAGAAGTCCTCTCCCAGGTACTCGCCTGCGGGCTGCAGATTCACCAGCAGCGGAATGTCGTAGCCGTAGGTCTGCCAATCATCGATCGAAAGCTCGACTCCGATGTGCCGTGCCAGCGCAATCAGGTGCAACGGCGAATTCGTCGATCCGCCGAGTGCGGAATTCACCCGGATCGCATTGATGAAAGATTCGCGGGTGAGAATGTCGGACGGCTTGCGGTCTGCGTGGATCATTTCCACTATTTGCCGTCCGGTTTGGTAAGCGCATTCCTGTCGATCGCGCAGCGGCGCCGGGATGGCCGCTGAACCCGGCAGTGACATGCCGAGCACTTCGGACAAACTGTTCATGGTGGTCGCCGTGCCCATGGTGTTGCAGTAGCCGGTGGACGGCGCCGCCGAGGCAACCAACTTGATGAAGGCCGCGCGGTCGATTTCGCCCGCGGCGAATCGCTCACGCGCTCTCCAGACCACCGTGCCGGAGCCGATTCTCTTGCCGTCCGCCCAGGCGCTCAGCATGGGTCCCACGGACAATGCAATCGAGGGGATATCCACTGTTGCCGCGGCCATCAGGCACGCGGGCGTGGTTTTGTCGCAGCCGACGGTCAGCACCACGCCATCGATGGGATAGCCATAGAGCAGTTCCACCAGGCCCAAATACGCGAGGTTGCGGTCCAGGCCGGCAGTGGGACGTTTGCCGGTTTCCTGGATGGGATGAACCGGAAATTCGAGCGGGATGCCGCCGGCGTCGCGGATGCCCTCCCGCACGCGGCTCGCCAGGACCAGGTGATGGCGATTGCAGGGCGAAAGGTCGGAACCGGTTTGCGCGATGCCGACAATGGGTCTTCCGGACTGCAATTCTTCGAGCGTCAACCCGAAATTCAAATAGCGCTCCAGGTACAGCGCGGTCATGTCGGCGTTGTCCGGATCGTCGAACCATGCCCTGGAGCGCAGGCGGCGCGGTGAAGATGCCGAGTTCATGCTAAATATCCATTCGCGGGGTCGAAAAGCCAATCGAGTTGGCCGTTTATGCTCTCATATTTACTCAGACAAATTGCCATAGTGGCCTGGCCTTGGCAAGATAGGGCGCAGCACACTACAGGTGGATTATGCGCAGATATGCTTATTTTGCCACGTTGTTTGCCGCGGCCTCGGTGGCGGGCGCGGCGCAGGTGCATGCCCATCATCCGATCGGTCATGCGGAGTTCGGCCGGGCCGGAGAGACAAGGGTGCAAATCTACACGCTGACCAACGTTCATGGCATCGAAGCCCGCATCATGACCTATGGCGCCGCGCTGGTCTCGTTGAAGACTCCGGATCGCGCCGGAAATTTGCAAAACATCATACTCGGATTCGACTCCTTGGACCCTTACGTGGCCGGCGTGCCGTATTTCGGCGCCACGGTTGGCCGCTACGCCAACCGTATCGCGGGCGGTCGCTTCGTACTCGACGGCAAGAGCTACCAGCTGCCTCAAAACAATGGACCGAATAGCTTGCACGGCGGCACCCGGGGCTTCGACAAGCGGGTCTGGAAGGCACAGCCGGTCGAGACGCCCACCGGGCCTTCGCTGCGGTTGACTTATGTCAGCGCGGCGGGCGAGGAAGGTTACCCCGGAGAATTGACCGCGCATGTGACTTATCGGCTGGATGACGATGACACGCTCACCATCGACTATGAAGCCACGACCACGGCGCCCACGCCGGTCAATCTGGCGAATCACGCGTATTTCAATCTCACGGGAAATCCCGAGCGCACGATTTTGAATCACGTACTTCAAATCAACGCGGACCGCTTTACCCCGGTCGACGCCACCCTGATTCCCACCGGTGAAATGCGCGCCGTTGCGGAAACGCCGTTTGACTTCCGCATGCCGCATTCGATCGGCAGCCGCATCAACGCCAAGGACGAGCAACTGCGCTTGGGCGGCGGCTATGATCACAATTGGGTGCTCAATTCGGGCGGAACGGGCTCGTTGAGGCTGGCGGCGGTGCTGACTGATCCGGACAGCGGACGATCCCTCGAAATCCGCACGACCCAGCCGGGACTGCAGTTCTACTCCGGCAATTTCCTCGACGGAAAACCCGCGGGTGCGGGCACAGTGTTTCAGTATCGAACGGGTTTGTGTTTGGAGACTCAGCATTTTCCCGATTCACCCAACCAACCCGGCTTTCCTTCGACCATCCTGCGCCCGGGTCAGACGTATTCGCAGACAACGACTTTGACATTTCGTACCGCGAAATCGAGTTAAAACGCCTGCGGCGAAGTCGGTGCAGTGCTGGCGCCGCGCGCAATAAATGCGGACTGAGCCGATACCCGCGAGCATATCTCGACGCGAGATCCCCATGGCTTTTTGCGTGCCTCAGTGCAAGTTCAAAACGACGATCGACTTGGCCGGCAGATTCAACGACAGGCTGTGGCCGGCGATCGTCGCCGCGTTAAAGGCGACCGGATGGACCACATCTGGGTTCTCAAAGGTATTGTGCGCATCCATCGCGGCGGCTGTGAGCAAAGTGCCGCTCACCCGCGAAAGACTTGCGCCCGGGGATCGCAACGGAAACGGCAATCGCGTGGTTCGGATCGAGATTGACCAGCGCCACAGCGATCGAACCCGACGTCGTTCTCGCGGCCGACAGGCTGATCGCCGGAACCGATGCGCTGCCCTGAGTATATTGCGGCGTGGTCAGATCCGCCGGTAAGGAAGTTGCATCCTGGAACGGCTCGTACATCTTAAACACATGATAAGTGGGCGTCAGAATCATCTGCGGGCCTTTGGTCAGAATCATGGCCTGCAACACGTTGATCATCTGGGCAATGTTGGCCAGGCGCACGCGGTCGGCATGATGCTGGAAGATATTGAAATTAAGCGCGGCGACGACGGCGTCGCGCAGCGTATTTTGCTGATACAGAAATCCCGGTTCGCGCCCCGGTTCCGGATCGTACCAGGTGCCCCATTCATCGACCGCAAAGGCAACCTTCTTTGCCGGGTCATACTTGTCCATCACGGCGCTATTTTGCGAGATGTAATCATCCATCTTGAGAGTGTGCGCGAGGGTGGAAATCCATTGATCCTCGCCAAAGCCGGTGGTGGGACCTTTTGATTGCCATCGATCGCCGGGTATCGTGTAGTAGTGGAAGCTGATGGCCCCCATATCGCGGCTTGACCTTCGATATCAGCGCCGAGGTCCACGAGGTGTCGTTGTCGTTGCCGCCGCTTGCCACGATGATCGGACGCGCGCCCCGCGGCGCCTTGAGAAAGGTGGCGTCCTGGCGGAACAGATCGACGTAATGCTCGGGGGTCATGTTGCCGCCGCAGCCCCAGGCTTCGTTGCCGACGGCGAAGTAGGCGATTTTCCAGGGTTTGGGATGCCCGTTGCGAGCGCGTTCCGCGGTCAGCGAGGTGGGCTTGTCGGAGGTCATGTATTGCAGCCACTCGGCCATTTCGCGCGCCGATCCCGTGCCGACATTGCCGTTGATGTAGGCATCGGCGCCGATCAGCTCTGCGAAATCCAGGAACTCGTGCGTGCCAAAGGCATTTGACTCGGGAACGCCGCCCCAATTCGTATTCAAGGTGACCGGACGCTTCGCGCGCGGTCCGATGCCGTCACGCCAGTGGTACTCATCCGCGAAACAGCCGCCCGGCCAGCGCACCACCGGTACGTGCAGTTCCTTTAACGCTGCAATCACATCCTTGCGAATGCCGCGGATGTTCGGAATGGCGGAGCTGCTCGCCCACCCAAACACCTTCTTCGATACCGCGGCCAAGATGTTCCGCAAATTGTCCGAAAATATGCCGATCGATTGTCGCACCGGACTGATCCGCATGAACGACCACGCCGGCGCTAAGCTCGGATGCCGGCTGCGCGCCGGCATTGCTCGCGGACAGTGCGAGCGCCGCGGCGCCGATGAACAAGAATGGCTGCGCTATGCAGAGTCGACGGCATGCGTGCTCTCCTGCCTAGAAGACGAAGTCTGCGGACCAATCGATCTATAACTCAGACAATAAGCCAGTTCGGGCGGCCGGGCAAGATTGTCAAAGCCTTTTGTCTGAGTTTTTTTCGAATCGGCTTTTAAGCAACAGAGCCGCCCGCAGGGTTGGCGCGCGGCCGCGCGACCCACGGGCCGCCGTGGCAACCGCGTCGCGCGAATAGTAGTATTGCCGGTCCTCATCGCGAAAAAGGCGCACTTGGCATATGACCGGCCTCTCCCACAGCTTTCGAACCGCCGGCCAGAGCTTTGCGGCTGCACGGCTCGATTGCCCGCAAGCTGGGAATTTCAATCGTTTCCGGACAGTACAAGCCCGGCGATCTGCTCGATGGGGAGATCTCCTCGAGCGAGCAATTTGCCGTCTCGCGCACCGCCTATCGCGAGGCGGTGCGTATTCTGGCGGCCAAGGGACTGGTGGATGCGCGGCCCAAGGTGGGCACTCGCATCAATTCAAAATCCAAGTGGAATCTTCTTGATCCGGACGTGTTGCTCTGGATCTTCGAGTCCGAGCCCGATCTGGACGTCTTGAACAGCTTGTTCGAGCTGAGAAATGTGGTGGAATCGGCCGCCGCGGGTTTTGCGGCGTCGCGCCGCTCGGCGGCGCATCTCAAGGCCATGCGCCTGGCGCTCAAGGGTATGGCGACGCACACGCTGGCCACGGAAGCAGGGCGACAGGCCGACCTGGATTTCCACACGACGCTGCTCGACGCCACCAACAATCCGTTCATCATTTCTCTGACCAGCGGCGTCAGCGCCGCGATCAACGCGACCACGGTGTTCAAGTATCGCAAGGGTCCGCTGCGCCGGGACCCGATGCCGGATCACGTGCGGGTGTTTGAGGCCATCGCGGCCAAAAACCCCGTCAAGGCCGAGCAAGCCATGAGCGAACTCATCGTTCTGGCGCGCGAGGACACGCCCATCACGCGCAGTTCAGAGCGCCGCCGCGCTCGATAGCGGCGCCGCATTGCCCTCGCCGTGACGCAGGACGAGGTCTGGGGCTGACATATTGTCTGAGTTATCCTACAATTCCGCGCACCGCTTCGATTCAAGAGACAGCCATGCCGTTGCGATTGGTACAAATTCTAAGCGCCGACGGCGAAAGGTGCGTAGCCGCCGTCAACGAAGGCGGTCCGGCATGGCGCGTCAAGGGATCGAGCACTGTTCTCGCCCTGGCGCAAGCCGCAATCGCGGCCAAGTCGACACTGGGGAATTTGGTCGACGCCGCCGGGCGGGCCGAAACGATCGATCTGGGCGACGGCTCTGCGGCACGGCAGGGTGCTGGCGCCGGTCGATCATGCGGATGCAGCGCGGGTTTTCCTGACCGGAACCGGCCTGACGCATCTGGGTTCCGCGGACGCGCGCGACAAGATGCATGCCAAGGCGCATTCGGCGGATGCATCGGATTCCATGAAAATGTTTCGCATGGGCCTGGAAGGCGGGAAGCGCGCAGCCGGCGAGGTCGGCGTGCAGCCGGAATGGTTTTACAAGGGCGACGGACGCAGCATTGTGGCGCCGGAAGAACCGCTGCCTTCGCCGCAATTTGCGCTCGACGGCGGCGAGGAACCGGAACTTGCGGGAATTTATCTGATCGCGGCGGACGGCACCCCTTACCGGCTTGGCTTCACGCTCGCAAACGAGTTCTCCGACCACGTCATGGAGCGCATGAATTATCTGTATCTGGCGCATTCGAAATTACGTCACGCGGCGCTCGGACCGGAGTTGCTGCTGGGCGAATTGCCGGCCGATATTCGCGGCACCGCCCGCATTACGCGTGGCGGCAAGGCGATTTGGGAAAAGCCATTCCTCACCGGTGAGGCGAACATGTCGCACCATGTCCGCAATCTCGAACATCATCATTTCAAATACAGCTTGTTTCGCAGGCCCGGAGACTTGCACGTGCACTTCTTCGGAACTGCGACGCTTTCCTTCGCCGACAAAATCCAGGCGCAGGACGGAGATGTGTTCGAGATTGAGGCGCCGCCATTTTCACTGCCGCTGCGCAATCCCTTGAAAACCGTTGCGGCGCCGATGGTCGCTGTTCGCAGTCTTTGAAGAAAACTTGATGCGTCTGGATTAGAGGGAGACTCGTGAAGCCGATTCGCGTTGGGATCGTCGGTGTGGGCAAGATTGCGCGCGATCAGCACATCCCCGCAATCCTGGGAAATCCCGCGTTTGAATTTGCGGCGGCCGCGAGTCGCCATGCGCAAGCGAGCGGTGTCGCGAATTTTTCCAGTATCGAGGAGATGCTGGCAAACGTGCCGGATCTCGACGCCGTGGCCATCTGCACTCCGCCGCAAGCGCACTATGCTGCTGCGAAGCTGGCGCTGGCGAAGGGCAAGCATGTGCTGTTGGAAAAGCCGCCGTGTACCTCGCTGACGCAGTTTGAGCACCTGGTGCGACTGGCGCGACTTGCGGGGCGAACCCTGTATCAAACGTGGCATTCGCGGCACGCCCACGGCGTGGCTCCGGCGAAGCGCCTGCTGCAACAACGAACCCTGCAGCAGGGTCGGGTGACCTGGAAAGAAGATGTGCGCCAATGGCATCCTGGGCAGACGTTGGATATGGGAGCCTGGCGGCTTCGGCGTGCTGGATCCCGGCATTAATGCCATCTCCATTTTGACGCAGATCATCGACGAACCCATCTTCGCCAGGTCCGCACGCCTTTACGTGCCGTCGAATTGCGCAGCACCCATTGCCGCGGACCTGGATTTCGTCACGGATGGCGGGGTGGGTATTTCGGCCGCGCTGGATTTTCGCCATACCGGCACGGCAGACCTGGGACATCGATCTGGCAACCGATCAGGGGTCGATCAAGCTGTCGGCGGGCGGCGGCCAATTGACGGTGGGTACGGCCGCCGTTCCCGCCGATGCGGGCGCGCTGGTCAGCGAATACGAGGACATCTATGGCCGCTTCGCTGCACTGATTCGACAGCAAGAATCCGAGGTCGATGCGAGGCCGCTGCAACTCGTGGCGGATATTTTCCTGATTGCGCAATACCTTGCCGCTGAGCCGTTTATTCCATGAGCGTATTCAATTCCGCGGACTGGATGGTTGTCGCCGCTTTCATCGCGGTCATGCTCGCGGTGGTGATCTATTCGATGCGCACCAAGGCTGAGTCCGCGAAGGACTACTTTCTTTCCGGGCGAAACAGCAACTGGCTGCAGATCGGCACGTCGATTTTTTCGTCCAATATCGGTTCTGAGCACCTGGTGGGCTTGGCCGGCGCCGGCTTTGCCACCGGCATGGCGTTCGCCCATTGGGAAATTCAGTCTTGGTTGATCCTGGCGCTCGGCTGGGTTTTCGTACCCCTCTACGATCGCATGAAGGTCTTTACGATGCCCGAATTTCTCGAGCTGCGCTTCAGCCGCGGCTCCAGAAATGTCCTCAGCCTGCTCACCATCACCAGCCTCGTGCTCACCAAGATCGCCGTGACCATCTATGCCGGCGATGTGGTGGTGCGCACGCTGCTGGGCATCGACAGCGTCAACATGCTCGGTTTCCGAGTCGATGTGTTCTGGCTGATTGCGCTGGGGCTCGCCTTCACCACCGGCCTGTATACCGTACTCGGCGGATTGCGCGTGATCATGTATACGGCGGTGTTGCAGGCGCCGGTGCTGATACTGGGATCCGTCTGCATTCTCTATACCGGGCTCAATGCGCTGGGCCATGGCAGTTTGGCGGCCGGCTGGCATGCGACGGTTGCGGCCGCGGGGGCCAACATTCATCTGATTCGGCCCCTCAATGACCCGGACTGGTCATGGGCGGCAGTGCTGCCGGGTTCCGCGATCATCGGCTTTTGGTACTGGTGCACGGATCAATACATCGTCCAGCGCGTGCTCGCGGGAAAAAACCAACAGGAGTCGCGGCGCGGCACGATTCTCGCCGCTTTTTTGAAGCTGACACCGGTCTTCATCTTTCTGGTGCCGGGAATGATCGCGTTTGCGCTCACCCAGGCGCCGGATATCGGATTTAAAACCAGCGGCGATGCGGCATATACCTCACTGGTGGCGCAAATCCTGCCGCACGGCTTGCGCGGCATGGTCGCCTGCTCGATGATCGTGGCGCTGATGGCGTCGCTGGCCTCCAAATTCAATGCCTCGGCCACGCTCTTCACCATGGATTTTTTTCGCGAGTGGTATCCAAACGCGTCGGGAAAAACCGAGGTGATCGTCGGGCGCATCGCCACCGCGGTCATCGTGGTGATGGGCATTTGCTGGGTGCTGGTGATCAAAAGCCTGCACTCCGATTTGTATGTCTACCTGCAGAGCGTGCAGGGGTACCTGTCGCCGGCGATTTCCGTGCTGTTCCTGCTCGGCGTCTTCTGGAAGCGCGCGACGGCACCCGCGGCGCTGTGGGCTTTCATCGTCGGCGTCGTCGGCGGATTCGCGCGCCTCGGTGCTGACCTCGTCATGCGAAACGACGGCGCCACGGTCACCACCCTCAAGCAGCAGCTCTACCACCATGTGATCTCGCAGGATCAATTCAATGCCGCCATCGCCCCGATACGCAGCGCTCATGGCTGGATATTCAGCTTCTGGAATATCCATTGGCTGTATTACACGCAGATTCTGCTGGTGGTGACGGCTGCGCTGATGTTCGTGATCAGCCTGCTGACGAAGCCGCCGGCCCCCGGCGTGGCGAAATTTACCTGGTACGGCGCAACTGCGCAGGAGAAGGCTGCGACTCGCGCGAGTTGGAATGGGCGTGATGTCGTGTTGAGTCTGGTGGTGCTCGCCGCGGTGGCGGCCTTCTACATCACGTTCTGGTAGAGGCTACGCCGACACCGGCTGGTACAGACGCGTGGTCTCGGCGTGAATGGCGAAATAGGGTTTGAATAACTGCACCCCGTCACCGGTGCCGATCAGCCACTCAGCGGAGTGCGCCGCGGTTTGGCGTGCCGTCATCAGTTCCGCGCGCGTGAACGGCAAAAAGCGCTCTCCGACCGCGAACAACGCCAGAGGTCCTTGCATGATCGCAAGCAAGTCGGGATGCTTTTCGTCCACTGATTCCAGCCGCAGCGGCCGATCGATCGTGAGTTCGATGCGATCGCCGTCATTCCAGGTCCGCTGGACTTTGTGGAACGCCCCGGGCACAAGCGGCTCCTCGAGCCGTCTGCCGTTCACAGCGAGCGAACTCGCCGCGCCGGCCCAGGCAGGAATACGCAGACCGATCACAAATGTCTCCGGCGCGGCGGTCTTGACTTCGATGCTGACCTCGGAATCGAGCGGATACGCGGTGCGTTGCTCCAGAGTCACCTGGCGGCCGTGTTGCCGCCAATCCAAGCGGGAAGGGGTGTACAAGTTCACGAAGATGCTGTGCTCGCCGACCGAATAGGCGCTCATTCCATAGTCAGCGAGAATCTGACCCAGCGTCCCGGAGCAGCACGGGCATTTCAGTTCGAAATAGACCTTCGCGCCGCTGTCATTGTAATCCGAGTAGTAAAAAGCCGTGCCGTCCGGTTTCATCGGCGGGGCGCCCAGAATCGTGTTGTACAGCACCCGTTCCATGCTGTCCCCGTAGCGGCTGTCGGCCGTTGCGGCCATCAGATAGCGCGCGGCTTTGAAGTGACCATAGGCACCGCAGGGCGTTTCGAAACTCGCATGGGTGGTGTGCAGCGACTCGCCGAGTTCGCCCGAGCCGGGAACGATGAAGCGCTCATTGGGTCCCCAGCCGCCGGTGGCGAAAGCTTTGCGCCAGCACGAAGTCGAAGCCGTTTTTCGCGGCGTGAAGGTGCGTCGCGCTTGCCTTCCACGAGATAGGCTTGCATGGCGGAACTGAATGCATTCATGTGGCTGTAGGCATGTTTGCCGGGCAGGACGTTTTCGCCGCGCGCGAGCGGCTCGAAATAATCCCGATCGAGCAAATATCGTTGTGCGAGCCCGCGAAAGCGCCCGCCCGCGCCGCGTTTCCACGCAAGATACAGATTCTCCGGCAGGGTATACGACTCATCCCAGGTATGAGCGATGTTGGGATGCGGCCGCGCGGCCATTTCGGGCCGCGTCAGCGCCTTCTCCGGCAGGAACGGCAGCGCCGCGTCGGTCGCCCGATTGAGAACTGCAAGGGATTGCGAATCTCCGGCAAAGGTATGCGCATCGATGAGTCCGATATTGATCTTGTCGAACGTATAGGCGGGCAGCGTGTAGTCCTGGTAAAAACGCGGCGTAATCGTCGCCGCGAAGCCTGCGACCAGGCGCTGCACCTTGGCCCGGGTTTCCGGGTTCCCGGTGGCCGCATAGGCCCGCGCCAAGCTCGACACGTACTGCCCGAAGCTGTGACCGGGGATGAAACCGTGCATGTCCTGCGGCGGATTGAAGCTCGCAGATGCGTTGTACCAGCCGCCGAGATCCTCGCCGGGCGCCGGCAGACCGGCCGCGACGCGAAACGGCTTGAGGAGCGCGTCCTCGTTCATGGCCAAAAGCGTGGCGTGGTGGGCGCGGAACTGCTCGCGCATCGGGCCATCGAGCAGCACGACGCTGGCGCGATCCGCGTAGTCGAGCGCATCAGCGTTCGCACTTGCGGTTTTCCTGGCGCCGGCCCGACCGGCCACGGTGCTCGCGACTGCCAGGCCGGCAAACTTCAGGAGTGAGCGGCGGGAGATGGGCTGCATTGCAATTCCCTTTTGTCTGACATTAAATCTATCACAGCCTTATTCGATATCATACGTGAGCGCCTCAAACGCACCGCCATGACCACAACCATCAACAGCGATCTTATCGAAATTGTTTCCGTGGGAAATACCCTCGGCGAGGGCGTGCTGTGGGATCCATTCGGGCAGCGCGCTTGGTGGTCTGATATTCAGGAGCGGCGGCTGTACCGTTACGATCCGCGCAGCCGCGCGTTGGAAAGGTTCGATCTGCCGGAGCGCTTGTGCTCCTTCGGCTTCATCAAAGGTTCCGACAAAATCATCGCCGCCTTCGAGTCGGGTTTCGCGCACTATCATCCCGAGTCGGCACAGGTGCACTGGGTGTCACGGCCGGGACACGAGGCCAAGAATGTGCGATTCAATGACGGTCGCATCGACCGGCAGGGCCGCTTCTGGGCAGGGTCCATGGTGGAGGGCCAGGGTGAAGCCAAGGGCAAGCTCTACTGTCTCAAGGGCAGTGAGGTAAAGGTTTGTCTGACCGGGATTGGGATCTCCAATAGCATTTGCTTCAGTCCCGACGGCAGACACCTTTACTTCGCGGATTCGCCGCTACGCACGATTCTGCGCTACGACATTGATCCGGCGAGCGGGACGCTCGAAAACCGCCGGATTTTTGCCAAGACTCCCAAGGGCGCGTTTCCGGACGGCGCGAACGTCGATGCCGAGGGCTGCCTGTGGTCCGCGCATTGGGGTGCGGGGCGGGTTGTGCGCTATGCGCCCGATGGGTCGATCAACGCAACCGTTGAGGTCCCGACGACCCAGGTCAGCTGCATCGCCTTCGGCGGTGCAGCGCTTGATTTGCTTTTCGTGACGTCAGCGAGGGAGGGCATGAGCGAAGCGACGCTTCAGGAACAGCCCAACGCCGGCGACGTCTTTGTCTACAAGGTCAACGTCAAAGGCTTACCCGATGCGCGGTTCGCCCTGGAGCCCAATGCATGAATGTAAAGTCCGCGTCTGCCGATGAAGTCAATGCAGCCGCCGAAGCGGCCGCGGCTGCCTTCTATCCTTACAGCCGCTGTGCTCCGGCACTGCGGGCGCAGTTCCTGCGCGCTATTGCGCTCGGCATCGAGACCCTGGGCGGCACTCTCATCGAATGCGCCATGCGCGAGACTTCGCTGGCAGAAGCACGGCTCGTGGGCGAACGCGGCCGGACTTGCGCACAGCTACGAATGTTTGCCGACCTCGCCGAGGCCAACCATTGGATCGATGAGTGCACTGAGCCGGCGGATCCTCGACGCGCGCCTCAGCCGAAACCGCCGATCCGCTCGCGCTTTGTGCCCTTGGGCCCGGTCGTGGTGTTCGGCGCCAGCAATTTTCCCTTGGCTTTTTCAGTGGCCGGCGGCGACACGTCCTCCGCATTGGCAGTGGGTTGTCCCGTGATCGTGAAGGCCCATTCGGCGCACCCTGAGACCTCCGCGCTGGTCGGAAAAGTCATTGACCTTGCGGCCGCAGAATGCGCGCTGCCCAAGGGTGTATTTTCATTGTTGTTCGATGCCGGCTACGAAGTGGGCGTCAGTCTGGTGAAACACCCTCGAATCATGGCGGGAGCATTCACCGGATCTCGTTCGGGCGGCGTCGCATTGTGGCGAGCGGCGCAGGCGCGCGCTCAGCCCATTCCGTTCTTTGCGGAAATGTCGAGCGTCAATCCGGTTTTTGTCTTCCCCGGCGCATCCGCCGCAAAGGGCCCGTCGCTTGCCGCGGGTTTGCACGCGTCAATCACCGGCAGCGTCGGTCAACTCTGCACCAAGCCCGGGCTGGTCTTCGTCGTGGATGATTCCGCCACCAAGGTCTGGCTCGGCGCGCTGGTCCCGTTGTTGTCCCAGAGCGGGCCGAGCACCATGTTGACCTCGGCCATCCACTCCACATGTCAGCGCCTTCTTGACGAACGCGCGGGCATTGAAGGCGTCCGATCTCTCGCCCAAGCGACCTCGGGTCCGGCCCAAGTGGGAGCCGCCCTCCTGGCCGTGGATGCCGACACCTTTCTTAGCACGCCGGCCCTGCACGATGAGATTTTCGGCCCCACCAGCCTCATCGTCCACTGTTCGAGTCCCAAAGACTTTCTGCGCTGCGCGCGGGCGCTCGAAGGACAGCTCACCGCCACAGTGTGGGCGGAGCCGCAGGAGCTGAAAGGCCAGGATGAATTCTTATGGACCTTGGAGCAGCGCGCCGGGCGTCTGGTGTTCAACGGTTTTCCGACCGGTGTTGAAGTCGGACGGGCAACAGTCCATGGCGGCCCATTCCCGGCAACGACTGACAGCCGCTTTACGTCCGTCGGTACACGGGCGCTGGCGCGCTTCATCCGGCCGATCGCCTATCAGAACGAATTGATTTAGCGCCGCGCGGCTTCGCCCGCAGCCTGACTCGCGGCGTCGCCCCGCGCGGGCCAGGAGTACGGCGGCAGATCGAGGCTGTCAACGATGTCTCGAGCCAGTGTCATTCTGGCCAGGCCGGGGACTGCGGCCGACCTGATCACCTGATTGCGCAGCCACAAGCCCCATCGAGTCCTGGGTGCAAAGCTGGCGGCGAACCGCGCGGCTGCCCGCTGCTTCGAAACGATGAATGGACGCAGCCTCTGTTCGTATGCGTGGAAAGCGCTTCGATGGTCTCCCCGTGACGTTGCCATTTCGCCGGCCAGGACATAGGCAGCGATGATGGCCAATGCCGATCCCTGTCCGCCCGCCAGGGAGATGCAAAATGCCGCGTCGCCAATCAGCGCAACCCGGCCGCGCGACCAATTCTCCAATTCAATCTGGCTGACTCGATCAAAATACAGGTCTTGTGCCCGATCAAGCTCGGCGAGGATCGCTCGACACTCCCATTTTTCCGTGCCGAAGCGTTCGTGCAAAACACGTTTTTGAGCCGCCAGGTCGGGCGATTCGAGGCGCGGGTCCAGGTCTGAACTGAACACGAACAAAAAAAGCGTTCGATCACCGTGCAGCGCAAACCGCGCGAGCATCTTTCCGGCACGGCTGAAAATGACGTACACGTCTTCGTCGCGCGGACGATAATTGACGACTTCGAACGCGGCGGCAATATAGCCCAACGGCTTTTCAAACTGCTCCTGCGGACCGAATGCCAGCTTGCGAACATTGGAATGCAGTCCGTCGGCGCCGATCACCAGATCGAAACGCCGCGAGGCAGCGTGGCGGAATTGAACTTCGACGCATTCCTCATGCTGCTCGAGAGCGACTATTTCATCGCCAAACAGCACCTCGGTTGAATCGGCTATCTGTTGATACAGCAAGCGCGAAAGATCGCTGCGAGCCAGCGTTATGAACTGTCCACCCGTCAGGTCTTGCAGCACTCGGGTGCCAAATCCCGTGATTCGATCACCGAGCTCGTTCACGATCCGCATTTCGCGCATGTGATAGCCGGCCTGATCGATGTCAGTTTTCAAACCCATACGCTCGGCAATCTGGTACCCGAGGCCCCAAAAATCGATGACGTAGCCGCCATTGCGCAGCGTGGGTGACGATTCGACCAGAACCGGCGTGAGGCCTGCTTTTTGCAGCCAGAAGGCGAGCGTCGATCCGGCGATGCCGGCACCTGAAATCAGTGCCGTGTTTGCCGGGGGTTGGTTAGCGGGCCTCATTGTTGGAAGCGGTGCTGCGCACGCGATCAAGAAAGGCGCCGATGATCGGATTCAACCACTCGGACCGTCCCGAGAATGTGGCGTGATCCGTGCCGGGCAACACGCACAGCTCCGCATCAGGCAGTGCATGAAATATCTTGAGGGTGTGCTCGAGTGTGATGGCGTCGCGATCGCCTGAGATCACCAGGACCGGCTGGGTAATTTTTGCCAACAGCCCAAGATTCAGTTCGGCTTCCGTGGGCGATGTGAGCCACAGCTGCGAAAGCTTTTCATCGATGGTCGCCGGTTTGGGAATCTGGCTCGCGCGCAAGTCCGCCAGGTCCTCCGGTCGCAGGCCCTCGGGAGCAATGTTAACGCCGCTGATTACGAGTCGTCGCACCAACTCAGGATGCCGGACGGCGAGCATCAGAGCCAGGATTCCGCCGTCGCTGAATCCGACCACATCGACATGCCGCAGCTTCAGCATTCTCAGCAATTCGGCGGTGTCTTCCATCATGGCGCTGTAGCTCAAAGGCCCGGGCACGTCCGGCGTGCGTCCCTGGCCAACCTGGTCGGGCGCCACGATGTGATGATGTTCTGAAAATACGTCCAATTGACGCACGAAGGAGTGTTCGCCCGAGTCGCCTCCGCCGTGCAGAAAGACCAGCGTAGGGCCGCTGCCTCGCACGGCATAGTAGATTTTGTGACCATGAATGTTGGCCTTGCTCCATTCAGTGATCCGATCCGATCCGCGCATCGTTTCCGCCCGTCCGCACGTCGTTGAGAGCATCAATAAGGCGATCACCGCAATATACGCCGACGCGCCGACACGGCGTCGGTGTCGCATCCAACTTCTTGCCGCGACAAGTCTTTTCATCAAGGTAAGTGTAGTCCTCCGGCGCCAAAGGAAATGTTCTTCAAAAGAATCAATTTATTGCGGCAATTGGCTAT
The DNA here is from genome assembly GCA_963731465.1 of uncultured Gammaproteobacteria bacterium. Taxonomy (GTDB): domain Bacteria; phylum Pseudomonadota; class Gammaproteobacteria; order Steroidobacterales; family Steroidobacteraceae; genus Bog-1198. Next base: position 314,761 of record CAVSVK010000006.1, read on the forward strand.
CATTTAGGTGATCGCGAGTGCCCGAAACAATCTGCGGAGCGACGTCATGAAGCATGGATTCCTCAAACAACTCGGGATTGTCTCGCTGTTCGCGCTACAAGTCCTGGCTCTGGGTCTGCCGACCATCCTCAATGCCGAGAGTCCCTCCGACATCACGGCGACGGCGGAGAAACGCATACTCAAAGACCCGGGTGTTCCCATCCTCGGGGCCGCGAATGCCGACGTCACCGTGGTTGAGTACTTCGACTATAACTGCCCGTTTTGCAAGGCGCTGGCGCCGGCGTTTCACCCGTTCGTTGATCAGGACCACACGGCAGCCGTTCTTTATAAGGAGTGGCCGATCTTCGGCGGAGTCTCCATTTATGCGGCGCAGGCGGCATTGGCTGCGGGCTTTCAGGGCAAGTACCTGCAGGCGCACGATGCGTTGATCAGCGCGCATCGCCTCGAACTAAACAGCCAGGTGGATTCGGCGCTGAAGGGCGCGGGGATTGACCTGACCCAGCTCAATAAAGACCTCGCTGCACATCGAGCCGCAATTCAGGAGCTATTGATGCGTAATGATGCCGAGGCGCGCGGCTTGGGGTTGCGGGGAACTCCGGGAATTTTGGTAGGCCGGCGCGTCGTCTCAGGCATTTCGGATTTGCATGGGCTGCAATCCGCCGTTGCAGCGGCACGCCATTCGGGTTCCAAGCCTTAGGCGCAGCGGGACTATCGGGCGGCTGCACCGCAAAGCACGGCATCGACCACCGTTTCGATCATCTGCGCGGAAAGTTTGAGATGTCCGAACAACGCGCGAAAGTAAAAGGGTGCCGTGAGCATGTCCATGAAGAGCTCGATATTGACATCCGAGCGGATTTCCCCGCGCTTGATACCCCGTCGAAATGCGGCGCGAATCGAGCGGCGCCGTTTGGCGAGCACCTCCTTGCGAATGGTCCGGGCGAGCACCGGGTCATCCGCCATCTCGCCGACCAGGCCTGCCAGAGCGGTTCCCAGCGCGCCTTGGAAGCCGGTGATAAGAGTTTCGACAGTTCGCGTAAGATCGAGGCGTAGTGAGCCCGTATCAGGAGATGGGCGAGAACCTAATACCGACACGACCGCGTAAGCCACCAAATGGGGCTTGCTCGGCCAGCGTCGATAGAGGCTCGCGCGCGCCCGGCCAATCTTGCGTGAAATCCCTTCCATGGTGATTGACCGATAGCCGCGAATCTTGAGTTCCAAGAGCACGGCATCGACGACCGCTCGGTCGATTGACCGGTCGACAGGGCGGCCCAGGCGGAGTTTGGGCGTTATCAATCAGCGCCTGGGCGTTTGGGTCAGGTTTGCTGCGGGGGCAAGGTCAGTTTCAGCGCAGACGCTGCTGCTGCCACCTTGCCCTGCGCATCTTTGCCTGCAGCCACTGCATCATCAGGGTTGCCGGCCTTGAATGCATCTTGAGCTTTGCCCCAAGCCGTATTGGCATCTGCCAGCCCGGACTTTGCCGCGCCGAGATCAACGTCCTTCGGCACGCGCTTGCCCTTGGACAAAGCATCGACACGTGTTTGCACCGCGGAAATCGATTGGGGAACGGCTGCGGCTAAACTGCGCCACTCGGTACCCAAAGCCTTTACCTGCTCATCCTTCTTGGCCGCGATGGCGGCGGGCAAGCCTTGCACTTCTGTCAACACGGCAGGCGCGCCGTTGATGACGGCCGTGTAGTCCTTCTTCTCGTAGGACGCACTGAGCGCCGCCGCCTTGGTCTGGGCGTCGGCGTATTGGTCAGGAACGTACTTTTGAGCATCCGCTGCCACGGCGCTCAGCTTGCTGTTGATGTTGTCGAGAGCATTCTTGGCAGGCTCCATCTGGTTCACACATGCTGCGAACAGCAGCGCGACAGAGCACAAGGTCAGAAATCTTGTAATTCTTTGATTTGACTTCATGGCGGGATCTCCTTACGAATGAGAGATAAGGTACGCCATGTCTCGAAATGATTGCAAGCCGCGCAGGAGGCGGGTGCGCCTTGCCACGCTCCTAGCAGGTGCATGCAATGGCCGCGTCGGGCCATTCCTCCGCGCGCAACAGGAAAATTATAAATAACATATAGTTATGTAAGCTATCCATAATTTTAATTAACTTTGCTTTTGGCCGCATCGCGCGAATTTCAACCGGGCCGATCGGTATCATTTTCAGTCACGGCGCGCTGCACGCGGCGCGCCGGTGCCGCAAGGGGCGCTGCGACTGGGTAAAGCCCAGCCAGGCTTGCGGTACGTGGCTTTCGGGCCAACGGCGCTCACAACTTAAACAGGAGTTGGAGCTTGCCATGAACACCTTACTCAGCACTTCCGCCTTGACCAGCGATTTCGACGTCGCCGACCTGTCGCTTGCCGACTGGGGTCGAAAAGAAATACTCATTGCCGAAACGGAGATGCCCGGCCTCATGGCAATTCGCACGGAATATGCGCCGCTGCAGCCGTTACGCGGTGCGCGAGTGGCGGGCTCGCTGCACATGACCATACAGACTGCGGTGCTGATTGAGACGCTCCAGGCCTTGGGCGCGCAGGTGCGCTGGGCCTCCTGCAACGTTTTCTCGACCCAGGACCACGCGGCAGCTGCGATCGCCGCGCGCGGCACGGCGGTGTTTGCCCACCAGGGCGAAACGCCCGCGGAATACTGGGATTACACCCATCGCATCTTCCAATGGCCGGACGGCCGGTACGCCAACCTGCTTGTCGACGACGGCGGCGATGCCACCGGTCTGTTGCATTTGGGCGCACGGGCAAAAGGCGACTCAACCGTCATTGCGCAAGCGAGCAGCGATGAGGAGGCCGACCTGTTCGAGGCTATTGAAGGCACATTGGAACGCGATCCGCTCGGGCACCACATGCGTGTCCAATTGCGCGTAGAACGAATATCATGCCGCCTCAACGTCGAGCTGGATAAATCTCGAACGACAGTTCCGCAGTCATGTCCGCACAATTAATTTTCTTCGCCATCGATGTAATTGGGTTCTTTTCCATTTTATTGTTCGGATTGCGCGTCCTGGTCACCACGCCGCGGCGGCTAAACGCGCAACTCATCGCCCTGATTTGCTTCAACACCGCGTGCGCCATCGTCCTGGCACGACACGACTACGGATTTTGGATCCCGCAACCCTACCAAGTTCACGTGGGTGCCCTGCGCGTGCCCCTTCACATTGCTCGCAACCTGACATCCGGACTGTTGATGATCCTGTGCCACTCGCTTTTTCAGGATGAATCGAAATTGCCGCGTTGGCTCGCGGGCGCCTTCGGGCTGCAGGTTTTGATCGAGCTCGCGGGCGCGTTGCGTTCCACGAATGGCTCCGAGTGGCAGTACAGTTTATTTCAAACCGTCCCGGCGTTGCTGCAATTGTTGTTTGTCGGCTGCGCGCTGTATTGGATGTTGCGTGGCTGGAGAACCGATCTGGTGGAAGCGCGCCGCAGATTGCGGTGGATTTTTTTGCTGATCGTCGCCACGTTCATGTTTATTGTGATACTGCTGGAACGATTGCTCGTCCCCTGGGACAGCATCGCCATGTTTTACGTGCACGTGGGGTTCGCAATCCTGCAATCGATGCTCGCGGCTTTCGCGCTTTTGACCACATTTCGAGCAGGTGAGCCGGTGTACGTCGACCCTTTCCGGGACGAAAAGGCTGATTCGCGCCGCGGCGAAACCAAGGGGGCGGGCAGGGTGATGTCGGCCGACGAGCCTGCGATCGCAGCGTTACGGCGCGCATTTGTTGAGCAGTGCGTGTATCGCGACGGCGAACTGACCGTTGCGTCCCTCGCCCTCAAGCTGGCGATGCCGGAGTATCGGCTGCGCAGGCTCATCCATGAAAAGCTGGGATATCGAAATTTCAATGCCTTGCTGCACGACTATCGAATCGCTGAGGCGTGCCGGGACTTGGCTGACCCGGCGAAAAATTCGCTTCCGATCCTCACCATCGCGCTGACGGTGGGCTATAACTCCGTCAATCCGTTCAACGGGCATTTCGGGATGCAAAGGCAATGACGCCGTCCGCCTATCGAGCGCAAGCGCAAGCTGACGCAACGGCCGTTCCCATCAATCAAGGTCTAACCGAATCTTGAAAACTAGCGTCGATTTTTAAAATCGACCAGTGACAGCACTTTTCGGTGCGACAGGGAATGGTCGGACCGCTTAGTTTCGCCGACACACGCATCGTGTGGCCAAAAAGAGCGACCTGGCATGGAATCAGCGATACGACTGACCGAGATCGTCAAGATCTACACGCGCGGCAGCCAAAGAATAGAAGTACTGCACGGGCTGAGCCTCGACATCGAAAAAGGAGAGTTCATCTCGATTATGGGTCCCTCCGGCTCCGGGAAGACCACGCTGCTCGAATCTCATCGCCGGGCTCGACACGCCCACGTCGGGAGAACTCGTCGTGGCAGGCGAGCGCATCGACAAACTGTCCAGGGGGCAGCGATCAGCCTGGCGGGCGCGGAACATCGGCTTTGTGTTTCAGTTTTACAACTTGCTTCCGGTGCTCACCGCGAGGCGCAATGTGGAAGCTGCCGTTGCTGTTGACCCGGTTGAGCGCTGCACAACGACAGAGAGCGCGTGGCGGCAGCGCTGCAGTTGGTGGGGCTTGCCGATCGCTCCGAACACAAGCCCGGCGAACTCTCGGGTGGTCAGCAACAGCGGGTTTCCATTGCGCGCGCTCTGGTCGCCGATCCGTCGATATTTGTATGCGACGAGCCGACCGGCGACTTGGACCGTGAAAGCGCCGAAGGGGTGTTGCAGCTGCTGCAAATGCTCAATCGTGATCAGGGCAAAACCATCATCATGGTCACGCACGATCCGCTTGCCGCCAATCACGCAACGCGCCAGGTCTATGTGGACAAAGGGCTGCCTGGTGTCGGCGCCGCGAGGGCCGCATGAAGTACCTGGTGCTGGTCTGGGCCGGCCTGTGGCGCAAAAAGACGCGCACGATTCTCACCATGCTGTCGATTGTTGTGGCGTTTCTGTTGTTCGGCCTTTTGCAAGGCATCAATCAGGGCATGAATCACGGTCTTTGCAGCGCTTGAATGTAGATCGGCTCTACATTCAGAGCCGCATCAGCATGAGCGATGGCCTGCCGATCTCCTATCTGGAACGGATCAAGTCGGTGCCGGGCGTGCGCGCCGTGACGCATTGGAGCTATTTTGGCGGCTTTTACCAGAACGCGCAAAACAGCTTGCCGGTATTTGCGGTCGATGCCGCGACGCAGTTCTCCGTGTATCCAAAAATAAAAATACCCGACGATCAGATCGCGGCAATGCAAGCGCACGCGCACGGGCGCGATGATCAGCACCGACGATCGCCGCCAAGTACGGTTGGAAAATCGGCGACAAGATCCCGCTCCGCACGTCGATCTGGACCCGGAAAGACGGCAGCGATACCTACCCGGTCGATGTCGTCGGCATCATGGATATCTCCGCCTACAATGCCGGGTCATTTCCGGCGTTCTACATCAACTACGACTACTTGGATGAAGCGCGCGCCTTCGGCACCGGCAGCGTCCTGTACTACATCGCGAGCATCGAGGATCCGCGTCGTGGCCCTGAAATAGCTGCCGCGATCGACGCCCTGTTTGCCAACTCGCGCAACGAAACGACGACGCAGACCGAGCAGGTGTTTGCGCAATCGCAGATCAAGCAGGTCGGCGATATTAACTTGATCGCCAACTCGATTGTCGGCGCGGCGTTGTTCACGCTGTTGTTCTTGACGGGCAATACCATGATGCAATCGGTGCGCGAGCGCGTCCCGGAATTGGCGGTACTGAAGACACTGGGATTTTCGGACGGCACGGTGCTGATGCTGATCTTGTCGGAAGCCGTGTTCATGTGCGTGGTCGCCGGCGCCATCGGACTCGGGCTGGCGAGAATTGGTACTCAGTTCACTGGGCTCTGTATTCGGCGCCTTGCTCGCCGCCGGCGTTGCTGAAACGGGACTCGGGATCGCGATTGTGCTGGCGGTGGTGAGCGGGCTGCCGCCGGCGTGGCGATCCACTCGCATCAACATCGTCGATGCCCTGGCGGGCCGGTAGGACAATCATGAACATCATTTCACAAATTGGCGCGGTCGTTGCCATGAATTTGCGCAGCCTGCCGCAGCGATTCGGCACCTCGTTTGTGATCATCATCGGCAGCGCCGGTGTGGTCGCCGTGCTGGTGGCGGTTCTGGCCATGGCGGCCGGTATGTCAAAGACACTGCAAGGCACCGGCCGCGATGACCGGGCCATTGTCTTGCGCAACGGTTCGGCGTCGGAATCCGGCAGCGCACTGACGCGCAATGCTGCGCGAGTCGTTCTGGACTGCGCCCGGGGATCAGACATGACGCTGGCGGCAAGCCCTTGGTAACCGCTGAAGCCCCTGCGTTTGCTCAAGTTGTTCAAGACGCGATGATGGCTCTGAAGTCGACGGCCGTACTTCGCGGAATCGGCGCAGCAGGCAGTCCTTGTCCGCCCCGAAGTGAAGATCATCGAAGGGCGATCGTTTCGGCCTTCGGTCAATGAGCTGATCGTCGGCAAAGCAGCCAAGGCCCAATACCGGGAACGGAAATCGGCAGCTACATCAAGACCAGGACTGCGACCTGGTTGGTGGTCGGAACCTTCACAACCAACGGTGACGCGCACGAGTCGGAATTGATGGCCGATGCGGATACCGTGATGTCCTCGGATAGGCGGTTCGACTTATGGAAGCATCACGGTGCAGCTTGATGCACCGGGCTCGCTGCGCACATTGCCGGATTCGCTGACGGGCAATCCTGCGCTGCGCGTGGACGTTACTCGCGAGCGGGACTACTTCTCGCGGCAATCGGGCACGGTGAGCCGGTTGCT
>CAVSVK010000007.1:0-540848 GCA_963731465.1 uncultured Gammaproteobacteria bacterium
TTCGAATCCTCTTTGCGCACCAAAAACAATATTAAAATCAAGCTCATACGAGAGCACATACGCGGCCCTTGCTTCCTGCGCACGACTCCACTGTGCCCAATTTTGTACACACCGCAATGCGTGGGTCAGAGGTTCGAATCTCCTGCGAATTATAAAAACCAGCAGAGGCAGGACGTAGGCGTATTGACCTAGGGGTCCTTTTTTTTTCAGGCTACGATTGGGCTACGAATTTCACCGGCCCATGAATTGCCTTTTAATCCACCTCACCGATTTATTAGGTTCCACCGAACCGGATGCAAGATTGCATGATTTTAAGGGCTGCTCCCGACCCATAGCAGCCCTTCGGATTCGCCCCGAATAACTAGCGTTTTAGTGTCTGCCCTACATGACCCCATCTGACCCTGCTACACGTAATCGGCGAGCGTAAGGTCGACGTTGTGCGTGCTGCCATCTTTGCTCTTGATGACGAGATGCACCACTGTGCCGGGAGCCGCGCGGAACGCGCCGCGGACTTCGAGCAGAGACGGATTTGACGAGCCGCTGAGCGACACGATGACGTCACCCTTTTTCAGTCCAGCCGTCGCCGCCGGTGTACCGGGGCGCACATCGATGACCGTGATCCCGCCTTTATTGATGAGGTAGAGACCGCTGCGATCCCATTCGTCGCGTACCGAGATATCCCCATTCGGCGTCAGTGTCATGGTGCGCCCATGATAGTCCAGCGTCATCGTGAAGCGCTTCCACACTCCGCCGCCCACATTGGCACCGAAGAAGGGCAAGTCAGACCCTCCTTCCCCTTGTGCCGGGTAATCACCGACAAGATCGTGAAGCGTCAGCCCGCCGAAGGAAAGCGTCTGCAGGCGGCCGAGCCTCCCATGAGTGGGACCGCCAACGCCGAACCCATTCACTCCCGGCTCGGTGACCTTTGTCGGTACGACGCTCGGATGGGCCTCGAGGAACGGCGTGTAGAACGAGAGCGAACTGCTCGCGCCAGTATCGAGCGTGCACGTCGCTGGCACATCGTCGATGCCGCATGCGAATTGCGGCACTGTGCCGAACAGCGCAATCGGTACGACGGTCGCATCGGGCGGAGGCGTATACGACCCCGGCATATGAAACACGACCTTCTTATTCCCGTAATCGAAGGTCGTCAAGAAGCGGGATAGCACCTCGTAGCCGATCACCCCATCCATCGGCATTCCGGCGGACATGCCGAAGCCCTTGGCGATCGGAAGCACGATGAAGACCTGATTCGTGACCAGTGCATCCCCGACTTGAAGCCTCTTGATCACTGCGAAACTAGAGGCAACACTTGCACTGCCCGAGCCTGTGACCTCTGCCGAACCACCGCTGGTCACGCCAAGCTCCTTGGCGACTGCCGGATCGATGACGTTCGCTCCGCCGGTGTCGAAAGCGAAGTGGAACGGTCCCTTTCCGTTGAGCATGACGTCGAGCCATACCTGATTCTTCGAGATCTGGATCGGGACAGAAGCCTGCGTCGCGCGGTTCGCGATCGAGAAATCATGCGGTGAGGACGTTGGAGCCGTGAGATGCGAGGCGCCGCCGGGTGGATTCACCTCGACACTCGTCACCGTAAACGAGGTGGTGCCATTCATGTTCGACGTATCCACGCGATGGGGGATCATGAGGCCCTGTACCGGGCGGAAATCGGCCATGGTAATGGTCGTGACCACCGGCCCCGCCGTTTGCACCGCCGTGACCGGCAGGTGAGTTACCTTATCGAACCAGACGTCGATCGGCACGCTGGAGTTCGGCGGCGTAACGGTGAGCACGTCGTAGTTCTTGCCGTCCTGGCTCTTCGAGCCGCCCCATGTGACCGTCGCGCCGCCGTAACTCGGTGTCCAGAGGTCGTAGTTACCAACGTATGCTTGGTTGATGGCACTGGAGCGCCCGAGTACGCTCCCGTCCACGATCACCAGTCCTGTCTGGTCGAGATTCCAGTTCTCGTCGCCATCCCAGCCGCTGCCTCCGCCGAGAGGCGGCGTTGAAAAAAGCGCTGCCTCCCGTAGGCCGCCCATCTCATTCCAGTCATCACCACTGCCGGAAAGACCGGTGACTACGACGCTGCCCTTTGCATGGATAACCTTGATCGAACGCAGGACATCGACGTGGAGAGCGGCTCCCGATTGACTTATGAGCTTTCCAACTCGTGGATCGCCATCGGCATGTGCGGCCTGCGGTGCGACCGAGATCAGCAGCATAAAGCTCGCGGTAACGAACAAAAACCCTGGTTTCATGGCCTTCTACCTCTGGCTTGCAATCTGTACTAATAGATAATATATTATCTATATGAAACTTCCTGTGTCAACTCCCGATCTCGTCGTCGGGCGACTGCGTAGTGACATCGTGAGCGGGCGGCTCGCGCCCGGTGAGCCCTTGCGTCAGGATGAGATCGCCCGATCATTCGGGGTGAGTCACGTTCCGGTTCGTGAAGCCTTTCTCAGGCTCCAGGCCGAACGGCTCGTCGAGATCCGGCCGCGCCGCGGCGCGATCGTCGCGGCGCTTTCTGCAGCAGAGCTCGAAGAGCTTAACGAGATGCGCGCGGCCTTGGAATGTTGTGCGCTGCGCATCGCAATACCGAAGCTCACTGTTGGTGACCTGCAGAAGGCCGCCCAAGCGCTGGATCGCATCGATCACCAGCCGGAGCGATGGGCCGAGCTGAACATGGCGTTCCACACCCTCCTCTACGCGGCCGCAGAGCGTCCGCGGCAGCTCGCGACGATCCTTTCGTTGCAGCGCAGCCTCGAGCGGTATGTCTATTACGTCTATTATCAACTCAAGATGACGAATGCCTTCGCGGACTCACAGCGCGAGCACCGCAAATTGCTCCAGCTCGTCGAGCGAAGAAAAACAGATGAAGCGTGTGCGCTCGTGAATGACCATATCCTCGAGCCGTGGGGTATCGTGGTTTCCAAGTTACGCGAATCGGGCCACGCTTAGGCGGTCGTCTCACCGCCGCGCCGGTAGGTTTATGCTCCTGCAAAACCTTCACTTCCAACATCAAATCGGTGGCGGCTGCGTGTTGGCGTTCACTGAAAGTTGACCCAGTCGGATAACCAAGTGCGCGCGGCGGCGCTGGGCGACTTCAAGGGGGATGCAGGCGCATTCTCCACGGAGACGAAGCTGCTGCAATCCGACCCCAGTTATGCGATCCACGCTGCCACAGCAATTGGCGCTTCCGGAAGCTCCGATCCGTTCGATGTCCTGAGCGAGCACGCTGATCCCGCACCGGATTGGCATGTGACCGTCGCCATCGTGAATGCTGTCGCCGCGAGCCGCAGGGTTCCTGCTGGCATGGTCACGCCCGTAAGTGTGCGGGCACGCATGCGGACGGGACAGCTTGTGCCTCCCACTGGACCGTGGCGAGCATAGACACAGCTACCATGACTCTGAAAGCGCAAATGAATCGAATGACAGCACCGGGTTTGGTGACGTCAGTGTAGCTCTGCCGGTTGGTACAGATTTATGGCTCGGCGATTTTGACGGACAGGACATCGCGATAGAGCCGAACCCGCTCAGATGGTCTGGGGATTGACTCAAACTCCAGAGAGTCTTCATAGGAGGTCTGTTGGACGCAGATTTTGTGCTCGCGCATGGCACGGCAGAGTTCAGCACTCTTTTGTGGGGAATAAAGAGGCCGATCTGATCGAGCGAGCTGCTCGACTAGTTCTAGCTCGACACGGGCGAGTTTGTTCGTTGATTGGTGGGTGATGCAGGGGTCCCCCGTATTTTCTTCTGCAATCAATGGGTTAAAGGCGGATCTTCGAGATTTTGTGCTAATAAGGTATCTTAAAATGGACTTTAAACCGTTTTAGGTCTATTTTATGAGACCTTATGAAGGCGACGAAAAACAAAGCAGTTCTGCCGCTACGCCTGCGACAGGGTATTGCCAAGCTCGGCGCTGACATTGCCGTGGCGCGACGTAAGCGCTCTTTGACCATTGGCATGATGGCCGAGCGAATTGGCGTTCATAAAAATACGTATCTCAAAGTCGAGAAAGGCGATCCGACTGTCTCCTTCGGAATCTACGCCATGGCGCTTTTTGTTCTGGGGCTATCCGATGCACTTACGGCTCTAGCCGACCCTGGCCGAGATGACACCGGCCTCTTGCTCGACGCAGACCACTTGCCGAAACGCGTCCGTCCGTCTAGGGAACCTCAAGCATTATGAAGCGCACGATCGGCGTCTTTCTCGGTGACGCCAGTCGTCGCATTGGCACGCTTCGCTTTGACCGCCAAGGCGCACGCCAAAGTGCGGCTTTCGAATACGACCGTCAGTGGCTTGCCGCTTCGGATCGATTCGCACTCGAGCCCGACCTGCCTTTGGTGCCAGGCGCACAATTTCACAAGCCACCCGACCGCGCAGCATCGATATTTCACGGCGCCATAGCTGATACCGAACCGGATGGGTGGGCGCGTCGCGTGATCCTCCGTGATCACGCCAAACGCCGCGCACTCGCTCGAGCGGCCGGGGAAGCGCAGGACCACCAGTCGCTCACCCCTATCGACTTTCTTCTCGCGGTCGATGATGTCAATCGCGTGGGGGCACTTCGATTTCAAGACGAGGAGGGTGTTTACCAGCGTGCGGCCGGTGAGGGACAGCGAACCGCGCCGCCATTAATCGAGCTGTCTACGATGATGACTGCTAGTCGGGCGGTCGAGACCAACACCGAAACGGCAGAAGACCTTGCTTACCTTCTCGGTCGAGGGACTTCCCTGGGGGGGCTTCGACCAAAATGCTCTGTCATCGACGCGGATGGCGCGCTCAGCATTGGCAAGTTTCCGAGCATCGAGGATGAGCGTGCCGTTACCAAGGGCGAGGTCTTGGCGATGCAACTGGCCAAGGCGGCGGGGATCAATGCTCCGCAGGCACGGCTCATCGACAGCGACGGGATCCCCGTCACTCTCATTCGTAGATTCGACCGTACTTCCAAGGGGAGACTTATGTACGTCTCCGCCGCAACACTGCTTGGTGTGGACGTCGGAGCACCCACAGAACATACCTACACGGAAATTGTCGACGCGATACGTCAGCATGGAGCGGACGCACAAGCGGATATCGAAGAGCTTTGGCGCCGAATCGCCTTCTCGATTCTTATTAACAATGTTGATGATCACTTGCACAACCATGGGTTTCTTCATGTCGCAAAGGACCAATGGCGCCTATCGCCGGCTTTCGATATCAATCCCTTCCCCGATCGTCAGCGTGAACTGAAAACATGGATCTCCGAAGAGGCGGGACCAGCGGCTTCGATCGATGCGCTGATGGCGGTTGCGGCCTATTTCAAGCTGGATAAGGAAGCTGCTGTCGAAATACTTGCAGAGGTCGAACGGATTGTTTCAAATTGGCGCGTGCGTGGCCGCGAGCTTGGAATGAGCGCAGCAGAACTCGAGCAATTCGCCGACGCTTTTGAGCATCGTGAGCGAGAAGTCGCGCGGTCAATCGTCCGGGAAAGGAAGGGTTAAAAACCGGATTCGGACGGGCGGAGTTTAAACGGGTCGCAGACTCACACGATCGTGTCAGTTTGCCCCCGTGAAGGGTGCACTGCGGACTACTATCGAGCAAAGTTAGCGCGCTACCGCTCGCTGTCTCACGTCACCATCGAGATTCATTTATAAAGCCTATAGACGAAACCCTTGATTCCTAATCCGTGACTATTGGTGGTTCACATTTTTCGCTAGGGTGGAATAGGGATCACCACGTTCGCAGCAAGACCGCCTTGAGTACGATTAGTTAAGGTCAGGGCACCTCCGTGGTGCTTCGCTATTCGGTCGACAATTGACAGTCCGAGCCCAGCACCCAGTTGTTCGCCACGCGCTACGTTTTCGCGAGCGAAGGGCTTTATCAGCCTGTTCGGATCGATCGACTGAATACCGGGGCCACGATCCAGAACTCTCAAGCTTACATTTCCATCCAGGAACTGCGTTTCGACCTCAATGGTGCCACCAGCGTAGCGAGAGGCATTGTCGACTAGATTGGTTACAAGGCGGCGAATGGCGAGCGGACGGAATGCGAAGGCCGGAAGTTCTCCAAGGGTCGAGCGGATGTCCTTGCCTACAACGACATATCGCTGACTAACCTCGGCGACGACTTGGTTGAAATCGGTCTTAACGAGATCCTCTTCTTTGCCGGTCTTGGCGTAATCGGCAAACTGTGTGAGGATGCCATTCATTTCATCGATGTCCTGAATCATGCCCGGAAGCTGATTTACCTCGGACCTGATCTGTGCAAGTTCAATGGCGAGCCGCAAGCGGGTAAGCGGAGTCGATAAGTCATGCGAGATGCCCACGAGCATCAATCTCCGGTCGGATTCCAAAGCCTCCAAATTTAGGGCAAGCTGGTTAAACCCGCGGCTTAATTCACGAATCTCCTCGGGACCCGTCTCGGGCAACAGCGCCGGCGTGCTGCCCGCGCCAAGCGTTCGAGCGGCGCCCACCAGGCTCTGCAGTTGGCGCCGTAACCAGTAAAAAATAATGTACACGCCAATCGTGCAGACGATCAAAGCGAACAGAGCCCACTCGGCATCGACCAAGAATCTCAAAGCGCCTTTCGGGTGATAAATCTCGTAAGGCTGGACATAGCGTTCGTAGACTGCCGGACGCACCACAGCGATCCATAGGAAATTATTGAGAATGAGAACCAGGGTGACAAGTAAGGCATTGCGCCAAACAAGAGACTTAGGAAGAAATCTCATATCGTGGTTGCATCGGGTATGAACACATAACCGAAGCCCCAGACCGTTTGTATGAAACGAGGTTCGGCGGAATCGGCTTCGATCATTCGGCGCAAACGAGAGATTTGCACGTCCATGCTGCGATCGTATGCGCCATGCTCGCGACCACGGGCAATCTCCATCAATTTTTCCCGCGATAAGGGCTTTTTGGGGTGACGAACAAGCGCCTCGAGGACCGCGAACTCTCCGGTCGTCAACGACAGTAGTGCTCCAGAGCGCGCTAGGGTTCTCGTTCCTAGATTGAGTTCGAATTCGCCGAACCGGATGACTATTTCATCGCTCGCCGGCGCGCCCAGGGGTGGCTTGCGATTACGGCGAAGGATCGAGTGAATCCTCAGCACCAATTCGCGAGGATTGAAAGGCTTCGCTAGATAGTCGTCGGCACCCATCTCGAGTCCGACAATTCGATCGATTTCGCTCCCCTTCGCGGTCAGCATAACAATCGGCAGCTCAGCACCTGCCCCTCGAAGTCGGCGGCAGAGCTTCAACCCGTCCTCGCCGGGTAGCATGAGATCCAGCACCAAGAGATCTATTTTCTGCCTCGCAAGAATCTCATCCAGTTGTTTGCCATCAGCGGCCGTGACGACCGCAAATCCTAATTCCTGGAGATAGGACTGCAAGAGCGTACGCGTCCGACGATCGTCATCGACAATCAGAATCTTATCCGGCGTGCGTTTCATACCGTTGCTTAGTGTAGCGCCGCGTGACCGGGTAAGGCGGGGCAGAAACAAATTGTTACAACTTTCGGGAATGTAGAAACACCTTAGTTACAAACTGCTACTAGGCTTCGCCTGTCCACTATTGTTTGACAGAGTACCTCCGGCCACCACAGATGCCAATTTCCTGCGAATATTCGCCGGCAGAAACTCAGATCGGAGCAGCACACTATGTCGCGTGGCCATGCTGCTTCACTGGTACATGGCGGCGCTCGTCTTGTTTGAATTCATGTCCGCCGCATCCTAAAGGCACACACGCCTTGCTCCATGTATTCATCTTGGCAGCTTCCCTTGTCGGTTGGCTGATTTCATCGGCTCGACAGTCTTCGGCTGCCTTACTTGGCTCCTATCATTGGCCCAAGATCGCGTCGGTAAAGGAATTGGACTATTCGCAGCGCGTTCACATCAACGATACGTTGATGCCGTTTCACTCCATCGTTTCTTATGCAGGCTTGTGCTTGGTGGCGCTGCATGTATCTGCCGCGCTCTATCACCACTTCTGGCGTGGCGATCAAATACTGGCTCGCATGTTACCCATGAAAGTTATCCCCGAATCCTTAAAACAAGCCGGATCCAAATGAAAAACACCGCGCTCTTTGTCTTCTTAAGCTTTAGCGCTGGGGCTGTGATTGCATCTCCAACTACTTACAACATCGACCCCAATCACACCCACCCGATGTTCGAAGCGGATCATTTGGGAGGTTTGTCCATCTGGCGTGGGCTATTTAGAAAAGTGAGCGGCACGATCAGCGTCGACTCGGCCGCGAATACGGGCAGGCTGGATGTCGCCATCGACATGGCAAGCGTGGATTTCGGAAATGACGAGCTAAACAACGTGGCGGTCAACTCGGCGGCTCCGCCAATCTTCGAAGTTAAAAAGTATCCCACTGCTGTGTACGAGGGAACGTTGGGCCATTTTGTGAACGGGTCGCCCACATCCGCTCTCGGATTTCTCACCCTTCATGGCGTCACGAAGCCCCTGGTATTGGCAATCAATTCCTTCAAGTGCATTGACGATAAGCCTGAACCGAAACAACAACTTTGTGGTGCCGACGCCTTTTGTGTGTTCAACCGCGCGGACTTCGGGATTACCGTTGGCCAGCGATACGGCTTCAAAATGGACGTGACGCTTCGCATTCAAGTAGAAGCAATTCGAAAAGAGTGACGTGCCGTTGAGGCGCAAGTTCATCTTCTTCGGTTGCATAGTTCTCGCAGTGGGTGCGGTGCTGTACGGACACTTTGTAAAAACCGGACCAGCGCCAGCCAATGCTTTAGAAGAGGAGGCGCCTTTAAGCCTTGAAATCACTCAAGCACGTGTTCAGCCCATGCCGGTGATACTGCAAGCGGTGGGGCAGGTGGCCTCACAGCACTTGGTGCAGATCCGTCCTCAGGTTTCAGGAATGCTAAAGCAGGTGCTTTTCAAAGAGGGCGAACTGGTCTCGAAGGGGCAGCACCTTTTCGTGATCGAAGCTGCACCCTTCGAGGCCGCGTTGGCATCAGCCAAGGCGGTCGCAGACAACGCCAAGGGCAATGCCGATCGCCTGGAGACTGTCGCCAAGAAGGGCTATGTCACGGAGCAGGACTATCGAAACGTTCGCGCGATGGCTGAACAGACACACGCCGCCTACCAGCAGGCGTTGATCAATCTCTCCTATACGGATTTACGAGCGCCGATCACTGGGCGCACTGGCGCCGTCACCGTGAAGTCCGGAAACATTGTCTCACCGAGCGACGCGCTGCCGTTGGTCACAATTAATGAAATGCAGCCCATTCTGGTGCAATTCAACATCCCGCAGCAGAGTCTGAGCCGCGTGCGCCAATATCAAGCACAGCGTCCAATTAAGGTCAGCATTACGGACGACAAAGGCGGCGCCAATTTGGACCAAGGCAGCTTGGTATTCATCGACAACGGCGTCAACCCCAACACAGGAACCATAACGCTTAAGGCGCAACTGCCGAACGCTCACGAACAATTGTGGCCAGGGCAATATGTGACGGTGAATTTGCAGGTGACGGTCGAGCCCAAGGCCGTTGTAGTGCCGCAAACCTCGATTCAAACCGGTCAAAACGGCAACTTTGTCTACATTGTAGAGCAGGGGCACGTTGCGGTTAGTGACGTCAGGGTCGATCGTCAAATGGGCAATCTCGCCGTGCTCTCACAAGGTCTTTTGGGTTCTGAGCAGGTAGTCGTGAGGGCGCCTCGGGACCTGCGACTCGGGACGAAAGTTACCGCCTCCAAAGAAGGGGCCGCGCCTCCGGCCGAAATCACGCTCCCCGACTTATGAACATTTCGGCGCCCTTCATTAAACGCCCGGTCATGACGACTGTGTTGGCGGCTGCTCTAGTTATTCTGGGTTTGTTCGCCTATCGACACCTTCCGGTGAGCGAGCTGCCCAATATTGACTTTCCGACCATTAGCGTAAGCGCAAGCTTACCGGGCGCGAATCCCCGAAATATTGCCGCGTCGATCGCTACGCCCTTGGAAAGACGCTTCGGAACCATCGCCGGACTCACGTCAATGGCCTCCACGAGTTCAACGGGTAGCGTTGGCATCACCCTGCAATTCGACTTAAACCGCAATATCGATGCCGCCGCCGCCGACGTGCAAATGGCCATTTCGCAAGCCCAACGGCAGCTTCCACAAGGAATGCCGTCTCCGCCCACACTGACCAAGGTCAACCCGGCCGATTACGGCATCATGTACATTGCGCTGACTGCTAAGAATCTTCCCCTCACGCAATTGGACGAATACGCCGAAACGCGTATTGCAACGCGCATCGCCCAGCTGCCGGGCGTGGCGCAAGTTCAAGTATTCGGCTCCTATAAGTACGCGGCGCGCATCTACCTAAATCCATACGCACTGTCGGCACGAGGCCTCACGCTTGATAGGGTGAGCGAGGCCATCCAGCGCAACAACACCAATCTTCCCACCGGCACTCTATACGGCCAAACCCGTACCTACACCGTGGAGAGCGACGGACAGCTCTCGAATGCGAAGGCCTACAACGAGATGATCGTGGCCTATCAAAACGGTGCGCCGATCCATCTCAGTGACATCGGCTATGCGGTCGATGGTATACAGCAAGACCGCCAACTCACGACCTTTACCGACGTAGTACGCGGCGAGGGAAAAATGCTCCCGGCTGTCATGCTCTCAGTCAAGCGACAGGCAGGCGCCAACACCGTCGCGGTATCCGAAGCAATCAATGCCCTGATGCCTGAGCTTACACGCCAGGCGCCGGGGGATGCTGTAGTTCATCTCTTGTACAGCAGAGCGGACTTCGTGAAAGGCTCCATTAATGAGGTTCGAACCAGCTTGCTGGTCGCAATCGGCCTCGTCGCAGGCGTAATGCTGATATTTCTTCGGGACTGGCGCGCCACGCTCATCAGCGCATCGGCCATACCTATCTCGATCATAGGCACATTCGTGCTGATGCGAGTCGTGGGATTCAATATCGACGGCCTATCCCTGATGGCGCTGACTTTGGCGGCGGGCTTTGTCATCGACGATGCCATTGTGGTGCTTGAGAACATCGTGCGCTACCGCGAGCAGGGCGAGTCGCCCCTGCAGGCCGCTCTCAAGGGAAGCCAAGAAATTGGCTTCACTGTGCTGTCCATGACCCTATCGCTCGTGGCAGTGTTCGTTCCGATCCTGTTCATGGGCGGTATCGTCGGCCGACTGTTCAGCGAATTCGCTGTAACGGTGAGCATCGCGATACTACTTTCTGGAGTGCTATCCCTGACCTTGACGCCTATGTTGTGCGGTCGCTTTCTGCATCGGCCCACTCAACAGGGCGGTAATCGTGAAAAGACGAACAAAATCATTGTACACGTACGGGATCGCTACCGCGTCTCGGTGACTTGGGCGGTCGATCATTGGGGCGTCATGCTAGGAATTGGGGTCTGCGTTCTGGCTCTGAGCTTTGTCCTATTCGCACAGGTTCGTCGTGGCTTCATCCCGAGCGAGGACACCGGCCAGATCATCGGCACGACGCAAGCGCCCGAAGGAACAACTTTCGAGCAACTCAACGCGATGCAGCAACAGGTCGCAAAAATTGTGGCGGCGAATCCTGCGATCGCCACGGTCATGTCGAATGCCGGCGAAGGTTGGGGCAGTAGCGGCGGCAATAACATCGGACTTCTCTACATGGGCCTCAAGCCCATGAGTCAACGTCGCAGTGCCGATGAAATCAGGCGACAACTGAGACGAGCGACCGGATCTTTGCAAGGGCTCGAGACATATATAGAGAATCCATCCTCGGTCAATGTCGGCATCGTCAACAGCAACGCCGAATACCAGTATGAGCTACAAAGCGTCGATATCGACTCGCTCTACGGGGAAGCCCCGCGGTTCGAGCAATTACTCGCGAAGATTCCCGGTGTCGAGGGAGTCGATAGCGATCTGACTCTCAACAACCCCGAAATACGCGTCAAAGTCCGACGCGAAGTCGCTTCAACGCTGGGTGTCTCCGTCCAGCAGGTACAATCGCTTTTGTCGGCCGCCTATGGGGGACAGCAGGTCAGCAGCATCTTTGGTGCCGCCAATGAATATTGGGTCATGATGCAGTTGGCGCCCCAGTATCAAACGGACATCGGCGCTCTCGATGCGCTCTATGTTCAGGGTACCGGCAACAATCTAGTCCCGCTGCGCTCGGTTGCAGAGATCTCGCCGACTATAGGTCCACTGCGGGTGACCCACTATTCACAATTGCCGTCGGTGACGCTCTCGTTCAATCTGGCTCCGGGCGTGGCTTTGGGCGATGTGACCAACCGCGTCGAGGCGTTGGCGAGGCAGAGCTTGGCGCGAGACGTCACCGGAGGCTTCGTTGGCAACGCCCAGACATTCAAGCAGTCCTCGAATGACTTGCTGCTGCTCCTCGTCGCAACGGTTCTGGTCATTTACATGGTTCTCGCAATTCTCTATGAGAGCTTCATTCACCCGCTGACGATTCTCACTGCGCTGCCGTTGGCGATGGTAGGAGGGCTTGTTGCTTTAATGGCGTTCGGACAGGAGCTCAATATCTACAGCTTCGTCGGGCTTATCCTGCTTGTGGGGCTGGTCAAGAAGAACGGCATCATTATGATCGATTTTGCGCTGCAATTACGCCGTCAGAATCTTTCACCTCGCGACGCAATTGTCGAGGCGTGCGTCGTTCGGTTTCGCCCGATCATGATGACGACCGTGGCGGCAATCCTTGGAACTTTGCCGATTGCTCTGGGTGTCGGAATGGGCGCAGAAGCGCGGCGCCCTCTGGGAATCGTGACCGTCGGCGGTCTTGTCGTCTCGCAGCTGCTGACACTTTACGTTACGCCCGCATTTTACGTCGCAGCGGAAAGCATTCTCGCGAAATTGCGTGAAGTTCGCGGCAAAACCACGCGTGTAACGAAAGTTACTGATTCAGCGGGTCCTTAGTATTGATGGCATGAGAGAAGCCGCCACAGCGTGCCGGTATTGCTGCAGTTCCAGGTACTCAAGTATTCCACGCTGAGAGTTGGGGATTCCGTGAACGCTGCGTCCGGTCAGTGCATGGCCCTTGTGATGTTCCCGATTGCGCCCGCATCAACGACCTTTAGAGAGACGGCTTTCGGGCCAAATCCGGCCGGTAGCTTGGCTCTTCTTCCAGCTTCCAGGAACCAGACACTTGCGGTCCGAGTCCACTGGGGCCAGCATATCGGCACGCAGCACACGAACAGCAGGGATGGCGAATCAATGTTACGGAAATCACGGTCAATTGCCGATGTTGATTTTTATCTGGTGCCTAAATGCTCGCGCCGCGGCTTCTTACTGAGTGCCGCAGCAGCAGGGGTGTCCGGCACGTTGCTTTCGCAACGCCGTGTGAGCGCCGCCATAGTCCATACTGACAACGAAAAGTTGCTTCCCTTTGGAAATGGAACGTTGCCGGATTTCAATGTTGATGGAGTCGGATTTTACGAGGAGGACGTGAGCCTTATTACGCCCGGCGGCCACGAGCTCATCAACCCCGCGCTGCCTTACAAGGCGGCCGACATCGAAAAAATGATGGCGCGCCTGAAGCAATCCCGGTCGATTCATCGCTCAACATGTCGGCGAGTGCTCTCGTGTGGGAGCGGAGCACCCATTCCTGGCCGCGAAGAATGTTCTGCGCTTCCGCTTTGAGATGGGGATTCGCGCGCTGCTTTGAACGCAGTCCGGCAAAATTGTGTAGCTATTTGTCGAATTCCAATCCGGCGGTTCGTCGTCTACACAGAGCCTAGACACGAAACGGGGGTGAGAGCATGGCAAAGCTTATATTCGGTTTGCAGCAGTCCTTGGACGGATACGTCGACCACCTGGAAATCGGGCCACCTGGTCCCGCGCTCTCTCGTCACTTCCTAGAGCACGTGCGCGAGCTTGCAGGCATTGTGTATGGTCGCCGCACGTACGAGATCATGCGTTATTGGGACGAAGACCATCCGGATTGGGACGCTGAGGATCACGACTTCGCGGCGCTGTGGCGGAGCCAACCGAAGTGGGTTGTGTCGCGGTCGTTGAAATCAGTGGGGCCCAACGTCACGCTCGTCGAGGGTGATATCGGGGCAGCGATAAGGGGGCTGAAGGCTCAGCTAGTTGGGGAGATGGATGTGGCCGGACCAGACTTGGCAGGAAGCCTAACCAACCTTGGCCTTATTGATGAGTATCGGCTTTACCTTCGCCCCATCGTACTTGGTCGCGGCACGCCATTCTTCGCCGGTCCTCGGCCGCCGCTCCGTCTTGTGGCCAGCGATCTCGTTGGCGACGACGTAATTAGATTGACGTACGTTCCCGCCTAATCGCGCGGCGGCGGCGGCCTTCATCACGGTTTAATCCTCCATGCGAGTGACAGAAGGGTTCACGGTCCGGGTTTGAAAATCCAAATAGCCGCGGGCTCATTGCCGCTCGCGCGCACCGCCAAAAAATACCGATCCAGTTCCGGCACGAACAGAGACGTTCGGGCGCCACCGATTGTCGCGAGCTTCGCTTCTTTGGCGTAGTGATTGGTTTGGTCCGCCATGACTTCAATGAAGCCTTCGCCGCAGCTGATGTAGGCTCTGGATCGCTTCGAATCGAAAAAAACGTCGTCCGAGTCTCCGCAGGTGTCTATCGAATAAAGCTTCTTACCGCTCTTCACATCGAACGCGGCTATAGTCGCCGGATGGCGGAACACGACATGAATGCGACCTCGGGTCTTATCGAAGGTCATCGGATAGTTGGAGCGCAGCAACCCGAGCCCCCAACTTGCAGTTTGACGGTCCTGCTGTAAATTTACGGCTGCAATCTCATGCGCGTCGGGAACATTGATAAATCCCTCGCTGCCGTCGGCAGTCAATTGAAAACTCTCCGGGTGCCCTTGGAGTTTGACATCGCCAATCTTTTTGCGGCTCACCGGATCAATGACTGCAAGGGCACCCTTACCGTAGCCAACGAGCACATGATGGGTATTCGGATCGATGCGTACATTGTCGGCATCCTCGCCCAGATCAATGCGCCCCACAGGAGCCAGATCAGAGCCCCGGAAGATCTGCACCGCTCCATCGCCGGCATTGGCGACATACAGGGTGTCAGTCGTCGGCTCGTAGCCAATTCCCTGCGGCTCGTGCAGTCCGCTAAGAGTTTGCAGTACTGCGTGGTGCGCAAGATCCACTACGCCGACTGTATCATTGCCCAATTCGGCTACAAACAAGCGCTGGCGCGCCGCATCGACAGCCAAGTGATCGATACGGCCGCGTACCTGCCCAAGCGGAATCTTGGCCTCTAAAACCAGTGATGCTTCAGCTCCCCACGAGGACGTGAACAGGAACGCTGCCGCACAGGTCGCAATCGCGGTGAGCGTCCTCATTCCAAAGGCTCGGACACGGATTTGAACTGCGCGCCCTTAACAAGGGTTACCATCGCGACAGCATGATTTGCCTTTGACTTCGGCTCGACGCTCACCGCGCGATATCCGGGCGTCTGCTTTTCGGCTTTGTCCACCGCGTCCTTGAGGGTCGTTGTCGCCTTGGCCATCACGGCGACCTGTTTCTTACCCGCGGCAATATCTTCCGCTTCGCTCAAGGGCTCAGCTTTTGCAATCTTCCCGGTTGTGTAATCCACGACTACTTCTTGAAGCGCCGTGCCTTTGGCGGTGTACATCGAGAGCTGAAACTTGCCCTCGTCGATCTCAAATTTTCCCGAAATCACCTGGCCTTGCGCTTCACCGGCAGTTAATCCCTGCTGCAGGGTGATTTTCGCCGCGCCAATCTGTTTAGCGACGGCGGCCTTGTCCGACGCATCGTCTGCGAGTGCCGCGGATGAGCCCACTAACGTCAACGCAACCAAACCCCAAGCCGCAATTCCATTCATGACTTGTACCTCCAAATGAATGAAGAGAAATCGTTCATCACTGCACCATGACCCATGCCGGGCGAAGTAACGGATAGGCGATGAGACCCACGATCGCGGCCCCCGCCATCAATTGTGGATTGCTGACCTTCCAGCGAAACAGCACCGCCAAAGACACCAAACCAACGAGGATTGTCAGCCAGTCTCCAATCGCGATCCGGCCCAAGAGCACACAAGCACCCAAGATCGTGCCGATGGCAGCGGCGTAGGCACCTTTGACGAAGCCTTGTACATTGCGATTCGCGCGATGGCGCCTCAAGATCGGAGCGGCGATGAGAATCAGCAAGAACGAGGGCAGGAAAATACCCACCGTCGCGGCAACCGCGCCCCAGAATCCCGCGACCAAATAGCCCACAAAGGTCGCCGTGATCACGACGGGTCCTGGGCTGATCATGCCGATGGCGACCGCAACAAGAAATTCCCGTTCACCCATCCAGTTGTGTTCCTGGACGACGCCTTGCTGCAAGAAGGGCACGATGACTAGCCCGCTGCCGAAGGTCAGCGCGCCCGCCTTTAAAAAGAACAACAGCAGCTTGCCCAAGATAGTGCTGTTGACGACGGGCACGATTGGAACTGCAACTACCAATGCGGTGCTTTTCGGAGGTCGGCGCCACACGGTGCCGTAAACTAGAACACCCAACACACCGGCGGCGATGAAGAGGATGGCAACTTCTGCCTTGAGCACGATGGTCACGACAAAGCAGGCGGCTGCGATGCCCCACTGCAGGGTATCTTCCATGCCAAGTTTTGCGAGTCGATAACAGGAATGCAAGATCAATGCGATCACGACCGGACTCACGCCATAGAAAATGGCGGTGACCGGTTGCAGAGCGCCGAAATGCACGTAGAGCGCGCCTAAGGCGGCGACGATGAGAAAGTTAGGCAGGATGAATCCCCACCCGCCGGCCCACGCGCCCCAAAATCCGCCGCGCAAATAGGAGATGAAGATACCGACTTGAATGGCGAGCGGTCCGGGGAGGGATTGGCACACGGCAATCACCTCTCGCATCTCTTCCTTGGTGAGCCAGCCGCGCTCGGTCACGAGCTCGCGCTCCATTTGACCCACGAGCGCAACCGGGCCGCCGAAGCCTAGTGTCCCTAAGCGCAGGAAATAGCGCACGAGTTCACCGATGGGATGATCCGACTGCTCGGTCATGGTCCGCCTTGCTTGACCAGCTCATCGATCAGCGCTTCGATGTGCCGCGTGATCGCATCCCGTCCCCGCGGATAGTCCGCCAATACTCCCGGAAGGTTATCCCAGCGCGAGTACTGCACCGGGGCGCCGATCCTCTTGGCGAGGTCTTGATCGAAGGACACGACCAGCGAGGCCTGCTTCGCATCGGACGGCCTGAATTGTCGCGGATGAAACGCCGACACATCGAAACCATCCTGGCGCAGCCCGTTCCGCACCGTGCTCGGTACGACGGAGTCAGGTGCAACTCCCCTCGCCAGTGCGCGATACGCGAGGCCCCGCTCCTGCGCACGACGGTTGAAATACACCGTCGCGACCAGGCTCTTGACCGAACCGTGCTCGCACACAAACACCACCCGATGCGGAGTCACGGCACTCGCCGCAGCCTCTTGAGCATTCGCCTGCTTGCCAAGTGCAAGAGCGAGGAGGGCAATCACAAGATACGTTGAACGCATAGCTGCGATTCAGGGCCTTCGCCACCCCGCCTTAAGTCCCGCGCTTCGCATTCGTGAGATCGAGCGCCGCCCGCAGCCCGTGAGTCAATTTGCCGACATTGTCATTGGCCCAAAAATGCATAAAAAAGAGATGCGGGGAGTCGTCGATCATGTGACTGTGCAGCGCAGTGACCTCGATGCCGTTGTCTCGCATGGCCTTGAGCACCGGATTCACTTCTTTGCCCAACAGCACAAAATCTCCGGTAACGGCAGCCTTTCCTGCGCCGGTGGGTTGGAAATTGATCGAGATCGCCGTGCCCATCGATGGCGGCACTGCCATTCCTTCTTCGGTAATGGATTCAGCGCGTGGAATGCCGAATTGATACACCCCGCCATTGATCGTTCCCTTGGACCCCAGTGCGGCATCAATCGCCGATGTATCCAAATCGATAGTCTGGGGTGCCGTGGCGGGCGCGGGAGCGGTAAAGGGCGTTTGACTCAATGCCAACGCCGCATGAAGCGTCTGCGCCATCTTTATCGGATCTCCATGCCCACCGACGTGCATGTAGAAGACCGCCGGGGATGTGCGCAGCAGATGGTTGTGGACCGCCGTGATCTCAACACCATCGTCAGTGAGCCGCTTCATTACGGGGCTAATTTCAGTATCGGTGAGCACCAGGTCCCCCATGAACATCGCGCCGCTGCCTTCAGGAATAAAGGCGATCCACGAGCCGAGGGCAAGGGCGGGTTTGATGGCCACGCCATCGACGGTGATTTTAAGATCGCTGCGCGGTAGGCCGAACTTGTGCACACCGCCGGGCTGATTGGTGCCCGCTTTGCCCAAGGCCTGGTCGACCTTGCTCCAATCGATGTCGGCGGCGCCGGCCGCAACGCTGATTGCGATTCCCGTAAACCCTGCGATGAAGGATGCGAAACGATGCATAGAAATCTCCTTTAAAGAGCTAAAACGATTAGGAGGCGAGCGAAACCTTAGACGGCGGCCATCGGTGGGTTTCGTGCTGAAGTGATTTGCACCACGCGTACAAGGCGTCGTACACCACCAGACCCTGACGCAGCATCTCGTGATCGTCAGGAAAGGTGGCGGAGAGTCCGAGCGAAATCGCGTAAAGACCGGCCGACTGGGGGGCCAAATCCAGGCGCGAGGTGTCGGCGCCGCGCACGATGACGGCCAGCCTTGATACGCCCGCATCATCGATCCGGTACTTCTTGATAAACGCATCGAAACTGCAAAACTCGCCGACGTGGGTCAGTTCGACACCGGGTATGTCGTAAGGGATTGCTCCAATTTCGTCTGCCATCGCGCTGACCCGATCGGGCGGGGCATAGTAGAACTCGGATTGCGCGTCAATGAACCGCAAAATCAGCCACGGACATGCGATGCGATCGATCTTGGGATGTTCACGCGTGATCCATTTCATGATGAATTCCTGTTGGCCATCGCTCAGTGCGCTCGCTCAAAGGAGTGATACAAGTCATCGAAGAGATTCGTAGCGCGCTCGATCCGGGCATCATCCGAGGGCTGGCTCGCGACAATTCCGGCCAGGAGCTGCTGAACGCCGGCGGTTTCCTTGCGGCTAAACTTCTGGTCTTTAAGATCCAAATCGTGAATGATTTCGGCGATGGCGCTCAAGGCCGCGTCTTTCAGTTCGAGTCGGCCGAGGAGCACTTCGAAGGTGCATTGATCCCCCTCGTGCGTGAATTCCGCCTGGTACATATCGAAGCGGATCTCCAAGGCCTCCGGTCGATAGTTGCGATCGGCAACCCATTTGAACTTGGCTTCGGGATCGACGCAACGGCGGATGAGCCAGGCACTTGCCATGCGATCGACATGCACATTGGCTCGCGTGACCCAGGTCCGTCCTTTGAGCGAGGCCAGTTTTTCTGTTTGCATGGCGGGTTCTGCTCCCAACGTATCAACGCTGATGTTTCGTGGTTCAAGCTCGCGCAGCAATGCACGGACTTGTTCACGGCCATTGGCCTGAAAGAAATCAATCGCCTCGATGGCGCTGATGCGGGCATGGAATCGAGCATGTTGGGTGGCCGTTTCCTCCGCACTCGGCGGATCGCGTTTGCGCTCGAATCGGGCAGAGAACGCACGAATCTCCTCGGCAATGACGCGGTATTGCTCCTCACGCGCGCCATCGAAGATCGCGATGATCTCCTCATCGGTGAACCCCTGCACGGCTTGAGCATCGAGAATCAAGCCCTCGCCGCCGGCGTCTCGCACCTCGCGCAAGGTCCATTCGAAGTCCTCCAAGGCCTCATCCGTCGCCGGCATCAGATACAGAGCGTTCTTGAATGAGGCAGCGCCTACCGCCTGCAGGCGCCGCCAAATCTTGACTCGCGCGTAGGCGGGCTGGGCGGGTAGCTGGAAAGCCAGTACCCACCATCGGCGTGCAGGGCCGTCCTCGGGAGGGGAAGAGCTCATCGCTGGAATATATCACTATCCGACAATGAGATGATACACTTGTATCAATTCCAATCGGAGGCGGTCATGACGCGACGCGACTTGGGCCGACTGATGAGTGCTGAGCGCTGGCGCCAAGATTTCCCGGCGCTGCGGCACTCCAAGGGAGAAGATCGGCGCATCTACCTCGACAGCGCCGCGACCGCCCAGCGTCCGACTGCAGTGATCAATGCGCTACGGACATTTTATGAGCGCGATAACGCCAATCCTGGAAAGACTCAACACGCGATGGCGCGACGGGCCTATGAGCAGTACCAGAAGGCGCGCCAAACACTCGCTCGCTTCATCAACGCGCCCAGTGCCGATGAAATCACGTGGGTGCGCGGAACCACCGAGGGGGTCAATCTTGTGGCAAGCGCGTGGGCCCGCAGCGTGCTTCGCCCTGGCGATGAAATTCTCCTGACGATCGCCGAGCACGCCTCGAATCTGCTGCCATGGCGATTGGCGGCCGAGCAGACCGGCGCGCAGGTCGATTTTGTCGCCGTTGACGACGACGGCCGAATCTCACTCGAGGATTTGGATCGAAAGCTCTCTACGCGTACCCGGCTCGTGGCCTTCAGCCACGTTTCGAACGTCGCTGGGTTCCTGAATCCGGCAGTCGAGATCTGCGCGCGTGCGCGCCACGCCGGGGCGCGAACATTCGTAGACGCGGCCCAATCAGCCCCGCATATTCCCTTGGACGTGCGGGCCATCGGCTGCGACTTTCTCGCCTTTTCAAGTCACAAGATCGCAGGTCCCATGGGCGCCGGTGTTCTATGGGCCTCCACAGAGCTGCTCGACTCGATGGCACCGTATCAATCCGGATCCAACATGGCCCACGCCGTCGATATCGAGGGCCAGCAATTCGAGAAGGGTGCCTACAAATTCGGTGCAGGCACGCCGAATGCGGCGGACGCGATCGGCATGGCTGCCGCGGTCGATTATCTTGAGTCGTTGGGCCGGGACGCGGTCAGCACTCACGAGGAACACATAACGACCTACGCGCTCGAAGGACTGGAAAGTGTCCCAAATCTTCGCGTCCTAGGGCCGCGACGATCCAAGGATCGCATACCCGTATTCGCCTTTGACGTAGCGGGGATCGCGGCCGAAGACATTATGGACAGCTTGGATGGAGAGGGGGTCGCGATTCGTGCAGGTGATTTGTCGGCTCTGCCACTCTTGGAGCATTTTGGAGTTAGCGAAGCGGCCCGTGCGTCGTGTTTTCTCTACACAACAACCGCTGATATTGATGCGCTCATCGAAGTGCTGCATCAATGCATTTCAAAGCGATTGAGCAAATAGCTGCGGACGATGCGTAAAGGAGCGCTAACTCTTTGATCTCTAACGCTCCTTCACAGGGAGAGTCGGTTTGGCCCGACATCGTCAATGACAGGAGACCCAGCAAGCGGAGTCAGGGCCCTCCGACTCAGCGGTGGGGCTCAACAATCCATCCCCCGTCGCTTCGAGCAGCCATTCACTTGGCAAGGCAGCCGGCCGAGCCTCGCGCCCGCGCGGATCACATCTGGCGAAACAGATGCAGGTAGCTGCGGCTCACTGGCAGTACTTCGGCGCGGCCTTTCAAATGAACATCGGCAGTTTCGTTGGACCCGCGTACGACGCGCGCGATTGAATTCAAATTGACGATTACTGATCGATGCACCTGCGCAAATTGCGTTGGGTCGAGCTGCGCGGCGAGTTCCTTCAGCGGCGTGCGGATAACCGCTTCGCGCAGCATGCCTGCTTCATGCCACGCGACCACAGTGTACTTCTCGTCGGCACGCAAGAAGTCGATGTCCGGCACCGGAATGAGGGTGACAGTCTGGCCCACGGACGCGCGGATCCATCGCAGCGGCGCGGACGCGGTCTGCTGCTCCAGCGTCGTCGCAAGCTGTCGCAGCAGCACTTCGGTATTGACCGCGGCCATGGCAGTGCGCAACCTTTCCTGCAATCTTGCCGCCGTTTGCGCAAGGCGCGCGGCATCCACTGGTTTCACCAGATAGTCGAGCACGCCCTGAGCAAACGCCTGCACGGCATACTGATCGTATGCCGTGACAAAGACCAAATGCGCGCGGTGACCGATGTGGCGTGCCGCCTCCATGCCGGTCACGCCGGGCATATGCACATCGAGAAAACAAACATCCGGATGATGCGCGTCGAACTGCTCCATCGCTTCGCGGCCGTTGCGGGCGCGCGCTACAACAGCAAGTTGCGGCCATACCAGCGATAACTGTTGTTCCAGCGACTCGCGCAGCAGCGGTTCATCCTCGGCAATCAAGGCGGTCGGTCTCGATGCTGTCATGGCTGCGGCTTTCTAGCCGGGAATGATACTTCGGCGCGTACACCATGAGGAACGACCTCGCTTAAGACGAGCTGCGCCTCTGCGCCGAACGTCAGCTGCAGCCTCTCGCGCAACGAAGCTAGACCGGTACCGAGTTCGCGCCCTGTCGCCTTAAGGCCAACGCCGGTGTCGGTGACGCTAGCGAGGCAGCGAGACGATTCGAGCCGTACCTCGATAACGATACTCCCGCCTGTTTCGCTGGGATCGATTCCGTGACGCACAGCATTTTCGACCAGGGTCAGCAGCGTCATCGGTGGGCATTGAAGCTTGAGCAGCGTCGCGTCTACGCGCATTTCGAACATCAAGCGATCGGGCATGCGCATGTGCATCAGCTCCAGATAGGCACGAACCAACTCCAACTCCTGATCCAGCGTGGTCACCGTGTTGTGCAGGCGCGGTAGCGCAGCACGCAGGTAGGCGATCAGGCTCTTTAGCACTTTGGCCGCTTGCGGAGCACCCACCTCGACCAGCGCCTGCACATTGGCCAGCGTATTGAACAAGAAGTGCGGCTCGACCTGCGCCTGCAGCAGACGAAAGCGGGCATCCAAAGCCCTGCGTTCGAGTTCGCTGCGCTCAAGGGCGAAGGCAGTTTCCTGTTCGCGGGCGAAGGTGTCGCGTTGCCTCACGAGGGCACCGACCGCAATCCAAGGGGCGAACAGGATGCCCGTAAATGTCAGTTCAAAATAGCCTTGCAATCGACCGCTGGCCGCTCCGAGCTGCGGGTGTCCGCCGGTGGTTAGCCAATAGGCCAAATAGACCGCTACCGGGACTGCCAACACGATCGCCAACACTTGCAGCACCCATCGCGCAAACCAGCGTGGCAGGCGTGCGGGCCAGCGTTCGAAGAGCCCGAAGGCGAGCAGGGCGGCGAAACCGACCACCATGACGCGGCTGACCACCACATAGTAAGGCACGACAAAGTTCGGGCTGGCGATTAGTCCAATGACCGTCGAGGCGAGGAGGGCGACACGTACGCGAGGCCAGCCTAACAACGCAGGCGGCCCACCTCCTCGTGCGATCGCATCGTGAATCAGCATGGCGCCACTATAGTGCAATCGCGCGAGCAGTCGCGCGCGCAACACGCCACTTAGGCTGCCGGCCCCGCCGCTTGTCGGCGTGAATCGTGACTCATGCCCACTTCGCCGTCAGTCGTCGCACGCCGCTGGTAGCGACAGCGCCGTAAGACGATAGTTTCCTTGGGGCGATCCGGTCGCAACGCATAGGAGCTTGGGTTATGAAGCTAAGGTACAAAGTGTTGAGCGCGGTGTTGGTATTGGCGGCGGCGACGGCCTTAGGCGGGGCCCTGACGCTTAGTCACAATTCGCCTTGCGCAGCGGTACGACCACCGCCGGCGGGTACGCCGCTGATGAAGGCAATTGTGTATCGCTGCTATGGATCCCCCGACGTGCTCAAGCTCGAGGACATCGCCCAACCTTCACCCGCAGACAGGCGAATGCTGGTCAAAGTGCACGCGGCGTCCGTGAATCCGTTGGATTGGCATTACATGCGCGGCGAGCCCTACTTGATGCGCGCAGCGGTCGGTATCGGCGCACCCGACGACATTCACATGGGCGTTGACTTCTCCGGCACGGTGGTTTCGGTGGGCAAGGACGTTACACGCTTCAAGCCGGGCGATGAAGTGTTCGGCGGCAGGACTGGTGCGTTCGGCGAATACGTGAGTGTTGCGGAGGCCGGTTCCGTGGCGATGAAGCCCGCCAATGTGACGTTCGAGCAAGCCGCGGCGGTGCCGATCGCCGCCCACACCGCGCTGCAAGCACTGCGCGACAAAGGCAAGATTCAGCCAGGACAGACGGTGTTGATCAATGGCGCATCAGGCGGCGTCGGGACGTTTGCCGTGCAAATTGCCAAGGCATACGGGGCAAAAGTCACCGGCGTGTGCAGCACCCGGAATTTGGCGATGGTCCGAGCCCTCGGCGCGGATCGGGTCATCGACTACACCCAAGAGGATTTCACCAAGGAATCGCAGCGTTATGACCTGATCATCGACCTCGTCGGGACTCATTCGCTATCCGACTACCGCCGCGTATTGAATCCCCATGGCTCGCTGGTCATCGCTGGATCGCTGGACAAAGGCCGCTGGCTCGGACCCCTAACCGGCTCCATCGATGCGTGGCTTTACGCGCATTTTGTCAGCCAACAGGTGATTGTTTTGTTTGCCAATCTGAACCCGGAGGATCTCGATGCGCTGCGCGATCTGATGCAGGCTGGCAAGATCACCCCGGTCATCGACCGACAATACGCACTGAGCGAAGTGCCCGAAGCGATCCGCTATCTGGAGCAAGGCCATGCCCGCGGAAAAGTCGTAATCAAAGTAGCAGGCGACAGTGCGGCCGACGGCGCCGCGGATCCGGCTGGATAGCAGTTGAAAAGCGCGCTTTCTAAGTTGACGGTCAAGGCGCTCCAGCAGAAAATTGATTAACGTCGCGGATAGTGGGACATGTGCTCCTTTCCGAAGCCATCGCTTGTTTCCCGATCCCGAGCATTTTGGCCAGCAGCAGGCCCACGAGGGCGCCAATAAACTGGAACGCAATAAAGGGGGGCACGTGCGCCGGTGCAATGCCAGCGAACGAATTGCTCAGCGAGCGCGCTATCGTGATTGCGGGATTTGCGAACGAGGTCGATGCCGTAAACCAGTATGCGGCGCCGATCCAGGCCGCGACTCTCCAGGCTGCCTCGCTAGGATTCGAGCATCCAATGCCCACCAGGATCAACCCCGCCGTCGCAACGCCTTCCGAGAGCCATTGAGCAGGACCGGTCCGCAAATGCACGGAAGCTTCAATTAGGGGCATCTCAAACATCGCATGCGCGAGCAGCGCACCCAAACAGCAACCAACAATTTGAACAACGATGTACCCAAGCGCCTTAGGGATAGGTAGACGCCCGCGCAAGGCCTCAATAACTGAAACCGCTGGATTGAAGTGCGCGCCGCTGATGGGTCCTAAGAGTGC
The DNA here is from genome assembly GCA_963731465.1 of uncultured Gammaproteobacteria bacterium. Taxonomy (GTDB): domain Bacteria; phylum Pseudomonadota; class Gammaproteobacteria; order Steroidobacterales; family Steroidobacteraceae; genus Bog-1198. The sequence continues at coordinate 25,248 of CAVSVK010000007.1, forward strand.
GATCAACGTCGCAAGCGCCGCGACGGTGGCCGCTGTATTTGCCAGCAGCGCTAATGCAAGATTGCCGCCCGCGAGTCGCTCGGCCATGATGCCGGACCCAATCACGGTCGCGGCCAACAGAAGCGAGCCCAATGCCTCCGCCATGAATGCTCGGTGTAGCATGCTAAGCGATCTCAGTTGCCGTACTTTTTCCGATATCACCAAGCTTTGCCTTGAGCGTCATTCGATCGAGCGAGTCGATGGGCAAATTGACGAAGATCTTGATTCTCGTTTCAAGCTCTTTGAGCGCCCTACGGAACGCGAATGCCTTATCCGCATCGCTACCTTCCGCGGCCGCGGGGTCCGCAACGCCCCAGTGCGCCGTCATGGGTTTGCCGGGCCAGACGGGGCAGACCTCGCCGGCGGCGTTATCGCACACGGTGAAGATAAAATCGATTGGCGGCGCGGCGGGGGCAGCGAACTCATCCCAGCTCTTGCTACGAAATCGTTCTGCCGGCAGGTTCATTCGCCTGAGGAGTTCAATCGCCAGCGGGTGAACTTGACCTTTGGGAAAGCTGCCCGCGCTGAAGGCACGGAATTTGCCTTTCCCCCAGTGATTTAGGAGCGATTCGGCCAGGATGCTTCGCGCCGAGTTGCCGGTGCACAAGAAAAGCACGTTGTAAGCCCTTGGAGCGTTCATTTTTCGCAGCAACTGGCGGGTTGTGCCCGCTGCGCGGGAACGCAGCATCCGGAGGCGGGTGCTTCGACCGGCGTGGCGGATTCGCCGTGGTTGAACACCGCGGTATCTTCGCCATATACCGGGATGCGGCCTAGAGTATGAAATGTTTCCCACGCGATCCCGGTCGGGTCGGTAACCCAGTACTTGTCCGACTTCGCGTAACAGCAGGGCTGCTCGTTTTCCTCCACCATGCGCCCATCAGCCGCTTCGAGTTGCGCTCGCAAGCCGCGCAGTTCCTCATCGGATTCGACCTCGAAGCCCAAGTGATTGACGCCCACCGGTTGTCGATTCATCGATATTGCGAAGTTCACCCGCGGGTCATCCAACATCCATTTGGCATAGTCGGGCTGGGTCACGACCGGTTCGGCGCCAAAGAGGGTCCGATAGAAGCGGATCGAGGCGGGCAGGTCTTTGACGCTGACGTGCACGTGAAGTCGTTTCATAGCTCACCTGCTGAGAGTCGTTTGATCATAAATGCGGAACTCGACGGGCAAAGGCTCGAGAATTCGCGCGTGGATTGGATGGAGGGAGGGGCTTCCGATCGATCAACGCGACGATAGCCTCGACGCTCGAAATAAGCCTCTGCCGTTGTCGTGAGGAGATAGAGCGAGTGCACCCTTTGCGTGACGGCATGCTCTTCCGCGTGCTGCACGAGCGCCGAGCCTAAGCCTTGGGTGCGGGCCGCTGCACTCACGACCAGGGAGCGCAGCAACGCAGCGTCACCGTAGATCTCAAGCCCCACCAGCGCGCTCGGTGCGCCATCGGTGCCGGTAAAGAAGAAGTGCTCCAAGTGCGCCTCAGTCAAGTCAGACGCCGGTAATCCTTCCGCTTCCAGCAGCGCCACAACGCCTAAATGCGGAGGTCGTTCTCGAATCATGAGTACGTCTGGCATGGTCTTCTATGCCGCTTTCGCCGGGCGTTTCACAGCCCTAGGTTGCCGTGCCGGCGGACAACATTCCGCAGCACTCTCAGCGCAGCAGTTATCCGTGAGATAGCCGACAAGCGCCGTCATGGCGGTGAAGTCCGCCGAGTAGATCAGCTGGCGGCTCTCGCGCCGCTGAGCGAGCAACCCCGCGCGCTGCAGATTCTGCAGATGGAAGGTTAAAGACGAGGGCACCAGTCCCACGCGTCCGGCGATCTTGCCGGCGGGCAACCCAGCAGGCCCGCGCTCAACCAGCAACCGGAAAATGCTGAGGCGATGCTCGTGCGCCAAGGCGCCCAACGCTTCGATGACTTCGGGTGTTTTCATAGCGATACGATATTTCGACGAATATCGTATTGTCAAGCACTTCTCAATTCGGGGCGGAAGATTTCCTCTTGTGGGCACCGTGTTGCGTCGGTGCCTGCTGCCAGATAAGCTCTGGGTCATGAAGCGCGAGTTCATCACTCTGATCTTGGTGCTGGCCATCGGCGTTCAGGGATCTATGGCCGCATTTGCTTCGACTTCACCCTTGATGCCGACAGGCTGCAACACCACGGCTGCGGTCCACTCTGATGCAGCGCAGGATTCGTGTTGCCCCAAAGGTCAGCGCGCCATGAGTTGCTGCCTCGATCTTTGCCTCTCGACTGTTGGCGCTGCTGTGGTGCCGATGGCTCACACTTGGTTTGCTCCGACGCCGTTGCTGGCGGCTAAACCTGTGATTTTCTCCTCTCGCGGCGACTCGCCGCTTATCCGCCCTCCCATTCTCTAAGCCTCAGATTCCGGTCGCAAACAACGGCGGTTCCAGCGGCTGTTGTAAGCCGCGGCCGATGGCATTTGCTCCAAGGCAGGCCATCGAATTGAATATCTGAAGACATGGAGAACATCGATGGTTCGCCTTTTGATGGGGCTGTGCCTGGTCACGGCAGTTGCCGCGCCGGCCTTCCCAAAGCCCATTGCCTTTGCGAATGGCACAACGGTGATGGCGGAGTACGGCGCCGGCACCATGCAGGAACTGCAGATCTTCTATGCGCCGCAATTCGACTACTCGATTGGAGGAGGACATGTCGACTTTACGAGTGACGAGGACGGCCGTCGCGAGCACATCAACTACGCCCGCTTAAACTGGCTTGCGCACCGATGGAATCTCGAAGACGCACAGGCCAATGTCTTCGTATGGGGCGGTGCCGGATCCGCCACGGGCAACAGGTTCGAGGGAACACGGCTCGCAGGCAATGCTGGAGTGCAGGCCGACTACGAGACTCGACGCATCTATGCATCGATGAAGTCAGATTTGCAGCGAAGCGCCGAGTTCTCAGATCGCATTGACACTCTGCAACTCGGGGTTGCCCCTTATGAGCCTGAATACACTGGCTTGGCGACCTGGTTCGTCTTCCAAGCCCGTCACTACACCGGAGATCTGCATTCCGGCATCGAAACAGCAGCATTGCTGCGGCTCTTCAAGGGCGGCGCGTGGATCGAGGCGGGTGTCACCAACGCCGGAAAGCTCCAGGCCATGGCCATGTTCAATTTTTAATCGGAGATTGATATGAAACGTTTCCAATTGCTTTTGGTGGTGACTTTGTTTGCGGTAGCGGCAAACAGCACTGCGGCAACGATCGAGATGACCGTTAACGGGTTGGTGTGCGCCTTCTGCGCGCAAGGTATCGAAAAGAAACTCAAGAAGTTTCCCGCGACGGCGGAGGTCGTGGTGAGTCTTGAGCATCGACTGGTCGCCGTGTCGCTGAAGGACGGCCAGGATATTCCAGATGCAGACCTGCGCAAGGCATTGACGGACGCAGGCTACACGGTAAAGGCTATCTCTCGTTCCGAGACATCTATCGCCGATGTCCGCGCGCGAATTAAGCAGGTGCAGCCGTGAGCGAGGCAAAATTTGCCAGAAATACCGGACTTGCGATCGGCGCACTTCTCGCAAGTTCTGCGACCCTCGTCTGTTGCGTGCTTCCGGCAGTACTTGTGGCGATCGGGGCAGGGGCGGCACTCGCGGGTCTTGTCACCGCCGTACCGCAACTCATCTGGCTCAGTGAGCATAAGCTGTTGGTATTCGGTGTTGCCGGGGCGTTGCTTGTGGTCAGCGGAGCAGCCCTTTGGGTGGGCCGACGCGCGCCGTGCCCCGCAGATCCTCAACTCGCGCGTTCCTGCCGGCGTCTGCGTCGCATTAGCGCCGTCATCTTCACGATTGCTTTGCTTGGTTTCGTGGTAGGCGGCATATTTGCATTTGTGCTACCGGTGCTGTCTTTGTAGGAAGAACCATGAGGGTCGGCGATCTCAAGCGCGCCGGGCGCTTTGAGTGGCATTTGATGAAACCCTGGAACGTCGTTCGCAGCGCTTTAGGTCGCAGACTGTTTCCCAATGAGTACCATGCCTTTGATTAACGGAACGCTGAAAAGCGCGAGCACGGCCACGTCCACGCCCACGTTGAACCAGACTCTAAAGTAGATCGAAAAGGCGGCTTCGACGACGAGCCAGACAGTCAGTCCGTAGATCAAGGCTCTCATCAGTCCAGGATCGCTTCGGCGGAACGCAATTCGACCGACGCACCAAAGGGTCGTGCCCCAGCCCATCATGATCGCGCCATAAATCGCGCTTTGCCACGGCAGCAGTGTTGTTCGCTCGACCGGCAATATCTGCAAGCCAAAGAACGCAAACACGACGCCCACGATCACAAGGACCGCGGAGACGCAGCTGAACCAAATGATCAATTGTTTTAGGCTCATGAAGGAGTCTCCTTGCCGTGGCCTACGCAGTCTCGCTTTCGAGTTGCTCGATGATCGGGCAACTTGTCCCATGCGGTTGGTCGCACGCCGCCACCAGGCTTTGAAGGACATCGCGAAGTTTGGCCAAGTCCACCAGCTTTTTCTCGACGAGGGCAAGTTTCGTTGCCGCGAGCGAGCGATTTTCGACGCAAGCGCCCTTAGCGTCCAGCTTCAAGAGTCGCTGTACTTCTTTGAGGGACATCCCGAGGGCTTGCGCGCGCTTGATAAAACGCACCCGACCGGCCGTCTCGGGTGCGTAATAGCGAAATCCCCGCGCTCGCTTCGGCGGCAAACTCACGAGTCCACGGCGCTGGTAGTACCGCACGGTCTCGATATTTACGCCGGCCGCTCGGGCAATGTGACCAATTGTGACCTTTACCTCAGTCATGCTTGACTCCGTACCCAAGTACACGGTGTAGGCTACACCCCGTGCAAACCGCAACCAAGCAATTGTGGGCAAGCGTCGTGGCGGCCATTGTCGGGTCGCTTTGCTGCGTCGCGCCGTTGGTCCTGCTCACACTCGGCATCAGCGGTGCCTGGCTCAGCGAGCTGACGGCGCTCACTTAAAGGAAATTGCCATGCGTCATTTGATCGTTGGGCTTTCACGGATGGCCGGCCTGGTACTCGCCGCCGGCGTCGCCTTCGCCGCGCCACCACAGACGGCTACCTTGGCGGTCGAGAATATGACTTGCGGCACCTGCCCGATCGTGGTTAAAAAGGCGCTCGAGAAAATTCCTGGAGTGAGTGCCACCGCGGTCGATTTTGATAAAAAGACTGCCAGCGTGACATTCGATCCAGACAAGGTGAGCACTGCGCGCTTGACTCAGGCCACAACAGAGGCGGGATTCCCATCGAAGCTCATCGCCAACCCATGAGCGCCGTTATCGTAGAGTCGGTGCTCACCTGCCCGAGCTGCGGGCAGAAGCGAGAAGAAGTCATGCCGACGGACGCCTGCCAATATTTTTACGAATGCACAAACTGCAAGACTTTGCTTAAGCCTAAGCCGGGAGACTGCTGCGTTTTTTGTTCTTACGGCTCGGTCGCCTGCCCTCCAATCCAAGAGCAGCGCGGCTGTTGTCATTAGATTCAAAGGTATTTTCGCCAGATCATCTCTGGTACGAATGACAACAAGGCAACGGTAAGCGTAATTCCGACGATGTTGTTGAGGGAATGCGGACCGAACAGCGCGACGCCCGCGGCGAAGACGGCGAGCGCAGCGGCGCCAAGAAAAAACGCAGGTCCGGAGATATAACAGTGCAGCCGGCGGCAGCGTCGCGCATTTAGTAGACAGCCCGTTCCCATCCATACAAATGAAACCATCCAAATAAGCGCGATGGCATGCGGCGATGACACAAAGAAGTTGGCCGCGATGCCGGCACCCAGCGGCAGGCACCACCAAACGAATCCCATACCGGGCCGTCGCACCCAGTCATTTGCGGCTTCAGAAACGAGCTGTTTACTCATAGGCTATTCACACCTCGACACCCAACGCCGTCGTTGCGCGCCCGTCAGTTCTTCTGATCCCTGGCATCCAGGGTGTCGCGTACTTTCGTGGCAAAGGTCTTGCCGTCCCACGGCGGGAACTTCTGATGGTCCAATCCCGGAAGTTGATGCATCAAATAGGACGGTTGCGGCGGATCACGTCCGCTCCATACAGCGTTCGGCGGAAAGATCATATAGATGTCCCAGGCATAGACCGGTGTCGATCCGTGCAAGAGACCTAGGGTTTTGGACATCTGTCGACCAAAGTCACCCGTGGGATTCCAGTAGTGATGCGCGAGGGTTGTGCGCAGCAATTCGGCGGCCGCGGGGATGTCCTTATCGCTGCCACCGATCACTGGCTCATGCACGACATAGACCTTGATACGCGCGTCCTTGGGTAACTTAGCGAGAACATCGTCGCCCATGTCCGACATTCCGCGCAGGCATTCAGGACAAATCGGATCGACCAGGAGCATCAGTCGCACAAAGCCCTGGTCGCGATTGAAGTCCTCCCGCAGCGGTTGATCTTCAGCGTTAAGCACCACGACATGCGGAGCGGAATCGACCTGGCTCGCAGCCTTGTGATCCCCGCAGCCGGCCAGCATCAATGCGCTGAAGCTTAGGAGGATGCCGGCGAGATTCCTCGACAAAATGGGCATGGCGGGAGCCCTCATAAAAGAAAGCGCGGCGCGAAAGATGCAATGTCGATCGCAATGACAAGAACGGCGGCGCCCCACACCAGCCAACGCAACCGGCGCCGCTGTACGACATCACACGCAGCGGCCGTAGCTGGACGGCGGTAAACAAACCAAAAGCCGATCCCCAGCAAAACAATCGTCGCGGTCACGACATAGGGCTGAATGAAGGCCACACGCGCCAACAGGACGGCACCCGCAACGCCCAACAGTGCGACCGCCCACGGCGCAACGCAGCAGACCCCGAAGGCAAGCGCGAGAGCACTCAAACCCGCCGCACCACCGGTCACGCCGACGACTCTGGGTTTCTCGCTCATAGGGTTGATCCTAGACCCTGTAGCGGCTACGGACTCAAGCGGTTTGTGGTGGCTCGATCAGTTGTCAACGGGCTCGCAAAAGTCACTTGGCTGTGCAGCAACTGTCGCGGAGTGGATGCCCGGTCCGGGGTCGGCATGCTTTAAATCGGCATCCACTTCCACCTTTGCTTGCAACGACCGCCAAGCGCCTAACGTGGCATTAAAATCCCTGCACAGATCCGAGTAGGTCCGGTACAAGGATGGCACGGGTGCCTGAGCACTGGTGGATTCAACCATCCCCAGCAGAGTCGATGCCTGTCCATTGATCCTGCTGAAGCTGGTCACGCCCTTGACCGGTGGCACCGCGTAGGACCCGCCCGAGAGGCCGAGGGACGCATCTTCGGTGGTGCCGGTCAGTTCGGCGAATCGCGTCCGCAGCGTCTTCAATGATTTACTCGACACACCTGCGCGCGGCGATGACAGTCTCGCTTCTAACTCGGTTGCCTGTTCGTAAGCGCTCTTGCTGGCGGAAATGATCGCGATGATTCGCTGCGAAAGAGCCAATTGCCGGCGCATGCCATCCATCGCCGCGGGTGAGTAATCCAGCCGCGGATCCTGTTTCAGTAGCACCGGCTGACTGTAGGAAACTCCGTCTACGGTCAGTTTCACCTTGTAGTCGCCAGGCAGCGCCATGGGCCCTTCCGGGACAAATGACGTGTCTTCCGGCACGGCTCCGCTGGACTGATCGAAGAACAGGGCCGCAGGCGTTGGGTAACGCATGTCCCAGCTCACACGGTGCGCACCCGCAGTCTCTGGCAATGGCCGCGATGGCCGTGCCCAAAAAGCAGGCGCGGGTGGCAGGGGTGGATCGAGGGGCTTAAACGGAGCGTTCGAATAGGAACGCACCAGATTCCCCTCGGCATCGAAAATCTGTAGCTGCATATTCTGCGCAGACTGTTTCAGATAGTAGTCGATCACAACTCCTTGAGGTGGATTCTTTCCATGAGGAACCTCGGGCGGAAACGGAGTGTCCTGGTTGATGTTCGACTGGACACGGGTCGCGGCTCGCGGACGGAACAAGATCACTTGTGGATCCTCAAGCTCCGCGTTCAACTGCTCGAGCGGCGATATATCGTCCAGAATCCATATTCCACGCCCGTAGGTTGCAGCAATCAGATCGCGGTCGTGGATTGCCAAGTCATAAAATGAGGTCGTTGGAAGGTTCAGGCGTAGCGATTGCCAGTGATCGCCGTCGTCGAACGACACGTGAACCGACGTTTCAGTGGCCGCGAACAGCAAACCGCGTTTGTGATCGCTTTCCTGCAACGCCCGCACAAAGCTGCCGGTCGGCTCATCTGTCGGCAGTCCCATAACGATGTCCTCCCATGACTTGCCAAAGTTGCGCGTGCGATAGATGTGCGGGGAATAATCTCCAATGGCATCATTCCGCACCGCTGCGTAGGCCTCGGATGGGTTGAATCGCGACGCCTGTACGTTGATGACGCCATAAATCGACATATCGGGTGGAGTGACGTCAAGCCACTTCTTCCCGCCGTCTTCCGTCAGATAGAGAACGCCATTGTTGCTGCCCGTCCATATGACCCCGGCTTGCACGCTTGAGGGCGACAACGCCACCAGTGCGTCACCGTGATGGACTCCTTCCGGATTGGGCAATGGTGGCTTTCCTGGATGGGCGGTAAGGTCTGGACTGATTTTTCGCCAGTGATCACCACCGTCCTGGCTCTCCCAAACGTTCTGAGTGCCGTAATACAACACACTCTGGTTCTGCGGTGAGAAAACGATGGGAGCAGAAACTGCGCGTCGAAAGTCCGTATCGGTAACCCGACTGATGGTGCCCACGCCAAAATCGATGCTCTGCGCGCCCCATGTTTTGCGATTTACTTTTTGCAGAAATCCCAAAGGGCCGTTCATGAATATGACGTCAGGATCGGCAGGGTCGACAGTCACAAACCCTGTCTCCCAACCGGGCAGTGGGAACCAATCAAGGTTGGTGATCTGTCCGAGCGAACCTCGACTGGCGATCGCAAACGTACCGCTGTCCTGCTTGCTGCCGTATATCCAGTAGGGATAGCGGTTGTCGGTGGTGATCTTTTCGATTTCAGCCGTTTTCTGGTTGTACCACGAACTCCACGTCTGACCGCCATCGAGACTGACCGACGCCCCTTGATCGCCGCCGTACACGATATGGTTCGAGTCAGTGGGATCAATCCACCACTGATTCGGGTCATCACCGCCGGGCGCACCTTTAAAAGCGACCAACGTACGGCCACCATCGGTGGATTTGTAGACACAGGTACCCATCGTATAGACGACATCCGGATCTTGCGGATCCACCAGAACTTGTTTGCTCGATGTGTAAATCCTCTTGGTGGCCACCGACCAACTCGCGCCACCGTCGTCCGACCGGTAAAGCCCTGCGCGGTTCAACATGTATACGCGCCGGGCATGGGTGCCCACCGCGACTGAAGTCTCCCCGAGTAGTTCAGGTTGGTCGCGACCCTTTAGCTTTGTCCAGGTCACGCCCTCGTCGCTGGACTTATACAGGCTTGTTGGTCGCGGATGATCGAAGAGCGAACGACTCGAAACTCCGGGAGCCAGGTAGGTTTGTGTCACCGTAGCGAAAATTACCCGCGGATCATCGCTTGCCCAGGATAGATAGGTCGCGCCGGACTCGGGCTCGGCATTCAGCACCAGTGTCCACGTTCGTCCTCCGTCAGTGCTGCGAAACACGCCGCGTGCTCCCCCTTGACGATGATCGATTCCGCGCGTGGCTGCCAGCACCCAGTCAGGATTTTGCGGGTCCACGAGTAACCACGCGATTGCGCCGGCATTTTGCAATCCGGCACTCCGCCAGTGCGCTCCTGCGTCGGTGGATTTCCAGACACCACTGGTATAGTTGGAGCCAAACACGCTCCCGGTGCCCGCATAGACAACGGACGGTTGCGACTGCGCCACCGCCAATGCGGTAAAGCCCCGGACAACCTGCACTGCATCGGTAACCGGCAACCAGGTGGCGCCGGCGTTTACGGTCTTCCAGACACCTCCATTGTCGGTACCCACATACGCAATCCCCGGGCGTCCGTTGACTCCGGACACCGAATCCACCTTCCCAGCAATAAATGGGCCGATGTTGCGCCACTGCATGTCTTGAAACAGACTTGGGTTTGTCTGCGCTTCCGCCGCCCCCATGAATAGTGCTGCGGTGGAAGCCACTGCGCATGCCAACCCATGCGCGCGCTTCGCTATAACCCAAGAAATCACGGCTCACCTCCACTTTATGGACCCATCGTTGCATATTCTTGGCAAGGCGGACGGAAGGAATTCGAAGTCCAACAAAGTGAGGCGCGAGCGCGATGAACGCGGCCTTCCTCATGTGACATCGGTCAGCCGTTGTGTTCTACGAACTCCCAAAATGCAGAAGCCGACGAGCTTGTCATGCGTTCGACGTTCAGGTGGTGTCGCGGGCGGGACTCAAGCCAAGGCTGTAATTGGCGGCCTGAGACCTCGACCTGATGTCCGCTAAGAATCGGCGGACTAATAAAGCGTTCGAACCCTGTTTGTGGCACCAGTTCTAGAAATTGAAGCGAATGTCGACCATGGGCGTCCAGTCATTCTTAAACAAAAAACCACTGGCGAGGCCGTTTTGAGCCAGCGAGTGGTTTACCCCGGCATACCCATCAAAACGCTTTGAGAAATGGTAGTCACCGACCACTGAGGCGTCTTGCAATTCGCCCGCGCAAGTCGCGGCACTGGCATCTCTGCAGCCATTGGCCGCATTGGATTTCTGATTGTAGGCATAATTTGCAATCGTCAGGTCGAGCGCCGGCGTTACGGACCATAGCGCGCCCGCCCATGAGTACACCAGTATTCTTTGAATGTTGAAGGCAGAGTTATTGACGATGCTCAGGAATGTACGCATTGAAGGATCCGGCTACTCGTTATAGTTGATTAAATACAGCGTGTCGGATCGCCGCTTTCGGGCGCAATACGCGGTTTTTTGCAGCGACCGGCGGCCATGCGATGTGTCAGAGGATGCCGGAGGCAGTACAATTGCGGGTGGAGTTGGGGCAACCACGAGAATGAATCTCGCTGACTCACGGGCCCCGCAGAGGTTTCCATGTCCGTTACGCTGGCTGACACCATGCGCCGTATCAGCGGCCTGCTGCAGTCCGGCCAATACAGCGCAGCGCACGCACAATTGGAATCTCTGGTGGCCGCAAACCCCGATTATGTGGAAGGCTTGCGGCTGTTGGCGGGCACCAAACAAGTGTTGGGCGATATGGGTCAAGCTGAGTCGCTGCTGCGGCGTGCGCTCGAAATCGACCCGAAATGGGCTCCCACACTGACAACCCTTGCGGAGCTCCTGCTGAAGGCGGGCCGCAGCGCCGAGGCCGTACCCTTATTGCAACGAACGCTTCAGGGCTTTCCTCGTTATCCGCGGGCAGCATTTCTTTTGGTTCGCCACTTCATGGACGCGGGCCAGCCGGCAGCGGCGCTCGACATCGCCACGCAATGGTGCAACAGCGGCCAGGCCGATGATGATTTGTCGGCGCTGCACGTGGCAGCCTACGCCGCTCTGGGGCGCGAAGGCGAGGCGGTGGCAAACTATCGTCGTCTCGTGGCGCTCGCGCCGGAAAACCACGCCGCATCCCACAGCCTAGCGATCGCACTGAATGCGGCCAACCAGCCGGAGGAGGGCGAGCGTGTGGTGCGTCAGACCTTGTCCCGCACCCGGGCCAGGGCGGCGCTGCATCACACGCATGCTCGCAGCCTCATCGCTTTGGAGCGATTCGATCAAGCCGAGCTGGCCTTGCGCGAATGCCTCAGCCTGGAGCCGCGTCGCGCCGAGGCGCACGACAGCCTGGCGCAGCTGGTGTGGATGCGCACCGGCAATATCGGCGAGGCCACGCGTGATCTGGATCGGGCACTCGAAAAATACGAGCATGACGACGCACTGTGGGCCACCAAGGCGGCCCTGCTGCAGGGAGCGGGGGAAGCGCGAGCAGCTTACGTGTGTCTCGCCAAGCGCGCGGCCCGGCCGCAGCCGCCACCCGCATTGCTCATCCGCGCGGGATTGGCCGCCTTGGATTTTGAGCCGGTCACCGCCCTGGCACTCGCGGAACAGTCCATCCGGGCGCAGCCCAACAACCCGGCAGCTCGCAAACTTCTTTGCGCCGCACACCTCGGTGTGGGGGACGGCGCTGCGGCGCTCAGCGAGTGCGCGATCCTGCTCAAGGCGACTCCCGACGATCAGTACCTCATTGCGATGCAAACGACCGCGCTGCGACTTCTGGCCGATGCCCGCTACGCGATGCTGTGCGACTACGACGCCATGGTGCTGTCGCAGTGTCTCGAAACGCCGCCCGGGTGGTCTGATCTCCCCGGCTTTCTGGCAGAACTCACTTTGCACCTCGGCGTACTTCATAATCCGCACGGCCATCGGCTCCTGTACCAGTCGCTGCGCCAAGGCACCGAAACCACTCAAGATCTTTCGCGCAGCCAGGATCCGGTGATTCAGGCGCTGTTCCACGCCTTTGCCGCACCAATCGCGCGCTACCGCGATCGCATCGGCCAGGGAGCGGATCCCCTACGGCGTCGCAACCGCGGCGCTTCGCGTTTCAACGGCAGCTGGTCGGTACGCCTGCACAGCGCGGGCTATCACACCAGCCATGTGCATCCTCGCGGGTGGATATCCTCGGCCTGCTACATTCAGCTGCCAGACAGCATGAGAGCGGGGCATACAGAGGAAGGAATTCTCAGCTTCGGCGCGCCGGGAATGATCACGACGCCCGCGCTGAATCCGGAGCTGTCGGTGCGGCCGGAGCTCGGCCAGCTGGTGCTTTTCCCGTCGTACTTCTGGCACGGCACGCTGCCCTTTCACAGCGCACAGCCACGGCTTACCGTTGCATTCGATGTCGTCCCAGAATCAGGGAATGAGAGATTTTATTGGGTTCTGGTGGCTTGCACGAGCAGCTCTACCGAAGGCGCGACCATAAGGAGCAGTACTGCCTGTGGCTCTTCGGAGGCTTTCAGAAATTCGATATTTCGCTGTCGCAAATCTGGGTCGATGACGACGATTCTCGTGGAGATTATCCAAGGTCTGCAGGCCGATCTCTGCAACCCGGGACGAACTACGCGACACGGGGGCCAACTCTTGTGGTCAGGTACGAGCGTGCCAGTAACGGCTGCAGCTTCACGTCGTTATCTCGCCACAGCAACAGCCATTGTCGAGCCTGCTGCCACTCTTGAGGGTTTGCTTTTCCTGAAAGCGATCCGTTTGGCAATTTCGTTAAATTCACGCGCTGTATCGCTTTCCGGGGGCACGGCATCGTCCAAGATGATTGAGCGGCGTAAAGTCGGTGAAGGTACGCAGCTGCTGACGCTCATACAATCTGGGGGGTTGCACTACGGCCGCAAGGACCTTCAACGCCACGGGATCCGGATCGCCGCTCATGCGCTGCAACATTTCATCCGTGATGAGCCGGTGGCGCAGACCGTAGTAACCGAGTTTCTGCGACACGACCGCGAGTCGCCGGTACATCCAATCGACATCCTGCGCCTGTTGAGGCGACCACAAGCGCTCGGCGATTGCGGCAGTCCGGGGCCATATCCGATCGTCGATGTTTTCATCGGAAACAAAATCTGTCCACATGGCCGCCTCGCCACCGAGACACGCAGGGCTTTCTGATCCGGTGTAAGCGTGGCTGCGGCGTCCCCTAAGGGGTCGACCAGGTAATGTTCCGCCGCTGGCTGGTTCAAGTCGAGGTAGTAGCCAGCCGAGAGCACGCCCCGATAACCGCTTCGTGCGGCTTCCGCCAGCGAGTTTTGCCCGCGCCAGGATTGAATGACCACATCTTTGGGGGTATCGGACTGCAACACTTCGTCCCATCCTTCCATGATTTTCTTATGCCGCGCGACGATCTTCTGGATCTTGGCTGTGAAAAGCAACTGCAGTGCTTTGCCGTCTTTAATCGCATGCGCACGCATGAACTCCCGAATGTGCGGGTTGGTCTCCCACTCCTTGACATCGCATTCATCTCCCCCGGTGTGAAAATAGGAATCGGGGAAGAGGGCGGCCATCTCGCTCGACAAATTCATCGAGAAATTGGTATGTGCTTTCCCGGGTTGGATCTATCGCCGAACTTTGGGAGGGATCTTGACCGCTGGCCAAGTAGGGGTAGCCCAGAAACCATGATGTGGTATGGCAAGGCATATCAAACTCTGGAACCACTCGGATACCCCGGTCGCGGGCGTAAGCGATGATCTCCCGGACCTCGTCCTGTGAGTAATAAAAACCGCCGGAGCCCTTCTCCTGTAAGCCAGGAAATTTCTTGCTTTCCACGTGGAAGCCCTGATTGTCCGCAAAACGCCAATGCTAAACCGCTCGCGCGGTAGGGACGGCTTCGGTCGGCGTAGGTGGATTGGGGATCTCTGAGGCTCTGTTTTGTATGTTGCAACTGAGGCATTCCGCCTCGTTTGCAACCGGAGCAGAGCCATGAACGATTCCACCGGAGAGATCTCACCACTGCGTCAACGCATGCTGGAGGATATGCGGCTGCGCAAGCTCGCACCCCAGACCCAAGCCTCATACGTACGCGGTGTTCGGCGACTGGCGGCCTATTTACGGCGAGCGCCCGATACTGCCACGGTCGAGGATCTACGCAACTTCCAGCTGCACTTGGTTGATCAAGGCACGTCGCCCATTACACTGAACGCAACGATCACCGGACTCAGGTTTTTCTTCGACGTCACGCTCGACCGCAGCGAGTTGATGGCGAAGATGAAGCCGGTGTTTGTGCCGCGGACATTGCCGGTCGTATTGAGCCGAGAGGAAGTCACCTCGCTGATCGCCGCGGCCAAGAACCTGAAGCACCAGACGGCTCTCTCAGTTGCCTATGGCGCCGGCCTTCGCGCCAACGAAGTGGCGACGCTCAAGGTCGGGGACGTTGATAGCACGCGCATGACGTTGCGGATTGAGCAAGGCAAGGGTGGCAAGGATCGGTACGCCATGCTCTCGCCGGTGATGCTCGAGCGTCTGCGCACTTGGTGGCGGGTGGCAAGGGCTCAGGGCAAGATGCTTGATGGCGGCTGGTTGTTTCCTGGCTTGAACCCCGTCGAGCCCTTGAGCATGCGACAGCTGAACCGTGCCGTGCATGAGGCCGCGCTCGCGGCGCGCATCGACAAGCGCGTCTCGATGCACACACTCAGGCACAGCTTCGCTACGCACCTGCTCGAGCAGAAGGTGGATATTCGCATCATCCAGGTTCTGCTCGGCCATAAGAAGCTTGAGACGACATCTCTTTACACCCACGTTGCGACCGAGATCCTGCGCCAGGTGATTGGCCCATTGGAGCCTGGAGCGCCACCCGCACCGTAGGCCGCGCGTGGAACGTCCCGCCCTGGAGGTCGCGGATATTTTCCGCGCCCACGGGCCGGCGTGGCGGCGCGCTGAGCGGGGACACCTAAGTCTCGGCCAGCTGAAGGTCATGTCGGCCATCGAACAGTGTCGCAGCATCGCGCTCGGCGGCCACGCGCTGCGCTGTACATCGTGCGCGCAGGCACAGATCGCCTATAACTCGTGCCGCAACCGGCACTGCCCGAAGTGCCAGAGTAGCGCCGCGCAGCGCTGGCTCGAAGCGCGTCAAGCAGACCTCTTGCCCGTGGAGTATTACCACGTGGTCTTCACCTTGCCCGCACCCTTAAGCGCCATCGCGTACACCAACAAGGAGATTATTTATGGCTTGCTATTCGACGTCGCGGCTGAGACGTTGCGCACGATCGCCGCCGATCCGAAGCACTTAGGAGCCCGCATCGGCGTGACCTTAGTGCTGCACACCTGGGGCTCGGCATTGACGCATCATCCGCATGTGCACGGCATTGTGCCGGGAGGCGGGCTCGGGCTCGATGCCGACCGATGGGTCCCCTGCAAGCCGGGGTTCTTCCTCTCCGTGCGAGTACTCTCGCGCTTGTTTCGGCGGCGCTTTCTTGAAGAACTGCAGAACGCTCATCGTGCCGGGCAACTTAAGTTCTTCGGCAAGCACATCGATTTGTCCGACGTCGATGCGTTCGCCGATTGGCTCACGCCGTTGCGCCAGTGCGAGTGGATCGTCTACGCCAAGCGCCCCTTCGCAGGTCCCGAAGCGGTGCTCGCTTATCTGTCGCGTTACACACATCGGGTCGCGATCTCCAACCGCCGGCTCATTGCCTGCGATGATCGCGGTGTTACCTTTCGTTGGAAGGACTACCGCGCTCAGGGCAGCACGCGACACAAAACGATGACCTTGATGACCGATGAGTTCATGCGCCGCTTCCTGCTGCACGTGCTGCCCTCCGGCTTTCACCGCATCCGTCATTATGGGCTGCTCGCCAACGCTAATCGCAAGACTCACATCCTCACCGCTCGCGAGCTTCTGCATCAACCAGCGCCTATCGTTGCAGCAGATCCAACCACAACCGGCTCCGTTAAGCCAACCTTTGTGTGCCGACATTGCGGCGCCCCGATGCTCGTGATCGAGACCTTCGCCCGTGCTCAGCACATCCGCGGGCCACCGGCCGCTGCGAGGCCGCCGTGAGCACCCAACTCTCACCTAAATTGCCTGCCGGCGTTTCACTCTGTGAGGCTGGCTCAAACCCCCATTGCCTCTGTCGCGCCCCAACTCGGTTCTTGCATGCCGCCTCGGTAGATCTCCGCATCTCGCCGCCGAGAAGCTTCACGCCGCACCGTTATGGCCGTCGCATTGACCCCCCGATCGAAGCGCCTCTCAACATCTTCCTGTTCAAATCCCCATAGCCACTCGCCACCGCTACCGTCGCAGTACGATCCCGCGGTTTCCTCCCTTGGGGCTTGCCCGACGTCTGCCCTCACACCTCACCGGGCATGGCATGCTCAGCGATGACGGGCGGACAAGACATTTAGTTTGACCGCCTCCATCCCGTCCAAATTGCGCTTTACTGTGGAAATGCTTATAAAGCGATGTCCTGAGTCGATCAGAAGTCCGCGCCAAGGGAAACGTGGCTGGTCCTCAATAGCAACAAGGGGAACACTGAAGCCGTTCGGAGTGATTCTTACCAGTTGCAGGAAGCTCTGCAGTCCGCGGATCACGCCTATCGGATTGGGCGCTGTCAACTGAACATCGGTTGTTGAGATCTCGAGGCGGTAAGACTCATCCTCGCCCAGTTGCTGGACCGCGGCGCTCGGTCCCGAAGTTTGAACCGTGAAGTGCGGTGAGTTGCGGATCGCTTCGCGCCAGAGCGGGATACCCGTTTCCCGCGAAAGCGTATCCAGGAAACGTCGCCGTGCTCGTTCTAACCGCGCGTCCTTAAAGCCTTTGAGAGCAATCCCAAAACCCGCATCGATAAGGAAGGCACCTTCACCCTGCATAACATGTGCGGGCAGAGGCATGATCGGGATCGAGCTTTGCCCTTGTGCTCGAAGCTCACACGGAAGGCTCAGCGCGCAAGAGGCAAGCACAAAAATACC
This sequence comes from uncultured Gammaproteobacteria bacterium, assembly GCA_963731465.1. GTDB lineage: Bacteria > Pseudomonadota > Gammaproteobacteria > Steroidobacterales > Steroidobacteraceae > Bog-1198. The sequence goes on from CAVSVK010000007.1 coordinate 42,636, forward strand.
TATAAAACTTGCTACACGGGAATTGGCCACTTGGGTCAAAGCACGGTGCTCCAAGGACGCAGTCTCTGCGCTTGCAGCGGTAGATCGTTTCCAATGCGCCGGCAGATTATTCGGCGTTGCTTACCGCTCGGCGCTCACGCCTGATGAGAAAACCCCTCGTGCCATGGGCCCGAGGGGGCGATCTCAGAACTTGTACTTGACTTCAATGTTGCCCTCGCGGCCAACGATCGACCGTCCGAAACCAACATTGTTCTGCACGGCGTTCCCGTCCACGCGGGCGTTGCCCTCGGTCAAACCAAACTGATTGGTCAGGTTTGAGCCGAGAAGACGCAGCTGCCAATTGGTCGCCGATATCAGCAACGATACCGGCGCCCAAGTCGTAGTAGCTGCCCAAAGGATTCAGGCCAGTGTTGTCCTGGAAGTGTTGACCGATGTGCTCGTAAGCCACGAACTCGGTCAACGTACCCCAGTTGAAGGTCTGGATGTCTTGCGGCGTCACGCGAATCTGGAAGTTCGGCAAACGAGCGAGCTGTACGCCATTGATGGTGCCGCAATTCACTTGCCCGGTGATATTGGTGAAGATGAAGCAGCCGACGAAGTCCTTGTAGTGGGCTTTTTCGTAGTTGGCATTCACCGCGATGCTGAAGTCTCTGACGGCTTGCACATCGCTGCCCGCACCCGGATTCACGCTGCCGACGAGTCGCAGTCCGTGCGATGTCGAGCCATAGGTCGACTTCGGGCCAATCGGCACCTTTTGTATGTTCTGACGGGCTGATACGACAACCCCTTGAACTCCTTGTCGTAGATCGCCAGGTCGACGTAGGTGTAACGATTCTGAATCTTGAATCCGACTTCGAAATTCTTCACGGTGCTGAGAGGCGGATTCACGGTGCAGCCATTCGAGCCGTTAAAGACATGGCAACGGATATCGTCGAAGTTATCGAAGCGCACGCCGTTATTGACGCGCACGTAGGCGCTCATATGGTCAGTAAACTCGTAATTTGCGCCCACCGAGAACGTCGGCATGGTGTTTTGTGCACTGGCGTGCGAGTACGTACCGTCGGGCAACGTGACTGCGTTGTCCCACACATCGAACGCAGATCCCATCTGTTCGTTCACTAGATTGGTTGTCTGTTGCTGCAGGTCGATATGTTCGAGACGAACATTGGCATCGAACAACCAACTGTTGATTTTCCATGAGTCCGAAAGATAGCCGGCAATGTTGGTGGCCTGGCCCTGCTCGAGAATGTTGTAGCCTCCGTTGGCGATCACGCCTTGCGAACTCGTCACGTTGTAGATATTTCCGCCGGCGATGCCTTGCAATATGATCGGAGCTCGCATTCGGCACATTGTTCATCAGTACATTGGAGCCCAGCGACCAGTAATCGTTGTCCGTGTAATGCGCTGCATACACACCCAGCCGTCAATGTATTGCCGTTGCCGAAGTCCATTGCCAGGCGGAATTCATCGGTGACATTCACGATCTTTTTGCGGACGAACCATACTTGTTCGGTGATCACGCTGTGAGCGGGATCAACTGCCGCAGCCATTCGCATAGTGCGCCTGGACTGCGGCCGGGTCAGAGCCGTCGGCAGAGTCAATGCGGCGATGAAGCTCGATAAGGTCTGGGGGTTGCCGTTGTTAACCAGCGCCTGCGTGTTGCGTGTAGCCGCCATCGAACAGGAAAGTATTGCTGATTGACCATCCGTTTCCGAATTTCACATTGAGATTTGAACCGAAGTACTTCAGTGCGGCGCCACGGCCATTGCTGATATCGTCATTTACAAAACCGCCGCCGGGACTCGGAATCTGGAAATTTTGCAGTTGCTTGCTGTTGTACGTGTTGTTGCAGCTGATTGAAGCCGGGATACGCCTCGGCTTTCCCGTTGGATACGATGTAAGGAAAATCGGCGACCCACTGATTTTTGTCCTGCAGAGCTCGATACCAAAACATAATCGAGCCGTCATCCAGATCGTGCTTCAAGGTGGCCGTCAGCTGCCCGCCGATGTCGGCCGGATATTGCGGATCGCGCACACCATCGGATACCCGGTAAAAGCCGCCGATGCTGCCGTACCATCCGTCGATGATCTTGCCGCTCAAGAACGCATCCACCCGCTCGGACCCTTCAGATCCGTACGTGACGCCAAGCGAACCTGTGGTCTTTTCCGAACCGGTCCTCAAGATAAAGTTCGCCGTAGCACCCACCTGTCCGGAGCTGAAAATTGCGCTCGGTCCGCCCTGGACAATTTCAACGCGCTCGACGGTGTCGTCCATGCGCACCAGGGAGCTGGAATCCAAAAAGGACAAGAACGCGTAACCGTAGAGGGGCGAACCGTTGATCATGGTCGTAAAATACGGGGAATCGCCGCCGCCGTTGGGAAAGCCGGCCACGTCAATATTGGCGCCGGTTTGACCGCCGGATGCTTCCGGCCAAATGCCGGGCGACTGCTTGAAAATTTCGGCCGCGCTCGCGGGGTTCGCGTTTGCGATCTGATCGAGGGACAGCGACACGATGTTGTAGCTCGCGTCCAGCTTCTTGACGCCCTGGGCTGAGGCGGTGACGACGATTTCCTCGAGAGAGTTGCCGGAACTCGTGCGCTGCGCGGTGGTTGCCGTGGGGGTCTGTGGGTCGGCTGCGTAGGCGCTGCCGGCAGTGCACAGGATTCCCGCGATGGCGATGGCGAGCGTATTCACGCCGGTGCCCAATCGGACCGATGGAGTCCCAGAATGTGGTTGTTTGTTGCGTTTTTGACTCATATATCATTCCCCCGGAGTAAACAATTTAAAGCAGCAGTGCGTTAACGAAATTTTCAAACGCGAAACCCCTGGCAGCGAATCGCCGCCAAGGCATCAGAAATCGAGGTATCGGTCAGCGCCAAACTCGCGGCGGCATGCCAATCAATCGAGGTTAAACAGCTAGTTGCGCAGTGATTGGCGTGAAAGCTCTGTAGAAACTGCAATTTTCCACCCCCTGTCATCGATGCGTCTGCAGAGTTCGAGCCGCAGACAGGAAGGTCATCGAGCAAATTTCGACCACCGGTTTCGACCGCTGGAGCAGTCTACTTCCGCCGGTGGGCAGGCTTCGAAAGCCTGTTCGCTGAAAACCACACCTTGGTTGAATGTAATTGTTATTTTGTTCAATAGCAACCTATGCGGCTAATTCGCCACAGATAGGATGGTCGGGCGCAGGATGGGCCTAGCGCGTTTTAGGGCGCGGGTATCGCCAGATAAACGGTGCTCCACAGCTGCGCGGCATTGGACTCATCGGCATCCGCTGCGTTCGCGCCAAAGGGCGCAATCTTAAAACGGCCGTTCCCGAAGCTCCAAGTCCAGAGTTCTGAATTTCGCATGCTGTGCGCACCCTTGATGCCGCGCCACAACTCGGTCTGTGCCGCGTGCAGCTGCCCCTTGAGCGGGGCCGACAAATCCAGGCGCTTAAGTTGTCGCTGCAATCCCGCCGCCATGACCGCCTGCTGCCAGGACCAGACTACCGTTCCGTGATAGGCGCTGCGGGTAAGTTTTCCCTGAATGGACGTCGCGGCATAGACCGGGTTGGCGACCACCATCCCGACGCTCGTCAGCAGTCCGGCAGGGAACGGCCGCATGGGCGCCGTCACTGCCATATTCAGTACCGCCGCAGTGGGATGGCCAAACAGCAGCTCGAACCCGACATCGGAGTGAATGACGGGAATGCTCTGATCGTCGGCAGTCAATGAAAGCGCCGGGAACGCGACCACCGAATTATCGACCGAGGCCAGCGCGGTGCCGTCGCTAATCTTCAAGGAAGCTGCATAGTCCGTGATGTCGCGGCGGGCCGTGGCGCTCGGCACGCTCACCTCGAAAAGCGGGCCTGCCTTTTCACGCCAGGTGGCGGCCATGGCCTTGGCGCGAAAAAACAAGTCACGGTCCGCGGGGTCCAGATAGGCGGCCAGCAGGCCGCTTTCAAAAAAGCGGTTGGCGGCCTCGAGCGCTGCGGGTACGAAAACTGCGTTGACATCATAGGGGAAACGCCCGCCGCCCAATCCGTCATTGCTGTCGCGCCACTGGCCCGCGTCAAATCCGGCTTTCAGCGCGATCAAATTCGACGCGCGCGGGTCATCCGCAAATCTTTTGGCGGCGTTCAGCACAAACCTGAAGTTGCTGACCAGATCCGCGCCGAGCGTCTTGGAGCCCTCGCGCCGGCCGTCGGTTCGCTTGAGGAATGCCGCGGCCTCAGTGCGGCCTCGTGCATCATCGAGCAGCCACTCCGCGGCCACAGGGGCCAGCATGAAGCTGCCGTCGATCATATTGTAGTTAAAAGTCGGAGCATCGGATTTCTCGCCGGTGGCGCGCAGATGATCGAGCACGGCGAATTCGCCGATATCCTCCTCGTGCGCCACCTCGCCTTGCGGCGACAGGCGCGTCAACACCGCCCCCAATCCTGCGTCCACGGCCTCGGGGGCAAGCACCGGCATGAGCAAACGCACCGACATCAAGGTGTCGCGCCCGAAATAGGTGTTAAAGCGCCAGGAGCCGGCGAGAAACTTTTCCTTGTAGCTCAAGAAGGTGAGCACATTTCGTGCCGCAGCATCGGGCTGCGCCCGGCCGTTGAGCAAGTGCGCGCCCCACAGCGGCGTAAGGGGTACTTCACCGCTCAGCGCCGTAATCTTCAAGGCGATCTTGCCGTCGCTTCCGGCCCTCAAGTGATCGGCCTGCAGCGACCCGTCGGTAACCTGGATGCTCAGTCGATAGCCGGCAGCGCCGTCGAGCCGATCGCGTGCCCATGTAATGCCCGAGCCTTGAGTTGTCGAGTGGGCGGCGACTTCGGACGGAAACGTGCCCAACGCCTGATAGTCCCGCAAGACGCGCACACTGGAGAGAACCGCCTGCTTGAATTTCAAGTCAGCCGCGCCGCTGACGATCGCTTGCGCCGTCATGCCGTAAAGGGGGCGTCCAATCTCGTCCTTGGCGATCAGCGGCTGCGGTCGACCCTGCAATGTCCATCGCACCGGCTGGCTGGTGTGCGAGAACCACAAACCGACGCCGCTGTTGCCGGCGGGAAAGGCGATCAAAATGCGGGGATCGGATCCTGAGCGCAGCAGCAGATGTGCCGCGACCGGACCTTCGCGCAAAAAACTGTTGAGATTGAGGCCTTCGTTCACATCGAACGCGAGCCGCGCCTCAGGTTCGGCGTTCCCCCAGGCGGGCAACGCGGCCGTGGCGAGCAGCAATACGGCCGTCAGCGCATGGCGCCGGATGGATTGCACTTTCACGGCACTTCCTCGAAGAAAATGAGATCAGAGGATAAGGGTACAGCCAATCCAACGTCGAGGCCCGTCTGCATTAAGGATTCGCCCGTGACTTCGCGGTTGGCGGCGGGGTTATCCTGGAAAGTGAGTCGATAACGTCTGCTGCGATTGAGCCCTGCTAGGCGAAATCGATGCGTCGGTAGATCGCTTGCGCTGCCGCGAAACGCGTACAGCACGCCGCGGCGCAAACCGGACGAATAGTATTCCATGCCGTCCCAATGCACTCCGTCCGGGCGATCGGCAACGTGATACACATCGGCCGCGCGAATCAGCGGACGCAGCGCCTTTTTATAGAGCGCAAATTCCCGCTGTGCCGCCGCGCGCTGTTGCGCCGTCCACTGGTTCGCGTCGAGCATCAGCGAGAACCAGCCGAGCATTCCGCTGCGCAGGACATAGCGAAAGTTCTCGATGCGCGGTGCCGGATAGCTTGCCACGTAGCTTTCGAGCATGGCGGGCGGCAGCACATAACTGGCATCGTAGAAAGCCCGCCGGTTGGCAAGAGGATTATAAGTGTCCGTCATGGAAAAATAGTCGCCATGGGCGGCGCTGCCAAAATCGACCATGCGGCCGCCATCATTGCAAACCTCGAGCAGCAGATTGGGGTGTCGCCGGCGCAGCTCCTCGTAGATCGCATAGTAGGCCCGCGTCGCGTGATAACTCACATCGGTCGAGTTGGAGCCTTGAACCCATAGGAATCCGGAGTCCTCATAGACTCGCAACGTTGCGGGATCCGGCGGCGCGGCGGGATGATCGGCCCGCGAACTGCCCTGCGCCACGAGATAGCCGTCGTGCTCGAGCATATCGAGATGATAATCGCTGACGACGCGTTCGAGTTCGCGCTGCGCCCAGAGCTGGGCCGCGGGAACGCCCAAGTCGATGGTAACGCCCTTGAATGGCTCACTGTGTTTCCAGCCGACGGGCGGATCTGCAATCAACCAGTCGCGGATGGCGGGATCGTGGACATTGAGCGCGCCCGGTTCGTTCGACGTGCCGGCCTGGGTCCAATCCATCCACAGCCCGAACTTGAGCCCGTGTTGGTGCGCAAAGTCGGCAACGCTGGCAATGCCGTGCGGAAACTTGGTGGGATTGGCGTGCCAATCGCCGACGTCGCGAAACCAGCCGGCATCCAAATGAAACATTTCCAATCCGAGCTGCGATGACTGCTCAATCATTCGACGCGCAAGAGCCTCATCGACCGCCATGCCGCTGCCCCAGCTGTTGTTGACCAGCAGGGGATAGGACGGGTCAGCGCGCGTGCGGGGATTATTGAGCGCCGCGCGTACCCAGCGGCGCAGGATGTTGCCCGCCTCATCCGGGCCGCCGCGAAATGACCCGATGAAAATCGTCGGGGTTTCGAAGGTGCCCCCGGGCGGGACGCGGGTGCGATAGGGCCCGGGGTTGGGATCGAGCCCCGCTTCGCCGCGCAGCGATGCTCCCGCGCGCTCGAGCGTGATGCGGGTGCGCCCGCTGAATTCGATGCCGACGTACCAGCCGCGCCGGTCCCCATCCGGCTCGTCGACCAGCAAATAGGGAATCATTTCTCGCGGCCTGTCGGGAACGGGGATGGCATAAGTGCTCGATGATCCCTGCCAGGCATCGCCGTCGGTCAGCGGATCGAGATGCGTGCCTTGGGAGGAGGGGATGTCCGCCCCCTTTTCCACCCAAAATCGCTGCAGAGGCGTCTTGGGATCAATCTCCCAGTCGAAACGCAAACTGGGCAGCAGCGGCAGCCATACGGGTTCAGCGCTTAAGTTTTGAATCGATATGCTGTGCTCGATCGGTCCGCGCTCCGCACGCGCGCGCCAGCGCCATACCGCTTTCAGGCGCGGTGAGTCTGCGGTGTAGACGATCTGAATGTCCTTCGAAGCGACGCGGCTCGCTTGGCGATCCAAGCGCCAGGTCAGCGTCTGTGCCGATTCATGAATCACCACCTGCTCGGGCAGCGCTTCCTCGCGCGCGTTTTTCCACGCCGCGGCGCCGCGAAACTTCAGCGTAACCAGACGCGGAGCGCGTTCACCGGCCTCGACCGCGACGGCCGTCTCGGCGGTGGCAATTTCTCCGTGAAATTTCGCGGCCTGCGCCCGGGCCATGTGCATGGCGCCGCCCCCGACGAGGAGCGCCGCCGACAACGCAAAACGAGTCGCTTTGATCAGGACGGCAGAACCGTGTGGTACGCGCTGTAGATTTCGCCGTCGATATCCAGGAAGGGCTTGAGTTTGACGGCGCCCGCATCGCTCTTGACCAGCCATTCATGCCGGCCGGTGCGCTCGCGTTGCGCACGCAGCAGACTCTCGCGCCGAACCGGCGATGCCGCGGCGTCGGCTGCGAGGACACGCATGAGTACCAGCGGGCCCGCGAGCAAGGCGACCGTGTCGGGGTGGGCCGCATCGACGCTTTCCAATCTGCGCGCGTCCGGTAATTCGAGTTCCACTCGATCGCCGCCATGCCATTCGCGCCGAATGGCGGCGAATTGGCCGCTCGGCGGGGTCTGGCGCTCGCCGTTGATCAACACGGAAGCGTCCTGCGCCCAGGCCGGGATGCGCAAGTTCAGCGTAAATAGCTGCGGGCTCGGCAGCCGCATCACCATGCTCACGCCGGCCGCGTAGGGATAGTCGGTTTCGATCGACAGGCCGCAGGGCACGTTGTTCTGGGTCCAATTGATTTGCGCCGGCACGTAGAGATTGACGTAAATGCCCTCTGCATCGGTAAAGCAGGCGCTGATCGCATAATCGGCGGCAATCATGGGCAGCGTGCCCGAGCAGCACGGCCAACGATCCGGGTGGAAAGTTTTTTTGGCCTGCCGCGTGTAATCCGAATAGTAGAAGGCGTGACCGTCGGGCTCAATCGGAATGGCGCCCAGGACCGTGTTGTACAGTACGCGCTCCATGCTGTCGCCGTAGCGCGAGTCGCGGGTGATGCGCAGCAGATAGCGTGTGAGTTTGAAATGCGCGTACGCGCCGCAGGGGGTTTCAAAGCTCTTGGTCTGCGCCTCGAGGCTGGTGCCGAGCGCTCCGCTGCCGGGCACGACGAAGTGCTCGTCCGGTCCCCATCCGCCGGTGGCGAAGCTCTGTGCCGAGACCATTGCGAAGCCCTGCTGCGCCGCGGCCAGGTACATCGGATCGCCGAGAGACAGATAGGCCTGCGCCGCCGAACTCAAGGCATTGACATGGCTATAGGCATGCTTTCCGGGCAGCGCATTCTCGCCGCGCGCCAGCGCTGCGAAGAATTCGTCATAGAGAAATCGCCGACCGAGTTGCCGATGGATGCGCTCACCGGTCAGGCGCCACGCCAGGAATTGATTCTCCGGCAGGGTGTAGCTCTCATCCCAGGCGTGCTGGCTGAAGTCCTCGCCGGGTTGCGCATGCTCATTGCGCGGCATGGCGCGCCGCGGCAAATACGGCTCCGCGGCCCGGGTGGTCCGGGCGAGCACGGCGCGCGCGGTCGGGTCGAGTCCGAACCGATCAGCATCGACCAAGCCGCCGACCAGCTTGTCGTAGGTATAGGCGGGGAAGCGATTATGGCGATAGAAACTGCCGCGCGCATCGACCGTCGCCGCGTAGCCTCGCAGCAGGCGCTGCACTTTGGCGCGAGTCGCAGCATCGCCGCTGATCGCGTAGTAGCGCGCCAGCGCGCTCATCCATTGTCCGAAGGTGGCGCCCGGCGCGAAGGCGTAGGTGTCGTACCAGCCGCCAAGTTCCTGACCGGGCGCGGGAAGGCCTGAGCGCACGCGAAATGGCCGCAGCAATGCGTCCTCGTCAAGTCCCTGGACCAAACGGTGATTCTGGCGCGCCTGGAGCTGGAGCGGGCCGTCGTTGAACCGCACCTGACCATAGGCTAATTCTGAGAGCGGAGCGGGCGGCGCGGGCGCGGCTGCGCGCGCCGCGAATGCCGCGTGACGCCAGCCGGCCGCGGCGAGTACGCCCAGGCTAAGCAGATCACGCCTGCCGCGGTTAATCGTGTCCGACATGCTCCGTCGCTCCAACTGTTTCGCTAGAGGATGCGACCAGCGAGGCATCGACGCAAGTTGCCGGGTCGACACGGCTTGGGCTTCGGCATTTAATGGACAGTCTGGGCCGCACCGCCGGAGGCGATGATGCATCAAAGATTCAATTGGGTTTTCCTGCCGCTGCTCTTGGCCGTGGCCGCGCTTCTGCCGATCTGCGCGCTTGCCGGGGATGACGACACCTTCAGTCTCAGCGCGACCGCCCAGGATTTCGACCGCTATTTTCCCAGCTACTTGGCCAACGGCTATTTTTCCACCATGACGGCGCCGCGCGGAACCGAAGGCAATCTCGCGTACATGGTGGCGTTCATGGATTACGGCAAGGATGATGAGTCGCGACCCGCGGCCATTCCAGGATGGAGTGAGATCGACTACTCGACCGGTGACTCCGCCGCCGGCCATTTCTGGATGAATCAGGCGCCGCTCAATGCGGCGCTCTTCATGGATTATCGCCAGACGCTCAACATGAAAGAGGCGACGCTGACGACGAGCTATCGCTATGTCGACCATCGGCGCAGCACGCAGATCAGGGTCACCACCTTGGTCAGCCAGGCCGCAACGCATCTGGCCGCAACCCAGATTTCATTGACACCGGATTTCGACGGCACCGTCGAACTCTCATTTGCCTTGAACCTCTGGGCGCCGCATCAGCCGCGCCTGCCCCTCGCCACGTTGACCGGCGATCAGATGCAGGAGGCCGTGGCCGCGAATAACATGCAACTCTTGGCGATTCCGCCGGCGACTCCCGACCGCGCCGCCGTCTGGTATCACGGTGACACGCATGTTCTCGCCGCGAACGGCGACGTCAAGAGCCTGACCTTGAGCCTCGATGGCCGCGCAGAACAGGGTTTGAATATGGCTGAGGCGGCCGCCGTTTCTCTGCCGGACGGCGTCATCCTAAGCGATATCACGCTCTACAAAAGCCAGTACCGGCTCGCGCTGAATCTCAAGGTCAAGGTGCAAAAAGACCACACCTATACATTTACAAAATTCGTGGCGGTCTCGCGCGAGGGCTGGGGCGGCGAGTCCCAAGCGGATCTGGCGCTGGCAACCGCGGCCCGCAGCGCAGGTTTCGATGCACTCCTCGATCGGCACCGGGCCGCCTGGCGAGAACTGTGGCGATCCGACGTTGCCATTGACGGCGATGCACGCGCGCAGACGGTGGTCCACTCGGATCTCTATTATCTGCTCGCGACCTCAACCGCCGACACGCGCTGGCCCATGGGTGCCTGCGGTCTGACGCCGGGTTATACGGGCCACGCCTTCTGGGACAGCGATACCTGGATCTTTCCGGCTCTGCTGTTGCTGCATCCGGAACGCGCCAAATCTCTCGCCATGTTTCGCGCTTACACGCTGCCCGCAGCTGAAGGCCGCGCACGGGCGCGCGGCTTCAAGGGTGCCATGTATCCTTGGGAGGCGGACCCGGAAAATGGCAGCGAACAGATTCCTTTTTTTGCGCATGTTCTCAGCGAGCGAGAAATCCACGTCAACGCCGATGTCGCCATTGCGCAATGGCAATACTGGCTCGCGACGCATGACCGCGAATGGCTGAAACACAGCGGCTGGCCCGTCATTCGCAATGTGGCGGATTTCTGGGCGAGCCGCGCAACCTGGAACGTGCAGCAGCGGCGTTATGAAATCTTGCACGTGACCTCGGTGGCGGAAAGCTACAACGACGTGCCGAATGACACCTTCACCAATGTGTCGGCGCAAAAGGTCTTGGAACTGGCTGCGACGGCGGCGCGGCTGGTGGGTGAGCGGCCGGATCCGCATTGGGCCGAGGTTGCCGCGAAGCTGTACATTCCGTTTTCTCAAACCGAGCAGCGTCATCTGGACTTCGATGCCAGCATGCCGCGTGAGCCCTTGGAGGGGAGCACCCTGGGACTGCTCTCTTATCCGTCGCTCGATCTTCAGATGAGCGAGAAAGTGCGCCGCAATGACTTTGACTACATCATGATTTCCGTGCGGCAAGGACATCATGAGCCGCATGGGATGAGCTTGGCGCCGGCTTCGATCGCCGCCGCCGCAGCCGGTGATACGGCCTCGGCGGTTGCCTGGCTGCAGCGCAACTTCACCAGCGGCTTGATCAAGCCGCCCTTCAATGTGCGCACCGAGACCTCAACCAACAACACCGGCTACTTTGTGACCTCCTCAGGCGGCTTTCTGCAGAATCTGCTCTACGGATTCAGCGGACTGCGGCTCGCGGAGAAAGGCCTGGTCGAGGCCTATGCCCCCATCTTGCCGGCGCAGTGGAAATCAATGACGCTGAAAGATGTCACGCTCCGCGGAGAGCACTACGACTTCATCATCGACCGCGATGCAAGCGGGCATGTCAGGTTGACGCGCAAGGCGCTGCACTGATCAGGACTGCATGTTCCATCCTGAGCGATACTCGCGCGTGAGGTATTGATTGGCATCGGCGAAATTGGTGACTTGTCCGGTTTCGCCGTTGTACAAGATCTTTTTTCCCTGGCCTGCGCGCAACGCCACCAGGCCGAGCAGCATGGTTTCGGTGAGCTGCGCTGCGTACTCGATCGGAGAGCTCGCTTTGGCTTCACCGCGGATCGCCTTGGCCCAGTTGAGCTCATGCGACCACAGGATCCGCGGCATGCTCTTGGGCACGGCAGCGGCGACCTCAGTCAGTGACTGCGGATACAGGCGCGGATTTGAACCATAAGTATCGTTCATCAGAATGCCTTTCTCGCCGATGAAAATCACGCCGCCTTCGCTCTTGAGCGTGACCTCATCCGGCAGGACGTCGGGCCGCGGCGGATAAATGCCGCCGTCGAACCAGGACAGTTTCACCGGCGGCTGACTGCCGCGGGCGGCAAACTGATAGTGCACGCAGGTCGAGAGCGGATAGGACACGGGCTTGCGCGGTGCGCGCCCTGGCGCGGCGTTCGCGGCCGCAGGATCCGTAGGCGGCAGTGGCATGGTGCCCCAGGGCGTCGAGGTCGCCTCGATACTCGCAGGGTAGGTGAGACCCAATGCCCAAAATGGATGATCGATGAGGTGCGCGCCCATGTCGCCGATGGCTCCGCACCCAAACGCGAGCCAGCCGCGCCAGTTGAAGGGATGATAAACCGGATGGTACGGAACGTTCTCCGCGATCGGACCCAAGTACAAATCCCAATCCAGGCCCGGCGGCGGTGCGCCGCCGCCGCCCATCGCTGCGGCAAGCACATCCTGAACGTAGCGGTACGTCCAGGGATTGCCGCCGAAGCGGCCGGGTGCTGCCACCGGCGGCACATTGGTGGGCCGCGCCAACCCTTGAGGCCAGTACACTACCGGACGATTGGTCCACACGTGCACCTCGTGCACCGGTCCGATGACGCCCGCGCCGATCCACTCGTTGATGAGCCGCGCCCCCTCGCTTGAGTGTCCCTGGTTGCCCATCTGGGTCACGAGCTTGGGATTCTTGAGCGCGAGTTCGCGCAGCATTCGCGACTCATGCACGGTTGCGGTGAGCGGCTTTTGCACATAGACATGCTTGCCGGCCTCCATCGCTGTCTTGGCGGCCACGGCGTGATTGTGATCGGCGGTCGCCACCAGCACGCCATCGATGTGCTTCTCTATCGCCAGCATTTCGCGAAAATCGGTGTAGCGCTTCGCCTTGGCGAATTGTTCCTTGAGCTTCAATCCTTCGGGCCGCGCCTGGCCTTGCGCATCCGCTTGCAGCTGCTCCACACAGCGTTCGCTATAGTGCAAATCGACATCGCAGACGGCGACAATATTTTCGGTCTGCGCCAGCACCTGCGCGTTTTGCGAACCCATGGAGCCGAAACCGACGACGGCCAGGTTCAGCGTGTCGCTCGGCGCCCGATGGCCGCGGCCGAGCACGCGGCGCGGCAGAATCAACGGGGCGCTTGCCGCCAACATGGCCCCGATCGAGACTTTGCCGGCGCCTGCGACGAACTCGCGGCGCGTCAGATCTTTGGTCTTCGACATGTCAATGCTCCTCTCGGACATCGCGAATGGGATTTCCTCGATTGTGCTGCTTTGACTTCGCGAAGGGAAGGCAGGACCATACCGCGGCTTCGACATGCGAGGATACGACATGAATTTTTCACGATGGTTGGGCCGCGGTCTCTTCACTGCCGGGCTAATTCTCGCCGCATTGCCGGCCGCATTTCCCGTTGCGCTGCCGGCCGAGCCGGGTCAATCGCAGCCGGCAACGGCGCCCTCGTCTCCCCAGACGCCGCAAGTTTTATTCAAGAATCTGTTCGTTGCCGTGCAGAATGCGCAGCTCTTCCCCGACAGCAAGACCTTCGCGGACGCGGTGCCGAAATCCGCACCGGCGGAAATTCTTTCGCGCTTCGATGCGGCAAAACCCGTCTCGCGCGAGGCGTTGCAGGCCTTTGTTGCGGAAAATTTCGTATTGCCGTCGCAGGCAAGCGGGCCGGCGCCTCCGACCGAGGAGCGGGTCAGCATCACCCGGCACATCGACCTGCTCTGGGATCAGCTGACGCGCATCACCACCACGGCGCCGCCTTATTCCTCGCTGCTGCCGCTGCCGGAACCCTACGTGGTCCCGGGCGGCCGGTTTCGCGAGCTGTACTACTGGGACTCCTACTTCACGATGCTGGGATTGGTGGAAAGCGGTCGGCAAGATTTGGCCCAGCACATGGTGCGAGATTTTGCCTCGCTGATCGACGCATACGGGCACGTGCCGAACGGCACGCGCACTTACTACCTGAGCCGCTCACAACCGCCGTTTTTCTTTGCGATGGTCGGGCTGCTGAGCGCCGACGACCCGGCGGCTTCGTTTGCGCGCTATTTGCCGCAGTTGCGGCGCGAATACGCGTTCTGGATGGAGGGCGAGAAAGGCGTGAGGCCAGGCAGCGCCCATCGCCGGGTGGTTTCCATGCCCAATGGTGCGGTATTGAACCGCTATTGGGACGACGCGGATACGCCGCGGGATGAGTCCTATCGCGAGGACACGGGGCTCGCCCAACGCAGCGGCCGCATTCCCACGCAGTTGTACCGCGATGTCAGGGCGGCGGCCGAAAGCGGCTGGGACTTCTCCTCACGTTGGTTCGCAGATGGCAAGACCCTCGAGACCATCGACACCACCGAGATCATCCCGATTGACCTGAACAGCCTGTTGTTTGGTCTCGAGCAGGCCATCGGCTCCGGCTGTGCGCGCGTTCACGACAAGGCCTGCGTGACGGAGTTTAATCACCGAGCGAACGCGCGGCGCGCGGCGGTAAACCAATATTTATGGGATTCGGCCGGCGGGGTGTTTCGCGATTACCGCTGGGTGAAGCACGCGCAGGTGCCGCGCATTTCAGCAGCCACGCTCTATCCTTTGTTTGTCGCGCTGGCGAGCAAGCCGCAGGCGGCGGCCGTGGCGGCAACGGTTTCGCGCGATTTGCTCAAAGCAGGCGGCATCGTCACCACGCCGCTTCAGACCGGGCAGCAGTGGGACGCGCCGAATGGTTGGCCGCCGTTGCAATGGATCGGCATCTCGGGTTTGCGTCACTACGCCATTTTTCCGCTCGCCGACAACGTGGCCTGCCGCTGGATGGTTGGCGTGAATCGTCTCTACGCGCAAAGCGGCAAGCTGGTGGAGAAATACGACGTCGTGAACACCGGGCGCGCCGGCGGCGGCGGCGAATATCCGTTGCAGGACGGCTTCGGTTGGACCAATGGCGTGATGCGCAAACTGATGGCGCTTTATCCCAAGCTTGCGGCCAATAGCACGCCCGAATCCTGTGGGCCGCTGGCCATTGCTCAACGATAACCGTAACCTATTGATTGATAAGTGTCTTTTATGGATCAATCGAATCGATTGGACACATATATCAGCTAACACCATACTGAATACCTTAGGTTTGGGAGTTGATCAGTGACCAATATGGTGATTCCAATCGTCCCCGAAGGCGCCACCAAAAAGCGCAAACGTCAGGCGCCAAGGGGGCGCCAAGTGCAGCCTGCGGCGTTGGCCGAGGTGGAGGCTTTGATCGGTCCGCCGCCTCTGCGGCATGACTTGCTGATCGAGTATCTGCACCGGATCAATGATCGCTATCACCAGCTGGGCGCGCCGCACATGGCGGCCCTGGCAAGGCTCATGGGGTTGGCCCAGACCGAGGTCTATGAGGTGGCCACCTTCTATCATCACTTTGATGTCGTCAAAGAAAATCCCGACGGCTCGCTGCCCTCTCCCGCGCAACTGACGGTGCGCGTCTGCGACGGTCTCAGCTGTGAAATGGGCGGCGCGAAGCAGCTGCTGGAAAAATTACCGGCGCTGCTCGGACGCGAAGTGCGGGTGATTCCGGCGCCGTGCGTCGGTCGCTGTGAGCAGTCCCCCGTGGCAATCGTCCATCAAAATCCGGTGCCCCGGGCCACCTTGGAGGCCGTGCGCACGGAGGTGGAGGCCGGACATTTCACCGATACCCCGCGAAACTACATCGACTTCGAGGCGTACACAAAAGAGGGCGGTTATTCGCTGCTGCGCGACTGCATGGAACACCGCCGCGAACTCGAGGACGTACTGAAGACCATGGAGGATTCCGGGCTGCGCGGGTTGGGCGGCGCGGGATTCCCCGCGGGCCGCAAATGGCGCATCGTGCGCGGCGAGGCGGCGCCGCGATTGATGGCGGTCAACATCGACGAAGGCGAGCCCGGCACTTTCAAGGATCGCGTTTATCTTGAGCGCGACCCGCATCGGTTTCTCGAGGGCATGCTCATCGCATCCTGGGCGGTGGGCATATCCGCGATCTATATTTATCTGCGTGATGAGTATCACGGCTGCCGCGCGTTGCTCGAGGCAGAACTCGCCAAGCTCACGGACAATCCGCCGGTGCCGCTGCCTAAAATCGAACTGCGCCGCGGCGCCGGCGCGTACATTTGCGGCGAAGAGTCGGCGATGATCGAATCGATCGAGGGCAAGCGCGGCATGCCGCGCCTGCGACCGCCCTATGTTGCGCAAGTCGGATTGTTCGGCCGGCCGACCTTGGAGCACAACTTCGAAACGCTTTTCTGGGTGCGCGAGATTCTGGAAAAAGGCGCGGCCTGGTTTGTCTCCCAAGGGCGCAACGGCCGCAAGGGATTGCGCAGCTTCTCGGTGTCCGGGCGCGTAAAAAATCCCGGGATGAAACTGGCGCCGGCGGGCATCACCGTGAAACAGCTGATCGACGAGTTTTGCGGCGGGATGAAAGCGGGGCACACTTTTTACGGCTACCTGCCGGGCGGCGCTTCCGGCGGCATTCTGCCCGCCTCCATGGGCGACATCCCGCTGGATTTCGACACCCTGCAACCCTATGGCTGCTTCATCGGCTCCGCCGCGGTGATCGTGCTGTCCTCGCAGGACACCGCCAAAGCCGCCGCGCGCAACATGATGCGTTTCTTTGAACACGAATCCTGCGGCCAGTGCACACCCTGCCGGGTCGGCACCGCCAAAACCAATGCGCTCATAGCCAAGGACCATTGGGATACACCGTTGCTGGCCGAACTCTCTCAGGTTCTGCGCGACGCCTCGATTTGCGGCCTGGGTCAGGCGGCGCCCAATCCGGTCGACACGGTCATCAAGTACTTTCCGAATGAGTTGACTTAAAGGCAAGCAAGCATGAGCGTCACCTCTCCCAATATGCGCCTGCAGACTGAGGCGCCCACCGTTACCTTCCTGCTGGACGGCCGTGAAATGACGGCATTGCCCGGCGAGACCCTGATCGAGATCGCCGATCGCGAGGGCATCGAAATTCCGCGGCTCTGCTACAAGGCCGGCATGGAAGCGGTCGGCAATTGCCGCTCTTGCATGGTTGAAATCAAAGGCGAGCGGGTGCTGGCCGCCTCCTGTTGCCGCGCGCCCACGGCCGGCATGCAGGTGACCACCAACAACGAGCGCGTGCGCAAGGCGCAGCAAATGGTGATTGAGCTGCTGCAATCCGACATGCCGGAGCGGGAATACACGCGTCACAACGAGGTCGATGAATGGGCCGCCAAGCTCAATGTGGGCAAGCCGCGTTTCGCGCCGCGCCCGGCGGTGCCGGCGGACCTGTCGCATGCGGCGATCGCGGTGAATCTCGACGCCTGCATCCAGTGCACGCGTTGCGTTCGCGCCTGCCGCGACGAACAGGCGAACGATGTCATCGGCCTGGCCTCTCGCGGCCAGAACGAGAGGATCGTTTTCGACATGGACGATCCGATGGGCGCTTCAACCTGCGTGGCATGCGGCGAATGTGTGCAGGCCTGTCCCACCGGCGCGCTGATGCCGGCGCGTGAGGTTGCGTTGTCCGTGCCCGACAAATCGGTCGAGTCGCTTTGCCCCTATTGCGGCGTGGGCTGTCAGCTGACCTATCACGTCAAGAACGACAGCATTCTTTACGTCGAGGGACGCGAGGGTCCGGCCAATCACTCGCGCCTGTGCGTCAAAGGACGCTATGGATTCGACTATTCGCGTCACCCGCAGCGTCTCACGGTGCCGCTGATCCGTAGAGCCGATGCGCCCAAATCCGGCAAGTTCGTGATGGATCCGAACAATGTCATGCAGGTGTTTCGAGAAGCGACGTGGGAGGAGGCGCTCGCCTTGGGCGGCGGCACGCTGCGCCGATTGCGCGACACCCATGGTCCCAAATCGCTCGCCGGCTTCGGCTCGGCCAAGGGCAGCAATGAAGAGGCGTATCTGTTTCAGAAGTTGGTCCGCGTCGGCTTCGGCAGCAACAATGTCGATCACTGCACGCGCCTCTGCCACGCGTCGAGCGTTGCGGCACTCTTGGAGGGAATCGGTTCCGGCGCGGTGAGCAATCCGGTCATGGACGTCACCCAGGCCGCGGTGGTCATCATCATCGGCGCGAACCCGACGGTGAACCATCCGGTGGCGGCGACCTTCATCAAAAATGCCATGCGAGCCGGCACCAAGGTCATCGTCATGGACCCGCGCCGCAGCGACTTGGCGCGCACCGCGTATCGCTTCGTGCAGTTCAAGCCCGACACCGACGTCGCCCTGCTCAACGCCATGATGCACGTCATCATCGAGGAGAATCTGGTCGACGCGAAGTTCATCGCCGACCGCACCTTGGGCTACGCGGAACTCGCGAAAAACGTGCAGGGCTATGATCCGGAGTTGATGGCGCCGATTTGCGGCGTTCCCGCGGATACCATTCGCGAGATCGCGCGGCTGTATGCGACCAGTTCGGGCTCCATGATTCTCTGGGGCATGGGCATCAGCCAGCACATTCACGGTACTGACAACGCACGCTGCCTCATCGCGCTGGCACTGATGACCGGACAAATCGGCCGGCCGGGAACGGGGCTGCACCCGCTGCGCGGCCAGAACAATGTGCAGGGCGCGTCGGACGCCGGTCTCATTCCCATGATGTATCCGGACTATCAGCGCGTCGATGATCCCAAGGCCATCGAGCGCTTCGCAAAAGCCTGGAATGTGCCGGCGGACAAGCTCGACAACAAAACCGGCCTGACGGTGGTCGAGGTCATCAAGAACATCCTCGCCGGAAATGTCAAAGGCATGTACATCATGGGCGAAAATCCGGCCATGAGCGATCCGGATGCGGATCATGCGCGCGAGGCGCTCGCGAAACTCGACATGCTGGTGGTGCAGGACATTTTCCTGACTGAAACGGCTTATCTTGCCGACGTCATTTTGCCGGCCTCATCCTTTGCCGAGAAGACCGGCACATTCACCAACACCGACCGATACGTGCAGCTCGGACGTCAGGCGCTCAATCCTCCCGGCAAGGCGCGCCAGGATCTGGAAATCATCATCGATATTGCACGCCAGCTCGGTCTCTCGTGGTCTTATGGCACGGGAGAGGCGGCGGTGGCGGCGGTGTTCGATGAGATGCGCCACACCATGCCCAGCATCGGCGGCATCACCTGGGAGCGGCTGCAGAAGGAAGGCAGCGTCACCTATCCTTGCGAAAAAGAAGGCGATCCCGGCGACTCGGTGGTGTTCATCACGTCATTTCCGACGCCGACCGGCAAGGCGAAATTCGTGCCGGCCGATATCATTCCCGCCGATGAACGGCCGGATACCGAGTATCCCATGGTGCTGATCACGGGGCGGCAGCTCGAGCACTGGCACACCGGCAGCATGACGCGCCGCTCCGGCGTGCTCGACGCCCTCGAGCCGGATCCGGTGGCGATGCTGAATCCCGTGGACATGGCGGCGCTCGGCGCCAAGCCGGGGCAGCTCGTCACGATCCAGTCGCGGCGCGGCAAGGTCAGCTTGTATGCGCGGGAAGACGAGAGCTCGCCGCATGGCGCGGTATTCGTGCCGTTTTGCTTCTACGAAGCGGCAATCAACAAGCTCACGAATTCAGCGCTCGATCCCTTCGCCAAAATCCCTGAGTTCAAGTATTGCGCCGTGCGCGTGAGCCTGGGCGGCACGGCGCCGCTGCAGTCGAGTTTCGGCGGCGGTCAGATTCTCGAGCCCGTCACGGCCGGCGAGGATTGATCTGCAATTGCGCCAACTCGCTCAGGGTGTTGGCATTCGCGAACGCTGCCGCGTCATCGAAGATGACTTTCGCGCCGTGATGCCGCGCGGCGAACAGGCCGGTCTTGCGCTCGCCGCTTTCAATGAAGGCGCGCAGACTGTCGCGCAGCGAGACCTTCATGAGACAGAACACCGGCTGCGCCCGCAACTCGCCTTCCTCCCGGGTGTACGCGGTCGCCAAATCCGACCCGGCGCTCAGCAGGCCATGCGACGAGACGCGCGACCAGGTCGTCGGGAAAATTCGGCGAATCGCACGGCACCGTGACCAGGTAGGGCGTACGGCCATGCATCAGGCCCGCGAGCATGCCGGCGAGCGGCCCGGGAAAGTCGGCCATTTCGTCGGGCCAAACGGGAACACCCATGGCTTGATACGCCGGCAGATTGCGATTGGCATTGAGCATCAACGCGGCAACCTGGGGCCGCAGGCGCTCAAGCGCGTGCTGCGCGAGCGGTACGCCCAGATGCAGCTGCAGCCCCTTGTCGACGCCTCCCATGCGGGTGCCGCGCCCGCCCGCGAGAATCAGTCCGCTGATGTCATTGCTCTGATTGATCATGAGTGTCCGCCGCAGTTGGGCATCGTAGCGTGTGCGGCCGGAGGCTGCCATCGAGACCCATAGCATCGAGGCTTTCGAGGTGCAGCCGGAGGCGCGTTCGATGCCGCCGATCGCGAATGCCCCGCGGCTGAGCGCCGCGGCGTCCGACTCGATGCGCGAGATCGGCATTGTCGATGAACTCGGGGTGCGGCGGGTCATTTTTATTCCCGCCGAGCGGCCCTTGACAGTGATGGTGGATGATCGCGAGCTCGTCACGCTGATGACGCTCGGCGCCTCGCCCGAATTGCTGGTGCTGGGATTCTTGTTCAATCAGCGCTTGATCAAGAATGCGGCGGCGGTCGAATCGATTTCGGTGGATTGGAAGTCAGGCACGGCCACGGTCAGAACCCACGGGCTGGCGCGCGATTTGTCCGCAGCGCCGCTGCGCACCGTGGCCTCGGGCAGCGGTCAAGGCTCGATATTCTCGCGTTTGCGCGAGCACATCGACGCAATCAAGCTGCCGGGAGCCGCGCAGGCGCGCGTTCGAAGCAGCGCGTTGCGCAGCTTGCTGGAAGTGATGCGCCAGCACGACAGCATCCACCGGCACGCACGCTCCGTGCACAGCTGTGCCCTGTTTCAAGATGCGCGCTTGCTCGTGTCGGTCGAGGATGTGAGCCGGCACAATGCGCTCGACACCATCAGCGGCTGGATGGCCCTGCACGGCATCGACGGCGGCGACAAGGTGTTGTTCACCACCGGGCGGCTCACCGGCGAAATGGTCATCAAGGCGGCGCAGAGCGGCGTGCCGATCCTCGTTTCGCGCAACGGCGTGTCCGCCATGGGATATGACCTGGCAAAGCAATTCGGCATGACGTTGTTTGGCCGCGCGGTGAATCGGCGCTTCCACTGCTACATCGGCGAGGAGCGCCTCGACGCCGATTGACGGGCGATGCCGAGCAATCTGTGAGCTCTAACGCTCAACATATGCTCCGGCGTTCATATTGTTGGGCCTAGCCCCCCATGCTAGTTTTCCTGCGGTATTTCTGCTTGCAGAGCACAGCTCGCAAGCGGCCATCGCGCCGCATTCAATCCATTCGACGAGATTTCAATGATCCAATCGATTCGCTTTGCAATATTGTTTGCTCTGTCTCCTTTTGCCCGCGCCGAGGTTGCGGCCGCCGACGACGCCGTCGCCGCCGACCCGCCGCAGACTCAAACTCAATCATCGGCGCTGCCGCGCGTAACCGTGGTGGGGAACAAAGAGTCCGACGACTACCGGGTGCAGACCACCGACTCGCTCGGGCCCTTGGGCTCGCAGAAATTGCTGGATGTCCCCTATTCGGTCGGGGTCTTGGACGAAAATTTGATTCAGAACTCCATGGCGACGAATTTCAAGGATGTCTCGAAGTATTTGCCGCTGGTCGCCTATCAGGAGCAGCAGGGACCGGATATCCTGCGGCCGCAAACCCGCGGCATGCAGGGAGGGAATTTTCAAAACTCGCGCATGGACGGCATGCAGATGTTCATCACCGTCGCCAATGCGATGGAACAGTTTCAACAAATCGAAGTGGTGAATGGCGTGTCGGCTTCGCTATACGGACCTGCAAATCCATCCGGCATGTTCAATTTTGTCTCGAAGCGCCCGACCGACACTGACCTGCGCGAAGTCACCGTGAGCTATTCCAACGACAGCCTCGGCACGGCGCACGTGGATCTGGGCGGCAAGATCGACAGCAACGGCATCGTCAGCTACCGTTTCAACGGCGTGATTGGCGAGGGGGACGCGTGGGTCGATCACAGCCACGCCAAGCGCGTTCTCGGCGCTCTGGCGATCGACGTGCGTCCGATGCAAGACACCGTCATCGAGACCAACTACAGCTACTATCATCTGATCGACACCGGCTATCCCGGCTGGTTTACCTACAGCGAAAAAATCGTCCTGCCGCCGGCGCCCGATCCCACCGACGTGGGATACGGCCAGAATTACGCGGGCGTGGATTTGTTGACGCGCATGGCCAGCGTGCGCTTGATCCACGACTTCAATTCCGATTGGCATTTGACGGTGGGCGGCCTGAACCAGGACGCCTCGCGAAATATCAGCACGCCGGTCAACAACCTGACCAACAACAACGGCAATTACACCTCATCCCTGGCAAACGGCTTTGCGCCGCGCTTCATCATGACCAGCGATGCGGCCTATTTGGACGGCAACTTCACCACCGGAGCGGTGGCGCACGATCTGACCATCGGCACGGCGGGCTACAAATCGCAATCCTATTCCGTGATCACTCCGGCGACGCCCGCGAGCGTGCTGTTGGGGACCGCGAACATCAACGCCCCGGTGATATTCCCTTTGCCGGCCGCGGGCCTGCCGAATGTGGGGCTGAATTTCGACTCATCCAATGCCTATCAGCAGGGAGTCAACGTCGGCGACACCCTCCGCTTTACCGACGCCTGGGGGGCGCGCCTTGCCCTGAGTCAGGATTGGTTTAACACCGACAATTACAATTCCAAGGCCGCGCGCGTGTCGGAATATTCGAATCACGGCCTGAGTCCAACGGCCAGCCTGATGTACAAGCCCGTGAGCAGCATGACGTTGTACGCGACCTTTGCCAGCAGTCTGCAGGCCGGCGATTTGGCGCCTGCGGGCACGGTGAATGCGGGAACCAGTCTCGCGCCGTACCGGAGCAAGGAGTACGAGGTCGGCTACAAGGCGTCATTCAGTAAAATCGACTTCACCGCCGCGCTGTTTGAGATCCAACGCCCCTTTGCCAACATCAATCCCATCGGCAATGTGTTTGAAATATCCGGGCAGCAGGTGAACAAGGGCCTCGAGCTATCGGCGGTCGGCGAACTGCTGCCGGACTTGAGAGTTTACGGCGGCGTGACCTTGCTGAACGCACGGCTCGAACAGACACCGCTGGCGACGACGAACGACAAGATTTATGTCGGCGCGCCCAAGGTCAAGGGCAATACCATGTTCGAGTACAGCATTGCAACGGTCCCCGGATTGGTGGCTACCTTCAATTGGCAGTTCTCGGGTCCGCGCGCGGCCGACGATACAAATTCGTTTTTTATCGCGGGCTACAATTTATTCGACCTCGGTGCGCGCTACACCTCGCACGTCCTGACCAAGCAGGTCACGTGGCGGCTGTCGGTGGACAACCTCACCAACAAGAGCTATTGGTCGACGGTGGCGCCCAGCAATCTGACCGGTGCAAACACGGGTAATTTGATCGGACATCTCGGCACTCCGCGCACGCTGCTCGCGGCGGTGAGTTTCGATTTCTAAAGGCCTGGGAGAATTGCCATGATTCGTTGCTGCCTGGGTTTGACTGGGTTGCTCTTCGGCACTTTGTCCGCGAGCGGCGCGGTTGGTGCGGCCGCCGCGGACGCTCCTGTCGTGCGGCTGCACGCCGCCGGCAGTTTGCGCGCCGCCATGACGGATATCGCCAAGGCGTACTCGGACGCGTACGGCGTCGCGGTCGCGCCGACCTTTGGCGGTTCCGGATTGCTCAAAGATCGGCTGCAAAGGGGCGAACCCGGCGATGTCTTCGCCTCAGCGGACATGGGAAACCCTGCAGGCACTCACCAGCGCCGGAAAATCAGGGCCCAGTGTGCTGTTCGCGCACAATCATCTCTGCGCCATGTTGCGGCCGGGGCTGAAGGCCACGCCGGCCACGTTGCTCGCAACCTTGCTGAACCCCTCGGTCAAGGTGGGGACATCGACGCCGATTGGGGACCCGGGCGGAGACTATGCGTGGGCAGTGTTCAAAAAGGCCGACGCGGTGCGTCCCGGCAGCCGCGCGACTCTCGAAGCCAAGGCCGTGAAGATCGGCAATGAGCCCGGATCGCTGCCGATCCCGGCCGGCGTCGGCAATGCGGTTGCTTGGCTTTTCAAAGAGAAGCGGGCGGACGTGTTTCTCGCCTACTGCACCGGCGGCGCGGCCGTGGCCGCGGCGCTGCCCGGCGCAAGCATGATTCACCTCCCGCCGGCGCTGGCGGTCGAAGCAAATTACGGACTGACCATCTTGAAGGATGCGAATCAGGATCAAGCGGCGCAATTCGCGCTGTTCATTCTGTCGCCGCGGGGACAGAAAATCCTGGCCGACCACGGCTTTGACGCGCCGCTTTTGATCGCGCCCTAGGGCTAGGCTCCCAGGGTACAATTGCCCCATAAGAAAAGGGCGAATCGCGGGGCGCTGGATGCGGAACACCAAAGTTGCAACGAAGGCCGGGACTGCTCTGGGATTGCACCTGCGGTATGCCTTCGAGCCCGGCGAGCAGCGCGGGGCGACGCTCGGCAATCCATTGTTTGATCTGCTCAGCGCGGTTTTGGAACTGGGCTCGATCCGCCACGCGGCGCAGTCGCTGGGATGCTCTTACCGCTACCTGTGGGGCTCGCTCAGAAAGTGGGAGCAGAAGCTGGGCGAACCGCTCATCATCTGGTCGCAAGGACAGCGAGCCCGGCCGACGCAATTTGCCGAAAAGCTGCTCTGGGCCGAGCGGCGCGCGCGCACGCGCATGCAGCCTCACATCGAAGCGCTGCGTTCCGACCTGGCGCATGTAGTCGACGAGGCCCGCGATCAACGTCACCAGCTGCTCGCGGTTCAAGCCAGCCACGACATGGCGCTGTCAGTGCTGCAGAAACACCTCGCCGACACCGCAGACCTGCACTTGGACATCCGCTTTCAAGGCAGCGAGGATGCGCTGCGCGGGTTATCCGACCGGCAATGCCTCGTGGCGGGCTTTCACGTCCCGGCATTGCGTGGTGCCGCGCCGGTGTTTGCCAAGGCCTTGAAGCCCCTGCTCAAGCCAGGGCGGCATAAATTGATCGGCTGTTCGCGGCGCATGCAGGGCTTGATGGTCAGACGCGAGCACGCGGCGCTCATTCGCACCTTCCCCGATGTGGCCCGGCACCGGCTGCGATTCGTCAACCGGCAGATCGGTTCCGGCACGCGCATGCTCATCGATCATCTCATGCATGAGCATTCGTTGAATCCCGGCGACTTGCCCGGATATGGCGGGCTGACCGAGGAAACCCACGTTGCCGTGGCGTTGTGCGTGGCCAGCGGTTTGGCCGATGCGGGGGTCGGCGTGGAGGCCGCCGCCCTCGAGTTTGGACTGCACTTCGCGCCATTGGTGGAAGAGAACTATTTTCTCGCCTGTCTCAAGGGCAATCTCGGGCATACCGCGGTGCTGCGGCTGTGTGCGGCGCTCGCCGGGCCCGGCTGGCGCGACATTTTGAAGAACTTACCCGGCTATCAGCCGGCCTTGGCCCCCGGAAAGGTGCTGGTGATGACCGAGGCGCTGCCGTGGTGGCCGAAGATTAAATCCAAGCCGAAGCGGCGAAAAACAACCGTGGCGCCGGGCGTCGCCGGCGCGGCCGCGCCGGAACGGTTGGTTATTTAGCACGCTCGCGGCCACGGGGATTACTCAGATAGGCTCCTTGCGTTTGCGGAAAAGCGCTGCGGATTCGAGTACACATTGCAGTGCTTCTCGCGCACAAAGCCGGCCAGCGTCAGGCCGGAAGCCAGGGCCAGATTGACCGCAAGGCTCGAGGGCGCGCCAATGGCCGCGAGAATCCCAACGCCGGTGCGCAATGCCTTTTGCGTGAGTTCGAAACTCGCGCGGCCGCTCAAAAGAATAATGTGCTCATTGAGCGGCAAACGTCCGGCCATCAGCAGCTCGCCGACCAGCTTGTCGAAGGCGTTATGACGGCCGACATCTTCCGCCACCGCGATGAGTCCGCCGGAAAAATCAAATAGTGCGGCGGCATGGATGCCGCCCGTGTCGCCGAATTTGGACTGAGCCGAGCGCATGCGCTCGGGCAAACTGAACAGCAGCGCCAGCTCGATCGCGCGCGTCGGAGCAATACGGGTGGCGGCGGCGCGGGCGATCGCCGCGTCGAGCCCCGTCGTGCCGCACACTCCGCAGCTCGATCCGGCCGAAAAGCGCCTCGTCGCGGTTTGCATTTCCATGTGCACCTCGGGGCGCAGGCGCACATTGACCACGTTGGGGCGGCGTGTGCTCGATTCGACCGCGTCGATGTCGCCGGCTTGATTGACAATGCCCTCGCCGTACAGCAATCCGACCGCCAGATTTTCATCGTCGCCCGGCGTTCTCATCGTCGTACCGAATGACACCGGTTCGAGCCCGAGCGCCGGATGGTGCAGCATGTACTCGAGCGGCGCCTCGACCGCGACCCGATCCTCTTTGTCGACGTGCGAGTCGAGACCGGCACGAATGATGTCGACTTTCATGGTGCCGGCCGCAACAGGGGGCGCAATACCAGGGGGAATGAATTCTGCGCTGCTCACCTATCTATAATACCGCTGTTCTCCTTTGCGGGCTGCGAAACCGTTTAGAAACAATATGTTAGTATTTCAACACGACGCCGTCCGCGGGTTTCCATGATCAAACTTTTGTCACGCCTGCCTTGGGCCGCGCTATACGCATTCTCCGCACTTCTCTACTTCCTCGCCTACTACGTGGTGCGCCATCGCGAGCACGTCATCCGCGAGCAGCTCGAGAAGGTCTTTCCCGACTTGAGTCCGGCCGAGCGCGAAGTCATTCACAAGCAGTTCCTGCGGAATTTTTGCGACGTCTCGATCGAGTTGTTGAAGTCGGTGTCGATGAGCGAGGATGACATGCGCCGCCGCATGCGCGTCATCAATGCCGAGTCGGCGCGGCACTATCTCGACGCCGGGCAATCCATCATGTTCATGACGTCGCATCTGGGCAATTGGGAGTGGCTGCTGCACGGCGTGACATTGCAGCTTGGATATCCTGTCGATGCGGCCTACAAGCCGCTGCACGACGCCTGGGCGGAGCGCCTGATGCTCAAGCTGCGTT
The DNA here is from genome assembly GCA_963731465.1 of uncultured Gammaproteobacteria bacterium. Classification (GTDB taxonomy): domain Bacteria; phylum Pseudomonadota; class Gammaproteobacteria; order Steroidobacterales; family Steroidobacteraceae; genus Bog-1198. The sequence goes on from CAVSVK010000007.1 coordinate 69,769, forward strand.
CGCGCTTCGGCGCCCGATTGGTGCCGGCCAAGGAATTGCTGGCGGATTTTTTTCGGCGGCGCGGCGTGGTACGCGCGCTCGGCATGAACGCCGACCAGGCGCCGGTGTCCACGGATCAGCGCTATTGGACCCGGTTCCTGGGCCAGGACACCGCGTTCTACGTGGGCGCCGAGCAGATTGCGCGTGCCATGCGCCTGCCCATTCTGTATGCCCACGTGCGGCGCGTGCGGCGCAGCCATTACGAAGTCGAGTTCCTGCCGCTGTGGGACGGCCGCGAGACGCTGGCTGCCAATCAGGTCACCGAGCGTTACGCCCGCGCCTGCGAAGTCGATGTGCTCAAGAGTCCGGCCGATTGGCTCTGGTCCTACAGACGCTGGCGCCTGAAGAAACCATTATACGACGCAGCCCCCTGAGCGAGGACTATGATGTGCCGCTCAGCACGACAACCTTTCGAGCCGGAGATCGCCTATGAAACTGGATGAAAGCCCGCGCAGCGACAACGTCGAGGACGAGCGCGGCTCAGGAATCGGGCGGGGCGCCGGCATCGGCATTGGCACCGTCGTCATTCTGGTGATCGGTTATTTCATGGGCATCAATCCGTCGACGCTGTTGAGTCTGCTGAACGGCGACCCGCAATCGGTCACGGCGCCCACGCAAGCGCCGGCGCCGCTCAATCCCAATGACCCGCAAGTGGATTTCGTGCGCGCGATTCTGGGCGATACGGAGGCGGTCTGGGGCGCCTACTTCCAAAACATGGGCAAGGTTTATAGCCGGCCCAAGCTGGTGCTGTTCAGCGGGCAGGTGGGCTCGGCGTGCGGTTTAGCGAGCTCAGCCGCCGGACCGTTCTACTGTCCTGGCGATCAAAAGGTTTACATCGATTTGTCGTTTTATCAGCAGCTCGCCACGGAATTTGGCGCCCCGGGCGAGTTCGCGCGCGCCTACGTCATTGCGCACGAGGTGGGGCACCACGTGCAAAATCTCCTGGGGATCACCGATAGTGCGGCGCAGTCCGAGCGCCGTGCGGGACGCGTCGGCGCCAATCAAGTGTCGGTGCGGGTCGAACTGCAGGCCGACTGTTTTGCCGGCGTGTGGGCCCAGCAGGCCAATCGCGCGCGCAAGATTCTGGAGCCCGGCGATTTGGATCAAGGCCTCGCCGCGGCCTCGTCAGTGGGCGATGACACTTTGCAAAAGCGCACTCAGGGAACCGTCGTCCCCGACAGCTTTACCCATGGGACTTCCGCGCAACGGGTGCGTTGGTTTCGCCGCGGATTCGATTCCGGAAAAATCGATAATTGCGATACCTCGGGGTCTGTCTAAGCATTCCACGTGGCCGCGACCGCGGCAGATTTCGCTTCAGGCGAGGCGGAGCCGACGCAGTTGGGTTAGATCCCAACGAGGAGGCGACAACAATGCCTGAAGCGAAATCTGCCCGGTCCCAACGGGTTGGCAGGGTGAGGGGCGTCTGCGGTGTTGCGCGGCTTGTCCGTGGGGCCCGCCACGGCCTGCGCCGCGCGCCTTGCATCCGCTCCCTCGCCCTGCCAACGCGGCTCACGTGGAATCCTTAGACCGACCCCTAGCGCGGGGGAATCGCTTTGAGCTTGCCCTCGAGGTGCTTCGCCAGCTGCGCAATGGTGGGATAGTCGAACAACTCGGTTAGATCGATGAGTCCGGGAAAGTCCTTGTCGACGCTTTCGTGGATTTCGATCAGCTTGAGAGAACTGGCGCCGATCTCGAACAAGTTGTCGTTTACATCGATTCTCTTTCCTGGCAGCGCGGCTTCGCACAGCGCCTGCAGGCGGGCCTCCAGCCCCGCGCCGGCTTCGCGCTCCGAGGCGCCGCGGGTTTCGCGCAGCGCCTTGAGTTCGGCCAGCTCGCCGTCGAACTCGCCCTCGATGTAGGCCTGTTCCAGGAGATGGCGCTGAACCTTGCCGCTGGTGGTTTTGGGGATGCGCTTGGTCGGAATGACCTGCGCGACCTCGAGTCCCGTGTGTTCGTTGATGAGCCGGCTGACCGCATTCGCCGTTGGCAGGAACTCGACCATGTTGCCGCGATGGAGCACGAAGACCACCAGTTCCTCGCCTTGCGATCCGGGCCTGGCAACGCCGGCGGCGACGACCTTGTTCAAATCCATGCCGGGCGCGCGTTGCGCGATGTTCTCAAGATCATAGGGATAATAATTCTGGCCATTGACGAAGATGATCTCCTTCGCGCGGCCGACGATGTAAAGTTCGGCCTCGTGGATCACCCCCAGATCGCCCGTGTCGAGCCAGCCGCTGGCATCGATCGCCGCCGCGGTGCCTTCCGGATCGCCATAGTAGCCGCTGGTGATGCTTGAGCCCCGGATCAAAATGTGGCCGACGGTCTCGTCCGGCAGGCCGGCGCGTGAATCATCGGCGATGAGCAGTTCCGTGTTGGGCACGATGTGGCCGACGCTCACCACCTCGAAAGCGTCGCGCGCCTCGACGGGATTGAGTTCAATTGTGGAGCCCACGCTCAAGCGGTGGCGATTCAGGCGGATCCAGCGAAATTCGCTATTTTGCGGCGGAAAGGCCACGGCAAGACTGGCCTCGGCCAGGCCATACACGGGATACATGGCGCTGCGCTTCAATCCGGTATACGCCAGTGCATTCATGAATTCATTGCACAGGGATACGGAAATCGGCTCGGCGCCGTTGTAGATGTTTCGAATCGAGGACAGATCCGTGTTCTCCAGGCGCCGCTCGCCCAGCACTTTGAGAAAGTGCCTATACCCGAAGTTGGGCGAGCAGGTCAGCGTGACGCGCTTCCTGGCGGCGGTCTGCAGCCACAGCAACGGCCGTCGCACGAACAATTCTGTCGGCATGAGGTTGACGTGCACGCGGTTCGCGAACTGCATCATGTAAAGCCCGATCAAGCCCATGTCGTGCGTGAGGGGCATCCAGCTCAAGGAAACATCATGCGTGTTGTACCTGCCGACCGCGGTCGCACCCTGCGTGTTGGCGATCAAGTTCGCGTGGGTCAGCATCACGCCCTTCGGTTCGCTGGTCGATCCGGAGGAAAACTGGATGAATGCCAGGTCGCCCGGCGCCGGCCGCACGATCTTGCCGGCTTTTGAAATATCCGTGATCGATTCCACCAGAAACGCGCGGGCTTTCAGCTGTTCGAACAATTCGCCCTCGCCCACCTGCGAGGCGAGGGCGCCCAAGCGCTCCAAGCTCTTGGCGTCGGTATAGAGCAGCGGATTGCCGAGCTTGCGCGCCACGCGCAGCAGCTTGTGGCGGTGCTCGTCGCTGATGCCTACGCTGAGCGGCACCGGCGCGATGCCGCCGCTCAAGGCCGCCCAGAATCCATCGAGGAATTGCTCGTTGTTGCTCAGGAAAATGATCATTTTGTCGCCGCGGCGCGCACCGGCGGCCTGCAGGTGGTACAAAATACCCAGGGCGCGGGCATGCACCTCCGAGAACGGCACCTGCCGCTCGTTGTTCTCGCCTTCGATGTAAGTCACGCTTCGATCGACGTCCCGATTGTCTTCGAGAACCTCGACATAGGTGGTGTACTTACCGAGCCGGTTTGCATCGTTCATCTTGCTTCTACCGTCATCATGAGATTGGAACGGGGCCGCAGATTGATTTGCGCCTCGAATTCAATCGGTTCGTCCGTGGCGCGCCGCAGGCGAAAACGGCGCATCATGGTGCGCATGTGCACCAGCATTTCAAACATGGCGATGTTCTCGCCGATGCAGTGGCGCGGTCCGACCGCAAAGGGAATATAGGCAAATTTGTGGCGCTCGGCGGCATCGGCGTCGGCGAAGCGCTCCGGTTTGAACTCTTCAGCATCGCTCCAAAAGTGCGGATGCCGATGCAGCATGTAGGGGCTGATGAAGACATCGGTGCGCGGGGCGATGGGGAAGCCGCCGAGCTCGTCGGCTTCGATGGAACGGCGCGTGATGAGCCAACCCGGCGGATACAGGCGCAAGGATTCCTGCAGCACCTGATGAGTAAAGGACATCGCCTCGGCGGCGCCCAACCCCAAAACGCCTGCCGCGCTCGTCCGGTCGGCCTCGACGTGCAACTGCTCGGCGGCCTGCGGGTGGCGGCTGACCAGATACCAGGTCCAGGTCAGGGCGGCGGCGGTGGTCTCGTGGCCGGCAACGATCAGCGTCAGCACCTCGTCGATCAATTCCTTGTCGGACATCGGCTCGTCTGTTTCCCGATCCCGCGTCAGCATGAACATGCTCAGGAAATCGAAGTGCTCCTCCGGCGCCCGACGGCGCTGCTGAATCAGTTCGCCGACCAAGCGGCCGAGCGATCGAAATTGGAACGCGAACTTCAGATCGCGATTTGATTGCTTGGCGACCACCTCGAATGGATTGACGCCCATTTGCTGCGCCAAGCGCTCCAGATCCGTGCCGAAGATGGACTTGAGCACGATCTCGAGCGTCATTTCGCTGGTGTCGATCGAGATATTGACCGGTTCGCCGCGCGCGGCCATGGCCGCCCAGCGCTCGGCATATTTCTCATTGACCTCGCTGATCAGAAGGCTGAACTGATCGATGACGCGCCGGTGAAAGGCAGGCTGCATCATGCGCCGCTGCCTGCGCCAGAACGCGCCTTCGCTGGTCATGATGCCGTTGCCCAGCAGGATCTTGACCCGATCGATGCCCTCACCCTTGGTGTAGTTGCGGTGATTGGTCAAGAGCACGCGCTTGATGTCGTCGGGATGATTGATGACATAGCTGAACACGCCGCGGCTCGGGGCGAATACACGGTAGAGATCGCCGAAGCGGACAAAATAATCCTGCAGGCGGGCGAGCGACTCCTCGCTGCCGCCGATATCGAAGCCTTCGGCCGGTCCGGGCGGAATTGCCATGGTTTGCATGCCGGCATTGTAACTTAGGCGTTGCGCCCCACGGAGCGCTTCCCGACAATACCAGCCGTGCAAAAGAAACGAGAAGACGGCGGCCTTCGCAACACCATTTACGATCAACAGACGCGCTCGGGCCGTCGACTGACCAAGGGCAGGCAATGGCTGTACAAAATTGCGGCGCCAATCGTGCTCGGGCTGATGCGTCTGGTGATCGGTTGGTGCAAAGTGGTGCGGATCCTCGGTGCCGAGCACATCAGCGCGTCGCTCAAGGGGGCACCCTCGTTCATTCCCGTGTATTGGCATCAGCACCAATTGTTCTGCGCCAAGTATCTGTTCGATCAGCGCGACGCCGGCGTGAAACTGGGCGTCTTGATCAGTCCCTCGGTCGATGGCGAATTCGGCGCCATGATCGTGCGCCGTCTCGGCGGCGAGGTGATCCGCGGCTCCTCAACCCACACCGGGGCGCGTGCATTGCGCGATTTCTATCAGGCGCTGGTGCATGAGGGCATCTCGCCGGTGATTGCGCCGGATGGCCCTCGCGGACCGCCGTGGAAGTTCAAACCCGGGGCGCTGCTGCTCGCGCAGCTCTCGCAACGGCCCATCGTGCCCTTGAGCTTTTGCGCGTCCCGCGCCTGGAAAATCAGCTGGGATCGATTCGTCATCCCTAAATTCGGCGCGCGCATCGCGATTGCCGTCGGCGAGCCGGTGTATGTTGCGAAGGGCCTCGACGCGGCAGGACTGGAAGCGTTGCAGGCCGATATGGAACAGAGGCTTGCGAGGCTATTCGAGTCGGCGAGAGCGGCGCTGAACTGAATTTCGCAGGCTTTGGGCGGGTCTTTTACCCGAAGCCCTATTAATACAATCGCTTAGCTTGTATTCCTGATAACTTGTGCGAGAATCCGGCTGTAGCTGCGGGATTGCGAATCGAAGGAACTGTGTGACGCATTCGCGTTTCGTGCGGGATTGAGTGGCAAACTATTGATATACAACCGTTACTCTTTTGGGACCGCTGAAGGCGCATGGCAATAGCTCCAACCGATCCCCGCCACTCAGACCTGACCGCCTCGGACATATTGTCCCCGCAAACCTGGCCGCGGCGCGGCCTCAAAGCCCCAGCAGGCCTTGACGTTACCTGCACCAAGATTGCGGTGGACTTTCAAACCATGACCGCCGCCACCGCGCTCGACACCATCATTGTCAATTTGGAACTGCTGCGCGATGCGACCCATGTCGACACGGCATTTCACCTGGCGCTCGACCCTGAGCTCGGCGTCATCGGCGATGTACAAGTTGCGCGCGGCATGCTGGCCACCGGCAACCCCGAGCAGTTGCGCGGCCAATCGTTGGACGAACTGCCCTGGCTGCAATCGCGTCTGGCGCCGCTGCGCGTATCCGAGGTGCGCGATTCCAGCGCGCCTCGCGAAGACCAGGCTGACGATGCGGCGGTGTGGAGCCACCTTGGGATCGGCTCGGTGCTCATGATCGGCTATTCGATCAAAGGGCGGTCTGCGGGTTTGCTCGGCATCGCCAATGCACGGCCGCGCGACAACTGGGATGTGCAGCTGCATCTGCTCATGAAGCTGGTGGGTTCAAGTCTTGCGACCGGTCTCGAGCGCATCGAGATTCAGCGCCATCTCGAGGACCTCGAGGAGCGCAACGAACTGGCCATCCACAGCGCCAACGACGGGCTGTGGGATTTCGATACGTTGAACAACCGGGTCTACCTGTCGCCGCGTTGGAAGGCCATGCTCGGCTACGACGAGAGCGATGTGGGCCAGGCGCCGGACTGGCGCACGCTGGTGCACTCCGATGACATGTCGAGGGTGCAGGCCGCGATCCGCGATCACGTGGCCGGCAAGACGCCGATTTTCGAGAGCCTGCATCGCATGCGTCACGCCACGGGCGAGTGGCGTTGGGTCATCAGCCGGGCCAAGGCCAAGGTCGACGACAAGGGCCGCTTGCTGCGCCTGGTTGGCGTCGAGCTCGACATCACCGAGCGCAAGCTTTATGAGGAGGCGCTGTTTCGCGAGAAAGAAAGCGCGCAGATCACCCTGCAAAGCATCGGCGACGGCGTCATCACCACCGACGCCAAGGGCGTCATCGACTACGTCAATCCGGTGGCCGAGGCCTTGACGGGGTGGCGGCTCGAGGACAGCCAGGGCCGCGCCATCGAGGAAATCTTCCGCGCCTTCCACGAGGAGACCTGCGAGCCTCTGGAGAATCCGCTCGCCGTCGCCATCCGCCGCACCCGTTCGATCAAATCGGTGCGCCCGATGCTGCTCATCCGCCGCGACGGCAATGAAATCTACGTCGAGAGCACGGCATCGCCGATCCGCGACGGCAGCGGCGCGGTCTCAGGCGGCGTGCTGGTTTTCCACGACGTCAGCGAGGCGCGCGAATTGAACCGGCGCCTGAGCTATCACGCCAGCCACGACGTGCTCACCGGTCTCGTCAATCGGCGCGAGTTCGAGAGCCGCATGGAGCGGGCCCTGAAGAGCGCCAAAGCACGCGAGACTTCCTACGCGCTGTGCGTGCTGGATCTGGATCAATTCAAGATCGTCAACGACACCTGCGGCCACAGCGCCGGCGATGCGCTGCTCGGCCAGGTCGGCGCGCTGCTCAAGTCCAAGGTCCGCTGGCGCGACACTCTGGCGCGCCTGGGCGGCGATGAGTTCGGTATTTTGCTGGAGAGTTGTTCGCTGGATGAAGCGATGCGCACTGCGGAGGCGCTGCGCGAGGCGGTGCGCAACTTCAAGTTCACCTGGGAAGAGCGCACCTTCCGGCTGGGCGCCAGCATCGGCGTGGTGCCGATCTCCGCGGACAATGCCGATGTCGCCGCCGTGTTGAGCGCCGCCGACAGCGCCTGCCAGGCCGCCAAGGAAGCCGGCCGCAATCGCGTGCATAGCTTCGAGGAAAATGACATCGATTTGATGCGCCGCCGGCGCGAGATGCAATGGGCCGCGCGCATCAACAATGCGCTGGAGGAAGGCCGCTTCGAGCTGTTCCGCCAGACCATCATGCCGCTGCAAAAGACCGAGGCGGGCGCGCACTACGAGCTGCTGCTGCGGATGCGCGATGAGGCGGGCAAGATCGTCGGACCGGATAACTTCATGACCGCCGCGGAGCGCTACGGCATCACGCCGAGCATCGACCGCTGGGTGATTGAAAATGCCTTCCGCTGGCTGGTCTCGGAAGCGGACGAGCGCGAAAAGCTCACCATGTGTTCGATCAATCTCTCGGGCCAGAGCCTGGGCGACGACAAATTCCTGCCCTACGTGATCGACCAATTTCATCGCAGCGGCCTGGACGCCACGAAAATCTGCTTCGAGATCACCGAGACCGCCGCGATCGCGAGCTTCTCGCAGGCGAACCGCTTCATCCAGGCGCTCAAGGAATTAGGCTGCAAGTTCGCGCTGGATGACTTCGGCACCGGTTTGTCATCGTTCGGCTACCTGAAGCACTTCCCGGTCGACTACCTGAAGATCGACGGCAGCTTCGTCAAGGAGATCCTGCACGATCCCATCGATCGCGAAATGGTGCGGTCGATCAACGAGATCGGGCATCTCACCGGCAAGCAGACCATCGCCGAATTCGCCGAGAATCAGGAAATCATCAATATGCTGCAGAGCCTGGGCGTCGACTACGCGCAGGGCTACGGCGTCTCCCAGCCGACGCGCGTGCTGAAGGCTGCCAACAGCGCGTGAGTTTGAACGGCTCGCACGGCCCTCCACCCGGGACGTTCAACCCTAAGATCATCTATCGGCTAACACCGATGGCAGCGCTGGCCTGTGACGGCCACAACCGTCAAAATCACCGGGCAGGATGCCACTCAAACCGCATCGACAGATCCACGGCATGCACATGCTTGGTGATGCTGCCGACGGAAATAAAATCCACACCGGTTTCCGCGATGGCGCGCATCGTGTCGGTGGTGATGCCGCCGGACGCCTCGAGCTTCATGGGGCGCTGCGCCCGGGCGTTGAGGGCGACACCCTCGCGCATGGCCTCGAGCGAAAAGTTGTCCAGCAGCGCGATATCGGCGCCGGCGTCAATCGCCGCCTGCAATTGCGCGAGATCCTCGACCTCGACCTCTACCGGCACCTTCGCCGCGTTGCGCTTCGCTGCGGCGACCGCGGCTGCGATGGTGCCGGCCGCCGCGATGTGATTTTCCTTGATGAGAATTCCGTCGAATAACCCCATGCGATGATTGTCGCCGCCGCCGACGCGCACCGCGTATTTTTGCGCGGTCCGTAGTCCCGGAATGGTCTTGCGCGTATCGAGCAGGCGGCAGCGGGTTCCTTCCAGCAGCTGCGCGAAAGCGTGCGCAGCCGTTGCGGTGCCGCTCAACAGTTGCAAAAAATTAAGCGCGGTCCGCTCGGCGGTCAACAGTGCCCGGGCGGGTCCATCGACGCTGAACAAAACCTGATTCGCGCTGACCGCTTCGCCCTCGAGAACTCGCCAATCGAAATTCACCCGCGAGTCCACCTGCCTGAAGGTTGCCTCCACGTAGGGAATGCCGCAGAGGATTGCCGCCTCACGGGTAATGACCGTGGCGCGGCCGCTTTTTTCGGGCGGAATGAGCGCGGCGGTGAGATCACCGCCGCGGATATCTTCCGACAGCGCCGCCGCAACCTGCTGCGGCAGCTCGGCAGGAACCGGTACCGGCGGCTTTAAATCTGGCCGCGGCGCCCCCGCCATTTAGAAGGGCAGTCCATGCATCGGCCCGATCATGCACATCAACATGGGCACGGAGAGCAAAAAGTTCGTGCGCGAAGCGTACAAGGCGACTTTGCGCGCCTTCGCCTTCTGCTCGTCGGTCGCCGGCACCAGCCCCAATAGTTTCTTCTGATTGGGCCAGATCAATCCCCACACATTGAAGAGCATGATGGTGCCGAGCCAGGCGCCGATGCCAATGAGGAGGTTCGGACGCGAAGTCGGGTGATCGAGCAGGCTCAGGGTAAAGGCACTGACAAAGCGGCCGGGCGTCTGGGAGAGCAGGTAGGCTCCCAACAGCCAGGTGGCGAGCGCCGACCAGCGAAACCACAGCAGTGCGCGCCCCGTGATGTACTTGTTGACGCCGGCGCCGCCCGGACCGCCTTTGTCGGCAGCCGCGACGGCCATGGCGGGCGTTTGCACCGCGTTAAAGTAGTACAGCAGGCCGATCCAGAAGATGCCGGCGAAGATGTGCGCCCAGCGCGTGAACGCCGCCAGAGTGATTGAATTAAAGGTGAGGCTCCCCTCCACCAGGAATGCGATCACCACTGCGAGCACGAATCCTATGATCAGCGGCCATTTGACGGTATTTAACGGGTTCATGCGATTCCCCTCCATATGTTTTTACGGCGGATCCCACCCAAGGCTTAGGATCGTGCGTTGCGGCAGCCTGGAAGAATAGGGGACTGACCCCAATAATTCAACGATACGACGAAGTACCGTCTTGACGGTTGTCGTACAATTACCTGAATAACGTGGAGATTGTCGACTATGGACGCGATTGAACGAATCAAAAGCCAGTTATCCGCCGCCCCCGTGGTGCTTTACATGAAGGGGACGCCGGATTTTCCGCAATGCGGCTTTTCCGCCCAGACCGTGGGCGCGTTGAAGGCCTGCAAGGCGAAGTTCGCGCATATCAATATTTTCGAGGACCCGGAAGTACGCGAGGCGCTCAAGACTTACTCTAAGTGGCCGACTTTCCCGCAGCTCTATGTCAACGGCGAACTGGTGGGTGGTTGCGACATCGCTCTGGAGATGTACAAGAGCGGCGAGCTGCAGCAGTTGCTCGCCGAGGCCGGCGCCGTAGCCGCCTAAGGGGAGTTCAAACAGGTTCCTGAGGAATCTCTGGGTCAGGCTCGACTTCGAGGGGCCCCATGGCCGCCAAGCGCCTGCGTCCCGCGTCGAACATGCCTTGGAATTGATTGCACACGATGCAGAAGAGATCGGCTGTGCGCTCCGCGTCATAGGCCGCTGAATGCGCTGAAGCGGTATCCCACTCGAGACCGGCAGCCAAGGTGGCGCGCATCAACACCGTCTGGCCGAAGGCGATGCCGCCCAGCGTGGCGGTGTCGAAACTGGAAAAAGGATGAAAGGGATTGCGCTTCACCTGTGCGCGGGTCACCGCGGCGTTCAAAAAGTTCAGGTCGAAGGATGCATTGTGGCCCACCAGCACCGCGCGGGTGCAGTCTGCCGTGCGGATCGCCGTTCTGACTTCTTTGAAGATGCGCTGCAGCGCATCCTCTTCGGAAATGGCCGGCCGCAATGGATGATGCGGATCGATCCCGGTCACCGCCATGGACGCCGGTTCCATATTTGCGCCGGGAAAGGGAATGACGTGGTAGCGATGCGTCTCGCCGCGCGCCAGCGTGCCGTCGCTGCGCATTTCGATCAACACTGCGGCAATCTCCAGCAGCGCGTCGGTCTGAGAATTGAATCCGCCGGTCTCGACGTCGATGACCACCGGCAAAAATCCGCGGAAGCGCGTTGCAAAAGTGATCGGTGGAATTTGCGACATGCCTAAAGTGAGCCCAAGCGCCAGCCAATCGATTCGCCGGCGCGGTAAGGTATCAGGGTGCCGCTGCCGAATGCGAGCTGCTGGGGGCCGGTCCAGGATTCCTTCACCAGGGTAATCGTGTCGGTGTGGCGCGGCAGAGCATAGAAGTCGGCGCCGAAGTGACTGGCAAAGCCTTCCAGGCGATCGAGCTTTCCGGCGGCTTCGAACGCCTCCGCATAGAGCTCGATGGCCGCATGCGCGGTGAACATGCCCGCGCAGCCGCAGGCTGTCTCCTTGGCGTGACGCTCGTGCGGCGCGCTGTCAGTGCCCAAGAAAAAGCGCGGATTGCCGCTGGTTGCCGCTTCGAGCAGCGCTTGCCGGTCGCGCTCGCGCTTCAGGATCGGCAGGCAATAATAGTGCGGGCGGATGCCGCCGCTGAAAATTGCATTGCGATTGTGCAGAAGATGCTGCGGCGTGATCGTGGCGGCGACGCCGCTGCGCGCGCTGCGGACAAATTCAACCGCGCGCGCGGTGGTGATGTGCTCGAACACCACGGGCAGCGCGGGAAATCGTTCCAGCGTCGGCGCCAGCACCGCATCGATGAAGTGAGTTTCGCGATCGAACACATCGACGTTGCTATCCGGCGATTCGCCGTGCACCAGCAGCCGCATGCCGATCTCTTCCATGCGCGCCAGCGCGCCATACACGTTCTTGATGTCGGTGACGCCGGCCTGTGAGTGTGTGGTGGCGCCGGCCGGATAGAGCTTGACGCCATGGATGAAGCCGGAATTCTTGGCGCGGTCGATTTCTTGCGCGGCGGTGTCGTTGGTCAGGTACAAAGTCATCAGCGGTTCGAATCGGCTGCCGGCCGGCAGCGCCGCCACGATGCGTTGCCGGTAGGCGCCGGCCAGCTCAGTAGTGGTGATCGGGGACTTAAGATTCGGCATCACAATGGCGCGCCCAAAGCGCTCGGCAGTGAAACGGACCACTGCCTGCAAGGCGTCCGCGTCGCGCAAATGCACGTGCCAGTCATCGGGTCGCTGGAGGGTGAGGCGGTTCACGCGGCTGCAGCCCCCGCAGGCCAGCCCCGGCGCAGCAGATCAAGCGTGTAACGCACGCCAAATCCGGTGATCTCCGTGCCGATATGCGCCAGTCCGCCATGTCGGGTGCCCGCGGCCAAATCCAGGTGCAGCCAGGCAATGCCATTCGGTACAAATCGACTCAGGAACCGCGCCGCCAAAATGTGATCGCCCTTGGCATCGGCGGAACATTGCAGCACATCGGCAACGTTGCTTTCCAAATCCGTATCGTAATCGGTGTCCATCGGAAAGCACCAGACGCGCTCGCCGCTGCTGACGCCGGCGGACTCGATCAAGCCGCGCGTCTCGGGGCGATTGGTGAACGCGCCGCTGTAGCGCTCGGTGAGCGCGTGGATGCAGGCGCCGGTGAGCGTTGCGTAGTCGATGATTGCGCGCGGTTTCCGGGCTGCGGCAAGACTCAAGGCGTCGGCAAGCACCATCCGACCCTCGGCATCGGTATGGATGACCTGAATGGTGGTGCCGTTCGCGGCGCGCACCACATCCTGGGGCTTGTAGGCGAATGAGCCGATGCGGTTTTCCGTGATCGCAAGCCAACAATCGACCGAGAGCGGCGAGCGCAAGGTCTTGAGCGCATACAGGCTGCCGAGCGCAACTGCGCTGCCTTCCATGTCGGTATGCATGTCCAACATGCTTTTGTGGGCCTTCAGATTCGTGCCGCCGGTGTCGAAGCAGATCCCTTTGCCCACGAAGCTTACGGCTGGTGCTGCAGCGCCACGGGGACGGTAAGACAGCAGGGCGATGCCTGCGTCGCGCATGGCGTTGCCGCGCGCCACGGCGAGGAATGCGCCGCACCCGAGGCGCTTGAGCTGCGTCTCGCCGTAGAATTTGAAATTCAATTTCAGACGCTGCGCAAATTGCTTCAGCAGGCGGCGGTAGGCGGCGGCATCCAGCGTATTGGGAGGCAGGGCGGTCAGCCATCGGGCAAGATTGTTGCCGGCGGCCGTCGCGAGTGTCAGGTCCATCTCATGCAACTTTCCACGCCGCCCGAGGTCAATACTCGCGAGCGGGGCGCGAGCTTTGGGCTTGCTTTTGAAGCTCGCAAAGCGAAAGGCGGCGGCTTCGAGCGCCGCCAGAGCCGCGTGGAAGGCCGCATGGGCGGCGTCGGCAGTACATCCTTGCTGCCACACCAATACGGTTTTCGGATCGCCCTCCAGCGCACTGCGTGCGAGTTTGCCGGCAAAGTGCAGGCGCTCGAAGGTGCTGGCCCCGGCAGAGATGCAGGCGACCACCAATAAGGTTTGCGCTTGAGCACCGACTCGCAGGTGAAAGGTGTCGCCGGGCTTGCGAACCTTGCGCTCGTGGAGTGCGCGCAGCATCGGGGCATGCGGCAGCGCTTCCCAATCCGCGGCGGATGGCGCAAGCGGTAAAAACAGCACGGCGCTCGGATAGCGCGCGAGGGTAGATGCGCTGACCCGTGCGCTCACTTGGCGCACCGGTACGAGAAGGCGGTCTAAGGGCAAGCGAGTCGGCATATCTTAAAAGCGCAAAGGTCGCGACGTTGCTTGACCGTGAAAAACCAAACCCCGAAGATAGCGCAGGTAATCAACGTAATGGCAGTGAGCGCAGGGGCGCTGTAACGTGCCTGCCATCTTAACAGGACACGTGGGTGAGTGTGCATTTCTATGACGCAACAATCGCCATTCGAAGACATCGATCCGATCGAAACTCAGGAATGGCTCGAGTCGATCGATTCGGTCATGCGCGCCCAAGGCCCGCAGCGAGCGCATTTTTTGCTGGAAAAGCTGGTGGATTTCACGCGCCGCTCGGGCGCCTACCTGCCATTTAAGCCGAATACTGCGTACCTCAACACGATTTCCAGAGCGCAGGAACCGGAATATCCCGGCGATCGATCGTTGGAACGGCGCAATGAAGCCTATATACGATGGAATGCGCTGGCCATGGTGGTGCAGGCGAACCGCACGAATTCCGAGTACGGCGGTCACATCGCGACCTACGCCTCGGCGGCCACGCTGTACGAGGTGGGTTTCAATCATTTCTGGCGCGCGCGCAGCGCCGCCAATCTTGGCGACATGATTTTCATGCAGGGGCATTCCAGCCCCGGCATCTATGCGCGCGCCTATCTGGAAGGCCGGTTGGATGAGAGCCAGCTGCAGCGCTTTCGCCAAGAGGTGCGCGGCGGCGGGTTGTCGTCCTATCCGCATCCGTGGTTGATGCCGGATTTTTGGCAATTTCCCACCGTGTCGATGGGCCTGGGCCCGATGATGGCAATTTTTCAGGCGCGATTCCTGCGCTATCTGGAGCATCGCGGCATTGTCCCGCCTTCTGATCGGAAGGTCTGGGCCTTCTTGGGCGACGGAGAAATGGATGAGCCCGAATCGATGGGCGCGCTCACCATGCCGGTGCGCGAAAAGCTCGACAACCTGATTTTCGTCATCAATTGCAATCTGCAGCGGCTCGACGGGCCGGTGCGCGGCAACGGCAAGATCATTCAGGAACTCGAAGCGGCCTTCCTCGGTGCGGGCTGGAACGTCATCAAGGTTTTGTGGGGCGGGCGTTGGGACCCGCTGCTGGAACGCGACCAAAAAGGCTTCTTGAAGCGCGTGATGGAAGAGTGCGTGGACGGCGAGTACCAGAATTTCAAATCCAAGGGCGGCGCCTACACGCGCGAGCATTTCTTCGGCAAGTATCCGGAACTGAAGGAAATGGTCGTCAATATGTCGGATGAGGAGATCTGGCACCTCAACCGCGGCGGCCACGATCCGGAAAAAGTGTATGCAGCCTATGCATCCGCGGTCGCCCACGTGGGCGCACCCACCGTGATTTTGGCGAAGACCGTCAAAGGCTTCGGCATGGGCAAGGCCGGTGAGGGCCTGAACTCGACCCATCAACAGAAGAAACTGACCGACGAAAATCTCAAGGAAGTGCGCGATCGCTTCAACATTCAAATCAGCGACGAGGAAATCGCCGGTCTGTCATTCAGAAAGCCGGCCGAGGACAGCGAAGAGATGCGTTATCTGCAGGAACGCCGCGCCGCGCTCGGCGGCTATCTGCCGGCCCGCAGCTCGCTCGCGCCGCCCTTGGCGGTGCCGCCCCTCGAAATCTTCAGCACGCTGCTCGAGGGCACGGGCGATCGGGAAATTTCCACCACCATGGCATTGGTGCGGATGATGACCGCGCTGGTCAAGGACAAGAGCATCGGCAAGCACGTCGTGCCCATTGTGCCCGATGAGGCGCGAACCTTCGGCATGGAAGGCATGTTCCGGCAGGTGGGTATTTATTCCTCGGTTGGCCAGCTCTACACGCCGCAGGACGCCGATCAGCTCATGTTCTATCGAGAGGATAAGCAGGGGCAGATTCTTGAAGAGGGCATCAACGAGGCTGGAAGTCTGTGTTCCTGGATCGCCGCTGCCACGGCTTATTCGAACCACGGCGTGAGCATGGTGCCGTTTTATATCTATTACTCCATGTTCGGCTTTCAGCGCGTCGGCGATTTTATTTGGGCCGCGGGCGACAGCCAGGCACGCGGATTCCTGGTGGGCGGCACCGCGGGGCGAACCACGCTCGCCGGCGAAGGATTGCAGCATCAGGATGGGCACAGCCAGCTGGTCGCGACCACGGTGCCGAACTGCGTTGCCTACGATCCCGCCTATGCGTACGAATTGGCGGTCATCGTGCATGACGGCCTGCGGCGCATGTATCAGGAACAGGAAAGCGTCTTCTACTACATCACCGTGATGAATGAAAATTACGCGCATCCTGCGATGCCCGCCGGCGCGGCCCAGGGCATCCTGAACGGCATGTACCTGCTGAAAACCGGCGGCCGCGGCAAGGTGCGGGTGACGCTGTTTGGTTCGGGCACGATTTTGCGCGAGGTGATTGCGGCCGCGGAGCTGCTCGAAAAAAGTTACGGCGTGCCGGCGGATGTCTATTCGGTGACGAGCTTCAGCGAATTGCGCAGAAGCGCCCTCGCAGTGGAGCGCTGGAACATGCTGCACGCGGGCGAGCCGCGCAAGAAGACCTACATCGAGCAGATTCTGGCGGAGCGGGAAGGACCCTTCATTGCCGCCACCGACTACATGAAGACGGTCGCGGACCAGATCCGGCAATGGGTGCCGGGGCCTTACACCGTGCTCGGAACCGATGGTTTCGGCCGCAGCGACTCGCGCGCGGAGCTGCGCCGGTTCTTTGAGGTCGACCGCCACTACGTGGTGGTTGCGGCGCTCAAGGCGCTATCCGATGAGGGCAAGATCGATGCGCAAACGGTGAACAAGGCCATGCAGAATTTCGGCATCGATCCGGAAAAATCCAATCCCGTGTCGGTTTAGACGAACATGGCAAACCCAATTGAAGTTCGGGTGCCGGATATCGGCGGCTTTAAGGATGTCAACGTCATCGATGTGTTGGTCAAGGACGGCCAGCAAATTGACAAGGAAACGCCTCTCATCACCATTGAGACCGAAAAGGCCGCGATGGACGTGCCGGCTCCCGCCCCGGGCAAGATCACCCAGGTCAGGCTCAAGACCGGCGACAAGGTTTCCGAAGGATCCGTGATCCTGCTGCTCGAGCCCGCTGCAGCCGCTGCACCCGCTGAAAAAGCATCCGCGCCCGCAGCGGCGCCCGCAGCGGCGTCCGGAGCCGCGCCCCGTGACGACAAAGCGGTGTCCCCTGCGAAGCCGGCGACAGAAAAGAAGTCGCCGAGCCCTGCCGCCGCGGAAAAGGCCAACGGAGCACCGCCTGCGGCGCCGAGCGCACCGCGCGAAGTGCGGCTGGTCGCGATCGACGAACAAGGATTCTCAACGGCGCATGCCAGCCCCTCGGTGCGCAAATTCGCGCGCGAGCTGGGTGCGGACTTGGGCAAGGTCCAGGGCACGGGCGTCAAGGGCCGCATCACGCAGGACGATGTCAAGGCGTACGTCAAAGGGTTGCTCATCGCGGCGGCGGCAGCCGCGCCCGCGTCGCCGTTGCCGCGAGTGCCGGTCGTGGACTTCGCGCATTTCGGGCCGGTCGAAGTCAAGCCGCTGTCGCGCATCCAGAAGATCTCGGGTACCCGGCTGCAGGCAAGCTGGTTGAATCTGCCGCATGTCACTCAGCACGAGGACGCGGATATCACCGATCTGGAGGCAGCGCGCGGTGCGCTCAAAAATAAGGCGGCGCAGGAGGAAGTGCGCCTGACTCCCTTGGTCTTCATCATCAAGGCCTGCATTTTGGCGTTGCGCGAATTTCCCCGATTCAATGCCTCGTTGGATGAGGGCGGGGAAAATCTGGTTTTGAAGAAGTACTTCAACATTGGCTTCGCCGCCGACACGCCCAACGGATTGGTGGTTCCGGTCATCGCCAATGCGGATCAGCTCAGCATCTATGACACGGCTCGCGCGTTGACCGCAATGTCGGAGAGGGCCCGGGCTGGAAAGCTGAAAGCCACCGAAATGCAGGGCGGCAGTTTTACGATCTCGAGCCTGGGCGGAATAGGCGGCACCTACTTCACTCCCATCATCAATGCTCCGGAAGTGGCCATCCTCGGCGTCTCACGGTCGAGCCAGAAACCGGTTTACGAGCGCGGCGCCTTTGTGCCGCGCCTCATGTTGCCGCTGTCGTTGTCGTATGACCATCGCGTCATCGACGGCGCTGAGGCGGCCCGCTTCGTGGTGTTCCTCGCTAAAACGCTCGGTGACGTAAAGGCCTTGCTATGAGCACCGTGGAGGTGCGGGTTCCCGATCTCGGCGACGTCAAAGGCGTCACGGTGCTTGACGTTCTGGTCAAGAAGGGCGACAAGGTTGCGGTTGAAGATCCGCTGATTTCGCTGGAATCCGACAAGGCGGCGATGGACGTGCCGTCGCCGGTCAGCGGCGTGATCAGCTCGGTTGAAATCAAGAAAGGCGACGCGGCCTCGTCAGGAACCTTGATTGCGAAGGTGGAGGCGGATGCTGCGGCGCCTGCAATGACTGCGAGCCCCACGGCCGCGCCGGCGACTAAACCGGCACCGCCGGCGCCGACGTCCGCAAAGACCGCGTCAGCCGCGGCGAGTCCCGCGCCGGCGGGAGCCGTCGACTTGGTGGTGCTCGGCGCCGGCGTCGGCGGATACACGGCTGCATTTCGGGCGGCGGACCTGGGGCTGAAGGTGACCTTGATCGAACGCTGGCCGGTGCTGGGCGGTGTGTGTTTGAACGTTGGCTGCATCCCCTCCAAGGCTTTGCTGCACGCGGCGAAAGTCATTGAAGACGCGGCGGACATGTCGGCCAACGGCATCGTTTTTGCTCCTCCAAAGGTCGACCGCGAGTTGCTGCGTGGCTGGAAAAACAAAGTCGTCACCCGCTTGACCAATGGCCTGATGCTGCTCGCGAAGCAGCGCAAGGTCACGCTGATCCAAGGCGACGCAAAGTTCACGGGGCCCTATTCTCTCGATGTGAAGGGCGCCGATGGAACACGTCGCGTGGATTTCAAGCAGTGCATCATCGCGGCGGGATCCGAATCGGCTCTGCTGCCGGGATTGCCGCAGGATCCGCGGGTCATCGATTCGAGCGGCGCGCTGGAGCTGCCGCCCGATTGCAAACGCCTGCTGGTCATCGGCGGCGGAATCATCGGCCTGGAAATGGCCTGCGTCTACGACGCGCTCGGCGTCGAGGTGACGGTGGTGGAGCTGTTGGACGGCTTGATGCCGGGCACCGATCGGGACCTGGTGCGTCCGCTGCAAAAGCGCATTGAAAAGCGCTACAAGAAGATTTTGCTGAAGACCAAGGTGACCAAGCTCGAGGCGCTTCCCGAGGGCTTGCGGGCGAACTATGAGGGACCGGATTCGCCCGAGCGGCAGCTGTTTGATCGCGTCTTGGTTGCGGTGGGCCGCACGGCCAACGGCAATGCCATCAATGCAGCTGCGGCAGGCGTCGAGGTGAGCGCCCGAGGTCTCATCGACGTCGACAAGCAAATGCGCACCAACGTGCCGCATATCTTTGCGATCGGCGACATCGTCGGTGCGCCCATGCTGGCGCACAAGGCCAGTCATCAGGGCAAAGTCGCGGCGGAGGTTGCGGCCGGACACAAAGCCTCGTTCGACGCACGCTGCATTCCCTCGGTGGCCTACACCGATCCGGAAATTGCCTGGGCCGGCCTCACGGAGACCGACGCGAAGGCACGCGGCATCGACTACGGCAAGGGCACGTTTCCCTGGGCGGCGAGCGGACGGTCGCTGGCGCTCAACCGCGATGACGGATTCACCAAGCTGCTGTTCGACAAGGAGACTCATCGGGTTCTCGGCGCCGGCATCGTCGGCACCAACGCCGGCGATTTGATCGCCGAAGTGGCGCTGGCCATCGAAATGGGTGCCGACGCGACTGATATCGGCCTGACGATTCATCCGCACCCGACCTTGTCCGAAACGGTCGCGTTTGCCGCAGAGGCTTTTGACGGCACGCTCACCGATCTTTACATCCCGAAGCGCAAAGATGCTTAAGAACATTTATTGTTTGATGGCGCTCGCCACGGCACTTGCGGCCGCGGCGCCGGCGATCGCGATTGCGGATGAGTCTTGCGTGGATTTCAAATGGGACGTGTCGCAGGAGCGCGCATTGTTCGCAGGCCCGGCAACCGCTGTGGCCGCAGGCGCGAATCAGAAATCCGCGCCGCTACTGCAGTTGAATCATTTGTACGAGCTCAAACTCTCGCACCAGGAACAGGTGAGCTTTGCGGTCAAACCGGCGAAGATGAGTCCGCGCCCGGGATCAAATGCCGGCTTGGCGACTTTTAAAATCCCGGCCGGCGGCAGCTATCGAATCGCGATCGATATGCCGTTCTGGATCGATGTGGTGTCAAACGGTGCGGTGGTGGCGGCGAACGATTTTCAAGGCCAACACGGCTGCAGCTCGCCCCACAAAATCGTGCAGTTCGATTTGCATGGTACGCGGCCATTTTTTCTGCAATTGAGCAATGCCGCACCGGACAGCGTCCGCCTCACGATCACTGCAACGCCGGTGCGGAAGCTTTAGGCTTACGGGCGATCGGGTGGTATCTGCCGGCTTGCTGAAATGGGCTCTTGCGGCGCCTCGATGCAGCTTTTCAGAAACGAGGTTTTGTCCGCGCCAAGCAGCTTCCTTGCCTTGGCCTCTTTCAGGCAGGCGGTGCGCTTCAGGTGCTTGGCGGCGGCATCGCCCGCGACCGCCGCAGGTCCGGGGGCTGCGGCAACGGGCATCGCGGCCGCCGTGGCTGACTGAGGCGCGCCGGCGTCAGCGGCCTGAATCAAGAAGCTGAAACTGAGAGCGCCGAGGCACAGGGCGCTAGCGGCAAATGCAGGACGCATGGCATTTCCTCAAACGACTGAATGAACTATCAACGCAGCAGAATAGCTTTGGCCTACAGCCACCCCCATGAAGCGCGCATGAAGCTTCGTTAACCTTTCGCCGGGAATTACGAGGCGGTCAGGCGATTGCGCGCCAGCTCAAGATACTGCTTTTCATCGGGCGCCCGGCCGTCGCGTTGGGCCTTCCATAACTCCTCGCCCAGGGCTTCCATGAGAGCGTGCTCCGCGCGATGCGAATCGCCATAGTGCGCCTGCAACTGCGCCGACAGAGCGCGAATCCCCGGGGGACGGTCGACGGCGAGCTGTTCGCGAACGGCGAGATGCAGCCCCATATGTAAAAAAGGATTCTCCAGGCCCGCTGCGGAGTTCTGTTCAAATCCGATCGCGCTGTCCTCGTCGGCAACGACTCGCTGGTACTCCGGGTGGGCTTCGATCACATCCGCGATCTGCGCCTCGAGCGGCGCAAGGGGCGTGCGCGCCAGGTGCTTGGCCCAGGCTTGCGCGTAGGCGAGCCGCAATTGATCGCGGGAGTAGCCGTCGATGAGGCTCATGGAGGGGTCTTGTGACGATACTCGCAGAGATCCGCGATGATGCAGACCGGGCAGGCGGGGCACCGGGCTTTGCAGACATAGCGGCCGTGCAAGATCAGCCAGTGATGCGCGTCGAGGCGGAACTCCGGCGGCACGAACTTCATGAGCTTCTCCTCGACTTCACGCACGGTCTTGCCGGGTGCGATTCCGGTGCGATTCGCGACGCGGAAGATGTGAGTGTCGACCGCAATCGTTGCGTGGCCAAAGGCCGTGTTGAGGATGACGTTGGCGGTTTTGCGGCCCACACCGGGCAATTCCTCCAATGCTTCGCGGATGGCCGGCACCTCGCCGGCGTGACGCTCCAACAGCAATCGGCTCATGGCGATGATGTTCTTGGCTTTGGAGTTGTAAAGTCCGATCGACTTGATGTACTTCGAGAGGCCCTTGGTGCCGAGGGCCAGCATGGCCGCCGGAGTATTCGCCGCGCGGAACAATTCCGCAGTTGCCTTGTTCACGCTCTTGTCGGTTGCCTGAGCCGAGAGGATGACGGCGACCAGCAGCTCGAATGCCGTTTTATAGATCAGTTCGGTCCGCGGCTGTGCGGTCGCCGCTCGAAAGCGCGTAAAGATTTCCTGGCGCTTGCGCGGATTCACGGCGGCCTCGAGCGCCGCGCCGCGCTGGCTTTCATGGCATCGAGCTGCCGTTGCCGCTCTGCCGCTTGAGTTGCCAGGCGACCGGTATGGGCGGCGTAACGCTGCCTGTTCAGGTCTGGCTCGTTGACGGCAGCGGGCGCGGGCCGCATTTCGATGCAATCAACGGGGCAGGGCGGCAGGCACAGTTCGCACCCTGTGCAGCGATCGGCCAGCACAGTGTGCATGTACTTCTGCGCGCCGACGATGGCGTCCACCGGACACGGTGAGAGGCAGCGTGCGCAGCCGATGCAGCGCGACTCATCGATCCAGGCAACGCGCGGCGGGGACTCGATGCCGTTCGCGGGATTGAGGGGCAATGCGGGCCGGTTCAGCAGGCTTGCGAGGGCATCGATGGTCGCAACGCCGCCGGGCGGACACTGATTGATTTGCGCCTCGCCGTTCGCGATCGCCGCGGCGTAGGGGCTGCAGCCGGCATAGCCGCATCGGGTGCACTGGGTTTGCGGCAGCAATGCATCGATGCGCGCCGCGACGTTTCGCGCGCTCTCGCTCATATCATTTGACGCGCATGCCGGGTGTGGCTCCCGAATCGGGCGACAGTGCGAATATATCCTTGCCGCCGGGACCCGCGGCCAGCATCATGCCCTCCGAGACGCCAAAGCGCATCGTGCGCGGCTCCAAGTTTGCGACAACGACGATTAGCCTTCCTACCAGGGTGGCGGGGTCGTAGGCCGCGCGGATGCCGGCGAATATCTCGCGCTCGCCCAACTCGCCCACATCGACCCGCAGCTTGAGCAGCTTGTCGGCACCGGCGATCAATTCGGCGGCCAATATTTTCGCCACGCGCAGGTCGATGCGTAAAAAGTCATCGATTGAAATCAGATTGCCCTCGACGGATGCCGCCGCCGCCAACGTCGCGGCATCCGAGGCGCCGCCGTTGCTCACTGCCCGGGCGGCGGGGGCAGGGGCGGCGGGCGCAGCCGCCTCCGGCTCGACCAGCCGCGCCACGGCCTTGGGATCCAATCGGACAGCCAACGCTTCATAGGCATTGATCGAAGTGGAAAGCAGCGGCGTCGCCGCCGCGCTCCATGTCCAGCCGGATTCCTTGAAAAAAGCGCGGGTACGCGCCGCCATGTTCGGCAGCACCGGTTCCAGGTAGATCATCAGTACTCGGAACAGGTTCAACGCCAAGGTGCAGACGCTCTGCACTTCGGCGGCGTTCTTCGGATCCTTGGCGAGCATCCAGGGCTTGCGCGAATCGACGTATTGATTGGCACGATCGCAGAGCGCCATGATCTCGCGTATGGCGGCGGCCATATCCCGGCTGTCGTAGCTCTTCGCGATGCCCTCGCCGGCGTCGACGAAGGCCGCATACAGATCGCGATCGGCCAAAGCATCCGCCAGCTTGCCGGCCGAGGTCCTCGTAATGAATCCGGCGCAACGGCTGGCGATATTTACGAGCTTGCCCACGATCTCCGAATTCAGGCGGGTGGCGAACTCCTCCAAGTTCATGTCCATGTCATCGATGCCGGGGCCCAATTTGGCGGCGAAATAGTAGCGCAGGTATTCGGCCGGAAAATTCTGCAGGTACTTGCGCGCGGTGATGAACGTGCCGCGCGCTTTCGACATTTTCTGCGCATTGACGGTGAGAAAGCCGTGCGCGTGCACGGCGGTGGGGGTGCGCATTTTCGAGGCTTGCAGCACCGCCGGCCAGAACAGCGTGTGAAAATACAAAATGTCCTTGCCGATGAAGTGATGCAGTTCGGCCGTGGAAGCCGCCGCAAAAAATTCGTCGAATTTCAAGCCGCTGCGCGCGCACAACTGCGCGAAGCTCGCGAGATAGCCGATCGGAGCGTCGAACCAGACGTAGAAATACTTGCCGGGCGCGTCGGGGATTTCGAAGCCGAAGTAGGGCGCGTCGCGCGAAATGTCCCAATCCTTCAATCCCTGGGAAAACCATTCATCGAGCTTGCGCGCCACACTGTCCTGGACCGCGCCGCTGCCCACCCAGGCGCTCAAAAAGGTCTCGAAGGCGCTCAAGCGGAAAAAATAATGCTCGGATTCGCGCCACACCGGCGCGGTCCCGCTCACGACCGAAACGGGATTTTTTAGATCGGCGGGGGTGTAAGTGGAGCCGCAATTCTCGCACGAGTCGCCGTACTGGTCGGGCTTCGCGCAGACCGGGCAAATGCCCTTCACGTAGCGATCCGGCAGGAACATTTTGGCGGTCTCATCGTAGGCTTGGCGGACGCTGCGCTTGTCGATGTAGCCGGCCTTACGATGCAGCAAGTACATGCGGTCGCAGAGTTCCTTGTTCTCCTTGGAATGGGTCGAACCGAAGTTGTCCATGCCGATCAGCATGTCGGCGAGGTCGCGTTGATGCTCGGTATTGACCTGCGCGATCAACCGCTCGGGCGTGATGCCCTCGGCCTGCGCCTTGAGCATGATGGGGGTGCCGTGCGTGTCATCGGCACAGACGTAGTAGCACTCATGGCCCCGCAGCTTCTGAAACCGCACCCAGATGTCGGTTAGAACGGTTTCCAGGATGTGGCCCAGGTGCAGCGAGCCGTTGGCATAGGGCAGGGCGCTGGTGACGAGGATGCGGCGGCTTTGGCTCATACGAAATTATGCCATGACCGGCACGGCCGGTCGCGGCGGCGACTCGCGCCGCGGGGCTCAGGCTTGCGCCGAGGCGGGCGCGGAAGCGTCGCGGAACTGTTCGAATTTGGATTTGTTAATGGACTTTTTAAAGGCTTCTTTGCCGGTAATCTGCCGCGAATCGAGCAATGCCTGAATTGCCGTGTCCATCAGCTTCATGCCGTTGGCGGCGCCGCTTTGCATGGCGTTTTCAAGCTGATCCATCTTGCCTTGACGAATCAGATTGGCGACCGCGGGAGTGTTGACCAGAATCTCCAGAGCCGCCACGCGGCCTTGCTTGTCGGCCTTTTGAATGAGCTGCTGCGAGACGACACCGCGCAGGCTGGTGGACAGCATGGTGCGCACGTGCGGCTGCTTGTCGGCGGGAAATGCGTTCACCAGACGATCCACCGTGGGCGCCGCGCCGTTGGTGTGCAGGGTCGCCATGACCAGAATGCCCATCTCCGCGGCGGTGACCGCGATGCCCATGGTTTCCAGGTCGCGAAGCTCGCCCACCAGGATGACATCCGGATCCTCGCGCAGCGCGGACTGCAAGGCGGAGGAGAAGGAGGCCGCGTGCACGCCGATTTCGCGCTGGCTGATGAGGCAGTTCTTGCGCGCGTGGACGAATTCGATCGGATCCTCAATGGTGAGGATGTGGCCTTTTTCGCGCCGGTTGATGTCATCGATCATGGCGGCCAGCGTCGTTGACTTGCCGGAGCCGGTTTTCCCCGTGACCAGAATCAAGCCGCTGTTGATTTTGCACATGTCCATGACGGCGGCCGGCAGCTTGAGCTCCTCGGCCGTCTTGGCGTTGGAGGGAATGGCGCGGAACACCGCGCCCATGCCGTTCAGCTGCCTCATGACGTTGACGCGAAAGCGCGCAACGCCCGGTATGGCATAGGCAAAGTCGGTGCCGTCCTTCTCCTCGAACCGCTCGACCGCGAGCTTGGGCATGATTTCGTACAAGGTATTCTTGACGGTGTCCGCGCTCAAAGGCTGTTCCCGCAGTGCCTTGAGTTCGCCGTATTGGCGGATGCGCGGGACGTCGCCCGCCAAAAAATGCAGGTCCGAGCCGTTGCCCTGGAGAATTTGGTTCAAAAACTCGTCGATGGCCGGCATGGTCTTAAGGAGCCTTAAGGCGGCGTCGCCGGTTCTGCGAGCGGCACGCCGGACATGTCGGTGACGAAGCGCTGGAACTGTCGCTTGTCGGATGCGTAGGTGTAGGCGTGCTCGGGATCCACTTCCTTGGCGTTGATCGCCGCGAGCAAGGCCTGATCCAGCAGCTGCATGCCGTATTCCTTGCCCATTTGCAGCTGGCTGGGAACCTGATGCGTCTGGTCGGTCATGATGAGCTTGCCGATGGCCTTGGTCAGCACCATGACCTCGCACACGGCTTTGCGAGCGCGCTGATCCGGGGTCTTGAGCAGGATCTGCGTGATGACCGCGATGAGGCTGTTGGCAAGAAAGGTCTTGGTCTGCTCGCGCTCATCATTCGGCAGCGCATCGATGATGCGGTCGATGGTCTTGGTGGCGCTGGTGGTGTGCAAGGTGCCGAGCACGAGGTGTCCGGTTTCAGCGGCCGTCATTGCCATGGAAATGGTTTCGGCGTCGCGCATTTCCCCGACCAGGATCACGTCGGGATCTTCGCGCATGGCGGCGCGCACGCCCTCGGCGAAGGATGGCAGATGCGTGCCCAGTTCGCGCTGTATCACCTGGCTGGTCTTGCTGCGGTGGACGAACTCGATCGGGTCCTCGAGGCTGATGATGTTGAGGGCCCGGGTCGAATTGAGATAATCGATCATCGAGGCCAGCGTCGTGGTCTTTCCGGTACCCGTCGAACCGGTCACCAGGATCATCCCCTGATGGTAGTCGCACAGCTTCTTCACGATCGGCGGCAGACCCAGCTGGTCCATGGTGGGCATGGTGGTGGGGATCGAGCGAAACGCGGCGCCGATGCCGGTTTCCTTGCGAAACACATTCACGCGGAAGCGGCCGCCTTCGGTCGACACGTACGAGAAATCCAGATCGTGGCCTTCGCGCAGGACCTTGAGCTGCGATTGGGTCAGAATCTCGGTGATATACGCCTCGAGCTCGGCATCGCCCAGATTGCGGAATTTGATCGGCATCAGGTCCCCATGCATGCGCAGCATGGGCGGCACCCCAACGGCAAGATGCAGGTCCGAGCAGCCCTGGGCCACTCCCAACTTGAGGAACGCGTCGACTCTTGCCATAACGCGTAAGGCTACCCGTAAGCAATTGGTTTTTCGAGTGTTTAGGGCGTGATTCGCCCATAAACGTGAGGTACGTCAACTAGCAGCCTGTCGGGCCTGAGCCCGAAAGAGTGCTATTAGAGGAATTTCTCGAGGGCCAGGCGCAGTTCGTCCATGGTTTGGGAGCGTTTTGCCTTGTCCAGCGACATGCACTTCATGACGAGATTATTGAGTTCAACCGGCAACTCTTTGTTGATCTCGATGGGCTGGCGCGCCTTGCCCTGGACGTGCTGGTACATCACGGACATGTGATCGCCGCGCGAGTAGGGCGGCACGCCGGCGAACATTTCGTACATGATGACGCCCAAACTGTAGATATCCGCCCGCTCGTCGACCTTTTTGCCCAGGATCTGTTCGGGCGCCATGTATTTGGGCGAGCCGATGACATAGCCGGTCTTGGTGAGCTGGGTGTCGCCCTGGCTCTGCGCCGCCGCCACGCCGAAGTCGACGATCTTCAGCAGCGAGTCGTTGTCGATCAGCACGTTCGCCGGTTTCAAATCGCGGTGCACGATGCCGGCCTGATGGGCCACCGCCATGCCGGTCGCGATGTCGATGCCGAACTTGACGGCGCGCTTGAGCGCCACCGGCTTCTCGTTGACGATTTCGCCGCCCAAGGTGTGCGACGGAAAATATTCCATGGAGATGGCGTAATTGCCGCGGATGTACAAGAAGTCGTAGATACGGATCACGTTCTTATGGGTGATCTTGCGGCTGTAGCGCAGCTCATGCACGAAGCGTTTCATCATTTCCTCGTCGGAGGAAACGTTGGGGTTCAAGAATTTGAGAATCAATCGCTCCTCGACCACCGTATCTTCCATCAGCAACACGGTGCCGAAGGCGCCCTTGCCGATCTTTTCGATGAACTTGTAGCGGCCCTCGATGACGTCTCCGGGTTTCAAGGTCGCAATATCCAGTTTGGCCGCAGCCGCCGTTTCTTCCGCCTGCTTGACGACATTGGCCAGTGAGGCATTGTCGATGAGCAGGGTCTTGGCGGGCTCCTGCATTTTTTCCGCGCGCTGGTTCGCCGCGATCTGCTGCGTCGAGAAGCGATTGTCGAGCTCTTGCATGGCGCGGGCCACCGCCTGGCTCAACGTGCCGTCGGCGCTCGTCGTCACCGCCTGCAAGCGCACACGGATGGTGTCGGCGCGGCGCTCATCCGCGAGTTTTGCGAGTGCCGAGATGGCCTCGACCTTGATCTCGTTTTCGGGCCGGTTCAGCAACGGCAGCAGGCTTTCGAGGCTGCGCTGATCGCCGATTTTGCCGATCGCACGGATGACGGTCGGCAGGGACTTGGCCTCACCCTGCAGCATGTCGATGAAGCGCGGCAGCGCCTTGGTGCTGCCGATCTCGGCAAGCGCGTCGACGGCGCGTTCGCTCACCCACCAATCCGGGTCGCGGGTGGCTTCGATGAGCTGCGCGACGGCGCGCTCATCCTTGGTCTGATTCAAAATCTCGATGGCCGCGCGCCGAATGTCCTGATTCTCATCCTTGATGAGCGAGAGCACTGCATCCACCACGCGCGGGCCGCCAATCTTACCCAGGGCATCCGCCGCCCGGGTGCGAACCCACCAATCGCTGTCGGCGATCACTTCGAGCAGGTACTTCACCGACTTCGAGGTGCCGACGACGTTCAGAACCTCGACCGCCGCGCGCCGCGCGTACTCGTTCTCGTCTTTGAGCACATCCACCAGGTACTTGATGGTTTCCGGATGGTTGGCTTTGACGACGACGTCCACCGCCTTGTTCTGCACCTCGATCTCGGGATCGCGCAGCATGCCGACCAACAAAGGCATGTCGAACGTACCGTCCATCTTGGCGAGTGCGGACAGCGCCGCCGAACGTATGAATTTGCTGTTGTCCTTGAGCTGCTTCTGAATCGCCTGCTGCACCTTGGGCAGATTGAAGCGAGCCAGGACATTGATGATGTGCAGCCGCGCCACCGGATCCTTGCCCTCGATCCTGGCGAGCAGATCATCCACGGAGGACTCGTCCGCGATTTCCCCGATGATCTTGAACAGTCCGTTTCTTTCGCTGGGCTCCTGCGTGTAGGCGGCGTTCAGCAATTCGCGCACCGTGTAGCGGGCTTTTTGCGCCGTGATGACATCGAGCAGGGCTTGCTTCGGCATCCCCGGTTTGGTCAGGGCGTCAAGCAGTGCGTGCGCGGGATAATTCTTGCTGGTCGAGAGCGCCCACGCGATGCCCGACATGGCGCGGCCGTTGGCTTCCGACATGGTCTTGAGCAGAACCGGCAGGGTTTTGGAGTCGATCAGCCGGGCAAGCACCTCGACATACGCCGTCGTTTCTTTTTTTTCCGAGGTGGCGAGCGCATCCACGATGGGGTCGATGGCGTCGGATCCCAGCGCCATCAACTTCTCCAATGCTTTCAAGGCCAGCGGGCTAGCTGGATTGCCGCTGGATTTAACTTCGGCAATAAGCCGATCGGCACGATAATTGGCGAATAAGCTCATTCGGCGCCTAAGCTCGGAGAGTTGCCCATTCTTACCTTAATTCAGGCGCCCTCCGTGGTCTTGATTCTCAATCTGGAATTATGCCATACGTCACGGTTTTAACCGCCTGCGGTACAATCGGCGGATCCTTATGAATCAACCTCCTGCCGCGGAAAACGTCATCCGCGAGAACTTAAGCACCTACACCGATCCCTACCTGGGCCAAACCTTGGGCGACGCCAAGGCGGTCAAGTCGGTCTCGGTCCGTGGCGAAGTGGTCGCAGTCGAACTCGTATTGGGGTTCCCCTGTGCCGATTATGGCCCTGAAATGGAGGCGGCGCTGCGCTCGCACCTTGGGTCTGCTCTGGGGACCGCGCGGTTGGAGCTGAAACTCAGTGCGCAAATCAGCGCGCATGCGGTGCAACGCACGCTCAAACCGTTAACAAGTGTCAAGAACGTGGTGGCGGTCGCCTCGGGCAAGGGTGGCGTCGGAAAGTCGACCACCGCGGCGAATTTGGCGCTCGCCTGGGCAGCGCAGGGCGCCAGGGTGGGCTTGTTGGACGCCGATATTTACGGCCCGAGCCAACCGATGATGATGGGCCTGGCGGGCGCCAAGCCCGTCAGTACCGATGGGAAACACATGGCGCCGCTGCGCGCACACGGCGTCGAAGTGATGTCCATCGGTTTTCTCATCGATCCTGAGCAACCGATGGCCTGGCGCGGACCCATGGTGACCTCCGCGCTGAACCAGCTGCTGGGGGATACCACCTGGGGCGATCTGGATTACTTGGTGGTCGACATGCCGCCGGGAACCGGCGACATTCAACTGACCCTGGCGCAGCGCGTTCCGGTGAGCGGAGCCGTGATCGTGACCACGCCGCAGGATATCGCCCTGCTGGACGCCCGCAAGGGCCTCAAGATGTTCGAGAAAGTCGAGGTGCGGGTGCTCGGCGTGGTGGAGAACATGAGCGTGCATATCTGCACCCAGTGCGGGCATGTGGAGCACGTCTTCGGCAGCGGCGGCGGCGCGCGCATGGCCGCCCAGTATGGGGTGCAATTGCTGGGCGAGTTGCCGCTGGACATCCGCATCCGCGAGGAAGCCGACGGCGGCGTGCCGACGGTGGTGGCGGAGCCGGACAGCGAACGCGCGCGGGCTTACTTTTTGATGGCGCGCCGCACGGCCGCGCGCTTGGCGACATTGAACAAAGACTATAGCCGGGCATTTCCTAAAATTACGGTTGAAGCAACTTAATGAGCATAAAGAGCGATCGCTGGATCAGACGCATGGCCGCCGAGCAGGGCATGATAGAACCGTTTTCCTCGCAACAGGTGCGCGTTGCGGACGGTCACAAGATCGTCTCATACGGCACCTCGAGCTACGGCTACGACGTGCGCTGCGCCGAAGACTTCAAAATATTCACCAACATCAATTCGACCATCGTCGACCCGAAGAACTTCGACGAGAAATCTTTCGTCGATTTCAAGGGACCGGTGTGCATCATTCCGCCGAACTCGTTCGCGCTGGCAAGCACGGTGGAATATTTTCGGATTCCGCGCAGCGTTTTGACCATATGTCTGGGAAAGTGCGTCACCGGCGACACCCGGGTCGTTGACGCCGATACGGGCGCGTACGTGCCGATTACAGAAATGCGCTGGGGTAAGTCCACGCTTGCGCTCGATTCCTGGCGCCTCAAACCTGCCAAGGTCTCAGCCTTCATACCACAAGGCAAAAAAGAGGTCTTTGAGCTGCGCACCCGAGCCGGCTTGCGCATTCGCGCCACCGCGAATCACCCTTTCCTCAAGTTGAATGGATGGGTTGCGCTCAACGACTTGCGACCGGGGGATCGCATCGCTGCCGCTCGCAACATTCCGGCCTTTGGAAAGACGCCCATTCCCGATTGGGAAGCGAGTTTGCTGGGACTGATGATCTCGGAAGGGCAGTGCGACACGCCTGGGCACAGCCCGACCTACACCACTGCCGACCCGGCCATGGTTGATTTGCTCAAAGCCTGCATGGCGGATTCCGGACTGGGTGAGGTCACATCCAAAGGGCATTACGGCTACCGTCTCGTCAATCGACAAGGCCGAGGAGGCATTCAGGAGCGCAACCGGGCGCACGCCTGGCTGAAAGAATGTGAATTGAATATCGGCGCGGGCGAGAAGTTCGTTCCGCAGAGCATATTCACCGCGCCTGAAAATTCGGTCCGCTTATTTCTTCAATCGCTGTTTAGCGGCGATGGCAGCGTGTACCACTCGAAGGCGGGAGTGTTCCTCGAGTATTACTCGAAATCCCGAAGACTGATCGAGGATGTGCACCATCTGTTGTTGCGATTCGGCGTGTTCTCGCTGATTCGCGAGAAAATCACAACCATCGGAACGCGCGCTTGCAAAATCCAAATTACGGACAAAGATCAGATCCGCCGCTTTGCCGAGAGAATTGGTTTCACTCCGGGCTCCGTGAAGCAACAGAGACTTGACGTTGAAGTGCTGCCGATGATTCGAGCGCAGCCCCGCCGTCGAAGCAACTTCGACACCTTGCCGGCGGAGGCTTGGCCCATGATCGGCATGGCGGCGCGCGTGGGTGGTGTCACATTGAAATCGATCAGTATTCATACGCAACCAACAC
The DNA here is from genome assembly GCA_963731465.1 of uncultured Gammaproteobacteria bacterium. Classification (GTDB taxonomy): domain Bacteria; phylum Pseudomonadota; class Gammaproteobacteria; order Steroidobacterales; family Steroidobacteraceae; genus Bog-1198. Next base: position 101,615 of record CAVSVK010000007.1, read on the forward strand.
AGTCGGTACCGTTCTGGGCCGCGGCGCAAGTGGCGCTGGCGACAGGGGATCGATATGTCAGTCCTCTTATCGACGGCCCGATGTGGGATGTCGTCGAAAGCATCGAATCTGCAGGTGAAGAGGAAGTGTTCGATATTTCCGTGCCGACGCTGCACAACTTCGTGGCGAACGATCTCATCGTTCACAATTCGACGTACGCAAGGTGCGGAATTATAGTGAACGTAACGCCTTTGGAGCCCGAATGGGAGGGCCACGTGACGCTGGAATTTTCCAACACCACGCCGCTGCCCGCGAAGATCTACGCCAACGAGGGCGTGGCGCAAATGCTGTTCTTCGAATCCGACGAGGTTTGCGAAACCTCGTACAAGGACCGCGGCGGCAAGTACCAAGGCCAGCGCGGAGTGACGCTGCCGAAAACTTAAGGCTTGAGGCGCGGCTCGACCGGGACCAGGTGATCGACGCTCTTGATCCGCATGGCGATCTCAACCTTGCCGTCGCGGCTGCGCTCCGCCTGCACGGGCACGAATCCCAGCGAGGGCGCAAACCACATCCGCAGGATGCGGCTATTGCCGGCACGCTGGCTGGTGACGATGACGGTGTCAAGCTCGCCGAGGGCGGTGCGGATTCTGGCGCTGCCTTCCTGCGTGTAGTTGAATTCCTTCAACTGATCCTTGTCGATGATGGGGAAGATCTTCGGTAACTTGCCATTCTTCAGGTCGAGCATTACTTCGACCTGAATGGACATGACATCTTGGGCCCCTTCGGGAAGTTTGATGTCCACCGGTTTGGTTTCCGACACGCCGGTCGCGCGCTTGTCGTGCCAGTCGAAATTCAGCTCGACCGTTTTAGAGCCTTCCTTGCCGAAGTACTTGTCCGGTCGCACGTGATCGCCGATGACATGCAACCAGCTCTTCTGCACCAGATCATCGCGATACGCGATGCGAAAGATGCCGTGCGCCGTGATGGTCCAGGTGTAGAGGAATTGTCCGGGTTCGGCGCCGCGCGTCAGCTCGATCTCGCTGGTCCCCACGCTGATGCCCTTCCAGTCTGCCAGGTAGTGCGCGACGAACGGCGTGACTCCGGTTTCGCCCGGCGATTGCGCCGACGCCTCGGCGGATGCCATCACGGCGAGGAGCAACGCGGCCGCGAACATCTTCATGAAGGAACCTCCGGCAGGTCGCCGATCTGCACCGGTTCGCTCAATGGCCGGCCATCCAGGCGGGCCTCGCCGGCTTCGCAGCGCAATCGCCCCTGACAGAACCAATTGACGGCCAGCGGATAAATAATGTGTTCCTGAATGAGCACGCGTTGACTCAAGGCGGCTTCCGTATCGTTCGGCAAAATCGGCACACGCGCCTGCAGCACCGGCGGGCCGCCATCGAGTTGCTCGGTGACAAAGTGCACCGTGACGCCATGCTCGGCCTCGCGGGCCTCCAGCACGCGCCGATGCGTATGGAGGCCCGCGTACTTGGGCAGCAAGGAGGGATGAATGTTCAAAATCCTTCCCGCAAACCGCTCGACGAACTCCCCGGACAGAATGCGCATGAATCCAGCCAGCGCGATCAGCGACGGTGAATATTCGGTGATCGCCGCGGCCAGCGCGCGATCATAGCCGGCCCGGTCGCTGCCCTTCGGCCGAGGCAGCGCTTGTGCCTCGACACCCAAGTCTCGCGCCACCTTGAGTCCCTCGGCATCGGCTCTGTCGGAAATCACCGACGCCACGGTATAGGCGGCATCAGCCGCGCGGCTGCGCTCGACGAGCGCCCGCATATTGCTGCCGCGTCCCGATATCAGGATGACGACGGGCTGCCGCGGATTGCCGCTCAAGCGATGACGACGCCGCGAGTTCCCGCCCGAACCTCGCCGATCACGAGCGCCTCCTGGCCGGCCGCACGCAAAATGCCGATCGCGCGTTGCGCATCGCTCGCCGAGACGTGAACGGTCATGCCGATTCCGCAATTGAACACGCGATACATCTCCGCATCGGCGATTTTACCCTGCTGCTGCAGCCACTCAAATACCGCCGCACGCGGCCACGCGCTGCGCTGAAGCACGACTTCCAGGCCGTCGGGCAGCACCCGCGGAATGTTGTCGACCAGGCCGCCGCCGGTGATGTGCGACAGGCCATGCGGCGCCACCTCGCGCATCAGCTTAAGCAGCGGCTTGACGTAGATGCGCGTCGGTGCCATCAGACGATCAATGAGACTGACGCCCTGTAGATCGGTCTGAAGGTCCGCACTGCTGAGCTGCAGGATTTTGCGGATCAGGGAAAATCCATTGGAATGCGGGCCGGAGGAGGGCAGCCCCAGCACGGTGTCGCCGGCGCGGGTCTTCGAGCCGTCAATGATGGCGTCCTTCTCGACCACGCCGACGCAGAAGCCCGCGAGATCGTAATCCGCACCATGATACATGCCGGGCATTTCGGCGGTTTCTCCGCCGACCAGCGCGCAGCCGGCTTGCACACAACCCTCGACAATGCCTGCGATGACGCGTTCGCCGACGCCGACATCGAGCTTTCCGCTGGCGTAATAGTCCAGGAAGAACAGCGGCTCGGCGCCCTGCACGATGACGTCGTTGACGCACATGGCGACCAGGTCGATGCCCACGCCGTCGTGCCGCTGATGGTCGATGGCCAGGCGCAGTTTAGTGCCGACGCCATCGGTGCCCGACACCAGCACCGGTTTGCGATAGCGGTCCAACGGCACCTCGACCAAAGCGCCAAAGCCGCCGATGCCCCCGAGCACCTCCGGCCTCATCGAGCGCTTCACCCGCGGCTTGATTCGCTCGACAAGTTCGTCGCCGGCGTCAATATCGACCCCGGCGTCGCGATAGGTCACGGGCGCTCGTTCAGTCATTAAAGGATCCTTCATGTCGGGCTGGCGCCAAAGCGGCGGGCGCTTCAGCTGTGGTATTTTACAACACCATGGAACAGTACTTGCGGCGCTTTTCTATCCTCTGGTTCTGCATCGCCAGCGTTGCCTTAAGCGGGGCGGCCTCAGGGATCACGCGCGCGGAGATGTATCAGGCGACGGCGCCCCTCGCCGACCGCTCCGATGCGGCCTACACGGCCGCCTTCCAAACTGCAATGAAGACGGTGCTGATTCGCGTCACGGGGCGTCGTAATGCGGATGAGGACCCCGGCTTGAGCCCATTGGTCAGCAATGCGCGGCGCTACGTGCAGCAGTATCGTGCTGCGCCCGACGCCCAAGTGTGGGTGTCCTTCGACGGTCCAGCCATCGAGCGGTGGCTGACGCAGAACGGGCAGCCCTTGTGGGGGCACGAGCGGCCGACGACTTTGGTGCTGTTGGGCGTGCAAACCGGCGCGCAAAGCGGCAGCGTCGTGACCACCGATGATACCTCCGATCTCAAGCTGGCGATTGACGCGGCCGCCGCGGCGCGCGGCTTGCCGCTGGTGTGGCCCAGCGGCGCGGAGCTGCAGAAGTTCCACATCGACTATTCCGCGGTGAGCGGCGGTTCGCCCTCCACCCTCGCGGAAATTGGCCGGCGCATGGGCAGCGATGGCGTGCTCATCGGACGAGCGAGCAGCGCAAGCGCGAACGCCAATGTGCGTTGGACGCATTTGTTTCAGGATCGCAGCAGCGAATACTCCGGCACCCTGGAAGGGGTGAATCGCGCCGCCGACTTGTACGCGGGAATGTTCGCCGCGAGCGGCGCGGTGGTGCCGGTGGACATTGAAGTGAGCGGACTCAACGATCTACGCGACTATGCGAGTGTTGAAAGCTATCTGGAATCGCTCACATTCATCTCGCACGTGAGCGTGGAGTCTCTGTCGGGAGACACAGTCCGATTCCGGCTGTCGACGCGCGGCGGCCTCGACTCATTGCAGCGTGCGCTGTCGTTGAATGGCCGGTTGCAGCCGGTTGCCGCCGGCGAGAATGGGATTCAGCGCTTCCAACTGCACCGCTAACGGAATTTTTCAGACAGGCTCCCAATTTCGGTCCGTGCGCCACATACCGAACATCATCAGTGCCTTCCGGATTTTGCTGGTCGTGCCCATTGCACTGGCGCTCGCCGACCAGCGGCTGGAACTCTCCATCCTGCTGTTCGCGGTCGCGGCCTTGTCGGACGCCGCCGATGGCTTTCTTGCCAAGCGATTCGGCTGGCAAAGCGAGCTGGGCGCGGTGCTGGATCCGATCGCCGACAAGGCGCTCTTGGTCACGGTGTTCGTCACCTTGAGCTTCATGAAGCTGGTGCCGCTCTGGCTGATGGCTGCCGCGGTGGCGCGCGATGTCATCATCGTGGCGGGAGCGGCGGCGTACCGCATCATCATCGGACCGCTGACCGCACATCCCTCCCTGATCAGCAAGATCAACACGCTGTGTCAGGCGGGGTTCATATTGATGGTCGTGTGCCGCGCGAAATTTGCGCTGCCGCCCGAATGGGTGATCACCTGGCTGGGAGCGCTGGTGTTTGCGACCGTCGCCGTGAGCGGCATCGACTATGTCCTGGTGTATGGCCGGCGGGCGGCCGCGGCATGAAGCAGCTCGCGTTGGCGGTGCGGCTGCGGGCAGGCGCGGTTTTCGAGAGCTTTGCGCCGGGCAGGAATTCGGAGATCCTGGTGGCCCTGCGCTCGCCGAGCGTGCTGCCGGTGTGGCTGTGGGGTGTGCCGGGATCGGGCAAAACCCATTTGCTGCAGGCCGCGTGTGCGGCGGCGGGCGAGGCGGCCGCGTATTTTCCGCTGCGCCGCTCATTCGGATTGCCGCCGGAAGCGCTCGCGGGGTACGAACGCAGTGCGCGTGCTATGCATCGATGATGTTGACCAGGTCGCAGGCGATCCGGACTGGGAGCGGGCCCTGTTCCGTCTCTTCAATGAAGCCGCGGAATTGCGCAGCCGTCTGATATTCGCGGCCTCCGTGGCGCCCCGCCAGGCGCCCTGGGTTCTCGATGACTGGCGCTCCCGGGCTGCGGCGTGCGTCGTCTACCAGCTGCACGAGCTCGACGACGAGGGACGCATCGAGGCGTTGTCGCGGCGCGCGGCGCAACGCGGTCTGCAACTGCCCCGTGAAACGTCGGAGTATTTGTTGAAGCGCATGCCGCGCGATCTGCCCTCGCTTTTCGACCTTCTCGACGCGCTGGACGAAGCCTCGATGGTGGAGCAGCGGCGCCTGACAATTCCCTTTATTCGCGACGAACTCGAGAAGCACGCAAAAATAAAATCATAGTGCAGAACCAGCCGAACACCAGCAGCAGGCTCAAGCCCGCGACCCAACGCGCCTGCGGATTAACCAACAGTTCGGTGACGGCAAACGCCAGATAGGGAATGGCAAACAGCGTCGCCCAGGCGTAGGTGTAGCGCCTTCCGCGCGCCAGGCCATTGAGAGGCACGAGCAGGGGCACGACGGCAATGACGCATAGCAGCCAGGAATAGCCGGCGAAGGTCCAAGCCAGCAGGCTTAAAGTGACAGCGACCCACAGCCAGATCGTCAGTGCACGCGCAGTCGATGCCGTGCTCATGGGCGGGTGGCGAGCCGGTCCGCGAGAAATGCAACACGCGTGCCCAAGGCGCGCGCGAGGGCGCTCTCGTGTTCAGAAAGTTCGCCATGCGCCGTGAGCGCCGCGACGTGGCTCGCGCCATACGGCGTGCCGCCGCTGCGGGTGTCCGACAACCCGGCCTCTGTGAAGGGCAGTCCCACCAAGTACATGCCATGGTGAAGCAGCGGCACCATCATCGACAGCAGCGTCGACTCCTGCCCGCCGTGCAGCGTTTGAGTCGAGGTAAAAACGCCGGCAGGCTTGCCCGCCAAGGCCCCCGACAGCCACAACGCGCCGGTGCCGTCCAAAAAATGCTTGACCGGAGCCGCCATGTTTCCAAATCGGGTCGGGCTGCCGAGAATGAGGCCGCAGCATTCCATCAGATCATCATGCGTGGCGTAGGGCGGACCCTCGTCCGGCACCGCCGGATCGAGCCGCTGAGTGGTGGCGCTGACCGGCGCAACCGTGCGCAAACGCGCCTGCATTCCTGGCACGGCCTCGACGCCGCGGCAGATTTGCCGCGCCAGGGCAGCGGTGCTTCCTTGGCGCGAATAATACAAAACCAGTACTTCATTCATCGATGGTCTTCCGTGGAAATCACGTGAGAATGCGCGCGTGCAGCGTCGGCGCAACGCATTAAGTCGGGTCAAGATGCATATTGTATAACGGCGCTTGTTTGACGGCCTTGGTGGCTATTGCTAGTGTCGAACAACTCTATGTCCCGGCTCATTGTTGTTCTGGTCGTTGTCGTCTGTCTGTTCGGCTGCAGAATGGGACCGCCCGTGCAGGAAATGAGCGACGCGCGGCAGGCAATCGTGGCCGCTGCGGCCGCGGGCGCAACCCGGGGCACGTCCCCGGAATACGATGCGGCGCAGGCGGCCATTGCCAGGGCGGAAGCGCACCTGCAGGCGCAGGAATACGCACGGGCGCGTCTGGCCGCATTGCAGGCCAAGCACCATGCTGCCGCCGCGCTGGCCAACGCGCAGCACGCCGAGACCGCCGCTCCCGCTTCCCACTGATTGCCGCCCGGCATGGATGAGGTCATCCGGCGTTTCCTGGTGATTGGCAAGGTGCAGGGCGTGTTTTTCCGGCACAGCGCGCGAATCGAGGCCAAACGCCTGAACATCCGGGGCTTGGCGCGCAACCTGCCCGACGGATCCGTCGAAGTGCTGGCGCAAGGCAGCATCATCGCGGTGCAAGCGATGCACGAATGGCTGCAGCGAGGACCTGTGCAGGCGCGCGTCGAAGCAGTCCATGAAAGCGACGCCGCCGACAGAAAAGACGAAGTACCCGCCGGCTTCGAAGTATTTTAGAAGCGCCAGGCGCGTTGCCAGCGCTGCATCACCAGCGCCGGATACTTGTTATGGCCCACGCTGCCGTTGTAGCGGGCGAGTGCAGCCGCCCAATTGTGATGCTCGACGCGCAGGTAGTAGCGCAGAATTTCGCAGCCCATGCGGATGTTCGGAGCGATTTTCACCAGTTGATTCGAAACGCCCAACTCGCGCGGCCAGAAGGGCATCACCTGCATGAGGCCGACCGCGCCGGCGGGCGAGACGGCCCAGCGATCGAAGCGGCTTTCCACTTCCATGAGCGCCAGCACCAAATCGGGCGGGATCTGCATACTCGGATCCCGCTTCGCCTCGCAGTACACGTGATTCAAGATCTCAACGCGTTCCTCGTGCGTGGGTACGAACTGCGCGAGGCGCGGTTCCATGGACTTGTACCAAACTTCCGATTCGTACTTGTCGGTGAAGCAATCGGTGCTGCCGATGATTTTCTGCAGCAGCTCCTTGAGCTCCGGGTCGCGCTGCTGATCGGCGCGCGATGCGCCGGGCAGGGCAAACGAGATGATCAGCGCGAGCAGCACCGCGCAGGGATACCGCATGGAGCACCCTCAGCTATTTAACTTATGTCGAATATAGCCTACCGGATCGGCGGCGGAGATTTCCGTCGATTCGGTCTCGCGCCGATCACGATATTCGAGATTTCCGGCGGCCAGGGAGCGTTCGCCGATCACGATGCGGTGGGGAATCCCTAAAAGCTCGGAATCGGCGAATTTGACGCCGGGCCGCGCATCGCGGTCATCCAGCAGCACATCGATGCCCGCGGCGTTGAAGTCCCGATACAGGGCATCGGCCGTCTCTTGAACCTTGGCGGATTTTTGATAGTTGATGGGCACCAGCACCACTTGAAACGGTGCAATCGCCGCGGGCCATAAAATGCCGTTGGCATCATGGTTCTGCTCGATCGCCGCGGCCACCACACGGGTCACGCCAATGCCGTAGCAGCCCATGTACATGGTCAGGGCCTTGCCCTGTTCATCGAGCACGCTGGCTTTCATGGCCGCGCTGTAGAGCTGTCCCAGCTGGAATATGTGTCCCACCTCGATGCCGCGGGCAACCTGCAGTTTGCCGCGCCCGTTCGGGCTGGGATCGCCCGCCTGGACATTGCGGATATCGACCGAGGGCTGATCGGGCAGATCGCGCCCCCAATTGACCCCGCGGTAGTGCATATCCTTTTCGTTGGCGCCGCACACGAAATCCGCCAGATGGGCCGCGGCATGGTCCACGTAAATGCGGCCCTTGAAGCCAATCGGACCGATGAAACCCGGCTCGGCACCCGCGGCCGATCTGATTCGTTCAGCGCTCGCCATCTTGAGCGGGTTCGCCACGCCAGCGAGTTTCTGGGACTTCACGGCATTGAGTTCATGATCGCCGCGCACAACGAGCGCGACCAGCCCGCCGTCGGCGCCGTCCACCAGCAGCGTTTTGACGCAGCGCGCCGGCGTCACGCCCAGCAGTGCGCTGACCTCGGCAATGGTGCGTGCCTTCGGCGTTGCGACTTTGCTCAGCGCCTCAGAGGCGGGCGCACGCGGCGCCGTCGGCGCGACGGTGGCCGCTGTTTCCAAATTGGCGGCGTAATCATCGCCGTCGGAGAACGCGATGGCATCCTCGCCAGAGTCTGCAAGGACGTGAAATTCCTGTGAGGTATCGCCGCCGATGCTGCCGCCGTCGGCTTGCACAGCCCTGAACTTGAGTCCCATTCGCGTAAAAATACGCGAATACGCGTCGTACATGCGACGGTAACTTTCGGCCAAGCCCGCCTCGTCCGTGTCAAACGAGTAGGCGTCCTTCATCAGAAATTCGCGCGCGCGCATGACGCCGAAGCGCGGCCGGATCTCGTCGCGGAATTTGGATTGAATCTGATAGAAATTGACCGGTAGCTGCTTGTAGCTGCGCAGCTCGCGGCGCGCGATGTCGGTGATGACTTCCTCGTGGGTCGGTCCGTACAGGAACTCGCGGTCGTGACGGTCCTTGAGACGCAGCAGCTCCGGTCCGTACTTGCTCCAGCGGCCCGATTCAATCCACAGCTCGGCGGGCTGGATGGTGGGCATGCACATTTCCAGCGCGCCGGCGCGATTCATTTCCTCGCGCACGATCTGCTCCACCTTCTTCAAGGTTCGAAGGCCCATCGGCAGCCAAACGTACAGGCCGGCTGCCAGGCGGCGGATCAGACCGGCGCGCAGCATGAGCTGGTGGCTTACGACTTCCGCGTCGCCGGGCACCTCTTTGAGGGTGGAAATCGGGTATTGGGATAAGCGCATGGCCGCATATCTTACATGAGGCCCCCTGGTATTATGGCGGCCAATGGGCGACGACGACGACTCACCAGCACGGCGGCGCGGAGTTTATTGGCTCCCGAATCTTCTCACCACCGGCGCGCTTTTCGCCGGGTTTTATGCCATCGTGGCCGCAATCGACCTAAGATTTGAGTACGCCGGCATCGCGGTGTTCGTCGCGATGTTTTTCGACTTCTTGGACGGGCGCGTCGCGCGCTGGACCAATACCGCGAGCGCCTTCGGCAAGGAATACGACAGCCTCTCCGACATGGTGTCCTTCGGCGTCGCACCCGCCATTGTCACCTACCAATGGGGTGTCGCGCGCATTGCCGAGTACGGTCCATTGTGGCGCCGGGTGGGCTGGCTGGTCTGTTTCTTTTATGCCGCGGCGGCGGCGCTGCGTCTCGCGCGGTTCAACTCGCGCGCCGCCACTCAGGACAAACATTACTTCGAAGGACTGCCGAGCCCGGCTGCGGCGGCCATTGTTGCGGCGCTCGTCTGGCTGGTCAGCGATCAAATCAATATCGGATTACCGGGCTTGATCCTGGCGTTCTTCGTAATCGCAATCGCCGGGGCGCTGATGATCAGCCGCTTCGCATTCAACAGCTTCAAATACGTGAACCCCGGCGCCAAGATTCGCTTCACATACATCGTGCTCGTGCCCCTCGCATTTATTTTAATTTTCCTGCACCTGCCGACCAGCTTGTTGGTGGTTTTCGGCCTGTATGCCATGTCCGCTCCGTCCCTGTGGGTGTATCGCAAATTGCGGCGCAGAAGCCGGCCGGCCGCCATCCCGCATGAATAGCCCGCTGCGCCGCGAATACCTGGCTGCGCTGGGCTTAAAATCCTGGACCTTGCGCGGCAAGGCCGGGTCTTGCGCGCCGCCGGCCGCTCCCGATCCTGCAGCCGCGCGTGAACGGTCGGCCGGGCGCGAGAGCGGCGCGGATTGGGACGAACTGCGGGCGCGCGTGGCGGCGTGCACGCGTTGCAGCTTGAGTGCGACTCGAACTCAAACCGTGTTTGGCGTCGGCAATCCGCACGCCGACTGGCTCATCGTGGGCGAGGCGCCCGGCGCAGAGGAAGATCGCCGGGGCGAGCCGTTCGTAGGCCGCGCAGGACAACTCCTCAATTCCATGCTGCTCGCCATAGGATTGGCGCGGGAACAGGTATACATTGCCAATGTTTTGAAATGCCGGCCGCCCGGTAATCGAGATCCGAACCCAACCGAAGCCGCCGAGTGTTTGCCCTATTTGGAACGGCAGATAGCGCTATTGAAACCTAAGATCATGCTGGTTGTGGGACGCATCGCGGCGCAGAATTTGCTTCGCACCGAAAAAACACTGGGCGCCCTGCGCCAGCAGGTGCATCGCTTTGGTCTGTCCCAGGTGCCGCTGGTGGTGACCTATCATCCCGCTTACCTTTTGCGCACGCCGACCGAAAAACGCAAGGCCTGGGAAGACCTTAAATTTGCGCGGGACGTGATCGCCCGTGTCTAGCGTCAAGATCGAAGAACTGGCGACGGTCGAGGTTCGGCCCATGCACGAACTCGACATTCCCGTGGTCGCGGCCATCGAAAAGGTGGCCTATCAATTCCCCTGGAGCGAGGGGATTTTCCGCGACTGTCTGCGCGTCGGCTATGTCTGCCGCATCATCGATGTGGCGGCCGATGTGGGCGGCTACGGCATCATGTCGGTTGGGGCGGGCGAGGCGCATATCTTGAATGTGTGCATACGCGATGAATATCGTGCGCGCGGCTTTGCCCGCAAGATGATGCTGTACCTGTTGGAAAGGGCACGCGCCGCCGGCATGAGCGAGGCGTTTCTCGAGGTGCGGCCGTCGAACGTCGCGGCCGCGCGTCTGTATCACTCCCTGGGCTTCGAGCAAGTCGGCATCCGGCGCGGCTATTACCAAGCGAGCGTGGGCCGCGAGGATGCCGCGGTTCTGCGCCGCGCCCTCAGTCAGAAATAGTCGGCGCTTCCGTCAGGCGTGCGCGCTGGCCGCATTGAGCCTATATTTTGTTGTTTAATTTCAATTGTTTATCAGACATTATTAATCTAATTAAACATCCGCCGGTTTCCTCTACAATGCGCACGCTCTTGAACGACGCAGCTTGAAGAGGAACGCCTAAGCATCATGCCGAATGGCTCATTGGCCGAGGAAATCCGCAGAAGAAGAACTTTTGCCATCATCTCCCACCCCGACGCGGGCAAGACCACGCTGACCGAAAAGCTGCTGCTGTTCGGCGGCGCGATCCAGATGGCCGGTACCGTCAAGGGGCGCAAGGCCACACGTCACGCCACCTCCGATTGGATGCGCCTGGAACAGCAACGCGGCATCTCGGTAACTTCTTCGGTGATGCAGTTTCCCTTCGATGGCTGCATCGTCAATCTGCTGGACACGCCGGGGCACGAAGACTTTTCCGAGGACACGTATCGTACCCTGACGGCGGTCGACTCCGCCTTGATGGTCATCGACTGCGCCAAGGGCGTCGAGGAGCGCACCATCAAGCTGATGGAGGTGACCCGCCTGCGCGATACGCCCATCATGACTTTCGTCAACAAGCTGGACCGCGACGGCCGTGCGCCGATTGAACTGCTGGATGAGATCGAGAGCGTGCTGAAGATTCAATGCGCGCCGATCACCTGGCCGATCGGCATGGGCCGGGATCTGCTCGGCGTCTATCATTTGATCGAGGACATGATCTATGTGTACGTGCCGGTGGAGAAAGGCCGCGTCGGCACGCACCAGACCATCTCCGGCATCGGCAGCGATGAGGCGCGCGAATTCTTGGGCGATCGCTACCAGCAGTTTCTCGAGGAGGTGGAACTGGTCCGCGGCGCCAGCCCGCAGTTTGACCTCGAGCGTTACCTTGCGGCGAAACAGACCCCGGTGTTCTTCGGTTCGGCGGTCAACAATTTCGGCGTTCGCGAACTGCTGTCCTCGTTTGTCGCGCACTCGCCGCCGCCGCTGCCGCGGCCGACGCTGCAGCGCCCGGTGAGCGCGGAAGAGGACAAGCTCACCGGTTTTGTGTTCAAGATTCAGGCCAACATGGATCCGGGTCACCGCGACCGCATTGCCTTCATGCGGCTGTGTTCGGGCCGCTACGCGCGCGGCATGCGCCTGCATCATGTACGCCTGGACAAGGACGTGCGTATTGCCGATGCGCTCACCTTTCTCGCCGCTGATCGCAGTCAGGCCGAGGAGGCCTACGCAGGCGATATCATCGGCCTGCACAATCACGGCAGCATCAATATCGGCGACAGCTTCAGCGAAGGCGAAAATCTCACCTTCACCGGCGTCCCCAACTTTGCGCCCGAGATCTTCCGGCGCGCGGTGCTCAAGGATCCGCTGCGCATGAAGGCGCTGCAGAAGGGGTTATCGCAACTCTGCGAAGAGGGCGCCACGCAGCTGTTCAAACCGCTGCGCAACAACGATCTGATCCTGGGCGCGATCGGCCAGCTGCAGTTCGAGGTGGTGGCATTTCGTTTGCAGGATGAATACGGCGTGCAATGCGTATTCGAGCCGATCAATGTGGCGGTGGCGCGCTGGGTCAGCACTCAGGACGAGAAGCGCTTGGCCGAGTTTCGCGTCAAAGCCTACGACAACCTGGCGATCGATCATGCCGGGGAATTGGTATACCTCGCGCCCACCCGGGTGAATCTGGGACTGACCGAGGAACGCTGGCCGGAAATAAGATTCCTGAAGACGCGCGAGAACCTGGCGGCGTAGGCGCGGCGCCGCAGGCGGCCTAGGCGCCGCGGCGGGCGGGTTCGCTTGATGCCTTCGGCCGGAACGCGCGCACCGCCGTCTGGAACTGGCCCAAGGTGAGGCTCGTTGCGGGTGCGGCGTAGCGCAGAAACGAGTACTGCCGGCATAAATTCGTCACGGCGCCGGCCAGGTCCGGCCGCAATCGCGCCACGCGGAGCGCGTAGTCTTCGGGTCCCTCATGCTGCAGGCGCGCAATCCCCGCTGCCGCAAGTTTTGCGCACAGCCGCGCATAGGCGCGGGCGGTCTCATCTTTGGCGCGCGGCGCCAGTTCGCGGCGCACCTGCCAGGTCAGCCAACCCAATACCAGCGCCATGGCGGCGGCCAACGCCATGACGAGTTTCTGGCCGTCCGGCTCGGGAACCTTGAAGAACTCGAGCAGCTTGCGCTGCGAATCCTGATCGAAATCCAAAATGCGCTCGCGCCACATTTCCTTGACCATGTCGAAACGCAGCCGCATGCCGGAGAACCAGCGCGTTCTGTTCTGCCAGGCGCTCGCCGTCGCTTCGTCGGTACCGGCGACATCGGCCAGACCGCGCTCGACCCGCTCCGGTGCGATCGCCGCGGTCGGATCGACTCGCACCCAGCCGCGCCCGTCGATCCACACCTCGGTCCAGGCATGGGCATCGCTTTGCCGCAGAATCCAATAGTCGCCGTAGGGGTTCAGCGTTCCGCCCTGATAGCCGGTGACCACCCGCGCGGGTATGCCTGCGGCTCTCGCCAGGGCCGCAAACGCCGAGGCATAGTGGCCGCAAAAGCCGCGCTTCGTATTGAATAGAAATTCATCGACCGAATCGTCCGACAACTTCGGCGGGTTCAAGGTGTAGAAGAAGGGCTGTTGCCTGAACATCGCCAGCACCGCCTGCACGAATTCCATATCGTCGGCGTGCGCGCTGCGCAGCTCGCGCGCCAATGCCTCGGTGCGGGGGTTGCGATTGCCCGGCAGCCTGAGATCGCGGCTGCGGGTCCGGGTGCTCAGGGGTGCGATGGATTGAACTTCCGTGTACGAGGTGCCCACCACGTCGACGGCGCGCGACAAAGGCTCGCTCTGGATCAGGGTGTAGTTGCCGTCGAGCTCCGCGCGGGGAAGATTCCAACTGCTGGGCCAGTCGAGCATGAAAATCCAATGATGCCGATGCGGCTCCATCATGACGGTGTATTTGTAACCGGGTCCCAAGGGCTTTAACACCGGTGCGCGTTGGGATGAGGGTGTTCGCGACCAGGTATGGCCGTCGAACACATCGAGCACGGGCCCGCGCCAATAGCGTTCGCGGTTCGGCGGCGCCGCGGCCTCGAAGCGCACGCGGAATGCCACCTCATCGGACAGGGCCAATTGTGTGATGTCGCCCGGGCTCATGGTGTCGCTCAGGCCCGATGCGGCGGTTTGCGAATCATTGGGGATATGCCAAAGCGGCCCTGCGAACCGCGGGAACAGCAACCAGAACACCAGTGCGAGCGGCAGGGCTTGCGCCAGAACGCGTCCGGCGTAACGCAAACTGCGGCGCCAACCCGGCGCGGATCCGCTGCTGGTCAGCCGCAGCAAGGTTGCGGTGGTGAGCCAGCAAACTCCGATCAAATAGGCCAGCAGCCAGAAGGAGTCGCCCTCCAGGAGCGCGGCCAGACTCACGAAATAAATGATCAAGGTGATGATGTAGATGTCGCGCCGGGTTTTCGTTTCCAGCAATTTGAGGCCTGCCGTCACGGAGAGCAGCGCGGTTCCTGCCGACCAGGCCGTTGAAAGTGTGGAAGCGCACCAACAATAGCGGTACCACCAACACCGCGACCGTCACGAGCACACTGCCTGGAGGCGCGCCGCGTCCGCCGCGAGCCAGTCCCAAGCGAATCAGGCCGCAGGCCACCACGATCGCCGGCACCCACAACGGCAGAGTGGTGATGTGCGCGAGCAGCGCCAGACCCAAGCACCCCGAGATGCCCAAGAGCTGTTCATACGTGACCCGGTCGGTGATCATTTTTCAACGACACCGAAGGCGGCCAGCGCCCGCAGACAGGCGAATCGATGCGCTGCACCTCCGGAGGGCGCCAGCTCCCTGCCGGGAAGACGCAGCCCGTAGGGCCGCTGCGCCGCATCGCTTTCCAGCACCCAGAGACAGAGCTGCGATAGGCGCGACTCCGTGTCCAGACCTTCCAGCATGGACCAGTTCAACCATTCCGGCTGTGCCGCCAAGCTCGAGTAACTGCGCACCACCGGTTCACCGCCGCGCGCCAGTACCTTCCACGCCATGTGTTTGAGCGGCACGCCCGGCTGGTAGGCCCGCAGGCCCGAGAAATCTTCATCGCCGCGCGCCTCGGAGTGGGAACCGGCGCCCTGCGCCGATCCTGACGGCAGGGCGCGACTGCCGATGGGCGCCGGGGCGACGTAGACCGTGATGGAGCCCTGTACATAGGTCCAAGAGTAAAACCAGCCAAAGGGATAGCGGGTGCGCAGCTCGAACTGGCCGATCCGCGTCACGCCGCGCTCCGTCACGGGAGCGATCACCTCGATGGTCGCACTCTCCCCGGCGGCCACGCTGCCCATCCCCGCGCCGCTCATGCAGCGAACCTCGATGTCGCGCCGATCGACGCTGGTGCCATTGCGCAGTTCGAACTCGAGCATCGCTTCGCGTCCGGCGAAGGCATCGACCTCGGTGGTTGCATCGACGGACAGCCGCAGCATGTTGCGGTTGCAGTGATGCATGGTCACCAGAGCCATGCTCGACATCAAAAATGCAAAGGCCAGTGCCAGGTTGCTGTTGTAATTGAGGCCCGCGATGAGCATAGCAGCAAGAATCGCGCCCAGCATGAAGCCGAAGCGCGTCGGGAGAATATAGATACGGCGCCGATTGATGCTGATCGGCAGGCTGTCGCGGCCATGGCGGCGAATGACTCGCGCCCGGAGTTGATTGACCGCTGCTTGGCGCAAGCTGACCAAGGGTTTCGATCCTAAAACGTTTAAGGAACCGGCACGGCCTCGAGCAGGCGGGTGACCGCGATGGCATCGCTGCTGCGCTGACGCACCCGATGTTCGACCACCGACGGAAATATCGCCTGCACATGCTCGGGAATAACCGCATTTCGGCCATGGATCAAGGCCCATGCCCGCGCCGCGCGCAGCAGTCCGATCGCCGCCCGCGGCGACAGCCCGGCATTCAAGCCCGGGGCGCGGCGAGTGTGCGCCACGAGGGCCTGCACATAGTCCAGAAGCGCAGGGGAGACATGGATCTCCTGCACGCTTTGCTGCAGCTGGCGCAGGCTCTCAGGCGTGGTAATCGTCTGCAGCGCTTTCACCAGATCGCGCCGATCGACGCCGCTCAACAATTCGCGCTCTGCCGCAGCGGCCGGGTAGCCCAGATGCACGCGCATCAGAAATCGATCCAATTGCGATTCGGGCAGGGGAAATGTGCCGACCTGATCCTGAGGATTTTGTGTGGCGATGACAAAGAACGGCTCCGGCAACGCCATCGATTGTCCGTCGAGCGTGACCTGATGTTCCTCCATCGCCTCCAGCAGCGCGCTCTGCGCCTTGGGCGAGGCGCGGTTGATTTCGTCCGCCAGCACCAACTGCGCGAAGATCGGACCGCGCTGAAACCGAAACTTGCCCGTCTCGCGGTCGAAGATGGAGACGCCGAGCACGTCGGCCGGCAACAGGTCGCTCGTGAACTGAATGCGTTGAAATGACAGACCGAGGGTCTGCGCAAGCCCGTGAGCCAGAGTGGTCTTGCCGACCCCGGGAATATCCTCGATGAGCAAATGACCGCGCGCCAGCAGGCAGGCGACGCATAGCCGGATCTGCGCGTCCTTGCCGAGGATCACCCGATTCAACTGGGCGAGCACCGCTTCGATCTGCGTCTGCAGCGCGTTCATTGGTTCTTGAGCTTGGTCACCCGGGCAGTTTGGGCTGATAGCTGGCCTATTTCCGTGCGCAATTCCTCAAGCCGCTGCTGGTCCTTGGCCACGATATCGGGCGGTGCATTCTGGGCAAATTGGCTGTTGCCGAGCTTGGCCTCCAATCTGCTCATCTCGATTTCCGACTTTCGCAGCCGTTTCGCCAGCCGCTCGAGCTCGGCGTCCGGATCGATCAGGCCCTTCATGGGCACCAATATTTCAAGATTGCCGAGCAATGCCACGGCGGAAATCGGTGCCGTTCCGCCTGCGTCCAGCACGCGCGGCGCCTCGACGCCCGCGAGGCGCACCAAGTAATGCAGGTTGCGGCCCAGATACTCCAAATCGCGGGCGCTTTCATTCTGCAGCAGAATCTCCAGCTTGCGCGTCCACGGGATGTCCATTTCTCCGCGGATTTGGCGCACGCCCAGGATGAAACCCATGACCCAGCGCATCTCCGGCTCGGCGTTACGGTCGGTGGCGATCGCTTCGGCGCGGGGAAACTCGGCGCGCATGATGGTCTCGCCGCCGACGCCCGCGATGACACGCACCCGCTGCCAAATTTCTTCCGAGATGAACGGCGCGAGCGGATGCATGGCGCGCAGCAGTACTTCCAGAGTCTTGATGAGGGTAAGGCGCGTTGCCGCGTTTCGCGCCTGCCGACGCAGATTCGGACTGCAGCACGGCCTTGGAGAGTTCCACGTACCAGTCGCAAAATTCGTGCCAGGTAAATTCGTACAAGGCGTTGGCGACGGTGTCGAACCGATAATCCGCAAAACCCGCCTCGATGCGTGCCAGCATGTCCTTGAGCCGCGAGGTTATCCAGCGATCCGCAAGGCTGAATTCCGCTCCCGCCGCAGCGAGATCGTGATTCTCGGCATTCATCAGCACATAGCGCGAGGCATTCCACAGCTTGTTGCAGAAATTGCGATATTCCTCGACCTTGGTCATGTCGAAGCGCAGGTCCCGGCTTTGGGTGGCGAGCCGCGCGATGCATAGTCGCAGCGCGTCGGTCCCATACGCGGCGATGCCTTGCGGAAATTGCTTGCGCGTCGCCTTTTCGATGGCTGCCTTCATCTGCGGCTGCATCAGGCCGGCGGTGCGTTTCTCGAGCAGGGCGTCCAGGGAGATGCCGTCGACGATGTCGAGAGGATCGATGACATTGCCCTTGGACTTGGACATTTTCTGGCCGTCTTGATCGCGGATCAGGCCATGGATGTACACTTTTCGAAACGGCACCTCACCCATGAATTTGAGGCCCATCATCATCATGCGGGCAACCCAGAAGAAGATGATGTCGAACCCGGTCACCAACACGGAAGTGGGGTAGTAGGCCTCGAGCGCCGGCGTTTTTTCCGGCCAGCCCAAGGTCGAAAACGGCCACAGCGCCGATGAGAACCAGGTGTCGAGCACATCATCGTCCTGACGCAAGGGCACGTCCGCGGCAATGCCGTGCGCGCGCCTGACGTCGGCCTCGCTGCGCGCGACATAGCAGCGGCCCTCGGTGTCATACCAGGCAGGAATGCGGTGGCCCCACCAGAGCTGGCGGCTGATGCACCAATCTCGGATTTTGTGCATCCAGTCGTAGTAGACGCCGGTCCAGGTCTCGGGCACGAAACGCATCTGGCCGTCTTCGACGGCGCGGATGGCCGGCGCGGCCAGCGGCTTGATGTCGACGAACCATTGATCGGTCAGCAGCGGCTCGAGAATTGCGTTGCTGCGATCGCCGCGCGGAACGGTGAGCTTGTGCGGTTCGATGCGTTCAATCAGTCCCAAGGCATCAAGGTCGGCGAGAATTTTTTCCCGCGCCGCGAATCGGTCCAGACCCTGGTAGGGACGGGGGACATTGTCGTTGAGCGCAGCATCCAGGGTCATGATGTTGATCATGGGCAGGTTGTGCCGCTGGCCCAACTCGTAGTCATTGAAGTCATGAGCCGGCGTGATCTTGACGCAGCCGCTGCCGAACGTCGGATCCACGTAGCTGTCCGCGATGATCGGCAATTCGCGTTCCGTCAAGGGCAGCCGCACCCTGCGGCCGACCAGATGCCGGTAGCGATCATCGTCGGGATGCACGGCGACGGCGGCGTCACCCAGCATCGTCTCGGGCCGCGTGGTTGCGACCACGAGGTATCCGGGAGCTTCGCTCAAGGGGTAGCGCAGATGCCAAAGCGAGCCGCTCTCCTCGTCCGCGACCACTTCAAGATCAGACAGCGCCGTCTTCAAGATCGGATCCCAATTGACCAAGCGCTTGCCGCGATAGATGAGACCGTCCTCGTACAATCGCACGAACACTTCGGTCACCTTGAGCGACATGGCGGGGTCCAGGGTAAAAACGTCGCGCTGCCAGTCGACCGACGCGCCCAGGCGCCGCATCTGCTTGGCGATGATTCCGCCCGAGGTTTCCTTCCACTGCCAGACCCGCGCCACAAAGGCATCGCGTCCCAATTCGATCCGGCTCTGCCCCGCGGCGTTGAGCTGACGCTCGACCACCATCTGCGTGGCAATTCCCGCATGATCGGTGCCCGGCTGCCATAACGTATCGAAGCCGCGCATGCGATGAAAACGAGTCAGCGCATCCATGATGGTGTCTTGAAACGCATGCCCCATGTGCAGCGTTCCGGTGACGTTCGGCGGAGGGATGACGATCGAGAACTTGGGGCCGACACCGCTCGGTGCGAAATAGCCGCGCGACTCCCAGTGCGCGTACAGGCGCATCTCAATATCGCCGGGTGAGTAGGCCTTATCCATGATATTCGGCGCGCTCAAGTATCCGCAGTTTCATTGATCTGGTGCGTCTCCAACGGCAACTTCAGATCACGATATGCCTTGAAGCGCTCGCGTCCCAGGCGCCGGCGTTCCTCATCTGCGTCGATGATTTCGGCGATGCGCGGATAGCGCTGAAATTCTGCCGGCAGCCGCAGCGCTAGATTGACCAACAGATCCGCTGTGGGCATAGCGCTCTCGACGGTGAGATGGACCGCGGTCGCCGGGTCCACGGCCTGCTCATCGAGGCACACCTTGTGGGGGATGAACGAGCGCTCGTTGAAGGTCCAAAGCAATTCATCCAGCGCCTGCGCATCGGCCGGCGTGTCGCTGACGATGACGATCTTCAAATGCTTGAGATAGGCCTTCTCAGTCAGGCGGCAGGCAAAGGCCCAACGCTGTCTGGCGGCGGCACTTTTGAGCACGTAGAAATCGACGCGCTCCGTCATGATGCCTTGGCGCGATGAATCAGGAAATCGACCAGCAGGGGCACCGGCCGTCCGGTGCTGCCTTTTTGCGCGCCGCTCAGCCACGCCGTTCCCGCCACATCCAGGTGCGCCCACTTCAGATCCTTGGCGAATTTGCCGAGGAAGGAGGCTGCGGTACAGGCGCCGCCCTCGCGGCCGCCGACATTGGCGATGTCGGCGAAATTGCTTTTCAGTTGATCGACATACTCCTCGCCGATGGGCAAACGCCAGGCGCGATCATCGGCGCGAATACCCGCCGACTCCAACTCCTGGGCCAGGGCCGGCGTGTTGCTCATCAGTCCGCTGATGTGATTGCCGAGCGCCACGATGCATGCGCCGGTCAGTGTGGCGACATCGACTACCGCGGCCGGCTTGTAGCGCCGGCTGTAAGTGATGGCATCGCACAGGACCAATCGGCCCTCGGCGTCGGTATTCAGGATTTCGACCGTCTGCCCCGACATGGTCGTCACGATGTCGGCAGGCTTGACGGCGCTGCCGCTGGGCATATTTTCGGCGGCCGCGACGATTGCCACGACGTTGATCGGCAGCTTAAGTTCAGCGATGGCGCGCACGGCACCGAGCACTGCAGCGCCGCCGCCCATGTCGAACTTCATCTCGTCCATGCCCGGCGGTTCCTTCAGCGAAATACCCCCGGAATCAAAGGTGATGCCTTTGCCGATCAGGCAGATCGGCGCGCTGTCCTTGCGCGAGCCGCGATACTCGCAAACGATGAGCCGCGGGGGCTGTTCGGAACCTTGCGCCACCGCCAGGAATGCGCCCATTTTGAGCGCGCGGATGCCGCTCTCGTCCACCACCTTGGCCTTGAGGCTCGGGAATTCCTTGGCCATTTGCAGCGTGCGCGCTCCCATGTAGGTCGGGGTGCAGACATTGGGCGGCAGATTGGCCAGATCACGCGCGAAGGCAAGGCCGCTGCCAATGGCGTCGCCCTGGCGCAAGCCTGCCGCCGCGGCTTTTGCGCCGCGGGCATCGGTAGCCACCTTGATGGTGGCCAAGCGGCGCGCCTTCGGTTTTGGAGCGGTCTTCAAATCCGGGATCCTGTAGGCCTGAGAGGTGAACACCTCTGCGACGATCCGCGCCCGATACTGATTGTCGAGTTCGGGCACCGGCTCCATGGCCAAATAGAGAATCGCGTCGGAGGCGCCGGTTTTGGCAAGCGCCTGCGCGCCGGCCAGCACCGCTTTGCGATATTGTTTCCGACCGAATGCGCCGCGCGAGCCGAGACCAATGAGCAACAGTCGAGAAGCGGCCGAGCCGGCCGGCAGGGGCAACATCAGGGTGTCGCCCAGCTTGGCGGCGAAATCACCGCTGCCCACAAGCCGGGTGATCAGGCCCTGCAATTGCTTGTCGACCTGCCGGGCCGCCACGCCCAAGTCGCCATTCTCATAGATGCCGACAGCGGCGCAACCCGACGGCGCGCGCGCTTTCGCGTCAACTATTGCCATGAATTCCATATCATTCAGCTCCGTTTTTATTGGGTTGTTCACTCAAGGTTTGTGCAAATAGTTTACTAGATTATTGGGAAGGCTCTAAGCTGACCGCATGAAATGGACAGTGCAAAGATATGTGTTGCGCGAAGTCGTGCAGACATGGCTTGCCGTGACAGGTGTTTTGGTCGCCATTCTGGTGTCGAATCAGTTGTCGCGGGTGCTGGGCCAGGCTGCTGAGAATCAGTACGGACGGGGCGTCGTCTTCGATCTGATCGCGCTGGGCGCAATCATGAATCTATCGGTGATCGTGCCGGTCGGATTGCTGCTGGCCATGGTCCTGACCCTGGGCCGTATGTACCACGATAGCGAAATGGCTGCGCTGCAGGCCTGCGGATTCGGCCCGTCCCGCCTGCTGCCGCCCTTGTTCTGCTTTGCCATCATCATCGCCGCCGGCCTAGGATGGCTGGCGTTCGTCCAGGTGCCGCGCGCCGACAGTCAAGTTCAGGCGCTGCGCCAATCGGCCATAAAAGAGGCGCAATTCGGCCAGCTGGACGCGGGCAGGTTCCGCGGCTTCAGCGGCGGCGAGGCCGTCTTCTATGCCGAACGCGTCGACCAGGACGGCGTGCTGCATAACGTATTCGTGCAGCGCGAAGTCCAAGGACGCATCGAGGTGGCGCTGGCTGACACCGCGACGTACACCAAGGCCAATGCCGCCGGCATGCACCTGGTCACGCTGTTCAATGGCCGGCGCTACCAGGGCGTGCCCGGCCAGGACGATTTCCGGGTCATTGAGTTCCGCGAGCACGGCATACCCATTGCCACGCCGCAGGACGCGCAAGGCCCCCTGGATCCCGATACCAAGCCATCGGCAGCGCTGCTAGGTTCGCACGATCCGTCCGACATTGCCCAGCTGCAATTCAGGGCATCTACGCCACTTATGGCGCTTGTGCTCACCCTCATCGCGGTGCCGTTGAGCAAACTGAGGCCGAGGCAGGGCCGTTATGCGCGGGTTGGCTTTGCGATCGTGGTGTACTTCGTCTATTCGAGTCTGCTGTCCGCCTCCAAGATCTGGCTGGAGAAAAGCGATTTGCCCCCGGCCATCGGCGTGTGGTGGGTGCATGCTGCTGCCCTGGGGTTGGGCTTGTACTTGCTGATGCGCGACGCGAGGAAGGCGTGAATACGCTCGACCGCTATCTTTATCGCACCGTGTTGCTCTACACGCTCATGACCATGGCGGTATTGTTGGCGCTGGGGGCGCTGGTGCTGTTCATCAGCCAGCAAAGCGATATCGGCGTCGGCAACTACAGTGCCGGCGATGCGTTCCTGTTCACCCTCTTGAATCTGCCGCAAACCGCATTTGAGCTGCTGCCCATCGGCGCCATGATCGGCGCATTGATGGGGCTGGGCAATTTGGCCGCGGGCAGCGAGCTCATTGTCACGCGGGCTTCGGGCGTGTCGGTTTGGCGCATCGCCTGGCCCGTGGGTCTCGCCGGCGTGACGCTTGCCGTCATCATGTTCGGGATCGGCGAATATGCGGCGCCGTCCATGGCGCAATTCGCCAAGCGCGAGAAGACCACCGCCAAATTGGCGGACGTCAGTTTCGCGGGAACGAGCAGCGCCTGGGTCAAGGATGGCAATCGTATCTTGCGAGTGCAGACCGGCGAGGTGGACCGGGCGTTCGGCGGCGTGTCGGTGTTTGAACTGGATGGGCCTACGCGCCTGCGTTCAATTCAGCGGGCGGCGCGCATCTCGGTAGCGGACCCGGGACGATGGATATTGAACAATGTGGCAACCTCCCGCTTCGAAAAGGACAAGGTCGAAGGCGACACGGTCGGCGAGATAAGTCTGCGTTCCACCGTGAATCCGGAGTTTCTCGGCCTGGCTGCCACCGATCCGCAAATGCTGACGTTGCATGGGCTGGCTTCTTACATCGACCATTTGAAGCGCAACAGCCTCGACACGGCATTGTACGAAATCGGCTATTGGTCGCGCATCGCCCGGCTTTTCGCGGTGATCGTCGTGACCTTGCTGGCATTGCCGTTTGTTTTCGGCCCGTTGCGCACGACCGGAGCCGGCACCCGCACGGTTGTCGGAGCGCTCCTCGGCGTGGTGTTCTTCCTCATCACGCGCACGGTGGAGAACGGCGGACAACTCTTCAATCTCAATCCGGCGCTGGTCGGCTGGCTGCCGACGGCGGTCGTCGGCGTCTGCACCTTGATTGCGATATCAAGAACTCGTTAGGTGAATGACCCGTGTTCTCGAGAGCCGATCGTGCAAGGCCAGATGTTCGGGGTCGAGGTACAGCCACAGCACACCCAATGCCGCCGGCGCCCACGCGATGAGCCCGAAGCACTCGCGCAACAACACGGCGCTCCAAGTCAGCGGTTGGCCGGAAGCGCTCACCGTGCGCAGCCGCCAGGCACGCATGCCGAGGGTCTGTCCGCTGCGCAGCCAATTGAGCGCGTAGTAGCCTGCAATGACGAGCACCAGGCCCGCGCGATAGACATAAACCCAGTTGCCCGCCGTAGGCCGCACGACGGCAGCGCCATGCGTGAAGAAAAGCGCGCCGCCGGTAAATATCATCAGGAGCGCTGCCAGAAGAAACGCGTCGTAAACCAGCGCAGCCAGTCGGCGCCCGAAGCCGGCACCGGTGCCGCTGATCACGGCTTGGGCGCGGCCGCCGGTTTCTTCGCGGATTTCGCTCCCGGTGCCGCGGGTTTCGGCGCCGGCGCGGGCTTGGGTACCAACAGTTGTTCCAAGGGCTTGAATATCTGATCGTAGCGATAGTTGGCAATCTCAAAGGCGCGGCCGCTGGCTTTTGCGCTCAGCGATGCATCCTTCGGCGCAGCAACCTGAATCCAACGTTTGTCGGCCACGGCTGCACCGGTCAAGGTGATCACGCTGCCGTCCGTGAGAGTGACAGTCACGGTCCAAGGCTTGCTGAAGTCGATGTCGCCGACGGGCGCGACATCATCGTCGGTCAAGTTGCTGAAGGTGCCGGGCGAGGGCGCCAGAGTGCTGGAGTCCGCAGCCTGTCGGCCGCCCGGCACCCCCTCGAGAACAAATTTGCTGGGCGGCGGTGCAGCGGGTTCGGCCGGTGCGGCGGGTGCGGTTGGTTTGGCCGGGGTTGCGGACGCAGCGGGTGCGGTTGGTTTGGCCGGGGTTGCCGGCGCGGGCTTAGGCAGAGGCTCGGTCACGCGGCGCACCGTATAGGCCGCGCCCGTCTCCGGTTTGAATTGGATGCTTTGTATCTTGTCGGCGGAGAGATCGAGCAGATGCGTATCGATCCAGTAGCGCGGCTCAGCTTCCAGGGAGATCGCGGGCTCGACGGCGTAGCTGCTTTTCTCTCCGGCGCGTCTGACAAAGCTGCCTTGTTCGGCCGGCTTGCCGACGATGACATCGAGCTTGCCGTTTTTGGCAACCAGTTCGATTTGCGCGCCCGTCGCGCCGGATTTGGTCGGGTCTTCAACGCCGATGATCGAATAATTGGCCGGGTCGGAGGTCTTCTCTTCGCGGATCTTGGCGTCGCTCAAGGACACCAGCAACTTGCGCAATTTCGGCACGTCGGCCGGATAATTCGCCCGCTGCGCCACGGTCCAGGCATCGCCTTGTTTATGAATCGTGACCGACGGCGTTGCGCTGCCTTTCAGCACGCTCAACGAAGTGACCGTGTCCAATTCGCCCGCCAGCGACGGCAAAAGCGGCAGGCCGTGAACCTCGCCCGTGGCGTTGCGCTGCGTGCTCAAGATAACCGCTGCGGATATGGCAACCAGTGCGGCGATCAGCAGTGCGATGAATTGGCCGCGGTTCATGCCGCGCTCTTGAGTCTGGCCGCTGACGAAGCGGTGCGCCGGCGGCGCCGCATCCACAATATGATCACGCCGGCGATCGCCACGACGAGCGGTGCGATGGCGATATTGATGACCTTGAGGCGCCCGTCCAATCGATTGATGTCCACATCCAGGCCGCGCTGGGTCTCGCGCAATTCCTTTCGCACCCGTGTCTTTTCAGCCGTGAAGCGCTTGAGTTCCGCCTCCTGTTCGGGCGAGAGCATGATGGAGCTCTGATCGTTTCGCTTGCTCTGCAATTCGGTCAATTTGCTCTCGGTCTGCTGCAGTTCGGATTGCAGCTCCAAGGCCTTGGCGCGCAGACGGTCATCAGCTTGCCGCTTGAGCGCATCGATGCGTTCGAACGGACGCGAGAAGGATGCGCGCCCGCGGATGCTGATCAATGCACTGCTGCCGCTCAAGTTATCGAGAATGTTGGCGATCAAATCGCCGTTGTTGGCGAAGGCCTGTGCAATGCGCTGGCCGAACAATTCGCGTTGCTGCACCCAAAGGTAGTCCATCAAAAAATCGGTGTCGGCAATCACCACGATGTTGGCCGGCGTGCTCGACTTGGCCAGGTGCGCAATGGGCGGCCCGGCGACCGGCTTCTGATCCGCCGGCGGTCCATTCGGATAGGCCGAATTGACCGGACCGGTGATGCGCGCGGCAAGCGTGTAGCGCGTGCCGGTCGACTTGAACCCATCGCGCAGGGCCGACGGGTCGACCAGGGCATTGAAACGTTGCGCCGGCAGCGGTTCGGCGCTGGTGGAGCTCATCAGCAGGGGCTCGAAGGTGGTTTTGGCGCCGGCGCGCTGCGTCAGGTAGCCGACGGTCGCCATGTTGATCGACTCCAACGAAGCCGTCACCACATCCTTGGGATCCATGTTCGCGCGGCGCAACCCTAAGATGCCGATGTGGCGAACGGGGCCCGAAGAAGCATTGGCGCGCACCTCCAGTCCGAGTCCGAGATCGCCGACGACTTTGGTGGGATCGTAGTCGACGCCCCACGCGGCCAGCAGCGGTTGCAAATCCGAAGAATGATTGGCCATGGCTGCCGCCATGGGATTGGAGGGGTTCTGTCCGCTCAAATCCGCGCCGGCAGTGGGATCGAGCAGCAACAGCATTCTGCCGCCGCGCATGACGAATTGATCGATGGCGTAAAGAGTCTTGGGCTGCAGCTGTTTCGGATGGACCAGCATCAGGACATCGACATCCTTGTCGATGTGATCGAGATCCGAGGTCAATGTGCGGATGGTGAACAACTGCTGCAGCTGAGTGTAAATGGGCCAGGGCTCGCCCATCTGTCCGGTCTGGGGATTGAACTGGCCCTGCAAACCGATTGAACTGAGCAGGCCGATCACCGGCTTTTTCGGCGTCGCGAGTTCCTGGATGAGTTTTGCCACGTCGTATTCCAGGAATTCCTCGCGATCGGGCTGGAAGCTGGGGATGGCGGAGTGGCCGTCGGTCGAGTTGGTTCCCGCCAGGCCGAAATACAGCGACTCGCCGGTATTGCCGGCCGGCAGCGCCTGCAGGCCGAACTCCGCGGCCCGGTCTTCCTCATCGGAGAAAGGCTGCGGATCGACAACGTGCAAATGAATTTTGCCGCCGGCGCGCGCCGCGACCTCTTCCAGGAATTCGCGTACGCGCGTTGCGTAGGGAAGAATCAGCGGCGACTGTTTGGACGCGACATCGCGCGAAAAGTAGAAATACAGATTGACGGGCTCTTTCAGTTCGCGCAGCACCTGCTTGGTACCGCTGCTCAAGGTGTAGAGCTTGTTTTGCGTCAAATCCAGGCGCATGCCGCGCAAGCCCACGTTCGACAGCATGACCACGCCCAAAAACAGGATGGCGAGCAAAACCAGTCCGCCGACGCCCATGCCAATTCTTTGCCAACGATTACGGTTCACTTATTCCGCCTTCTTCATATCGAGTACCAGGGCCGTGGCGGCCAACCAAAAGCCGATCAGCGCGGCGAAGTACACGAGGTCACGCAGGTCGATCACCCCCTTGGAGATCGCGTCGAAGTGCGTGAAGAAGCTCAAGGATGCGATCGCATCCACGATCGTTTGCGGCAGCACGCCGCGCACGAAATCGATCACCAGCGGAAATCCCGCCAGCAGGAACACGAAGCCGACCAAGGCCGCGGTGATGAACGCC
Organism: uncultured Gammaproteobacteria bacterium; assembly: GCA_963731465.1. Lineage (GTDB taxonomy): Bacteria > Pseudomonadota > Gammaproteobacteria > Steroidobacterales > Steroidobacteraceae > Bog-1198. The sequence continues at coordinate 129,033 of CAVSVK010000007.1, forward strand.
ACCACCTGATTGCGCGTGGCCGCCGACAGGCACATGCCGATGGCCAGGAATCCACCCGCCATGAGAAAGCTGCCGATGTAAGCGGCGACGATGGCGCCATTGTCCGGAGAACCGAGGTAATTGACCGTTATCCACACCGGAAAGGTCAACAGCAGCGCAATCCCCGCGAAGCACCAGGCGGCGAGAAATTTGCCGACGACCGCCTGCCAAAGGGTGAGCGGAAATGTCATCAGCAGCTCAATGCTGCCGCTATTGCGCTCTTCGGCCCACAATCTCATGGAAATCGCGGGGATCAGCACCAGGTACAGCCAGGGATGCCAGCGGAAAAATGACTGAAGATCAGCCTGGTTGCGCTCCAGGAAGCCGCCCACCTGAAAGGTAAACACGGCGGCCAGCACCAGGAAAATGACGATGAACACATAGGCCAAAGGCGTTGCAAAATAGCTGCGCAATTCGCGCCGGAAGACCACCCATACCTTGTTCATGCCGATAGCTCCGCGGGGGAGGACACATCGATACCCTTCGGATCGGTCAGCGTCCGGAACACCTCATCGAGACGTCCCGATTCCAAATGCAGTTCCGGCACGTCCCAATGGTGCTCGTCGATGACGGCGCTGACCGCGGCCAGGACATTGGCCCCGGGCTTCGGCAGGGCGGTCAGCCGGCGCTCGCGCGCATCCGCCTCGACCGCCGACACTTCCGGCAGCGCCGCGATTTCCCGCGCCGCCGCAGTCAGTTCCGCGTCCTTCTCAAAGCGCAAGCTCACCGCGTGGTGGTAGCGCGAGCGCGCCTCGAGCGCGGTCGGAGTCTCATCGGCGACGATGCGGCCATTCGCGATGATGATCGCCCGCGTGCACACCTCGTGCACCTCTTCCAATATGTGGGTCGAGACGATCACCAGTTTGTCCTTGCTCAATTCATTGATGAGGCGCCGCACTTCATGCTTTTGATTGGGGTCGAGGCCATCGGTGGGTTCATCCAGAATCAGCACTTGAGGATCGTGAATCAAAGCCTGCGCCAGGCCGACGCGACGCCGAAAACCCTTGGAGAGGGTTTCGATCACCTGATCGATGACGGGCGCCAGCCCCAAGCGGTCGATCACGACGTTGCGCCGTTCGCGTCGCCGCTCGCCGGCCAAGCCGCGGATGTCGGCGGCGAAGTCGAGAAACTCGCTGACCGTCATTTCGCCATAGCTTGGCGCGCCTTCGGGCAAATATCCCATGCAGGATTTCGCCGCCACCGGTGCTTTTTCAATATCATGCCCGCAGACCGAGATCTGCCCGGTTGTGGGTGAGATGAATCCGGCAATCATGCGCATGGTGGTGGACTTGCCGGCGCCATTGGCGCCCAGGAAGCCGAGCACCTCGCCGGGCGCCACCGAGAATGTCAGATCATCGACGGCCAGCTTGTCGCCGTACCGTTTGGACAGGTTTTTAATTGTAATCATTCGCGCCTTGGAGCGTAAATCGTCGCCGAGGTTCCCTAAATATTATTTTTTGTTGGAGCGATGCGCGCAGCCGCGAAGGGCTCAGGAATTGCCGGCGTTCTTTTCAATTGCAACCTTATTTTCCTTTAAAATGCGCCGCACATCCGGCAGGCTCGGACGATCCGCCATGCGCGCGATCAGTTCCGGCAGCTCAAACCATTTCCGGCCCCATTGTACCAAGCGCGCCGCGTCGGCGATTACCTGGTCACGGGCCGCTTCGGAGGGACCGGCACGTTCGGCTTGCGCCGCCGGCTTCTTGGGCGGCATCTTGGCCGGCACTTTCGGCGCCGGCCTTACCACAGCTGCGGGCTTGCGTTCATTGCGGGCGACCTGGGCGGTTCCCGCGGGAGGCGCGGCGCGCTTGCTGCCCAAAAACTTGGGCATCTCCCGCGTGGCGCTCACGGTCGCTTGCTGAATGGTGCTGTCTGAGCCGCGGTCCGCGGGTTTCGGCGTCAGGGCACGCTCATTGCGGGCTTCCGCCACGGGAATGAATCGCTCGATGTGCTCGGCACCGACCAGATTGGCAAGGAATGCCATCAGTTCCAGTGCGTCGGAGAATTGCGTGTCGCCCGCCTTGGCGCGCTGCTCGACTTGGGCGCGCAAAGCCACGGTTTTTTGCCTGGCCAGATCGACGATCCATCGGGTCGGCCGCTGGTGCTCAGACCACGGCTGCACTTTCCAATAGCTGTCGTCATCCAGCGACGAATATTTGCTGTGCAGCTCGAGGCTCTCGAGCCATCTTCCAAGCAGTTCCAGCAATCGTTGATCGGCGGGTGTTGCCATGTATTTGCAGCTCCAGCGCGCACCCTAAACGAACCGTTGCCCGATGGCTAGCGGTAAGCGTCGGACTTTGCGGGAGCGGTACATCATGACGCGGCCGCGTTAGACTGCCGCCATGTGTGGTATCGCCGGAATTATTGGCTCGCTGGCGAGTGCGGATCTCGCGCTTCAGATGGCGCAACGCATAGAACATCGCGGCCCGGACGGCGATGGGGTGTGGACCGAGGCCGGGGTTGCCCTGTCGCACCGCCGGCTGGCGATTCAGGATCTGACAGACGCGGGCCGCCAGCCGATGGTGTTCGGTTCTCATGTGCTCACCTACAATGGCGAGCTCTACAATCATGAACGTTTGCGCGCCGCTCTGCCGGGGCCGTGGGCATCGAGCGGCGACACCGAAGTGGTGCTGCGGCTGCTTGCAACCGAGGGGGCCTCGTGCCTGTCGCGCCTGGTCGGCATGTTCGCCTTGGCCAGTTGGGACGCCGGCGCCAAAAGCCTGTTGCTCGTCCGGGACCGGCTCGGGATCAAGCCGCTGTATTACCGCCTGCTGCCGGACGGCATTGCATTCGCGTCCGAACTCAAGTCCCTCATGCTGCTCGGCGCGCCCGAGATCGATCAGAGTGCGGTGCGCGACTTTTTATTTCATGGCTACATTCCGGCGCCCAAGTCGATCTACCGAGGCATTTTCAAATTGCCGGCGGCGCACCTGCTCAAGTGGCAGGCGGGCAGGGTGAGCATCGAGCGCTATTGGAATCCCTCGACGACAATCATCGAGCGCAGCGCCGCGGACACCGTCGAGCAACTCGATGCGTTGCTGCGCGAGGTGATTCCGCAGCACACCGTATCCGACGTTCCGGTCGGCGTTTTCTTGAGCGGCGGTATCGACTCCGCGCTCACGGCCTATTACCTCGACGCGCCGCGCACCTACACGCTGGGTTTTGAACAGGGCGGGCGCTCCGAGGCGGATGCGGCGCGTCAAGTCGCGGCGCACCTGGATACGGAACACCTGGAAATGACGGCGCCCCAGTCGGATTTCGCCGGCGCGCTGGATCGAATGCCGGGAATGTTCGATGAACCATTCGGCGACAGTGCGGCCTGGTCGAATTACCTGGTGGCGCAATTCGCGCGCCGCGAAGTCACCGTTGCCTTGAGCGGCGAGGGAGGCGATGAGATTTTCTGCGGTTATCCGCGCTACTGGTCGCGTGTCGGTGGGCGTTCGAATTTTTTGAATCGATCCTTGGCGCGCTACTTGCCGCCGCTGTCGCGGCTTGCCTCCTCCATGCAGCGCCGCGGGTACGAAGGCCTGCCGGCGTACGCCGCCGCATTAGGGGGGATGACGGCTCAACAAATCGATTCTTTGTTGGCGCCGGCCTGGACAGCGCCGGGCTACGATTACCTATGGTTCTACCGTCAGTATTGGCGCGATGATTTGCAGCCGCTGGCGCAGCTACGATGGCTCGATCTCAATACGGACCTGGCGGAGGGCCTGCTGACCAAGGTGGACCGGACCAGCATGGCCCATTCGCTCGAGGTGCGGCCGCCGCTGCTGGATCATCGACTGGTCGAATTCATGCTGAGCGTCGATCCGCAGCTGCTGGTCGATGAACAGCGCAGACGCGGCAAGCTGCTGGTTCGGCGTCTCATGGAACCCCGACTGCCGCCCAATCATTTGAATCGACCCAAATCAGGCTTTGGGCTGCCGGTGCACCGATGGTTGAAGCAGAATCCGCAGCTGATGCAAGACGCCGTGCGGCGCCTCACGCAGCGCGGCGTTTTGCGCCGGGCGGTGGGCGCCGAGTTTCGGCGAGCCTGGTATGTACTGATATTGGATCGCTGGTTCACGGCCTTTGCCTAACGCACCGCGAATTCTGTTTGTGCCGGTTTCGGGCCCCTTCGGCACGGGCGAATACGCGCGCAGTGCGGCCATCGCGCGCGCCGCACACCGGCGCTGGCCGCGTGCCGAGATTCATTTTGTCTTAAGCCGGCACGCGCCTTACGCCGCAACCGTGCCGTTCGCCGCGACCTTGCTGGATTCATCGCCGACATTTCACAGCAGGGCGGTGGCGCGGCTGATCAAGGAGTTCAGGCCGACCATCGTCGTTTTCGACAATGCGGGCCGTACCGCACAATTGCGCGCGGCGCATCGGCAGGGAGCGCGCATTGTCTTCATCAGCTCCCGCTCGCGGCAGCGGCGCAAAGCGTTTCGCTTATCCTGGATGCGCTTGCTGGACGAGCATTGGATTGCCTATCCGCAGCTCATCGCCGGCGACCTCAAGTGGTTGGAGCGGTTCAAGCTCAGCCGGCTGGGCCGGCCAACGGTGCGATACCTGGATGTCATTTTGTCGCGCAGTGCGCCCGAGGAGGACTCGTTCGTGGCGCGCGTGGCACTGAAGCCGGGCGCGTACCTGCTCATCGTGCCGGGCGGCGGGACCGGACACCCGGGCGCCAACGATGCGGCCGAGCAATTTCTGGCTGCCGCCAATGCGCTGGCGGAAAGCGAAACCGTGGTGTTCGTGGGACCGACGAGACCACCCGACGCCGGTGCGCCATCGCGCGCGCAGCTGAGCAACGCGGTCATCCCGAGTTCGCGGCTGCGCTGCTTCAGTTCGCTGCCGCAAGCCGATCTCGCGGATCTCATGAGCCACGCACGGCTCATCATCACCAATGGCGGCTCCACGCTCTTGCAGGCGATCGCCTGCGGATGCGCCGCCATCGCGGCGCCCATCGCGGAGGACCAGCCGCAGCGGATTCAGCGTTGCGTGGAAGCCGGCGTCGCGCTGGCCGCGGACCTCACCGCCGCCGGCATGCTGCGAGCCGCCGGCAAATTGTTGCGCGATGATGCCGCGCGCGCAGCTTTAAGCCGACGCGCCGCGAATTTGAAGCTCGCGAATGGCATCGAAATTGCGCTGAATGCGTTGACGCACCTGGCTGAGCCGGCCGCGAGCTGAGGCATCATGCCGACGGTCATGCTGCTGGGGTACGGTCTGGAGCAGCCCTCCTATCGGCACCGCATGCGCAGCCTGATCGAGCCGCTGCAGGCGGCCGGTTGGGAGGTGCGCGCGGAGCAGTTCCCGGGCGGACGCTATGGGCTTCGCACCTGGGAGCGGCGCGCGCTGCTGCGCCGGGCCGACGTCACGGTTCTGCATCAAATCAAGCTCAGTGCGATCGAGGCACGGCTGTTTGCTGCCTACAGCCGGCGGCGCGTGTTCGATGTGGACGACGCCATTTACGTGCGCAAGCCGCGCCGGCTGGGAGATCTTCCCGATGAATCGGCCTGGCGCAAGAAAAAATTTGCCGCGACCTGCCGCTGGGTCGACGCCGTCGCCGCCGGCAATGATGTGCTCGCGGGCGTCGCGCGCGCCGCAGCCAAGGAGATCGTGGTGCTCCCCACCTCGATCGACACGGCGTGCTACGAGACCACTTTCGCGGCTCCCGACGCGCCTCCCACGATCGCCTGGATCGGCAGTCCGGAGAATCTGATCTACCTGGAAATGATTCGGCCGGCGTTGGCTCGTCTGAGCAAGCGGCATCCAACCCTGAAGCTGCGCGTGATCTGCTCCGAATTTCCGGATTGGAATGAGGTGAATGTCGAACGGGTGCCATGGAGCTCGGCCACCGAGGCGCACAGCCTGGCGGGTGCGCACATCGGCGTCATGCCCCTCACCGACGATGCGTGGTCACGGGGAAAATGCGCGTTCAAGCTGCTGCAGTACATGGCCGCCGCGCTGCCCTGCGTTGCCTCGCCGGTGGGCGCCAACACGGAGGCGGTGCTGGATGGAGTCAATGGATTTCACGCCATCGGCGTCGATGCATGGGAACGCAGCTTGGAAAGCTTGATCCTCTCGCCGCAGCTTCGTTCGAGCTTCGGCGTCAAGGGCCGCCGTCACGTGGAGCAGCGTTATGCGCTCTCAATCTACCGCGCGAACTACTTGGAGCTGTTGAATCGGCTGGCCGCGGCCTGATCTCGCTGGAATCGCCTTAAGACGGTATGCTTCGAGGCATGCATGCCGTGCATACCTACCAGATCCTCAATCACTACACATCCCGGCAAGACCTCGATCCTGGCTTTGAGGTTTTGGATAATTCGGCCAATGAGCGTCCCGACTGGTACGAATATTGGCCGATCAGGAAATTCTTGCTGAGCGAGTCCTTGGATGAGGGCGCCTTCTATGGGTTTCTCTCGCCGAAGTTCAAGCTGAAGACCAATTTAAGCGCCGCGGATGTGGTGAATTTCATTGAGAGTTCGGCCTCGAGCACCGATGTGGTGCTCTTCAGTCCCAGCATCCACAACAGCGCCTTTTACTTGAATGTATTCGAGCACGGCAATGCCGAGCACCCGGGCCTCATGCGCGTCGCCCAGGACTTCTTTGCGCGACTCGGTCACTCGCGGCCGCTCGAGAGCCTGGTATCGGATTCCAGAAACACCGTGCATTCGAATTACTTCATCGCCAAGCCGAGATTCTGGCGGGCGTGGCTCAAGATCACCGAGCAGCTGTTTAGCATCGCGGAAACGGCGCAGGACCCTCTCGGGATCCAATTGCGCACGGCGACCTCGTACCGGGGGCGGCGCGATGTGCAGATGAAGATCTTTCTGATGGAACGAGTGGCCACCTGGATTCTGATCACGGACGCAAGCTTCGCGGCGCGCGCGCGCGACCCGTTTGTGTCGCGTTCCCGAATCTACAAATTGCCGCTCGCCATCATTTGCGATGCCCTGAAAATCGCCTATGCAACCCAGGGCCGCCGCCAATACCTGGACGTATTTCTGATGCTGCGCCGGTTCGCGAAACTCTGGACCTTTCAAGTTCGCAGCAGCGCGGCGTTGGGCGTCGGCGGCGCGCGGCCATATCTGCAGACACTGCGCTCCTACTGGGACAAGAAGGCGGGATAAGTCATCGCACAGTCCATGCTTAAGTTTTGGCGCGATCGGCGCGTATTTTTGACCGGTCACACCGGTTTCAAGGGCGCATGGTTGAATCTTTGGCTGCAAGACCTTGGCGCGAAGGTGACAGGCTACGCGCTCGCGCCGCACACCGAGCCCAGCATGTTCGCGCTCATGAACGGCCGCTGCGCATCGCACATCGCCGATATTCGCGACGAGCGCACGCTCCGCGATGCCTTGATCGGCGCGGACCCGCAGATCGTCATCCACCTGGCCGCGCAAGCGCTGGTGCGCGAGTCGTATCGCGACCCTCTCGCAACCTACGCCACCAACGTGATGGGAACGGGCGTCGTGCTGCAGGCATGCCGGTCTCTCGGGCAATTGGAATGCGTGCTCGTCGTGACGAGCGACAAGGTCTACGAAAATCACGGCGAGGGCCGGCCCTTTGTCGAGGACGATCGTCTGGGCGGCCATGATCCTTACAGCAACAGCAAGGCCTGCGCCGAGCTCTTGACCGGCAGCTTCCGAGACAGCTTTTTCACCGACGCGCGCGCCGATCGCCACCGCCCGCGCCGGCAATGTCATTGGCGGCGGCGATTGGTCGCAAGATCGACTGATTCCCGACTGCGTTCGTGCGCTCAAGGCCGGCGAGCCGGTTTCCCTGCGGTATCCCGAGGCGATTCGGCCCTGGCAGCATGTGCTTGAACCGCTGTCGGGCTATCTGGCGCTGGCGCAGGCACTGGTGCAGTCGCCCAAGAGCGCGCCGCGCGCTGTCAATTTTGGTCCGGACCCGTCATCCTTTTGCACCGTGCGGGAGGTCGTCGAAGCATTTCAGTGCGAGCTTTTCGGGCCGCCCTGGCTGGCGGCCTGATGCGGGTGTGCACCCCAAGGAGGCGAGCGCGCTGACCTTGTCCTCGGCGCTGGCGGAGAAGTCATTGGGTTGGCATTCTCGATTGGCGGTCGGTGAATCGCTGGCTTGGACCGCGAATTGGTACCGGGCGCATGCGGCGGGGGAGAACATGACGAAGTATTCCGAGGCGCAGATTGCGCAGTATCAGTCCTTGCCGGCGGCGCGCCCATGAAGTGCGTCATCCTGGCGGGCGGCAAGGGAACGCGCATCGCCGAAGAGTCGAACACCAGGCCCAAGCCCATGGTCGAAATCGGCACGCGGCCGATTCTCTGGCACATCATGAAACTGTACGCGGCCTTTGGCGTCAACGAATTCATCGTCTGCCTCGGCTACAAGGGCTACATGATCAAGGAGTACTTCGCGAATTATTTCCTGCATCAAGCGGACGTCACCTTCGATATGGCGGAGAACCGCGTCGAGTATCACGATTGCCGCGTCGAGCCTTGGAAAGTGACGCTGGTCGATACCGGCGAGGAGACGATGACCGGCGGCCGGCTGCTGCAGATCGGCAAGTTCTTGACCCCCGGCGAGCCGTTTTGCATGACCTACGGCGATGGCTTGTCGAACATCGATATCAAAGCGCAGCTGGCCTTTCACGAAGGTCACGGCCGCAAGGCCACGGTGGCCTGCGTCAGGCCGCCGGCGCGCTTCGGCCGGATCGTGACGCAGGACGCGCGGGTCGTTTCATTCGAGGAGAAGCCTTCGGCCGAAGGCGGGTTCATCAACGGCGGATTCTTCATTCTCGATCCGAGCGTGCTGGAGCTGATCGAAGGCCACGACACGGTTTGGGAAAAGGAACCGATGGAAAATCTGGCCGCGGACTGCGCAACTGGCGGCCTGGGTGCATCGCGGCTTCTGGCAGCCCATGGACACGTTGCGCGACAAGCAGCATTTGAATTCGCTGTGGGAGAGCGGCGCGGCGCCCTGGAAGCTGTGGGAAGGATAGCCGCATGGTAGGGCCCGTCTCCGGTTGCCGCGCCTGCGGCGGCCGCCTCGCGGTGACGATGGCGGATTTGGGGATGCAGCCGGCATCAAACGCCTTCATCGAGAACCAGAGCCGCATTTCCGGCACGAAAAGCGTTATCCGCTGCGCGCCAAGGTGTGTGAGATCTGCAAGCTGGTGCAGGTGGACTACGACGTCGCGCCGCAGGAGTTGTTCGGCAACTACGTGTATTTCTCGTCGTACTCGGACGACTGGCTGGCGCACGCGAAGGCGTATTGCGACATGGCGCGCCGGCGATTCGCGCTCGGTCCGCTCGAGCCTGGTGGTCGAGTTGGCCAGCAACGACGGCTACTTGCTGAAGAACTTTCTCAGCATGGGCATTCCGGTGCTCGGGATCGATCCGTCCGATACGGTGGCTGCGGCAGCGGAAAAAATCGGTGTGCCCACGCTGGTGGACTTTTTCGGTCAAAAGCTGGCCGGGAATTTGGCGGCGCAGGGCCGTCAGGCGGACCTGATCATCGGCAACAATGTGCTGGCGCACGTGCCGCAACTCAACGATTTCGTCGCCGGCATTGCGCTGCTGCTGCGGCCGAACGGCAACGTCACCATCGAGTTTCCGCATCTTCTGGAACTGATCGAGCAGGTGGAGTTCGATACGATTTATCACGAACATTATCTCGTATTTTTCCGTGCATGCCATCGACCGGGTGTTCGCGCGCCATAGACTTGCGCCTCTACGATGTCGAGCGGTTGCCGACACATGGCGGGTCGTTGCGAATATTTGCCGCGCATGCGGCGCGCACCGGATCTCAAGGACAGCGCCGCGCTACGCGAAGTGCGCGCGCAGGAGCGCGCCGCGGGCCTCGAGGACCTGGCCACTTACCGGAAATTTTCAACCCGCGTCGAGGAGTGCAGGGAGTCTTTGCTGACGTTTCTGGCCGCCGCCAAGCGCGACGGCAGCCGGGTCGCGGCGTACGGCGCCGCCGCCAAGGGCAACACGCTGCTCAACTTCTGCGGTGTGACGCCGCAGGACATCGCGTTCGTGGCGGATCGAAATCCTCACAAGCAGAAGAAATTCCTGCCGGGCACGCACATCCCGGTGGTGTCGCCCGAAGAATTGATGCAGGCGAGGCCGGACTACGTCTTGATCCTGCCATGGAATCTTCGCGATGAAATCCGCCAGCAGCTCAAGGGCATCGAGGCATGGGGCGGTCGATTCGTCACGCCGGTGCCCTTGGCAAGGATCGATTGACCCGATGATTTTTACACCAACACCCCTGCCCGGCGCAGTTCTGGTTGATCTCGAACTGAACACCGATGAGCGCGGCTTTTTTGCACGTACCTACTGCCAGGATGAGTTTTCGGCGCAGGGCCTGGGCACGCCGTTGCGACAATGCAGCGTGTCGTACAACGTTCGCAAAGGCACGTTGAGGGGGCTGCATTATCAGGCGGCGCCGCACGAGGAGCACAAGCTGGTGCGTTGCACCGCCGGTGCGATTTTCGATGTCATCGTGGATATCAGGCCGCACTCAGGCGACTACCGGCGCTGGTTTGGGGCCGAGCTTTCGGCGCAGAATCGCCGCGCACTCTTCATTCCGCCGGGATTCGCGCACGGGTTTGTGACCTTGAGCGATGATGCGGAGGTGTACTACATGATTTCCGTGCCTTACTCCCCCGAGCACGCACAAGGCTTTCGCTGGAGCGACCCGGCGTTCGGCATTGAATGGCCCCTGGCACCGAGCGTGATTTCGCCGCGTGACGCTGCCTACCCACTGCTGGGCGCACCGGCTTAAGCGATGACCGAGCCGATGCGTGTGTTGGTGACCGGCGCCGGCGGTTTCATCGGCCGATCGAGCATCGCGCCGCTCAGGCGCTTAGGGTTCGAGGTGCACGCGGTATTCTCCGGGTCCACCCCGGAGAATAGCCGTCCGCCTGCGCTTCAAGGCGTGGCCGCGCATGTCGCCGACCTATTGAACGAGTCCCAGGTGGACGCCCTCCTGGCGCGGGTGGCGCCGAGCCACTTGCTGCACTTTGCCTGGATTGCGACGCCGGGCATTTACTGGCACAGCGCCGAAAACTATCGGTGGTTGAACGCCAGCCAGCATCTGCTGCGAGGGTTTCGGGCGCACGGCGGAATGCGCGCCGTCATGGCGGGGAGCTGCGTGGAGTACGATTGGTCCCAGGCCGGCGTGTGCCGCGAAACGGCGACGCCCCTGGCCGATGAATCCGGGCAGATGACGCCGTATGCCGCCACGAAAATTGCGTTGCAGAAAGCACTGGCGCAATTTTCCCATGAGGAGCATCTCTCGAGTGCATGGGGCCGAATTTTTTTTCAATTCGGTCCTTATGAGCACCCGGAGCGGTTGGTGCCGTCGGTCATCCGACACTTGCTCATGAACAAGGAGGCCCTCTGTACTCATGGGCGACAGATCCGCAGCTTTCTGCATGTTGCCGATGTCGGCGGGGCGTTTGCGCAGCTCCTCGCCGGCGACACACAGGGTCCCGTGAATATCGGTTCTGACGAAAGGATCACGTTGGCGGATTTGATCGGCCGCATCGCGCATGAAATTGGCCGACCCGATCTGGTGCGCCTCGGCGCTCGCAGCGCCCCGCGCGATGAGCCGCCGCTATTGGTGCCGGATGTACGCCGGCTGCGCGACGAGGTGCAATGGCGGCCGCAGCTCTCATTGAACGAGGGCATTGGCGATGCCATCGCCTGGTGGCGCGCTCGAGGCGTTGCGGGGGCTGCATGAGCCCTTTGCCGAGTTGGCATCCGCTGGTGGTGCATTTCCCCATCGCGCTGGTTCTTGCGGCGACGGCTCTGCTGCTGGCGGCGCGATTGCTGCGCAATGAATCCCTGGCGCAGACCGCCGCGACGGTGGGAACGTGGAATCTGTGCCTGGGTACCGTTGCCGCCGTGTTTGCCCTGGGCACGGGCCTGGGCGCGGTACTGAATCTGGACGTGAGCGCAGCGGTGCGCCAGGCCATCTCACTGCACTTCAAGTGGGCGGTATTGACGACACTGCTGTTGGTGCTGCTCGCCATCTGGCGCGGCGCCGGCACTGCATCGCGGTCGCGGCCCTCATGGATTTTCCTGGCTGTCCTCATTGCCGCGAGCGCCGCGCTGTCTTACACCGGGTACCGCGGCGGCAAAAACGTGTTCGAGTATGCGGTGGGCGTCAAAAAAATCGCCGCGCGGTCCTTCGAGGCGCCGCGCGGCGAGATCATCGGGTCAGCCTGCCCTCATTGCGCGGGCATGGATCCGGTGTAGTACGCCATTACGTAGGCCTTCAAGGTCCCGTCGGATTGCGGCGTTCCGTAGACTTTCACCGGCTCACCCGCCGTCAAGTTGCTGGTCAAAGCCGCGAGCCCGCTCGAGGTGGTGACGTCGATGGGGCTGACGGTCAAGACGCCGTTGGTGAGATCGACCTGGTACACCAAGGTCGCGTTACCCGAGGTCGTACTGACATCCACCGTGGCCGCGTTGGCGCCGCCGGGGATGGTCATGGTGAAGGCATTGCCGGCCAATCCGCTGGCGACAAAGGCCAAGGGCAGGGTCGAGGGCGTCAGAATCGTCGCGGCTGCCGACCAGCCGTTGGCATTGGCCGCGTCGTTCCAGACCGCAAAGCTGACGCCGCGAGAGGGCGCCGCACCCACGGTGCCGCCGAAGTTGACGCTGTCGTTCGTGGCCGCGATGAACTCGCTGATGGCATTCGCGCCGCTCGTCACCACCGTCGGATAGGCGAAGTTCCACCACTTGTAGCCGGTAATGGCATTGCCCATCGGGTCGGTCCCGTTGGCGGTCGCAGCGTCGATGTAGTTCAGGGTGACCGTGTAGTCATCCTTGGCGGTCGCGAACACACGGGTGTACGTGAAGCCCGTCATGTCGGGTGCCGAGATCTTGCCGTCGTATTTGGCGACTTCGATATCCACGGTCTGAGCAACCAGGGGCGTCGCCAAGGGGTCGACCACACTGGCATGGACCTTGAAGCCGCGTACCAAATCGTGGTTCGCGAGAAAGGCCGTGCCGGTTCCGATCGGGGTTGCATCCGCGAGGGCGTTCTGCGGCTGGCGGAAGAAGAACTGCGTGTTCGCATCGACCTGCAGATCCACGCCCCGGCCTGACTCGTTCTCAACCGTCATCACGTCGCTGGCGGTGTTGACATGCAGCACATGGCCTTCCGGGCTCAGCCAAACATTGTTGAACTGGCTGCTTGCCCAGATGCGAGTCGCGACCAGCGTGCCGTTTTCCTGGTAGCGCGCTGCCACCCGCACGAATTTCCCATTGACCGACCCTTCCGAGGAGAAATCCTTGATCACGGTGCGGGTCTTCGCATCAACGTCGTAGAAGATCGTGCCGTTGGTCGCATCCGCCAAAATCGTCAGCGATTGGGATCCGGCGACGGCTGTCTCCGGCGTGACCACCGGTTGGGTGGGAAATTCCTTGGTGATGGTGATGCTGGAATTGTCGCCGGCGATCGCCGTCACATCGCCGTAGGTGTGGCGCAACACCAAACGCGCCAAATCATGCAGCGGGTGATGCCGCACCGGGCCTTGGAAATTGACGGCCCAAAGCGTCGTGCCTGCACCCGGCGGCACATGCCCGATGAGGAACGCGGGATGGGCCAGGTCAAATTCAAGGTCCAAAGCATTGTTCTGATTCGCGCTCACGATGAGCGGCGCGACGAAGTTGACGTTGACCGGCACGGTGAGATTTGCCGTGCTGCCCATGGTGTGCTGAATCTGAATATCCGCGGCAGGAATCGTCGTTGACGCCGCCGCCGCGAATCCGCTTTCAGGGTCAGCCGAGCTCGTCAGCAGGATGTCTCCCGGGTTGGCGCCGATCGTCAGCACCGCGCCGCTATACGTGCCCACCGGCACGCTGACATTGCCGAGAATTTCAGCGATTTGATCGAGTTCGGCCAGATTGACCACGGGGGCCGGGCTCGGCGCCGTATACACGGTGACATTGCCGCCGCCGCCTTGCGGCACCAGCGCGATGGAAAGAACTTTGACGCCGATGGTGGCCCAATCCTCGCTCGAGGCATCGCTGATGAGCATGGCAACGTTCGCACTTTGCGGTGCAGAGGTCGGCGGATTCATGGAGTTTCCGCTGGAACCGCCGCCGCCGCACGCGGCGAGCACAGCGCTGGCGAGACTGATCGCCAACAATCGAGACTTGTTCGAGAACATGGCTGGTTACTCCTCTAATTTAACCATAATTAATTCTTGTCGAATGTTGGCGCGTTGCAGAGCGCCGCTATTGCAAGCATCAACGGCGCACAGAGACTCGCGTTGACATGCGCGGCGGAACTTGCATGACGCGCGCAGCGGGAGAGGGCGCGTCGAAAAAGAGCGCGGGTGCGCGAGCACACGCCGCCGCGGGATCGATCGCTTGCATGCAGCGCCCAAAAACAATTTGAAAAATTTACCGGCGCGAAATAATTGGAGCGCGCTTATTTGGGAGTGAGCCGGCCGTGGTGCCGGTCCGAGTCTTGCGCGGATTCGAGTGCGGCATCCGGGGATTTCGCGCTCCATTGCGCGCGCCCCATTGCGCCGCGCGAGCACCGCCGCGGCCGGCGCGTGATGGCGGTCACACTTTTAGCGCCGCCAAGCGTGCTTTACATCACGAACGTATCAGGGACAGCCGCGCTATCGTGCGGGTGGAGCATCAGGAGTTCTTATGACAAGCAATTCGCCGTGGATGTTGGGATTCATTGCATCCGCAACGATGGCGGGCTGCGCGTCAACGCCTTCAGGCGTCGTTCCCGCCGGACAGGATGCCTATCATGTAAGCGCAGTCGGGCGCGCGCTATGAAACGCAGACCGATACGAATCTCAAGGCTCTCAGCGCCGCCAATCAGTACTGCGATCAGATGGGCAAGCATGTGATGTTTCGGCAATCCACCGAAACGAGCGAGCATGCCTGGTCGCCGAAGCAGGAAGACCTGACATTCGTCTGTATGGATTCAAAGGATCCCGCCTACATGCGCGCCGCGGTGGAACACCCCGCGCCGGTCGTCGCGAAACAGGAATAGCTCGGCCCGCCTCGGATCACGCTTTCGGCGCGACCGCTTTCGGCGCGACCAGCAATTGCACCCAGAACAGGCCGCGCCTGGCGGCATGTCCGGCCGAGTATGCAATGCCCATTTCCGCGAATCGCGGATCCATGATGTTCTCGCAATGGCCCGGGCTGTCGAGCCATCCCTGCACGACTTCGTCGGCCGACTTCGGCCCGTAGGCGATATTCTCCCCAACCAATTTTTCCTGGTAGCCGACGGCGCGCACGCGATCGGCCGGCGAGTGTCCGGTGAGATCTTCGTGCTCAAAGTAGTTGTGTTTGGCCATGTCGTCGGCGTGCCCGAACGCCACGCCCGCCAGCGCTTCGGATAGCTTGACCGGCGGCGCAGGTGCAAAGGAGCGATCGCCGCAGCGCGCTCCACGGGCGCGAACTTCATTGACAAGCTGTAAGACGCGGGTGGCCTGCAGCGGTGCGTGCGCGCTCGCGGGCGCCACATAGACCGAACCTAGGACCAGCCAATTATCCGCACCGCGTTGATACAGGCCGACATCATGCAAGGAAGGGTTGATCACCGTGCGGCAGCCCGATTGCTTGAGCAGAGGGATCGCGGCGGAATCAGGCCCCTTGATATGCAGTCCCGTGGTCGATTCTGCTTCGTAGCCGCTCAGCTGCGCCGCCGAGGCCAGGCTGCGTCCGCCGGCCCACCGTTCAGCGGCCCGATCCAGCGCAGCCACGCGCCGAAGCGGCCGGGCAGGGGGCAAAATGCCGCCGCAGCCGCCTTCGCGCAGCACCTGCAGCGCAGAAATCGGGTCAGCCTGCGCGCTCAACGATGCCGCCAGGCTGCCGGTGAGCAGCAGAAGGCGACCCAGCTTGTGAAATCGGGCGTCCACGCTAGGGAGCAACGCGAGAGGCGCGTTATGGATGACGCCAACAGCGGTACCCGCTCACAGAATCCTCACGATCTGACTAAACTTAAGCCTATGACAATCCGTCAGTACTTGAAGCGGCGCAGCGACCGCTATGCCACGCTCGCTTGTGCTTTTCTTCTCGCGGTCGGCGTGGCGATGGGATATGCGCCGCGCATTCTTGCCATCAGGATCGTGTTTGCGGTGCTCATCGGCGTGGTTCTTGCCGCCGCTTTCTGGAGTCTCTTTGAAATTCCATGTCCCAATTGCGGCAAGCGGCTGGGCCGTGTCGGTTTCTGGGTGAGCGTGGGTCGGGTGAGCAAGACGCCTCAGCGCTGTCCACATTGCGACATTGGGGTTGACGCGGCTATGCCCGGCCAGCCAAAGCCCGGCGCCGAGCGGTGAGAGCGCACCGCTCGGCGCGAGTTGCGAGTAGGCTAAGGCTCGATTTCAAGCATTATTGCCAAGCACGGGAGTCAATAAATTGAAAATACTGATGGGATTCTTTGGCGCTGTGGCCTATCTGGCTGCAACCGGCGCTGCGCTGGCCGACTCGACCTGCGAGAAATGCACGCACGATATCCAGGTGCAATATCGAAAATGCCTGCAAAGCGGGCAGGTGCAGGCAACTTGCGCAAAGGAAGAACAAGAGGCCGCGCAAAAATGCGTGGCCATCTGCAACCCGCATCCGAATTAGTGCCGCGGCCTTAAGTCGGAGCGGCCTTAAGTCGGATATTCGGTTTTATTGATATCTTCGGCCAGGTGCAGCGCGGTGCGGGCCAAATGCTTGCGCAATTGCTCGCCGCGCATATCCGCCTCGCTGTGAGGCAACTTAAGCCTCCTCACGTCCGTGCCGCAGGTGACGACAATGTGTCCTGAAGCCTGTTCCCAGCTCCAGGTGCAAACCGGTATCCCATTGGCGTCAGACCAGCCGCCGGCAAGATCGGCGGAATCCGCGAAATTGTGAGTGATTGCCATAGCGTTGCGATGCCCCGAGGGAAGTGACGGTGGGACACTTTACAACGAATAAACGCGGCGAGCCTAAAGCGGCCCGCCGCCGGCTGAAGATGCGGTGATTCCCTTCAGCTCTGCTTCAGATGAATTGAGCCATCCCCGGTGTGGATGGTGAGCGTCGAGCCGCCGCCATTCATTTTGCCGTGGACCCGCGACTTGCTCATGACGCCTTCCATGGTGAGTGGGATATCCGTGGTGATGCGTCCGTCCCCGGAACTGGCCTCAATATTGGCGGGCAGGTCGGCGGGCAGACCCACATCGACGCGGCCGTCACCGGAAACGATGCTCCAGCTCGAATCCAATTTGGAACCATGCAACACATCGACGCTGATGCTGCCGTCGCCGCTCTTGGCGTTCAATACGTCGAACCGTCCGGCGAGACGGATGCGGCCATCGCCGGAAGTGGCATCGCATTTGCCGTCCAGATCGCTGGCGTCAATGGTCCCGTCGCCGGTATGGAGGCGAACCGCGCCCTTCAGGGCGCCCACGGTGAGCGCGCCATCGCCGCTGTGCAGATCAATGGTGCCCGATACGTCGTTGGCCTTGATGGAGCCGTCTCCCGTTCTGACCTGCAGGTCCGCATCCTTCGGCATGCGAACTTCAATGTGCAATCGTCGACTCATCCCGATGGAGAAATGCCATCCGTGGGGAATACGCGCGGTTAGTTCAACCTCATCTCCATGTTGGCTGGAATCGATGTGCAGCGACTTATCCAGCGTATAACCCAGATATTCAACGCGGAATTCAACGTCCTTGGTGTTACCGGTCGTGACATTGACACTGCCGTCGTCCGTGTCGACGCGCACGGTGGCGCGATTCGAAACCGTATAGGTCTTGGCGTAGTCATCTGCATGCACGGCGGCGGCGAACAGCCCCGTAACGAGAAACGCCATGGCAATGGCGACCGGTCGATGGTCGATGGAGCGTTTATAAAGAGGGTTCATTGACTGGCTCTCCCGAGGTTGCCGATAAAAACTTCCGCGCCGCCAAGACGCAGGACACTTCCGCGTCCAGGACGCGCGTGCATATAAAACCCGCCCGGGCGAGAAAAGTTGCACTGGCGGTGACAGGACTCGCGCCCTTTTGAAGGGCTCCATGTTACCCATTTGCACGGTCACGGTGCGGCGACGCCCAGTCGTCCGCAGGAGATAGTCGAAATAAGCAGGGCTTTTCAGCTGATCTCGTGGAAATCCGGCAGTGGCATGGTGTTTGCAAGATCCATCAAATCAATGAGCGGAGGACCGATGGATTATTGCAACCCTGCCAGTGTCGTTGCCGCGTTGATCGAGGCCGGCAAGCGCAAAGCGGCTTTGTCCATTTCGGACATCTTGATTCGTGGTGCACTCTCGGGGGCAATCCTCGCCATTGCGACTGAACTCGCCATTACGGCGGCCCTTCAAACGGGTGTCCCGTTGGTCGGCGCGCTGATCTTCCCCGCGGGCTTCGTCATGATTGTGCTGCTCAATCTCGAACTGCTGACGGGGAGTTTCGCGGTCATGCCGATGGCGCAGATGGACGGCGCGGTGCGCTTTTCCGACACCCTGCGCAACTGGGGTTGGTCATTCCTCGGTAATTTGGCGGGCAGCCTCATCTTCGCCGTGATGGCGTGGGGCACGCTGACCATGTTCGGCAACACGCCGGCGGGCGCCGTGGGCGATCGCATCGCAGCCATCGCCGATGCCAAGACGCTGGCTTTCGCTGCGCACGGTGGGGCGGGGTGGGCCGCCGCGTTCACCAAGGCGATGCTTTGCAATTGGATGGTTTGCTTGGGTGTCGTGATGGGTGCCGTGGCGCAGTCCACGCTCTCGAAAATCGTGGCGGCCTGGCTGCCGATTTCCATTTTCTTCGCACTTGGGTACGAGCATGCCGTAGTCAACATGTTCGTGATCCCTGCCGGGATGATGCTCGGGGCCAGAACCGGCTCCGAATCCTGGTGGCTTTGGAATCAGATCCCTGTGACGCTCGGGAATCTGTGCGGCGGCATGCTATTCACCGGATTGGCCCTGTACTGGACCTATCGCGGCCGCCACGGCAAGTCGACTTCAGCCGTGCTCGAGGCGGAGCCTGCGATGCCGTAAGTCATTGATTATTGGCGCTCCCTACGAGATTACTCGGCGCTTCGCGCCTCGCCCCTCCGGGGCCGCCGTCGGCAAGGCCTCCGGCGTTCAAATCGACCGGACGGTCGATTTGTCGAACTCGCACGGGCTGTTCGCCCGCGCGATTTCTCATCTCGTAGGGCAAATCAAAGCAAAAGGCCGGCTGCACCGACCTTTTGCTTTGATATTGGCGCTCCCTACGAGATTCGAACTCGTGTTACAGCCTTGAGAGGGCCGTGTCCTAGGCCTCTAGACGAAGGGAGCGGACTGGCGGATCTTTGGGCCTTGGCACCCAAGAGGGCTGGTAGTATACGGGCCAATTTTTTGGACTCAAGCGGAACCCCCCTTTTTGAACTCATCGCCGACGCCACTTCCCCCCGTAGTCGTTCCCCGCTCTGAGCATTCGATATCGCGCGCGGCCATTTCGCCGAATGCGCTGAAAGTGCTGTACCGGCTCAAAGAGGCCGGTTATCAGGGCTTTCTGGTCGGCGGGGCGGTACGCGACTTGTTGCTGGGCTTGCGACCGAAAGACTTCGACGTGGCGACCAACGCGCTGCCAGAAGAGGTGCGGCGCCTGTTTCGCAATTGCCGCCTGATCGGCCGTCGCTTTCGCCTGGCGCATGTGTTTTTCGGCCACGAGATCATCGAGGTGGCGACATTCCGCGCGGCCGCGGCGCCGGAGCGCGAGGACGCCGAAGATCTGGATGTCGAGGGAGGTGCCGACGGCGGGTCGGAGGGTGGCCCAGAAGGCGGCGCAGAAAGCGCAGAGGGCGCAGAGCCGACGGCCGACGAACCCGCCGAGTTCACGCCGCCGTCCGATTCCGAGCATCGTGCCTTCGACACGCGCGGCCGAATTCTTCGCGACAATATTTACGGCACCATCGAAGAAGATGTGTGGCGCCGCGATTTCGCGGCCAACGGCCTCTACTACAACATCGAAGATTTCTCGATTTGGGATTTCGTCGACGGTGTCAGCGATGTCAAGGCACGCCGCCTGAAGATGATCGGCGATCCCGAGGCCCGCTATCGCGAGGATCCGGTGCGCATGCTAAGGGCGGTGCGCTTCGCGGCCAAACTCGACTTCTCCATCGAGCCCAATACCGAGGGTCCGATCAGGCGCTTAGCCTATCTGCTCGACGGAGTTCCGCCGGCGCGGCTCTTTGACGAGGTCTTGAAATTATTTCTCTCCGGATTCGGCGCGAAGGCCTACGAACTGCTGCAGCAATACGGTCTGTTCGAGCACCTGTTTCCGCAATCGGCCGCGGCCTTCGCCTTGCCGCCCTATGCCTATGCCGCGGACATGCTGAAACTCGGGCTCGCCAATACCGATGCGCGCATTGCGGCTGACAAGCCCGTCACACCGACATTCTTGTTTGCGGTGTTGCTTTGGAGCGCGGTGCTGCGCGAGCTCAACGAGCGGCAGGCGGGCCCGGCTCCGGATATCGCGGTCCTGATGCAGGCCTGCGACAGCGTGCTCAAGACGCAGCAATCGCGCGTGTCCATTCCGCGCCGTTTTTCCATCCCGATGCGCGAACTGCTGATGCTGCAGCCGCGCTTCAACCGGCGCAGCGGCGTCAAGTCCTTAAGTCTGCTGCAGCACCCGCGCTTTCGCGCGGCTTATGATTTTCTGTTGCTGCGCGCGCAATCCGGCGTCGCGGATCCTGAGCTGGCAAAGTGGTGGACTGATATTCAAGTGCTGCCGCAGGAAGAACGCGTGGCGCTGGTGCAGGCGCGACCCCCGGAACCCGCGGCGGAAGGAACGCCGGCGCCCGGCCGCAGGCGCCGCCGCCGTCGGCGCGGCGGAGCGGCGCGCAGTTAACGATGAGCACGCTCTGGCGCCCCGCGTACGTGGCGATCGGCAGCAACCTAGGATCCCCGCGCGAGCGGGTGCTCGAGGCGATGCAGCGACTGGCCTCTTTGAGCGCGGCGCAGACGCTGCTGCGATCGCGTCTGTATCTCTCGCGCCCCATGGGTCCGCAGGACCAACCCGACTTCGTCAACGCCGCCGCGGGTCTGCTCACGCAGCACACTCCCCGCGAGTTGCTGGCTGAGCTGCTCGAAATCGAGCGCAGCATGGGGCGCGCTCAGCGCGAACGCTGGGGTCCGCGCGTGATTGATTTGGATTTGCTGTGGATGGTCGATGCAGCGGTGGATGCGCCCGATCTCAAGGTGCCGCATCCCGGAGTGTCGATACGCAACTTCGTCCTGTATCCTCTGGCGGATATTGCCCCGACGATCACGATTCCCGGGATGGGCACGGTGCTCGATCTGAAGCACAACGTGGGCGGCGATGGGATATCGGCCTTGGAATAACAGAGTCTTTGCATGCCAGTTGCAGTACCGCATCGTTTTATTGTCGTCGAGGGGCCGATCGGAGTCGGCAAGACCAGCTTGGCGCGGCGCCTGAGCCAGTCATTGGGCGGCCAGCTCGTGTTGGAGCAAGCCGAGCAGAATCCGTTTCTCGAACGCTTCTACAAGAATCCACGCGCGGCCGCATTTCAGACCCAGTTGTTCTTTTTGTTTCAACGCGCGCGTCAACTGGAGGATGTTCGCCAGGAGGACCTGTTTGGCGCAGTGCGCGTGGCCGATTATTTGTTGGAGAAGGACCGGCTGTTTGCGCGCGTCACATTGGACGATGCGGAATATGCGCTCTACGAAAGGGTCTATGAGCGGGTGGTGGTGGACGCACCCAAGCCGGATTTGGTCGTCTATCTGCAGGCGCCCGTGGACGTGCTGGTGGACCGCATCAGCAAACGCGGCATTCGCTACGAGCAGCACATCGAGCGCGCTTACCTCGAGAAACTCACCCAGGCCTATGCGCGGTTTTTTCACAGCTATGACGCCTCGCCGCTGCTGATCGTCAATTCCGCGGCCATCGATCCGGTGAGCAGCGAAAAAGACTATGCGCAATTATTTGCCGAGATCACCAAGGCGCGGCGCGGCAGGCATTTCTTCAATCCCACCGGGAGTTCCTTGCTGCCGGCCGGCTAGCGATCCGCCGGGGCGCACTACGCGGCCGCTGCCGGGCCAGTGCCCATTGAACGTGCTCGCGCACCAATGCCGAGGCATGCTGCTCGCGGGCCGCGAGCGCGGCAATCACGGCGGGCGAGGCGGGAGCATTGCCGAGTGCAACGGCAACATTGCGCAGCCAGCGCTCATAGCCGATGCGCCGTATGGCGCTGCCGCTGGTCCTCTCCTCGAACTCCGCTTTCGCTCCAGGCAAAAAGATCGATCAACTGAGCCCGGTCCAATCCATGCCGGACCGCAAAATCCTTCTCCACGGCGGGCCGCGCGAACTTGTTCCAAGGACAGACCAGCTGGCAGTCGTCGCAACCATAGATGCGGTTGCCTATGGCACGGCGAAATTCCTCCGGGATACTCCCGGCCAGCTCAATCGTCAGGTACGAGATGCAACGCCGCGCATCGAGACGGTAGGGTGCGACGATGGCGCCGGTGGGGCAGGCGGGCATGCAGGCGCTGCACGAGCCGCAGTGCGCCGTGCCGGGCTCATCCGGCGGCAGCTCAAAGTCCAGATAAATCTCGCCGAGAAAAAAATACGAACCGGCGTTGCGATCGATCAAGTTCGTATGCTTGCCAATCCAGCCGAGTCCGGCATTGCGCGCCAGCGCCTTTTCCAACACCGGCGCGCTGTCGGTGAATACCCGGTAACCGAAGGGTCCGACTGCCTGCTGAATGCGGTCGCAGAGTTTCTGCAGCCGTGAGCGCAACAGCTTGTGATAGTCCCTGCCCAAGGCATAGCGCGAAATGTAGCCGATGCCCCCGGCGCTCAAAGTTTCCTCGGCGTTCGCTGCCTCCTGCGGCCAGTAGTCCATGCGCACGCTGACGCAGCTGACCGTGCCGGGAATCAATTCCGACGGTCGTGAGCGTTTGACACCATGGCGCGACATGTAGCCCATTTCGCCGTTAAACCCCGCTCGCAGCCACTCGAGAAAATGGGCTTCATCGGCGGGCAGATCGATGGCGGCGACGCCCAGTCCGGTAAAGCCCAGCTCCGCCGCCCAAGCTCGTAACGAGGACAGAAGAGCCGTGGGAGCGGGCGGGGTCGGTAGTCCAGGGGCGGCCATGATCGGCCCGTATAATAAACCGATGCCGCCAACCCCTTTAAGTTTTGAGCTGCCCGACAGCGGCGCGACGGAGACCCTGGGCGCGGCACTCGCCCTGAGCTTTCCCGGCGCCGGCTCAGGCGCGATCGTGCATCTGCGCGGCGAGCTGGGCAGCGGCAAGACCACCTGCGCACGCAGCCTGCTGCATGCACTCGGCGTCACGGCGCCGGTTCGCAGCCCCACGTACACGCTGGTCGACACTTACAGCGCGGCGGGTATGACCTGCGTACACGTCGATCTTTATCGCGTGCAGAGCAGCGGCGAAGTAGAGGAGCTCGGTCTGCGCGATATGGTGGGACCTGGCTACCTCATGCTGATTGAATGGCCCGAGAAAGGCGGGGCGGCGGTTCCGCCGCCCGACCTTCTGCTGCTGCTGAACTACCGGGGCGAAGCTCGCTCAGCCGCCTTGGGTGCGGTGAGCGAGATGGGCAGGGTGTGGCTGTCGAAGCTAGCAATTGACACTAGCTTGGTGCCCTATGTATCTAATTTAGCTTGAAAAAGGTACCGATTCGGCGTTAACTTATTGCCATGAATCGACTGCCCTGTCAGTGGGCCGGCGCCATGCTGCTGGCAACGCTCTTGCTTGAGCCCGCTCGCGCGGTCGAGATCCGCGCCGTTCGTCTGTGGGCGGGACCCGATAGCACGCGCATCGTCGTGGATCTTTCAGGAACCACACAGCACAGTTTGCTTCTGCTGCACAATCCGGAGCGCGTCGTTCTCGACGTCCCGGGTGCGCGCCTCGCCAAGTCTGCGCACAGCGCGCCGCGCGGGGCGGGCGCCATCAAAAGTGTGCGCATGTCGCACAGTTCATCGGGCAACTTTCGCCTGGTGCTCGATCTGGCCCGTCCCACCCAGGCCAAGAGTTTCCTGAGCACGCCGAATGCGCACTACGGCTATCGCCTGGTCGTCGATCTCAACGGCGCCAGTCGCGCCGTCAATCGCGTCGACCAGCCGGTCAGAGTGAAACATGCACCGTCGGGCGCGCGCGATCTCATCATTGCCGTTGATGCCGGCCACGGCGGCGAGGATCCCGGCGCCATCGGCAAGAACGGCACGCGCGAGAAAGACGTCGTATTGGCGATCGCGCGCGAACTGGCGCTCAAGATCAATGCGGAGACGGGAATGAAGGCCGTGCTTACGCGCGGCGGCGATTACTTCGTGCCGCTGCGCGATCGGATGCGCCGTGCACGGGCGCAGCAGGCCGATCTCTTTGTCTCCATTCACGCCGATTCGATCCGCGATCGGAGCATCGACGGTTCCTCGGTGTACATTCTGTCGCAGCGGGGCGCGACCGACGAGGCTTCGCGATGGCTCGCGGAGCGCGAGAATGCCTCGGACTTGATTGGCGGCGTATCCTTGGATGACAAGGACGATGTGCTGGCGTCGGTGCTGCTCGATCTGTCGCAATCCGCGTCCTTGAACGCCAGCCAGGTGGCGGCGCAACGCGTGCTGCGCCAATTGGCTCAGGCTGGCGAAGTTCGCAAGCCTGAGGTTCAGCAGGCCCGCTTTGTGGTGCTGAAGTCGCCCGACATTCCCTCGATGCTGGTGGAAACGGCCTATATTTCAAACCCTTCGGAAGAGCTGCGGCTGCGCACCCCGGCGCATCAGGCCAGGCTCGCCGCCGCGATCCATCAGGGCGTGCACGATTATTTTTACGCCAACCCGCCGATGGGAACGCGTATCGCGCAACTCGCGACCGCCAACTCCGCAAGACCGGTGCTGGCAACGGCCGCCGGGGCGGGCGGCGCAGGCGAGTAAGGGCTTTGAGCTCGCGGGATCCCCGCCCTTAAACGCTTGAGCATGTGCGAAAATGCGCGACCCGAGGTCGCCATTGCCCATTCAGTTACTCTCCGATTCCCTCATCAACCAAATCGCGGCCGGCGAGGTGATCGAGCGTCCGGCTTCCGTGGTCAAGGAGCTGGTCGAAAATGCGCTGGATGCGGGAGCGCGGCGCATCGAGGTGGAACTCGAGCGCGGCGGTTGCGGGCTGATCCGCGTTTCAGATGATGGCATCGGCATCGATGCCTCCGACTTGAGTCTCGCGTTGGCGCGGCATGCCACCAGCAAGATTGCCTCTCTGCAGGATCTTGAGAACGTCGCCACCCTGGGCTTTCGCGGCGAGGCGTTGCCGAGCATCGCCTCGGTTTCGCGCCTGTCATTGGCATCGCGCACCGCCCAGGCGGCGCATGCCTGGGTCGTTGATGCGCGTGACGGCGAGATCGGCGCCCCGGCGCCGGCCTCGCACGGTGCGGGAACCCGCGTCGAGGTCCGGGATTTATTCTTCAACGTTCCCGCGCGGCGCAAATTCTTGCGCGCCCAGAACACCGAGTACCAGCACATCGTGCGCATGCTGGAACGCATGGCCCTGTCGCGCTTCGACGTGGCCTTTGCGCTCATCCACAACGGCAGGAATGTCTGGACCTTGAACCGCGCGCCGAGCGACGAGCTCAAGCTGGCACGGGTCGCGCGGATTTGCGGCGAGGAATTCGCGGCGCACGTCATCGAGCTGCGCCATGAAACCGAATCGTTGCGGCTCGAGGGATGGCTGGCGCTGCCGACCTTTTCCCGCAGCCAAGCGGACCTGCAGTTTGCCTACGTGAACGGACGTTTTGTACGCGACAAGCTCATTGTGGGCGCGGCGCGCCTCGCCTATCGCGATGTCTTGTTCCACGGCCGCTTTTGCGCCTATGTGCTGTATCTCAAGCTCGATCCCAGCCAGGTGGATGTCAATGCGCATCCGCAAAAGCTCGAGGTGCGGTTTCGCGATTCGCGCCGCGTGCACGACTTCGTATTTCGGACCTTGGAAAAAGTGCTTGCCGATACCCGGCCGTCTGCGGACTCCCCCGGCAGCGCCCCCGCGGACTGGCTCACGGGCGCATCCAACTTTGCCGCCGGCGGCGCCCCTGCCCAAGGGCATTTTTCCCTGCCGGAGGCGCCGCGGCGCACAGCGTCCGATGCATACCGGCCGTATTTGAGCACCGCGGGCGCGCAGGTGCAGGATGAAAGCCTGCCGCAGGTCCCGCTGTCGGGCGCGACCCTCAAGGACACCTCCGCACCGCTGGGCTATGCGATCGCACAGCTGCACGGCGTGTATATCTTGGCGCAGACCGCCGAGGGCATGGTGCTGGTGGACATGCATGCCGCGCATGAACGCATCATGTACGAAGGCATGAAAAAATTGCTCGCGGGTCACACCTCGCAGCAGCAACTTCTGATGCCGGAGGTGCTGCACGTCACGCCCGCGCAAGCCGACATGGCGGAAGAGCACGCCCAAGAATTCTCGGCGCTGGGCTTCGGCGTCACGCGCTTGGGCCCCGACCAGCTGGCGCTGCGGGCCATTCCCACTCTGCTCTCCGGCCGCGACCCGGCCGGCATCGTGCGCGACGTGCTCTCGGATTTGCTGGAGTCGGGCCACTCGCGCCGCGTCGAGGAGTCAATCAACCATCTGCTTGCCACCATGGCCTGCCATGCTGCCGTCCGTGCCCAGCGATCTTTGAGCCTGCCGGAAATGAATGCGTTGCTGCGCGAAATGGAGGGCACGGAGCGCGCCGATCAATGCAATCACGGCCGTCCAACCTGGGTGCGCTTGTCCATGGGCGAGCTGGACCGATTGTTTTTGCGCGGACGGTGAGCGCTCAGGTGCCGAAGCGCTCGGCGGTATTGTTGATGGGACCGACCGGTTCGGGCAAATCCGACCTCGCGGTTCGGTTGGCGGAACAGTTGCCGCTGGAGATCATCAGTGTGGATTCGGCGCTGGTGTACCGCGGCATGGATATCGGCACCGCCAAGCCCTCCTCGAGCACGCGCGCCCGCATTGCGCATCATTTGATCGATATTCGCGAACCCACCGCCGGTTATTCGGTGGGCGAGTTCATCCTCGATGTGCGGCAGGCGATGCTTGAGATCTGGTCACGCGGCCATCTGCCGCTGCTGGTCGGCGGCACCATGATGTACTTCCATGCCCTCACCTCGGGGATTGCGGATCTACCGGAGGCGAATTTCAGGGTGCGCGCCGAAATCGATGCGCAGGCGGCCGAAGAGGGATGGGCGGCCGTTCACCGGACTCTGGCCGCGGTTGATCCGGAAGCCGCGGCGCGCATTCACAACAACGATCCGCAACGCATCCAGCGGGCGCTCGAAGTCCATCGCATCACGGGTGAGACCATCACAAAACTGCAACAAGCTCGGGTGTCGGTGTTTGCCGACGTAAATGTCATGGAATTTGCGCTTGCCCCCCTTGAACGCGGTGAGTTACACACCAAGATCGAATTGCGGTTTAAGGCAATGCTCGACGCCGGTTTCGTCGATGAAGTGAGGAGACTGTACGAAAGAGGCGATTTGAGCCCGGAACATCCATCCATGCGTGCGGTCGGATATCGACAGCTGTGGCGATATTTGACGGGACAATGTGCGTTGAATGAAGCCGAAAATCAGGCTATTGCGGCGACGCGACAACTCGCCAAGCGGCAATTGACCTGGCTGCGTCGGCGCACGAATGCACGGTGGTTAGATTCCATGCGTCCGGAGGTTGCGCGCGCGATTATTGATGCACTATCCGAGGGCGGATTTACGTGACGGTCTTCCTTTAAACGTCGGCCATTGCGCTGTGCTAGCATTAATCGGGTATGTGCCTCGTGCCGCATGGAAGTGATACGGCAGTACAAACGACACTAAAAACAAGGAGCTTTACTCATGGCCCGTGGCCAGTCTCTGCAGGATCCATTTTTGAATGCCCTGCGCAAAGAAAGGGTGCCCGTTTCAATCTACCTGGTGAACGGCATTAAATTACAAGGACAAATCGATTCATTCGACCAGTTCGTCGTTTTGTTGAGAAACAGTGTTAGTCAGATGGTTTACAAACACGCCATCTCCACGGTCGTGCCCGCACGCAACGTGCGATTGCCGACCGGCGAGGATGGCGAAGTGACGGAACCGGCTATAGTCGAATGAGTGGGTGGCGTTCTGCAGTTATTTGAACGCCCGCAGGGCGGCGAACGTGCCGTTTTGGTCGGTGTCGGCATCGGGCATCCGGTTGATCCGAATGACATTGCTGAATTTGCGGCGCTGGCCGCCTCAGCCGGGACCGTCATCGTCGGTACCGTGCTGGCGTCGCGTGCGCGTCCCGACCCCAAGTATTTCGTGGGCTCAGGCAAGGCGGAGGAAATCCACGCCTTTGCCGAGACGCAGCGCGCGGACTTGGTGCTGGTCGATCAAACCCTCACGCCCAGTCAGGAACGCAATCTCGAGAAATTGATCGGCCGTCGAGTATTGGACCGTAACGGTTTGATTTTAGACATTTTCGCGCAGCGCGCACGCAGCTTCGAGGGCAAGCTGCAGGTCGAACTGGCCCAACTGTCGCATCTGGCGACGCGCCTGGTGCGGGGTTGGACTCACCTTGAGCGCCAAAAAGGCGGCATCGGATTGCGCGGCCCGGGTGAAACTCAGTTGGAGACCGATCGACGCTTGATCGCCAAGCGCATTCGCACCCTGCGCTCGCGTTTGGAGAAGCTGGATCGGCAGCGCGACACGGGGCGTCATGTGCGGCGCGAAGTGCCGGTGCCCACCGTTGCGCTGGTCGGTTACACCAACGCCGGCAAGTCCACGCTGTTCAATGCGCTGACCGGTGCGGACAGCTTCGTGGCAGATCAGCTGTTCGCGACGCTCGATCCCACGGTGCGGCGGGTCAAACTGGACGGCGTCGGCGAGGTGGTATTGGCGGATACGGTGGGATTCGTGCGAGCGTTGCCGCACGAACTCGTGGCCGCATTTCGTTCAACCCTGCAAGAGGCGCGCGACGCGGATTTACTGCTGCACGTCGTCGATGCCAGCGATCCAAGGCGTGATGAGCGCATTGACCAGGTGCGCGAGGTGCTCAGGGGCATCGGTGCCGGCGAGATTCGCGAGCTGCTGGTATTCAACAAGATCGATTTGAGCGGCGACAAACCGCGCAGCGTCGTCGGTGCCGACGGGGTGGCAACGCAAGTTTGGGCCGCGGCGGCGAACGGCGCGGGTCTCGATGGATTGCGCGAGGCGCTGGCGCACGCGGTTCGTCCGAACCAGGTCCGCCGTACATTCCACCTGCAGCTGCAGGCGGCCGCGGTCAGATCTCAGTTGTACAAGCGCAATGCCGTGCGCGCCGAGCGGCAGTGCGAGGACGGCAGCTGGGACATGGAAGTCGAGCTGGACCTGACCGAAGTGGCCAAATTATCGGGCGCCAAGGGCGTCAATCTCCTGGAACCGGCCCGCGCGCGAGCGCAGCGCGTGGCCTGAGTTCTTAAGGGCAGGCTCCTAGGTTAGGCGGCGGCTCGCCTGATAGAATGCTCGGCTTCTTATAAGAAGGCATATCGCATGGCTTGGAATGAACCTGGCGGGGAAAAACGTAACCCGTGGAACCGACCCCAGCAATCGCAAAACGATCTGGATGATGTGCTGCGAAATTTTCAGCGCCGCTTGAGCGCGCTGTTCGGACGCGGCGGCGGCGGCGGCGGCCTCGGCAGCGGTCAGAGTTCTCCGGGCTTCGGCAAGGGCGTGAGCAGTATTCTGGTGCTGATCGCGGCCGTTTGGGTCGGCAGCGGGCTGTATCGGGTCGACGCGCAGGAGCGCGCCGTCATACTGCGCTTCGGCAAATACATGCAGACCACGGGTCCGGGCTACAACTGGCATCTGCCCTGGCCGATCGAGCAGAAACGCATCGTCAATGTCTCACAGCAGTCGAGCATCACGGACGATGCGCGAATGTTGACCGCCGACACAAATTTGGTCGAAGTTAAATCGGCGGTGCAGTACACCAAGCCCGATCCGCGCAAGTATTTGTTCGAGGTCAACAATGTTGAAGAGACGCTGGTGCAGGTGAGCGAGAGCGCCATGCGCGAGGCGGTGGGGCAGGCCTCGATCGACAAGGCGTTGGCCTTCGATCCGTCGATCACCGACCACGCCAAGAAGCTGTTGCAAAAGACGCTCGACATCTACGACTTGGGCGTCAACATCATCAGCGTCCAATTGAACGACGTCATCGTTCCCGAGCCGGTGCAAGATGCGCAGCGCGACGCCATTAAGGCGGGCAAAGACCGCCAGCGTTTTCAGCAGGACGCGGAAACCTATCGCAACGATGTGGTACCGCGCGCCCGCGGCCAGGCCGCCAAGAATATCCTCGATGCCGAGGCGTACCGGGCGCAGGTGCTGGCCATCGCTCAGGGCGATACCTCCCGATTCGATCAAGTCTTGAGCCAGTACGAACGCGCGCCGGCCGTCACCCGCGAACGCATGTATCTCGAGGCTATGGAAAATGTATACAAGAACTCGCGCAAGGTCATCGTCGATACCAAGGGCGGCAACAACCAAATGTTCTACCTGCCCCTGGATAAGTTGATTTCGGGATCGCAGTCGGTCTCCAATCCCAACGACACCATGACCGTGGCGCCCGCGCCGCGGTTGCCGGAAATCCAAGTGACGCCGGTGGAAGATCCCGCGCGCGCGCGTGGGGGCCGCTGATGCAAAACCGACTGCTGTATATATTGCTGGCTCTGGTGGCCGTGATATTGATCGTGCGTGCGAGTGTCTTCACGGTGAGCGAGGGACAGCTCGCGATC
The DNA here is from genome assembly GCA_963731465.1 of uncultured Gammaproteobacteria bacterium. Taxonomy (GTDB): domain Bacteria; phylum Pseudomonadota; class Gammaproteobacteria; order Steroidobacterales; family Steroidobacteraceae; genus Bog-1198. Next base: position 159,781 of record CAVSVK010000007.1, read on the forward strand.
AAATCGATCGGCGGCGAAATCGTCGAATCGAATTACAAGCCCGGGCTGCATTTTAAGATTCCGCTGGTCAATGAAGTGAGCCGCTACGATGCGCGCATCCTGACCCAGATGTACCCTTCGGAGCATTTTCTGACGCGCGAGCAGGAACAGCTCAATGTGGATTTCTACGTCAAGTGGCGCATCCTTAATTTGCGCCGCTTCTACGAGAGCACCGGCGGCACGGAGGATGTGGCGAATGCCCGCCTGGGCGAGACCGTCAAGGACAGCATCAAGAGCGTGGTCACGCAGCGCACCTTGCAGCAGGTGATCACCGCCGAGCGCGCGGAATTCACCGAAGCCATGATGAAAACGGCTCGGCCGCTGGCCGAGCAGCTCGGCGTCGAATTGGTGGATGTGCGCATCACCAAGATCGACCTGCCGCAGCAGGTGCAGGACTCGGTGTTCGACCGCATGCGATCCTCTTTCAAGGCGCAGGCCGCCAAGCTGCGCGCCGAAGGCGTGGAGGCCGCGGAGAAAATCCGCGCCGAGGCGGACAAGGAGCAAACCGAGATTCTGGCCGATGCCGCAAAGCAGGCCGCGCAGACCCGCGGCCAGGGCGACGCGTCCGCGAGCGAGGTATACGCCAAGTCCTACTCCAAAAACGCGGAGTTCTACAGCTTCTATCGCAGCATGAAGTCCTACCGCGAGGCCATCGGCACGCCGGGCGACATGTTGGTGATCGCGCCCGACAATGGGTACTTCAAGTATTTCAACAAGCCGCAGGCGCCGCCTGCGCAGCGCTGATTCCCGCAAGCCCTAATGGATATCGGTTGGACTGAACTTGCGCGCTATCTGGCCGGCGCGTTCGCTTTATACTTGGTGCTCGACGGCATACTGCCCTTCGTCAATCCGGCGGCCGCACAGCGGCTGATGTCAAAACTCGCGAAGCTCGAGCCGGCGCAGCTGCGCTGGGGAGGACTCATCAGCATGGTGGTGGGGCTGGCATTGCTGTGGATGGCGCGCAATGGGTAAAAACCTGGTCGTAATCGGTTTGCAATGGGGCGACGAAGGCAAGGGCAAGGTCGTCGATCTTCTGACCGATCAGGTGCAGGCGGTGGTGCGTTTTCAAGGCGGTCACAATGCCGGGCACACGCTGGTCATCGGCGGCAAGAAAACGGTTCTGTCGCTGATCCCTTCCGGAATCCTGCACGCGCACGTCCAATGCCTCATTGGCAACGGCGTGGTGTTGTCGCTGGAGGCTTTTTTCAAGGAAGCGGAAATGCTGATCGGGCAGGGCGTGCCGGTGTTCGAACGGTTGCGGGTGAGTCCGGCCTGTCCTCTGATCCTGTCATCGCATGTCGCGCTCGACAAGGCGCGCGAAAAAGCGCAGGGCGAGAATGCCATCGGCACGACCGGGCGCGGCATTGGGCCGGCGTATGAAGACAAGGTGGCGCGGCGCGCGCTCCGGGTCGCCGATTTATTTCATCGCGAGCGCTTTGCCGCGCGGCTCGGTGAAATCCTCGACTATCACAATTTCATTTTGCAGCGCTATTTCCAAACGGCGCCGGTCGATTTTCAGCAGGTGCTGGAATCGAATTTGGCCTTGGGCGAGCGCTTGAAACCCCTGGTGGCAGACGTGACGGGGATCCTCGAGAAGCTGAGCGTGGATGGCCGCAATGTGCTGTTCGAGGGCGCGCAAGGAGCGATGCTCGATGTTGATCTCGGCACCTATCCTTTCGTGACTTCCTCGACCACCACGGCGGGCGGCGCGGCGGCCGGCTCCGGGATCGGGCCGCGGCGCCTGCATGAGGTGCTCGGCATCGTCAAGGCGTACGCGACGCGCGTCGGCGCCGGTCCCTTTCCAACCGAACTGCTCGACGACACCGGCGAGTATCTGTCGCGCGTCGGCCACGAATTCGGCTCGGTCACCGGGCGGCGGCGGCGCTGCGGTTGGTTCGACGCGGTTGCGTTGCGCCGTTCCATCGTGCATAACAGCTGCTCGTTGCTGTGCGTGACCAAGCTGGACGTGCTGGACGGCCTGGACACGATTCGGATCTGCGTGGGCTACGATACCGGCGGCGCCATTGCGACCATGCCGCCGCTGCTATCGGCGGACTACGGCGCCTGCACGGCGGTGTATGAGGATATGCCGGGCTGGAAGGAGAGCACCGTCGGGATGACGAGCTACGATGAGCTGCCGCTGAATGCGCAAAAATATTTGGAGCGCCTGCAATCGTTGGTGGGTGTGCCGATCACCATCATTTCCACGGGACCCGATCGCGAGCAGACCATCATCCGCCAGAATCCCTTCGCCTGATGCACGTCGGATCCGGTAACCCGAACGAGCCGGTCCAAGCCACGTACGCGCCGGGCTTGCAGGCATTCGTGTTTGTCCTGTTCTTCGCCTTTGGCGGCATCACCAGCCTCAATGATGTTTTGATACCGAAGCTCAGAGGATTGTTCACCTTGAGCTACGGCGAGGTGATGTTGATTCAGTTCGCGTTTTTCGTCGCGTACTTCATCATCTCGATCCCTGCCGCCGCGCTGGTGCGGCGCATCGGCTATATGCGATCCGCCGTCACCGGTCTCTTGATCATGACGGTTGGATGCGTTTTGTTCATCCCAGCCTCATCGCAGAGCGTGTTCGGCTTGTTTCTGCTGGCCTTGTTCGTTCTCGCGGCCGGCATTACCACCGTGCAAGTCGTGGCCAATCCGCTGATTTCCATGTTGGGAAAGCCCGCGACGGTCAGCAGCCGCCTGACCTTTGCGCAGGCCTTCAATTCGCTCGGCACCACCATATTCCCCACGGTCGGATCGATGCTGATCCTCGGCAGCTTGGCGAAGGTGGATCCGAAGAGCTTGTCGGGCGCGGCGCTCGATGCGTTCCGTACGACCGAAACGCAGGTGATTGTGCACACGTATGTCGGACTTGCGATCGCGCTCGCCGTGATCGCCGCGGCCGTCTGGTGGTACCGCAAGGCCTTGGTTGAACCGCCCGCCTCGCACACGCCGATCCTGCGCGCCTTCAACCTGTTGACCCGTCCGCGCTTCGCATTCGGAACGCTGTGCATCTTTCTGTACGTCGGCGGCGAAGTGGCGATCGGGTCGCTCATCGTCAATTATCTCATGCAACCCAATACGCTGGGCTTGGGCGCCGAATCCGCCGGCAACCACCTGCAGTTTTACTGGGGCGGCGCCATGGTGGGGCGATTCATCGGCTCCGGTGTGCTGCGGCTGTTTGCGCCGGGCAAGGTGCTGGCCTGCGTCGCCGCGACCGTGATTGCCTTGCTGACGATATCGGCCAACACCACGGGTGCGGTGTCCGCCTGGTCGCTGCTCTCGATCGGCTTGTTCAATTCCATCATGTTTCCGACCATCTTTACGCTCGCCAACGAAGGGCTCGGCGCACGCGCAGCGGAAGGATCCGGTGTCATTTGCATGGCGATCGTGGGCGGCGCCATCGTCCCACTGGTCACCGGCAACGCAGCCGATTTGTGGGGCTTGAAATATGCGCTCATCGTGCCGGCGGCCTGTTATTGCGGCATTCTGTTGTTCGGATGGTTTGCCCGACGGCCATTGCCGGTGAATGCCCAACCGACTTTGCGCGCGGGTCGCGAAGCGGCGACATAGCGATAAATTTTGCGTTGAGTACACTTGAGCTTCCCCGTCTGGCAGGAGGCTATCGTGGCAAACATTCCATTGAGAGGCAGCGAGCGCGTTGCCATGCCCGGCGCCCGCATCGTGGCGCCGGCGGATCCGACTGAACGTCTCGAAGTCACGCTGCTGCTGCGCCGGCGCGCATGCGAAGAGCTGCGAACTCACGCGGCCCAGCTCGCGGCCGGCTCTGCGCCCGCGCCTCTGACCCGTGAAGAGTTCGCCGCGCGGCATGGCGCCGATGCCGCTGATTTCGCAGCAGTGCGCGCCTTCGCCGCGGCCCACGGCCTGACCGTGGTGCTGGAGCATGCGGCGCGCCGCACGGTCATTCTGTCGGGGACGGTGGCGCAGTTCAACGCGGCCTTCAATGTTCAATTGCAGCGCATGCAGCACGATAGCTGCAGTTACCGTGGCCGTACCGGCAGCGTCGAGTTGCCGGACTCGCTCCAGGGGGTGGTCGAAGCGGTGCTGGGTCTCGACAGCCGGCCGCAGGCGCAGGCGCACTTCAGGGTGCGCTCCGCGGCGAGCAACGCCACCTCGTACACGCCGACGCAGGTCGCTTCTCTGTATGGCTTTCCCGCCGGCACCGGTGCGGGCCAGTGCGTGGCCATCATCGAATTGGGCGGTGGCTTCCGCCCGGCGGACCTGGATACCTATTTCAAGGGCCTGGGAGTGAGTTCACCCACGGTCATCGCCGTATCCGTCGATCATGCTCAGAATACCCCCACGGGCGATGCGAACGGTCCGGACGGCGAAGTGATGCTCGACATCGAAGTGGTGGGAGCGATCGTGCCGCAAGCCAGGATCGCGGTGTACTTTGCGCCGAATACCGATGCCGGTTTTCTCGACGCCATCACCACCGCAATCCATGACACGACCAACAAACCGTCGGTCATTTCCATCAGCTGGGGCGGGGCGGAATCGAGCTGGACCTCGCAGGCCATGACGGCGATGGACGATGCCTTTCAGGCGGCCTCGACCTTGGGATTAACGGTGTGCATTGCCTCGGGCGATAACGGTTCCAGCGACGGTGTCACCGATGGCAGCGATCACGTGGATTTCCCCGCCTCGAGTCCCTTCGCGCTCGCCTGCGGCGGCACGAGTCTTCGTGCCACCACGAGCGCCATCAGCGGCGAAGTGGTTTGGAATGACGGCGCAAGCGGCGGCGCGAGCGGCGGCGGCATCAGCGCATTCTTCGCGACGCCCGCATGGCAGGCTGCTTTGAATGCCGTGACGACTCAAGGCACACGCGCGCCACTCGCGAAGCGCGGCGTGCCCGACATCGCCGGCAATGCCGATCCGGAAACAGGTTATGAGGTTCGAGTCGACGGCAGCGCCAGCGTCATCGGCGGCACGAGCGCGGTGGCGCCTTTGTGGGCGGCGCTGCTGGCCCGCCTGAACCAAATATCCGGCAAGCCCGCCGGACTGGTCAATCCCAAGCTCTACCAGACGCCCACGGCATTGCGCGACATTACGTCCGGCAACAACGGTGATTTTGCGGCGGCCGCAGGCTGGGACGCCTGCACGGGATTGGGCAGCCCCAACGGCGCGGCGCTGCGCAACCTCATCTGAAATGAAAGGACCCGCCCGTGCCGAATAGACCCAACAAGCCGATGACGATCAAGTACAGCGCGACGATGTAATTCAATAATTTCGGCATGACCAGAATCAGAATGCCGGCAACCAATGCGACCAGCGGCGCGAGACTCAAATTAATGCTCATTGCGTACTCCGTCTCGCCGGGAGCCGCCCCGGCGCGTTATTGAAATAATTTCAAAGCATTTTGCAGCGTATTCCACGCTCCCCACAATAACGGAATTCCAACCACAAGCCACATGATTCCAAGCCGCGCTTTCATGACTACTTACTCCCGGCCGGTGCCGCCTCGGGCGAACCAGCCTGATGGTGATACTTAGAGTTAACCGGACGCATAAAGAAATTGCATAACAGGCCAACCACCAGCAACGCGCACATGATGTACATGGTCACGGTGTACGCCTGCGCCTTGGGAACGCCATTAGCGATCTGATAGGCGCGAATGTAATTGACCAGCACGGGACCCAGTACGCCGGCGGCCGACCACGCCGTCAGCAGCGCGCCATGGATGGCGCCGACCTCCATCGTGCCGAAGACATCGCGCAAATAGGCGGGGACGGTGGAGAAGCCGCCGCCGTACATGGAGATGATGATGCAGAATGCGCCGACGAACAGCGGGATGGAGCCGAGGTGTCCGGCGGTCGGCACCAGGAAGTACAGCACGATTCCGAGCACGAAGAACACCATGTAGGTATTGCGCCGGCCGATGAAGTCGGAAGTGCTCGCCCAGAAAAACCGCCCGAGCATGTTGAACAGGCTCATCAAGCCGACGAAGCTCGCGGCGACGATGGCGGTGACGCGGCCTGGAAACATTTCCTGGATCATCGGCGATGCCTGACCGAGGACGCCGATTCCGGCGGTCACGTTCATGCACAACACCACCCACAGCAGCCAGAATTGCGGGGTACGCCAGGCCACGGCGGCCGAGACGTTGGCCGAGGTCACCAGCGGTCTGGCGTGCGCGGACGGCACCCAGCCGGCCGGCTTCCAACCCGGCGCCGGAACACGCACCGTGATCACGCCGATCATCATGAACATGAAATAAATGACGCCCATGGTGACAAAGGTTTCGAGCACACCCTTGGAGGTTGCGGTCGCAAAATGTTTCATGAGCAGCACCGACAGCGGCGCGGCGATGAGGGCGCCGCCGCCAAACCCCATGATGGCCATTCCGGTGGCCATGCCGGGGCGGTCGGGAAACCACTTGATCAAGGTTGAAACCGGCGAGATGTAGCCGATTCCAAGTCCGCAGCCGCCGAGCACGCCGTAGCCCAAGTACAGAATCCACAGCTGATGCAGCTGGATGCCGACCGCGGAGATGAGAAATCCGCCGCCAAAGCAGAGTGCGGCCGTGAACATGGATTTGCGCGGTCCGACCCGTTCCACCCACCGGCCGAAGACGGCGGAGGACAACCCTAGGAACACGATGGCGATGGAAAAAATCCATCCGACATCCTTTAGATTCCAATCGCCCGGCGCCGATTCGGTCAGGCCGATGAGCCGGGTCAGGGGCAGATTAAACGTGGAAAAAGCGTAGGCCTGGCCTATGCAAAGGTGCACCGCCAGGGCGGCCGGCGGCACCAAAAAGCGGTTAAAACCGGGATCGGCAATCGTGTTCTCGCGATCAAGAAATGATGACATAAGTGGCCCTATCCTTCTTTATGCTTTGTTGCGGGGCGAGATATATGTGATACGCAGTGTCCAATATGCTCCATTTCCCACGATTTTGTCACCATTCTCGTTCGCAGGACGGCGCCTGAGCCTGCGACTTGGATCACACTCGGCCGGCGCCTACGGCTAGCTTCGCTCAACACGGGCGCAGAAGTTAAAAACCGTGACATTAGGTAACGAACCAACGCGGCGAAACCCGTAATTTCCCAGCAATCATGTGTAATCCCAGGTGTGCGGGCCAGCGTGCTTCCCGAGCGGGAATAGCGGGTATTTTAGCCCTGCTGTTGCTGTCCTGGACGCTTGCGTTTCAGCCCGCCGCGGCTGCCTGCCTGCCGAATGCCGATCCGGCGATCCGGGCGTTGCAAATACTGGTGGATCAGGATGCCAATGCCGCACTGAAAAAGGTCGCGGCGCTTCTGAAGACGGAACTGGCAAGCCCGGTTGCCAACCCACAACGACTCGCTTCGCTGTACAGCGTGCAGGCACAGGCCTACAGCATCCTCGAACTGGAATCCAAGGCCCGTGACGCCGTCTTCAAGGGCTTGAAATTTGCCACGGACAACACCGATCCGGTGCGCATCATGCTGCTGTCGCTGTATGCGGAGAATGTGTACGACCAGGCCGGTATCGCCGCGGCGGCCAAAGTAACCGAAGAGGCGCAGGCGGTGCAAAACCGCGGCTCGCTCGAGGATATCTGCCTGCTGATCGGGCGCGGCCTGCTGCAATACCGGGAGGACCGCGAGGACCTGGCGATCGGCAGTCTCACCCAGGCGTATCGTTCCAGCACCACGCCGGCCTTCGCCGAGCCGCATGTGCTCGCCGCCGCGGTGCTGGCCACGGTTTTGCGCAGCATGGGCGACTACCCGCAAGCCCTGGCCTTGAATCAGGAAGCCATCGACTGGGACATCTCACAGCATGCGCCGCTGGCGCTGTCGGTCGACCGATTCTTGCGCGGCCGAATTCTGATCCTGACGCAAAAGTATTCGCAGGCCATCGATGAATTCGAGGATGCGCGCAAATTGAGCGCAATGCTCGGGGACACCCAGGGGGTCGCGTTTGCCGATGTGCGCATGTGCGAAGCCCGCATCGAGCTCGGCCAGCTCATCAAGGCGCGCTCGACCTGCGAGAACGCGTTGTTCACCTTCATCGCATCCCGGTTTTCGGACGAGGTCAAGGAGACCGAGGCGCTGCTCGCGCGCATCGACCTGGCGGAAGGCCACCCTGAAAAGGCGCTCGCGACTTTGAACGAAGTGCTCGATCACAGCGGCACCGACGTGCTGCCATACCGCGTCGCCTCGTTGTATCAATGGCGTGCGCGCACCAATGCCGCGCTGCATAACTACAAGGACGCGTACAACGACCTGGCTGAATACATGCGCCGCTACGTCGCGACGAACGACGCCGACCGCACCAAACAGGCGGTTGCGCTGCGCGCTCGATTCGAGACGGATCGCGAAATTGAGCGCAATGCGCTGCTCAAGCGCGAATTGGACCTGTCCCATGAACAGTCTCAACGCCAGGCGCAGCAATTGCGCTGGAACGCCATCGCCGCCGTGTCTGCGGTGCTGGTGATTGCGCTGCTCATTTATTTTCTGGTCACCAACCTGCGTTTCCGGCAACAGCTGGTGCGCCTCGCCAGCCTGGATGGATTGACCGGACTGCCGAACCGGCGCCGCACGGCGGAACTCGCGACCGACGCGCTTGCGGCCGCGACCGCATCGGAAAAGCCGCTCACCGTGGCCATCATCGACATGGACCACTTCAAGTTCATCAATGATCGCTGCGGTCACGCGACCGGCGACTATGTGCTGCGAGAGTTTGCGCGCCTCGGGCGTGAGTCGATTCGCGCCAGCGATGTGCTGGGGCGCTGGGGCGGTGAGGAGTTCCTGTTGATCATGCCGGACGCCACGTCGGATGTGGCGATGGCGACGCTCGAACGCCTGCGCACCCTGGTATTCGGCATCAATTTGCCGCCCTCGGGCGCGGGCCTGCGCGTCAGCTTGAGCGCGGGACTGGCGGTGCGCGAGAAGCAGGTGCGCTCGCTGGATGAGCTCATCGCGCGGGCCGACGCCGCGCTGTATTTGGCGAAGAATGAGGGCCGCGACCTGGTGCGCATCGCCGACGAGAAATTCCTGACCACATCCGGAATTCGCCGCGCCACGCGTCAGTGATCTTTCAGTGATCCGTCAGTGATCAGCGCTCAGGAATTCGGCGCGCCCTCGGCCGGGGGCTCGGGACCCTTCAGAAAATTGGCCAGCTGATCGTACATTTGGGCGATCCGCTGCAGTTGGTCTCGAACCTCTTCGGTTTTGGCGGCGGCTGCAAGGGCGCGCAGCGCGATACCCTCGCTCATGTAAAATTGCCAAACCGAATCGGGGCGATTTGCATTCGCTTGAACCACCCGGCGACTTTGTACTTGTCTGACAAGGGAGCCGGGACCGGAAAGCAGCGCAACAGCACGTCAGATTCCACTGACAGCGATCTGCCATTAATGCGCACGGCACGCGCAAGATGGTGCGAATCGGCGCAGCTAGACGATCGCGAAAGTGATTCCGGCTTTCGCCAAGCGCGGGACCAGTTCCTCTCCCAATCCGGTCACGGGCGTCAGTACGCCGCCGCCCGCGAAGGGTTTTGACTCAGCGTTCGTTGCGCTCAAGTCCGCCAGCTGAAAGGCGGACTCGCACAGGCACTTCACCGTAATGCGGTTGCCGGCATCGCCTTGTCCTTTCAGGATCCCGCGCACGCGGCCGCCGTTTTTGTCCGTGGCGATGAACTCGCATTCGAAGAAGCCCTCGTTCATGACCTTCTCCGACGGTCCCTCGCCGGGTTTTGGCAGCAACCGCTTGAGAATCCGGCGTCCGAATCGCGACGCCGCGATCGCTTCGAACACCTTGCCGCCGACCATCACAGTACGTGCCGTTCTTGAACTGCCGAACTTGGAATATTCCTGATAATCGAAATGCGTACCGAGTAGGGCCTGCGTGCGGCGCACGACGCGCGTATTGATCGATCCCATGAGAAACGGCGCCACCCATTTTTCCACGTTCGCGTCGTAGCGAACGCCGGCAGGGTCCGCATTGCGGCGGCGTTCTTCGGCCGAATGGGCAGCCGGGTCGGGGTCCAATAGAAAGGGATCGCGTGAATCGATCAATTGATTTGTTTCCAGCATATGGAACAGCGAGGCCACCGTTCCGCCATTGATGCCGCCGCCGACTCGGAAATAGGCCGATACGCTCGAAGTTTCCGAGTGCAGCGCATCGCGCAGCTGCCGGCAGGTGAGCCATGCGCCGAAATCGGATGGTATGGAATCGAAACCGCAGCCGGGAACGATGCGCGTACCGTCGGCGGCGGCTTGCGCGTGATGCCGGTCGATCTGCCGGCGGATCCAGGGGGTCTCGCCGGTGATATCGCAGTAATGGGTCCGGTTGCGCACGCATGCGTCAACCAGTTTTGTGCCGTAAAGGCCGAAAGGTCCGGCGGTGCTCGCGACGACCCGGCTCTGTCGTGCCAGATTATCCAGCGCGCTGTCATCTTGGGCATCCGCAACCCAGACATCGGCGCCCGCCATGTTGACGCCATCGAGCTTGGCGCGATTTCTTCCCGCGATTGCCCAGCGCAACCCGGACGGAGCGAACTGCCTGCAATACTCGACCGTCTGCCTGCCGGTGAATCCGGAGGCTCCGTACAGAACGAGGTCGTATTTGCGGTCACTCACCGTGATGTCGGCTCTTGCGGTGGTGCCCAGGAGAGGACTCGAACCTCCACGAATTGCTCCACTGGTACCTGAAACCAGCGCGTCTACCAGTTCCGCCACCTGGGCAAGATGGATCCGCCTTACGCGAGGCGCAGAAATGTACGCACTGGGTTGGTGCTTGTCAATCGAAGCGCCCACGGGAGTCAAAGGGGGTCCTTTTGCCCCATGCTAAACTCGAAAGCGGGGTGTCAGAACGAGCAAACGGGCGAATGAGCGATAAGAAAGCCGGCGCGCAACCCACCGAGATCGATCCCGCACTGAGGCAGCGATTCCTGCACGGCATGAGCCACGCCGCGTGCACCGTGAATGTGGTGACCACCGACGGCGCCGCGGGCCGGCACGGAGTGACGGTTTCCGCGATGGTGTCGGTCTCGGCCGATACGCCGCAGCCCACACTGCTCGTGTGCATTCATCATCGCAGCGCGGTCGCCGCCGCGGTCCTCGAAAACGGGGTTTTCTGCGTCAATGTGCTGCGCGACGATCAGGCGCATATCTCGGATAATTTTGCGGGCCGCAGCGGTGCGCGCGGCGCCGCGAAGTTTGACTGCACCGAGTGGACCACCCAGGTGACGGGTGCGCCGCGCGTGCTCGATTCCTTGGTGGCGTTCGACTGCCGCGTCACCGCCAGCGAGCGCGTCGGTTCGCATTTTGTGGTTTTCGGTTCCGTTCAGGATATCCATGTTGCCGGCACCGGCGCGCCTCTGATCTATGCGAATCGCGCCTACGGCGTGCCGCGGCGCTTCCATCAGCGCCGCAGAACTCGCAGCGCCGCAGCGAATTTGGCCCTGACCTTGGGCTGCTATCAAGTGTTCGCGCCTTTCGTCGTCCCGGCGCTCGTCGCCCGCCTGACCAAGCTGCATCCGGGCATCGCCTTGACGCTGCTCGAGTCCGATCAGGAGCACTTGATCGCAAGTTTGCGCCGCAATGATGTGGAGGTCGCGCTGCTCTATGATTTCAATTTGAGCAACGATTTGAGCATCATCCCCCTGGCCGAATTGAGTCCCTATGTCCTGCTGCCCGAGGGACATCCCTTGAGTCTGGCCGCCGGCGTTGCACTCGAGGACTTGGTGCAGGAACCGATGGCGCTGTTGGACATGGAGCCGAGCCGCGAATATTTTCTGTCTCTCTTCAAGAGCCGTGGGCTTGAACCGACAATCGGATTTCGCACCAAGTCGCTGGAAATGGTGCGCGGCTTCGTCGGTCACGGTCTCGGCTACAGCATCCTGGCAACCAAGCCCGCCAATAACATGACCTACGACGGACGCGCATTGGTCGCCCGGCCCTTGAGCGTCGCGGTGAGCAACAGCCGGCTGGTGCTCGCGACCCTGGCCAGCCGCCGCTTGAGCCCGATGGCATTGGAATTCATAGCCCACTGCCGCACGTTCTTCGGGGCCACCGAGTCGCGCGTGCAGGCATAACGAGCGGCGATTGCGCCAATTTGCGCCTGCCGAAGCGCAAAGCTGATAACCTGCCTTGGCAAATCCCTGCATCCTGCCAATGAAGGCACTGTCCGATTTCCACTTTTTTTAGCACCCTATGACACGACGCGGATCGAGCGGCCCACCACGCCCTAAAACCCACCGCACTGCAAAGCCCGCCGCCAATTGGCACGGTGAGGACCCGAATCTAGAACTTGAAAAGTCGCGCTACGCCGATCCGATCGCGAGCCGCGAACTGCTGCTGAAGCATTTGCGCGAGGCGCCGGAACCGTTGAGCGCTGCGCGGCTCGCCAAGCGATTGGGCATGAACACCGACACGCAACGTCAGGCGCTGGCCAAGCGCTTGGGCGCCATGGTGCGCGACGGTCAGGCCATCGAAGGTCCGAATGGATTCGCGATCGCGGGCGACGGCGAGCGCGTCGCCGGGCGTGTTCGCGGTCGGGCGAACGGCGATGTGCTGGTGCTGCCGGATGATGGTTCGGCCCCATTGGTATTGGCGCGGGCCGATACGGCGACCCTGATGCACAACGATCGCGTCGAAGTGCTGGCAGTCGGCATGAATGAACGCGGCAGGCGCATTGCGCGCCTGATTCAGCGCATCGGCGATGCGCCGGCGTTGATCGGCGGGGTCTGGCATGCCGGCGCGAGCGGCGGCCGGGTTGAGCCGGAGGATCCGGGCCACTGGTATTCGGTTGACGTGTCGCCTGGCGATCGGCTCGGCGCGCGCGAAGGCGATGAGGTCATTGTCGAGGTGACCAAGCGTCCGCAAGGCGAATCCCCGGCCCAGGGCCGAATTACCGAGGTGCTCAATGACTTGCGGCCCTCGGACCTCGCGGCCCGCTTTGCCATTTTGAGGCACGATCTGCCGCAGGAATTCCCGCCTGAGGTGCTGCAGCAGGCGAGTCGCTTTCCGCCGGATGTGTCGGCGCAGGATATCGAGGGGCGGGTGGATTTGCGCGCTCTGCCGCTGGTGACGATTGACGGCGAGGATGCGCGGGATTTCGATGACGCCGTATTCGCGGAGACGCAACCCGGAGGCGGTTGGCGGCTGATCGTCGCGATTGCCGATGTCAGCAATTACGTGCGCTATGGCACGCCGCTCGACATGGAGGCGCGGGCGCGGGCCACCTCCGTGTACTTTCCGGACCGGGTCATCCCGATGCTGCCGGAAAATCTGTCGAATCATCTCTGTTCGCTGATGCCGCGCGTCGAAAGATTGGCCTTCGTCTGCGACATGCATGTGAGCAAGACCGGCAAACTGAGCAAGTCGCGATTCTATGAGGCGGTCATTATTTCTCATGCCCGCCTGACCTACACCCAAGCATGGAGCTATTTGGAGAACCCGAAAAAGCATGCCGGCGATGTGGCGCCGGCGGTGGGTGCCTCGCTGCAAACCTTGTATGCCGTGTATGGCGCGCTCAAAGGAGCGCGCGATGCGCGCGGCGCGTTGGATTTTCGCGGCGGCGAGGTCAAGGCGCGCATCGGCGAGAAGGGCACCATCGAAGGGTTTTATGCGGTGACGCGCAACGACGCGCATCGTCTGATCGAGGAGTGCATGATCGCCGCCAACGTGGAAGCTGCGGTGGCGTTGCGTTCCTCGAAGTCCAAGGGATTGTACCGCGTGCACGGCCAACCCGAGGATAAGCGGGTGACGGAGCTGCAGAAGGTGTTGACCGCGCTGCAGGTGAACGCGCAATTCTCCGAAAAGCCGACGCCCCGCGAGTTTCGTCAGCTGATCGAACGTCTCACCTCGCGGCCCGACGGACTGCTGCTCGAGGGTTTGGTCATCCGTTCGCTCGCGCAAGCGGTGTATCAGCAAACCAACATCGGACATTTCGGCTTGGCGCTGGAGGAGTACGCGCACTTCACCTCGCCGATTCGCCGCTATCCGGATCTGCTGGTGCATCGGGCGATCAAGGCGGCGGCACTGCCGCAGTCGCCATCGGGACATCGCTATACCGCGGCCGAGTTGCAGGTGCTCGGCGCCGAGAGTTCGCAGCGCGAACGGCGCGCCGACGATGCATCGCGCGATGTCATGGGCTATCTCAAGTGTCTGTACTTGCAGCCGCGTATCGGCGAGATTTTTGATGCGACGATTTCGAGCGCGCTGGAATTCGGCCTGTTCGTCCAACTGAAGGAAATGCCCATCGACGGGCTGGTGCACATCTCGGCGATTCCCGGCGACTATTGGGAGCTCGAGGCGGGCGGCATGGGTTTGGTTGGGCAGCGCACCGGCCGGCGCTGGCAGTTGGGCGATGCGGTGCGGGTCCGCCTGAACCGGGTCGACCTGACGCAGCGCCAGATCGACTTCGAACTGGTCGATGCCAACGCTTCGGCAAGCCGCGGCACGGTGCGCGCGCCGCGGCAGGGCCACGCGCAACGAGGTGCGCGGCGCGGCGCGCCGAGCCGTCGCGCCCAGGGCGGCGGCAAACGCGGCGGACGCGGCGGTCGTGGCTGATTCAAAGCGCAACTTTGTCTACGGCTTACATGCGGTAAATGCCGCGCTCGAGCGGGCGCCCGAGCGCGTGCTGGAGCTCTGGATTGCGCAGGCGCGCGATGCGGAAGCGCGGATGGGTGCACTGAAGGAGCGGGCGCAGCGCGCGGGCGTGCACATTCACGCGGCAGCCCCGGATGTCCTGCTGAAGCTGGTCGGCGACGTGGTGCATCAGGGCGCCGTTGCGGCCATGCGCCCCTTAAAGGCCTGGGACGAGCGCGATCTGACCGCATTGCTCGATCAGCTCAAAGTCGATCCGCTGTTGCTGGTCCTGGATGGGGTTACCGACCCGCATAATCTCGGCGCCTGCCTGCGAACGGCGGATGCCGCGGGAGCCCATGCGGTGATCATCCCGAAGGACCGGGCGGCAACCGTGGACAGCGTGGCTCGCAAAGTGGCCGCCGGAGCCGCCGAATTCATCCCGGTCGCGACCGTGACCAATCTGGCGCGCACCCTGGAGGCGCTCAAGCAACGGGGCGTCTGGATCGTCGGTACTGAAGGGGAGGCGGCCCAATCGCTGTATTCCGTCGATTTTAAGCGCCCACTGGCCCTGATTTTAGGGGGCGAGGGCAGCGGCATGCGGCGCTTGACCCGGGAAAAGTGCGATTTTCTGGTGCGCATACCGATGACGGGCCACATGGAATCGCTGAATGTCTCCGTAGCTGCAGGAATCGCGCTATTTGAAGTGTTGCGCCAACGGGCCGGTTGACCAAATCTCCCTTTAAACGTATCCTTCGCGCTCTTTTTGGCCGGGTGACCGGCCTTATTCCTTGCCTCACCGCTCGCAACGGGAGGCTTCATCCATAGGGAAATACAATGCGACATTATGAAATCGTGCTTCTGGTTCATCCGGACCAGAGCGAGCAAGTCCCCGCGATGGTCGATCGCTACAAGGGCATGATCGCTGCCGGCGGCGGCAGCGTGCACCGCTTCGAAGATTGGGGCCGGCGTCAGCTGACATTCCCGATCTCCAAAGTGCACAAAGCGCACTACATCCTGCTGAACATCGAGTGCGATCAAAAGACCCTCGCGGAATTGACGGGTTCGTTCCGCTTCAGCGATGCGGTGCTGCGCAGTCTGGTGGTCAAGATGGACGAGGCGGTTACCGAGGCCTCGCCGATGGCGCGGGCCCCGGATGAAAGTGCCCGCCGTCACGACGATTTTGGCGACGAAGGCGACGACGACGACATGCCCATGGGCATGCGGTAAAGGAGCACACACATGGCACGTTTTTTCCGTCGCAAGAAGTTCTGCCGATTCACCGCAGATGACGTCAAGCAGATCGACTACAAAGATCTCGCCACGCTCAAGAGCTATATCACTGAAACCGGCAAGATCGTTCCGAGCCGCATCACGGGCACGCGCGCGCACTATCAGCGCCAGCTGCAGCTCGCGATTCGCCGCGCACGCTTTCTTGCCTTGCTGCCCTACACAGATCAGCACTAAATCGGCGCACGCACATGGACATCATATTGTTGCAGAAGGTCGCGAACCTCGGTCAGATCGGCGATCGCGTCAAGGTCAAATCCGGATATGCGCGGAATTTTCTGGTTCCCACCGGACGCGCCACCATGGCAACGCCGGCGAACATTGCCAAGTTCGAAGCGCAGCGCCATGAGCTCGAAGCCAAGGCGGGGCACGAACTGACCGCAGCGCAGGCTCGCGCATTGAAGTTCGAGAACTTCAAGCTCGAACTCAAAGCCAAGGCCGGCGCAGAGGGCAAGCTGTTCGGTTCCATCGGCACCGCCGATATCGCCGAGGCCGCCGTCAAAGCGGGCCAGCCGATCAGCCGCAGCGAAGTACGCATGCCGACGGGCCCCATTCGCGTCACCGGCGATCATCAAGTCCAGCTGCATTTGCACACGGACGTTGATGTGACCTTGTTGGTCACAATCGTCGCCGAAGAGTAGCGGCCGGCTCGCGAAGCGCATGTCCGCTCGCGTCATCAATCGAACCTTGGGTGCCGACGATGGCCTGCGGCTGCCGCCGCACTCCATCGAGGCCGAGCAATCCGTGCTCGGCGGCTTGATGCTCGATGCCGCGGCCTGGGATCAGATCGCCGATCGGGTCACGGCGGAAGATTTCTACCGCCACGATCACCGGCTGATCTTTGAAGCCGCCGCCGTTCTGATCGAGCGCAGCCAGCCCTGCGATGCCGTAACTCTCTCCGGTCACTTGGAGAGTCTGGGGCTCTTGGAGCAGGTCGGCGGCCTGTCCTATCTGGGGGGCCTGGCCCGCGATACGCCGACCACGGCGAACATCCGCGCCTATGCGGACATCGTTCGCGAACGCTCAGTGCTGCGCCAGCTGATCACGGCGGGAAATCAGATTGTCAGCACAGCCTTGGATCCGGAAGGACGCGAAGCCCGCGAGGTGGTCGACGAGGCCGAGCGCGCCGTGTTCGAAATCGCGGAGCGGGGTTCGCGCGGCAAGATCGGTTTTCGCACCGTCAAGAGCATTCTGCCGGACGTCGTCAACCGCATCGACGAGCTGTATCACTCGGACGGCTCGCTGACCGGGATCTCGACTGGATTCAAAAAGCTCGACGAGATGACCTCGGGCCTGCAGCCGGGGGACCTCATCATCATCGCCGGCCGGCCCTCGATGGGCAAGAGCACGCTTGCGGTGAACATTGCGGAAAACGCGGCGCTCGGTTCGAACAAGTCGGCCGCGATCTTCAGCATGGAAATGTCGGCGGAATCACTCACACTGCGCATGATTTCCTCGCTTGGCAGGATCAATCAAAGCAATCTGCGCTCCGGACGCCTCGAGGAACAAGACTGGCCGCGCATCGATTCAGCGATGACTCAATTGAGCAGCGCCAAGATCTTCATCGACGAGACCCCGGGACTGACGCCGACGGAAATCCGCGCGCGTTCACGCCGCTTGAAGCGCGAGCGCGGCTTGGATCTCATCGTGGTGGATTACCTGCAGCTGATGCAGGTGGCGGGAACCAAGGAAAATCGCGCGACGGAGATTTCCGAGATCTCGCGATCGCTCAAGGCGCTTGCCAAAGAATTGAAGGTACCGGTAATCGCGCTGTCGCAGCTGAATCGCGCGGTCGAGCAGCGCGTCGAGAAGAAACCGGTGATGTCGGATTTGAGAGAATCGGGCAGTATCGAGCAGGATTCTGACTTGATTCTATTGATTTATCGCGAAGAAGTGTACGACGTGAACACCACGCGCAAGGGCATCGCCGACATCATCATCGCGAAGCAACGCAACGGCCCGATAGGCGAAGTGCAGCTGACATTCCTCGGTCAATACACCAAATTTGAGAATTTCGCGCCGGAGTCCTACGCCGAGGGCGTATTTCGGTGATGTTGCGGTGAAGGTGCCGTGACTCCCATGGTGAGCGTGACGATTGATCTCGGCGCGCTGCGAAGCAATCTAAAAGCCATTCGCCGCCTCGCGCCCAAATCGCGCGTGATGGCGGTCATCAAAGCCAATGCTTATGGACACGGCCTCATCGCCGTGGCACGCGCTTTGGAAAGCGCTGATGCCCTGGCCGTCGCCCGCCTGGGCGAGGCGCTCAACCTGCGCGAGGCGGGCATCAAAGCCCCGATCCTGTTGCTCGAGGGCGTGTTGGATCGCGAGCAGCTGGATGCCGCCGCGGCAGCCGAGCTGGAACTCATCGTGCACTGCGCGGAACAGTTGGAGCTCCTCAAAGCCGCGCCCGCCGGCGCCCGATTCAAGGTCTGGCTAAAGCTGGACAGCGGCATGAATCGCTTAGGGTTCAAGGGCGATGACTTTCAGGCGGCGCACGCGGCCTTGGGCGCGCTGCCCTGCGTGCAGCAGCCGTTCAATCTCTGCACTCATCTCTCTTCCGCCGATTCGCCCGAGTTGCCGACGACGGCGGAACAATTGATGGTGTTCGGGGTGGCCACGCGCTCGCTGCCTGGCGAGCGAAGCCTGGAGAACTCGGCGGCGATCCTCAGCTTTCCCGATTCGCAAGCCGACTGGGTGAGACCCGGCGTGGCGCTCTATGGCATCTCGCCCTTCAGGGGCTCAACCGGCGCGGATCACGGTTTGCGGCCGGTGATGACGCTGTGCTCGCGCGTGATCGCCCTCAAGGAACTCGCCGAGGGAGAGCAGGTTGGCTATGGAGGCGACTGGAGCGCGACGCGTCCGACCCGTTTGGCCATTGCATCGGTCGGTTACGGAGACGGCTATCCGCGCAGCGCCGCTTCCGGGACGCCGGTATTGGTCAATGGGGAAAGAGCGGGTCTCGCCGGAAGAGTGTCGATGGATATGCTCGCCATCGATGTCACGGAAACGCAACCCGTCAAGGTTGGCGACCCGGTCGTGCTGTGGGGTGAGGGTCTCCCCGTGGAAGAAGTAGCCCTGTGGGCGGAGACCATTCCCTACACGTTGGTCTGCGGCATCAGTCAAAGAGTCGCGGTGAGCTTTCGCGAATAGCCTAAGTTTAGCTCAGGTTTGACCGGCTGCTGCCGGCCGGCGCAAAATCCATTTGTGAACCCGCATACAAGGAAGTTATTGGCCCTGTGCGCGCTGCCGGCTGCGCTATTCCTGCCATTCCTGTCGCAAGCCGCGTGTAAACGCGCAGCGCTCGACCTTCCGGTGAACATTTCCGGCACGCGCCCGATGATCGACACGAAAATCAACGGCCAGGAGGTTCGCCTGCTCGTGGACAGCGGTGCGGTTTTCGGCATGATCAGCGATGCAATGGCCGAGCAACTCAAACTGAGTCTCGGACCCGCCCCCTTCGGATTATCTGTCAGGGGGATCGGCGGCTCGACCATTCCGTCGGTCGGCACCGCCAAGGACTTTACCATCGCCAATGTCACTTTACACAACGTCGAATTCCTGGTCGGCGGAAGCGAACCAGGCGGCGGCGCCGCGGGTGTGCTGGGTCAGAATATGCTGGTGAACTGGAATGTCGAGTACGACTTGGCGAAGGGGCTCATTCGCCTGTTCAGAGACACGGACTGCAGCAATCAATTCCTGGCCTACTGGGTTGCGCAGACCCAGCAGCCGTATACGGTGACCAATATTGAAAAGGTTACGCCGCAAACACCGCACGCCGTCGGACATGCCTATATCAATGGGGAAAGAATTCGCGTGACTTTTGATACCGGCGCATACCAATCGGTGCTGTCCCTCAAAGCCGCGGCGCGTGCCGGCGTGAAGCTCGACTCGCCAGGGGTAGTCGAAGCTGGCCTCAGCCGCGGCATCGGGCGAAACATGATCAAGTCCTACATCGCACCATTTGCGAGCTTCAAGTTTGCCGATGGCGAAGAGATCAAGAATGCGCGTCTGCGAATCGCCGACATCAGCCTTGACAATGCCGACATGTTGATTGGCGCAGATTTCTTTTTGTCGCACCGGGTATTTGTCGCCAACTCTCAAGATAAAATCTATTTCACTTACAACGGCGGCCCGGTGTTCGACCTAAGGACAACCTCCAAACCGGCGGCGAACGAAGCCGCGCCGGATGCGTCGGCGCAAACTGCGAACGCTAATTCTCAACAGTCAGATGAGAAACCGCAGGAGCCAAACTCCAATCCTCCCCTGGGCGTACCCGAGGATGCCGCCGCTTTGGCTCGGCGCGGCACCGCGTCGGCCGGCCGCGGCGACGAGGAGCACGCGCTTGCGGACTTGACCCGCGCCGTTGAACTGTCGCCGAACAACCCGGACTACCTGTACGAGCGCGGCCTGGTGCTTTTTGCGGAGAAAGGAACCACAGAAGGCACTGAACGATTTTGACGCGGCGTTGCAGCTCAAGCCAGACCACATTCGGGCGCTGATGACTCGCGCGCAGTTGCGCATCAACATGCGAAATATTCCTGAGGCGAGCGCTGATCTTGACAAGGTGGACAAGCTCGTTGCGAAACAGGCTGATGAGCGCTTTGAGCTGGGCTTGGAATATTTGCGCGCCGGCTTGGCGCCGCCCACCATAGCCCAGTTCGATATTTGGATTGCCGCGCACGGCGAGGATGCCAGAATGGCAATTGCGCTGAGCGCCCGGTGCAAGGCAAGGGCGATGCAAGGGCAGGATCTCACCGCGGCTCTCAAGGACTGCAATGCCGCGATCAGCCGCAGCGGCAAGCTTCAGAATCCGGATTTCTTGGATAATCTTGCATTGGTGCGATTCCGGCTCGGCGACTACGACAAGTCGATTGGCGAGTACGATGCGGCTGTCAAGATCCGGCCGAAAAACGCCTGGACGCTTTATGGCCGCGGCCTTGCAAAACTGAAAAAAAATGATCGCAGCGGCGGCGAAGCGGACCTTGCGGAAGCGGTTTCAATCGCTCCGGCCGTGGCCGAGGCGTACCAAAGAATGGGGCTCTCCCCTTAAGATGCGGGTGCGTCGGGACGACGGCTTTTGCCTCGCGATGATCATTGCGTTTTTTGCCGCCGTTTCCACCGCGCAAGCGCAGGGCAAATGCCAGCTCGGCAAGGTTGCGGATTTGCCGATTACCATGACGGGATTGCGGCCTCTCATCACCGCGCAAGCGAACGGCAAAGACGCGCGGTTCCTGCTGGACAGCGGCGCCTTTTACAGCCTGATGAGCACCGCTGAGGCAGCCGATCTCAATCTCAAGCTGTCGGTTTCGCCGGTGACGATCAATGGCGTCGGCGGCGCTGCGCGCACCTGGCTGACCAAAGTCCAGGATTTCGCGTTTCTCGGCACAACATTTCACAACGTCGAGTTTCTGGTCAGCGGCAGCGAGGTGGGCTCCACCGGGGTGATCGGGCAGAATCTGCTGTCGCACTTCGATGTCGAATACGATCTCGCCAGGGGCGCAATCCGCCTGTTCAAACCGGAAGGCTGCAGCAGGACCAATCTGGCCTATTGGGCCGGCGAGCAGGGCTTTTCGCTGATGGATATCAAGGATATCGAGCGATACAACCCGCACACCATTGGCGTCGTCTACGTAAACGGCCAAAAGATTCGCGCCATGTTCGACACCGGAGCGGCGATGTCGACGCTCACCCTGACGGCAGCCAATAATATCGGCATTGATATCCGCGCTGCCGGCGTCAGAGATGGCGGAAGCATGCTGGGCGTCGGTCGGGGCATCGCGAAGTCTTATATTGTGCCGGTTGCCAGCTTCAAAATTGGTGACGATGAGGAGATCAAGAACACCCGCCTGCGAGTCGCCAACTTCGGGCTGGGCGACGCCGACATGCTCATCGGTGCTGACTTTTTCCTCTCTCACCGTGTTTTGGTATCGAACAGTCAACATAAGCTTTACCTGACCTACAACGGCGGCCTGGTATTCAATCTAGCCAATGCCGCGCTTGCGCCACAGCCACCGGCGCATCCAGCCCCGGCGGAGCCCGAAGGTCAGCCCGTCCCGCAAAAGCCCGAAGCTGCGGCGGATGTTGCAGCCGACGTCGCTTCAGATGCCGCGGAATATGCCCGCCTGGGTGCAGCGCTCGCGTCGCGCCACGAGTTTGAGCGTGCACTTGCCGATCTTTCCAAGGCGATCGAATTGGATCCCGCCGCATCGGAGTACCGCTACGATCGCGCGAAAATTTACATGCAAACCGGGCAGGCGCCCTTGGCGCTGGCCGACCTCACAGGCGTGCTCGCGCTGAAGCCCGAATTTATCGAGGCATATGTTTCCCGAGCGCAAATTCTCCTCGGGCAAAAAAATAACGCTGCGGCAATTGCCGATCTTGATGCGGCGGCAGCGCTCGCGCCGCCCCAGGGAGATATCAGGTTTGCGCTGGGGCAACTCTATGCGGGTGCCCAAAACTTCGGCGCCGCGATTGGACAATGGGATCTGTGGATCGAGAGTCATCCCGTTGATGCGCGCTTCGCGGGCGCCCTGGCTGAACGCTGCTACTGGAAGGCCCTGCAAAACCAAGACCTGTCTTCCGGCCTCAAGGATTGCAACCGAGCATTGGCGCTCACCAACATGCGAAATCCCGAGAATGCCGGAGTCTGGGCCAATCGCGGCATGGTGCGGCTGCGGCTGGGTGCCTACGACAAGGCCATAGCCGATTTTAACGACACCTTGGAGAAGCAGCCGAAGAACGTGCGGGCGCTGTATGGACGTGGAGTCGCGGAGATTCGTCAAAATAAACTGAAGGAGGGCGAATCAGATATTGCCGCCGCGGCGCGGATTTCGCCCAATATAAAAGAGCATCTGCAAACCTACGGAATTGGGCCGTGACCTGCGCCCGATACCGCGATGCCGTGAACGGTCGAAGCGCCTAGCTTTCGAAGAACCCCATTTTCACGCCGGCGAGCTGCACGACATCGTTGTCGTTCAGGCGGCGCGCTTGCGGTCCGATGGGCACGCCGTTGACCTGCGGATAGTCGTTCTCTTTGCCGCTGTCGACGTGCACGATGAAATAGCCCTCGGATCGGCGCGTGATCGCCGCGACCTGCACACCGGGGCGGCCCAAGGTGGTGAGCGCCTTGGTCAGCTCCAGTTCCCGGCCCGCGAATGCGCCGCTCAGCACCTGCAGTTTCGCCTTGGGTAGCGCGGTGGCATTTTCCGGCACGCTGGGCCGCTTGGCAGCGACGGCCTTGGCCGCCTGATCCACGGCCGCGGTGACCTTGCGGATGCGGTCCTCGCCCTGCGAGCTGGGCGTGATGACCATGGTTTTTTCGAATTCGTCCTGTTCGACCTCGCCATCCTGGCTGTCGACAAAGCGCAATTGGTGATGCCCGACGGTGATCACATCGCCGTGCTGCATCGCATGCTTCTTGATCAGCTTGCCATTGACGTAAGTGCCATTGGTGCTGTTCAGGTCCTCCAAAAAGGAGTCGTTCAAGATGTTGATGATGAGCGAGTGGTGACCGCTCACGGCCGGATTGTCGATACGGATATCGTTGTCCGGAAGGCGCCCAATGGTGTAGCGCTCTTTGTTCATGTTGTATTCCGCGAGGACGTTACCGTCCAAGCTGAGCATCAGGCGTGCCATTCAGACTCCCATTCGCTAGCCGAACCATCCCAAGATTTTGTCAAATATACGCCGGTGCGCCGGGAACGGCTCCTGGACGTGCGCCATAATCACAGAGACATTATCCCGGCCGCCATTGTCGTTTGACAGCTGAATCAACTGCTTAGCAACTGTATCAAGATTAGCACTAAAGGTGCTGATTGTTAAATGAATGTCCTCGTCCTCGATCATGTCAGAAAGGCCATCCGAACACAGTACGTAGTAGTCACTTTTCTGCGCCGGCTGCTCGTGGATTTCGACTTCGACATTCTGCTCCACCCCGAGGGCCCGTGTAACATAATTCTTGTTGGTCGCTCGCTGCGCTTCCTGCTGGGAATAGAAGCCCCGGTCGACCAGTTCCTGCAGCAACGAATGATCCAAGGTCATTTGCTCGAAGCGGTTGTCCCGTAAGCGGTAAGCCCGGGAATCGCCGACATGGGCGATCGAGACCTTGTTGTCATGGAAAAGGCAGGCGACCACGGTGGTACCCATACCCTCGCACTGCGGCTGGGTCTTGGAGGTGTGGTAGATGATTTTGTTGGCCCTGTGAATCGCGTCACGCAGGATGATGCTGGGCCGGGTGAGGCCCGATTCGGGGTCGCGGACCGTCAGGTCCTCGCGCACGAAGGCATCCCGAACCAGGTTGATGATGGTCTTCACGGCGATGCCGCTGGCCACTTCGCCGGCGTTGTAGCCGCCCATGCCGTCGGCGAGCACGAATAGCCCGATGTCGGCCTCGCTGCCGATCATGTCTTCGTTGTGCTCGCGGACCTTGCCGGTGTCCGTCAGCGCAACGCTGGCGATTTTCCCCTTCAAACTCATGCTTCCTGTGCCGCTTTGCTCATGTAGTTATATCCACTCAAGGCGATCCGCTGGCGATCCGTGCTCGACAGTCATCCAGGGCTGCCGCCATTTGCGCGCCTGAGTCATACCGTGCTTCAGGATTCTTGGCCAGTGCTCGATCGATGACGCTCTCGACGCAGGCGGGCAAGTCCGGCCGGAATGCCCGCAGCGGCGGATGCGGCGCTTCGGCGATCTGCTGCATCAGGCCGGTCATCGAATCTGCTGTGAACGGAAGCTGGCCGGTCAACAATTGAAATAGGCTAACACCCAGGGAAAACAAGTCCGAGTGACCTGTCACAGTTCGTCCTTCGAGCTGTTCGGGCGACATAAAGCTTGGCGTTCCGAGAACAATTCCCGTTCTGGTGCTGCCCGCGCCGCTCAAACGCGCGATCCCAAAATCGGTGATTTTCAACACATCAGTATTCGGGTCATACATGAGATTCGCGGGTTTGATGTCCCGATGTACCACCTGCTGTTTATGTGCAAATCCCAAGGCCTCGGCGGTGCGGCTGGCGATCTCCAGCACTTTACGCGGTTCGAGCAAATTGTTGGATTTCGCATAGTCGCTCAAATGGCGGCCCTTCAAGTATTCCATGGCGATATACGCCAAGCCGCGTTCTTCGCCCACATCGTAGATCGTGACGATATTCGGATGATTGAGCCGGCCCGCGGTCTCGGCTTCGCGAAAAAAGCGCGATCGTGCCTCGACCAGTTCGGCATCGCTGAATTCCGCGGCGAGCGGAATGGCCTTGATCGCCACCATGCGATTGATCGCCGTGTCGCGTCCCAGATAAACCACGCCCATGGCGCCGCGGCCGATTTCGCGTTCGAGTTGATAGCGCCCGAGCCGCTCGGTTTCGGGCACCGCGGCGACGGCGGCTGAGGCGGGCCGATCCTTCGGCGCCGCATGCAAATTCGGCGTCGTCGCACCCGCGGCGGCCGTCTGCGAAACCGGGGTTGCCGTGGCGGCCGCCTTGGGCTTGGCACGGTCTGCGTCCATGAGGCGGCGTAAGCGCGCGGCAACATCCTTGTAGGTGTTGTCGAATCTTGCCAAATGACGGTAGACCGCGGTGGCCTGGGAAATGCGGCCGCGCTGTTCCAGCTGATTGCCGAGGGCGTAGAGGTCTTGTAAGACGGTGACATTGGGCTTTCGGCCCTTAAGCTCGGCGAATCGCTGCTCGAAGTTGTCGAGCAGCCGCGCGGTATCGGTACCCACGGCCGTTCGGGCGTTCGGCATCGGAATGACCGGGGCGCCTTTCCCGATGCGAGCCCAAATGAAAAGCGCGCTGCCCGCCGCCAACAGACCCGCGCCGGGCATCCAAAGCCAGGTCAGAGAGGGACGAGTGGCGAGCAATCGGAGCAAAAGGCCGGCGCTTAGGATCCCAAAGCCCACAATCGCTGCGATCAGTCCAAATTTCCGCATGCAATAGACATAATCCGAGTCAACAAGCCCGGCAGTATAGGTGATCGGGCGACAATACCAGCAATCCTAAATTCACATATCGGTGCTAAGGAAGTCCATGGCGAAGTCGAAAGAGATATATGTCTGCCAGAACTGCGGCGCCACTTCGCCAAAATGGCAGGGGCAGTGCGCCGCCTGCGCAGAATGGAACACGCTCGTCGCCGAGATACTAACGGCAAATCCCCGCAAATCGAGTCAGGTGAACCGTACGCAAGACGACTCAGCATCGCTCGCCGCCCTGGCCGAGACTGAATCGCCGCGCCAGTCGACCGGCTCGGGAGAACTCGACCGCGTGCTGGGCGGCGGGCTCGTGGCCGGCTCCGTGACCTTGATCGGCGGCGATCCCGGAATCGGCAAATCCACGCTGATGCTGCAGGCTGCCGCGGCGCTCAACGCGTCGGGCGCGGTGCTGTACGCCACCGGCGAGGAATCGGTGAAGCAAGTGGCGCTGCGCGCGCGGCGCCTAGGGCTGGAAGCGGCAACCGCTCGTTTGATTGCCGAGACCGGCGTGGAGAATATCGTCGGTGCCGCGTCGATGCTCAAGGCGCATGTGCTGATTATCGATTCCATTCAGACCATGCATTCCGATCGTGTGGAGTCGGCGCCCGGCGCCGTGTCGCAATTGCGGGAGTGCACCGCGGAATTGGTGCGCTTCGCGAAGTCGAGCGGTACTGCGGTCCTGCTGGTGGGACACGTCACCAAGGAAGGTCAGATCGCCGGACCGCGCGTGCTCGAACACATGGTCGACACCGTGCTGTATTTCGAAAGCGATACGGGCAGCCGCTATCGGGTGCTGCGCTCGGTTAAAAATCGATTCGGGGCGGCGAATGAAATCGGCGTGTTTGCCATGCTGGAGCAGGGCCTGAGAGAAGTGACGAACCCGTCGGCAATTTTCCTCTCGCGGCACACCGAGCCGGTCCCGGGCAGCGTCATTACCGTGATGCGCGAGGGGACCCGTTCGCTGCTGATCGAGGTGCAGGTGCTGGCCGACGAAGCCTTGAGCGTCAATCCGCGGCGGGTGGCGGTCGGCATCGATGGCAATCGTCTGACCATGCTGCTCGCCGTCGCGCATCGCCACGGCGGACTCAAGCTGCATGGACAGGACGTGTTTGCGAATGTGGTGGGCGGCGTGCGCCTGGCGGAGACCGCGGGCGACCTGGCGATAATCATGGCCGCGCGTTCCTCGTTGAACAATTCGCCGGTGCCGTCTTCGTTGATTGTTTTTGGCGAGCTGGGACTTGCCGGCGAGATTCGTCCCGTGCCGTTCGGCGAGGAACGGTTGCGCGAGGCTGCAAAACACGGCTTCAAGACGGCGCTGGTTCCCGAAGCGAATGTGCCGAAGCGGCCCCCCGACGGCATGAGCGTTCGCGGCGTGGCGCGCTTGAATCAAGCCCTGGACGCGTTCTAGCGGCGCAGGCGGGGCAGGCGGGGCAGGCGGGGCAGGCGGGGCAGGCGGCGCTGGGCCTGGCGCGGCGTCGGACGTTAAGGCGGCGTGGGTTCCGGCGGCCGGATACGCACGGTTTTGATGGCATTATCGCCGGTTTGCAGCACCTCGAGCATGTAGTCGGCCATTTTCAAGGTGGTGCCCGGCTCGGGAATGGTCTCGAGGAACTCGACGATCAATCCATTCAGGGTCTTCGGTCCGTCCGTCGGCAGGTTCCAGCGCATCGAACGATTCAGCGCGCGGATGGTGGCCGAGGCGCTGGCGACGAAACTGCCGTCGGCTTCCGCATGCACATCCTTGTGCATCATGGTGGCGGGGTCGGTGGTAAATTCGCCGACGATTTCTTCGAGAATGTCGTCGATCGTCACGAGGCCTTGAATGTCGCCGTACTCATCGACCACGAATGCGATGCGGCGCTTGTTGCGCTGAAAATTCAGCAGTTGGGTATTCAGGGTGGTTCCGGAGGGAACGAAGTACGGCTCGCGCGCCTGGGCCGCGGCCGTCAGAGTATCGAGGTCAAGGTGGCCGCGCGCCAATTCGTGCACGACTTGCTTCATATGCAGAAGGCCGATGATGCGGTCGATTTCGCCTTGGTACACCGGCAGGCGGGTGTGCTGGCTCTGACGCAGTTGTTCGACGATCCGGTCCCAATCATCATCGATGTCGATGCCGACGATTTCGTTTCGCGGCACCATGATGTCCTCGACCGTGGCATTCTCCAGATCCAGGATGCTCACGAGCATCTGCTGGTGCCGCCGCGGGATCATCGCGCCGGCCTCGGCCACCACTGTGCGCAATTCCTCGCTGCTCAGGGAGTTCGCGGCCACCTGCCTCGAGACTCCAAACATGCGCAGCACGCCATTGGCGAACAGATTCGTCACCCAGACGAAGGGATACAGCACAAACAGCAGCGGCGTGTAAATGTACGCCGCCGGCAGGGCCAGACTCTCCGGGTGCAGGGCCCCGAAGGTCTTCGGCGCCACCTCGCAAAAAATCAACAGCACGAAGGCGAGCAGCGCCGCGCCGAAGGCGACCAGAAATTCGCCGCCCAATCTCAAGGCGATGAATCCGACGAGAATCGGCGCCGCCACGTTGACCAGCGTTGAGAGCAGCAGGATCAAGCCGATCAGCCGATCCGGGCGCTTGAGCAGCGCTTCGGCCAGGCGTGCGCCGCGGCTGCCTTCACTGGCCCGGTGCCGCAGGCGATAGCGGTTCAAGCTCATCAGAGCGGTTTCACTGCCGGCGAAAAATGCGGCGAGGATCAGCAGTCCCGCCAGCGCTGCGAACCAGAGTCCTAGGGACGGGTGTTCCATGCGCCGAAAATCAACCCCAGTGGCGTCCGAACAAATCTTCGAGGACGAACTTCACGCCGAAGTACGCGACCGCCAAAATTCCGAAGCCGCTCAAGGTCCAGCGGACGGCGGATCGGCCGCGCCAACCAAAACGCAGCCGCCCGATGAGCAGCACGCCGAAGATGAACCAGGCGATCAGAGACAGCACGGTCTTCTGCACCAGGTTCTGCGTGAATAAATTGGTGACGAAAATAAAACCGGTGATCAGCGCGAGGGTCAGCAAGCCAAAGCCCGCCGCGACCAGCCTGAACATGATTTTTTCCAGGGCATCGAGCGGCGGCAAGGAACTCGACAGATCGACGATGCGCCGCGTGCGTAAGCGTCGATCCAAAATCACCAGCAAAATCGCGGTGACCGCCGCGGCAAACAGCAGGGCGGCCGCGCCCATGGACAGCAGAATGTGCGCCGTGAGATCCCAGCCGACCGTCGCTTCGGCGTAGCTGCGCCCAACGCCGCCGAGACCGGTGCCGAGTGCCGCGCCGACCGCCGCGCTCAGCATCAGGATGGCGCCGAGCACGCGATTTTGTTTTTCGATCGAAATCAAGCACGCCAGCACGGCGAGCGTCCAACCGAGCAGCGACATCGCCTCGAGCAAGCCGATGGAAAAGTGCGCATTCATCCGCATCATCAGCATGATGACGTCGCTGTGGCCGATGATCGCAACGAGGATCAAGATCCACGCGATCGGTTCCAGCCGCGGCTGTTTCACACTGCGCAGCATGGCCCAAGCGCTTAGCGCGTAAAGCACGAACAAAATGATGGCACGAATCACGGCTGGCCTAATGTGTGACGTTCCGATGATGACACAAGTAGTATAATGGCCGCACTATGTTTGACCGATTGACCAGCAGCCTTTCCGCAGCGCTCAAGTCGCTTTCCGGGCGCGGCCGACTGACCGAGGACAACGTATCCGAGACCGTGCGCGAGGTTCGTCTTGCGCTGCTCGACGCGGATGTCGCGTTGCCGGTCGTCAAGAGTTTCACCGACGCCGTCAAGGCGCGTGCGGTCGGCGTGGAGGTGACGAAAAGCCTCACGCCGGGTCAGGCATTCATCAAGGTGGTGCATGAGGAACTGACCCGTCTCATGGGCGAGCCCAGCACCGGCCTCAACCTGCGCGCGCAGCGTCCGGTCGTCGTCATGCTTGCCGGTCTGCAAGGCGCCGGTAAGACCACGAGCGCCGGCAAGCTCGCTCGCTGGCTGAAAGAAAAACAAAACAAGAAAGTGTTGATGGTCAGCACCGATGTGTATCGACCCGCGGCCATTTTGCAATTACAAACCCTGGCCGCGCAGGTGGGAGCGGGCTTTGCGGCCGCCGATGCGAGCGAAGCTCCGGTGGCGATCGCGAAACGCGCGCTGACCGAGGCGACCCTGCAGGCTTACGACGTGCTGCTGCTCGACACCGCCGGACGTTTGCACGTCGATGCCGAGATGATGGCGGAAGTGCGCGAGCTCGAGGCCGCAATCCAACCGCACGAACGCCTCTTCGTGGTGGACAGCATGGCGGGCCAGGACGCCGTCAACGCCGCCAAGGCATTCAACGATGCCTTAACTCTCACCGGCATCATCCTCACCAAGGCCGACGGCGATGCGCGCGGCGGCGCGGCGCTCTCCGTCCGCCATGTGACCGGCAAGCCGATTCTATTCGTGGGTACGGGCGAGAAGTCCGAAGCCCTGGAGCTGTTTCACCCGGAACGCATTGCCTCCCGCATCCTCGGCATGGGCGATGTGCTGTCGCTGGTCGAGCAGGTTCAGGGCCAGGTCGATCAGGAGAAGGCCGAAAAGCTCGCCAAGAAAATCACCAAGGGCAAGTCCTTTGACCTGACCGACCTGCGCGACCAGCTGAGTCAGCTGCAGAACATGGGGGGCATGGCCGCCCTGCTCGACAAGCTGCCGGCTCAAATGCAGGCCAATGCTGCGGCCGCCGCGGGTGCGGTCAACCCCAAGACCCTCAAACGGCAGATGGGCATCATCGATTCCATGACGCCCCGGGAGCGGCGGCGTCCGGACATGATCGATAACTCGCGCAAGCGCCGCATCGCCAACGGGGCGGGCGTGCCGCTGCCGGAGGTC
The DNA here is from genome assembly GCA_963731465.1 of uncultured Gammaproteobacteria bacterium. Classification (GTDB taxonomy): domain Bacteria; phylum Pseudomonadota; class Gammaproteobacteria; order Steroidobacterales; family Steroidobacteraceae; genus Bog-1198. The sequence continues at coordinate 190,461 of CAVSVK010000007.1, forward strand.
AACCGCCTGCTGAAGCAGTTTGACCAAATGCAGAAAACCATGAAAAAGATGGTCAAAGGCGGCATGCTGAAGAACATGATGCGCGGCATGGCCGGCCGGATGCCCCCGGGCGGGTTCGGCCCAGGCGGTTTTGGACGCTAAAACCGCTGGTGACCGCACGGATTGGTTGCTCTTAACCCCTGATTGTCATTACAATTAGCGGCTTGGCATCCTTAAGGTGAATTTAAGATGGTGACGATCCGTTTGACTCGACGCGGCGGCAAGAAGACGCCCTTTTATCATGTCGTGGTAACCGACAGCCGGAAGCGTCAGGGCGGCACCAGCCTCGAGAGCGTCGGCCTCTTCAATCCAATCGCGCGCGGCGGAGAAGTCAAGTTGCGCATGGACGTGGCCCGGATCGAGCATTGGCTGAGCAAGGGCGCTCACATGTCCGACCGAGTCAAATTTCTTCTCACCAGCTTCCGTAAGCAGGCCGCGTAAAGGCTTAGAAGCACGATGAGCGACGAATCATCGGCGCTCATCCAACTGGGGTTTGTGGGCGCGCCGTTCGGCGTGCGAGGTTGGGTCAAGCTACGGTCACATACGGATCCTCCCGAACGCCTGCTGGAACACCGCAATCTGCAGATCGGACGAGAGGGTGGTGCTTGGCGCAGCTTTCGCATTGAGCAAAGCGGCCGCAGCGGCGGCGCGTTGACGGTCAAACTGGCCGGCGTAGAGGATCGGGATCAGGCGATGGCGCTGCGAGGCTCAGAGATCCGGGTGCCCCGCGCTGAATTGCCGCAGCGGGACGAGAAGGATTTCTACCGCGCAGACCTGATTGGATGCGAGGTGGTGAATCTGGCGGGCCTGGGCTTGGGTGTGGTGCAGCATTTTGTAGAAACCCCGGCGCAAGCCCTGATGGTGGTGCGCGGGGAACACGAATACTGGGTGCCGGCTAACCCCGCGCACCTGCGGCGAGTGGACTTGACGGCTCGGCGCATCGTGGTGGACTGGGACGCCGCGTCGGATTGAGTATGCGACTTGCGGTGGTATCGCTGTTTCCGCACATGATCCGCGATGCGCTGAACATCGGCGTGGTTGGCCGGGCGCTGGAACGGGGTGTGTTTCAGGTCGAATGCTTCGACCCGCGCGATTACACCAGCGATCCTCACCGGACGGTCGATGACCGCCCGTACGGCGGCGGACCGGGAATGGTGATGAAGGTGGAACCGGTGCGAAGCGCGGTGCGCGACGCGGTCAAGGTTCTGCCGCCGGGCAGCCGGCGGGTCTATTTGGGCGCTGACGGGCGCAGGTTTGAGCAAAGCATGGCCCGCGAGGCCTGCGGTTGGCCGGGCTTGGTGCTGGTCGCCGGACGCTACGAAGGCATCGATGAGCGCTTCATCGAGCAGGAAGTCGATGAGCAATGGTCGATCGGCGACTATGTGTTGTCGGGCGGCGAGCTGCCGGCGCTGGTGGTCATCGATGCGATCGCACGCTTGATGCCGGGCACCTTGGGCAGTTCGGAATCGGCGTTGCAGGAGTCGTTCAGCGACGGATTGGTGGACTGGCCGCATTACACACGGCCGCAAGATTTGGAGGGGCACGAAGTGCCCGCGATTTTGGCGTCGGGCGATCATGCGGCGATTCATCGCTGGCGGTTGCAGCAGGCGCTGGGACGCACCTGGTTACGCCGGCCGGAGCTGCTCGAGCGGCGCGGCATGAGCGATGAAGAGCGAGAGTTGTTGGAAAAATTCAAGAGTGAACGTGCGAGGCAATAGTTATGAATAAGATCATCCAGGAACTCAACGGCGAGCGGGCGACCCGCAAGCTTCCGGACTTCAATCCCGGCGATACCATCGTCGTGCAAGTCAAAGTGGTGGAAGGTGATCGCGAGCGCGTTCAAGCCTACGAGGGCGTGGTCATCGCGAAGAAGAACCGCGGCCTCAATTCCTCCTTCACGGTGCGCAAGATCTCGCACGGCGAGGGCGTCGAGCGGGTGTTCCAGACTTTCAGCCCGTCGATCAGCGAAGTCAGCGTGAAGCGCCGCGGCAATGTACGCCGCGCCAAGCTGTACTACCTGCGCGAACTGTCCGGTAAAGCCGCCCGCATCGACGAGAAGATCTGAGCATTGAATGAGCGCCGGATCCGCTCTTAGGGGATTCTTCGGGCTGGTCTGGCGAATCCTGGATGGGATCCGCAGGGTGCTGCACCTGGCGCTGATGCTCATTATTTTTGGGTTCGTGCTCGCGGCCCTGCATACCTCCATTCCGATCGTGCCGCGCAGCGCGGCCCTCGTCATCGCGCCGCAGGGCGAGTTGGTCGAGCAGCTGTCGGGCGACTCGGTGCGGCGCGCGCTCGACGAGGCTTCCGGGGGCCCGAATCCCGAGACCCTGCTCAGGGACGTGACGGAGGCGATTGCCGCCGCCAAAACCGATTCTCGCATCAAGTTGATCGTCCTGGATCTCGACGAGCTCGACGCATCAGGCCTATCGAAGCTGCAGGAGATCGCCACGGCGCTGCGCGACTTTCGCGGCTCCGGCAAGCGTGTGATTGCGATGGGCGACTCTTTCAGCCAGGTGCAGTACTACCTGGCCGCGCAGGCCGGCGAGGTGTACCTCGATCCCATGGGCGAGGTGTCGGTGCACGGCTTCAGCTATTACCGCATGTACTACAAGGATGCGATCGACAAGCTCGACATCGATTCGAACGTGTTCAAGGCCGGCACCTTCAAGAGCTACACCGATCAATTTTCGCGCAGCGACATGGCGCCGACCGAACGCGAAGAGACCTCTCTCTGGCTCGAGTCCTTGTGGAGCGCTTATAGTCAGGATGTCACTCGCGCCCGTTCGCTGCCCGCCACTGCGCTGAAGGATTTTATCGCCGCGCAACCCGCATCCGTGCAGGCCGTCAATGGCGATCTGGCGAAGATGGCCTTGCAGCGCGGCTTGGTGACCGCGCTCAAAACCCGCCGGCAGGTCGCGGACGATCTGAAGGGGCTGGTGGGCGAGGACGACAGCAACCATTCCTTCAATGGGATTGGCATGAGCCAGTATCTGGCGGCGGTGCGCTCCAAGCATGCCTTGAAATCAAAATCGGATGCCAAAGTCGGGATTGTGGTGGCCTCCGGCGAGATCTTCGACGGCCGTCAGTTGCCGGGCAAGATCGGCGGCGAGAGCACCTCGGATCTGCTGCGCGAGGCGCGCTACGACAACGCGGTGAAAGCGGTGGTGCTGCGCATCGACAGCCCGGGCGGCAGCGAATTCGCATCGGAGAAAATCCTGCGCGAGGTGCAGGCGTTGCGCAAGGCGGGCAAGCCCGTGGTTGTGTCCATGAGCAGCTATGCGGCTTCCGGCGGGTACTACATTGCCGCCGCCGCGAACCAGATATTTGCCAGCCCCACGACCATCACCGGGTCGATCGGCGTGTTTTCCTACATCCCCACCTTTCAGCGCACCTTGGAGAAAATCGGCGTCAAAGTCGACGGCATCGGCACCACGCCGCTCGCCGGCGACATGCGCTTCGACCGTGCCTTGGGTCCGGTCACCAAGCAGGTGCTGCAGGCGACGGTCGATCATGCCTATCAGCAATTCTTGAAGCGCGTGGCGGATGGCAGGAAAAAGCCGGTTGAAGATGTGGACAAGATCGCGCAGGGCAGGGTGTGGGCAGGAGTGGACGCACAGCGCATCGGGTTGGTGGATCATCTCGGCGGACTGAAGGACGCCACCGATGCGGCCGCGAAATTGGCCGAATTAGGTTCGGACTATGATGTGGATTACATCGAAACCGAACTGAGCCTGAAGGAGCAGCTGCTCATGCAGATCCGCTCGCAAACCGTGCGGCTGGGCGAATTGGCGGGCCTGATTCCGCAGCGCAGCGACATCGAGCGCGTGCTCGATCCTTTGCTCGAACAGGCTCGCATCATCGCCCGGCTCAAGGATCCGCGCGGGCTGTACTCTTATTGTTGGTGCCAAGAACCGAGCGAGCATTAGACCGCAGCACTGTGAGATTGAGCGGCTAGCATGTCCTAAGGGCATAGGGAGCGCTCTCGAAGACCACAAAATCAGATGTTGAGTCGGACACTAATAACACTTCTCAATAGTCGTGTAGACGCCGCTCTCATAGCCGCGGGCTGTGTCGATGCTCCGGCCAATGTTCAGCCCGCAGCTCGTCCGGAATTTGGCGACTATCAAGCAAATGGCGTGATGGCGGCCGCAAAAGTGCGCCGAATGAACCCACGCGCCCTCGCGCGAACGGTAGTTGAGCAATTGGACCTGACCGGCATAGCGAGCAAGATTGAAGTTGCAGGTCCTGGTTTTATTAATATCACCATCGCCCCGGAACATCTCGCGCAAAGGTTGCAGTCGGCGTTGGGCCGTGCCGACCTCTCAGTACCGCCTGCGGCGAGACAGCGGATCGTTATCGATTATTCATCGCCCAATCTTGCCAAGGAAATGCACGTCGGTCATTTGCGATCCACAATCATTGGCGACTCTTTGGCACGAGTATTGCGGTTTCTAGGGCACGATGTTATTCCGCAAAACCACGTCGGTGACTGGGGAACGCAATTCGGCATGCTCACTGCGTACATGGTCGACACCGAACAGAGCGGAGATGTCGACATCGTACTGGCGGATCTGGAGGAATTTTACAAACGTTCCAAACAGCGCTTTGATGAAGATCCAGACTTTGCGGATCGCTCTCGGGACTATGTGGTAAAGCTTCAAAGCGGCGAGCCCCGAGTGCGTCAATTGTGGAGGCGGTTTCTAGACGTCTCGATGAGTCATTGTGAGAATATTTACCGAGCACTGGGTGTCGAACTATCTCGAGCCGATGTGCATGGCGAAAGCGCCTACAACGACGATCTGGATGTTGTTGTGACCGACCTGAAGGCGCGTGGATTGGCGGAAACGAGCGACGGCGCGCAAGTGGTGTTTTTGGATGGGTTCGAGAACAAAGATGGTGAGCCCGCGGCGTTTATCGTACAAAAGCGCGACGGCGGTCATCTTTATCCGACGAGCGACTTGGCGGCGATCCGCTACCGTGTTGGCGTGCTCAAGGCTGATCGGATTCTCTATGTGGTAGATGCACGCCAGAGCCTACATTTCCGGCAGTTGTTCGCGATATCGCGCAGAGCGGGCTACGCGCCCGAAAATGTCCAATTGGAGCACGTTGAGTTCGGTATGGTGCTCGGTACCGACGGAAAGCCGTTCAAGACCCGCAGCGGCGATACAGTGAAACTTGCCGACTTATTATCAGAAGCGGTTCGGCGCGCATTTGCTCTTGTAACGGAGAAGAATCCAGAGTTACCGGAAGCGGAGCGCATGCTGATTGCCCAGGCCGTGGGAATTGGCGCTGTTAAGTATTCCGATCTTTCCAAGAACAGAAAGAGCGACTACGTATTTGATTGGAACGGCATGTTGTCATTTGATGGAAATACCGCGCCCTATTTGCAATATGCTTATACGCGGATTCGAAGCGTATTTCGTCGGGCGGGAGATTGGAGCGCGTCCGCGCCTGTTGCGGTAACTCACGCTGCAGAACGCCATCTGGCCCTACAGCTGGTTCGTTTTGCGGACGCTGTGCACGCGGTAGCCCGCGATTCAATGCCCCACTATTTGGGAGGCTATCTATATGACTTGGCAACCCTCTTCATGCGCTTCTACGAACAGTGCCCTATCCTCAAATCAGAGGGTGTTGCGCGTGCAAGTCGATTGCAATTGTGTAGCCTGACTGCGGACACGTTGCGAGCGGGACTTCGGCTGCTGGGAATTGAAGTCTTGGATACCATGTAAGCAATGCATGTGAACCCAACACCACCGCCAAAGCCGGCATGTGATATGACCGGCTCGAGTTTCTACAGGCTCGTCCAGTCGAGCGTGACTTTTCCGGACTTGCCGGAATTCATGATTTCAAATCCTTCCCGGTAGTCGTTGATTCCCAGTCGATGGGTGATCACCGGACGAATGTCCAACCCGCTTTGCAGCATGCTCGACATCTTGTACCAGGTTTCGAACATTTCCCGGCCGTAGATGCCCTTGATGGTCAGGCCCTTGAAGATGACCTGGTTCCAATCGATCGCGGTTTCGCCAGGCGGAATGCCGAGCATGGAGACGCTGCCGCCGTTGTTCATGGTCCGCAGCAGTTCGCGCAGCGCCGCGGGATTGCCGGACATCTCGAAGCCGACGTCGAAGCCCTCCTCCATGCCCAAATCGCGCATGGCGTCGTCGAGTGATTCACGAGAGATATTGAGTGCGCGCGAGGCGCCCATTTTTTTGGCCAGATCCAGCCGATAGTCATTCACGTCGGTGATGACCACATGCCGCGCGCCGGCGTGGCGGGCGATGGCCACCGCCATGACGCCGATGGGACCCGCGCCGGTGATGAGCACATCCTCGCCGACTACATTGAAGGCGAGTGCGGTGTGTGTGGCATTGCCGAGGGGATCGAGGATGGAAGCGATTTCATCGTCGATGGCGGCCGGCAGCTTGAAGACATTGGAGGCCGGAATCGTCAGATATTCCGCAAACGCGCCCGGACGATTTACGCCCACGCCCGAGGTGTTGCGGCACAGGTGGCGGCGTCCGGCGCGGCAATTGCGGCAATGGCCGCAGGTGATGTGGCCTTCGCCCGAGACGCGGTCGCCGGTGCTGAAGCCGCGGACTTCGCTGCCGATTTCGACGATTTCGCCCGAATATTCATGTCCGACCGCCATCGGCACCGGCACTGTCTTTTGCGCCCAGGCATCCCAATTGTAGATATGCATGTCCGTGCCGCAGATGGCGGAACGATTGACCTTGATGAGGACATCGTTGTGACCGACCGAGGGTTCCGGAACGTCCTGCATCCAGATGCCGGGTTCCGCGCGGGCCTTGACGAGTGCTTTCATGACTTGCCTTTGGTGAATGACCCGAGCTTCAATGTATGACGCCGAGGTCGCGTGCCGAGCGACCGAACGCGGCTACCACTTGATCGAGTTGCTGAATGCTGTGCGCAGCATTCATTTGGGTTCGAATTCGCGCTTTTCCATGGGGAACGACCGGAAACGCGAATGCGACGACGTAAATCCCCTGTTGCTGCATGCGTTCCGCGAGACGCACGGCGAGCGGTGCATCTCCCAGCATCACCGGGATGATGGGATGCTCGCCGGGGACCAGATTGAAGCCCAGGGCCTGCATGGATGCGCGAAAGTGCCGCGCATTGGCGTGCAGGCGGTCGCGCAATTCCGGGGAACTCTCCAGCAGGTCCAACACCTGGATGGTGGCGGCGGCGACCGCCGGCGCGATGCTGTTCGAAAACAAATATGGCCGCGAACGTTGCCGCAGCCATGCGACTATTTGCTTGCGCGCCGAGACGAAGCCGCCGCTCGCGCCGCCGAGCGCCTTGCCCAGGGTGCTGGTCAGAATGTCCACGCGCCCCATGACGCCGCGGTATTCATGCGAGCCGCGGCCGCGGGCGCCGACGAAGCCGGTCGCATGCGAATCATCGACCATCACCAGCGCGCCGTAGCGCTCGGCCAGGTCGCAAATCTCATTGAGCCGCGCGATGGAACCGTCCATCGAAAACACGCCGTCGGTGGCAATCAAGCGCACGCGCGAATCCTGCGAGTCCTTGAGGGCCTGCTCCAGTTCATTCATGTCGTTGTTGGCGTAGCGCAGGCGGCGCGCTTTGCACAGCCGAATGCCGTCGATGATGCTGGCATGATTGAGCGCATCGCTGATGACGGCATCCTTCTCGTCCAGCAGCGTTTCGAACAATCCGCCGTTCGCATCGAAGCACGAGGAATAGAGAATGGTGTCGTCCATCGACAGGTAGGCGCTCAAGCGCTCTTCGAGCTCGCGGTGCACGCTCTGCGTGCCGCAGATGAAGCGCACCGACGCCATGCCGTAGCCATAGCGCGTCAGGCCCTCGTGAGCGGCTTTGAGCACGGCAGGATGATTGGCCAGCCCCAGATAATTGTTGGCGCAGAGATTGATCATCTCCTGCCCGTCTTGAAGCGTGATCACCGGGCCTTGCGCCGTGCCGATGACCCGCTCGCGCTTGAGCAGTCCCGCGGCATCCAGCCCTTCGGTATCTCGCTCCAGGCGCTCTCGAAATTCATTTCCGTACATCACGCTATTATAGCGATTTCGCCCGCAGCCGTTCCAAGGGTTCGCTCCATATCAAGTACTTATGACAACCGAAGAAAAAACTGATAACCATCGTCTCGATAAATGGCTTTGGCATGCCAGATTTTTCAAGACGCGCAGCCTGGCAACCGCTGCCATCAACGGCGGCAAAGTCCATCTCAACGCGGAACGCGTCAAACCTGCGCACCGGGTGCGCATCGGCGATCGCGTGAGTTTGTCGTTGCAGGGCATCGTGGGGGAATTTGCAGTTCTCGGGCTTCCCGCGCGGCGCGGGCCTGCGGCGGAGGCCGCGACCCATTATTTGGAAACTCCGGCGAGCGCCGCGCGTCGAGTCGTGCTCAAAGAGCAGCAGCGCCTTGCCAATCTATCCCGGCCGCGTTCCGATACCCGGCCGGACAAGCGGGAGCGGCGGCAGCTCATGAAGCTGCATCGGGACCAAACTTAAAAAGCTTGCGTCGGCCAATCTATGTGTTACAGTCCGTAACACTATGACCAGTAACACTACTCAAAGTCACGACCCGGGCGAGCTGGGCGAGCTGGAACGGGCGGTTCTCGAACTCATCTGGGAGCATGGCGTGCAAAGCGCCGACCAGGTGCGCGAGCATCTCGTCACGCAAGGCCGCCCGCTCAAGGAATCCACCATCCGCACCGTGCTGCGCCGCCTCGAGGAGAAGGGCTATCTGTCCCATTCCATCGAGAACCGCACTTTTCTATATCAACCGGCGGCGTCGCGCCAGGCGGTCGCCGGGCGGGCCGTGCAACGCATCGTCGACTGGTTTTGCGAAGGATCGGTGGAAACGCTTCTCGCCGGCATGGTGGATTCCGCCGTGCTCGACCGCAAGGAACTTCAACGCCTCGCCGAACGCATCGCCGCATCGAAGAAGGGGAAGAAATCATGAGTACTCATGTGCTGCTTGAGGCCGCTGTGCGCACCTTGGTGATGGGCGCAATCATCTTTGCCGCGCTGCGCCTGATGCGCATCGAACAAGTGCGCGCGCGGCGCACGGCTTGGTTGCTCGCACTTGCCGGGGCGTTGGCCATGCCCCTGCTGGTGAACGCACAGATTGGACCGCGGCTGTTGCCGGAGCTCTCGTTCGTCACGGCGCGCGCCGCACAGACCGCCGCGGCGCCGGCCGATCACCCCCAAACGCTGCGCTCTGAGTATGGAGATTACCGCGGCCCGCTGTCCGAGTTGCAGGTCGGAATGACCAGCGACAGGTCGGCGCGCAGCGCGCCGAAGTTGCTCGAGGAGGATCGCGACGCCGCATCGTTCGGCAGTACGGCGTTCTCGCTCGCCGTGTTTGGCTACTGCGTCGTCGCCGCGGTGCTGTCGCTGCGCCTGTGCGCCGGCGTGGGCTTTGCATTGCGCCTGCGCAACGGGGCGGAGCGGGTCGTTTTCCCGTTCGATCCGGAATTGGATGTGCGCACCAGCGCCCGCGTGGCGAGTCCCGTGACCATCGGCTCGAGCGTGCTGCTGCCTACCAACTACAGCTCCTGGGACGGCGCGACGCTGCGCATCGTGCTCTCGCACGAGCGGGCGCACGTGCGCCAGAAGGATTTCTTGATCCATACGCTCGCGGGATTGCACTGCGCGCTGTTCTGGTTCAACCCGTTCAGCTGGTGGCTGCAGCGCCAGCTCGCGGAACTCGGCGAAGCGTTGAGCGATTGCGCGGCCGTGGAGCAGGCCGAGAGCCGCACGGGCTATGCTGAAATCTTGCTGGCATTCGCCACGCGGGCCCGGTGGCCGCTGACGGCGGTTGCGATGGCGGGCGCCAGCAATTTAACGCCGCGCATTGAAAGATTGCTGAACGACCAGGGATTCGAACGGTCCTTTGCGCCGGCTCGAGCCTTGCGGTTCATCGCCGCCGGCGTGGTCGCACTGGCCCTGTTCGCGTCGACCTCGATGGTGCGGGCGACCGACACGGACCCGCCCACCCCTCCCGCTGCGCCGGCGCCGATTACGCCCAATTCGCCTCCGGCCCCGCTCACACCTCCCGCGCCCGTCACGCCCGCGTCGCCTCTCAGCCCGCCCGCGGCTCCCGCGGCCGTGGCGCCGCCTGCGAAAAAGCATGGCAGGGTCAGAAAGCTCGACAACAGCGATTTCAAATCCGACGTTGATCCGGGCGAAGAGGATACCCTCGTGCAGCATGACGATGCGGCCAAAGACGAGGAGGGCGTGCTCGCCATTCATTCGGGACATTCGAATATGATGTTCGATAGCGGCGATCGGTTGCCCTCGAAGAGCGGCGATTACATTTATTTCCAGCACGACGGCAAGCCGTATCTGATTCAGGACCCGGAAGTCATCGCAAGAGCGCAGGCATTGCTCGCGCCCATGAAGCTGTTGAGCGAGAAGCAGAGGCTGCTCGGTGCAGAGCAGGCGGAGCTGGGCGCGCAGCAGCGAGTACTGGCTTCAAGAGAGCGCAGCATCAAGCTGGTCGAGTCGCCGGAGTTCAAACAGCGGATGGCGGAGTTGCACAAAAGGATCCAGGAAATGGATCTGCCGCGCCTGACCGCGCAGGTTGATCAGCGCGCGCTGGATCAATTGCAGTCACATCTCGGGGAGATTCAGGCACAGATAGGTGAACTGCAGTCTGAGTTCGGTGCGCAGCAAGGCAAATTTGGCGAGGAGCAGGGCAAGCTCGGCGAGCAACAGGGCAAATTGGGCCACCAGCAGGCGTTGCTCGGGGAACAGCAGCGCAAGATCATCGAGGATGTGAGGCGCCAGATGAAGCCCATCATCGAACAGGCCATCCGCGACGGCAAAGGCACGCCCCTCAAAGACTGACGAGGTCCGAACGTCAGTCCCAGAGCTCGTCCATATCTTCGGGATCATCCATCTCGCAGCTGTCGGCGCCTTCCGGTTGCAGCGTCGCCCAGTCCGCATGGTGCCAAACGGCGGTGGCGATGCCGGCGGTAGGGAGCTCGCGGCGCTCCGGTTTGGGTCCGAAGCGGCTGGCGATGGCGCTCAAGCCGGGGTTGTGACCGCAAATCATGATATGGGTCAGCGCGGCGGCGCGATGCGCCAGCAGCTGCCAGGTTCTCTCGGGCGTCGCCAAATAGAGTTCACGCGCGCATTGGATCTGTTTGGCGTCGAGCTCGCAGGTCGTGGCGATGATTTCCGCCGTCGCCCACGCACGCTCGGCGGGACTCACCAAGATCAAGTCCGGAACGAGATTGCGCTTGACGAGGCGCGAGGCCATTTCCTGCGCCTCGATGCAGCCGCGGTGCGTGAGCGGGCGCTCGTAATCCTCCGGATACGCATCGACGGCCTCCGCTTTCCCGTGGCGCAACAACGTCAGCCTGCGCGTACCCACAGATGACCGTTCTCAATTTTGGTTTCAAACACGCGCACCGGCTCGTAGGCGGGCGGGGTCAAGGCTTCGCCCGTACGCAAGCAAAATCTGGCCCCATGGCGCGGACAGATAATCTCATTGCCCTCGATTTCACCGCCTGTCAACTCCGCTCCATCATGAGTACAGATGTCCTCAATGGCATAAAAGTTCTCGCCGTCGCGCACCACGGCAACCATGCGGCGGCCGACCGGCATCGACTTGGCCTGGCCGTCCGGCAAATCCTGGGCGAGGCCCGCATCAACCCACGTCACGGCAAGAGTCCCGCATCGTTCACATCATCCCCGTCTGCAGGCGCGCCTCATCGGACATCATGGTCTGGTTCCAAGGCGGATCAAACACCAGTTCCACATTTGCGTGCGCCACGGTCGGGATGATTTGCACCTTGTCACGCACATCCTGCACCAATACCTCGCCCATGCCGCAACCCGGCGCGGTCAGGGTCATCTTGATGTCGACCGTGCGCGTCGTGTCTTCGTTCCTGCTGACATCGCACTCGTAGACCAGCCCTAAGTCGACGATATTGACCGGTATTTCCGGGTCGTAGCAAGTCTTCAGCTGCTGCCAAATAATATTCTTGATGTCCTCTTCCGATGCGCCCGGCGGCACCTCGGGAGGCTTCGCCGAGGTCTTGCCGATGGCATCGGCGTCCTGACCTGCAATGCGAAATAGATTGCCGTCAATGTAGACCGTGAAACTACCGCCCAGGGCCTGGGTGATGTAGCCGACTTGTCCAAGCTTCAAGTTGACCTCGGCACCGGCCGGTATGGCCACCGCCTTGACGTCGCGCTGCACGACGATGGGTTCATTTTCGTAGCTCCTCACTCGGTTGACACCGGGGGCAAGGACTTCAGGTTCGCGGCTTTGAGCGCGGATGCCAGTGTGTGCCAGCACAGGCTTGCGCACTTAACACGCGCGGGATATTCCCGCACGCCGGACAGTGCCGCCAGCTTGCCCAAGCGCTCTGCGGGCGGCGCGGCATCGTCGGTCAGCAGCTGATGCACCTGATCGAACAGTGCCAGCGCAGCCTCGCGGCTTTTACCCTTGACCGCCTCGGTCATCAGCGAGGCGGAGGCGGTCGAAATGGCGCAGCCCTCGCCTTCGAAGCGAATGTCGCTGATGGTGTCATCGTGCAGCTTCAGGCGCAGCGTCAGATGATCGCCGCAAAGCGGATTGAATCCCTCGACGCTGGCGTCGGCTGAATCCAGGTTGCCAAAGTTCCGCGGCCGGCGGTTGTGGTCCAGGATGACGTCGCGGTAAAGATCGTTCAGTTCCACGGGCACACTCAGCCAGGCTCTCGGGCGAACATCTTGCGCGCTCGTTCGACCCCCGCGGCCAGGCGGTCGATCTCGGCAAAAGTGTTGTAGAACGCGAACGAGGCGCGCGCCGTCGCCGGCAATTTGAAAAAATCCATCACCGGCATGGCGCAGTGATGGCCGGTACGCACGGCGATGCCGTCCTCATCCAAGATGGTGCCCAGATCGTGCGGGTGCACGCCGTTCACCACGAAGGAGACGAGGCTGGCCTTGTCCGGAGCCGTGCCCACGATGCGCAGCCCGGGTATCTTATTGAGCATCGCCGTGGCGTGCCGGAGCAGGGCCTCTTCGTGAGCATGCGCGGCATCCCGGTCCAGACCCGACAGAAAATCGACCGCGGCTCCCAGGCCGATCCCGCCCGAGATATTGGGCGTGCCGGCTTCGAACTTGTTCGGCAGGGCGTTGTAGGTCGTTGCCGCGAATGTGACCTTGAGAATCATCTCGCCGCCGCCCTGCCATGGCGGCATGCGATCGAGCAGCAGCTCGCGGCCATAGAGCGCCCCGACCCCGGTGGGACCGTACATTTTGTGGCCTGAAAAGGCATAGAAATCGCAGCCCAGCTCCTGCACATCCACCGCCATGTGCGAAATGGCCTGGGCGCCGTCGATCAGGGTGGTGATGCCGCGGGACTTGGCGGCGGCAACAATGCGGCGCACCGGCAAAATGGTGCCCAACGCATTCGAGACATGGGCGCAGGCGAGGAGCTTGGTGCGGGCGCTCATCAGGGAAACGATCGCTTCCAAATGGACCTCGCCCTGTGCGTCCATCGGCGCCACCACGAGTTTGGCGCCGGTCTGCTCGCATACCATTTGCCAGGGCACGATGTTCGCGTGGTGTTCCAAATGAGTGATCAGGATTTCATCGCCGGGCCGCAACAGCGGCCTCGCATAGCTCTGCGCCACCAGGTTGATCGCTTCGGTGGTTCCGCGCAGGAAGATGATTTCGTTGCGCGAGCGCGCGTTGATGAAGCTCGCCAGGCGATCTCTCGCGCCCTCGTACAGGGCCGTGGCTTCCTGGCTCAAGGTGTGCACGCCGCGATGAATATTGGCGTGGTGATGCCGTTCGTAGTCATCCACTGCATCGATCACGCATTGCGCGCGTTGCGCCGAGGCGCCGTTGTCCAGGTAGGCCAGAGGCTTGCCATGAATCATGCGGCTCAGGATCGGAAATTGCCGCCGAGCGGCCTCGACATCGAAGATCCGGTTGGTTTCGGCCAGTGCAATATTGTTCATCTGAATTTCCGCAGGATTTGCGCGTCGGGCAATTGGCTGATCAGCGCGTTCTCGATCGCGGAACGCGCCGAGCTCACGGACATGCCGGTGAGCACATCGGCGAGAAACGCGTAGACCAGCAGGCTTTGCGCGGTTTCCCGATCCAAACCGCGCGACAACAGGTAGAACAGCATGTCCGGATCGAGGCGGCCGGTGGTGGCGCCGTGCGCGCACTTGACCTCATCGGCGTGGATTTCGAGCTGCGGCCGCGTATCGATCTCGGCGCTCGGCGAGAGCAGCAGGCCGCGGCAGGATTGCTTCGAGTCGGAACCGTTCGCGCCGGGTTTGACGATCACCTTGCTGTTGAAGATGACGCGGCTGACATCGCTGGCGATGGCGCGTGCCGTCTGCCGGCTGCGCGTATCCGGCGCCGCGTGGGTGACGATATTGACGCAGTCCACATGGCGCTCTTCGTGCCCGACCAGCAGCGAATAGCTCTCCAAGCTCGCGCCGCGTTGCGCCAAGCGGGCTTCCAAAGAGGAGCGCACCAAGCCTCCGCCCAGCGCAACCGTGAATTGCCGGCATTGGCTGTCCTGAGCCTGATGGATGTCGAGCGAGTCCAGGTGAGTGGCTCCCGCGCCCGTCGAATATACGCGGTAGTGCTCCAGTTGCGCCGCCTTGCCAAGCGCGATGTGCGTGTTGGAATTGTTGAGGGGCGCAATATCGCCTTCAGAAACATGATGCTCGATGATGGTCGCGCTCGCCCCGGGGCTGGCATCAATGATGACGCGCGGGTGCGCAGCCTGCGCAGCCGCGCCGCTGGAAACGTGCCGGATCACCAGTGGGGTTGCGACGGACTGGGTGATTTTCAAATACAGACCATCGATGAATAGCGCCGTGTTGAGCAATACCCAGCGGCGCTGATCGGCGTCCGACACCGCTTCGAAAAAGCCCCGCAGGTACCTCGAATCTTGTTTATATATTGCCTTTATTGTACTGATTTGTATGCCATTTATAGCGGGAAAATCGGCGTCCAACGGAGGGCAGCCGTTGATCATCGTCAGCGTCGCCGCGTGTTGTTCGGCGTTCACCAACGACAGCGAGGCATTCTCGCTCGCCTCTTTCGCGGCAGAGCAGCCGGCTGCGCAGTAGCTCAACGCGGCCAGACTGCGCAGGTCCGTATAGCGCCAGGTTTCGTCGCGCTGCGAGGGCAGGCCCAGCTTCAAAAACCGCTGCATGGCCTGTTCTCGAATCGGCTGCAGCACATCGGGCGTACGCGCACGCCATTGCGCCTCGAAGGAATGCAGGGCGGCACTCATGCGACTTGGGCTCCCATGACCCAGTCGTAGCCGCGGCGTTCGAGTTCGTGCGCGAGGGATTTGTCGCCGGACTTCACGATGCGGCCGCCGGATAAAACGTGCACCTGATCAGGAATGACATAGTCCAGGAGCCGCTGATAGTGCGTCACCAGCACGACAGCGCGCGCCGGGTCTCGCAGGCTGTTCACTCCCTGGGAGACCACTTTGAGCGCATCAATGTCCAATCCCGAATCCGTTTCGTCGAGAATCGCGAGCTTAGGTTCCAGCACCAGCATCTGCAGGACCTCATTGCGCTTCTTCTCGCCGCCGGAGAAGCCTTCATTTACGCCGCGCGTCAGGAATGTTTCGCTCATCTGCATGAATTTCATCTTCTGGCGAATCAGCGCCAGGAATTCGTAGGCGTCGACCTCGGGCTCGCCGGCGGCTTTGCGTTTGGCATTGAGCGCCGCCTTGAGCAGATACACATTGTTGACGCCCGGGATTTCAACCGGGTATTGAAAACCGAGAAACAGGCCGGCGCGTGCGCGTTCTTCCGCGCGCATCGCCAACAGGTCCTTGCCCTCGAAGGTCACGGTGCCGCGGGTCACTTCGTAGTCTTCGCGCCCGGCGAGCACCTGGGCGAGGGTGCTTTTGCCGGAGCCGTTCGGTCCCATGATGGCGTGCACTTCGCCGGCCTTCACGTTAAGGTTGACGCCATTGAGGATTTCTTTGCCCGCAACGCGGGCGGTCAAGTCAGAGATTTCAAGCAAGATAGTTCTCTTTTCAAGCCGAGGCTTAGCCGACGGCCCCTTCCAAGCTCACACTGAGCAGATTTTGTGCCTCTACCGCGAATTCCATCGGCAGTTCCTTGAACACGACTTTGCAGAAGCCGCTGACAATCATATTGACCGCATCCTCGGCGGAAATTCCCCGCTGCAGGCAATAGAACAGCTGGTCCTCGCCGATTTTGGAGGTGCTGGCCTCGTGCTCGACGGTCGCCGTTGGATTCCTGACCTCCATGTAAGGGAAGGTGTGCGCCGCGCATTTCGGGCCCATCAACAACGAGTCGCACTGGGTGAAATTGCGGGCGCCGCTCGCGCTCGGCAAAATTTTCACCAGGCCGCGGTAGGTATTTTCCGCATGCCCCGCGGAAATGCCCTTGGATACAATGGTGCTCTTGGTGTTCTTCCCGATGTGAATCATCTTGGTGCCGGTGTCGGCCTGCTGGTAATTGTTCGCCACCGCCACGGAATAGAATTCGCCGATGGAGTTCTCGCCCTTGAGCACGCAGCTCGGGTATTTCCAGGTGATCGCGGATCCGGTCTCGACCTGCGTCCAGGAGATCTTGGAATTGCGGCCGCGGCACTCGCCGCGTTTGGTGACGAAGTTGTATATGCCGCCCAAGCCGTTCTCATCGCCCGGATACCAATTCTGCACGGTCGAGTACTTGATCTGCGCATCATCGAGCGCGACCAACTCCACCACGGCGGCATGCAGCTGGTTTTCATCGCGCATGGGCGCGGTGCAGCCTTCCAGGTAGCTCACCGAGGCGCCCTCGGCGGCGATGATCAGGGTGCGCTCGAACTGGCCGGTCTTCGCCGCGTTGATGCGAAAATAAGTCGACAATTCCATCGGGCAACGCACGCCGGGCGGCACATAGACGAACGAGCCGTCCGAGAACACCGCGGAGTTCAATGCGGCGAAAAAATTATCGCCGGTCGGCACCACCGTGCCCAAGTAGCGTTCGACCAACTCCGGGTGGTTGCGCACGGCATCGGAGAACGAGCAGAAAATGACGCCCGCCTTGCCGAGTTTTTCCTTGAACGTGGTCGCCACCGAAACGCTGTCGAACACCGCGTCCACGGCGACGCCCGCCAGCCGCGCGCGCTCATGCAACGGGATGCCCAATTTCTCGTAGGTTGCGAGCAGCTTCGGGTCGACCTCGTCCAGGCTCTTCGGCGCGTTCGCCGGCGCGCGGGGCGCGGAGTAATAGGAGATATCCTGGTAGTCGATGGCCTTGTAGTGCACATGCGCCCAGGTCGGCTCTTTCATCGTCTGCCAGTGCCGAAAGGCTTTCAGCCGCCAGTTGAGCAGAAACTCCGGTTCGTGCTTCTTTTTCGAAATCGCCGCCACGACGTCTTCGTCGAGCCCGGGCGGCAGGCTGTCGGACTCGATGTCGGTGATGAAGCCGTGGCGGTATTTCTGACCGACGAGGGCTTCGACTTCTTGAGATTTGCTAGACACGATATTCCAGGTGTGGGGCCGACTTTCAGGTATTCACGTGCATTTCGGAGGCGAGGACCGCGATGCGCACTCCGGCGGCATCCAGGCCCGCCAATTGGTGCAGCGTGACGTCTTCCAGCGCGCGGCGAATGGCCGCATTGACGCGCTGCCATGCGCCGCCGACGCGGCACAGCCTCTCGATCCCGCATTGGCTGGAGGCGCCGCTGCATTCGGTAATCGCAATCGGCCCCTCGAAGACATCGAGAATTTGCGCCGCAGTAATCTGGTCGGGCCGCCGCGCCAAGCGGTAACCGCCCCGTGCACCGCGAGAAGAAATCACCATGCCGGCGCGCTGCAATCCTTTGAGGACCTTGCTGACCGTAGGACGGCTCAAGCGGGTGCGCTCGGCCAATTCCGTCGCGGCCCGATGTGTGGCGGGCTCTTGCGCTAAACTGGCCAGCACCACCGTCGCGTAGTCGGTCATTTTTCCCATACGCAGCATAAAGAGGGTCCTCCAGGCAGGAGATTCATGTGGGACTATTTTAGTCCTATTTGACCCTAAGTTCCACCCGGAGGGCGGACTGAAGCCAGGTTTGTTATCCTTGGCTTAAGTTAACCGTCAATATCAGTGAGATGCGTAAGAAATGAACATTGGAGAGCTCAACGCCATTGCGCGCGCCATGGTGGCCAAAAATCGAGGGATTTTGGCCGCCGACGAAAGCACCAGCACCATCAAAAAGCGCTTTGACACCATCAAATTGGAGTCGACCGAGGAGAATCGGCGCGCCTACCGTGAGATGCTGTTCACCGCGCCTGGCGCAAAGGATTACATCAGCGGGGTCATCATGTACGAGGAGACCCTGCGCCAAAAGACCAAGGACGGGGTCCCGTTTCCCGCTTACCTTGCCAAGGCGGGAATGATCCCAGGAATCAAGGTCGATTTGGGCGCAAAAGCATTGCCCGGATTCCCGGGCGAAACCATCACCGAGGGGCTCGATGGATTGCGGGAGCGATTCGCTGAATATCACAAGTTGGGCGCGCGCTTTGCCAAGTGGCGCGCAGTCATCAATATCGACGCCGTCATTCCGACCCGCTACGCCATCGACGCGAATGCCGAATGCCTGGCGCGATACGCCGCGTTGGCCCAGGAGGCCGGGATTGTTCCCATCGTCGAGCCGGAAGTGCTCATGGACGGCGCCCATCCCCTGGAGCGTTGTGAGGAAGTCACCAACCTCGTGCTCGACAGTGTGTTCAATCACCTGTTCGCGGCGCGCATCGTTTTGGAGGGCATGATCCTCAAACCAAACATGGTGATCCCCGGCAAGAAATGCGCGGATCAGGCCAGCCCAGAGCGCATCGCCGAAGCGACGCTGCGAACGCTGAAGCGGCAGGTTCCCACCGCCGTGCCCGGCATCGCCTTTCTATCGGGCGGCCAAAGTCCGACCGATGCCACCTTGCACTTGAACCTCATGCATGCGCTGGGACCGCTGCCGTGGGCGTTGACCTTCAGCTACGGGCGCGCTCTGCAAGAGGACGCGCTGAACGCCTGGGCGGGTAAGGAGAGCGGCTGGGCCGGCGGCCAGAAGGCTCTGGCAAAGAGAGCCAAGCTCAACGGGCTGGCGGCGGTGGGTCAGTACAGTGCCGCTTTGGAATCGGCCGCAGCTTAAGAGCGCCGCCGCCCACGGGCCGCGCCTGCCAGGCGCGGCCGTGTAATACACCATTGAACCAACCCGCCCCCATCGTTGATATCGGTAATCTAGATTACTCGGTGAACGGCCGCCCCGTCTTTGCGGGTCTCGACATCCAGATCGCGCGCGGCAAAATCACGGCCGTCATGGGACCGAGCGGCACCGGAAAGACCACGCTGCTGCGGCTGATCACCGGACAGGTATTGGCCGACAGCGGCAGCATCGATGTGGCGGGCGAAAACTTGCGTGCCATCTCGCGCGCCAATTTGTACGTGCTGCGCCGGCGGATGGGCATGCTGTTCCAGAACGGCGCAATGTTGACCGACTTGAGTGTGTTCGAAAACGTTGCCTTCCCGTTGCGCGAACACACCAACCTGACCGAGCGGCTCATCCGGCAACTGGTGCTGACAAAACTGCAGGCAGTGGGCCTGCGCGGCGCGGCGGAACTGATGCCGGCCGAACTCTCCGGCGGAATGGGCCGGCGCGTGGCGCTCGCGCGCGCCATCGTCATGGACCCGGAACTCTTGATATACGATGAGCCTTTCGTCGGCTTGGATCCGATTTCTCTGGGCGTCATTTTGCGGCTGATTCGCCGCCTGAACGACACCCTCGGCATTACCAGCATCGTCGTGTCGCACGATGTGCAGGAAATTTCCACGGTCGCTGATCAAGTGTTCCTGCTGTCCGGGGGCAAAGTGGTCGCGAACGGCACGCCGCAAGAACTCAAGACCAATCCGACGGAGATCGTCAAGCAATTCATCGGCGGATTGGCGGATGGGCCGGTGCCATTTCACTTTCCGGCGCCGGATTATTTCGACGAGCTCCTGTCGCGCAAAGAGGTTCTTTGAGCATGTTCAAAGAACTCTGGGAAAGCTTTACCGACGCCCTGGAAGGCCTGGGGTCCGTCGTTCATTTTCTGTTTCGTCTGGTGGTCAATACGCCGCGGGCGCTGCTGCGATTCAGCCTGATCTCCCAGCAAATTTTCAACTCCGGCGCCTTTTCGCTCGTCATCATCATGCTCTCCGGCCTGTTCGTCGGCATGGTACTCGGCTTGCAAGGCTTCGAGCTTTTGCAGCGCTTCGGCTCGGAAGAGGCGCTCGGCAGCGCCGCGGCCATCGGCCTGGTGAAGGAACTCGGACCGGTGGTGACCGCGCTGCTGTTCGCCGGGCGGGCGGGCACGGCCTTGGCCTCCGAGCTGGGATTGATGCGCGCGACCGACCAGATCTCGGCGATGGAAATGATGGCGGTCGATCCCATTCAACGGGTGGTGGTGCCGCGATTTTTGGGCGGCGTCATCTCCATGCCGCTGCTGGCCGCCATTTTCAGCGTGATCGGCGTCTATGGCGCGCAATTGGTCGGCGTGCAGATCATGGGGGTCGACGCAGGCAGCTTCTGGTCGCAAATGCGCGCCGCCGTCAGTCTGTCGGACATCACCGAGGGCATCGTCAAGAGCATTGTCTTCGGCGTTGCCTGCAGTCTCATCGCCGTTTATCAAGGATATTATGCGACGCCCACTGCGGAGGGCGTCGGTCGGGCCACCACGCGCACGGTTGTTACTTCGGCCGTGGTGATTTTGTTCCTGGACTATTTGATTACCGCAGCGTTTTTGTAGGAGTGTATTCATGCGCAAGTCACGCACCCTGAATCTAGGCACCGGCTCGTTTGTACTGCTGGGCTTCGCGGCGCTGTTTTTTCTCACCACCCAGACCACCAGCCGCGGACTGGCCTGGTTTGGCCCGCCGCACTACGAAGTGACCGCAAAGTTCGACAACATCGGCGATCTCAAAATCGGCGCCCCGGTGTCGATGTCCGGCGTTGAAATCGGACGCGTGGACAAGATCGACTTCGATTCAAATGAGTACAAGGCGGTCGTGTCGCTGCGTTTGAACGAGCGCTATAACAAAATTCCGACCGATAGCGATGCCAGCATCTATACGCAAGGACTGTTGGGCGGCAAATTCATTGGATTGACCGCCGGCGGCGCCGACACTTATCTTAAGGACAAGGATCAAATAGACTTTACTCAATCTGCGTTCGTGCTGGAAAATCTGATTGGCCAGGTCCTGGCGAACTTCACCAAGTCCAAGGCTGACGCGCAAACGCCCGCGCCTGCGGACGCCAAAGCCCCCGAGAAGACGGAGAAGACGAAATGAGCAAACTAACCATTACCGTAATGCTGGCGGCCATGCTGGCGATCGGGGCGAAGGCGCACGCTGCGGACACCCCTGCCGCGCCAAACGCGAATACGCTGTCGCCGCAGCAGCTGGTGGAAAATTCCGCCAAGCGCATGCTGCAGGAGCTGGATGCAAACCGGGCCATGTACAAGTCCGATCCAGTCAAGCTCGATGCCCTGGTGGGCAATGTACTGCTGCCGAATTTCGACACGGAATACGCGGCCCGCCTGGTCCTGGGGCAAAGCTGGCGCAACGCAACGCCTGAACAGCGCAAGCGATTTGTCGACGCCTTCTATCATTCGCTGCTGCGCAACTATGGCGCGGCACTGATCGACTTTACGGCCGACCGGTTCATCGTTCTGCCCTATAAGGGCGACCCGGGCGACACCAGCGCGACGGTGCGGACGGAAGTCAAGAAATCTTCGGGCGAGAAAGTCCCGGTGAATTTTACGCTCCACAAAACTCCGGACGGGTGGAAGGCATGGGATGTGGTGATCGAAGGCATTTCCTACGTGAAGAGTTTTCGAACGGATTTTGCGTCGGAGATTCAGCAAAAGGGGTTGGACGACGTCATTAACCGCCTGGAGAAGGAAGGTCGCGTGGGCCCGGCCGGGGCGGCGGTACCACATTGAACAATAGTGCGGCGCTCACTGCCGAATTCGAACCGCAGGAGGGCGATCGCGCTCGCGTCGTGGGCGTGCTGCACTTCACCACGGTCACGGCGCTGCTGCGGCTGGGAAGTGAAGCCATCGCCAATGGCCGCGCGGCCGTCATCGACCTGGCGGGCGTCAAGGACAGCGACAGTTCAGGCCTCGCCCTGCTGATTGAGTGGCTGAGCATCGCGAGAGCGGAGCGCAAGAGCCTGCGCTACGAAAATATTCCAGTCCAACTGCATCAACTTGCGCGCTTGAGCGATGTGGAAGAATTGCTGACGGCGGGATAGGATACCGTGATTGCCAACCAAAGCCCGAAGAGGCTGCCAGGGATGGAAAGAGCAAGACGAAATCAACTGACGCATTTGCTCGCGCGTGCCGTGGCGGCCTGCACAGCGGTCGCCGCGTTTGCCGGAGGGCGGCCGGCTGTCGCGGCCGATACGGTTCCCCTCGCGGTTTTCGGCCGGCATGCGAGCCTGGAAGATGTAGAGATTTCGCCCGACGGCAACAAAATCGCGTTTGTCCGAACCGATGGCGACTCGAGGATCCTTGCCGTTGCCGCCGTGACCAGGCCGGAAATGCTCGGCGGAGTGCGGGTCGGCGAGGTGAAGCTGCGGCGGCTCGAGTGGATCGACGACGATAATCTACTCGTAACTGTCTCCACCACCAGTCCGCCTCCTTTCGGTTTTACCGGTCCAACCAGCGAGTGGTTTCAGATCGCCAATTTCAACATCAGCAGGCACAAGCTCGATCCCATGTCATTTGAAGTCGGCAAAATGCGGACCTTCAATGTGATTACCGACGATCCGACGCTGCGTGAAATTTCCGGTCACATGACTTTGTATTCACGCGGCTATTGCGTGCGCGACAGAACGGTGCCCTGTCTATTTGCTTTTGCCTATCCTGATCGCCGTCCGCGCTTGATTGCCGAGGCGGGGGAGCAGGGAACCGAATGGTTCATGGACGAAGCGGGAAATATCGCGGCGCAATCCAGCTATCACGACGCCAAAGAGCTTTGGGAAATCAGAACCCACAAGGATGGTCACTGGACTTTGGCGGCATCGGGAACGGCGGCGATCGACATGCCGCGCATCCTCGGGTTCAGCGCCGACGGAAACGGCATGATCGTGCGATTCCTGGTCAACGGTGATCCGCAATGGAGACCGCTCAATCTATCCAACAATACCTGGGGTGCGCCGCTCGCGAAGGGCGCCGCGTTCTCGAGAATAATCGAGGATCGCAAGACCGGGCGGATCATCGGCGGCATTCACGAGATCGGCAGCAGCGATTACGTATTTTTCGACAATGAGTTGCAGGCGCATTGGAATGCGGTGCTGCGCGCGTTCCCGGATGAACGCGTGAGGCTGATATCGAACTCGGACGATTTTTCGAGGATGGTGCTCGGAGTATTCGGTCCCAAGGACGGTTATGTCTACGCGCTCTACGATTGGTACAGCCATCACGCGAGCATACTGGGACGGGTCTACGAACAGATCGTTGCGCCGGCCGAGATGAAGCCGATCAGTTATGCGGCGGCGGATGGACTCACGATTCCGGCGTTCTTGACGGTACCCGCCGGCGTCGAAAAGGATCTGCCGTTGGTCGTCTTGCCGCATGGCGGGCCTGCCGCCGCCGACACGCTGGATTTCGACTGGTGGTCGCAGGCGCTTGCCGCGCAAGGATACGCCGTACTGCAGCCCAATTTCCGCGGCTCGACCCTGAACTCGGATTTCATGCAGGCAGGATATGGCGAATGGGGCCGTAAGATGCAGTCCGACCTGTCCGACGGCGTGCGCTATCTTGCGCGCCAGGGCATCATCGACCCGAAGCGAGTCTGCATCGTCGGGGCAAGCTACGGTGGATATGCGGCTCTCGCCGGCGTCACCCTCGAGTCAGGGGTCTATCGCTGCGCCGTGTCCGTCGCAGGCCCTTCGGACCTGCGCCGGTTTCGCAAGTGGACAGGTTTCAACAAAGCGGGCTGGTCGCAGCGATATTGGGACCGGTTCATGGGGGCCGCGGATCAGAGCGACCCGGCGCTCGTTGCCATTTCTCCAATCGAGCATATTGCCAATGTGGGCGTTCCGGTGCTGCTGATTCACGGCCGCGACGACACCGTGGTTCCTTATGAACAAAGCGAAGTCATGGAAAGTGCATTGAAGCGGGCTGGAAAATCGGTGACCTTGGTGACTCTGAAGCACGAAGATCACTGGCTCTCGCGCAGTGAAACGCGCTTGCAAATGCTGCAGGCCACCGTGGATTTTCTAAAAGCCAACAATCCGCCGAACTAAGGCGTGGCGTCGCGCGGTCCAAAGCTCAGGGCTTTTTCGAGTCCGGGGGCGTCGGCGGCGGAGACTTGGGCGCAGCCGTGTCCGCGTCATCGGCGCCCGGATCGACCAACTCTTCATCGCTCACCTTGCCGTCCGACACCAAGTAAGCGCGCCGCTGTAGGTAGGCGTCACGAATGAAGGCATACGGGTCGAAGACTTTCTGCAGCGTTGAATCGAGCGACAAGAGGTCGGCTCTCGCATCGACCAAACCGACACCATAGATGCCGTAGGACACCCAGTTGTTGCTGATGTAGTGCGTCGGCCCCGTGAATAAATCCACGATGCGCGCGGGACCGTCACGCGTGTCGGAAGGGCCCAAAAATGGCAGCTCCAAAAACGGCCCGGGTGGAACGCCCCAGTGGCCCAGGGTCTGCCCAAAATCTTCGTCGTTCTTGTCCAGGCCCATCTGGGTCGCCGGATCCAGCAGGCCGCCGAACCCGACCGTGGTGTTGACCACCAGGCGCGCCAGGTCATTGGCGGCTGCGCCGAGCTTCCCCTGCAGGGCATCGTTGATCATCACGGTCGTGGTGCGCAAATTGGAAAGAAAATTGCTCACGCCGGTGCGCGCCGGTGCCGGCACCGCGCGCACGTAAGTGCGTGCAATGGGTTTGGCGACCGCGCGATCGAGCTTGTCGTTGACCTTATAGACACCGCGATTCCAGGATTCCCAGGGATCCTGGGGAGCAGGCTTGGAATTGGGCGGCAGAGTGACACATCCGGCCAGGGCGATGGTCAGTACGACGCCAAGCAGCGCGCGCGCCTGCTTTGCTCTCAGCATATGAAATCTCTCCCGCGTCTCTTAAGGTCACGCCAACGATACACTATTGCGGGAATCAGGGCAGTCGGGGCGAGTATCCGCTGCCATTGACGCCGCGCTCGTCGGCCATGGTATTTTTGTTCTTCTTCGGCATGGCCGCGCGCACCTCCTCGAGGCGGGCGCTGTAGCGTGCCCGTTGCACGGCGTCGAGTCCCGGCAGGGTCAAGGCCAGCTGCAACTGATTGGAAGCCATCAGCAGATTGCCGGTCATCAAATAAAATTCCGCCATGTAGCTGTAGGAGTCGGCATAGTCGCCGGCGGTGCTCGCCGCCTTCGCGATGAGCCGGGTCTGATCCGGCGTGGGCGCTACGGTATTGAACAAGTCCAGCAACACCAGATGCGCGCGCTTGTTGTCGCCGGAATGCATCAACGATTCCGCCAGGCGAATCGTGATCGGAACATTGCGCGGGAACAAAACCATCGCGCGCTCCAGAATGACGGTCGATTCCCTGAACTGATTGTTCGCCAGGTACGCCTGGCCGAGCGCGCCATAGAACTGCGTGACCTTGGGATAGTCGCGCACCAGTTCCTGCAAATCGGCGATGGCCGGCAGGGGATTTTTTGTTTCGATCTCCGCCACATCCATGCCGTAGCGCTCTTGAATGGTTTTGCCGCCGCCGTTCTTGACCAGGTGGGCATAGTATTGGCGCGCGGCTTGCGGATCCCCGGCTACGGTTCGCAATCGCTCGCGGACCAGCAGATAGGACAGGGAATCCTCATGATGGATCCGGCCGATCTGGCGCGCGCGATCCTGCGCTTCCGCGACGCGATCCGAGAAGATGGGATGATCGATGAGGAACTGCACGGCATTGACGCGGCTGGGTTCGGGACCGGTGCGGCCCATGTAATCGAAGAAGCTTGCCATTCCCAGAGGATCGTAGCCGGCGTTCGCCATGGTCGTGATGCCGATGCGATCCGCTTCAGCCTCGCTGCTGCGGGTGTAATTGATCTGATGCTGAATCATGGCGCTCTGGCCCGCCAGTATGGCGCCCTCGATTCCATCGGGTGAGCCGCGGCCTGCCGTTGCCCCGAGCAGGATGGCCGCGAGCATGGCCGCGGAGGCGAGCAGTCCTTCGTGCTGCTGGTCGACGAGCTGGCGCACCAGATGGCGCTGCGTGACGTGTGCGGTTTCGTGCGCCAGCACGCCCGCCAATTCATTCTCGTTGCGCGTCGCCGTTATCAATCCGCTGTGAATCGCCACGAATCCGCCGGGGATGGCGAAGGCGTTGATGTCCGGCTCGCGAATGATGAAGTAGTAGAACTGGTGTTGGCCTTCCTCGGCCTGGCTCGAGAGGCTGTGGCCGATTTCCTGCGCATATTGTTGGACTTCCGGATCCGTGAGGATGACGCCTTCCTTGCGGATTTCATTCACGTAGGACAGACCGGCGTGATACTCATCATCGATGGAAATCGCCGCGTTCGCCGGGCTGCCCAGTTCGGGTAAATCTTGGTTCGTGTCCTTGGTGGCCTGCGCGACCCCCTGCGCGTAAGCAATGCTCACGCTCGCGCCGAGCGCGGCGGCGGCCAGAAATGCGGAAATGGATTTCAGCGCTGACATGGTGGTTCTTGAACTTTGGAGTCCCGGCACATGCCAAAGTTCGCTCAAAACAGAAGCAAAATCAAAGTACTTCGGATGCGTAGTCCGCCAGACGCGAGCGTTCGCCCCGGACCAGCGTGATATGTCCGGAAAACGCCCAGCCGTGGAATCGGTTTACCACATACGTGAGCCCGGTCGTGGTCTCGGTCAGGTAGGGCGTGTCAATTTGCGCAATATTGCCCAAACACACCATTTTGGTGCCGGGGCCCGCGCGGGTGACCAGTGCCTTCATCTGCTTGGGCGTCAGATTTTGAGCTTCATCGATGATGATGAAACGGTTGAGAAATGTACGGCCGCGCATGAAGTTCAACGACCGAATCTTGATGCGGTGCCGTAGTAAATCGTTTGTGGCGCCCCGACCCCAGGTGCCGCCGGATTGGCTCTGCGTCAAGACCTCCAGATTGTCCATCAGCGCACCCATCCAGGGCTCCATTTTTTCCTCTTCGGTGCCGGGCAGAAAGCCGATGTCCTCACCCAGAGGGATGGTCACGCGCGTCATGATGATTTCACTGAAGCGATTGTGATCCAGGGTTTGTGCCAGACCCGCCGCAAGGGTCAGTAAAGTCTTGCCGGTGCCGGCGGGGCCCAGCACCGTGACGAAATCGATTTCCGAATCCATCAACAGATTCAGCGCCAGATTCTGCTCGCGGTTGCGGGCCGTCACGCCCCACACGTTGTTTCGCTCGGTTCGATAGTCGGTGGTCAGCTCGAGAATCGCCGAATCGG
Source organism: uncultured Gammaproteobacteria bacterium (assembly GCA_963731465.1). GTDB lineage: Bacteria > Pseudomonadota > Gammaproteobacteria > Steroidobacterales > Steroidobacteraceae > Bog-1198. The sequence goes on from CAVSVK010000007.1 coordinate 217,949, forward strand.
ACTCGAGCTTGCGCACAATGGCTTCCACACCGTTCGCGCCGGGATCATAAACGAATTGATTGGTCTTCCACTCGCGCACCAGCGGGCCGCGCACCCGATAATAGGTGCGGCTCTGCTGCTGCCAGGACTCCATTCCCTTGCCGTGCTTTTCCCAGAAATTCTGCGGCAGCTGCTGAACGCCATTGACCAGCAGGTCCGCATCTTCGATGGTTTTGTCGCTGGAATAGTCTTCGGCGTGCACGCCTAGAATTGCCGCTTTGATGCGTAAATTAATGTCCTTCGAGACCAGCGTGACGCGGGCGTTGCGAAATTTTTGCTGCAGAGCCAGCGTATTGGCCAGAATGGCATTGTCCGCGCCCTGGCCGGGCAGGCTGTCCGGCAGCACCGACTCGAGCAACTGGGTCTGGAAGAACAGGCGTCCGCCGGGTGGGCGCTTGCCATGATTGATCGGTACCGCCGTGGGCAGGGCGAGGCCGCGGTCAATCTGTTTCTTGGTCGCGCCCTGCATCAGTTCATCGAGAAATCGGCTGACCTGGCGCACGTTGCGTGCCGGCTCCGACAACCCCTTTTTGCCCGCATCGAGTTCCTCGAGCACGGTCATCGGGATGTAAATGTCGTGTTCTTCGAAGCGGAAAATCGCGGTGGGATCATGCATCAAGACATTTGTGTCGAGGACGAATATCCGACGCTCTGCCTTGCCTTGCCGGCTCTTCAGCACAGCGGCCCCCAAAGGCCGCACATTGCCGGTCACAGCGCCTTCACCGCCGCCAATACGGCCTCGGCATGATCCTTGACCTTCACCTTGCGCCACTCGTGCCGCAGCACCCCTTTGCCGTCGATGAGAAAGGTGCTGCGTTCAACCCCCATGTACTTCCTGCCATACATGCTTTTTTCCTTGTACACGGCATAAAGGTTGCACACCTTTTGGTCCGGATCGCTCAATAGTTCAAACGGAAAGGCCATTTTTTTCTTGAATTTCTCGTGCGAGGCGACGCTGTCCGGCGAGATGCCCAACACCAGCGCCTTGGATTTTTTAAACTGGGCGTTCAGGGCCGCAAAGTCGAGTCCCTCCTGGGTGCACCCGGAGGTGTTGTCGCGCGGGTAAAAATAAATGACCACCGCCATGCCCTTGGCGTCCTCGAGCGACCAGCTTCCTCCGGTGCCTTCGAGGCTGAACGGCGGGGCCTTCTTGCCGATTTCAATCTTGCTCATGACTGGCTAACTCTTCACGGGTTCGAAAATGGCGTCCAAATTCAGGTGGTCGCAGAAGTCCATGAACTCCTCGCGCAGCACCCCGATATGCAGCCGGCTGGGGACATTCACGATCATCTGCACTGAGAACATCGGAGCGCCGGTGTGCGCCGCGGCGTACGAGCGCGTGGATAATTCCGCGATGTCGACGCCGCGTTGCGCGAAGAATCCGGACAGCCCCGCGACGATGCCGGTCTGATCGAGGCATACGACATCGATTGAATAGGGCAGCATGTCGTTGCGCGCCGAGCGTTCCTCGGTGCGGCGCAGCTGAATATTCATGCCGGTGGCATCGGCGAGCTTCTTGAACTCCCCCTCGAGCTTGGCCAGGGTGTGCCAGTTGCCGTTGACCAGAAGCAGCATGGCGAACTCGTTGCCGAGCGAGGTCATGCGGCTTTCGCTGATGCTCCCGCCGCAATCGGCGATTGCCTTGGATAGCTCATGGACCATGCCGACGCGGTCGCTGCCGACCGCGGAAATGACGATATGTTGTTTCATCGGGGCAAATTCTACCGGATGGGCGCTTGCCTTAGGTGCTGTCTCGCACTTAAGGTAGCGATATTTCCCGCGGAGCTGTTGATGTTTTCCGGAAGCATGGTGGCAATTGTCACCCCAATGACGGCCGACGGGGCGCTGGATTGGCCCGCGTGGGATCGGTTGCTGGATTTTCACATGCGTGAGGGCAGCGATGCAGTCGTTGTGGCGGGCACCACAGGGGAATCACCGGTGCTTTCCGAGCCCGAGGTCGACGAGCTGACGCGGCGGGCGGTGGCACGCTGCCGCGATAAGCTCAAGGTGATCGTCGGCGCCGGCTTCAATTCCACCGATTCGACCGTGGCACGCACCCGCAGCTTGTCGCGGCTGGGCGTGGATGCGGTGATGCTGGTCACGCCGTACTACAACAAACCGCCGCAGGAAGGACTTTTCAGGCATTTCGCGGCCGCCGCCGATGCGTCCGCCGCGCCCGTTATTCTGTATAATGTGCCCAGCCGAACGGCGGTGGATCTCTTGCCGAGCACCATCGCACGTCTAGCGCGGCACCCTCGCATCGTGGCAATCAAAGAAGCGACCGGCTCCTTGAGCCGGGCGCGCGAGATTATCAGCACCTGTCCGCCCGAGTTCGTGGTGCTTTCGGGCGACGACGCGACGGCGATGGAATTGATGGGCGCGGGTGCGCGCGGCGTGATTTCGGTGACGGCAAATGTCGCGCCGCGCCGGATGCACGAGGCTTGCAAAGCCGCGCTCGGGGGCGATCTGGTCGCCGCCAGGACGATTGACGCGAGTTTGCAGCCTTTACATAAGGATCTGTTTGTTGAAGCGAACCCGATACCCGTGAAATGGGCGGTGGCGAGAATGGGCATTATTGGGAACGCAATCCGCCTGCCGTTGGTCGAACTGGCATCTGCGCACCACGAGACGGTGTTGCGCGCGATGCGGGCCGCCGGAATTACCCTTGAGGACCAAGCTGCATGAGTCTTGATCGAATTTTACTGTTGTTTGGGGCAAGCGCTTTGATGAGCGGCTGTCATTTGTTCAGCAAACTGAATCCCGACTGCCACGCGCCGCAGGAATACCAGCACGCACTGTCGGCGCCGCCCCTGAAAGTGCCCGCCGGACTCGATTCGCCGAATACGGCGGGCGCATTGGTCATTCCAACGGTAACCGATCCGCCGCCGCCGCCGGGTCCGCACGACCTTTGCTACGACATCCCGCCGCGCTACAAGCCCGCTCCCCCGAACAAGGCCGCCGGCGGCTAGATTTGATCGCCTGACTCCGCTCCGGTACCCTTGCGGCCGCGTGGAGAGGTGGCCGAGCGGTCGAAGGCGCACGCCTGGAAAGTGTGTAACACCTAACCGTGTTCGTGGGTTCGAATCCCACCCTCTCCGCCAGCTACCGTTTATGGTGGCTCGCGTTTGCATCTTCGCGACGACTGGTCACGAACCCCGTCAGGCCCGGAAGGGAGCAGCGGTAGAGGCTTAAAGTCGGGCGCCGAAGTCCTGCTGGCGCGGGCCGCCTCCTAAAAGGCGTGCGACAATACCTTATGAGCTACGTCGTCTTAGCGCGCAAATGGCGCCCCAAACGATTTGCCGAAATGGTCGGGCAGGAGCATGTGCTGCGCGCGCTCAGCAACGCCCTGGACAGCGGCAAAGTACACCATGCCTTTCTGTTTACCGGGACTCGCGGCGTCGGCAAGACCACGGTCGCGCGTATTTTGGCGAAATCGCTGAACTGTGAAACGAATGGCGTGAGTTCCAATCCCTGCGGCGTCTGCGCCGCGTGCAAGGAGATTGATGAGGGGCGATTTGTGGATCTCCTCGAGGTGGACGCAGCCTCGCGCACCAAGGTCGATGACACGCGCGACATGCTCGACAATGTGCAGTACGCGCCGACGCGGGGCCGGTACAAGGTGTACCTCATCGACGAAGTTCACATGCTTTCAACCCACTCCTTCAATGCGCTCCTCAAGACGTTGGAGGAACCGCCGCCGCACGTTAAATTCTTGCTGGCGACCACCGATCCGCAGAAATTGCCGGTTACCGTGCTGTCGCGCTGCCTGCAGTTCAGTCTCAAGCGCCTGCCGGCGGCCTTGATCGGCGAGCGCTTGAAATTTATTGCAGCCGCCGAGAATCTGTCGTTCGAGCCTGCGGCCATTGCGCTCCTGGCGCGCGCTGCCGAAGGCAGCATGCGCGATGCCTTGAGCTTGATGGATCAACTCATTGCCTTTGGCGGCGGCGCCATCAGCGAGGCCAATGCCCGATCGATGCTCGGCACCATTGATCGCGGCCATGTCGGACGGCTGGTCGAGGCGCTGTCGCGCGGCGATGGCGCCGCATTGCTCGCCGAGGTGCGCGACCTGGATCGCGATGCGCCGGACTACGATCGTGCACTCGTGGATTTGGCAACGCTGTTGCAGCGCATAGCCATTGTGCAGATTGTTCCTGAAGCGGCGCCGCAGGATGAGGAGTTCGATGCGGCGTTGCTGATGCAGCTCGCGCAGGCGATTTCGCCGGAGGACGCCCAGCTTTATTATCAGATTGCGCTGGCGGGCCGCCGCGACTTGAACATGGCGCCTGAGCCGCGAATCGGCTTCGAAATGACCTTGCTGCGCATGCTGGCATTTCGGCCGGACGCCGCAACGCTACCCTCGAAGCCCGGCGGAATCGCCCGCATGCCCTCGCCCGCTCACCCGCCGGCAGGAGCGGGTCCGGCAATCGACGCGGCGCGGCTCACCAGCATTGATGCCGCGAATTGGCCCGCGGTCGTCGAGGCGGCCGGATTGAGCGGCATGGTGCGTCAGCTGGCGCTGAATTGTGTGCCCGCCGGTTTCGAGCACAGCCTGCTGACGTTGAAGCTCGATCAAGCGGCCTCGGATCGGCGCACGCGCCCGATAGAAGAGAAACTCGTGCAGGGCCTGTCGAAATATATGGGGCGGGATATCCGTGTCGCGTTTGAAACCGCTGAGCCGGATTTGAACTCGCCGGCGCGGCAACGGATGCAGGCAGAGCAGGAGAAAATTGCCCGCGCGGCGAGCGCGTTCGAATCGGATCCGGCCGTGAAAGGACTGCGCGAGCGCTTCGGTGCCGACGTTGATGTGGCGTCGGTAAAACCATCGAACTAAGAGAGGCTCTTATGATGAAGGGTGGATTGGGAAATCTGATGCGCCAGGCACAGCAAATGCAGGAAAGCATGCAGAAAGCCCAGGCCGAATTGGCCGATATTGAAGTCACAGGCGAATCCGGCGCGGGCATGGTCAAGGTGACCATGAATGGCAAGCACGAAACAAAAAAGGTCTTGATCGAGCCAAAGTTGCTGGGCGAGGACAAGGACATGCTCGAGGATCTTTTGACCGCCGCCATTAATGATGCGGTTCGCAAGGTCGCCGCCCGCACGCAGGAAAAGTACGCCGGTCTGATGTCGGGCATGAATTTGCCGCCCGGCATGAAACTTCCTTTTTGAGGTGTTGCGCTAGATGAAGTACACACCGACGCTTGCGCGTCTGATCGATTCGCTGCGCTGCCTGCCGGGCGTCGGCCCAAAGTCCGCGCAGCGCATGGCGTTCTACCTACTGGAGCGCGATCGCGATGGCGGCAGAACCTTAAGCCATGCCTTGGCCGAAGCGCTGCAACAGGTGGGGCACTGCAAACGCTGCCGCATGCTCACCGAGAGCGAGCTCTGCTCGATCTGTGCCTCGGCTCAGCGGGACTCGGCACAGCTTTGCGTGGTCGAATCCCCGGCCGATGTTGTCGCCATTGAGCAGTCCGGCGGTTTTCGCGGGCGCTACTTCGTGCTGATGGGGCACTTATCGCCGCTCGATGGGGTTGGACCGGGCGAACTGGGTCTCGATGAATTTGAGCGGTTGCTGAAGGCAGGCGAGGTTCGAGAGGTGATCCTGGCAACCAATCCGACTGCCGAGGGCGAGGCCACGGCCCACTATCTCGGCGAACTGGCGCTGCGCGCTGGGCTTAAGGCATCGCGAATTGCGCACGGCGTCCCTGTGGGCGGGGAGCTGGAATACGTCGATGGCGGGACCCTGGCGCATGCGCTCGCAGGGCGCACCAGCGTTTCGTGAGTCAAGAAGCCAGTTTCTCGTAGAGCCGGAACAGGCGCCGATAGCTTTCGTAGCGGCGCGCCGAGATTTGCTGATTGATCACGGCGAGACGCACCGCGCAGCCCGGCTCCTCCATGTGCCGGCAATCCTTGAACCGGCATAGCGCGCTGCGCTCATGAATTTCGACGAAGCCGCGCTCCGCGGCGCGCACCAAGTGCGCGGGCGGCGCGAAGTCGCGCACGCCGGGCGCATCGACGATCGCAGACGCCGCGTCGAGCTGATACCAGCGCGCCGTGGTGGTGGTGTGCCGTCCTTCGGCATCGCGCGTCAACTCGGCGGTCAACGCTTCGGCGGTTGGCGCAAGGGCGTTCACCAGCGATGACTTTCCGACCCCGGATTGGCCGACCAGCAAGTTGACCCGGCCTCTCAAAATTTGCGCAAGTTCGGGTATGCCCTCTTTGGACTGACAGCTCACCTCGATGCAGTTCAGGTTCAGACGGCGATATCCGTCCAGCTGCGGCTCAATGGATCCGGTACCGAGGTCTTTCTTATTTACGATGACCAGTGCATCCAGATCCTTGAGCGCCGCGCCGGCCCAGTAGCGGTCCACGAGAAACCAATCCGGTTCAGGTTGGGGGGCCGCGACGATCGCCAGCCGGTCGACATTGGCCGCCACCGGCTCAGCACGTCCGCGCGCGTCGATTCGCTCGATCAAATTGCGGCGCGGCTCGACCGATTCGACCGAGGGCCCGTCGGCCGAGGGTGGATAACCCCAGGCCACCCGGTCGCCGCACACCACGCGCAATTTACGGCCTTTGAGGCCGCAGCGAACCAAGCCCTCGCTCGCCTGCACCAAAACGCTTCGGCCGAAACTCGCAAGGACGATGCCGGTTCCGCCTGCTACCATGCCGGACAGGTCTTTAAAAACGCCATGAAATCTCCTGACAATCTCATTTGGATCGATCTGGAAATGACGGGCCTGAAGCCCGACTCGGATCTCATCATCGAGATCGCGACGATCGTAACCGACAAACACCTCACCGTGCTCGCCGAAGGGCCGGTCATGGCCGTGCACCAGGGCGAATCGGTTCTAAACGCCATGGACGATTGGAACCGAAATCAACATGGCCGCTCAGGCTTGGCCGCGCGTGTTCTCGCCAGCGACATCGATGCCGCAACCGCCGAGCGGCGCACTCTGGATTTTCTCGGCGCGTGGGCCGAGCCCAAACGCTCGCCGATGTGCGGCAACAGCATTTGCCAGGACCGGCGTTTTCTGGCGCGCTACATGCCGTCATTGGAGGCTTTCTTCCATTATCGTAATCTCGATGTGAGCACGCTCAAAGAGCTGGCTCTGCGTTGGGCTCCAAATGTCGCCGAGGGATTTCGCAAGACCTCGACTCACCTGGCGCTCGAGGATGTACGCGACTCGATTCGCGAGCTGCAGTACTACCGCGAGCGTTTGCTGCGCCCGTTCTAGGAATCCGGCGCTACTTCTGCGCGTCCTTCGCCAGGAACATCCAGGTCTCGACCACGGTATCCGGATTCAATGACAGGCTGTCGATGCCTTGTTCAACCAGCCAGCGCGCCAGCTCCGGATGGTCCGAGGGGCCCTGGCCGCAGATGCCCACATACTTGCCCTGCGCCTTGCAGGCCTTGATTGCCATGGCCATCAAGGCCTTCACCGCCTCGTCGCGCTCATCGAAGGATTTGGCCACCACGCTCGAGTCGCGGTCCAGGCCCAGTGCCAGTTGCGTCATGTCGTTCGAGCCGATCGAGAAGCCGTCGAAGTACTCGAGGTACTTGTCCGCCAGCAGCGCGTTGGTCGGCAGTTCGCACATCATGATGTGCTTCAAGCCGTTGTCGCCGCGCTTCAGGCCATTGGCGGCAAGCAGCTGCGTCACCTCCTTGGCTTCGCTCAGGGTGCGCACGAACGGCACCATGACCTGCACGTTGGTGAGCCCCATTTCATCGCGCACGCGCTTCAGGGCGCGGCATTCGAGTTCAAAGCAGGGCCGGAATACTTTGTCGATATAGCGCGACGCGCCCCGAAAACCCAGCATTGGATTCTCTTCGTGCGGTTCGTAGTTCTTGCCGCCGATCAAATTCGCATATTCATTGGATTTGAAATCCGACAGGCGCACGATGACCGGCTCGGGCGCAAATGCCGCGGCGATCTGGGCGATGCCCTCGCTCAGTTTGTCGACGTAGAAATTCACCGGACCGTCATAGCCCGCAATCTGCTTGGCAATGGTGTCCTTGAGCTCGGCACTCTGCCGGTCGTATTCCAGCAACGCCCGCGGATGCACGCCGATCATGCGATTGATGATGAACTCGAGGCGCGCGAGACCCACTCCCCGATGCGGAATGCCCGCGAAATCAAAGGCGCGGTCCGGATTGCCGACATTCATGGTGATCTTGACGGGAATCTCGGGCATGGCATCCATTTCGATGCTGCGCTGATCGAATTCGAGCATGCCGTCGTAGACGTAGCCGGTGTCGCCCTCCGCGCAGGAAATCGTGATCGGCTGGTCTTCCTTGATGTCGCTGGTGGCCGTACCGCAGCCCACCACGGCCGGAATTCCCAGCTCGCGGGCGATGATGGCCGCGTGGCAGGTGCGTCCGCCGCGATTCGTGACAATGGCCGAGGCGCGCTTCATGACCGGTTCCCAATCCGGATCCGTCATGTCGGCGACCAGCACATCCCCGGCGCGGACCCGCGACATCTCTTTCGCGTCCTTGATGATTCGCGCATGGCCCGCGCCGATACGCTGGCCGATGCTGCGGCCGCTGGTGAGCACCTTGGAGCGCGATTTCAGCGTATAGCGCAATATGGTGCGGCCGGCGCGGCTCTGCACGGTTTCCGGACGCGCCTGCAGGATGTAGATCTTGCCGTCGTTGCCATCCTTGCCCCACTCGATGTCCATGGGAGCGCCGTAGTGCTCCTCGATGATGAGCGCCTGCTTCGCCAGCGCCGTGATGTCCGCCTCGCTCAAGGAAAAGCGGTGCCGGTCGGCGGGCGCAACGTCGATCGTGCGCACGCGCGCCTTGGAGCCCGGATCGGCGTAAACCATCTTGATCGACTTGCCGCCGAGATTCTTTCTCAAGATCGAGCGCCGGCCCGCGCGCAGCGCCGGCTTGTAGACATAAAACTCATCCGGATTGACGGCGCCCTGCACCACGGTTTCGCCCAAGCCATACGCGGCCGTGATGAAGACCACGTCGCGAAAGCCCGAATCCGTGTCGAGCGTGAACATCACGCCGGCCGCGCCCAAATCGCTGCGCACCATGTGCTGCACGCCGACGGAGAGCGCCACCGTGCTGTGATCGAATTTATTGTGCACCCGATAGGATATCGCGCGGTCGTTGAACAACGAGGCGTACACTTCGTGCATGGACTTGAGCAAATGTTCCTCGCCGCGCACGTTCAGGAATGTCTCCTGCTGCCCGGCAAAGGAGGCTTCGGGAAGATCTTCCGCCGTCGCCGAGGAGCGCACCGCAACCGCAAACTCGGCGGGATCGCTGCTGCCTTTCATCTTGCGCCACGCTTCCAGCGCCTCGGTTTGCAGGCGCTCCGGAAAGGGCGTGGCGAGCATCCAGCCGCGGATTTCCGCGCCGACCACCGCCAATTTTTGCACATCATCCACATCGAGTTCCGCCAGCGCGGCGCGAATGCGTTCATCGAGGCCGCCTTGCGCCAGGAAGTCGCGGTAGGCGTGAGCAGTCGTGGCAAAACCGCCCGGCACCGAAACACCCAGGTCCGCCAGGCCGGAGATCATCTCTCCGAGGGACGCGTTCTTGCCGCCGACGAGCGCGACGTCTTTGTTCTTCAGTTTTTCAAACGGGATGATGTAAGGCTTCATGGTGCTGTGCTTGTCCGACGCTAGTTTAAGTGAAACACTTTACGGCGAAAGTGCCGACTAGGGTGAGGTTACCGTGATTAAACGAACCGTGTTCTTCGTTTCCGACCAAACGGGGATTACCGCAGAAACAATGGGTCACAGTCTCATGACGCAGTTCGACGGCATCGAATTTCGCCAAGTGACTGTGCCATTTATCTCCACCGTTGACAAGGCGATTGAAGCCGTTCGCAAGATCGATCTGGTCGCGGCGCAAGAGGGCGCGCGGCCGGTGGTCTTCAGCACGTTGGTGCAGGAAGATGTGCGCAACGTGGTCCGCGGCAGCACGGGATTCTTTTTGGATTTCTTCGATCCATTCCTAGCACCGTTGGCGGGCGAACTCAAGACGCAATCGAGCCATACCGCGGGTAGGACACATCGCATGGCGGACACGCACGCCTATGCAACGCGCATCGATGCGACGAATTTCGCGCTGGCCAACGATGATGGCTCGGTGGTGCGCGACTACGAGCGCGCCGATGTTATTTTGGTCGGCGTGTCGCGCTCCGGCAAGACGCCGACCTGCCTGTATCTGGCCATGCAGTATGGAGTTTATGCCGCGAATTATCCGCTCACCGACGATGATCTGGAATCGCGCAAGCTGCCGCGCGCGCTCGACGGCTATCCGCAGAAACTGTTCGGCCTGACCATCAAGCCGGATCGGCTGCAACAGATTCGCAACGAACGCAAGCCCGACAGCCGCTACTCATCCGCAGCGCAAGTGGCGTTTGAGGTGCGCGCCGCCGAGTCTTTGTTCGAACGCCACGGCGTTCCGGTGCTCGATGCAACCGAAGTCTCGATTGAAGAAATATCCACCAGAATTCTGGATCGCTTAGGGCTCGAGCGTCGACTGCGCCCCTGAAATCTCGAAGCTGCGTGGTATAGTTCAAGCATGATAGCGGATCAATGGTGTGAGACATCTTGGCGGGCGCGGCCCGGCAGCTTTGTCAGTCTGATGACGCTGTACGAAAGCAACTTCGTGCGTCTAGGCTGGATTGTGGACGAGCTTCGCAGTGTTGATGGCCAACGCGTATCGAAGGTCACGTCGGACTGTGATCTGTATCTCACCCCTGTGGAACGCTGCCGCTATACCAGCGTGTTTCGGCTGACTTATGAGTTCGAATTCGAGGCATCGCGGCTCCGAGACCCGGATTTGGAGGTTTGCGTGTATCACGATGCCCGGCTGGCCGAAGTGCGCAGTTTTCGAGGCTTTCAGCGCCACCCGCAGCTGGCCAAGCTGCAGTCGGGACTCAAGCGTGAACTGGATCAGCGCTGGGCGCGGAACATGATGCTAAATAAATGGCTGGAATACTGCGCCGAGCGGGGACATCACTTCTAGCAGCGAAGATTGGCTTCGTATCGGGTGACCTGCGGTTGTCATGGGATGAGGCGGGACTTTGATCGATAAGCTGACGTTTCTAAAAGGCGGTGCGGACGGGGGCTCAGCGAGTGCCGACGAAGAACGGCTCATGCAGCTGTTCCAGAACCGTGCCGGCCTGAAGAAAGCCTACGCCGACCTCAAGGACGAATTTCATCTGTTGCGCGACCGGCTCAAGCAACAGGAAGGCGCGACCATCCGCATTCAGGAACAGATGGATGCCCTGGGCGATTTGCTGGGTGATCCCAAAACCGGTTTCGGCGCTCTCGTGTTCTTTCAGCTGCGCGCGCTGTGGAAGGCCTGCCATCAGCAACTGTCCACCTTTGCCGCCGACCTGACCCGACAGCAGGAAGCGCGCGAGGTGGCCAAGCACAAGGCCGACATCGACGCGGAAAAAAACGCACGCCTCGCCGATGCGGACAACCGGCTGCGCACCGCCGGCGCCGAAGCCGACGCGCAGCGCCGCCATCTCGCCGAGGAGCAGCAGGAGATCGGAAGATTGACCGCCTTCTGGCACTATTTCAAGCGCCGCCGGCGCCTGAAGTCGTTGGAGCTGTTGCGCAATCACGTCGTGATGGCGGATGCCGTGGTCGGCGATCTGCACTCGGAGCGCAGCGCGATCGAGAACGAAGCGTCGCCCGAATTTCCCGGACTGTCGCTGGCCGCGCGGCGCAACATCAATCTGGCGATCATCAGCTACGCGGAGTTGCTGTGCGAGAACGCGGATGCTTTCGGGCTCGCGGCGCGCGCCAAGGAAGCGGTGGCACGCCGGGTTCATGAGATGAATTTCGGCACGCGTGCCGAGTGCGAGAATTACATGCAGCGCGTGCAAAAGGCGCAGGCTGCGGTGACCAATCAGAAGCAGATCGGCAGCTTGATCAAGGTCAAACTGGAGCGGCTGCGCACCAGTTGCGAGTATCGCAACGCCGCCGACACGGTGCCGACGGCGGATTCGCTCTCGCCGCCGGTGACCGAGTTGGATTTCGACAAGCCCAAACCCGCCCCCGCCAACACCTGGAATGTGCTGGCGGAGGACTATTGGGATCTGTACACGCTACTGCTGCGCTAACGGTTGGCGGTGCGCCGGATTGCCGTCGATATCGGTGCGGCGCGCCTGCGTCGGCGCCGCGCGCTTGGCCGAGACCACCACCAGATCCGCCGCGATTTGCGAGGCTTCATCCAGCAGGATGCCCGCTGTGGCGTCGTCCTTGATCTCTTCCAGCGATTTGGCCGGTTTGACGTCGTGCGCGGCGCGCCACGTGTTCTCGCGCTCGAGCCGCTGGCTTTCCACGCGCTTACGCTCCGCTTCGCGCGTCGTGAGATTCAGCGACAGCACCTTCTGGCTGCGCATCGCATCCAACGCGGCAATATCTTCGCGCAGGTATTTGAAATCCGCACTGCCGGCGGTGCGCTCCTGGTGCAATTTTTCCAGGGTCACGGCGATCGGCTTCAAGTCGCCTTCGACGCGGAAGCTGGCCGGTTCGATGTGGTCCCAGGGCAGGGCGCGATCGCGAGTGCTCTCGCCGACCTCGTTTGCATCGATCAGCGACGGTAACGCGATGTCCGGCGTGACGCCGCGATCCTGCGTGCTCTCGCCCGTGATCCGGTAGTACTTGCCGATGGTTACGTTGAGCTGGCCCAGTTCGGGCTTGCGTCCGAAGATGGTGTAGTTGAGCGGGTGCGCATTCTGCACCGTGCCCTTGCCGTAGGTCTGCTGGCCGACGATCAGGCCGCGTCCGTAGTCCTGGATGGCGCCGGCGAAAATCTCCGAGGCCGAGGCGCTGAACCGATCGACCAGCACGATCATCGGGCCGCTGTAGAAGATCGCCGGGTTCGGGTCATCGTCGACTTCGATATGTCCGGTGGTGTCGCGCAGTTGCACCACCGGTCCCCGATCGATGAACAAGCCGGTGAGCGACTCCGCCTCCGGCAGGTAACCGCCGCCATTGGCGCGCAAATCCATGATCAACACTTCAGCGCCGTCTTTGCGCAACTCGCCGATGAGGCGCTGCACATCGCGCGTGGTGCTGCGGTAATCCTTCGCCCCGGCGCGGCTGGCATCGTAATCCTGATAGAAGCTCGGCACGGTGATGATGCCGACCTTGACCTCCTTGCCGTTGCGAACCACGGTGCGCATGGCCTTATGCGAGGCCTGCGCTTCGAGCGACACCCGGTTGCGGGTGAAGTCGATCACTTTCTGCGGCGAGCCGGGCGCGGCGCCGGCCGGTAGAATCTGCAGCCGCACCGTCGTGCCGCCCGGACCGCGGATCTTTTGCACCACATCATCCAGGCGCCAGCCGATCACATCGGTCAGCTCGCCGGTTTTGCCTTCGCCCACTGCGGTGATGCGATCGTTGGCCGCGAGCTGTTTGCTGATGGCGGCGGGACCGCCGGCGATCACATCGATCACGGTGACGTAGTCGTCGGTCAGGCTCAGCGAGGCGCCGATGCCCTCGTAGCTCAAGCTCATCTGAATGTTGTATTCCTCGGAATTACGCGCCGAAAAATAATTGGAATGCGGATCGAGCGACAGCACGAAGGCATTCATGAACGCCTCGAACACATCGTCCGGCTTGCTCTGATCCATGCGCTTTTCCACATGCTCGTAGCGCTTGCGCAGAACGTCGACGACCTCGGGCCATTGCTTGCCGGCGGTCACGAGCGAGAGCGCATCGTTTTTGACACGCTTGCGCCACAACTCATTCATCTCCGCGGCATTGGCGGGCCAGGGTTCTTTTTCGCGGTCGAAATTGAACGACTCGTCGATATCGAAATCCGGCTTCTTGTTGAGCAGATCGATGGCATAGGCCATGCGCTCGCGGCTGCGCTGCTGGTAGCGGCGGAAAATGACGAAGGCCGGTTCGACGTCGCCGGTCTTGATGGCGTCGTCGAGTTCGTAGCGGTATTTCTCGAACTCGGCGATGTCGCTGGCATAGAAGTAGCTGCGTGCGCCGTCGATGGCGTCGAGATAGCGGTCTAGTATCAAGCTCGACAGATGATCATCGAGCGGCGCCCGGCGGTAGTGCTCGTGCGCGATGATGTCGGCGACGCGCCGCGCGACGTAATTTTCCTGTTCGGTGGGGGCGAGGAGCGTTGCCGCCGCCACGGGTGCGGCGGCCGGCGGCGTCATGGCGGCGCCTAACAGGGCGGCAAGACCGACTGCGCCCGCGCAGATTGCCATGCCCGTAATCCATCGCGAACGAGTGGCCTTAGGCCGATTGAGTATCACCGTCGCCGTTCTCCTGTAAACTTTGCGTCCCCACTCCCTTCAAGGCTAGAGAAGCTCGTGCCTCCTAGCAAGTGTATATGAGCCGAAGGATATGCGTCCGTTCACGGTTTTGATCGGCATAATCCTGGGAACCGGCGCCTCGTTCACTTTCGGCCTTGCAACGGTGCTGATCGTGTTCCTGGTGCTGGGTTCCCGACACCCAGAATTGGCGCGCGAACTGCCTCGGATGGCCGCCAGTCTGGCGGCCTTCGCGGTTTTGACCGCCGCCAGCGCCGGGAGTTTCCTCGGCGAGGTTCGGCTGAGGCCATGGCGCGGTTGGGCGCACCTGGCCACGGGGATTTGCCTATGCGGCGTGATTTTGCTGTATTGGCCGCGCCGCGGCTAAACCCTCAAAGCGAGCCCTTATGACAGTTAGGCGACTTTTACTGGTTTTGACCGTCGCGGGCCTCCTGCCTGGCTGCAGCTTCCGTCCCAAGGAGCCGCCCCCCACCACCGACATCGATGACACGGCCTATGGCGATCACGTCCGCGTGCTGGCCTCCGATGATTTTCAGGGCCGCAAGCCGGGAACGTCCGGGGAAGACAAGACGGTGAGCTATCTGATCGAGAATTTTCACAAGCTGGGCCTGAAGCCGGGCAATGGCGCGAGCTACGTGCAACAGGTGCCGCTGCTGCAGATCACCGCCGGCGCCGATGCGACAATGACTGTGAGCGGCTCAGGCGGCAGCCGCAATCTTAAGTTCGGCAAGGACATGGTGATCTGGACCAAGCGCGCCGTGCCCGAAATTAATGTTGCGCACAGCCAGATGGTCTTCGTCGGCTACGGCATCGTCGCACCGGAATATTCGTGGAACGACTACGCGAATCTCGACGTTCGCGGCAAGACCGTGGTCGTGCTGGCCGGCGACCCGGGCTACGCCTCGAAAGACCCCACGGTCTTCAAGGGCAACGGCATGACCGAATACGGCCGTTACGCCTACAAGGCCGAGGAAGCCGCGCGGCAGGGGGCCCAGGGCGTGCTGTTGATCCACGATGCGGCGGCCATGGGTTACGGTTGGAGTGCGGTGCAGTCCACCTGGGGCGGCGCGCAATTCGAATTGGCGACGGCGGATGCGAACGCCGGCCGTGCCGAAATCGAGGGGTGGCTGCAGAACGACGCGGCGCGCGCGCTGTTCAGCGCGGCGGGCATCGACTTCGCACGCACTACCGCGGCGGCGGCGCATCCGGGTTTCAAGGCGGTGGCGCTGGGTCTGCGCCTTGATGCGACACTTCATAATACGATGCGCAGCTTCAATTCGCAGAATGTCCTGGCGGTCTGGCCGGGACGCCAATCGCACGAATACATTCTTTACACCGCTCATTGGGATTCTTTGGGCGTCGATGCGGCTCGCGCCGGGCACAACATTTTCAATGGCGCCGTCGATGATGCGACCGGCGTCGCCGGCCTGCTGGCGCTCGCGCAGTCCTTCAAGCGCACCATTGATCCCAAGCCTGAGCGCTCGGTTGCTTTTCTCGCCACGACAGCGGCCGTGCCCGATCTCTTGGGCTCGCAGTACTACGTGCAGAATCCCCTGCTGCCGCTGCGTGAAACCCTTGCCGTCATCAATATCGACATGTTGATCAACGGCGGCCCCACCCGCGATGTCAGCATCTTGGGGTACGGCAATAGTGATCTGGATGAGTCGGTGCGCGCCGAAGCGCTGCTGCAGGGTCGCGAGGCGCATCCCGACCCGAATCCGCAATTCGGACTGTATTTCAGATCCGACAGCTACAGCTTTGCCCATCGGGGCGTGCCGGTGGCCTATACACAGGCGGGCATCGACAGCTCCGCGCGCGGGCCCGTCTGGGGGAAGGCGCAGATCGAAGATTTCTTCGCGCAGCGTTTTCGCCAGCCGGGCGATCAATATGCGGCCGATTGGAATGTCGAAGGGGCGGTCACCGACCTGACGCTGGACTATCGGCTTGGAATGCGTCTCGCGAGCGGCCGGCGCTTTCCGCGCTGGTATCCGAACAGCGAGTTCCGCGCGTCCCACCAGCGCGCGAACCCGTCTGCGGACGAGTAGCAGCCTGTCCTGGAGACAGGCTGCTATCGCTTGCCGACGCGAGTCCAGTTCTTGGTGCGATCGAAGCTGCCCGACGTGTTGTAGGGATCCGAGCCTTGCTCTTTACAGGAAGGCTTCTTGGGTTCAGGACCGAGCGCCAAGTTTTGCGCAACCCGGGCCTGGCGCAGTTCGCGCACGCCGAAGCTGAAATTGGAATCGCTGTTGCCCCGGTTTCTATCGTCGCTTGCCATCGTCAACGCCTCTCCAAAAAATCCGATGCCTTGTCAATGTTCTTGTTTGCCGCCGAGGTGAATGTTCCCAAATTGCGACAGGCATGATGCAACTGCATGGCGGAACTGTGACGCAGTTCAAGCCGATTCAGACATAAGGCCGGCATAGCGCGACTTAATTTGGTAAAAGCGGTGCGGCCCGCGGGTCAGCCGCTCTTGGCAAGGGGGGTGACGAGCTGCCGATCGAACGGCACCGAGCGATTGCGGCCGCGCAATTTGGCGGTGTAGAGCGCCTGGTCTGCCGCCTTGACGAAGTCGGCTGTAGTTGGAAAATTGAATTTGCGCGCCATGGGTCGCGCAACCGATTGAGACCGTGACCTTGGCATGATGCGAACCGACCACGTGTCCGGTATTGCGAAACGCCATCACGATGCGCTCGCAGATGCTGTGCGCCGTATCGGCATCGGTTGCCGGCAGCACCACCACGAATTCTTCGCCGCCGAAGCGCGCGATCGTGTCCGTCTCGCGCGTGTTGCCGCGCAGAATGCGCGCCGTCGCCTGCAAGACGCGATCGCCTGCCTGGTGCCCGAAGTTGTCGTTGAGCAGCTTGAAGTTGTCGAGGTCGACGAAGGCGACGCTCAACGGCCACTTGTGGCGGGTCGAGTTTTCAAATTCGCGCGCCAGAAATTGTTCCAGGTAGCCGCGGTTGTACACGCCCGTCAAGGTATCGCGCCGCGTCTCTTCCTCGACCTCTATCGATTGCTGCGGCGCTGCCTCGGCGGAGGCGCGCAGCGTGTTGATTTCGCGCAGCGCATGCAGGCTGCGCAGCATCAGCACTTCGCGCGCCTGCTCGAGAATGAGATCAGGATGCTGCTTGGCCAGATGCTCGGACTCGAAGATCGCTTCGGTTTCCGGAATCATCGAGCCGATGGTCCCGAGCACCTGACCGAAGGCCATGCGATCGAGACCCAGACTGCGCTCGGCGCACAGTGCAGTCTCGGCGAATTGCCGCTGCTCAGGATCCAGGAGGAAAAGATCGGCCACAGGGCCTGAGAGCGCGACGCAGCGGTCAAATATGTCGGCCGGGTGAGCGCTGTAGCTCAGTTCAACCTGATGGCTGTGTTCAATCGCGCGATACAGGCGCTCCGGCAAATTCCAGGTGCGCATGAGCCAACCGCCGACGTAGGCATGATCGGCCTGCACGCGTTTCTTCTCATGCTCGGCGAGGGCCGCATGATCGCGCTGCAGTTTTTCCCCGTCGCGATACAAGTCAGGGACGGCCTGGTCGAGCGCGAGCATGCCGACGTCTTGCAGCAATGCCGCGAGGAAAATCTCTTCGGCGAGCGTTTGGCGCATTGCATCGCCGAGCGCGCGCGCCGCTGTGGCGGCAAGCAGCGCACGGCGCCAATACAATTTGTAATTCAGGCCGTTGGGTTTCGCGCCGCGCAGCGATTTGACCAGCGAGAAACTCAAGGCGAGGGTCAGGGTGGCATTCAGTCCCAGCACGACCAGCGCCTGGCGTAAATTCTCGCTCTTGCGGCGCTGCGCATACAGCGGCGAATTGGCAATGCGCAGCACTTTGCTGGAGAGCGCCGAGTCCATGCTCAAGGCCTTGGCGACCTTGCCCATTTCAATTTCAGGATCTTGCGCCAGCTCAATGATGTGCGTCGCCACTCCCGGCGGCGACGGAAAATTCACTGAACGGCGAAGAAGGGCTTCGATCTCGGAATTCAAAACGCGACTCCAGACGCAAAGCGGAAAGGACCCGCTTATGGCAAGTTAGCGTCCGCGCCGGGTGAAACTTGAGATCTAGTTCAATCGGGCGCTGGCGCGCCACCAGGCCCTCAGGGCCCTGAACATGAGATACAGGGCATAGGGACCCAGAAAGACCACCCACGAGGCAATGGACGCCTCCCGGAGGCCCAAAAACAGGCTGGAGTACAGGTTTCCCAGGCTGGCCCCGTCAAACCGCCCCAGGGTTGCCACACCCGCGTAAAAAATCAGCACCGGCATCAGGGCCACGCCGAGCAGCAGGCCGATTCCGGCCATGACCAATTCCGCCGCCCAGGGGCGCTCTTCGGCGAGCTGCGCAAAATTTAAAGCCATGCGCAATTGTAAACGAATCCCGCCAGGCCGCCCGCCGCTGTAGAATCTGAGGCATGCGCTCCTGGACGCCCCAGACTCTGTACGACGTAAAGCCCTGGGCGTTTATCGTGCTGGGAGCGATTTTGGGCGTGGGCACGATGCTCTGGTCGCTCTCCGCCGGACAATGGACCCTGTGGCGTGGACTCTTATGCCTCGGAGGCGTGGCACTCGCCATCGTGGGCGGCGCCACCTTGCAAATGCGCCAAGAGTATCGCGCCAACAGCAAGTGGCGGCGCGACGCCCCGCCTTGATCCGCACGGCAGTGATCGGCGTCGGCTACCTGGGCCGATTTCACGCACAAAAATACGCCAGCCTGCCGAATTCCCACCTGGTGGGTGTTGCCGATCCGTCCGCGGCGGCGCGCGCGGCGGTGGCCGCGGAACTGAAGGTCGAGGCGCACGAGGATTATCGGGATCTTTTGGGCAAAGTCGATGCCGTGAGCATCGTCACGCCCACGCCCATGCATTTTGAAGTGGCCAAGGCCTTTCTCGAAGCCGGCGCGAGCGTGCTGGTCGAGAAGCCCATGACCGTGACCATCGCCGAGGGCGAAGCCCTCATCGACATTGCGGCGCGGCTGAAGCGTGTCCTTCAGGTGGGCCATCTGGAGCGTTTCAATGCTGCGGTCCTGGCGGTGCAGCCCACCCTGACCGTGCCGCGTTTCATCGAATCGGCGCGCCTCGCGCCCTTCAAGCATCGCGGCACGGATGTGGACGTGGTGCTCGATCTCATGATCCACGACATCGACCTGATCTTGAGCATCGTGCGTTCACCGGTGGTGTCGGTCGATGCCATCG
This sequence comes from uncultured Gammaproteobacteria bacterium, assembly GCA_963731465.1. Classification (GTDB taxonomy): domain Bacteria; phylum Pseudomonadota; class Gammaproteobacteria; order Steroidobacterales; family Steroidobacteraceae; genus Bog-1198. Next base: position 237,463 of record CAVSVK010000007.1, read on the forward strand.
GCACCAGCGTTTTCTCCAACGAAATCGACATCGCCAACGCGCGCCTGCGCTTCGCCAATGGCTGCGTCGCCAACGCCACCGCGAGCCGCGTGAGCCTGAAGACCGAGCGCAAACTGCGGCTGTTCCAGGACGACGCCTACCTGTCGCTCGATTTGCAGCAAAAGATCCTGACCGTGATCCGCAAGGGCGAGGGCGTGGGTGCCGATGGCATGCCGCAAGTCGCGATCGATGAGAAAACTTACGAGCAGGGCGATGCGCTCAAAGCAGAGATCGAAGCCTTCTTGGAAGCGGTTGCCACGGGGCGCGCGCCACCGGTGACCGGCACGGATGGACTACTGGCCCTGCGCACGGCCGTGAGCATCGGCGAGCAGGTGTTGAGCTCGATGCAAAAATTCTCGTGACTAGAAGCCCGGCCGCGCGTGGCGGATTAGTGCGTGGCGGGCGGCTTGGCCACAGTCCCGGGCGCGGCGGCCGGCGCGGGCGAGGGCGCGGGAGCGGATGATGGCACGGGCGCGGGCGGCGGCAGCGCGGGCCCGCTGCCGGATTCGTTGTCGGTGATGGTCACCTTGTCGACAAAGTAGCGCGTGTCGGCGAAACAATTGGTCGGAATGCCGGGGTGCTCGGTGTAGTGCAACTGCACGCGACGACCCACGGCTTTGGTGAGCTGGTCTGCGACGGACTTGTCGCGCACGCTAAAGTCCCATAACTGTGGCGAAGTGCCAGGTCCCAAGTACGTGCCGCCGCCGTAGTACAGGGCAATTTCGCCCTCCTGTGTCTTACACACCCAGCCGCGGCGCACGAATTTTTGCAGCACGCCCGCGCGATCGCCCTCGGCATAGGCCCAGGCGAGCGTCAGCCAGGTCCAGAGACCGCAGCCGACGATGATCAGCAGCAGCAAGATCATGAACCAACGGCCGGCGCGGCCCGAGCGGCGCCGGCCGGTGTTATTGGGAACTTCAATTCTGGTCATAAATATGGTGGAGCCGGGGGGAATCGAACCCCCGTCCATAAGTCCTACGCTACAAGATCTACGTACGTAGCCACGTCTATTGTTCTTACCGCACACTACCCAACGGGCAGGGAAAGCGCGCAGCCAGCCCGGTAATTTTTCGTTTAACACACCCCAGGCACGTGTGTTCCACTATCTGATGAGCGCTACACTTAAACATTCGCATCAGCACGAGCTGCTTAAGTTTCAACCGCGATTAGGCGGCTAGAGCGTAGTTGTCTTGATTGGCAACTATAAGTTTGCAAATAGTTTAACGAGGAACCTGCACCTCGGTACGCACCTGCAGTTTCGCAACCCATGTCGAAACCGGTCGGCCCCAATCGAAGCCCCAGCTTACGCTCTTTTCGCCCATGGCGTCAGGGACCGGCCGCGCTGTCCGGCACAGGCTGCTAGCGGCGCATCGCCTTCATGATCCGGCCCTTGTCGCGCTGCCAATCGCGATCCTTTTCCGTGTGGCGCTTATCGTGCTGCTTTTTGCCCTTGGCCAGCCCGACGCTAAGCTTGGCGCGCCCCGTCTTCCAATACAGCTCGAGCGGCACCAGCGTGTAGCCGCGCCGCTCCACGGCGCCGACCAGGTGATCGAGCTCGCGGCGGTTGAGCAGCAGCTTGCGAGTGCGCGTGGGATCGGTCTCCACGTGGGTCGAGGCCGAGGTAAGGGGACTCAAGTGAGCGCCGAACAGGAACGCCTCGCCATTCTTGACGTAGACGTAGGCCTCGGCGATCTGCGCCTTTCCGGCGCGCATGCTCTTGACCTCCCAGCCCATCAGCGAAATGCCGGCCTCGAGACGCTCTTCGATGAAGTAATCGAAGCGCGCTTTGCGGTTCACGGCGATGGGCGGTAATTTCTCGGTAGGTTTCATATCTGCGCTTCGCGCGACAATTTACGGGGCCGACGCGGCTCGGGCCATACTACCGATTGTCCGATGGCGGCGCCTGCGCTTTTGCCGGACAATAAGCGCATGCAGGTAGTTGAGCGCAGCGCCCTAGTCACCTTTACACCCGCTCAAATGTTTGCCTTGGTGAATGATGTGCCGCGCTACCCCGAGTTCCTGCCCTGGTGCGTCGCAGTCCGCGTCGAGGATGTCTCGGCCACCGAACGCATCGCCATGCTGAAAATCGCGCACGGGGTTTTGCAGACCGAATTCACGACCCGCAACACGCTGGCGCCGGACACGCAGATCGACATGCGCCTCACGCACGGGCCGTTTCGCGACCTCACCGGCGCCTGGCGCTTCGATGCCATCGGCCCGCGCGGCTGCCGCGTGCACTTCAAAGTGGAGTTCGAGTTCAAGAATCGGATCACCTCTGCGGCGTTCAATGCGGTGTTCGAAACGCTGTGCGGCAGCATCGTCGATGCCTTCGTGGTGCGTGCGCAAAAGGTGTACGGCTAGGAGCCGTTCGTGATCCGCGTCGAGGTCGTCTACGCGCAGCCGCAATGCGGCGTCGTCAAAGCATTCAACCTGCCGCCGGGCGCGCTGATCGCCGATGCGCTGCGCCTGGCGGCGGCGGATCAAGATTTTTCAGGGATCGACTGGTCAGAATCGAGCGTGGGCGTCTTCGGCAAAGTGGCGCAGCGGGATCAGCCGCTCAACGATGGCGATCGAATCGAAATCTATCGTCCGCTCGCCACGGAACCGAAGCTCGCGCGCCGGCAGCGCGCCAGAAGGACGCGACAGTAGATTCGTCAGTAGATGCGGCCGTTCTTGATCTTTGCGGCCGATGCGTCCTGGGCCGCGGCTTCCGCAGCCGTCGGCTTCTCCAGGCGAGCGACCTTGTCGCCGTCGAAATACACGGTGACGCGGCGCGAGTCGACGTGCCGCGTGCGGCCCTTCTTGAGATAGTAAATGTAATCCCAACGTTCCTTGTTGAAACTGTCTGCCACCATGGGCGTTCCCAACAAGTAGCGCACTTGGCTGCGCGTCATGCCCTCTTTGACGGTGTCGACGGCGCCCTGATTGAGGAAATTTCCCTGCTGTATGTTGATGCGATAGACACAGCCCGAAGCCAGCAACGACACCGCGGATCCCAGAACAAGACACTGAATTATTTTCATGAAAGTGGTTAACAGCCGTCAAATGATTGATAATCGACGCCTATCATACCGGAAGGCCCAGCATGCCGCAGCGCCTAAAACCTGATTCGACCAGCGAAAGCAATGACCTGCGCAATGCCGGTCTCAAAGTAACGCTGCCGCGTCTGAAAATTTTGGACATCCTTGCCGATGGCTCCGCGCGCCACATGAGCGCGGAGGACATCTACAAAAAACTGCTGGTATCCAATGAGGACATCGGCCTCGCCACTGTGTATCGAGTGCTCACCCAATTCGAGGCTGCCGGTCTGGTCACACGCCATCATTTTGAAGGCGGCATGGCCGTGTTCGAGCTCAACCAGGGCGCGCATCACGATCACATCGTGTGTGTTGACTGCGGCAAGGTCGAAGAGTTCATGGATGGCGGCATCGAAGAGCGGCAGCATGCCGTGGCCAAACGCTTGGGGTTCGAGATCAGCGATCATGCGCTGATTCTGTACGGGCATTGCCGCAAGGTAAATTGCCCGAATCAGAAACGCACCAAGGCGAGTTCCTAGGTCCGGCCGGCCAAAGCGAGCCTGCGGCGCCTCAGCGCGGTGAGTTGCGCGATCCCTTTTTCTTCGGCATGTCGCTCTGGATCGCGCGTGCAAGCATGTCGCGCGCATGCGCGCGTGCCTGTTCGGTGATGTCGATTCCGCCCAGCATGCGGGCGATTTCGTCGGTGCGTTCCGCTGACCCCAAGGGCTTGACGGCGGTGCGCGTGATTTTGCCGTCGCTGAGCTTGGTCACCCGAAACTGACTGTGCGCTTGCGAGGCAACCTGCGCCAGGTGCGTCACGCACAACACCTGGGCCCGCTCGCCCAACTCGCGCAGCTGCCGGCCGACGATCTCCGCCACCGCGCCGCCGATGCCGGCATCGACTTCATCGAACACCATGCATAGCGGCGAGGACGTTGCGCGTCCCGCCACTTGAATCGCGAGACTGATGCGCGACAGCTCGCCGCCCGAGGCCACCTTCGCCAGACTCTTGAGCGGCTGCCCCGGATTGGCGCTCACCAGGAATTCCACTTCATCGCTGCCGCTCGCGGAAAACTCCTGCTCGCCGGGCGTGACCTGAACCGCGAATTGGCCGCCCGCCATTCCCAGGGTCTGCATGAGGGCGGTGACCTGGACCCCCAACAATTGCGCGGCGGTGCGCCGCGCCTCGCTCAGGCGCAACGCTGCACTGCGATACTCGGCCGTCGTTGCGCTCACTTGTTTCTCGAGGGCCGTGAGGCTCACCCCGACATTGTCCAGCGTCGCGACTTCCTGCTCGACGCGTGCGAGCTGTTCGGGCAGCTCCAATACGGGAACGCGATGCTTTCTCGCCAGCGCCTCGAGCGCGGCCGCGCGCCGTTCAATCTCGTCCTGGCGGGCGGGATCGATATCCAGATCATCCAGGTAGCGCCGCAATGACTCCGCGGCTTCCTGTGTGAGGATGGCCGCTTCGCCCAAGAGTTTGACGGCCTCGCCTAAAGTGGGATCGAGTTCCGACACGCCGCGCAGTGCCGCCGTTGCTTTGCCGAGCAGATCGTGCGCGCTGTCGCCGTCGGCCTCGTAACAAGCGGTGAGGGCGGTGCGGGCCGCGACGCTCAGGCGCCCGCGCGCGGCGATGCGTTTCTGATCGGCGAAGAGTTCCTCGATTTGCGCCGCCGTCGAGACCTCCGCTTTGAGCTCGCGCAATTGGTAGCGCAGCAGGTCCAGCCGCGCGTCGCGGTTTTCCGCCGCGCTTTTCAGCGCCTCGAATTCGCGGCGCCTGGCGCTGTAGCGTTCAAACGCATCAGCGACGCTGCTCTTCAAGGCCGGCGTGTTCAAGCGTTCATCGAGCAGGTCGCGCTGCGAGGCGCGGCTCACCAGATGTTGGAATTCCTGTTGTCCGTGGATCTCGAGCAAGAACTCTGCCAGTTCCCGCAAAGCTTGCAGCGGCACCACCTGGCCGTTCACATAGGCGCGCGAGCGGCCATCGGCGCCGATGACCCGCCGCATCACGAGTTCGCCGTCGAAATCGATCGACTGCGCGTTCAGCCAGGCCAGTGCCGCCGGCGGCAGGGCCGAAAAGCTGGCGGTGACCTCGGCACGTTCCGCACCCTGACGCGCGATATCGCCGGCGCCGCGGCCGCCTGCGATCAACAGCAGGGCATCGACCACGATGGATTTGCCGGCGCCGGTCTCGCCGGTCAGGGCGGTGAGGCCGCCGCCGAACTCGAGCTCGGCCTGGTCGACAAGAACCAGATCCCGCAATTGAAGATGCGTCAGCACGGCTTAGATGTCGGGATGTCCGTTGTGAGCGCCGCGGCCCCAGTGCAGCTTGGAGCGCAGCAGCCGGTAATAGTCATATCCCGGTGGATGCAGCAGCGTGATTTGCACATCGGCGGCCTCGACGTACAGATTGTCGCCTTGCTCCAAATCGCCGAGGACCGTGCCGTCGCAGGTCACCTGGGCGCGCGAGTCGAAGCGATCCGACATGCGCAGCGCGATTTTGCTGCCGGCGCGCACCACGATCGGCCGGTCGCTCAAGGTGTGCGGGGAAATGGGCGCCAGCACCCACACGTCGAGATCGGGTTCGACGATGGGTCCGCCGCAGGACAGAGCATAGGCCGTCGAGCCGGTCGCCGTGGCGATCACCATGCCGTCGCCGCCGTGCGAATTGACGAACCGGCCGTTGATGGAGGTCTCGAAATCCATGGTGCGCCCGGTCTCCCATTTATTGACCACCACATCGTTCAACGCCAGGGCGCGCGCCACCTGGCCATTGTGGCTCTCGAGGCGCGCCGCAAGCAGCGAACGCCGATCCTCGCTGTAGCCGCCGGCCAGCACGGTGTCGACATCCTCGAGCATGGAGGCGGGGCTGACGTCGGTGAGAAATCCCAGGCGGCCGCGATTCACGCCGAGCAGGGGCACCGAATGGCCGGCCACCAGCCGCGCCGCATAGAGCAGCGTACCGTCGCCGCCGATGGCGACGATGAGGTCGGCGCGGGTCGCAAAGGATTGTTCCGGACACAGCACGACGCTGCCGGCTTTGAAGGCCAGACCCACGCCGGGGTCGACCAGCACCGGGACGCCGCGAATTTGGAAGTGCTCGGCCAGGCCGAGCATGCATTCAGCGACGCGCAAATCCTTGGCGTTGCCCACCAGCGCGATGGACTTAAATACCTGAGGCATGATCGATTATAGCCCTCCCTCTGGACTTGACTTCGGCCGGATGCGCTAGGTAGCTTCAAACATGTTATATGGACCTACTATGACAGAAGGTACCGAGGAGGGACTCAATGAGCGAGCGCAGCAGCTGCTCAAGGCCCTGATCGAGAATTACATTCGCGACGGCCAGCCGGTGGGATCGCGAACCCTGTCGAGAGATTCCGGACTCAGTCTGTCGTCGGCGACCATCCGCAATGTCATGGCAGACCTGGAAGACTTGGGCTTCGTCGCCTCGCCGCACACCTCCGCCGGCCGCATTCCAACCGACAAGGGCTACCGCTTCTTTGTCGATACGCTGCTCAAGCTCAAGCCCCTGCATCACGAGGAAATCGAGGACATCGAGCGGCGCCTGGGCTCCGAGGCGGCCAGCGGCCGATCCTTGGTGCAGACCGTCTCGCAGATGCTTTCCAGCGTCTCGCACATGGCCGGTTTGGTGACCCTGCCGAATCCGCACTACATCGCGCTGTCGCAGGTCGAGTTCGTCTCACTTTCCGAAAATCGCGCGCTCGCCATCATGGTGATGAGCAACCGCGAAGTGCAAAACCGCGTGGTGCAGCTGGACCGCTACCACTCCCCGGAGGAGCTGCGCCGCGCCGCCAATTACTTGAACGAGGCCTTCGCCGGGCGTTCGCTGCCGGACGTGCGCGCCCTGCTGCTGGCGCAGCTGCAGGAGACGCGCCAGCACATGGACCAGCTCATGCGGGATGCCATTCAGGTGGCGCAGAAGGTGTTCGACACCGCGCCCGCCGAGAAGGTGGAATATGTCATCGCCGGCGAGACCAATCTCATGGGGTTCGCCGAGCTGTCCAACGTCGATCGCCTGCGGCGCCTGTTCGAGGCCTTCAACGAGAAGCACGATATCTTGCGGCTCTTGGACAGCTGCCTGCGGGCCGACGGCATCCAGATCTTTATTGGCCAGGAATCCGGCTATCGGATCTTGGACGACATCAGCGTCGTGACGGCCCCCTACATGGTCGACAACCAGGTGGTCGGGGTCTTAGGCATCATCGGCCCGACTCGCATGGCCTACGAGCGCGTCATCCCCATTGTCGATATCACCGCCAAGCTCTTGGGCTCGGCCTTGAACGCCCGCAAATAGCCCCCAAAATGACCGCTTCGAGCGGCTCGCCAAGCCGCCTTATCCTCGAGGGCTTTAACGCGTGAATGACAACAACCCGGAATCCGAAGCCGACTTGGCCGACGCAAGCCTAGGTAACCCCGGCGCAGGCGCAGCATTGGCGGCGGCGGAGGCCAAGGCGAATGAGAATTGGAACAGCTACCTGCGCGCGGTCGCCGAGCTGGAGAACTACCGCAAGCGCATGGACCGGGAGTTGGACAACACCCGCAAGTATGCGGTCGAGCGCTTTGCCCAGGAGCTGGTCAGCGTCGCCGATTCATTGGAAGCCGGAATCAACGCCGGGACCGCCAATGCGGGGTCGGCACTGATCGAGGGTTCGACCGCGACCTTGAAGCAATTGCTGCGGGCTTTCGACAAGGCGGGGATCAAGGTCATCGACCCGCAAGGCCAGCCCTTCGACCCGGACTGGCATGAGGCGATGGTGGCCCAGGAGAGCCGCGATACGCCCGCCAATACCGTGTTGTCGGTCATTCAGAAAGGCTACTCCCTGAACGGGCGCCTGCTACGCCCGGCGCGGGTGGTGGTCAGTAAGGCACCCGGCGGGGATGCCAATTGAAAAATGCGCGGCCTGTCCCCAGGTACGGTCACAACCTTTCGATTTTTAGAGGATTTCCACAATGGGTAAAATGATTGGTATCGATCTCGGCACGACGAATTCTTGCGTCGCGATCATGGAGGGCGGCAAGCCCAAAGTCATCGAGAACAGCGAGGGCGATCGCACTACACCGTCCATCGTTGCCTTTACCAAGGATGGCGAGGTGCTGGTGGGACAATCCGCCAAGCGCCAGGCCGTCACCAATCCGGCAAATACCATCGCCGCGGTGAAGCGCCTCATCGGCCGCAAGTTCACCGACGACGTGGTGAAGAAAGACATGGGCATGGTCTCCTACAAGATCGTCAAGGCCGACAACGGCGATGCCTGGGTCGAAGTGCAGGGCAAGAAAATGGCGCCGCAGGAAATCTCCGCGCGCGTTCTCATGAAGATGAAAAAGACCGCCGAGGATTATCTGGGCGAGACCGTCACCGAGGCGGTCATCACGGTCCCGGCCTATTTCAACGACTCGCAGCGCCAGGCCACCAAGGATGCCGGCCGGATCGCGGGCTTGAACGTCAAGCGCATCATCAACGAGCCGACCGCGGCCGCGTTGGCGTATGGCCTCGACAAGGACGGCGGTGATCGCAAGATCGCCGTGTACGACTTGGGCGGCGGCACATTCGACGTATCGGTGATCGAGATCGCGGAGGTCGATGGCGAGCGTCAGTTCGAGGTGCTCTCGACCAACGGCGATACCTTCCTGGGCGGCGAGGACTTCGATCTTCGCGTCGTCAATTACCTGGCGGATGAGTTCAAGAAGGAAAGCGGCATCGACGTGCGCAAGGATCCTTTGGCCATGCAGCGCCTGAAGGAAACCGCGGAGAAGGCCAAGATCGAGCTGTCCTCGAGCCAGCAGACTGAAATCAATCTGCCGTACATCACGGCGGACGCGGCGGGTCCGAAGCATTTGAACATGAAGCTGACCCGGGCGAAGCTCGAGTCGCTGGTCGAGGACCTGGTGCAAAAGACCATGGAGCCCTGCCGCATCGCTCTGAAAGATGCCGGCCTGTCCATGAAGGATGTGGGCGAGGTGATTCTGGTCGGCGGCCAGACCCGCATGCCGATGGTGCAGAAGGCGGTGAAGGACTTGTTTGGCCGAGAGCCGCGCAAGGATGTGAACCCGGATGAAGCCGTGGCGGTGGGCGCCGCGATTCAGGGCGGCGTTCTCTCCGGCGATGTGAAGGACGTGCTGCTGCTCGACGTGACCCCGCTGTCGCTGGGGATCGAGACCCTGGGCGGCGTCATGACCAAGGTGATCGAGAAGAACACCACGATTCCCACCAAGGCGTCGCAGACCTTCTCGACCGCCGACGACAATCAGACCGGCGTGACCATCCACGTGCTGCAGGGCGAGCGCGAGCGCTCCAGCGACAACAAGTCGCTGGGCCGATTCGACCTCACGGACATTCCCCCGGCGCCGCGCGGCATGCCGCAAATCGAAGTCGCCTTCGACATCGATGCCAACGGCATCCTGAATGTCTCGGCGAAGGATGTGAAAACCGGCAAGGAACAGCGCATCGTCATCAAGGCCTCGAGCGGTTTGTCCGAGGCTGAGATCAAGCGCATGGTTTCGGATGCCGAAGCGCATGCCGAGGAGGACAAGAAGTTCCGCGAGCTGGTGACCGCGCGCAACAAGGCCGATGCCACCATTCACACGGTGGAGAAGGCGCTGAAAGATGCCGGCGACAAGGTCTCCGACGATCAGAAGAAGTCGGCAACCGAGGCGGTGGCGGCCCTCAAGACCGCGATGAGCGGCGATGACCGCGATGACATCGATGCCAAGACCACCGCACTGGAGGGGGCATCGACCGCCATCATGCAGAAGATGTACGAGCAGTCCGCGGCGAGCGGCGCGGCCGGCGCCTCGGGTCCCGGTGCCGATGCCGGATCGGCCGGACAGCACGCGCCCAAGGACGATGTGCTGGACGCGGAGTTCGAGGAAGTGAAGGATGGCGACCGCAAGAAGGCCTAACCGGCCGTGTCCGGGCGGCCGTGGCTGAAGGTGGCGCCTGACGGCGCTGTGATGCGGTAGTGTGATGCGATAGATTGCCGAACGGAACCGCCGGTATGCATAGTGCCGGCGGTTCGTTTTTATGGGACGGGCCTTAAAAGGTTGGTAATGGCGAAGCAGGATTACTATAAGCTCCTCGACTTACCGCGAAACGCCGCGGAAGCCGACATTAAAAAGGCCTACCGCCGCCTCGCGATGAAATTTCACCCGGATCGCAATCCCGACGACCCGGACGCCGAGCACCGTTTCAAAGAATGCAAAGAGGCCTACGAGGTCCTGTGCGATTCGCATAAGCGCGCCATCTACGACCAGTTCGGCCACGCGGGCCTCGAGGGCAACCGCGGCGGCGGCTTCAGCGCGGGCGAAGCCTTCGGCGATATTTTCGGCGAAATGTTCGGCGATATTTTTTCCGGCGGGCAGCGCGGCCGATCGCAGGTGTTCCGCGGGGCAGACCTGCGCTACGAGATGGAGTTGGATCTGGAGAAGGCGGTGTTCGGCACCGAGACCGAGATCCACATTCCTTCCATGGGCGAGTGCAAGACCTGCAAGGGCAGCGGCGCGGCCAAGGGTTCGACGCCGAAGACCTGCGACACCTGCAACGGCCAGGGCCAGGTGCGGGTGCAGCAGTCCATCTTCACCATCCAACAACCCTGTCCGCGCTGCAAAGGCCGCGGCAAAATCATTTCCAATCCCTGCGACACCTGCTACGGCCAGGGGCGCGTGCGCCAGGAGAAGACCCTGCCGGTCAAGGTGCCCGCGGGCGTCGATACGGGCGATCGCATTCGCTTAAACGGCGAGGGCGAGGCGGGCCGCAATGGCGGGCCGGCCGGCGACCTGTATGTCGAGATTCGGGTGAAGGAACACGCCATCTTCGAGCGCGAGGGCAGCCATCTGTCCTGCGAAGTGCCCATCACCTTCGTCACGGCGGCGCTCGGCGGCACGGTCGAGGTGCCCACCCTCGACGGCGAGGTCATTCTCAAGATTCCGGCCGAGACGCAGTCCGGGCGGGTATTCCGCATGCGCGAGAAGGGCGTGCACCCGGTACGCGGCGGCGCCGCCGGCGATTTGTTCTGCCGCGTCGTGGTGGAAACGCCTGTGAGCTTGCGCGGCGAGCAAAAGGAAATGCTGAAGAAATTTGCCGCCTCGCTGGAGCAGGGCAGTCATCACCCCAAGGAACAGACGTTTTTTGAGGGCGTGAAGAAATTTTTTACGCGCGCGGTCGAGTAGGTGGCGCCGTCGCAATCTGTGCGACCGCATTTGCTGACGGTATTCGGCATTACCGGCCGCATGGGCCAGTCCTTGATTCGCGCCCTGCGCGAGACCTCTGAGTTTAAACTGCGTGGCGCGCTGGCCTCGGCCGGCAGCGAACGGCTGGGGTTGGATGCCGCCGCGGACGGACAGCCCACGGGTGTGCTCGTCAGCGCGGATTTGGGGGAGGCCCTCAAAGGGGCATCGGTGGCGCTCGATTTCAGCGTGGGCAGCGCGGTTGCGCTGCATGCGCGGGCCTGCGCCGCAGCGTCGGTACCCCTGCTCGTCGGCGCCACCGGGTTCGACGCGCCTGCGAAGGACACCCTTCAGCAGGCGGCGAAGTCGATTGCCGTGCTGATCGCGCCCAATACCAGCGTGGGCGTGGCGGTGCTGACTGAATTGGCGGCAGCAGCCAGCCAGGCATTGGGCGGCGCCTACGATGTGGACATCTCGGAGGCGCATCATCGGGGCAAGCGCGACGCGCCCTCCGGCACCGCCTTGAATTTGGGCGAGACCATCGCCAGATCGCGCGCCGTGAGCTTGAATGAAGTCGCCGTTTTTGAGCGCCACGGCATGGACGCGCCACGCCGTCCCGGCAGTATCGGCTTTTCCGTGGTGCGGGCGGGCGATATCGTCGGTGAGCATACGGTGACCTTTACCGGCGCCGGTGAGCGGCTGGAGATCACCCATCGGGCCACGGACCGGATCACTTTCGCCCGAGGGGCCCTGCGGGCCGCCGCCTGGCTCATTGGCCGTAGGCCCGGCCTCTACGATATGAAAGATGTGCTCAGACTTTGAGAAGAAGCATGGACAGTGATCGCGGGCATCGTTAATATTCGCGCCCGGAAACTGATCGCGAATCAACCTATAAAGCGGGAGGACGTTCTCAAGAGCGCCTCCCGCTTTGCGCATCTGCGTCAACGCGCCGAAGCGCAAAGCGAGGAACCGGAGTGTCGACCCCTGCAGTGCTAGCTCTCGAAGATGGCACCGTGTTCCGAGGCGTCTCAGTAGGCGCGAAAGGCAACACGACAGGTGAAGTAGTTTTCAATACGGCGATGACCGGGTATCAGGAGATCCTCACGGACCCCTCGTACTGCCGACAGATCGTCACTCTGACCTATCCTCATATCGGCAACACCGGCACGACGCCCGAGGATCTCGAATCCGGCGCGGTGTATGCCGCCGGCCTCGTGATTCGCGACCTGCCGCTGCTGCATTCGAACTGGCGCTCCACCGAGTCTTTGCAGAGCTTTCTGCTTCGCTGCAAAGTGGTGGCGATCGCGGATATCGACACCCGCAAGCTCACCCGGCTGCTGCGCGACAAGGGCGCGCAATCGGGTTGCATCATGACCGGCGAGAACATCGATCAGAACGCCGCGGTGCGCGCCGCCAAGAAATTCCCGGGCTTGAAGGGCATGGACCTGGCCAAGGCGGTTTCGACCAAGAAAATCTACCAATGGAATGACGGCCTGATCTGGAAGACCGCGGCCAAGCCGCCGCGGCCGCAGAGCCGCCTGCATGTGATCGCCTACGACTACGGCATGAAGCGCAGCATTTTGAGGATTCTGGCGGAGCATGGCTGCCGGATGACGGTTGTGCCTGCACAAACACCGTCAGAACAGGTACTTGCGATGAATCCTGATGGTATTTTCTTATCCAACGGTCCGGGGGATCCGGAGCCCTGCGACTATGCCATCCAAGCGATCGCGCGGTTCCTGGAGACCGACATTCCGGTGTTTGGCATCTGCCTGGGCCATCAGCTGCTCGGGCTCGCCAGCGGCGCGAAGACCATGAAAATGAAGTTCGGGCATCACGGCGCGAATCACCCGGTGCTCGAAATCGATTCCGGCCGCGTGCTGATCTCCAGCCAAAACCACGGCTTTGCCGTCGATGAGGCCACCCTGCCTGCGACCCTGCGCCCGACGCATCGATCGCTGTTCGACGGCTCGCTGCAGGGCGTGACGCGCACCGATCGGCCGGCTTTCAGCTTCCAGGGACATCCGGAAGCGAGCCCCGGTCCGCACGACCTGCGACTGCTGTTCGAACACTTCATGTACTTGATGGTGAAGCGCGTGCAGGCGAATTCCCGCGGGCGCACCCCGGTCAAGCAAAAATCGGCGGAAGGGTAGGACTGCCCAATGCCGAAGCGTACCGACCTCGACAGCATCCTCATCATCGGCGCAGGCCCCATCATCATCGGGCAGGCCTGTGAGTTCGATTATTCCGGAGCACAAGCCTGTAAGGCCCTGAAAGAAGAGGGATACCGCGTCATCCTGGTGAATTCCAATCCGGCCACCATCATGACCGACCCGGAGATGGCGGACGCTATTTATATAGAGCCGATCAATTGGCGCACCATCGCCCGCATCATTGAGAAGGAGCGGCCCAGTGCGCTGCTGCCGACCATGGGGGGCCAGACCGCGTTGAACACTGCCCTGGATCTGGTGCGTGAAGGGATTTTGGAGAAATTCAGCGTCGAGATGATCGGCGCCTCGCAGCGCGCCATCGACATGGCGGAGGACCGCGAATTGTTCCGCCGCGCCATGGCGGACATCGGCTTGGAAACCGCCCGCGCGCGCATCGCTCACAGCATGGAAGAAGCTCTCGCGGTGCAGGCCGAGATCGGCTTTCCCACCGTCATCCGGCCATCCTTCACCTTGGGCGGTTCGGGCGGCGGCATCGCCTATAACCGCGAGGAATTCGAAGCCATCGTGGCGCGCGGGCTCGACGCCTCGCCCACCAACGAGGTGCTGCTCGAGGAATCGGTGCTCGGCTGGAAGGAATTCGAAATGGAGGTGGTGCGCGACCACGATGACAACTGCATCATCGTCTGCTCCATCGAGAACATCGACCCGATGGGCGTGCACACCGGTGATTCCATCACCGTGGCGCCGGCGCAGTCGCTCACCGACCGCGAATACCAGCGGCTGCGCGATGCCTCGATCGCCGTGCTGCGCAAGATCGGCGTCGACACCGGCGGCTCCAACGTGCAGTTCGCCATCAACCCGGATGACGGCCGGGTGCTGGTCATCGAAATGAATCCGCGGGTGTCGCGCTCCTCCGCGCTCGCCTCCAAGGCCACCGGATTTCCCGATCGCCAAGATCGCCGCCAAGCTCGCCGTGGGCTATACCTTGAGCGAGCTGAAAAACGAAATCACCGGCGGCGCGACGCCGGCGTCGTTCGAACCCACCATCGATTACGTGGTCACGAAAATTCCACGCTTCACCTTCGAAAAATTTCCCGGCGCGAATACCCGTCTCACCACTCAGATGAAATCGGTGGGCGAGGCGATGGCGATCGGCCGCACCTTTCAGGAGTCCATGCAAAAGGCGCTGCGCAGCCTGGAGACCGGCTATGACGGCTTCAACGAGCAGCTCACCCTGCCGCTGACGGAAGCGGCGGCCGAGAAGCTGTCCTATGAGCTGCGCTGGCCGGGGGCCGATCGGATTCTGTATGTGGCGGATGCGTTTCGCGCCGGCTGGACCTTGAGCCAGGTGTTCGACACCACCAAGATCGATCCCTGGTTCCTGTCGCAGATCGAAGATCTGGTGCGCGATGAAGCCGTGCTTGCCAAGGACGGATTCGAGAGCCTGACGCTTGCGCGCATGCGAGCCTTGAAGCGCAAGGGCTTTTCCGATTCGCGCATCGCCAAGCTGACCGGACGCGATGAGACCGATATTAGGCGCGAACGGCGCAAGCTGGGCCTGCATCCGGTGTACAAGCGGGTCGATACCTGCGCCGCCGAATTCGCCACCTCGACGGCCTATTTGTATTCCACCTACGAAGAGGAATGCGAAGCGGCGCCCACGGACAAGCGCAAGATCATGATCCTGGGCGGCGGCCCGAACCGTATCGGCCAGGGCATCGAGTTCGACTACTGCTGCGTGCACGCCGCGATGGCGCTGCGCGAGGACGGTTTCGAAACCATCATGGTGAATTGCAATCCGGAGACCGTGTCAACCGACTACGACACCTCGGACCGGCTGTACTTCGAGCCGCTGACCTTTGAAGACGTGATGGAAATCATCGAGAAGGAAAAGCCCGAGGGCGTCATCGTGCAGTTCGGCGGGCAGACGCCGCTGAAGTTGTCGCGCGCGCTGGCGGCCGCGGGCGCGCCCATCATCGGCACGACGCCGGACAGCATCGATGTGGCCGAGGACCGCGAGCGCTTCCAGAAGCTGGTCAATACCTTGAAACTCAAGCAGCCGGCGAATGCCTCGGCGCGCACCGAGGAGCAGGCCATCCTCATGGCGCGCGATGTCGGCTTCCCGCTGGTGGTGCGGCCGAGCTACGTGCTCGGCGGCCGGGCCATGGAAGTGGTGTTCAACGAGGATGATCTGCGCCAATACATGGTCGATGCCGTCAAGGTGTCGAACGACAGCCCGGTGCTGCTCGATCGATTCCTCGACCTCGCCATCGAGGTGGACGTGGATGCGGTGAGCGACGGCACCGACGTGCTCATCGGCGGCATCATGGAGCACATCGAGCAGGCCGGGGTGCATTCCGGCGACTCGGGTTGCTCGCTGCCGCCGAATGGCCTGTCGCCGGAGGTTCAAGACGAGTTGCGGGCGCAGACGCGAAAACTGGCCAAGGCGCTCAATGTGATCGGCTTGATGAACATCCAGTTCGCGATCCAAAGCGGCGTGATTTATATTCTCGAGGTCAATCCGCGCGCCTCGCGCACCGTGCCGTTCGTGTCCAAGGCCACCGGCATTCCTCTGGCGAAGGTCGCCGCCCGGGTGATGACGGGCAAGACCCTGAGCCAGCAAGGCCGCACCGCGGAACGCATCCCGCCGTATTTCTCGGTCAAGGAAGCGGTGTTTCCGTTCATCAAGTTCCCGGAAGCCGACCCCATCCTGGGACCGGAAATGAAATCGACCGGCGAGGTGATGGGGACGGGCAATACCTTCGGCGAGGCCTATGCCAAGGCGCAGGCGGCTTCCGGGGTGATTCTGCCGACCCGCGGACTTTGCTTCATCAGCGTGCGCGACCGCGACAAGCCGGGCGCCGTGATCCTGGCGCAAATGCTGATGGCCCGGGGCTTTGAAATCGCCGCCACCGGCGGTACTTCGAAAGTTCTCGAAGAAGCCGGGATAACGTGCCGGCGGGTCAACAAGGTGCGAGAGGGTCGCCCGCACGTGGTCGATATGATAAAAAATGACGAGGTGGCATTGATCGTCAATACCACCGAAGGCAAGCAAGCGGTACGCGAATCGCGCTCCATCCGTCGCGAGGCGGTCGCGAGGCGAGTAACCTATTACACCACCGTGGCCGGCGCGCGCGCGACGTGCGACGCGCTGGATCATCTAGGCGACATCGAAGTGAATCGATTGCAGGATTTGCACAAGGAAATGGCGTGACGCGAACACCCATGACGCTGCGCGGCGCAGAACGGCTGCGCGCGGAACTGAAGCAGCTGAAGAGCGAGGCGCGGCCGAGTGTCATCAAGGCCATCGCCGAGGCGCGCGCGCACGGCGACTTGAGCGAGAACGCCGAATATCATGCGGCCCGCGAGCAGCAGAGCTTCATCGAAGGCCGCATCAATCAGATCGAGAATCGCCTGAGCAATGCCGAGGTGATCGACGTCACCAAGCTCACCGCCAACGGCCGCGTGGTTTTCGGCTCAACGCTCGAGCTGGAAGATCAGGACGGCGGCAACAAGGTGGTCTATCAGTTGGTGGGTGATGATGAGGCCAACATCAAGCAAGGACTGCTGTCGGTGTCCTCGCCGATCGCACGCGCGCTGATCGGCAAATCCGAGGGCGACGTGGTCGATGTCACGGTTCCGGGCGGAACCCGCAGCTACGAAATCGTTTCCGTCCGCTACGTGTAAGAAACTGTGAAGATTCTGGCGCGCGCTTTCCGGGTGCTGATCATTCTATGGGCGGGCAGCCTTTGGTCGCTGCTGTGGGTTGCGGCGGCCGTGTTTCATTTCTCGAGCGACCGGCATACCGCCGGCCTCATCGCCTCCCGGCTCTTCAGCATCGAGACTTACCTGGGGCTTGGCCTTGCATGCCTGGCCATGCTGCTGCCGCCCCGCGCGCGATTTCTGCTCGGATTTGTCGCCGTTGCGCTGCTCACGGTGAACGAATGGGTCCTCAAAACGGTCATGACTTATGCGCAGACGCACGGCGGCAGCGCGTATTTGAGTTTCGGTGCTTGGCACGGCGTCTCGGCAGGGATTTACGTGCTCGCCTGCCTCTGCGTCCTAGGTGTGATTTATAAGGAGGAATATGGCCATGCTTAACCGCACCCGGTTTGCTGTCGCGGTCCTGTGCTGCTCCCTGGCGCCCGCTGCTTGGTGCGGAGCGCCATTTTCCTTCGAGTCCGCGGCGGGCCGGCTGCCGAAGAATGTCGTTCCCTTGAGCTACGACGTCGCCATCGTGCCCGATGTCGATGCCTTGAAATTGACCGGAACCGAGTCGGTGCGGCTGCAATTCCGCGCGCCGAGTGCGACGCTGCAATTCAATTCTCTCAACGAGACCTTGAAGGATGTGCTGCTCGACGGCAAGCCGGTGAAGAGCGTGGTCTCGAGCGATGAGCAGCAGCTCACCACCGTGACGCTGGCAAAGCCGGTGACCGGTCTGCACACCTTGAGTTTTTCGTACAGCGGCAAAATCGAAACGCGCCCGCAGGGTCTGTTTGCCCAGAAGTACGCGAAACCGGGCGGGGGTCAGGCCGTGATGCTGTCGACGCAATTTGAGGCCACGGATGCGCGCCGCATGTTCCCCTGCTGGGATGAACCGTCATTTCGCGCCTATTTTCACTTGACGGTCACGGTGCCGAAGTCCTGGGCCACGGTGGGCAACATGCCGATCGCGAAGCGCACGGCGCATGGCGAGTCAGCCACGGTGAGCTTTCAGCGATCCCCGAAGATGTCCTCTTACCTGGTGGAATTCACGGGCGGGGATTTGCGCGAAGTGACCGCCGAACACGGCAGCACGAAGTTCGGTGTCTGGGCGATCGCGGGTCACGAACAGGATGGCGCGACGGCGCTCGCGAGCGCCGAGGATATTTTGGCCGACTACAACCAATACTTTGGCTATCCGTATCCTTTGCCCAAGCTGGATTCCATCGCCATTCCGGGCGGGTTCTCCGGCGCCATGGAGAATTGGGGCGCGATCACTTATAACGATCGAATATTGCTGGTCGGCGCGACGAGCACGATGCTCAACCGGCAAACGGTTTTCAGCACTCAAGCGCATGAGATGGCGCACCAATGGTTCGGGGACCTGGTCACCATGGGATGGTGGGACGACACCTGGCTGAATGAAAGCTTTGCCTCGTGGCTCGCCGCCAAGGAGACGGCGGCACGCTATCCGGCCTGGCGCTGGTGGGAACAGGAAGACGATTCAAGGGAGTCGGCGATGGCCGCGGATGCGCGCGCGACCTCCCATGCCATCGAGGTCCACGTCACCAACGAGCTGGAAGCGCTCAATTCCTTCGATTCGGACATTACGTACAGCAAGGGCGAAGCGCTGCTGCGCATGCTGGAAGCGTACATCGGCGAGGACGTATTTCGACAAGGTATCCGCAGCTACATCAAGAACCGCGCCTATTCCAATGCGGCCGCGGCGGATCTCTGGAATGCCTTGAGCCAGGCGAGCGGCAAGAATATTTCCGCAGTGGCGGCACCGTGGATCGAGAAGCCGGGGTTTCCGCTGGTTCAGGTGGCCGCGGCCTGCGATGCCTCCGGCAATCGCAGCGTCACCTTGAGCCAGAAGCGCTTTCTGCTGAGCGGCACCGGCGCTACGGGCGCAGAGTGGCAGGTGCCGTTGCGAATTCGCTCAGGCAGCGCCGCTCCGCGCACCATGCTGCTCGAACGCCAAGAGCAGAGGGTCGCAGCCGGCCGGTGCGATGAGGCCTTATCGGTGAATGCCGACGCTATAGGTTATTACCGCGTTCAGTACGATGCCGATACGCTGGCGGTGGACACGCGGCTGTTTCCCAGTGCCGTCGATGGCGATCGCATCGCCTTGCTGGACGATCAATGGGCATTGGTGGGCAGCGGCGAGGCGCCGCTGCAAAGCTTCTTGGCGCTGGCATCGTCCATGGGCGCCGATCGCGACACCCGCGCCTGGCAGCAGATTGCCCGGGCGCTCGCCATCATTGAATATGATGAGCGCGGATCGCCGGGACATGAGGCTTTCGCAGCGTACGCGCGCGCACTCGTCAAGCCCGTGGCCGACCAGTTGGGGTGGGATGCAGCGCCGCAAGAGACGCCGGATGCAGGCGAATTGCGCGACACGCTGTTGCGCGACTTGAGCAGCTGGGGCGATCAAGCCACGATCGATGCCGCGCGCCGACGCTTTGCGGCATTCGTCAAGGATCCGCACAAGATGAGCGCGGACGCGCAGGCGACTTTGCTCACCATCGTCGGACAAAACGCCGACGCGGCGACTTTTGCAGAGCTGCACAAGATCGCCAAGGGAGCCAAAGACAACACATTCTTGCAGCGCTGCTATGTGGCCATGTCGCGGGTGCGCGACCCTAAGCTCGCGCGCCAGGTCGTGCAGATCGCGTTGTCCGATGAGTTGCCGCCACAGGTAAACACCCTCGGCCTGCGCCTGGTCCTTGGGTTGGCGCGCGAGCATCCGCAGCTTTCCTGGGACACCTATATCGCCAATCAGGAACAGCTGATGACGTCGGTACCGAGCGAGGGCCGGTCGATCGTGATCGCGCAGCAGACGCCGGCCGTCTATTGGGATGCGCTGCCGCTGGACCAGCTCGAAGCATGGGCGCGCGCGAACATTCCCAAGGAAGCCTCTGACAACCTGGCGCGCGGCATGGAAACCGCGCATCACCTGGCGGCGCAGAAGCCGATGCTGGTCAAGGCGGCGGATGCCTACCTGGCAACGGCGCGCACGGCGGGTTGAAAATCAGTCCGGCAGAAGTATCTTCGGTATCTGCGCGCTGCGGCGGTAGAAGAGGCCAACATGGCCGATCCGCTGCACGATTTCGCTGCAGGTCTGGCGGGCCAGATCGTCGAGCGCCGCATCCCGCGCGCTGCGTTCGCCGACGCGGGCGGATACCTTGACCAATTCGTGATCGGCGAGGGCGCGATCCATTTCCTTCACCACACCCGGGGTCAGGCCGGCATTTCCCAGCATGACCACCGGACTCAAAGGATGGCCCAGTCGGCGCAAATGTTTCTTTTGTTTCTCTGAAAGTGTCATCGAACAATTATAGTCGAACACTAAAATGCCCAAGCGCACTAAAAGCAGTTCCCGCTGGCTGGCCGAACACGCCAGCGATGAGTTCGTGAAGCGCGCGCAGAAGGAAGGCTGGCGCTCGCGCGCGGTTTTCAAGCTGGCGCAGATTCAGGAAACCGAGCGGTTGCTGCGGCCCGGAATTAGGCTGGTCGATTTAGGCGCGGCCCCCGGCGGCTGGAGCCAGTATGCGGCGCGCATCGTGGGCGGCAAAAGCCGCATCGTGGCGACGGACATATTGTCCATGGAGGCGATACCGGGCGTCGAATTCGTCCAGGGCGACTTCCGGGAGGAGGCTGTGCTGGCGCAGGTTTTGGAGCGGGTTGGAGCGGACAAAATCGAGCTTGTTTTGTCGGATATGGCCCCCAACATGGCAGGTATAGATGCGGTGGACCAGCCTCGCTCGATGCATCTGGCGGAGCTCGCCTTGGAGTTCGCAGATCGTGTTTTGGCGCCCGGAGGCGATTTGCTCGTGAAATTATTTCAAGGCGCCGGATTCGAACAGATCATCCGGGATGCCCGCAGTCGTTATGGGCGCGTGGTGACGAAAAAGCCGAAGGCGTCACGAACTCGCAGTCCCGAGATCTATCTGTTGGCGCGGCAGTTTAGGATGGTGTAAGTTGAGGAAACGGCCGTCAAATTTGCTGGTCTAAACGTGATGACGGTTGCAGGTGAAACTTGAACGATCTGACGAAACAAATACTCCTATGGGTCGCTTTAGCGGTCATTCTGCTCGCGATTTTCAGTCAATTCGGCATGCGCAGCGGCCAACCGGCGCCGGTTATTTACTCGCAGTTCCTCACCGATGTGAAGAGCGGCAGCATCGAATCGGTCACCCTCAAGGGCGACATCATTGAGGGCAAGCGCCGCTCCGGCGAGAATTTCGTGGTCTTCAATCCGGAGACCAATAACGGCCCCTTGATCGACCTGCTGCAGCGGCAGAATGTGAAGTTCGGCGGCGAAGCCCCCAAGCAGCAGTCAGTGTTCCTGCAATTGCTGATCTCGGCCTTCCCGATATTGATTCTCATTGGCTTCTGGGCCTACTTCATGCGCCAGATGCAGGGCGCCTCCGGCGGCCGGGGGGCCATGTCCTTTGGTAAGAGCCGGGCCAGGCTCTTAGGCGAGGATCAGGTCAATATCACCTTCGCCGACGTGGCGGGGGTTGAGGAAGCCAAGCAGGAAGTGGTCGAAATCGTCGACTTCCTGAAAGATCCCGGCAAGTTCCAGAAACTTGGCGGCAAGATCCCGAAAGGTGTGCTCATGGTCGGCTCGCCGGGCACCGGCAAGACCCTCCTGGCGCGCGCCATTGCCGGCGAGGCCAAAGTGCCCTTTTTCACGATTTCGGGCTCCGATTTCGTCGAAATGTTCGTGGGCGTGGGCGCATCGCGGGTTCGCGACATGTTCGAGCAGGCCAAAAAGCATGCCCCGTGCATCATTTTCATCGACGAGATCGATGCGGTCGGCCGGCACCGGGGCGCGGGCTTGGGGGGCGGCCACGACGAGCGTGAGCAGACCTTAAATCAGTTGCTGGTCGAGATGGACGGCTTCGAAGGCAATGAGGGCATCATTGTGATTGCGGCGACCAACCGTCCCGATGTCCTGGATCCGGCGCTGCTGCGTCCGGGTCGCTTCGACCGTCAAGTCGTCGTGCCGCTGCCCGATGTGCGCGGCCGCGAGCAAATCCTCAAAGTCCACATGCGCAAAGTGCCGCTCGGCGACAACGTCAAACCGTCGGTCATCGCGCGCGGCACGCCCGGGTTTTCGGGCGCGGACCTGGCCAACCTGGTCAACGAAGCGGCGCTGTTCGCGGCGCGAGGCAATAAGCGCTCGGTGACGATGGAAGAGTTCGAGCGCGCCAAGGACAAAATCATGATGGGCGCGGAGCGCCGCTCCATGGTCATGACCGAAGAAGAGAAGCGCAATACGGCGTATCACGAATCGGGCCATGCCATCGTGGGCTTGAGCGTTCCTGAGCACGATCCGGTCTACAAGGTGACCATCATTCCGCGCGGCCGCGCCTTGGGCGTGACCATGTTCCTGCCCGAAGCGGATCGCTACAGCACCAGCAAGCGTCAGCTCGAGAGCCGCATTGCCACGCTGTTCGGCGGGCGCATTGCCGAGGAATTGGTGTTCGGCGCGGATGCCGTCACCACCGGCGCCTCCAACGACATCGAACGCGCCACGGAACTGGCGCGCAACATGGTCACGCGCTGGGGACTGTCCGATCGCCTGGGTCCGCAGACCTATAGCGAGGAATCCGGCGAAGTGTTCCTGGGGCGCAGCGTCACACAACACAAGCAAGTCTCGGACGTCACGGCGCACGTGATCGACGAAGAAGTGCGCCGCGTGATCGACAGCAACTACCAACGCGCATACAAAATTCTTCAGACCAACATGGACAAGCTGCAGACCATGTCGGAGGCCTTGATCAAGTACGAGACCATCGATGAGGAAATGATCAAGGACATCATGGAAGGCCGCGCACCCAGGCCGCCGCGTGATTGGGATGACACGCCGACGCCGACCCCGCGGCCGCCGTCTGCGGAGAAGCCGACGGCTCCGCTGGTTAATCCAGCTGGTCAACACTAAGGCGGGGTCGGGGGGATTTCCCGGACCGCCGTAAAGGGCGGTTTGATCGGGTGCCCATTTCCCGGACCGCCGTAAATCCGTCCTTGGAGGCTGCGGGAAAAACATCCTGTTTTTCACGCTCCGGGAAATCCCAAAACCCCGCCTAGAGTTGCATTTACAATCCCTGCATGTTCTGGCGTTGCCGACATCGGTCCATTGATCTGACGCGACCTGTGGTCATGGGGATTCTCAACGTGACTCCGGATTCGTTTTCAGACGGGGGGCGCTATGCGGCGCTCGATGCGGCGCTGGAGCGTGCGCGGCAAATCGTGGCGGAGGGGGCGGCCGTCATCGATGTGGGCGGTCAGTCGACGCGGCCCGGCGCGCTGGCGGTGGAGGCATCGATCGAAATCGAGCGGGTCGTGCCGGTCATCGAAGCAATTGCCGCAAGCCGCGATGTGGCGATTTCCATCGATACGTCCAAACCCAGTGTCATGAGCGCGGCCGTCGCGGCGGGGGCCTGCATCATCAACGATGTTTATGCCCTGCGCGAGCCGGGAGCGCGCGCGGTCGCGGCCGAAACGCAGGCGGGCGTGTGTCTCATGCATATGCAGGGTGAGCCGCGTACGATGCAGGACAGTCCGCACTATAATGACGTGGTGGCCGAAGTAATGGAGTTTTTGGCCCATGAACGCCGCGCATGCAGGGAAGCGGGTGTCGCGAGCGATGCCATCGCGCTCGATCCGGGATTTGGTTTCGGCAAGAACTTGGAGCACAACTTGACGCTATTGAGAGAACTACCGCGTTTCGCAGCGCTCGAGGCGCCGCTCATTGTCGGCGTGTCGCGCAAGAGCGTGCTCGGCAAAATCTTAGGCAAGGGCGTGCACGATCGGCTGTACGGCGGCCTGGGTTTGGCGGCCCTGGCCGTGGCCAAGGGCGCACGCATCATTCGCACCCACGATGTCGGTCCGACCGTGGATGCGGTGAAAAGCGTCAGCGCGGTGCTGCAGGGATCGGCCTCGTGAGCCACTATTTCGGCACCGATGGGGTTCGCGGCCGCGTCGGCTCGGCGCCCATGACGGTGGATTTCGCGCTGCGCCTGGCGAGTTCAGCGGCGCGGGTGCTGAGCCCCAAAGGCGGGCGCGTGCTCATCGGCAAGGACACGCGCGTGTCGGGCTACATGTTCGAATCGGCGCTCGAGGCAGGATTCGTCGCGGCGGGCGTCGATGTCATGCTGATCGGACCCTTGCCCACGCCGGGCATCGCGTACATGACGCAGCGTTTGGGCTGCAGTTTCGGCGTGGTCATCAGCGCTTCGCACAACCCCTACGAGGACAACGGCATCAAGTTCTTCGATGCCAGCGGCAGCAAACTCTCCGATCGCGTGGAGCACGACATCGAGGCTTTGTTGGATCACGCGGTGGTGACACAAGAATCGCAGCATTTAGGCAGGGCGATCCGCATCGATCGCAGCCGCACGCAGTATCAGGAGTTTTGCGCGTCCACCATCCCCGCGGGCATGGACTTGAAGGGATTCAAAATCGTGATCGACTGTGCGAACGGCGCCGGCTACAAAGTGGCGCCGCGTGTGTTGGCGGATCTCGGCGCGGAGATCGTGCCGATCGGCTGCTCGCCCAACGGCCGCAACATCAACGATGGCTGCGGATCGACTTCACCGGAACTGCTGCAGCTCACCGTGCCGGGGGTGCGCGCGCAGGTTGGTTTGGCGCTCGACGGCGACGGCGATCGGGTGGTGATGGTGGATGAACTTGGGCGTTGCGTGGACGGCGACCAGCTGCTGTTCATTCTGGCCACAGCGCGGCATCTCGCCGGAGAATTGAAGGGGCCGGTGGTCGGCACTGTCATGAGCAATTTGGGATTGGAGCACGCGCTCGAGTCGCGCAGCATCGAATTTCTGCGCGCGCAGGTGGGCGATCGCAATGTGCTTGCCATGTTGAATCAGACACGCGGGACCTTGGGCGGCGAGACTTCCGGGCACATTCTGTGTCTGGATAAAACCACCACCGGCGATGGCTTGATCAGCGCCCTGCAGATTCTGGCCATCATGAAGCAGACCGGCGCGGGACTGGCGCAGCTCGCCGCGGCGATGAAGAAGTATCCGCAGGTGCTGCTCAACGTCCGGGTGCAGAAGCGTTTCGATCCGCGGGCCGAACCGGGCGTATTGCGGGTGGTCGAAGAGGTGGAGGGGCGGCTCCAAGGGCGCGGCCGAATCGTGCTGCGCGCCTCGGGCACGGAGCCGGTCATTCGGGTGATGGTTGAGGGCTCGGATGCGGTCCTCGTCAAGAAGGGCGCCCAGGATATTGCCGCGGCCGTCGAGGCGGTATCCGCGGCCAATCTCTAACGGGGGCTTGCAGTTACGCGGCTGCGCGGCTAATCTTCGCCGCCTTTCCCGCAGGGCTAATGCCCGAAGGTTGGCTATGCGTCGTCCGATGGTCGCGGGCAATTGGAAAATGCACGGGTCGCAGGCCCTCAATCGCGCGTTGCTCGGCGAATTGGAGGGCTATATCCGGCCGGACTGGCCGATCGACGTCGTGGTATTTCCGCCTTATGTCTATTTAGCCGATGCGGTGCGCGTCTTGGAAGAGGGCCGCATCATGGTCGGTGCGCAGGATGTGTGTGCCGAATCCGGTGGTGCTTTTACCGGACAGGTGGGCGCCGCCATGCTCAAGGATGTGGGCTGCAGCTACGTCATCGTCGGTCATTCGGAGCGGCGGCGCTGGTATCACGAAGACGACACGTTGGTGGCGCGAAAGTTTGCGGCGGCCCTGGCCGGGGGACTGACGCCGGTGCTGTGCGTCGGGGAAACCCTGGAAGAACGCGAGGCCAAGCAAACGGAGGCGGTGGTGTCCCGCCAGGTCGACACGGTGATCGCCATGCATGGCGCCGGCGCCTTTGCGCAAGCCGTGCTCGCATATGAGCCGGTGTGGGCGATCGGCACCGGACGCACCGCATCACCGCAGCAGGCGCAAGACGTCCATGCCTACCTGCGGAGCCGGATTGCGGCCCATGATGCTAAGATGGCGGGCCATCTGCGCATCCTGTACGGCGGCAGCGTCAAGGCGGGCAATGCGGCAGAGCTTTTCGCCATGCCCGACGTGGACGGTGGATTGATAGGCGGCGCGTCATTGAGCGCCGATGAGTTTCGACAGATTTGCGCGGCTGCGGCCGTTCGCCACTAAAGAGATTTTTTTATGCTGCGTGGTTTGATTTTGGGCGTGCATGTACTGCTTGCACTGATGATCATCGGACTGGTGCTGCTGCAGCGGGGCAAGGGCGCCGAAGCGGGCGCCGGATTCGGCTCAGGCGCATCGGGCACGGTGTTCGGTGCGCGCGGAACGAGCACCTTGTTTTCAAAGTTGACCGCGGTGTTTGCGGGCTTGTTCTTTGTCACCAGTTTGACGTTGGCGTATCTCGGCTCGCATGCGCCCGCGCAGCCGAACTCGGTGCTGGAGCGCGCCGCGGCTGCTGCTGCCGCTGCGCCGAGCAAAGCACCCTCGCCGGCGCTGACGCCCACACCGCCGCCACAACCCGTGACCGCGCCGCAGCCGGCCAATCCGACGCCGCCTCCGAAGTGATCGGGCAGTGAGTGAATTTTTCTTGCCGGCGCGCAGCGCCGCTAATTTGCGGGGTTCG
Source organism: uncultured Gammaproteobacteria bacterium (assembly GCA_963731465.1). Lineage (GTDB taxonomy): Bacteria > Pseudomonadota > Gammaproteobacteria > Steroidobacterales > Steroidobacteraceae > Bog-1198. The sequence continues at coordinate 264,162 of CAVSVK010000007.1, forward strand.
CTCGGCGAACCCCGGGAAAATTTTGGCCGTCAGGCCATAGATCAGCCGACGTGGCGAAATTGGTAGACGCGCTAGTTTGAGGGGCTAGTGGGGCAACCTGTGCCGGTTCGAGTCCGGCCGTCGGCACCAGTATTTTGCGCGGGAAATGGATGGTTCCGCGCGACGCAACATCGTTGCGCCTGATACAATTATGGTCAATCCGTGTAGTCAACGGCGTTGATAATGTTGCGACAGTACTTACCGATTTTAATTTTCTTGAGTTTGGCCACGGTGTTGGGCCTGGCGCTGTTTACCGTCGGTTGGATATTGGGTCCGCGGCGCCCGGATTCTGAAAAACTCTCCCCTTACGAGTGCGGTTTCGAGGCCTTTGAGGACTCGCGCATGCGATTCGACGTCCGCTACTACCTCGTCGCCATCATCTTCATCGTGTTCGATCTGGAGATCGCGTTTTTCTTTCCCTGGGCGGTATCGCTCAAAATCACCGGCACGTTCGGCCTCCTGGCCATGCTGATTTTCGCCCTGGTGCTGGTGGTGGCCCTGGCCTATGACTACAAGAAAGGGGCCTTGGAATGGGATTAGAAGCCGACAATACCGCGCGCGGCTTCGAAGTCACCACGGTCGATAAGCTCATCAATTGGGCTCGCACCGGATCGCTCTGGCCGATGACCTTTGGGTTGGCGTGTTGTGCGGTGGAAATGATGCACGCCGGCGCGGCACGCTACGATCAGGATCGCTTCGGCATCATTTTTAGACCGAGCCCGCGCCAGTCCGACGTCATGATCGTGGCCGGCACGCTGGTGAATAAAATGGCGCCGGCGTTGCGCAAGGTCTACGACCAGATGACCGAGCCGCGGTGGGTGATCTCCATGGGATCCTGCGCCAATGGCGGCGGCTACTATCATTATTCCTACGCGGTGGTGCGCGGCTGCGACCGCATCGTCCCCGTCGATGTGTATGTGCCCGGCTGTCCGCCCACGGCGGAGGCGCTGCTGTACGGCATCATCCAGCTGCAGAACAAGATTCGCCGCAACAAGGCGATTATCCGATGAGCGCAGACCCAAGCACCACGGCGGCGGTTGCAACACCGACCCGCCTCGAAGCTCTGGCGCAAGCGATCACCGCCGCGCTGCCCGGCAAGCTCACGGCGGTGGCCAATCACACCGGCGAGCTGACCTACGAGGTGCCGGCGGCTGAGCTCAAAGCGGTGGCGCAGGTGCTGCGCGAGGCGCCGGAGCTCAAGTTTGAAATGTGCATGGATGTGTGCGGCGTGGACTATCTGTCGCACGGCCGCGATGAATGGAACACCGAGACCGCGACCTCTTCCGGATTCAGCCGCGGCGTCGCGCGCGGCGGGCAGCGCATCGATGCGGCCGCCCCGGGTCGGCGCTTTGCAGCGGTCTATCACCTGCTGTCGATCTCCTTGAATCAGCGGCTGCGCCTGCGGGTGTTCTGCCCCGATGACGATGCGCCCATGGTGGACTCGGTCACCGATATTTGGGCGGGGGCGAATTGGTTCGAACGCGAGGCCTTTGACCTCTACGGCATCATGTTCAGGGGCCATCCGGATCTGCGCCGCCTGCTCACCGACTACGGTTTCATCGGCTATCCGTTTCGCAAGGATTTCCCGCTCTCCGGCAATGTCGAAGTGCGCTACGACCCGGAGAAGGGCCGCGTGGTTTATCAGCCGGTGACCATCGATCCGCGCGTGCTCGTGCCCAAGGTCATCCGCCACGACAACCGCTACGATCCGGCGCTAACCAACGCGCCCGTCCACACCACCAGCATTGCCAAGACCGATGGCTGAGATCCGCAACTACACCATGAATTTCGGTCCGCAGCATCCGGCTGCGCACGGGGTTCTGCGCCTGGTGCTGGAGCTGGACGGCGAGGTGATTCAAAAGGCCGATCCGCATGTGGGACTGCTGCATCGTGCGACCGAGAAGCTGGCGGAGAGCAAGCCGTTCAACCAGTCGATCGGCTACATGGACCGGTTGGATTACGTCTCCATGATGTGCAACGAGCACGCCTATGTCATGGCGATCGAAAAGCTCCTGGCTCTTCAGCCGCCGCTGCGCGCGCAGTACATCCGCGTGATGTTCGATGAGATCACGCGCATTTTGAATCATCTGATGTGGCTGGGCGCGCATGCCATCGACATCGGCGCCATGACCGTGTTCCTGTATTGCTTCCGCGAGCGAGAGGATCTCATGGATTGCTACGAGGCGGTCTCCGGCACGCGCATGCACGCGACCTACTATCGCCCAGGCGGCGTCTATCGCGACCTGCCGGAAACGATGCCGCAATACCCGTATTCGCAGTGGCGCAGCAAAAAGGAAGTCGACCGCCTAAATGCCCGGCGCTCGGGCGGATTGCTCGATTTCATCGCGGATTTCACCAAGCGCTTTCCGGCGAATGTGGATCAATATGAAGCGCTGTTGACCGACAACCGCATTTGGAAACAGCGCACGGTCAATATCGGCGTGGTCAGTGCGGAGCGCGCCATGCAGCTGGGATTCTCGGGACCCATGCTGCGCGGCTCCGGCGTCGAGTGGGACCTGCGCAAAAAGCAGCCCTACGATGTGTACGATCAATTGGATTTCGACATTCCCGTCGGGCGCAACGGCGATTGTTACGATCGCTACCTGGTGCGGGTCGAAGAATTGCGCCAATCGAATCGCATCATCGAGCAATGCGTGGCGTGGCTCAAGGCGAATCCCGGGCCGGTGATGATCGATGATCGCAAGGTGCGGCCGCCGCGGCGCGAGGAAATGAAGGGCGACATGGAATCTCTGATCCACCATTTCAAATTGATGACCGAAGGCTATTGCGTGCCGGAGGGCGAGGTGTATGCCGCGGTGGAAGCGCCCAAGGGCGAGCTCGGCGTGTATCTGGTGTCGGACGGTGCGAACAAGCCTTACCGGCTCAAAGTCAGGCCGCCGGGATTTGCGCACCTGGCTTCGCTCGATGAGATGGTGCGCGGCCATATGCTGGCGGATGTGGTGGCGATCATCGGCACCCAGGACATTGTGTTCGGCGAGATCGACCGATGAGCGCGAAATTGTCGGAGCATGTACGCGAAGAGATTGATCATTGGGTGGCCAAGTTTCCGTCCGATCGCAAGCGGTCCGCCGTGATTTCAGCCCTGCACGCCGCTCAGCACGAAAACAAGGGGTTTCTGAGCACCGATCTCATGGATGCGGTCGCCGAGTACCTGGAGCTGCCGAATATCCTGGTGTACGAGGTCGCCTCCTTTTATTCGATGTTCGAGACCAAGCCGGTGGGCCGCCATCACATTTCGGTGTGCACCAATATTTCCTGCATGCTGCGCGGCTCCCAGGAAATCGTCGATCACATCGAGAACAAACTCGGCATCAAGACCGGCGACAGCACCCCGGACGGGCGTATTTATTTGAAGCGCGAAGAAGAGTGCCTGGCCGCGTGCTGCGGGGCGCCGATGATGATGGTGGATCATGTCTATCATGAGAATCTCACGCCGCAGAGCATTGACAAGATCCTGGACGAATTGACTTGAAGATAGAGAGCCGCTGATGCCCTACGAGCAGAACCTGGTGTTATTCGAAGCGCTCAAATACGAGCGCTCGTGGACGCTCGAGGTGTACCGGCAATTCGGCGGCTATCAGGCGTGGGAGAAAATCCTGCGCGAGCAGACGCCGCGCGAAAAGATCATCGATGAAGTGAAGGCCTCGGGTCTGCGCGGCCGCGGCGGCGCGGCGTTTCCGACCGGGGTGAAATGGAGCTTCATGCCGCGCAGCTCTCCGGTGCAAAAATACGTGGTGTGCAACTCGGACGAGTCCGAGCCCGGCACCGCCCATGATCGCGAGATCCTGCGCTTCAATCCGCACTCCATCATTGAAGGCATGGCGATCGGCGGTTACGCCATGACCGCCACCGTGGGCTACAACTACATTCGCGGCGAATTTTTGGCCGAGCCCATCCCGCGCTTCGAGGCGGCCCTGGCGGAAGCCTATGCGGCCGGCCTTCTGGGCAAGAACATTATGGGCTCGGGCGTGGACTTCGATCTGCACACCTTCATCGGCGCCGGTGCTTACATCTGCGGCGAAGAGACCGCGTTGCTCGAATCCCTCGAGGGCAAGCCGGGCAAGCCGCGTTTCAAGCCGCCGTTCCCGGCCAACTTTGGTTTGTTCGGCAAGCCGACCACCATCAACAATACGCAGAGCTTCGCGTCCGTGCCCACCATCATGCGCAAGGGCGCGGCCTGGTTTGCCGGTTTGGGTCCGGTAAACTCCGGCGGCACCGTGATTTTTTCGGTCTCCGGCCATGTGGAGCGGCCCGGCAACTTTGAACTGCCCATGGGGATCCCTTTCAAGGATCTGATGGATCTGGTGGGCGGCGTGTGGAAGGGCCGCAAGCTCAAAGCCGTGATTCCCGGCGGCTCCTCCTGCATGGTGCTGCCCGCCGAGATCATGTGGAACACCAACATGGACTATGACTCGCTGAAGAAGGCCGGCTCCTCCTTCGGCACCGGCGCGGTCATCGTCATGGACGAAACCACGTGCATGGTGCGCGCGCTCGAGCGCCTGGCGCGCTTCTACATGTCGGAGTCCTGCGGCCAGTGCACACCCTGCCGTGAAGGCACGGGCTGGCTGGATCGCATGCTGAAACGCATCATTGCCGGGGAGGGCAGAAGCGAGGATCTGGGCCTGTTGCTCGATGTGGCGAATCGCATCGAAGGCCATACCATCTGTGCGCTGGGCGACGCGGCGGCCTGGCCGGTGCAGAGCTTCTTGAAGCACTTCAAGCCCGAATTTCAATACATGATCGAGCACAAGGGGCGCTCGCTCGTGGAGAGCGCCACGCAACTGGACGGCCGGCCGGCCGTCGCGGCTTAAAGTCATGGCAGACGATACGGTCAACATCGAAGTCAACGGCGTCGCGCTCAAGGCCCGCAAGGGCCAGATGATCATGCAGGTCACCGATCCGGCGGACATTTATATTCCGCGCTTTTGCTACCACGAGAAACTGACCGTGGCGGCCAACTGCCGCATGTGCCTGGTCGAGGTGGAAAAGGCGCCCAAGCCCTTGCCGGCCTGTGCGACGCCCGTGACCGAAGGCATGAAGGTGTTCACGCGTTCGCCGAAGGCGGTGGCGGCGCAGCGCGCCACCATGGAATTTCTGCTGATCAATCATCCGCTCGATTGCCCGATCTGCGATCAGGGCGGCGAGTGCGAGCTGCAGGATCTGGCCTTGGGCTTCGGTCGCGACATTTCGCGCTTCAGCGAAGGCAAGCGCGTGGTCAAGGACAAGAACCTGGGTCCCTTGGTCTCCACCGACATGACCCGCTGCATTCATTGCACTCGCTGCGTGCGCTTCGGTGCGGAGATCCAGGGTTATCCGCAAATGGGTGCGACCGGACGCGGCGAGCACATGGAAATCGGCACCTATATCGAGCACAGCGTCGATCATGAGCTGTCCGCGAACATCATTGATCTTTGCCCCGTCGGCGCGCTCAACAACAAACCGTTCCGCTACCGCGCGCGTGCCTGGGAGATGACTCAAGCCGCGCTGGTGTCGCCGCATGATGCCTTCGGCACCAACTTGTACGCGCATGTGCTGCGCGGCAGGCTGATGCGCATGGTGCCGCGCGAGAATGAGGAGTTGAATGAAACCTGGATCGCCGATCGCGATCGCTTCGGCTTCGAGGGCATCTATTCCGCCGATCGAGTCAGCCAGCCCATGCTGCGCATCGACGGCACCTTGCAGGCGGTCGACTGGGAGGTGGCGCTGAATGCCGCCGCGGAGGGCTTGCAGCGCGCCGCCGCGGCGAGCCCAGCGGCCACCGGCTACCTGGCATCGCCCATGGCCACGGTCGAGGAGCTATATCTGCTGGCGCAAATTGCGCGCGGCTTGGGCTGCGGCAACATCGATCATCGTTTGCGGCAGCTGGATTTTCGCGCCCAGGAAAATGAGGCGGCCTATCCGCATCTGGGACTCAAAATTGCCGAGGTTGAACACCTCGAGGGCGTGCTCATCGTGGGCTCGGATCTACGTCATGAAATGCCGATGCTCGCGCATCGCCTTCGCAAGGCGGCGATCAAGAGCGGCACGCAGGTGGCGTTCTTGAATCCGCGGCGCTTCGATTACATGTTCCCGGTTGCAGGCTACCTGGCTGAAACAGACTTGGTCGCGCAGCTCACCGCCCTGGTGCATGCCGCTGCCGGCGCGGCCAATAAGCCGGTGCCGGCGGGCGTCGGTGCCGCCGGCGTGACGGATGCGCACAAATCGCTGGTCGCCGCGCTGTCGCATGGATCGCGGCGCGCCGTGATTTTGGGAACCTTGGCGCAGCGTCATCCGGCGTACTCGCAGTTGCAGGCCCTGAGCGCGGCGCTGGCGGAGCTGTGCGGCGCCGGCGTCGGCTGCATCACGGAGGGCCCCAATGCCGCCGGCGCGTATCTAGCAGGCGCCGTGCCGCATCGGGTATCGGGCGGCGCACCGCTCGAGGCCGCTGGCTTGTCCGCGCGTGCCATGTTGGATTCGCCGCTCAAGGCCTATGTGCTGTTGGGCGCCATCGATCCGGCCAACGATTTGGGCGTCGATCCCTGGGCGCTGGCGTCCGCCGACCTGGTCATTGCCGTCACCTCGCATTTGCCCGAATCCTTGCGCGGCGTGGTGCATGTGGTGCTGCCCATCGGCACCTTTGCCGAAACCTCCGGCACCTACGTGAATGCGGAAGGGCGCTGGCAAAGCTGGGCAGGAGCGGCGAAGTTGCCGGGCGAGGCCCGGCCCGGATGGAAGGTGCTGCGAGTGCTCGCGAACCTGTTGAGCCTGCACGGCATCGACTACAACAGTTCGGACGAGATCCGCGACGCCTTGAAGACACTGTGCGGCGCGCGACTCGAGGCCGCGGCGGTGGCGCGCGGCACCATCCCGAACGGCGCTATTCCCAAGGGCTCCTGGGTCGACATTCCGCCGTACCAAAGCGATCTCTTGGTGCGCGGCTCTGAACCCTTGCAAAAAACCAAGGACGGGCGCCTGACCCGCGCCGTCATCTAGCCATGTGGGATTGGACGCCGCTACGCGATTGGATCTCCGGCTACATCACGCCGTACTGGACCACGCCGTTGCTGTTGGCGGTGCAGACCCTGATCGTCATGATTTCAGATCATTTTGGTCATGGCGTTCTACACGCTGGCCGAGCGCAGAGTCATCGGTTGGATGCAGTACCGCCGAGGGCCGAATCGCGTCGGCCCGTGGGGTTTTGGCCAGCCATTCGCAGACGTGATGAAGCTGATTTTCAAAGAAATCATGATCCCGGCGGACGCCAACGGATTTTTGTTTCGCGTGGCACCCTTCCTGGCCTTGGTTCCGGCACTCGCGCTGTGGGCGGTGATCCCGTTGCGTCCCGAGCATGCCTTCGCGAATATCGATGCGGGACTCCTCTATGTGTTGGCGCTTACCTCGATGGGCGTCTACGGCATCATTTTGGCGGGATGGGCGGCGAATTCTAAGTACGCCTTCTTGGGCGCAATGCGCTCGGCGGCGCAGATCGTGGCCTACGAAATCGCAATGGGTTTTGCCATGGTGGGCGTGCTCATGGCTTCGGGGAGCCTGAACATCGGCGAAATCATCCATCGGCAGTCGGGCATGTTCGGTTGGAACTGGACCTGGCTGTTCCCGCTGTTCATCGTGTATTTCATTTCCGGCGTGGCGGAGACCAACCGTGCGCCTTTTGACGTGGCCGAAGGCGAATCGGAAATCGTCGCCGGGTTCCACGTCGACTACTCCGGCATGGCGTTCGCGCTGTTCTTTGTCGCCGAATACGTGAACATGATATTGATTTCCACCCTGACGGCGATTTTCTTCTTCGGCGGCTGGCTGTCGCCGCTCGATGGCTGGCTGCCCGCGGACGCCTGGCTCGCGCAACCGAGCTTTTTCTGGCTCGCGCCCAAGGTGTTCTTTTTCATGTTCTCGTTTCTGTGGCTTCGCGCGACCTTTCCCCGTTACCGCTACGATCAAATCATGCGCTTGGGCTGGAAGGCGCTGATTCCGGTGACGCTCATTTGGCTATTGGTTGAGGGCGTCATGGCCTATGCCCATGTCGGTCCGTGGAAAAGCTGATGCAAAGCATTCGCAGCTTTATCAAGACATTCCTGCTCTGGGAGCTGTTGCAGGGTCTCTGGGTAACCTTGAAAAGCATGTTCGCGACCAAGATCACCTTGAACTACCCGGAAGAGAAGGCACCGCAGAGCAGCCGCTTTCGCGGCCTGCACGCGCTGCGGCGCTATCCCAATGGCGAGGAGCGCTGCATTGCCTGCAAGCTGTGCGAGGCGGTGTGTCCGGCGCTGGCGATCACAATTGAATCGGACGTGGCGAGCGACGGCACGCGCCGCACCACGCGCTATGACATCGATCTGTTCAAGTGCATTTACTGCGGCTTTTGCGAAGAGGCGTGCCCTGTGGATGCCATCGTCGAGACGCGGATCCACGAGTACCACATGGAGAAGCGCGGCGAGAACATCATGAGCAAGGATAAGCTGCTCGGGATCGGCGAGCGGTACGAAGCCATGATTGCGGCGGATCGGGCCGCCGATGCGCGGTATCGCTGATGTTTCCGACGATCTTGTTCTTTATTTTCGCCACCGTGCTGGTTGGCGCGGCCTTGGGGGTGATTCTGTCGCGAAACCCGGTGTACTCGGCGCTGTTATTGGTGCTGTGCTTCTTCAACAGCGCGATCATTTGGGTGATGCTCGATGCGGAGTTTTTAGGGATTGTTCTCGTGCTGGTGTATGTGGGCGCCGTGATGGTGCTGTTCCTGTTCGTGGTCATGATGCTGGATGTCAATCTGGAGCAGATCCGCAAGGACTTCGTTGGCTACTGGCCGCTGACCGTGGCGGTGGCGGGCTTCGTGGTCTTTGCGATGATCAACGTGATCGTCGTCAAGCATCTGGGCGGCGCGGCCTTGAAGACCGCGCCGGCGATCGCGGCGGACTATTCGAACACGCGTGATCTCGGCGTGCAGCTCTTTACCCGATATGCCTACCCCGCGCAGGTCGCGGCGGTAATCCTGCTGGTGGCGAGCATCGCGGCCATTGTCCTGACCTTGCGGCAACGCAAGGGCGGCAAGCCGCAGGACATCGCGAAGCAGGTGGCCGTGCGGGCAAAGGATCGCGTCCGGCTGGTCAAAATGGCCTCGGAGAAGAAATTGTGATTTCCCTCACTTACGTGCTGGCGCTGTCGGGAATTTTGTTTGCCATTGCGGTGGCGGGCGTGTTTTTGAACCGCAAGAACATCATCGTGCTGTTGATGTGCATCGAACTCATGCTGCTCGCCGTGAATTTCAATTTCGTTGCGTTCTCGCGCTTTCGCGGCGACATCGCCGGCCAGATCTTCGTATTTTTCATCCTCACCGTCGCGGCAGCCGAGGCGGCGATCGGTCTGGCGATTTTGGTGGTGCTGTTCCGCGAACGCAGCAGCATCGAGGTCGAGGATCTCGACACGCTTCAGGGCTAAGAAGAATGCAGTCAATTTATCTCACCATCGTGTTAGCGCCGCTGATCGCCTGTCTGATCGCGGGCCTGTTCGGCAAGCAGGTCGGCCGGGCGGGCGCGCACAGCGTCACCATTTTGGGCGTGGCCATCTCCTGCGCGCTGTCTTTCTACGTGCTGTATCAGCAGCTCTTCGAGGGCATGCCGACCTTCAACGGCACGGTGTACACCTGGCTGTTGAGCGATGGCCTGCAGCTCAATGTGGGATTTTTGATCGATCATCTCTCGGCCATGATGATGGCGGTGGTGAGCTTCGTCTCCTTGATGGTGCACATCTACACCATCGGCTACATGGCCGACGACGACGGCTATCAGCGCTTTTTCAGCTACATCTCGCTGTTTACCTTTTCGATGCTGATGCTGGTGATGGCGAATAATTTTCTGCAGTTGTTTTTCGGCTGGGAAGCGGTGGGCGTGGTCTCGTATCTGCTGATCGGGTTTTGGTACAAGCGGCCTACTGCCATCTTCGCCAGCCTGAAGGCTTTTTTGGTGAACCGGGTCGGAGACTTCGGCTTCGTGCTCGGCATTGCCGCGGTGCTGCGCTATACCGGGTCCTTGGACTACGCCACGGTGTTCGGGCATGCCGGCCAAATCGCCGCCGCGCAGATCCACGTCACGAACTCGGTGAGCTGGTCGGCGATCACCTTCACCTGCATTTGCCTGTTTATTGGCGCCATGGGCAAGTCGGCGCAGGTGCCGCTGCATATCTGGCTGCCGGATTCGATGGAAGGCCCCACGCCGATCTCGGCATTGATCCACGCGGCCACCATGGTGACCGCCGGGATTTTCATGGTAGCGCGCATGTCGCCGCTGTTCGAATTATCCGAAACCGCGTTGTCCTTCGTGCTCATCATCGGCTCGACCACCGCGTTCTTCATGGGTCTGATCGGCATCGTCGCCAATGACATCAAGCGTGTGGTGGCGTACTCGACGCTGTCGCAGCTGGGGTACATGACGGTGGCGCTGGGGGTCTCGGCGTATGGCGCCGGCATTTTTCATCTCATGACGCACGCCTTCTTCAAGGCGCTGCTGTTCCTCGCGGCCGGTTCGGTCATCATCGCCATGCACCACGAGCAGGACATGCGCAAGATGGGCGGACTGCGAAAGTACATGCCGATTACCTATTGGACCTGTCTCATCGGCTGTCTGGCGCTGATCGGATTTCCCGGCTCTTCGGGGTTTTTCTCCAAGGATTCGCTCATTGAAGCGGTGCACGCCTCGCATCGGGTGGGCCAGACTTACGCCTACTTCTGCGTGGTCGCGGGCGTGTTCGTCACCGGGCTGTACACCTTCCGCATGTTCATCATGACGTTCCTCGGAAAGGAGCGCATGGACCATCACACGCAGGAACATTTGCACGAGAGTCCCTGGGTGGTGACCGTGCCGCTGATCCTGCTGGCAATTCCCTCCGCCATCATCGGCTGGTTCACGGTGAAGCCGATGCTGTTCGGCCATTTCTTCGACGGCTCCATTTTCGTCTCTCCGGCCAACAATGTGCTGGAGAGGGTCGGTGAAGAATTCCACGGTTCCGCCTCCTTTGTGCTGTCGGCCTTTCTGGCGCCGCCCGTGTGGCTCGCCGGCTTGGGCGTGTTGACGGCCTATATCTTCTTTTTGTGGCGGCCGACGTGGGCGGACGCGGCGGAAGCGAAGTTCAAATGGCTGTACAACATTTTGATCGATAAATTCGGCTTCGACTGGTTCAATGAACACGTCATCATGGCCGGCGCGCGACTGCTCGGCGGCGGTCTGTGGCGGGTCGGCGATCAGCTCGTGATCGACGACGGCTTGGTCAACGGCAGCGCGCGCACGGTCGGCTGGTTGGGATCGGTCATGCGCTATGCGCAGTCGGGCTACCTGTATCACTACGCCTTTGCCATGATCTTGGGATTGGCCGCACTGCTCCTTTGGCTGATCTGGCGATGAGCTTGAGCACTCACCTCTTGTCCTGGCTGATCTGGCTGCCCATCGTGGGCGGTTTCGTGGTGGTGGCCTTGGGTCACCGGGTCACGCTCGCCAAGTGGCTGTCGCTGGCGGTGAGCGGGTTGACGTTCATTTTGAGCATACCGCTGTGGAGCTGGTTCAAGACCGGAACGGCTGAAATGCAGTTCGTGGAACGCTCGCCCTGGATTTCGACCATCCATGCGCAGTTCTACATCGGCGTCGATGGCATCTCGATGCCGCTGATCCTGCTGACCACCTTCACCACGGTGCTCATCGTGATCGCCAGCTGGCAAAACGTCGAGAAGCGCGTGGCGCAGTACATGGCGGCGTTCCTGATCCTCGAGGGTCTGATGATCGGGGTGTTCGCGGCGCTCGACGGCGTGCTGTTCTACGTGTTCTGGGAGGCGATGCTGCTGCCAATGTTCATCATCATTGGCGTGTGGGGCGGACCGCGGCGCGTGTATGCCACCATCAAGTTCTTCCTCTATACCTTCATCGGCTCGCTGTTGATGCTGGTGGCGCTCATTTACCTGTACTTGAAGTCGGGCAGCTATGAGCTGGCGGCGTTTCAGCACCTGCCGCTCACCCTGCGGGAACAGATTTTCATTTTTCTCGCCTTCTTCGCGGCCTTCGCCGTGAAAGTGCCGATGTTTCCGGTGCACACCTGGTTGCCCGATGCGCACGTCGAGGCCCCCACGGGCGGCTCGGTGGTGCTGGCCGCCATCATGTTGAAAATGGGCGGATACGGCTTCTTGCGCTTCTCGCTGCCGATTGCGCCCGATGCCAGCCGGGAACTGGATTGGCTGATCATTACGCTGTCGCTGATCGCCGTGGTCTACATCGGATTCGTGGCCCTCGCGCAGCGCGACATGAAGAAGCTCATTGCCTATTCATCGATTGCGCACATGGGCTTCGTCACCTTAGGGATGTTCATCGCCTTTCAAATCGTCGCGCACACCGGCAAGACCAGCGGCATCGAGTTGGGGTTGGACGGCGCCGTGGTGCAAATGCTCTCGCATGGCCTGGTCTCCGGCGCGATGTTCCTGTGCGTGGGCGTGATGTACGACCGCGTGCATAGCCGCGAGATATCGGCCTACGGGGGCGTGGTCAACACCATGCCGAAGTTTGCAGCCTTCATGGTGCTGTTCGCACTCGCGAATTCCGGTCTGCCGGGAACCTCGGGATTCGTGGGCGAGTTTCTGGTGATTTTGGCGGCATTCAAGGCGAATGTCTGGTACGCATTTTTCGCGGCCATCACGCTGGTTCTCGGCGCGGCCTACACGCTGTGGCTGGTGAAGCGCGTGATCTTCGGCGAGGTGGCGAACGAGAAGGTGGCGGCGCTCAAGGACATGAACGGCCGCGAGTTCTTGGTGTTGGGGGCGCTCGCCCTGGCGGTGCTGTGGGTGGGACTGTGGCCGGCACCGCTTCTCGATGTGATGCGGGCGACGACGCAGCATCTGGCCGAGCAACTGCTCATCTCGAAGGTTGCACTCTAAGGTACGTATGATCCCAGGCGCATTCAATCCGAGCTTCTTCAATTCAGGCCTGGTGTATGCCTGGCCGGAGATTTTCCTGTCGCTGGCTGCCTGCGCCATTTTGATCCTGGACTTAATGCTGAATGAAGCACAGCGCCGCTGGACTGGGTGGCTGGCGATCGTGAGCTTGATTGTCACCGCGGTGCTGGTCGCGATGCAGCCGCTGCCGACCAAGATCCTGGCGCTCGGCGGTCTGTTCGAACTGGATCGCATGGCGCAGGTCCTGAAGATCGCCATGATCTTGATCGTGGCCGCCGTGTTCGTGTACTCCACCGACTATCTGCAGCGCCGCTTGATCCTCAAGGGCGAATACTTTGTGCTGGGACTGTTCGCCACCGTCGGCGGCATGGTGCTGATCTCGGCCGCGAGTCTCATTACCCTGTACCTGGGGTTGGAGCTGATGTCGCTGTGCCTGTATGCCATGGTGGCGTTTGACCGCGATTCAGGCATCGCGGCGGAGTCGGCCATCAAGTATTTCGTGCTGGGTTCCATGGCGTCGGGAACCTTGCTGTACGGCATGTCCATTGTTTATGGCGTCACGGGCAGCTTGGAACTGGCGCAGATCGCGACGGCCGTGCGCACCACCGGCATCGGCAACAACATCGGCCTCCTGTTCGGCATTGCGTTCTTGATCGTCGGCGTGGGCTTTAAATTCGGCGCCGTGCCCTTTCACATGTGGATACCGGACGTGTACGAAGGCTCGCCCACCTGCGTGACGGTGTTTATCGGCACGGCTTCCAAGCTTGCTGCATTCGCGCTGGCCATGCGCCTGCTGCCGGAGGCATTGGGCGCCTCGCAGCCGGATTGGAGCCAGATGCTGGTGGTGCTGTCGGTCCTGTCGATGACCATCGGCAACATCGTTGCCATTGCGCAGACAAATTTGAAGCGCATGCTGGCGTACTCGACCATTTCGCACGTGGGCTACGTGCTCTTGGGCATTCTCTCGGGTACGGCGCAGGGCTATCAGGCCGCGATGTTCTATATGATCAGTTACATCCTGGTCGCCGGCGGCGCGTTCGGCATGATTTTGCTGCTGGCGAAGCAGGGATTCGAAGCCGACAAGATCACCGACTTCAAGGGCCTCAACGCGCGCAGTCCGTGGTTTGCCGGCATGATGGCCATCCTCATGTTCAGCCTCGCCGGCGTGCCACCGTTCATCGGCTTCTGGGCAAAACTCGGTGTGATCCAGGCCGTCTTGGGCGTGCACATGGTCTGGCTGGCCGTGGTCGCGGTTCTGTTCTCGGTGGTGGGCGCCTATTTCTATTTGCGCATCGTCAAGCTCATGTACTTCGATGAGCCCACCGAGACCTCGAGCATCGGCGGATCCGTGCTGATGCGCACGGTCTTGAGCGCGAATGCGCTGTTGGCATTTGCGCTGGGGGTCATTCCCGGAACACTGCTGCAGATCTGTCAGCGGGCCCTGCAGTAGGGCGAATGCTCGAGCCGATCGATATCACATGCCGACGCTGGGGGAGAGGACCATGATCACGCTATATCACTCGCCGCAGACCCGATCCGGCAGCATCGTCTGGCTGCTCGAAGAACTCGAGGTGCCGTATACACCTAAAGTGGTGGATTTTCGACACATGGATGGCAGCGGCTCGCGCGACCCGGCGAATCCGCATCCTCACGGCAAGGTGCCGGCGTTGGCCGACGGCGATGATGTGGTGTTCGAAGGCAGCGCCATCGCGCTGTATCTGACCGACAAATACCGCAAGAAAAAGCTGGGCCCCGCCGCGGGGGAACCGAAGCGCGGTGAGTACCTGTCGTGGCTGGCCTATCGCCCCGGCGTGATGGAGCCGGCGCTGCTCTCGCGCCGCTTCGACATCAAGCATGTGTTTGGCGCCATGGGCTGGGCGCCGGCCGATGAAGTGGAGGAGGTGCTGAACAAGCATCTCGCGTCGCGCAAATATTTTCTGGGCGATGAATTCTCGGCGCTGGACATCATGCTGGGCGGCGGCGTGCATTTCATGTTGATGGCGAAAATGATCAAGGACACGCCGGTGATGAAGGCATATGCCGCACGCGCCATCGACCGTCCGGCATTCCGCAAGATGATGGAATTGGACAAGAAATGAAGACTTAAGCGGTTTGGCCCAACTTGCTTTAGCTGCCTGGCCCGGTACAATGTGCGGCTCTCTGGTGCGGGGTGGAGCAGTCTGGCAGCTCGTCGGGCTCATAACCCGAAGGTCGTAGGTTCAAATCCTACCCCCGCTACCAATTTACCCTTCTAAATCAATGAATTAGCCTCGATTTGAGCGCCGGTGGTTCCGTTGCATTAACGGGCGATACCTTGTAACCGCGGCGTCCTTGGGCGCCAAATGGCGAAGGGGCGACATCGTACAATTCCGGCGTCCACGAGACGGCAAATGACCAAGCCAATTGTCCGGCTGGCCGGCCGGAATCTCGCCCGGACCTCAATTTCGAGCCCCTTTAGTGCACCAATTTCCCAGTTTCGCCCAGCGCAAGTGAGCCGCGACGCCTCGCGACCGAACGCCTGACCGAAATCCGCCATCACGTCCGCTAGTGAATGTAGGCTTGCCAAATTTCAACAATGTATATACTATGGCTATACGGCGTATTAACTCTTATGAGGCCATGATGTCCGGACAATCCGTTTTGAAATGGGGCAACAGCCTTGCTTTTCGGATTCCTTCCGCGATTGCGAAGCAGATGGACTTGAGCGAAGGCGAGCACGTCGAATTTCATTTTGACGGTGCAAAGCTCATCATCGAAAAGGCCGAAGAAGTCACTCCCTTCACTCATCGCGATCTGGTCACGGCATTGAAGCGGGCCAAGCGACAGCGCTTGGGCGACATCGATTTCGGTGCGCCGCGCGGCAAGGAAATGTTTTAAGGCGAACCGATGGCCATCGCCGCGGGGGACATTCTGGAGATCGATGCGGAGGCCGCAGTTGGCCATGAGCAACAAGGGCGACGTCCCGCGCTGGTGGTGTCGGTTGAACCGCTGCAAAGCACCTTAGGCCTTGCCATGGTCTGCGCCATCACGGCCCATGGGGGCCGCGCTCATGGCGCGCGCAATGACCTCGAAGTTCTGATTCCACCGGGGCTTGCCGTCCAAGGCGTCGTGCTGCCTCACCAAATGCGCACCATCGATTGCAAGGCGCGTAACGCCAAGAAACTTTGCAGTGTGCCGCGGGCCACGCTTCAAGCAACGCGCTCACGCTTGAAGACCCTCCTCGGGCTTTAGCGCCTGGCCCGGGGGAAACTGATTCGCTATGAAAAAAATCGACACTTCCATCGTGCCGTCGGAGTCCGGAGGCACCTATCCGCGTCCCTTTGATGAACGGCCGCTGGCGCGGTCTGGTCCCGACCTCCTGGTGTTTAACCACCTCCGGCCACGCGTGATTGATGAATACGAGTTCGCGCAGGGAAGTCACACGTTCTCCAAAAATGCAAGAAGGGGCTGACAGTCGCCAGCATCTGCCGCCCGGAGTGCAGCGAGGTAGCGCGCGCGTAGCTCGTTTGCAGCTACCAGCGAACCGCGGCCCCATTCGAATCGCTGTGCTGCCAGTTCTGTGAGGAGCAAATCCGCCATAAGACGCGCGTGTCGACCGTTGCCGTTCGGGAATACATGAATGGCGACGAGGCGATGATGGTAGCGGGCAGCAATCTCTAGAGGCGAGTAGGCTTGATGCTGAATCTGAGCGCGAACGTCGCCGAGCATTTGACGTAGCCGCACCGGAATTTCGAACCAGGGCACGCCTATATTCTTGTCCGTGCGACGCGACTTTCCCGCCCATTTCCAGGTCTGATTGAACATGCGGCCGTGCACGACATGAATGAATCGCTCATCCAGTGGGTCGCCGCGGCGACGCGCCAGTAGCCATTCGGTCGCCTCGAGAATGTTTGTTTCTTCGTACTCGTTGAGCTCACGCTGCAATGTGAGATGAGCTGGGATAAGGCCTTTGGCCTCGTCCAGGTCAATGGGCGTGGCGTCAGGCGCATACTCAAATCTCATTGCCACAGCCGTGAGCGTTTGCCTTCCATGAGCTTCCTACGCAGCTCCGCAATCTCGCGCTCCAAGTGCTCCCGACCCGTTGACTGATCTTCCAGTGCCATGGAATGTTTCACGCGCGAGACCTCGTCGTGCGCGATTCGCTCAGCCCGCTCCTCCACTACTTCCTGAAGCGGACGCTTGGGCACCAGCGCATAGGTTAATTCGCAACCGAGCGCCGCGGCGTATCGTTGCAATGTCGTGAGGGTGATATCGCCTTTGGCTTCGGTTCGCTCGGCGTCCACGACGGCGGCTTGGGTGACCCCAACGGCCTTGGCGAGCTGGCGCGTGGTCATGCCCAATGCGTGTCGTATCGCGCGAAGCCAGCCGCCGCTCGGCCGGGAGCGCGGCAGAGAGCGCCAAGGGCTGAGCGTCTTATCCAGCTGCTGTAGGGGTAAAGAACGTAGCATGGCGTTTCCAAGTAGCTATAACTTGTCTTTATTACTATAAATGAGTAGTTATAGCCTGTCAATAAACTAAGAATTAACGGCTATAGCCTGTCAACCGAGCCCTCGCGCCGAAAGGCTTGCAGCGGTCGTCAAGAAAATCGCAGGGGCATTCCCGTGGTTATAATTTCGAATCATGTCCCTGCTATGAACTTTGTCGCCGCACTCATGGAACGGCGCGTCGACGCTCTCGCGAGGCCATTCTCTACGGACCTCTACATCGACGAGCATGCCGCGCGTTTTGCGATCAAGTCGCAGCCAATGTTCGATCTCATGAGTCTGGATAGCGCGATCAAAGTTGATTTGATCGTACGCAAGAATTCGGAGTACCGGCACGCAGAGTTTGAGCGGCGCGGGCCATCATTGAGAACATCCTGAGAACTACATCAAAGACTTTTAAGGCCGCCTACGATGAAGTCGCCCTATGACCACGATGAGCGCCGTCTTGCGGATTAAGGCCGAGCTGGCCCTGGTGGAAGCGTCCAGGAAACTACGCGACCAAAACGCGTCCATATCCACATCGTCGGAAACGAGACGCTATGCAGATACTGCTACCGTGGTACGCAAGGAGCTCGATAAGCTTGTGGGTATACTCGCAGACGACACAAGCGAGAAACACTGGAATGTTGCTGCTCGTGTGGCGAAATGTGCGGACTATCTCGCCCAGGTACCGTGCGCCGAGGTCCAGGATGCCCGTCTCGACATGATCGCAGCGCACAAAGTGCTGCAAGACGTAGAGGAAATCACGCTCTGACGCCTGCGCGCTGAGACTTCGCGGGACCTATTGCACCGATACCACGCGATCGTCGCGCGACCGCGAAGCTGACGGTAGCGTCGTTGCGTACACCGCAATTTTTGCAAGGCCGTGTAGGAGCAAGGGCAGTAGAAAGAGATCGTCAACCAGCCCCAGCATCGGAATCGCGAAATTCAGGGGCTCCAATGCGAAGAATACCAAAGCGAACGTTGCCGGCAGCAGCCAAGTCGGTCGATTCGGGTGTCGAAGTGCCTGCCAGAGAAGCCGAAGATCGTTGCCGCTCATCCGCCATAGCCTGAATATCCTACGCATGCTGCCCTCGCTTGGAGTTCGCCTTAGCTCTGTTCGACTTCGCGCATTGAAAGTGGTTCAGCCCGAAGGGCGTCATTCCTGAGCCACCGGCATGACACCCGGTCCAATGTGGCGCTCCGCCTTCTGTTTCGCCACCATCGCTTTCACTTCATCGCGCAACTGCTGACCGTCATAGACGATACCGTCCTTGATGATGTAGTCGATACCGCCCACGTGTTCCGTATGTTGAGTCTGCGGATTCAAGCGGATGGTGCCCGTCGGAAATAGCAATTTGAGATTGGCCAGAGGATTGCCCTTGATGGCGATAATGTCCGCCTTCATGCCGAGCTTGAGCGCGCCGACCTGGTCCTCGTGCCCCAGGGCTCGCGCGCCGCTCTGCGTGGCCGCACGGATGACTTCCAGCGGAGTGAAGCCGGCCTCACGCAGGAGCTCCAGCTCCTGGATGAAGCCGAATCCCGGCAGGTTGTACAGAAAGCCCGCATCGTCGCCGGCCGGCACCAGGCCGCCCCGGTTCTTGTACTCGTTGATGAACTGCATCCAGATGCGGTAGTTCTCACGCCAGGCCATTTCACGCTCAGTGGTCCAGTCAAACCAAAAGGAACCGTGGTTCAGCGGGTTGGGTCGCCAGTAGTCCCACAGGGCCGGTAACGCGTACTCGTCCTGCCAAGGAGCGCGGATCGCGCGCCACAGGTCGCGGCTGGCGAGATACGCCACAAAGGTCGGCGTGATGATGAACTGTCGTTTGAGGAGTGTGTCCATGACTTCCTCCCACTTCTTGGAACCCGGCGGCGCGGCTTGCGCCCACAGAGTCCCAGCCTCACCAAAGCGGTCCTGTTCATCATCGTAGATATAATTATTCGAATAATGTTGGATTGAGCGATCCTCGAACATGGATTCGGGAAGTCCGTACCAGTGCTCCATGCCTTGGAGCCCGTGCTCGGCCAGGAACACGATGTTGCCCTCCGAAACCTGCAACTGGTCGTTGTGGATGGTGGTGCGCAGCCCCACGCGACGTGCCTCCTCAATGCCCGCAACGGTAAGACTCGTCGGTGTGCCCAAGAACTTGACGCCGTCGACGCCCTGTTTCTTAAAGTCGCGGATGCGCGCCCTGGCTTCCTCGGCGGTCGAGAAGGGATGGGGCAGGTTGGCGAAGAAGGGATAGACATCGATGCGCGGCGCCGTTATTTCGTTGCGCTCGCTGCGCCTTTTGATGTCGAGCAGCCAGTCGGGTTGGTGAAAGGTCTGGCCAAGGTCGCGCACCGAGGTGATGCCGTTGATGAGCCACAGTTTCAAGATATAGTCGGTCGGCGTCTTTTGCAGGTGGTTGAGCGACAGGGTGTGCACGTGCGTGTCGATGAATCCCGGCATGATGTAGTAGCCGGACATGTCGATCTCGTGGTCGCCCTTCTCGGGTCGCAGCTTCGCATCGATCCGGCCCGGCGCGCCGACTAACTTGATCTCCTTGATACGGTCTCCTTCGACGACCAGATCGATGGGTCCGCGCGCCGGCGCCCCGGTGCCGTCGATCAGGTAGGCACCTCGAAGGATGAGCCGTTTGTATGGACCCGCTCCTTCCGTCCGATGGGGGATGGGATCATCCACCATGACTGCAGGAGGGGGCGCCAGTTGGGCAACGGCGGGCTGCATGACCCAAGCGGCGGCTACCAGGAGCGTCGTTCGCACAACAGAAAGCGGCGAAGCCAGCCAGCCGGCAGTCAATTTCATCCCATTCATCGCCATTCCCCTGATTCTTGTCGTTGCGCCCATTCTATGAGCGAGACGTATCATCAGGCAAAGCGCCAAGAACCGCTCGGAATATCTGGCCGAGCTTTTTTCTCCGCCGACTGGAGTTGCTCGAAGGCAGAACGGAGTTCCCGTTGGCGATCGCGTAATATTGGGCTGATCGCGACGGTCTCTATCTATGGATCCGTTGAGGTATTGGGTGCAGATCACGATGAAAGTACCGGGTGCCGCAGTCGCCATTTGCCTGTTTCTTGGCGCACAAAGCGTTGCGCCCGCTGCTCCGGGAGACGAGATCTATGCGCGGCCGGGTCAACTGGTAACCGTCCCGGGAACACGGCTGAATTTCTACTGCATGGGAAAAGGCTCGCCCACCGTTGTCTTCGATTCGGGCTGGGGAGACTGGGCACCCGTATGGACGATTGTGCAGCCGGAGGTCGCGAAGATGACACGCGCCTGCAGCTATGATCGCGCGGGCGCCGGCTTCAGTGATCCGGGTCCGTTGCCCCGCACGAGTGTGCGGATCGCGGCTGAGCTCCGCAGCGCGCTCCGCCATGCTGGATTCCAGGGCCCCTATATTTTGGTCGGGAACGCTTTCGGCGGCGACAATGTACGGACCTTTGCAGCGCGCTACCCGGCAGAGGTGGCGGGCCTCGTGCTGGTCGAAGCCGACATCGTCAGCAGCCCCGAAGAGCGACGGGGACACGCCAAATTGATCGCTTCAATGCGCGAGTGCCGGGACGCGATTGCCGCGGGCAAACCGCTGCCTCAAGCACCCGCGGGTCCCGATGGCGCCGGCCGCAATTGTGCGCAGGGGTTCTTCTTCCGGGGCCTGCCGGAACGGATGTGGTCGGCGGAGCTCAACGCCAAGCTGCTCGAGCTGGTGCAGACCAAGGTTGCGATCTACGACAGCTACATCTCGGAGATGGAACAAATGCCGGTGGATGAGCAATACCTGGAGCACCATCGTCGCCCATTGGGATCGAGCCCCATTCGTGTGCTCTCGACCGGTAAGCATGGTGTCCATTCGCTCGACCCGACGCGTCAACTCGATCCTGTGCAGCAAAAATATCAGCAAGAGGTCGCACGCCAACAGGCAAGCTGGCTTAGGCTGTCTTCGAACGCAAAGCAGTTGTTCTCCGACAAGAGCTCAGAGTACATCCCGCTCGATCAGCCAAGTTTCGTGGTGGATGCCATCCGTGAGGTGTATCAGAGCAGGTAGGCCGGATACCGCGCGCAGGGCCCGGCGCCTATGGGGAACTCGGCGCGAAGGGCTGCGGTTCGCGCGCCGGCCTGGGAAAAATCACGAAGTCGCGGTGGGCCTGCTGCGCCACATTGTCACCCATGGCGTGGAGCGCCGCCTGCAGCTCGGGCAGGTTGGCGTAGGCAATCTCAAGCACATGTTCATCGGGATGCTGAGGCGCCTCGTCGGAGATTAGCTCCCCGGGTTTCGTGGTCATTTCGATATGGGCGCCAAGTATCCAGGATACGTGCTTGTCCTTGGTGAAGGCCGCGACCCGGTCGATGCTGTCGCGATAAGTCCTCGCCTCGTTCATCGGTATGTAGAGACGGTAAGGACCCAGCGAATCGCCCGAGAACAGCAGTCGCGTGCTGCGATCGAAGATCATGATGTGCGCCGACTGGTGCCCCGGTGTCGGAATGATATCGAGTACGCGTCCACCCAATTCATACGACACAATCTGATTCGGCCAGTCGTCGATCTTGAAGAAGTCCGCCACGTCCTTAGGGTACAGACCGACGACCGTGGTATCCGGTCGATCCTGAAATTCGGCGTCTCCCTGGTGATGGTCGCCGTGGCTGTGGGAGTGAGCGACCACCAGTGGCATCTGAGTCCGGCCATGTCGGGCCGACCACTCGGCGACGGCCCGGTCGATGGTCGGGCGCACCTTTAACCCGCCGGCTCCGGTGTCGATTAGCAGGACGCGGTCGCTGCCGAATAGCAGGTAAAGAAACGGCCCCTCGAAGTTGGTGCGGATCGACTGGCGGATGACGTAGGTGTCGTCGTTGTAGCGCTGCAGCTGCATCTGCGGCTCGCCCTCGGAGGCGCCATTGATCCAGGGCTTGAAAAGCCGCGAACGTGACGGAGGGTCTGCGGCGCCGGCGACAGAAAATGTCGCAGCGGCCGCCATGCTCAGCAGAAAAGCCATTGATGCGATCAGCGTGCGCGGTCGGGTCATCGATTCTCGTTGTTTTGCGATTCTCGCTGGCAGCGAGTATACGATACGAACCGTCCGAGAAACGCGAGCGGGTCTTGACGAACGGGACAGGCGGAAGGTCAGTCGACAAGCCTGCAAAACATCAAATATTTATTGCAGGTTCGAAAGACGAGTAACGTTGGCGTGAGTTTTCGCCTGGTCATAACCGGCGTCCGCGCGCTCTTTGCACGACTTTTGCGCCTGCCCCGTCAGAGCAAGGCACTGTTGGATCGCGACGTTATGATCGCCGTCTGCCTGCGCAACGGCCACATCATAGGCGTTTCTGGCGCCGACATCGTTGAGATTCTTGGACGAGCCGTCAACGTTCGCGGCAGCACTATCGAGAGATTTCGCCGCATCCTTCCGGGCGTTAGTCACCTCGGTAGAGGCTTGTTGACGAGCCGCTACCACATCGGTGGCGACTGCCGCCGGGGACTTTGCACCGTTGCAGCCACTCGCCAATGCCATGGCGAGCATTCCAATCATCGGCAATAGAAGCTTCTGCACAACAATCTCCTGATTAGACGAATGCTTTCATTCTCGAGCGGAAATCGCCGCGAGAGTCGAGAATTTGGCTCAAAACGCGATGGGTGCGGGACTGCGGCAGAGCGTGCCAAACAAGGAGTATGACGCCGCGCAGAGTCGCACACGTAGGACGACTCCACGAGATTACGTAGTCGATTGGCGCGCTCAAGACTTAGGCGTATGACGTGTGTCGACGTATCATCGTCCAATGGCAGCAGTAACCTATGTGCGGACTCGTAGTGGGATCGGCTTCTTTTTTGCGTGTTGCGCCGGCGTCGCGCATTCCGCGACTTGCGGGCCCGGTGTCGTTACGGGACTATTCAAAGGCATTGGCAAGCCACCCGACGGCACGACGATTGAAGTAACGCTCAATCTTGTCTGCGCCAACGCCACCTTTACCGCACAGCTCTTCACCTCGATGGGCGATTTCAAGGTAAACAAAGCGCGCTCGCAAGGCGGTCGGGTCGATCTCGATTTTGACAGTGGCGCATCGCTCGGCGCACTGCATCTGACATCCAAGAGCAATGCACTGGATGGCATTGTCGATCTTGGGGGTGATCGAGGCACCGTTGCGCTGAAGAAGGCGGGTCCGCCGATGGGGCTGGACGCGATGGAGCCGGATTTCAATCTCACACCGGCGCAGTGGCGGGCGGATCTGCATTTTCTTGCGGCCGAGTTGCCCAAGCGCCATGCCAACGCGTTCTATTTGATCTCGCGAGCCACGTTCGACTCCGAGGTTGCAGCACTCAATGAGAAGATAGCAACGGCGAATCCAGATGAGATCTTCGTCGGCTTGCAGCAGATCGTCAGGTCCATTGGCGATGGCCATACCGGAATCAGCACTGCGCCGCCCGATCGACGCGCCATGCCGATCACATTTGCAAAATTTGGCGATGACTATCGCGTCGCAGGAGTTGGGCAAGGACTTGACGAAGTGCTGGGCGCTCGACTAGTGAAAATTGCTGGTATACCGATCGAGGAGGTGTGGCAGCGCGTTCTTACCCTGACGCCTCAGGGCGAACTCATGGAATTACGCAGAGAGAATGCCCTGGTCTATCTGTCGCGCGGCTACGCGCTGCATGGACTCAAACTGATCCCGGACCGCAATCACGCGGTCTACACACTCGAAGATGACGCCGGGCGCGTATTCGATCTGGACGTGCAAGGTCTGGCGCCTGGGGAAAGCACCCGCATGAAATCCGGCTATTCGGACGCGGCGCTGCGATTTCAACGACCCGATCAACCCTTTTGGTGTAAAGCGATCAGCGAGAAGCAGGCGGTTTACTGTGCTTGGCACAGCTATCAGGCGCTCGATGAGAATGCGAAGGCGATGTTCGCGCTGATCGACCAGACCCATCCGCGCAAGCTCATTATTGACATGCGAGACAATGGGGGAGGCGACAACACGATCGGCGAGGCGCAAATCGTCAAGCCAATCGCAGCTCGACCCGATCTGAATATCAAGGGCCATCTTTATGTATTGATCGGGCCCAAGACATTTTCCGCCGCCATGAACAATGCCGCGCAATTTCGGGACGACACCAACGCGATCACGGTCGGTGAAACCATCGGCGAGAAGCCGAACTCCTATCAAGAGCCGCGGCAGTTCCGTCTGCCCAATTCGCATCTCGTCGTGCGCGCATCGACCCTCTTTTATACGTTTCGCAAAACGGGCGAAAATGCGGTGCGGCCGACCAAGGAAATCATCCCGTCGTGGGATGATGTTAAGGCTGGACGCGATCCGGTGCTCGACTGGGCGCTGGCCCAAGCGGATTGATCGCCAGCATGAGGCCGACGTCCTGCTTTCGTCGGCTCAACGGTCGCTAGATGAGCCATTGATGCGCGACGACTGCCTTGGCGAATGAAAGCGCCGACAGATGCGGATGCGACTGGAGCTCGAATAGAAATCCGACGGCGCCCATGATCAGGCTGTTCATGACTAGAGCGGCTGCGAGGGCGGTGAGTTTGGATGAGAGGGTGGTCATGGCTGTCTCCGAATGTAAAGGCGGTTACCGATGCTTACTGCCATAACACAGCAATTGCCGTGCCAGTTGCAGATACGAGGCAAAAAGGCCGTTTGGAGGTCGATTTTCACGGACGTGGCAACACCCAGTGACCGCGGACAGGCCGGCGGACACTGTCCGCGGACAAGTCGGACAGATCATAGGACAGCAGGCCAAGGCGAAAGCTTGCTAACTTTCAAGCGGCGGGCCACATTTCGGCATGGAGATCGTACTCGCGCGTCACGGACGGCCGAACCTCAAGGACAGGAGTTGGCTCGCTCCGCGCCAGATGGCTGAATGGATTCGTGCATACGATCAAGCCGGCGTGTTCATCGATAGGATTCCGTCGTCTTGCAGTGAGAAGGCAGCCAGCTCCGCCTGCATCGTCAGCAGCCCGGTACCCCGGTGCGTGCAATCAGCACAGATGCTGGCGCCGTTGCGAGAGATGAGTTCGGATGCGGTGTTCCGCGAAGCAGGTTTGCCGCACGCAACATGGAGACTTCCGCGGCTGTCAGTGTCGGTGTGGAGCGTGATGTTTCGCGCAGCTTGGTTTTGTGGGTATTCATCCAATTCAGAGTCGTTGAGTGAGGCCCGCGATCGCGCGCGACGTGCTGCCGCACAGCTCATTGCACTCGCCCTGCGGCATCAATCCGTGTTCCTGATGGGGCATGGCATCATGACCGTGTTGATCGCGAAGGAATTGATGCAGCAGGGCTGGGTGGGTCCCATGCGGCCCGGGCACGGGTATTGGCAGTTCAGTGTCTATCGGGACTCACCCCGCCAGCCGGCTGCCTAAAGCCAACAACCGGATCGACGCGGAATGCGCTTCACCGCGACGCTTTAATCGGATTTCAGCTTCAAAACAGGACATGCCAAACCGAAATAAAATGGTGCCCCGCTTCCTGCTCGCATGAGACTATCGCGGCGTCTGGGTGAAGGTACGAACGAGGCTCCCGCACAGTCATGGTAAAGGTCGACAGCAACCTGTGGCGACAAGTATCGCCATACCTTGGTGAGGCACTGGAGCTGGATCCATCCGCGCGTGAACCCTGGCTCGCCGATCTGGAAAAGGAACAGCCGGAGATCGCGCGCGAGCTGCGCGAATGGCTGAAATTGCATGCGGCTGCGCTAGGAGCTGGTTTTCTGGAGCGATCGGTTTTGTCGTCCGACGATCCCCTCATCGGCAAGAACATTGGTGCATACACAATAGAGCGGCTTCTCGGGCGCGGCGGCATGGGGAGCGTCTGGCTTGGGCGCCGGAGCGATGACAAGTTCGAGGGCAAGGCAGCAGTCAAGCTTCTTGAGCGTCGGGGGCTGGGTGAACTCGCCGCCGCGCAGATCCGACACGAGGCCAACCTGCTCGCCCGGCTATCGCACGCCCATATCGCCCGCCTCTTTGATGCAGGTGTGCGCGAAAACGGACAACCCTACCTGGTCCTCGAATACATCGAGGGCGAGCCGATCGACCAGTACTGCATGACTCATGCGCTCTCATTGACGAAACGTCTCTTGCTGTTTCTTGACGTGCTCGATGCCGTTGCCTACGCGCAAGGCCAACTCATTGTCCATGGCGATCTGAAACCTTCGAACGTCTTGGTGACTCAAGACGGCAACGTCAAGCTCGTGGATTTTGGCGTGGCAACTCTGCGAACCGACCCATTTGCAACACCGCTCGAGGTCCCGCAGACAGGTTTGAAGGCCTTGACACCCGGTTACGCACCCCCCGAACAAGTGCGCGGCGAACCACTTTCCGCTGCGGCTGATGTGTATGCTCTAGGTGTTTTAGTTCACGTTCTTGTGACGGGCCAACATCCCTTTGACGCGAGCGCCTCGACCCGCACACAGTTGGTTCGTGCTGCGTTGACCGAGGATCCGCCCACCGCCTCGACGCAGATGGCCGATGCCATTGAGCAGCGGCGCGCGCGAGGAGACCTCGATGCCGTCATCGCGCGAGCGCTTGATCGAGATCCCACGCAGCGTTATTCCACTGCGGCGGATTTCGCGGCCGATATCCGCCGCTTCCTGGGCAATTTTCCGGTACGCGCGCGGCGCGCCTCGCGCACGTACCTCGCCCGCAAATTCGCGCAACGGAATTGGGGCGGCGTCCTCACTGCTCTATTGACCCTGTTCGTGCTGATCGGTGCGATGGCCATCACCACATCGCAGATGATAGAAGCGCGCAAGCAGCGCGATTTCGCCCACGAGCAATTGGCACGCGCCGAGTCATTGAACGGACTCATGAGCTATGTCTTGAGCGATGCAGCGCCCTCCGGCAAGCCGTTCACTGTAAACGAGCTGCTTGCGCGCGCCGCGCATGTGTTGGAGCGCGAGCGAAGCAACGATGCCAATCGCGCGGCGCTTTTGACGTCCATCGGAGGTCAATATGACGGTCAGGACGAAGAGGACGCGGCCAGGAAGTACCTCGGTGACGCGTATCAGCTATCTCGCAAGGTTGAAGATCCGTCCGTTCGAGCAAGGGCCGCATGCGCCTTGGCCGCCACGCTGGCCAAAAATGATAACTCGGCAAGAGCGGAGGCCCTGCTCGAGGAAGGCCTCAAGGCGCTTCCCGCGAATCCCGAGTTCGCGCTCGATCGCGCATTCTGCTGGTCGAACGGCCATAAGGTCGCAATGGATCATGGCGATATGCAGCTCTCAATCGAGCGCGCACTGGCTGGTATCCGCGCGTTGGCCCAGGTGCCCTTCGAGCATGAGCAGGCGGATATGCGTGCAGTGGCGGATTTAGCGGAAAGCTACCGCAATGCCGGCCGATATCGAGAGGCGGTGGCGACCTTCGAGCAGCTCTGGCCGCAACTGGTCGCGCAGGGCCGGGATGACACGGCAACGGCCGGCACTTGGCTCAACAACTGGGGCATAGCCGTTGCGCAGATGGGCCGACCTCTTGAGGCCGAAAAGCTGCTGCGCAAGTCCATGGATATTGAGCGGACGGATGCATCCGACGCTGCGCTCTCGCCGATGCTCATGACAAACTATGCACAGCAACTCCTGGACCTCGGCCGTATCGCCGAGGCGCAAAACTACGCGGAGAAAGCGCTCGACAGCGCAAGACGCGCCGGGGATGAGGTCGTCATTAATCAGACCCTGCTGCGGCTGGCCCGTATCTACCGCGCGCAGCATGAACCCGCCCGCTCGTTAGCAGCGCTCGACGAAGTGGAACCCCGGCTAAGAAGTGCGTTGCCACCTGGGCACCTAGCGTTCGCCGCTCTCGCCTCGGAGCGCTCTCAGACTCTCGAACTCCAGGGCGATACCGGTCAGGCATTGGATTTGGCGAATTTCGCGGTCGGCCAGTGTGAAGAGTTCTCCCGGCAAGGCAAAGCGTGCTCGCAGTATTTGCCGGGCATGTTGCGACGCCGCGCATCAATCGAGACATCGCTCGGGCAGTTCGTCCCTGCGGAGAGGGACGCGCGCCAGGCGCTCCAGTTGTTGCTGCAACAAATCCGTCCCGGCGAGTTCTCGCAGTCGACCGGGCAGGCATATCTCACATTGGCCCGCTGTCTCAGAGCGCAGGGCCGGGGCGCCGAAGGCCGCGTTATGGCGCAACGTGCGGCGGATCAGCTGGAGAAGACCATCGGAATCAACCATCCGGACACGCGCTCGGCCCAAGAACTCGCGACGGGCGGGTAGACGACGCGGTGAGCTAGATGAAAGCGGCGAGGTCCCAGTGGGCAATGACGGGGATCAAGCCGCGATCGAGCAATGTGTGGGGCGGCCGCAGCGCAGTGATGACGAGGCACAGCAACATAACGGCGAAATATAATCCTGCGACGATTTTGAGCCACCGTCGGGTTCTCTGTTGTGTCACGCAGAAATACCCGGCGCCTCGCCATTGGTCGGCGGCGACGAGGGCCATCCACGCGATCAGCAGAATTTGAATGGGCAGTAGGAGGCTATTGAGAATGAGGCCGGATTCCCAGGCCCGAAACGGTGGCAGCGCCGCGGGCGACAGCAACACGACTTCAATTTGCCCGATGATGGCACAGCGGACAATCGGGCGAACGGTCGCGGCGGCGTGGCGGGATTGACGACCGAATTTGGTTCTCTAGTTACATACGTGGCCCTTAAGACGAGACTGCGCTGGGGCTGATGGGAGCTTCGATGAACACCATTGCCCGCTCGCTACATCGCTTTGACCGCCGCCTGTACTTGGGCGCGAGTCTCATTTTCTTTGCGCTGGTCTTCTGGACTTTCGCGCGAACCTTCTATTTAAGGCCGTTTTTTGACGCGCCTCCTCTTTCGGCGTTGCTGCATGTTCATGGCGCGATCATGAGCGGGTGGGTGGTGCTGCTCGTTGTTCAAACCGCTCTGATCGCCAGTCATCGGGTCCGGTGGCATCGGCGGCTCGGCGTATTGGGTGCCGCATGGGCCGTGCTGCTGGTGGTTATCGGAGCATTTACGACCCTGCATGCTGCCGCGCGTGAAGTGCGCGGGCATACGGATTTCGCCGCGAGCCAGGTGGTCATTACGAGTTTGGATATCCTGCAGATGCTGTTTTTTGCAGTTTTCGTCGCCATTGCGATCTGGCAGCGCGGTCGCCCCGGCTATCACAAGCGATTGATGCTGCTCACCATCGCTTGCATGCTGCCGGACGCCCTTGCGCGGCTGCCGGTGAGCTTCATGACCGGAGGGACCGAAGTAGATCTGAATCTACGCATCATGCTCGGGCTGGATCTGTTCATCGTGATCTGCGTCGGGCTTGACACGCTTTGGCACCGTCGACTGCATCCGGCATTTGGGTGGGGTGCGTTGCTGTTCGTCTGCGCATTTCACGCCGCCCTCTATCTTGCCCAAAAGCCGGCCTGGATCGCGTTTGGCGAGTCGCTGGTATCTTGAGCCGGCCGACCCCACATAAATCGTCTGTCGGCGCACCCCTCGTAGACCAAACTAGCGCCGTTTTTTCTTGACCTTCGGCCCCTTCAACGGGGTGTCCAGGGCCGACATGAACCACGCGACGCTGATGGAAATTTTCCCGAGGGTCGGCTCCGGTGTCCAAATGAGCTCGGCCAACTTACCGAGCAGGTCATTGATATCTCCAAGGCGCTTCGGAGACGGACGCGCAACGCAGCGAAAAACCCAATGATTTTTCGCCGGTCCTGCGATTTTCCAAACGGGTGACTGAAAACCCAGTGCGTAATCTTTCGCGGCTTGACCGGCGACGATGCGGCCAATTCGCGCCATTGACTTGCGGTTTGATTTTACCAGGGGCGCGCGGGCCAACCGCATAACCCGTCCCACCGCTTCGTAGAGCGCGGCGGGTCGCCCAGGGGTGTCCGCCATTTGAGTGCTCCGAACCAGGCCCACCCGCTCCATGCGCTGGAGGTGGTGATAGATAGGCGTAGGCCTCTTTCCCGTCCACAGGGCGATGTCTTTCACCGACATGGGGCCCACGGCAACGAGCCGGTCAATGATGTCCATGCGAACAGCGCTCGCCAGCACGCTTAGCTGGTCAGTACGTGTGATCCAATACGTGCCCCGCGATGTTCGACGCGGCGCCCGCTGCTTTCGGATTGGAATACCCACCATGGATGATGCACTTTTATATGCCTAACTTGAGCATAAAATACCGCGCAATTGCATCCCCGCCAACCGAATCCGGCCAAGGCGTCCCCGATCAGTACCGCATCCTCTTATTCATATGCGGCAATAATTGTGAAATAACGACATGACGGAGACGACCTTCTGTCTGCGAGTCGTGCTCGATATCTCCCTACAAGACTGATTTTTGCGCGAGTTGGAGCGCGCCATCGTGGCCGCGCTACAACAGCGGCACAAGCGGGACTGAAGACGGCGCAAGTGGCCTGAAATCGGGTCGACAGATAAAACGCCAGCAGGGAAGATGCGGCAGTTCGATCAGTCCCATAGATCGATAACGCCAATACAACGTTGCAGGGGATGAATGCCAATGATTAATAATCGACCGCGTCGATATGGTATGTGGCGCCGCGGACTCGCGCTGCCCGCACTGCTTGCGTTGGGTTTGAGCGCACAAGCTCAAGTCACCCCGAAGGCGGCGGCGCCTGATGAGACGTCGCTTCAAGAGATCGTGGTCACCGGTTCGCGTATTGCACGGCCGGAATTCGACAACCTCGAGCCGACAGCGACGGTGGATGCGAAGACCTTCGATCAGCGCGGATATCTGGACGTGGGGCAGGCATTGAGTGAGTTGCCGGCATTCGGCGTCGCGCCCTCGAGCGCGGCCAATACCCAGGCCGGCTTTGGCGTGGCGCAAAGCTTCGTCGATCTGTATGGGTTGGGATCGCAGCGCACTCTTACCTTGGTCAATGGCCGCCGGTTCGTCTCGGAGAGCACGGCAAGCTTGAATAATTCCAATTCGAACACCAGCAACGGCGGCAACGGCACCCAGGTTGACCTCAACGTCATCCCCACCAAGCTGATCGATCACGTCGAAGTCGTCTCCGTCGGCGGTGCCCCCATTTACGGTGCCGACGCCATTGCCGGCGTGGTGAACATCATCCTCAAGAAAGACTATCAGGGCCTCGATGTGGATGCTCAAGTCGGTGCATCGGGCCAGGGAGATGCCTGGAATTATCGGACCCGCGTCCTGGGCGGCCAGAACCTGTTCGACGGCCGCGCCAACATCACGGCCGTGGCTGAGTTCACAAAAACCGACGGACTGGTCGGTACCGCGCGGCCGGTCTACGCACAGGACCTCGGCTTTTTCGCGCCGGCGACGCCGGGAAAGTTCACCAGCGTTCTCACGCCTGCCGATTCAGTCCCGGCAGTGAATTTCGGCGGCATCCCCTTGGTGGACGATACCCTGCTTGCGCCCGCAGCGGGACTGACCGGCAGCGTGGTGGGGGTGACGAACGCCGCCGGCCAAACGCTGGCCTTCGGCCCTAATGGACAACTGCAGCCTTACAATACGGGCACGCAGACGGGCAATCAGATTTTCGCGAGCGGCGGCGACGGCCTGCGGCTGTCCCAAGTCAGCAACCTGCTGTCGCCGACCGAGCGCGTCAACATCGACACCTTGATGCACTTTCAGATCAATGACCGCATCAATGCATTTGGTGAAGGCTACTTCTCGCAGACTCATGCGACCAATTTGATCTCCCAACCGGCCTACAACACCAACTTGTTTGGTGAAGGCGGCACGGTCAATGGCAATTTCGTCGTTAGCCTCAATAATCCGTTTCTGACGCCCGGCGACCGCGCCCTGATCCAAGCCGCGCTGAATAACTACGCGGCGACCCTGCCGCTGGGTCCCAATCTCTATCCCGGCGTCACTGTCGGGCCGGGGCAGCCCGTTGCATATCCTGCGTGGAATGCCAATCAATTCTACGTCTCCCGCGCCAACACCGATCTGCAGGGGGGGCGGGCGACCAGCACGCAAGTGGTATCTCGCGGTGTCGTGGGCTTGAACGGCGACTTCGCGTGGGGTTCGAGAAATTTCAATTGGGAAGTTTCGGTGAGTTACGGCGCATCGGACAACACCCAATCCAACCCATCCTATGTATTCCAGAACGTCGCCAATGCGCTCAATGCAACGACCAACGCCGCGGGTCAGATTGTTTGCGCGGGCACGCCGGTCAACGGACCGACCACCACGGCATCGAGTACATGCGCACCGCTGAATATATTCGGCAACGGTTCGCCGAGTCTGGCCGCTGAGCAGTACATCACGCACCTGGCGCAGGTCGATTCATTCAATACCCAGAGAGACACCAACGCCTTCGTCGGCGGCGACATCTTGAAGGTTCCGGCCGGCGAGTGGAAATTCTCGGCGGGATTTGAAAACCGTCGCGAGACCGCGAGCTTTACGCCTGACGATTTCTACACTCAAGATCTCGGGCAAGCACAGATCACAGCCGTCGCGGGATCCTATATCACGAATGAAGTCTACTTCGAGACCCTATTTCCCATCTTTTCGCCGATGCAGGACATCCCAGGTTTGGATCGTCTGGAACTCGAAGGGGCAGCGCGGCGGGTCGATAACTCCCTGGCCGGCAACGCCACCACCTATACCTACGCGCTACGCTGGTCGCCTGTTGAAGATGTGCAGTTCCGCGGCAACAAGACCAAGTCGATTCGGGCACCGTCGATCACGGAATTGTTTCTGCCGACGGCGACCTCATTTCAATTCGCGAATGATCCTTGCGACAAGAATTTCGTGGCCCAGGGCACCGACCCGGCGCAACGCGCGGCGAATTGCGCGGCAGCCGGTATTAACACCGCGACCTTCACCTCGAACGTCGTGAATGCGACTGCTCTGGGAACGACCTCCGGTAACCAAAATCTGGTCAGTGAGGTTGCTTTCTCCAAGACTTTTGGCATCGTGCTGCGGCCACGATGGATACCGAAACTGAACATTTCGGTCGACTATATTGATATCGCCCTGAAGGACGCAATCTCTTCATTGACTCTGGTTAACAATCTCGACGCCTGCTACGACTCGACGGATTATCCCAATTCCTCGGCTTGCAGTACTTTCACGCGAGATCCGAACACTCACCAAATTACGAACTTCCATGCCGGCTTCGTCAACGCCGGACTTCTGGAATTCACGGGTATACAGTCGGCCTTGGACTACACCTGGAATCTTCCCTGGTCGCTGGGCAGCCTGGAGACCAGCGCGCATTATCTGGATACGCAGCGTCTGAAGTCGCAAATCGCGACGGCCAGTCCGATCGAATTGGCAGGCTCACTGGGCGGCAACAATCCAGGTCCCACCAAGAGCAAAGGCAACCTCGACCTGCTGTACTCCAACGGGGGCTTCTCTTGGGATTGGCAGGGAATATTCATCGGATCGATGAATTTGGACAACGCGGTGGTCGCGGGAACCCGAGACTACATGACTGTCGATCACTGGTGGCTGATTAATTCGACGCTCAGCATGAAGTTCACGCCGCAGCTACAGGCAAGATTCATCATTGATAACGTGTTCAACAAGGAGCCGCCATTCCCGGCCTTATCGGGCACGAGCGGTAACTTTGTGAATGCGACATCACTGTACTTCTCCGGCATTCTCGGCCGTTCGCTACAGCTGTCCGTCGACTATAAGTTCTACTAGGATAGCCACTGATTCGCGCGATTGGCGTCTCGCTGAGGCAGCTCGCGGATTGCCTCCGTGCCCGCTCGCGCCGTTTTCAGTCCCGGCTAAGCCACATTTACGCTGCTATTTGATGATTGCCGCCGCGCTCTTCTAGACTGCCAGCAATGTCATCGAGTGCCCCAATCACCGAAAGCGCACCGGCCTTGGATTCAGGACTGTTGTCGGTTCTCATCGTCGACGACGAGCCGCTGGCGCGCGCCCGCATCGAGTCCCTTCTCGCACTCGACCCGCAAGTCCGCGTTGTCGGCGCGTGTGCATCTGTCGCACAGTGCGAACGGCTGGAGGCGAGCATCGTTCCCGACTTGGTGTTCCTGGATGTGCGAATGCCGCAACGGGACGGCTTCGATCTGTTGGAATCCTTCAGGGAACGCGGAATTCAACCGTTCGTGATATTTGTCACCGCCTACTCCAGATACGCGATCGATGCCTACGACGCTGGCGCCATCGACTATTTGCTGAAACCGTTCGATGATGCGCGGTTTGCAAAGGCATTGGCACGGGCCAAAGCCGCTCTTGGACCCGGGCGCGTCAATGGCGACATTCGGGAGACACTGAGCACCGGAATGGACCCGCGGCTTGGGCCGGACCGCCTTCTAGTTAGCGAGGGTAGGCGCACATTGCTGATTCCGACGCGCAACATCGAATTGATACAAGTCGCCGGCAAACACGTCAAGATCTTCGTCCGAGATCACTGCTATCTCACGCGCCAGTCGCTGCGCAACGTTGAAGAGCGTCTCGATAAGACATGTTTCGTGCGTGTGCATCGCTCGACGATCATCAATGTCGAGCAGATTATCGCGTTGCATCCGCTCCTACATGGCGATTGCGAGGTCGTCCTGGAGCGTGGCACTCGTGTCACGGTGAGCCGGCGATTTCGCAGCCGGCTTCAGCCCTTCCTGGAGAGATCATGCTTCAGTGAGCCCGAGGCTCGGCTTTCTCTTAGTAAGGCGGCGGCAGAACGCCAGTAAAATCAGCGATGCGCTCTGCGCTCGACGCACACATACCTGACATGCCCTGGCAGGTATGAGAGATACGCTGATCCTGCTGGCTTTCGCGCTACGGAAGCCCGCAGATCAAGCGCAAAACCATTGCCATTCAAACCGAAGAGGAATCCATTGTGAAGCTGCATTCCCGTATAACCGTCCTTGCCCTGAGCGTCGGCATCGCTGCATCCGCAATCTCATTGGCACTGGCTTCGGAAAAAGTGAGTCAAGCGGAAAATGGCGTCTCCGGAGTCCATGATTTCGATTTCTTGGTGGGGCACTGGCAGGTTCAACATCGGAAGCTTAAAAAGCGGCTCGTCAATAATCATGAGTGGGTCGAATTCGAGGGGACATTGTTCAGCCAGCCCCTCATGGGGGGCTACGCCAATGTTGACGACGATGTGTTTGAAGTGCCGGGCGGCACCTATCGGGGCGCGGCGCCGCGATCGTTTGATGCCAAGTCCGGGCAATGGTCGATCTGGTGGATGGACAGTCGAATGCCCACCGCACCCATGGATCCGCCCGTGAAAGGTCGCTTCCACAATGGCGTGGGGACTTTCTATGCGGACGATGTCGAGAACGGGAAACCCATCCGCATAAGATTCATATGGTCCAAGATCACCCCCACGACGTGTCACTGGGAACAGGCATACTCGCCCGATAGTGGCAAGACCTGGGAAACCAATTGGGTGCAGGACCTCAAACGGATACCATAGATCGGGGCGTGGCGGGGGGCGGGATCATGGCAGAGGCGCAGCTGCAATACTCGGCGATGGTGCTGGGTGCGACGGGGAATGTGGGTCAGTGCATCGTGCAGCTTCTGATCAAGAGTCCGCTGTGCAAGAAGGTGGTGATGGTGACGCGCCGCAAGACGGGCGCCTTCGATCCCAAGGTCTCCGAGGTGGTGGTCAATCTGGATCGACTCGAGGAGGAGGCTGCGCCGCACGTCCAGGGAGTCGACGTCGCGCTCGCCGCATTCGGCGTCGGCAAGGGCAGCGCGAAGATGCCCGAGGAGGAGGTGCGCAAGATCGAAATTGCCTACCCGCTGGCCTTTTGCCGCGCCGCCAAGGCTGCAGGCGTTCGGGTGTGCGGGGTCATGACGGCGGCGGGCGCAGATCCCAAAGGAGGAATGAAGTACGCGCGGATAATCGGCGAGAAGCAGAAGGCGGTCGAGTCCGTCCGGTTCGACTTCCTCGGCGTGTACCGTCCCGCCGTCATTCTCGGCAACTCCAATACACCGGGCGTTCTTGGCTACGCTATGCCCCTGCTGCACTGGGCCCTGCCGTCCAAGTATCACTCCATCCACAAGAATGACCTCGCTCACGCGATGGTGGCGCAGTCCGAGCAAGCGCTGCTGGCAATCGCGCAGGGCAGCGCTCCCAAGGCAGCGATCGTGAAGATCCTGGAGTACAAGGAGATGGAGGCATTCTTCGTCAAGGGCGAGAGAGGCGAGTCTTGAAATCGCCCGTCTTGGCGCGGGATCTTTTATCTTCCCACCAAATCCGCGATGACGAGGATGAGTTCGCCCACATCGAAGGGTTTTGCCAAATGGGCTTGATAACCGGCAATGAGAGAGCGCTTTCTATCCTCGGCGCGCGCAAATGCTGTGAGCGCCAGCGCGGGAGTCCGCTCGCTGCGGGATTCTTCAGAGCGCAATTTGCGGATGAATTGATACCCATCCATGTTGGGCATACCGACGTCGCAGATCAGTATTGTCGGCTTGGCTGATTTCAATGCTGCCAACGCGTCCTCCGCGGAGGCGAAAGTTGTCACTTTGGCGCCCTGATCTTGCAGGACGGTGCGTAGCAGCTCGCGCGCGTCGGGTTCATCATCGACGGCGAATATGTGCGCGCCGTCGAGCCTGGGCAGCGACAGCATCTCACCTGAGTGGGTTTCCGCGGTCGGGTGGACGCGCGGCGCGCCCTGTTCGTCCGATTGCAGGATCGACAGCGGCAGGTGGACGGAAAACGTGGCGCCTTTGCCTTCACCTTCGCTGGCGGCCAGGATCACCCCGCCATGCAATTCCACCAGCTGCTTGCAAATCGCCAATCCTAATCCTAAGCCGCCAAAAGCTCGCGTGGTCGAGGCGTCCTTTTGCGAAAATCGGTCGAAGACATGCGGCAGATAGCTGGCTGGAATGCCAATGCCGGTGTCGCTGACGCAGAGTTCCAGATGCGAATTCACGCGTTGCAGCAGGACCTGAACTTGGCCGCCCTTCGGCGTGAACTTGATGGCGTTGGTGAGCAGGTTCCAGACGACTTGCTGCAGACGGGTGCTGTCGGCGTTAACGATGTCGTGGCTAGAGCTCAAGATTGCCTTTAGGCGGATGTTTTTAGCCTCTGCCGCCGGCTTGGCGGAGTCGACGGCGGTCTCAACGACGCTCGAAAAGGCCACTCGGTGAAGGTCGAGCCGGAGCTTTCCGGTCATGATTCGGCTCAAGTCCAAAAGATCGTCGATGAGCTGCACCTGCGCGCGTGCGTTGCGGTCGATGACTTCAATGGCGCGCTTCTGTTCTTCCGGTCCTTTGGGCGTCGCGCCTCGGAGCAGCACCTGCGTCCAACCCAAGATGGCGCTCAAAGGGGTGCGTAGTTCGTGCGATAGCGTGGCCAGGAATTCATCCTTGAGTCGCGTTGAGCGCTGCGCGCTAATGCGGGCGCTGCGCTCCGCGTCCAGCATCTCTTCGCGCTGCTGATTCACGCTCTCCATTGCCTCCAAGCGCTTGGCCTCGGTCAGGTCACGGGTGAGCTTGGCGTAGCCCAAGAGCTTACCGGTGTCGTCGCGAAGCGCTGTGATCGTGACATTGGCCCAAAAGGTCGTGCCATCCTTGCGCAGACGCCAGCCGATATCGGTAAAACTGCCTTTTTCTGAGGCCACCTGCAGCTCGTGCTCGGGCCAACCGCTGTCTTTCGTTTCTGTCGGATAAAAAACCGAAAAATGCTGTCCGATGATTTCGGCCGCCGTGTAGCCCTTGATCCGCTCGGCGCCGCTATTCCAGGTCGCCACGTTGCCGTTGGGATCGAGCATGAAGATGGCGTATTCGGGCACGCCTTCGATCAAGAGCCGAAAGCGCTCTTCGCTGCGGCGCAAGTCCTCTTCATGAGCGCGCCGTTGCGTCAGATCACGCGTGACCTTGGCGAACCCGACCAACGTACCGTCCGCATCTCGCATGGCAGTGATGACCACATTCGCCCAGAACAGCGTGCCGTCCTTTCTGACCCGCCAACCCTCGTCCTCGAGGACTCCATTCTCCCGGGCCACTTTAAGCTCGTGCGCGGGCAGTCCCGTGGCCAGCGCCTCTGGGGTATAGAAGACAGAGAAGTGCTGCCCGATGATCTCATCGGCTTGGTATCCCTTGAAGCGCTCGGCGCCGGCATTCCAAGTCAACACCACACCGCTGGGATCGAGCATGAAAATCGCATAATCGCGTACGCTCTCGACTAAGAGCTTGAATCGCTCGTCGCTTTGCTGCAGTTCTTTTTGCTCAACGGGGGTATTAGGGACCATGGACTTAAGTACCCTAACACGCGTCGGGCTTGCGCCTGCTTCAATCCGGCGTAGGACTAGTCCGACCCCATCGGAAAGGAAGAAACTGCATGATCGCATCCAGCAGCGGAGCTGAACCAATGAAACCGTACTTGTCGAGTGGTGCGCTCTCGGACGTCGGTTAGCGATCGGTCGCTTCGCAGCATCGTTGAGCAGGGATGTTTTGGCGCCAGGTGTCGAATACCGCAGTCGCCGTTCGTTGAATGAATAGACAGTCCTGAAGTGCCGATTTTGCGCGCCACTTTATCTAGGAGATCACGATGCCACAACCTATTACCTTTCATGCCAACAGCGGCGATGCGATCGGCTGTTGGGAACGCGCGGAGGCGAAATGAGAAGCTTGATCGGGTTACTGATGGCTTTGAACGCGGCGCTGTTTCTGTTTGGCGCGATACAACACACCGGTGTCGCGATCGGGCGCTTCAGCGAGCCTGTGATTGTACCCGCCGCGATTGTGGAATCGATCTGCTCTGTCTCGTTACTCTGCGGGCTGTGGGCGGTATGGCGCGACTTCCCGGCTTACTGGCGTGTCATCCTTGCCGCCAATTTGATCGCGCTCGCCGGCGTGCTGCTCGGCATCGTGGCGCTCGCGGCGGGCCGAGGTCCGCGCACGGTCAGCAACGACAATCTCCACCGGGCCATGCTCACGCTAATCGCTCTTTCTCTCGTAGCGATGTATCTCGCTCGGTCATATTCCAGCTTCGGTAAGAGGTAAGGATTGCGTAGCGCTACGTTCGTAGTCGTTTTTCGTAGCGCCACACGTCGATCGCGAAAGTTCCGCCGGGTATTTCGACCTCGTCGCTCACCGTGCCAGTCCCTCGCCAACCGCACTTTTCATAGAACCGCGCCGCGCGATCGTTGCCCACGGCGCACGCAAGCCACGCAGTTTGGATACCGCTTTCCCTGAGATGGGCTTCGGCATCCGCCATCAGGATTGCGGCAACACCGGAACCTCGCGCTGGGGACGAGACATAGAATTGGTACAGTTCGGCTGCCTTAAGAAAGTAAAAGCCGGCAGGTGCAGCCGCTACCTCCGCAACGCGCACACCGCCCAAAGCAACTCGAAGCCTTTGCTCAAAGCTTGGCAAGGTGCGCAAACGGACAAGCTCTGCCGGTACGATTCGCGCGTGCGCGTCTTGCCAGCCGTCGAACCAGAGCTTTGTCAATTGCAGGATTTCCAATGGGTTGGCATCTCTGATGATGGCAGGGGTCGGGTTGCTCACGTGTCTCCAATCATTCGCCGCTACAGCTCGGCAGCCAGGGGGCGCTAGCCGCCCTTAAGTTTCACCATCATTCCGCCAATTTCCTTAACCAGTTTTGCAGCCACCGTCGCAGTCATATTGGAGATGTCGCAGCGCGGATTATATTCGACAACATCGGCTGCGACGATCGGTTGATCGATGGCGTGAATCAAATCGATCACCTGACGAGTGGAGAGTCCGCCGGGCTCGCGGTGCGACACGCCGGGCGCATAGGCCGGATCGAGCGCGTCCATGTCCAGGGAAACATACACGGGCGTCCTGAGGGTGAGCTGGAGCGCTTCCCGACAGCGACCAGCTTCAATGGTCTCGACGCCGAAGCGCTCAAATTGTTCGCGATGATGATCGTTGATGGTGCGAAGCCCCACCTGTATCAGGCGGTCCGCCAATCGTTCCTCCATTATTCGAGCGAAGGGCGATGCATGCGACCGGCGATTGCCTTGATATGCATCATAAATATCGGCATGGGCATCGATGTGCAGAATCGTCAGTACGGGATGCTGCCGCTTTATGGCGCGCATGATCGGGTGGGTGATGGCATGGTCACCACCGAGACAAATCAGCGGGTGGCCTGCTTCGATGACGCTCGCCACCTTCCGCTCGATGCCATCCCATGGATCCGTCGCGCAATCAAACTGAATGTCGCCGTGATCAAGCAGTCGGCCGGCGGCACGGACCTCGATCCCCGTCTCACTCCAGCTGCTGTAGCAATCGGAGAATAACTCGCGCCGGATCTGAGGGGGCGCCTCAGAAGCACCCCTCATGAAAGATGAGTTGTCGTCGTGCGGAATGCCTAACAGCGAAATGTTTACCAATGTTCAGGTTCTCCCAATGCTTAGGGTGGCGAATTGTGGGCAGCGGCTGGCGTCGAGCTGCCATCTTATCTTACGGCGCATTCTTGGCATGAACGGCTGCTTCTTCTCAGGCACTGTACTGCCCCTCGGCACCGGCCGCTTGTGACAGACGAGTCCATTTCTCAGTTCTCGACGATGCCGGCGTACAATCGCCGCTGACTCGTTAGGAACTTGGAGGAAATTCGGCATGCTCAATTTGACGGGCCGCGTGGCACTCGTCACGGGCATGTGACCAGAGTCGCCACCGTTGATGTTGTGTCGCATCATTGCTTATTCGTTTTTCAATGGCGTGTCGAGTTGATCGCCGTGGTTGGCTGACGAAGTCCATGAAATCCAAACTGCTTGCAGGCTTGCTAACAATCTTCGGACTCGCTGCCTGTGCGTCCGGCCCAGTGAAATCAGCCAATGGCGCCGTCGAACCGAAATCAGCGGACAAGACGCCGGAATTATCGGTGGAGCAGCAGCGGCTTCGCCTTGTCATGGCATCACACACCGGCGATTTCGGGCAACAGCTGGCAATGTTGCAGGAGATCATCGCGGCCCAGGCATTTAAATGGCTTTCAGTTGATGATCAATATGAGGCGCTCATTCTCGCCGCCCGGGCCTCGCTCTACAGCAAACAGCGCGATCTCGCTAAAGACTACATCGCACGCGTCGTCGCGCTGCCTGGTCTCGGATTTGAAGACCAGACGGGTGCCTTGGAACAGGCCCGGGAAATCGGCGATTGGGCGGCGGCGGTGCGCAGCCTTACGTCGATCGCACGGCAATTTCCCGAGCGGCTTGCAAGTGTCAACAACAGGACCGTTGCGCTCGTAGTCTATGGTGCAGATTATTCA
Organism: uncultured Gammaproteobacteria bacterium; assembly: GCA_963731465.1. GTDB lineage: Bacteria > Pseudomonadota > Gammaproteobacteria > Steroidobacterales > Steroidobacteraceae > Bog-1198. The sequence continues at coordinate 305,738 of CAVSVK010000007.1, forward strand.
TCTCCCACTGAGAAGTTCTTGCTGTTGCAAGCTCTCTACGCGGCACATTGGACCCTTCAGTGGGGCATCGAGCCGAGTGGAAGTTGGCGCGACTTGACGCTTTATTTGCTCGAAAGACATTCCCTGCAGCAGGCGATCGACGTCTCGACGCATGTGACAGACGTATATGTTCTTATCGCCATGCGCGCGGATCGCCGCTTTGATGGCGTCGTCGCGGCTCACCCCGAGCAATTTGCGGCTGACGTTGCCGCGGAGCGTGAACTGAAGGGTTTTCAAGCGCTGTCCGATGCACAGCCCAAGTCACTCGCCCTCAAAGCCCGAGTGATGGAAGCGTTGCTGCACCAGCAACATTACGCCGCGATGCTGGCAGCTTCCGATTCGGTGGTGAAGGACATCGAATCCACTAACTTTCCTGACAAATTGTATGATGACTATGTTGAGGAACACGGCACTTACTTCTACTTGAGATCGCTCGCGTCGCAACGTGAGGGGCGCTGGGATGAGGCAGTGACGCAACTGCTCGAAGCCGCCCACGATGGGGATGTCACGCAGATACTAAATCTAGCCAACCTTTATTGCGCGCTGAATCGTCCTACGGAAGCGCTTGCGGCGATTGGTCCTTTAGCGCCTTCGCGGACGAGTGCATATGGCGCCATGCAAGTGGAGGCGATCAAACTTCAAGCTGCGGTCGAGTTGGGAAATCATGATCAGATATCGCGCTCTTTGACGTATTTGCGCGCGCACCATGCGGATGCGCCGCGCGCGTATTTGTACGCGTTGGTTGTCGCGAAGCACCTGGATCAGGCGGCCCGTTTTCTAATAACCGTACTCGACGACAAGGAATTGCGGCAAAGCATTTTGGCAGATATTCAAGAATACTTACCGACGCCGGGTTCGCAAACGGAGTTGGCAATTGAAGCGCAATGGCGCGCGGTGATCGCGCGCAAGGAAGTTCAGGCGGCGATTCAGAAGGTCGGCAGAGTTGAGAGTTATCGTTTGGAGTCACCGTAGGGATCGCCGTTCTTGACCGCCGCGAAAGCGCAAGAAATCACGCACGCGGCGCTTTTGAGCATGGCGCGCGGGGACGGTACCGCCGTGCACTGAGCCTAGGCGAAGGGGAATCCTGAGGAGGCGGGCGGCTCGATGTAGTCCGTGAGGCGGGTTAGACTCGTTCCTGCCGAATGTGCGTGCAGTTCAAAATCTGCGCTAGGGAAGGCGCTTGGGGCTCAACATGAGTTGTTTCAGTGAAAATTACGCAGAAGCCCGCGAGAAGTTTTTGGCCGCTGCGCGGGAGGCGGGCGCGGCCGTGAATTCGTTTGCGCTGGGGATTCCGGGTCCTAGCGGCGAAGAACTCGCCACCGACGTGGCATGGGTGGGTGCGGCTGATGCACCTTGCGTACTCGTCACCACTTCCGGCGTGCACGGGGTTGAAGGCTTTTTTGGTTCGGCTACGCAAATTGAGTCGCTGCGGCGCGCGAAGGTGACGCCGTTACCCAAACACACCGCGGTGCTGCACGTGCATGCGATCAATCCCTATGGTTTTGCGCATTTGCGGCGGACTAACGAGGAGAACATCGATATCAATCGAAATTGGATCGATTTCGATCAGGCGCTGCCTGCGAACCCAGCCTACGAGGAGTTATCGGCGGACCTCTGCCCGGCGGACTGGTCAGCGCAAACCCAAGCCGCAACCGGCGGTCGGCTCAACGCATGGATTGGGCAGCATGGCTTTCCCGCATTTCAACAAGCGGTATCCGGCGGCCAATGGTTGCACCCGCAGGGTCTCTTCTTCGGCGGCAACGCGCCCAGTTGGTCGCGAAAAACCCTCACTCGCATCATCGAGTCGAAATTGAAGGTCGCGACCCGGGCGTGCATCATCGACTTTCATACCGGCTTGGGACCCTATGGGTATGCGGAGCCCATCGTTGGCCGTCCGCTTTCAGATCCCGCGTTTACGCGCACTCGCGCTTGGATTGGCGCGGGTGCGAAATCCCTGTACGGAGACGGGTCGGCCTCAGCGGAAATCAAAGGCGACAGTTTGGGCGTGTTACCCACCCTCGCGCCGCGCGCCGTGGTCGACGTAGTTGGATTGGAATGCGGCATCCGGCCCATCAGTGAAGTGGCGCTCGCGCTCCGGGCTGACGCGTGGTTACACGCTCACGGTGATTTGAAATCTCCGCTCGCCAAATCGATCAAATCGATGATCCGCGCCGCCTTCCACTCGGACGATCCACTGTGGCAGGGCATGGCCCTGGGGCAAGGCTTGGCGGCATGCCAGGCGGCCGTAGCCGGGATGGGTATTCCCCCCAAATAGCTGGGATGTCTGGCATCCTGAAGCTTGCATTCAGCACGCTTCCAAGGCGGCAATGGCAGGATGCACGACGGGTTAATAAAGCGCAGAGTGGCCGCGCCAGTGGACAGACTGAGAGAAGGTGCCTGATGAGCGAACGCATCTTGCTGGTCGACTATGAAAACATTCAGGCCGTGGACCTTGAGGCGCTGCCGGATGACGTCAAGGTGGGTTTTGTTTTGGGGGGCAAGCAGGGATCGCTACCCACCGCCCTGGTGGTGCAAGCGCAGTCCATGGGAACTCGATTCGACTATGTGCGCATCGTGAGCGTCGAGCGCAACGCCTGTGATTTCTGCATTGCCTATTATTTGGGCGAATTACTCCACGCAAACCCACAGGCGGAGTGCGTCATTCTCTCCAAGGATAAGAAAGGTTTCGATCCGTTGGTGAAGCATCTGACGGCAGAGCGGGGTTTCAAGGTTCGTCGGGTGAGTGCGCAACAGGAGGCATTTGAGGAGATTTCTGGAACCACTCGCAAGACCCCGTTCGAGCGGCTCATCTGGCTGCTCAAGAAGGAGAAGGTTTTGCCGCGCAAACGGCAGGGATTGGAGGGGAAGATCAAGTCCTGGTTTCGCGATCTTTCGGCGGCAGATCGCGACACATTGCTGGTGCAGTTGTTTCAAGATGGCTTTGTCAAAGAATCCGAGAAGAAGGAGCTGACGTTTTTCAGGGCTCGGCTGAAATAAAGCTTGGAGCCGGGGCAAACACGCATCGCTCCGCTTTTTCGGGCGCGCCCCAGCCGGATACTCGTCAGTTCGTGGTCGACTCGCTTTGAACGCGTCGAAGCCGCCGCTGCACCTTTCTTTCCTGCTCGAGTGCGAAGTAAGCCTTTTGTTGGTCCCCGGTGAGGAGGGCGTTGATTCTCCGATCGCTGTCTTCGTTAATTCCGCGCACTTGCACCTGTTTTTGCCGTACGAACAGCGTCGAAGAGGTCCACACCTCTTGGATTTTTCGGCGTCGTTCGACAATGATTGGCAATATTTTGGACTTCTGATCTTCGGTCAGGGAGAGCCGTTTGGCGAGTACGTTCACCACCTCATTGGCGCTACGCCCGACCGACGCTGCTTTCGAAGGAGCGGGGTCGGAGTCTCGCGATCCAGGTTCGACTGCGAATGCGCCCGAGGCCGCCATCAAGATCAGCAATGAGAAGATCCGTTTCATCGGTTTCTCCAACTGTCGGCCGGGATGCGTAAGACCAGCCCGAGGTTAACAGGTGGCGGCCGCGGATGCGAGGCCGAGGAGGCCGGGCGTCTACCTGCATTAAGGCGTAGCCGACGCTGTCAAAGCCACGATAAAATTAGGGTAGCTTGCGGGCCTCAATTTCAATGGCCTTGGCGATCTTCACGGCGGTTTCTGCTATCTCCGTGATTCGGGAGGCGACTAGCCCGCTGAATCGATCGTAGTGCGCTGCCGCCATTCCGCCGGCGATGCTCGCTGCTGCTTGAATGAGTTGTGCTTGATCCATAGTAAATTTCCGATTTCGTTGCAAATTGAAAGTGGCTGACGCCAAGTCGCCGCCGCTCCGACGCAAACTTCAGGCGCCGTTGAACGATTGTCCTGAAACGGGTGACGCCACGCGGCGTCCGCGGGGGCAAATGAGTCGTCGACTGAGGGACTACCTTTATTTTGAGCCGCTCCGCCGTCCGCGGCGCCAAACAACACTCTATTCCTTTCCCGTCTGATGCCCAATACAGATTGGTTCTAAAGGCCCTATTTCGCGAAAGCCTCGGGTCCAAAGACCTGTCGGATCTCAATTATGTCGCCTTCTTCCACCGGACAGCGCTGCGCCCACTTCACCACCTCTTCTTTGGAGGGCGCTTCCACGAGCCAGTAACCGCCCAACACTTCTTTCGTTTCAATGAACGGTCCGTCAGTCACGGAGGGCTTGCCTTTGGCGAACGATACGCGCGCGCCCTCGGCCAGCGGAAGCAGGCCATTGAGTGATTCAATTTTGAACGCTTTGCCCAATTCTGCGTTGAAACGGTCCATCTCTTTTATTTTCTTTGGATCCGGCGTAAAGCCGGGCGCCGGCTGGCCACGTTGATACACGGCGGGAATCATTAGCATCATGAACTTCATGGTAATTTCCTTTTGGTTTGTCTGTACCCCTTGTGAACGTTTGAGACGGGCGGAAATCGACAAAGTTTCTTCAATTTTCTTAATCCTCCCGCTGCGGAAAAGGCTTTTTGTGGACCGAGTGATACAGGTTGTTAGGCGATTTGCAGGAGCTGCGACCACTTTCGCAAGGGGCTGCTCGAATCCTCCGAGTGTTCTAAACTCTTTGCGCTTTCTGGGGAGACGCTGGAAAATGACTATCCGAGTCCGAACCGTATTCCCCCGGCCGCGTGCTGGTGGGTCTGATTCTGCCGACTGCCGCGGTACTCGCCACACCCGCGCTGGATTCAAGCTCCCGTCCTCCGGGCGCGGCGCGGAACTTATCGGGGTTGAATCTCTTCGAAAGTGACTTTGATCAAGCCGTCCAAATCCAAATACGGCTCGCCATTCTGAGCATCATCCTTGAAATAGCCGCCAAAGCGTTTCTTCAGGGCATCCACGTCGATCGCTTTTTTCACATCCTGGAGCGTCGCCCGATTTGTCAGTCGGTAGTATTGCTCTCTCACCTGCTCGACAACGGTTTGCACAAGTTCCTGCAACTGAGACAAATAGGCGGTGTCATGCAAATTCTCACCGTGTCCGGGGATCACGATTTGCGGATTCAATTCGATCATTTTTTCCAGCGTCTTGCTCCATTCAGTCGGAAAGCCGCTGCCCGTGAACGGTCCGGGATGGACCACTAAATCGCCGGCGATCAAGATCCTTTCCTTGGGCAAAAAGACAATCGCGTCCCCGGCAGTATTGCCCCGGCCGAGAAATTTAATTTGTACTTGCCGACCGCCCAATTCGACATTGAGCTCGCGCTCAAACGTGAGGTTGGGCAGCCGGGGAATGAGACCCTTGAATTCCGCTACGACAGAATCGGCGCCGGCTAAGATGGCATGAAGTTGTTGCCTGTCTTCTTTGCTCAGCGCAACCCCATCATCGTTCTTCCCTGCCTTAAGCCATCGTCGATAAACGTTTAAATCTCTTTGCACGATCATCACCGCGTTTTCAGGATGGTCGGCATAGTTGCCCTTGATCAATTCCCGCGTCGCAGTCTGAGAGATAATGCTGATCGACGGGAAGGCTTCCGCATAAGTGGCGTTTCCACGGGTATGGTCGGCATGCCAATGGGTGTTGACCAAATAATGAACGGGCTTATCCGTCCATTGGCGAATCTGCGCGATGTCTTCGCGCGCGCTGGACGGTAAGTAGCAGGAATCCACCACCAACACGTCCCGGTCGCCGACAATGACCGTGGTGTTTCCCTGCGGGAAAAGGTTCGGCGCGTCTCGGTGGCGAATCTCGTATATGCCGTCGGCGACGGTCGTGACCGTTCGGTCCTTCACTGACGACGAGTCAGCGCATGCGCACGTGGCGGCTATCAGCAAGACAAGCAAAAGCGCAGCCGAAGACCCGTTTCTTTCCGCGCTGGACATCAGTTCCTCATTTTGTTGATTGTATGTTTCTTGAGCACGCGAGCGCGATGCAGGCTTTGCAGGGCCATCGAGGGACGAAGTGTAGTACCGGCCGCCGCAAAAGACCCGAGGATTTGCGCGGAAAATATTTGTCGCAGATCCGATGCCCGCTCGTGCCGTTTGCAGTCCCGGTTACGCCAAGGTTATTGCTGCGTGTGTGGCCTGCTGCCCAAATCCATCAGCATGCGGGTCAACAAATAAACGCGGGGAACGATGCTCGACAAGTCGGCGTGGTCGTCCACGCCATGAGCGCCGCCGCCAAGTATCGCTATGCCGTCGATGCTGGGAGTTCCGGTTTCCGCCGCGAAGGCAACGTCGGCTGATGAGCCGACGGGAACACCGGTGGGTTACCAGCTGCCAGGTCCTTTCGTAGATTTCGTCAACGCCATCCTGTCACTATTTACTTCGTATCGCATGGACCAGGATGGGCTAAGGGGTGGGGCGGCCCGCTGTTCTATCAACGAAACATACCAACGAACTGCGCGGGTCTGTCGGGCGGCGCCTCGCCCCCAGTCATGACCTGAGGGGCGAAGCGCACTGGGGTGGCTCTTGCGCCTTAACGCTGCTCGATGCCGGTGCCCAGGTTCAGGATGATCCCGGTCACGCCGGCCACTCGGCGAACATTCTGTACGACGCGCTGCTTGATCTCGTTGTCACCGTTGCGGCCGGCGAGTTTGACCACGCCGTGATGCACCTCGACGCCAATCGAGTCGGCAGGAAGAGCCTCGTCCTGCTCGAGCTCGGCAACAACTTCCTGACGGATCTGCGTGTCATTTTTCATTGTGAACTCCTTTATTCTTGCTGTTCAGGATGCCGTGCCCAGCAAGGAAGCGGTAGCGGAAGGGGTGTGGCGGCGTGTAGGACAAGGCCGCGATTCTTGAGAAATCGCGCAAACAGGCCGCTGGTTAGTCGCTTTGACCGGCACTAAATCCGGGGCCGCCATCGTGCGTGTCACGGCCCCGCGAACGGCAGCCCTACGGAGCACTCCGCGCGACGCGGCTTGCGATTACTGGGCGCGCTTGGTGCGGCGCCCGCGGGCCACGGCCGCTCCGCCCAGCAATAGCGTCAAGCCACTCGCAAGAGAGGCCGGATCGATTTCCGGCGCCCGTACGGGGGGCGAGACGACCAGAAATTCCTGGCTCGCATTGAGCGGCCTTGGCGTATACACGCTCACATTGTTGGCGACGTAGCCGTTGTTGACGGCCGAGTACGCCGCGGCTTCCAGCGCCACCGCGCCGCCGCTGGGATCGGTCTGCTGACCGTCGAGCACATTCCAGATGGCAAAGGAGTAATTGACTTGGCTGTTGGGGTCATTGAGATTATTCAACAATCCGTTCGCGAGCCAACCGGCCGCGTTATACGCTTGCTGGGCGGAATAGGTGCTGCCGTCGAATGTTTCAGTTCCGGGAAATTTCTCGGTGCCGTCGAGGGCGCCTGCGTTCGTCATAGAGGCCGACCACTGGGAATTCAGGTATGAATCGGTATAAAAATCGTCACAAATGATGTAGCCCGAATAGCTCATGCCGTTGCCGGTGATGGTCCCTTGGTACGGGCTGACGTAAACGCCATCCGCCACCGTACCATTGCCCACACCGGTCAGATCGATGGTGTACTGGGCAAATGCCGCCGGTGTAACCGCAATGAGACAACATCCTAGCAATACCTTGAGTTTCCCGAGCATACGTGAGCCTTTCCCCTGCAATCGCCGTGAAGTGAACCCTGGCGACTAGCTTTGCATCGACATGCATGCAACGCAAAGGCAAATGCGCGACACATGACAAAGCCCGCAGCTCACGATGCAATAAGTAACCAAGGGGGCGCCTCACGCAGGCCGCGCGGCTTGAGCATCGGCATCGAAAAAAGCCCGCGGTATTGCGCCCACACTCGATTGACATAAGGTATTTTCAAATCCTCCATGATTCACATTCCAGGCTCACCCGATTCGGAAAGCGATCCCCTGTCAAACGCCTCAGACTGCGGGGATTTCGCGAGTCGGAAGCAGTAAACAGTCTTAAATGGCGCCTACCGCTGGAAATACTGAGAGTTTAATTGGGTTTTGCGGCGGGTCGCGGTTCCGGTTTGCCGCTCTGGAACGTATTTTGTAGAGGGGTGGATATCCCCCTAAGGAGGTCACGGGCAAATGGCAGCTGCGGACGAACATCAGGCGGCACCGTGTGACCATCTCGACGCGCGATTGCATTCGACCGCCGCGGCGGTGTCGCAATTGTTTCGCGACCACAATCGCATGCTCGTTGGTTACCTGACGAGCCGTCTGCGTTCTGAGCAAGAGGCGAAGGAAGTGGCCCAGGAAGCTTACGTTCGTTTACTTCAACTGCAAGATCCCGGTACACCCAGTTTGTTGCGCGCGTATCTTTTCAAGACGGCCACCAATCTCGCCATTGACCGTCTGCGGCATCGCAGAGTTGAGCACCAGGCCGAAGAACAACCGGATCTGTTCGAGAACTTGACCGCTAGCGGCACTGTAGAGGACCCCGCCAAACAACTCATCGAAGACGAGCAGACCACGCGATTGATCGGCTACCTACAGGAGTTGCCGATCAAATGTCAGCAAGTGTTCAACCTCCATCGGCTGGATGGAGTCCCGCAGCGCGAGGTGGCCGTGCGCGCCGGTGTGTCTGAGCGCATGGTCCGGCGCTACGTGACATACGCGATGGTTTATTGCCGCTTACGGTTGGACGGAATGGCGGTCGATCAAGTACGACGAAAGGTTTCCCTATGAGTAACCCAGGTCCCACGGCTGCGGAGATCGCGCGACTTCGCGCTGCCAGCGAATGGGTGCAACGGCTCAACGAGTCGAACGAGCAAGCGCTTGCCGATGAATGGATGCAATGGTGCAGGGCCGATGCGATGAATCTGCCGGCGTTCGAGCAAATGCAGCGCTTGTGGAACGCGTTTCCCAAAGCAAGGGCGCCGACCTTGCTACCGCCGCCGCTAGCCCATCGTTCCGTGCTGCGCAATCGTCTGACCGGATTGGCCGCAAGCGTGGTACTGCTGGCGGGAATAGCGGCATGGTTCGCGCTGCGGTATTCCGACGATCGGGTGCTTGAAACCGTGGTGGGCGAGCAGCGCAGCATCAACTTGGCGGATGGGTCGCGTCTTGACCTGGCACCGGATTCTCTGGTCCGCACCCGCTTCACGCTGGCGCGACGCGACGTGCGACTGGTGCGCGGGCAGGCGTTTTTCTCCGTCGCGCACAATGCGCTTCGACCGTTTATTGTTCAGGCCGGCAGCCTCACAGTGACCGCTGTCGGCACCGAGTTTGACGTGCGCATCAGTCCCAGCAGCACCGCGGTGACGGTCGGCGAAGGCCGGGTCACGGTGGCGCCGGATGGGGAAGGCGCGGGGAGCAGTTCGCGGTCCACTGAGCTTGTTCGCGCCAGCGTCGGCCAACGAGTAACGTTTTCCCAATCTGCTCACCGGCTCAGTGTCGCGAAGGTTGATCCGAAAGCCGCCGGCGCATGGCGCGACGGGACACTGCTATTCGTGGGCGAGCCGCTGGAGGATGTGATCAATGCAATCAATCGTTACACGGGGCCGCAAATTGTCGTGGCACCCACATTTCAGCAGACTCGATTCACCGGTACGGTGTCGCCGTCCAAACTCCGCGATTGGCTCAAGGCCTTGGAGCAGATCTATCCTGTCGAAGTGGTCGATCAGGGGGCGAATGGCGTACTCATTCGACCGCGCGCTCATGGCACCTAGACCTGGAATTCGGCCTGCGCTCATCGCCGTTCTGCTGGCGATGATCGCATGGCACGCGACGGCGCGGGCAGAAGACATGCTTTCCGATGTTACCGTGATGACCCAAAGATCTCCCAGCGATGCGGAGTTGGCAGGAGACAGCCTGTCTCAATTCGTCGTGCACCACGCCACGGTCCACTACGTCAATACCGGTGTGACCGGCGGCCTTGCGCATTGGCGCGGCGGCAAGCAGAGCATCTGCCCGAAAACAACCGGACTCAGCCCGGAATACAATGCCTTCGTCACCGCGCGACTTCGTGCGATCGCTGCGTACGTCGGCGCACCCGTTGATTCGGATCCGCAATGCAAGGACAACGTGGACATCCTTTTCACGAATCGGCCCCAGGAAAAAATGGATGCCGTCATCAAATGGGCGACGGTGTACTTTCGCAATCGGTACACGGGAGGAATGAAGGACCTGATCGCCTTTAAAAGCGACCACGCCATTCAGGGCTGGTACCTGACCACCGGGGGTGGTGCCATCGTTCTGAATTCTGATCTGGGAATGGTCGGCCTGAACGTTCTGCCGGTTTGGCCCCAGATCACGCAGAATTACATTGGAAGTACCGGCTTGGGCACGCGTTTGGGCGGGGGTAGCGGCAGTGGCAGTGGTATCGGCGTCGTCATGCTGGTCGTCGACACAACGAAGGTCGTCGGCTACTCCATCGGCGCGATTTCTGACTACGCAGCAATGTTGACCTTGTCAGTGGCCCAGTCGCCGGATCATTGCGATCCACTTCCGAGCATTCTGGACTTGATGTCCTCAAGCTGTGGCATTCGCGACATGCCTACGGCGATAACCGCCGGCGATTTAGCCTTCTTGAAGGCGCTGTATTACAAAAACACCGGATGGGGCGCATCGCTTTCAAGGAGCGAGATCGAGAGCAATATGCTGCGCCAGTTCAAGAGTCATTGATTCAGGTCCTCGCTTGCTTACTTAAAGGGAGAGAAGGCCTGAGAGCTGCCATCATGCGGATCGCGTTCCGTGAGGATCAACAGCCGGCGCGCGCCGTTGAGGTTTAGAAACGCGAAGCCGAAAGTGGCTTCGCTTTCCGGATGCCAGCCTTCGTGAGTGAGTCGTCGCGTGGCCGCGGCCATCGCCTTCGGCAAGTCTGCGCCGGCTTCGAGGCGTTGGCACTCGATCACTTTCCACTGCAGGTCGAAGAGAACCAAATATCGTGGCGTGTGGGCGCCGGCGTAGACGTTGTGGTGGTAGCGCATGGCGCGAGTTTGGCCAAGGTGCGGAGCATCCGTCCAACCAGTAGCACGCAATGCAAAACACTGTATAAGCCTTTCACGCCAGCCAAGAATTCGCTCGATGACTGCGGTCTCTCCGGACCGTCAAAAATGCCGCTCGTCCGCACAACAGTCCCGCTTGACCCAGTCCGGTTGTGTGAGGAAATATTCGCTGCGAAGCTCTCGCCTGGTCCTACGGTCTGAGGAAAAAACGTGAATCGAAGAAACCTGATTAGAACGGCAATGGGCTTGCCGTTGCTGGCTTGTGGTTTATCACCGGCATTGGCATTCGCGGAATTCCCGACCCGCAAAGCGCGGAGTGTAAGGTCCCGCGTGCGGCCTTCTGATCCCGCATGGCCCGGCGCTGCGAGTTGGGCAACGCTCAAAGAGCAGGTGGGAGGCAATCTGATCGAGACGCATCCTTTGTTCAGGTCATGCGCCATAGCGCCCAATGGCGCGGACTGCCTAGATGCGCTAAAAAACATCGACAATCCTTTTTACATCGCCGATCAGCCGAGCGGTACGCAAGTCTGTGGCTGGTTCAATGCCTGGACGCCCGCACCGAGCGCGTATGCCGTGAAAGCCCGAAACGCGGCAGACGTTGCCGCCGCCGTCAATTTCGCGCGCGATCACAATCTGCGGCTCGTGGTCAAAGGTACGGGTCATTCCTACCTCGGGACATCGAACGCGTCCGACTCGTTGCTGGTGTGGACGCACGGTATGAACGCCGTGACGCTGCGCGATTCCTTTGTCGGCCGAGGCTGCGAGGGCAAGGTTGCGCCCGCTCCGGCGGTGACGGCGGAAGCGGGCGCCGTGTGGATCGATCTCTACACGGCGGTGACGACCAATGCGGGCCGCTATGTGCAAGGCGGAGGCTGCACCGACGTGGGCGTGGCGGGGCTGGTGCAAAGCGGCGGCTTCGGCAGCTTCTCCAAAGGATTCGGTACGGCCGCTTCCGGACTCCTGGAGGCAGAGATCGTCACCGCAGATGGCGCGATACGCATTGCGAATGCCTGCACCAACCCCGATCTGTTTTGGGCCTTAAAGGGTGGCGGCGGCGGCAGTTGGGGTGTCGTCACGAGGCTTACCTTGCGGACGCATGATCTGCCGCAATTCATGGGCGGGGCATGGGGCACGGTCAAGGCCCGATCCGACACAGCCTTCCGCAAATTGATTGCGCGCTTTGTGGAATTTTATACGGACAAGCTTTTGAATCCGAATTGGGGTGAGCAGGTGCATTTCGGACCTGACAATACGTTCCAAATTTCCATGGCCTGCCAGGGGCTCGACCGTGAGTCAGCGCAGGCGCTGTGGAAACCGTTCTTCGACTGGATTACCGCTTCGCCCAACGACTACGCCATCACCGATATGTTCGGCGCAAGTGCGCGCGATGCGCGGCACAGGTGGGACACTGAGGGGAACAAGTCGATGACCCTTGATTCTCGAGTAGGCGCGCCCAAGCATCATGGCTGGTGGAAGGACGACCAAGGGCAGGTCGGCGCGTTTCTCAATGGTTATGACTCGCTTTGGTTGCCGGCGCGGCTTCTGCATGAAGATCAGGGCGGCCGTCTCAGCGCTGCCTTGTTCGCCGCCAGCCGCTACAAGGAGATCGAGTTGCACATCAACAAGGGGCTCGCCGGCGCCACACCCGACGCGCTCGCCGCGACTCTGGAGACGGCAACGAATCCCGCCGTAGCGGAGGCCTTCGCGCTTGCCATTATCGCGGACGGACAAAAGGGCGCCTACCCGGGAGAGACTGGCGCCGCCATTGATCTTGAAGCCGCGCGCAAGGATGCGCATGCCATTGACCTCGCGGCGGCGGAATTGCGCAAAATCGCGCCGAACGCGGGATCTTATGTTTCCGAGAGCAATTATTTCAACCGCAACTGGCAACGGGACTATTGGGGAGGGAATTATTCGAGACTGCAAGCAGTAAAAAGGAAATACGATCCCGACGGACTGTTCTTCGTTTATCACGGGGTCGGCAGCGAGGCGTGGAGTGCCGACGGCTTTACCCGTCTGGTGTAAAAGCCGGCTCGAGGGCCCGGCCGGCCCGACCGGCCCGACCGGCCCGACCGGCCAAGAATGGCCTGCCGAAGGGCGGCTTGGTATGCTGCGACGGTGTAGCAGCGAGGGTACACATGAAGGGCGGCGATCAGGTTTCGCGTCGAGATGCGCTGATTCTGTGCAGCGGATTGAGCGCGAGCCTATTGATACCGAAACTGGCGGCGGCCGATGCGCAGAAGCCAATGCAAGTCCGTCCTATTCCGCACGGCCACGGCGAAACCCTGCCGGTGATCGGCGTCGGCACGGCCGGCGTATTCAACGAACGGACAGGGCCGACCGAAGTCATCCGCGCTCTCGTGGCTGGTGGCGGGACCGTAATCGATACCGCACCCTCGTACGGCAGTGCCGAGAACGTGATCGGCGGTATCCTGGCCGATACGGGCTTGCGTCCACGGGTATTCATCGCCACCAAACTTGAAGAATATCGCAGCGGTGGCGAAGCTGCGGAGGCGCGGCAATCTCTGCAGCGGCTGAAGACCAACAAGGTGGATGCACTACAGCTTCACAACGTACGCGACCCGGGTCAGGAGATGGCAGGCCTGAACGCACTCAAAGCCCAGGGTCTGTGCCGCTACACGGGCATCACAACCACTTACAAAGGTGACTATGCCGCGGCCGAAGCGATCCTCAAACGGGGCAAGCCCGATTTCTTGGAGATCGACTACGCGATAGACAATCGCGACGCAGAGCAGCGGCTGCTGCCCGCGGCGGCGGATGTGGGTGCGGCGGTGCTGGTGGCGCTGCCCTTCGGACGCGGGAAGCTGTTTCGCAAAGCTTTGGGCAGTAAGCTTCCCGCGTGGGCGGCCGATTTCGACTGCGCCAGTTGGGGACAGTTCTTCCTCAAGTTCATCCTCTCGCATGCCGCCGTGACTGCGGTCATACCGGGCACCGACAAGGCCGAGCACATGATCGATAATCTCGCCGCGGGACGCGGGCGTCTGCCGGATGCCAAGGAACGCTCTCGCATGGCGGAGTACATGTCGTCGCTCGGCTGAGACGACGTCATTGCCATGGCGGGCAACACGAGGCGCCGCGCAGCGCCGCCATCACCATAGTGCCGGGAGAGTTGCGATGACCGATCTGACTCCAAGCGGATCTGCGCGGATGCTGCGGCGAATCGCCGGCGTGGAACATCACGAGATCAAGGTGGCGCTCACCGCCTTCATCTATTTTTTCCTCCTCATGACCAGTTATTTCATCCTGCGTCCCCTGCGCGACACGATGGGCACGATTTATGGCGTTGCACATCTGCAGGAACTCTTTACCGGCACCTTTTTATTGAGTCTGATCGTCGCGCCGATATTTGCCGGCCTGGCTTCTCGCATCCGGCTCGCGAATTTCCTCCCGTGGGTCTACGGCTTTATTGCCATCACGCTGATCATCTTTTATTTGCTGTTTCGCGCCGTCAGTAACGACCGCTGGATCGCGGCCGCGTTCTATGTCTGGGTCTCGACCTTCAATCTTCTGACGATCTCGGTGTTTTGGAGCCTGATGGCCGACATCTTTTCCAGCGATCAGGCCAAACGCCTGTTTGGCTTCATCGCCGCGGGTGGCACCGTCGGCACGATCTGCGCCCCGGCGTTTACCCTCCTGTTCGTCCGGGCGCTGGGCACCAACAATCTACTGCTGATTTCAGCCGCCGGCTTTGCACTCACCGGATTTTTGGTGCGCCTGATGGAAAAGGAGAAGCGCGGACTGGTGGCGGTGGACCAGGATGCGCAAAAGACCTCGCTCGATCACCGGCTCGGCGGCAATCCGTTTGATGGTTTCATGTTGCTGTTTAAGTCACGCTATCTCTTGATGATCGCGCTGTTCCTGCTGTTGATGACCTGGATCTCAACCGTGATCTACTTTCAGCTCGGCGATCTGATCAGCAAGAATTTCGTCTCGAGAGTCGCCCGTACCCAGGCTTACGCCAGCATTGATCTGGCGACCAATTCCATCGCCGTATTGATCCAGCTGTTCGGAACCGGGCGCTTCATCCGGCGCTTCGGCGTGACGACCGGCTTGCTGCTCAATCCGGTCATCATGGTCGTCGCGTTCCTGGCCGTGATCTTTTCGCCGGTGCTCATGGTGCTGGCCTCGATCCAGGTGGTGCGCCGCTTTGCCGAATATGCCATCGCCAAGCCGAGTCGCGACATGCTCTTCACGGCGGTGGACCAGCAGGCCAAATACAAGGCCAAAAATGTCATCGACACCGTGGTTTACCGCTTCGGCGATCTTACCTCCTCGTGGCTGAGCGCAGCCGTGCTGCCATATGGCGTCGTCGGACTGGCGGTGTTCGGCGCCCTGATTTCGGCCGTGTGGTTTCCGATCGCCTATCTGCTCGGCAGGTATTTTGAGCGCGCGCAGGCAGACAATGTCGCTGCCGCGCGCGCGGTCACGGGTGGATCAACGGCCTAATGCCGTGGGCTTCAGGCGGCCCGTGCCGCAACCGGCACGGGAAAGGCTCGCGACTGGGCAGAACTGTGCTCGGAGACCTCATCGGTCCATACAACAAATTTTTGCAGGATGGGCGCCCCGAAGGCGGTGCTGATGGCAACATCGGCGGCGTCGCGACCACGAGCTATGACAATGCGGCCAATTCGCCGCGCGTTATTGCGCGGATCAAACACATGCCACGCCCCGCCTAAATAGACCTCCATGCAGGCGGCGAAATCCATGGGAGCATCGACCGGGGCCACGCCAATGTCGCCCAAGTAGCTGGTGCAGTAGCGCGCCGGGATGTTGAGGCAACGGCAAAAGGCAATCGCGAGATGAGCGAAGTCGCGGCATACCCCTTGGCGTTCCTGGTAAGTCTCGAGCGCGGTCTTGGTCGGACGCGCGTAGGGATAGCCGAAGGTGATCTGCATGTTGACAAAGTCGCAGATGCGCTGCACCCGCGGCCATCCCGGTGCCGCGCGTTCAAACAGGCGCCAGGCCTCGTTCATCAGCAGGTCCGTCTCGCAATAGCGGCTTGGCAGCAGAAACGGCAACGTGTCGGCAGGGAGCTCGCGCACCGGGTGCTCTTGGAGCGCGTCATGCTCCGGTTCCGGCGCGCCGCTGTCCTCCAACAGCGCATCCGCCGTAATGCGCAGGGTGCCCGACGGCGCCTCCAAGCGAGTGCCGGTATTGCCGAAGGCATCGGTGAAAGTGAGAAGTGGGACGGCCGGCGTGGTCTGCATGGTATCCCGCCGCAGCAGCCGCTGAGTGTGATTCGGTTGCGCATGCAACATGAAAATCATGGGCGTCGCCTGCGGGACGTCATAAATGATTTCATAGCCGAATCGGATCTGCACGACGTCACCCCACGATATTGTTATCGAATGAGGCTATGGTTGCGCTTTTCGCTGAACCGGCGCGAACGACACAATGTGAAAGCTGGGTCGGAGAAATCCGACTCGCGAGGTCAGATTTCCCGTACATGAACGCCGGCAGGGGTGCCCCATGGCTTTTACCCAGTAGGCATTTTCCCGGCGAGCAGCTCCACGGCTCGCTCAATTTGAGCCGTGGCGCCCGCAAAGGAGAATCGCACGAAGCGATTGCCATTGATCGGATCGAAATCGATTCCCGGGGCGATGGCAACGCCGACGTCCGATAGCAGACGCTTGCAAAACGTCAGACTGTCGTTGGTCAGATGACTGACATCCGCATAGACATAGAACGCTCCCTCGGGAGTAGTGATGCGGGGGAAATTGCCCTTAGGTAAAGCGCTTAGGAGAATTTCACGATTGCGCGCATACATGCTCACTGCGCTACGTAGCTCATCGGGTGAGTCGAATGCGGCGAGCGCTGCCTGTTGAGACAGCGCGGGCGGCGTCAGAAAGAGATTGGTCAGGTGCGACTGCACACGGCCGACGTAACGCGCAGGAACGACAATCCAGCCCAGGCGCCAGCCGGGCATTCGATACACTTTGGAGAAGCTGTTGACGACGAGCGCCTCCGAATGGAACGCGAGCGCGGTTGCCGATTCCGCGCCGTACGTAATGCCGTGATAAATTTCATCGGAAATCAGCCGGATATTGCGCTCACAACAGACTTTCACGATCGCGCGCAGCGCCGCGGGCGCAATAACCGCCCCGGTGGGGTTGCTGGGACTGGCAATAATCAACCCGTCTGGCGCTTCCGGCATCGATTCAATCTGCTGAGCGGTCAGCTGAAATCCACTTTCCGGCCCGCAATCGATTTCAACGACCGTGCGCTGCAAGGCATTCAACGCGTTGCGATACGCGGGATAGCCCGGGCGGGCCATCGCAATTCGATCGCCGGTTTTAAAAATAGACGTAAAGATGGCCACCAGCCCGGCGCTGGCGCCGCTCGTCAGGAGGACCTGTTCGGGTGAGACGTGAACGGCATAGGTGTCTTGATAGTGGCGCGCAATACGCGCTCGCAGATCGTCCGACTCCCAATACCCTAGGGCATCCGAAGATAGTGCACGCCGTGCGGCCTCCAGGACCGCAGAAGGAGGTCCAATGGTGGGCTGTCCAAAGTGCATGGGAATGATTTCGCGTCCCGCTCGGGCGAGTTGCGTTGCGGCCCTGGCAATTTGCCCGGCGTAGAATGGGGGCACGTCAACCCCGCGGGCAAAGAGATCATCCATCATCGGCTTATTTTCGCAAAATCGAGGCGTTTCGATATAGTCAAAGCGATCCTTAAAAGTTTGCGGGTCGTTCAGATCGAGTGCCGAATCATTAATTATATAGCAGTTGAACACCGAGCTAATCTCACAACGGCCGCCTCGTGTTGAGCTGCGGCGGCGTTCCGGCCACACTGCGGCCATGCAACGAGTCGCTGTCAAGCCGCCCTTGCAATGAGTGAAGCTAAACCGGCACTCGACACGGCTAAGAAAAACGGCCGGTCCCGAGGCAAGCCTTCGCTCAAGCCAAGTGATGCGGATCGCCCAGGCAAGCGGCGCCTTTGGAAAACTTTGGGTCCCGGTCTCATCACCGGCGCGGCGGATGATGATCCGAGCGGCATCGCGACCTACAGTCAGGCCGGAGCGCAATTCGGGTTTGAGCTCGGCTGGACGCTGGTTCTGACCTATCCCATGATGGTTGTGATACAAGCGATCAGCGCGCGGATCGGTCGCACCACCGGCTTAGGCATTGCCGGAAATGTTCGTCAACACCATTCGCGCTGGTTGTTGTACGCGCTCATCGGCGGACTATTCTTTGCGAACCTCTGCAATATCGGCGCCGATTTGGGTGCCATGGCCGAGGCCAGCCGGCTGCTGGTGCCGGCAATTCCCAATTGGTTCTTTCTCGCACTGTTCGCACTCATCAGCGCAGCCGGGCAGGTGTTCATGCAACACAAGCGCTATGTGGCAGTGCTCAAGTGGCTGACGCTATCGCTATTTGCCTACTTTGCGGTCCTGGTGGTGGTGAAAGTGAACTGGGGCGAGTTGCTGCAGGGCCTGTTCATTCCGCATTGGCACTCTGATAAAAATTTCTGGCTCATGGTGGCCGCGATCTTGGGAACTACCATTAGTCCGTACTTGTTCTTCTGGCAGGCTTCCGCCGAGGTGGAGGACATCAAAACCGAGCCCATCCGTGTGGCGCTGCGGCGCCGACCTGCACAAGGTGCCGATGCACTCATGCGCATCCGCCTCGACACCTTGGTTGGGATGGGAGTTTCCAATTTGGTGGCGCTCGCCATCATGGCCACCGCCGCGACCACCTTGCACCACTCGCACACCCAGGATCTGCAAAGCGCGGCCCAGGCGGCGGCGGCGCTCAAGCCGCTCGCGGGCGAGTTTGCTTTCGCCCTATTTGCACTCGGCATCGTGGGGACGGGCCTGCTCGCCGTGCCGGTACTGGCGGGTTCGGCAGCCTATGCGCTGGGTGAGGCGCGCGAATGGCCAGTCGGCCTTTCGCGCCAGCCGCAACAGGCGAAGGCCTTCTATGGAACGATTGCGGTCGCGACGCTGCTCGGTGCGCTTGCCAATTTTGCGCACATCAGTCCGATCAAGGCCCTGGTGTGGTCGGCGGTGCTGAACGCGGTGACTGCTGCGCCCATCATGGTGTTATTGATGAAGATGAGTTCGAATCGGCAAATCATGAAGGAGTTTGTCATTTCCCGCCGCTCACGCATTCTCGGTTGGCTGGCGACCGCGATGATGACGCTCGCCTCGGCAGGTTTCATCGCATCGCTTGTTCTTTGACCTGCGTCGCAGTCTCGGCCGTTCGCCGGGCATTAAGTTATGCATGCTCTTGCCGTCATTGCCATGAGCCAGGTCTTGAAACAAGGCGGGTTTCCATGGGAGTTGTGTTTCCGAACGAGACGATCGCGCGCCGCTGGGACGGGGCACTGCAGTCCCGCCTGCGTCGGGCGCCGCTGGAAGCATTCTTAAAGAGGCGATCGCTATCTCTTGCGCCATGCGGCGTTGCCCAGGACAGCGACAATTTGATCCGCGCAACGGTCTACATTATCGAGACCGGCTTGTCCGCGTACTGCCGGCATCGCAGCGAAGCCTTAAGCTCGCGGCAGCGGGCGGTTCTCGGCCGTGTCGCGTGTATCGTGAGCCGGGCTTTGTCAGGTCAGATCTTGCAAATCGCGAGCTGGCGAATCGTCGCGATGGTCAGCACCGCGCGGTTGTTGAGTCCGTGGATCGGTCTCAATGCCGCGGCGCTGGAATCCGCATGCGCGGCGCGACAGTTCGAGAAACAGCCAATGCGGGCCGCCTCGTCGCTCGACCTGCGTCTCAGCGCGGGCGCCGGTGAGGCGCTCAACGACGATGATTGCATGGCAGAGGCCGCAGCCATCATTGCGCTGCACTTAGAGGCGGCGGGCGCGAGCGCTCGGCTGCTGACGTTCGGCTAATAAAACCCCGGCTTCCCCGGCCGCCTTAACCTATGTGAAGAAGCCCCGAGCGCGCTTTCCTACATGCAGTTGCGCGTTTGACGGCTGATTTTGCGTTGGTGCGCTCGCTAGCCTTCACCCTCAGCCGACCGGCACACCCAACACAGCAGAGGAATTTATGGCCAGCAAGAAGAGCGCGGAAACCAGTGAAACCCAGGACGCGATTGCCATGCTCATGGCGGATCACAAGAAGGTGAAAAAGTTGTTTGCCGACTTTGACAAGCTGAAGGAAGACGGCAGCGATGCGGACAAATCGGCGCTCGTCGAGCAGATTTGCAACGAGCTTAAAGTTCATACGGCACTGGAAGAAGAGATTTTCTATCCGGCCGTGCGTAAAGCCATCAAGGATGCAGATCTGATGGACGAGGCGCTGGTGGAGCATGCGGGCGCAAAAGATCTCATCGCACAACTTGAAGGCGCGAGCGCCGATGACGATTTGTATGACGCGAAGGTAACCGTGCTCGGTGAGCAGATTAATCATCACGTCAAGGAGGAGGAAGGGCAGATGTTCCCCAAGGCCAAGAAAGCCAAAGTGGATAGGGAGGCGCTGGGTGCAACGATGCTGAAACGCAAGCAGGCGCTAAAACAGGAAATGGGCCTGCCTAGCGAAGAACCTGATCAGGAACGGCCGCGCGCGGCGCGTAGCGGAAAGCGCTGAAAGAGCGGCGGTGCAAGCCGGCAAAAAGTCGCCTGTCGAGTCTTGGAAAAAGAGGTCCCGGAGAACTAACCCAAATTCTGATCGCGCGGGCAACGTGATGCTGGCGACATAATGTAGGCGGCGAAGCGGACATAATTTTCCACAATCTCCTGCGACGGTGAACCAGCGCTCGAAACACTGCGGCGTCGCCGCCGGTCCCATCACGGATTGACTGTAGGGTTTATCCCTACACTCTTCGCGCCTGCAATGAAGCAGGCGGTCGTGGAGTCAATGAATGATCCTCCCACGTGCACTGCGTTTTGCGCGCGCGTTATTTGGTGGATGTAAGCCGGTGATTGCGCTTCACCTGCTGTGCGTCATGGCGTTGATGAGTGCCTGTCACTCCTCGTCCCATCCCTATTCTCCGCCGGCCGCGCAGCTGACCGCCATAGCGGTAGGACCGCCGGATAGCAGCATTGCGATGGGCCTGTCGACCCAGTTCACGGCGACGGGTCTTTATTCTGACGGCTCGAAGAAAGACCTCTCATCGCAGGTGGCCTGGAGTTCTGCGAACGCAGCCGCCGCCCGGATCAACAGTTCGGGAATGGTGATCGCGTCCGGCGCCGGGTCAACCATGATCAGCGCGAAGATGGGGAAAATGACCGGCTCGACCAGCCTCAACGTGACTGCGGCGAGTTTGGTGGTGATCGATCTGACGCCGACCAACGCCAGCGTCGCCAACGGCCTCGGCACTCGTTTCGTCGCGGCCGGCGTCTATACGGATAATTCGGTGCACGACATCAGCGCTGCGGTGACGTGGACTTCCTCGGTGAATACCGTGGCCTCGATCAGCAATGCGCCGGGTTCGAACGGCATGGCCTCAAGCGCGAGCCCGGGCTCGACGATGATTTCGGCGACTTTGGGTGCCGTGTCCGCCTCGACACCGCTCACAGTGACCTCGGCCACGCTGGTGTCCATTGAGGTTACGCCCACCAATTCGAGCATCGCCAATGGTTTGAGCACTGCGCTCCAGGCGACGGGCATCTACACCGATAGTACGACTCATGACTTGACGAGCGCAGTGACCTGGAATTCTTCGGCTGCGAGCGTTGCATCGATCAGCAACCTGCCGGGAGCCAATGGCTTGGCAACGACGGCCGGCCCCGGCTCGGCCACCATCACCGCAAGCTTAAGCGGGATCTCCGGATCGACCAACCTCACGGTCACGGCCGCGACCCTCGTGTCTTTGGGTGTAACGCCGGCGAATCCCACGATTGCGAAAGGTCTGAAATCCCAGTTCACCGCCATCGGCACGTACACCGATAACTCCACGCAAAACATCACCTCACAGGTACAGTGGAGCAGTTCCGATCCGACGCTGGCGACCGTGAGCAATGCATCGGGCTATGACGGGCAGGCGACGGCGCTCAATCCGGGCGCGGTGACCATCAGCGCTGCGTTGGGCGGCACGACCGCGTCCACGGTTTTGACGGTCTCTCCCGCAACGCTGGTATCGATCGGCGTGACCGCCGCGAACCCCAGTATTGCCGACGGTCTCACTAGCCAGTTCGCGGCCACCGGCGTCTACACCGATAACTCAATGCAGGACCTCACCGCCCTCGTTGCGTGGACTTCTTCCGATAGCACCGTGGCGTCGGTCAGCAACGCGCCGGCCTTCCACGGCCTTGGCACGGGTGTGAGCCCCGGGTCGGTTACGATCACCGCTGCCAGCGGCAGCGTCTCGGGCGCGATGAATTTGACGGTCACGCCCGCGGTGCTCGTCTCGATTGCGCTGATACCGGCGAATCCCAGCATCGCGAACGGCACCGGCCAGCAGTTCGCCGCGACCGGCACCTATACCGACGCCTCGACGCATGACGTGACGGCGGCCGTCACCTGGAGTTCTTCCGACTCCACCGTGGCGACGATCAGCAATGCCGCGGGCACCAACGGTCTTGCCGCATCGGTCAGTCAGGGATCGGTCACGATCAGCGCGACGCAAGGCACGATCGTGGGCTCAACGGGTCTTACGGTCACGCCCGCGGCGCTGGTCTCGATCGCCGTGATACCGGCGAACGCCAGCATCGCGAACGGCACCGGCAAGCAGTTCGCCGCGACCGGAACCTATACCGACAACTCAACCCAGCCCCTGACGAGCGCCGTGAACTGGAGCAGCTCTGACACGACGGTTGCTTCGATCAGCAACGCACCCGGTTCCAAGGGCTTGGCGAGTTCAGCCGGGCAGGGGACGGCGACAATCGCTGCGACGCTGGGTGCGGTTTCTGGTTCGACAGGATTGACCGTCACCGCTGCCACACTGGTATCGATTGCCATCACGCCATTGAGTCCCAGCATGACCGATGGAACCACCCAGCAGTTCACGGCGACCGGAACCTACACGGATGACTCGACCCAGAACCTGAGCGCCTCCGTGACTTGGTCGTCTTCGGATGCCAGCATCGCTTCGGTCAGCAATGCGCCGGGTTCGAACGGACTTGCCACGGCTGTGGGCATCGGCTCGACTTCGATCGGCGCGGCCTTGGGCTCGGTGACGGCTCCTGTCGCGACCTTGACCGCGACCGCGGCCCCGGAATACGCCTACGCGTCCAATCAATCCGACAACACCGTCTCGGAATACACCATTGGCGCGGGCGGTGTGCTGACCTTCACCGGCACCCAGGCAACCGGCGCAGAGCCCAATGCCATTGCCGTCGTCCCTTCAGGCCGTTACCTCTACGTCGCAAACTGGATCGACAACACGCTGTCGGAATACGCGATTGCCGGCGACGGCACGCTCACGGCGATCGGCACGGTGGCCACGGGGAGCAACCCCGCGTCAATCATCGTTGATCCGACCAGCAGCTATGTGTATGTCGCCAACCTGGCCGGCAATACCGTTTCGGAATATGCGATCGGCTCGGGCGGCGTGCTCACGAATATCGGCACGATCGCTGCCGGCAGTGGACCGGCGTGCATCGCCATCGATCCCACGGGCCACTACGTCTACACCGCGAATCAAAACAGCAACGACGTCTCGGAGTTCGCGATCGGCGCCGGCGGCACGCTCACTTCCGCAGGGACCGTGTCAGCGGGCGCCTTGCCGCAATCAGTTGCCATTGATCCCACGGGCCGCTATGCCTACGTGGCGAACTACAACGATGGCAGCGTCTCGCAGTACACGATTGGTACCGGCGGCGTGCTGACCGCTATCGGCTCAATCGCCGCGGGGAGCTTGCCCGAATCGCTGGTGATCGATCCCACCGGCCATTACGTGTATGCGGCCAATCATGGCGGCAACACGGTATCGGAATACCAAATTGGAACCGGTGGCGCGCTGGCCGCGATCGGAACCGTCGCAGCCGGTAGCGGCCCGTGGTATATCACGGTCGACGCCTCGGGCCGGTATGTGTACGTCGCGAATTTCAACGACAACACTGTCTCTCAGTACAGCCTCGGCACGGGCGGCGCCCTCACCTTCATCGGCGCGGTCGCGACGGGGAGCGGTCCCAATGCCGTCGACACCGGCAACTAGCGCGAGATTGCGGGCTTGGCGGCGGCAGTCACAAATTTCACCGGCACCATGGTGTAACGATAAAAGACCGGGTTTCGCCAATCTCCGGCCACCGCGATAAAGGCTTGCAGGTCCGGACCGGTACGCGACTGGAATTTGGCCAACACTCTGGGGATATACCATCCCTGGGGTTCGTTTCGGATGCTCTTGATCCGTGTCCAAGGCCCCCAGGGCTTGGGTGACTCGTAGAATACGAATTCCGTGGCCTCAATCTTGCCGGCATGACCGTTGCCGATCGGATAGTACCAACTGACCAGTACATACCGGTTCAATGCCGGCAGATAGGTCACTCCCGCTTCGCCGCACTGTCCCGGAGCATTGATGATGAGCGCTGCATTGTTCATCTCTCGGCTCCAGTTCGAATCCTGCATCCCGTCTCCACCTTGGTAGAAACGCCAGTCGGCCGGATTCAAGGCACCGATTTTCGATCTTAAGACACGGCCCAGAATGAAATTGTCGCCGTTATCCCAAAATCCGTCATTTGAGGTCGCGTACACATAGCGGTCCGCCTTGTCCACCGTCGCCGCGGCATATTCTTTTCCATATTGAATGAAAAATGGCGTGGCGAATCTCATGCCGGGAAACATCGGTCGGTCGCGGTTTTCGTGCATCGATCTTGACCAATTGAGACCGTGGTCATTCGATTTGACGATGCTGGAGTTGATTCGAGTCTGCCTTCCTCCGTAGCCGGCATCGACATAGCGATCCATGCCCACCGACATATACAGCGTCCCGTCAATGGAGATGCTCCCGCCGCTTTTCCAGTTCCTGCCATCGGCCGCGACCGGTGCATTGACTGCGCCATAGTCGTCCATGATGTTTTGCAGTTGGCCGGTGAGAGTCAGGGGATCGTTTCCTGAGATCCGGTTGAAACCAATATTTCTCATGAGCGTGCCGAAGCCGGCACCATCGTTGACCGCCGAGTACAGCTCATCATCCTGTGCCCAGGCGGGATCCCACGAATCGCCGCTGGCGTTGAAATAAGTTGGCGTTCCCAGCCGCACATCCACGATGGGAATGGAGGTTCTTGACTGCGGCTCGGGATGTTCAGCCAGTGCGGATAGGGCAAAGAGGCCGGCGATCGCCGCCCCCAAATTCTTGAGCAACGCCGGCCGATAACCGTCCTCATGTTGCATTCGGCCCTATCCGCTCGCCGGTTCGAGCCGCAGCACGCGGCCGTCGGTTTCATCCGTGCAGACATACAGATAGCCGTCCGGTGCCGAGCGCACGTCGCGAATCCGCCAGTTACGATCGTTCAGCAATTGTTCCTGGTCGACGACATTGCCGTGCTCATCCAGATGGACCCGCCGCAAATGCTTGAACGCGAGGGCGCCGACGAAAAGATCGCCGCGCCAGGCAGGGAATTTATCGCCGCGATAGATCGTCAGTCCCGACGGCGCGATCGACGGCGTCCAATAAATCACCGGCTGCTCGAGCCCCGGGCGCTGCGTATAAGGCGACACATAGGCGCCGGAATAGTCCATACCGTACGTGATCACGGGCCAGCCATAATTTCGGTGCGCCACGATGATGTTCAATTCATCGCCGCCGCGCGGGCCGTGCTCTGTTTCGTATAGCCGACCGCTCATCGCATCGAACAGCAACCCCTGCTCGTTGCGATGGCCCCAAGTATAAATTTCCGGACGGGCGGAAGCCTGTCCGATGAAGGGATTGTCCTTCGGTACGCTGCCGTCCTCGTTGAGCCGGACAATCTTGCCGAGATCCGAGGTTAAATCCTGGGCCTTTTCGCGATATTCGAAGCCTTCGCCGATGGTCAGCGCGAAGGTCCCGTCGGCGAGGAATGCCAGGCGCCCGCCGTAGTGATTGTCGGTGTCCTTCAAGGGCATGGCCTTGAAAATCACCTGCAAATCTTGCAGCGTGCTGCCGTCAAAGCGGGCGCGAGCCACTTGCGTGCCGTTGGCGGCGGCCGTTCCCGCTGCATAGGTGAGGTAGACAAGGTTGTTCTGCGCGAAATTCGGATGCAAAACGATGTCGAACAATCCCGCCTGGCTGCCGGTGTGTACCGCAGGGACTCCACCGATCGGCGTTGGTTGCAACGAGCCGCCCTTGATCAGGCGCAATCGACCCACACGCTCAGTCACCAGCATCGAACCGTCCGGTAAGAAGGCCATCGACCACGGATGATCCAAGCCCGTGGCAATCTCGGTCACTTTATAACCGGTCTTGATCACATTGGCCGGTTGCGGCGGCGGCGGTATCCCGCGCACCGGCTCCGCTGCGACGTCGGCCGCCGCCGTCGCGCAAAATGCGGCGGCCGCGACCAAGAGGATTGACAAGCGCGCGCCGATCCCCTGGATGGAATGATGATCCGTTATGATAGACACCCCCTTTTGCAGGATACGCACATGAGACAACCGTGGAGAGTTTGGATGCTACGCCGAGTAATCGCGTTTGTCGTTGCTGCGATCGCGATGATCGTGCTGGGTTCCGCGGCCTCCTCGGTTTTAGTTCAGCATGCCTGGTCGAATGCCGCGGGCCGCGCTCTTGGAACGGCACCGGCCGCCATTCCGTTTGCGGACCGTATTTCCTGGGCCGTGCATGATCTTTTCGGCATGTTGGTGCCGTACTCCGCCGTGACCTGCATCGCCTTGCTGGCGGCATTCTTGATCGCGGGCGCACTGGCGCGTTTCATTGGCTTTCGCGCGATTGTCTTCGGCGTCGCCGGCGCGATGGCGCTGTTCGCGCTGTTTACGATTTTGAGGAGCGTGCTGGGAACGGTGGGTATTTTCGGCGCGCGCGGAGCGGCGGGGCTCGCGGCGCAAATGCTGGTCGGTGCCGTTGCAGGCCTGCTGTTCGCGCGGCTCACCCGGAATCGCATTGATTCCGTATCCTTTGCCCACCCACAATAAAACCTTCCAAGGATTCAAAGATGAAAATTAGCGCTCATCGGCTGGCAATGTTTCTAGGCGCGGCGGCGATCATGGCCGGTGCGATGCAGAGCGCGCAAGCGCGCACTCAAAAGCCCGCGCTTCACGCCCAGCATTGGATGGCGGTCACCGGCAAGCCGCTTGCGGCAACGGCCGGCGCGATGATCTTTGAGAAGGGCGGCAACGCGGTGGATGCCGCCTGCGCCATGATTGCTGCGACCTCCACCATGTGGGACACGCTCTCCTGGGGCGGCGAGACCCAGGCCCTGATCTACAACCCGAACACCGGCAAAGTCATCGGCATTAACGCACTCGGCGTCGCACCCACCGGCGCGACGCCGGAATTCTTTCACAAGAAGGGCATGAATTATCCGCCGGAGTTCGGTCCGCTCGCGGCCGTCACCCCGGGAACGCCGGGCGGCCTCATGACCATGCTCGCGGAGTACGGCACCATGAGTCTCGCCGAAGTGCTGGCCCCCGCCATCCAGATGGCCGACGGCTATCCGATGGAGGCGGAGCTTTCCAATACCATCGAGCATTACAAAGACAAGATTGCGCAATGGCCTTACTCCAAGGCCACCATCCTCATCCACCCGGGCGAGGCGCGTGAGGGTCCGCAGCCCGGCGAGATTTTCCACCAACCGGAACTCGCCGTCACTTTGCGTAAGCTGTTGGAAGCGGAGCGCAAGGCTCGTGCGGCCGGCAAGGATCGCAAGGCCGCGATTTATGCCGCCTACGATCGCTTCTACAAAGGCGACATTGCGCAGGAGATTGTGCGTGGTACCCGGGAGCAGGGCGGTTTGTTCACCCTGGAGGACCTGGCCAAGTGGAAAGTCCATATCGAGGAGCCCGTGCACACCAACTACAAGGGCATCGAGGTCTACAAGCTCACCACCTGGGTGCAAAGCCCCGTGATGCTGCAGACGCTGAACATTCTCGAGAATTTCGATCTCAAAACCATGGGCTATGACAGCGCCCGCTACATCCACACGCTGTATCAAGCCATGAACCTGGCCTACGCCGATCGCGACTTCTACTACGGCGATCCGTACTTCCCGCCGGAGTCGCCGATCAAAGGATTGCTGTCGAAGGACTATGCGCGCGACCGCGCGAAGCTGATCCAGTTCGACCACAACGATCCGGACACCCGTCCGGGCGATCCGTATCCGTATCAGGGCGGCAAGAATCCTTTTACCGCCATTCTGCAGAAGTGGCACAGCAAGATGCCCACCAATCCTAATGCCAAAGCCGAGTGGAGTCCGACGGCGCTCCTCGAATACGACCGCACCTTCCGGCTGGGGACCACCAGCGTCGAGGCCACCGATGAAAAAGGCTGGGCGGTGTCGGTCACGCCGAGCGGCGGCTGGACTCCCGCCGTGATCGCGGGCCACACCGGCGTGGGCTTGAGCCAGCGCATGCAGAGTTTCGTGCTCGATGCCTCCGAGAATCCCTTCAATGTGCTTGAGCCCGGCAAGCGTCCGCGCGCCACGCTCACGCCAACTTTGGCGCTGAAGGACGGCAAGCCCTTTCTGGTGTTCTCCGTGCAGGGCGGCGATACCCAGGATCAAAATCTGCTGCAGTTTTTCCTGAACGTGGTCGAGTTCGGTATGACCCCGCAGGAAGCCACTGAAGCCGCCAACATCACCAGCTACCAGATGCGCGACTCCTTCGGCGCGCATGAGTCGATTCCCGGCCGCCTCACGGTGAACACCGCCACGCCGTCGTGGGTGCGCGAGCAACTCGTGCACATGGGCTACAAGCTCGACTTCGTCGAGCGCAGTTCAGGTCCGATCAACGCGATCGAACTGGATCGCGCGCACGGCAGCATGTGGGGCGGGTCGAGCAACCATGGCGAGGACTACGGCATCGGCTGGTGAGTGCGCAGGTCTTTCGATAGAACCGGAAAGACACTCAAGTCCCGCCACGCGGCGCAACTTATTTAAAATTGAGCTAAACCGGGTCAGATCTGAGTCAAAAACGGCGCCATTTCCGGCCTGACGATTGGCACTTTCGCTCGTCTCTACTACCAGCAGGATCGCTGTTTCAACAGACTTTGAATTGCAGCCGCCGCCGTGGTATCCATGTCCCACAGACAGACCTCGGAACTCACTTGAAGGGAGAAATAAAATGAAAAAGACTTTTGGGGATATCTCGATGTGCAGTGCGCTGCTGCTCTTCGCAGGCGGCTCCAGCTTGAGCGCGGGTCTGGCCCGGGCGGAAACGCCGCCGCCGGAGATGCCCACCTGCGCCAAAAAGATCGGCACCTTGGCGGTCAACGAGCCGCAGAATCAGTGGTGGACCCAGCTGAATCTGGAATCGCCCGCCGCGCTGATCAAGGTCTTCGTCTCGCAATCCAAGTGCTTTACCTTGGTCGACCGCGGCAAAGGTCTGCAGGCGGCCCAGGCGGAACGGCAGCTGTCGGCCAGCGGCGAGGAACGAGCTGGATCGAATATCGGCAAGGGACAGATGAAGGCGGCGGATTATGTCCTCGTGCCCGACATAGCCAATCAAAACGCCAATTCTGGCGGCACTAAAGTTGGCGGTATTCTCGGCGGTCTTCTGCCGCACGGTATCGGCGCAATGGTTGGCGGCGTGAGCTTGAAGAGCAAGACGGCCGATGTGGTGTTGACTTTGACCGACGTCCGCTCCACCGAACAGGTGGCGCTCGAACAAGGCCACGCCAAGAAGACCGACTTAGGTTGGATGGGCGGCGGCGGCGGGGCGTTCTTCGGCGGTTTCGCCGCGGGCGGGGCCAGCGGCTACGCCAATACGGAAATTGGTCAAGTGGTCAGCATGGCTTACCTCGACGCCTATACCAAAATGGTGAACGAGCTAAAGAATGCCGCGCCCGATGCCAAGGCGGACAACGTGCAGCAGGCGGTCAAGATGGCCAAGCCCGGCAAGATGTACGCGGCATCCAACTTAAAGGCCGAGGTGGTGCGCGACTTAGACCCCGGAATGATGCTCTATCCGACCGGCGACAAGATGGGTGTGTGGTGGAAGGTCACCGATGAACTCGGCAACGAAGGCTGGGTCGTGTCGACCAATTTCCAGCTGGCTCATTAGCGGCTCGATCCGCGCGGTATTGGTAAAGAATCGCAAAGGCGGCCCCTGGAGCGCCGCCTTTGCGCGCGTGCCTGCGCTCCTGCAGTGAATTCGCTTCCGCTCCTAACTATCTGAAAAATAAGATGATAGCCGCATCGGCTCCCCATCGAAACACTGCGTCTTGCTCGCTCGCCGCAGAGGGTCTTTGATATTCGCTATCACCAGAGTGAACATTGACTGTGTAAGTAGTTAATGTAAATATCCCCTGCAACACGCGCCGCAAGAGCGCAGGCAACGGAAGGGGGAGCCATGAAATTCCAAGAGTTGTGGTTGAGTGTTTTCGCGGTCGCGCTGGGTTGTTACGGTAGCGCTGTCGCGCAGACGGTGACGTCCGCCGGCGCCGGTGCCAACGATCAGATCGCCGAGGTGGTGGTCACGGCAGAACGCCGCCACACGGATCTGCAAACGACGCCGATTTCGGCAACGGTCTTGACCGGGACCGAGCTCGCCAATATGGGCGTCACCGGGATCGATCAGCTGCAATTTGCCACACCGGGCGCGACCATCGACAACTTCGGTCAAGGAATTGATTTCAACATTCGCGGCGTCGGCAAGGCTGAGCACAACTCGCAGACGACGGTCGGCGTGGTCACCTACCGCGACGGCATCGCCACCTTCCCCGGCTACTTCCAAGAGGAGCCGTACTACGACGTTGCCAGCGTCGAAATATTGCGCGGACCGCAGGGCACCTTCGGCGGACAGAATGCGACCGGCGGCGCGGTTTTCGTGAACACCAATGATCCGAAGATCGGCGGCGGCAACGACGGCTATGTGCAGGGCCAGATCGGGAATTACTCCGATTTCGCCTTGCAGGGCGCCGTCAACATACCGATCAGCGACACACTGGCGGCGCGCTTCGCCTTCAATGGCGAAAGCCGCGACAGCTTCTACAATGTGACCGGTCCCAATGGCAGCGCCTACTCGGGCAATCCGGGCAAGGTGCGCATGGGCAGCGCGCGGCTAGGACTTTTGTGGAAGCCCGACGATGCGCTCACGGTTCTTCTGAAGACCGATTACAACTATCTCAACTTAGGCGCGTATCCGGCCGATCCTTTTTTCTTAACCGAGGATCTATTCGATATCGGCGTCAATTCTCCGCAACAGGCGCTCGACCGCTTCGGCCGGACGGTGTTGAAAGTCGACTACCTGCTGCCGGACGGCATCACGCTGCGATCCGTCACAGGCTATCAAAAAGGTAACACTCAGTATCAAGCCGATCTCGACGGCACCAATGTCGGCAACAGCTACTTCGCCGACAACGTCGACGAAACGCTCTGGTCCGAAGAGTTCAATGTCATATCAAAGGACACCGGGTTCCTGACTTGGATCGTCGGTGCCTATGCAGATTGGGACAAGTACAATTTTGTGCCGAATTATTATTTCCTGATCGGCACGCCGCCCGGGAATCCCTTGACCGAATACCGGCTGCAGGGCACCAACCCTGAGTCCGCCTTCGCCGGATTCGGTCAATTGAGCTTTCAACTCGCGCCGGGCGTGCAGCTGCAAATCGGCGGCCGCTACACCGAGGCCAAGACCACCAATCATGTGCAGGTGCTGCAATTCGGCCTGCCGCTGGCCGACGAGCAAACGGCGAAGTTCGTGAACACCTCGGGCAAGGTTTCCTTGAACTGGACCGTCAATGCCAATAACTTTCTCTATGCCTTTGTCTCCTCGGGGTTTCGGCCCGGCGGCCTGAATGTTCCGGTGGGCATCGGCACGCCCGCTGCATTTGATTCGGAGAAGCTGTTGGATTACGAGCTGGGCTGGAAATTGAACAGCTTTGATGGGCATCTGCGCACGCAGATCGACGGCTTCTACGATGTTTACAAGAATTTCCAGGTCATCGTCGGCTATCCGCAATTCCCGACCTTCGGCTTCGAGCTGAACAATCCGAACACGACCCACCTGTACGGCTTCGAGGCGCAAACGCAGGCGGTGTTCGGCGATTTTTCCTTGGACGCCGGCACCACCATCATGCACAGTTCGCTCGGGCGGTTTTTCGCCACCGATCCCCGAATCGCGAGCATAACGCCTTGCGATCCGCAGCAGGGTCCGACCAGCGCTTCTTGCATCGACCTGACCGGGCACTCGCAGACCTATGCGCCCAACTTCAGCTTCAACATCGGCACGCAGTACAAGATCGTGATGACGGCGAAAGATTCGCTCACCCCGCGTCTGAACTTCGGCTATGTCGCGCCGCAGTGGGCGACGCTGTTTGAAAATCCGGCGCTGGGGGACCATCTTGCGGGACGCGACATTTTTGGCGCGCAGCTGGCCTGGGCGCACGAGCGTTTCCTCACGACGCTGTACGGCACCAATATCACCGATCAACACTACGTCGGGGCGCTCAATTCCGGGCTGCGTTTCGCAGGTCCGCCGCGCCAATTCGGGCTGCGCTTCCTGACGAGTTTCTAAAGGCGTCAACCCGGCCGCCCGGCGATAAGGCTTGGGCGGCCGACCTTTTCACCATACTCTGCTGCGCATGCAAGCTTATGCCCTCACCGTCGACAAGTTTCTCGATCACGCCGCCAAATGGTCGAGTGATCGCGAGATCGTCACCGCGGAAGCCGGATACGCGGTCCGGCGCACGCGATACGCGGACTTAAGGTCGCGAAGCAATTTGTTGTCGGGCGCGCTTGCGGCGCTGCAGCTGCGTCGCGGCGATCGGGTGGGCACGCTTGGCTGGAACACCCAGCATCATCTGGAAATGTATTACGCGCTCATGGGCAGCGGCATCGTCTGCCACACGCTGAATCCGCGTCTCACCGTTGCGCACCTCGCCCTCATGATCAACGAGGCGGAAGATCGCGCGCTCGCCGTGGCGGCAAATCTTGCGCCGCTGCTGGCGGAGCTGGCGCCCCTGTGTCCCAACCTCGAGCACATCATCTTCATGGATGGCAACGGACCGCACGGCGACTTATTGCAAGGGCACCGCGCGCAACTGTGGCGCCAGGAGGTACTGCTCGGCACGCACGGCGCAGCAAGCGGGTGGGGCGGCTTCGACGAAGAAACGCCGGCGGGGCTCTGCTATACCTCGGGTACCAGCGGTGCGCCGAAAGGCGTGCTGTATACGCACCGCTCCAATTATTTGCACACGCTGCGGGCGTTGCAGGCCGATGCGGTCGCGCTGACCGGCAGCGATACACTGCTCATTGCCGTGCCCATGTTCCACGCCAATGGCTGGGGATTGCCCTTCGCCGCGCCGGCGGTGGGCGCCAAACTGGTTTTGCCCGGCCGTCACACCGACGGGGCCAGCCTCGCCGCGATTATGCGCGACGAGGCCGTGACTCTCGCGGCCGGCATCCAAACCGTGTGGCTCGGCGTGCTCGATCATCTGGACGCGGTGGGCGGCGAACTGCCTGCGTTGAAACGCATCCTCATCGGCGGTTCGAACTGCCCGGATGCGCTCATCCGCAGAATGGAGAAACGCTTCGGTGCGAGCGTGCAGACCAGCTGGGGCATGACGGAGCTCTCGCCGGTTGGCACGATCGCCGCGCCCGACTCGAAGGCGCCCGAAACGCGCGCCTCCGGCCGGCCCGTCATGGGCCTTGACCTGAAACTGACCGACGCAGCGGGCCTCACATTGCCGCGGCAACGGGGCGTCGTCGGCCACCTCAAAGTGCGCGGCGCAAGCGTGCTCGAACGCTACTTCAAATCCGAGACCACGGCCGTGGACGCCGAGGGTTATCTTGACACCGGCGATTTGGCCGGCATTGACGAGGCCGGCAACGTATCGATCTGCGGGCGCTCGAAGGACCTGATCAAGTCGGGCGGCGAATGGATCAACCCCGCTGAACTCGAGGACATCGTCGGAACTCATCCCGCGGTGGGCCTCGCCGCCGTCATTGGCCGCACCGATGCAAAGTGGGGCGAGCGCCCGGTCTTGATCGTGGAATGTCGGCAGGACCAGTCGCTGGACGCGCGCGCGTTGCTCGAGTTCTTGAGCGGCAAGGTGGCCGGCTGGTGGCTTCCCGACGAGATCGTGCAGATTGATGCCATGCCGCTGGCCGCTACGGGAAAGATCGACAAGAACCAATTGCGCGCGGACTACGCAAATGGGAAACTGACCGTGGAACATAGCAAAGTTGAGATCTTCGCTGTCGAAAAGAAGGGTTAGCTTGGTGCCGCAAGCTCCGAAGCGCCAAAAGCGCAGCAAGGCGCAGCAGCGCGCCGAAAGCTTGGAACAAATCCTCGATGCGGCAGAGTATCTGTTCTCCAAACATGGGCTTTACGGGGTGACGCTGCGCGATGTCGCTCATCGCGTCGGGATCCACACTACGCTCCTGCACTACTATTTTGCGGACAAGCGCAATCTGTTTGATGCGGTGTTCGCGCGGCGGGCGAGCGTGACCAGCGACCGGCGCATTGCCGCGCTCGAACAATACGAGGTCGAGGCCAAAGATCACCCGACCGTCGAGGGCGCCTTGCACGCATTTTTGGACACCGACCTGGACCTCTACTATGAGGGCGGCGAAGCGTGGATGAACTATGCCGCCTTCTGCGCGCGCGTCAGCAATACGCCGGAAGGCGCGGAGCTCATGGACGTGCACTTCGATCCGGTGGTCTTGCGGCTCGTCAGCATCTTGAAACGCGCGCTGCCCGATTATCCCGAGGAGGACATCTTCTGGGGTTATCACTTCGTGACCGGTGCCCTGATGAACACGTTCGCACGCACCGGGCGCATCGATCGCCTCTCGGGCGGCGTTTGTCACTCCGATGATTTTCCTGCCGTGAAGAAACGCATCGCGAAGTTCATGGCCGCGGGCTTCTTGACGCTCAAGAACTGACGCCGCCGGGTGTGTTAGGCCAGCACCTCGAGAACCTGCTTTAGCGCGCGCCGCGATTCCTGCGCGGCGCGGCCCCAGCTCTGTCTGCCCGACAGCTCGCTATGGCCAAACGCGATGCGGCCATGGCGTTCGCGAATAACCTCGAGCGGCGCCGGGTTGGTCGGGGTGCCGAAATAAAATCCCGGCTGGGGCGCGATGTAAGCGTGGCCCCAGCGATTGATGATGATGCCTGCGATGTCGCGCCGGGCATCGAACCCGGAATCGCCCAGCATCTGCTGCAGTTGCTTGCGGATTTGCAGTTCAAAATCCGCGTAGGTGGTCGCGAACAACCGGCCGCGCGCCGCGCTGGTTTGGACATCGATCGGCACCCCGGATTGGGGAAATCCGACATAGAAAGTGAGCATCGCCGGCTTCGAAGGATCGAGCGGCACTTCGATGCCCTTGATCTTCATGGGCTGACGCACATTGACGAAGAATCCGAATCCGTCGAACCAGTGGGCCGATGAAATGCCGAGCTTCGCAAAGGCCTTCCAATTGCGCACCGCCACGTTGGCAACCAGTATCGGCCCGTGATGAAACTGCGCATAGGCGGCCGCATAAGACGGCGGCAGGTCGCGCACAATCCGGCGCGCCACCCAGCCGCCCGCGGCGACGATGGCGGCTTTGCCGCGAACGCGCGCGAGTTGATCGCCGATGAGGTAGGTCACGTTCACGCCGTCCGCCGTGTCGGCTTTGCCGTCGTGGCGCACGGCGACCACCGTGGCGCCGAGTCGAATGCGCGTATGCTGCGGCCGGTCGAGCGCGGCGAAATCGATCGGCGCATACAACACATCGGCAAAGGATCGTGTCCCGGTGATGGCATCCGGCAGCAGCGCCTTGACGATGTGCCGCAGAATGGCGGCATTGCCGCCGGGAAACGAAAACACATCATCGCTGATGATGTTCTCCCCGGTCCCGGGAAGGCCGAGCAATTTCGCGCCGTAGGCGGAAACCACATCCGAGCTCACGCCATAGTCGCCCGTTGCCACCAGCGGATCGGACAGCCGAAACACATCCTTGGACAGCTTTAGTTCACGTGTTATCAGATCGCCATAAGTCATCGAGTCGAGCCAACGATCGGTGGCGGCTTCATCACCGTGCGTCAGAATGGGCGTGTGCTTCTTCCATTGCAGCCAGCTGCGGCGGGCCTCCTCCGAAATCGGCGCGCGGCGTAAATCATCGGACCAGGGGTTGACCACCCAGGCGCGCTTCGACGCGAATGGCTTGTCGAAGTAGTAGCCCAGTGTGCTGGCATCCTCGTTCCAATACATGGGATCGTAGTGATCGCGGGCGAATTTCAACGCCGTCGCCGCCCCGGTTGGGGCGACGAAGTCGTAGGAGCGCGGCATGCCGATTTCGTCCCAGAGCGCGGCGACATGGGCGTAGTTATTGTCCGGGCGCGGAACGACCGCATCGTTGGAGCCTTGCGGGCCGGTGAGCATCACGCCATCCACCCGCATCTGATTTTGCTTGGCTTCGCCGCCGAATATTGGATGATTGTCGAGAACCAGGCAGCGCGAATGGGGACGAGCCTTGTTAAACTCGTATGCGGCAATGAGGCCGGCGAAGCCGCCGCCGACGATGATCAGATCGTAGGGTTCATCGATCTGCGGCGCCGAATCGATGCGCGCTTCGTAGATGCCGTCGCGAATACCGTGTGCCGCATTGACGACCGAGGCGATGTTGCCGTTGGAGCGGCTGTAGTCGCCGATACCGCCGTAGCCGTTCCACGATGCCGGCAAACCTTGCGAGAAGGCGGGCGCCGGCGCCCCTAACAGGATGGCGCCCGAGCCGATCAGGGTCGCGCCGACGAAGTCGCGGCGCGTGATCTGTAGGTTTAAACCGAGAGACCGAGCTTCACCGTGCCGCGGATGTGGAGCTTTCTTTGACATTCTCGAATCCCCTGTTGAAATTATCGTTGCGAGGCGCGGCAGGAAGCGCTTTCTGCGGGCAGGCGCGGCGAAATGACGCCGACGTTCCAGTTCCAGGCCAGATCGCCGCTCGATCGACGCCGGCACATCGCCTCCTCGTGGAGCGCATACATTCCCGGGAAGAGATGAACCGAGGCATGCGGCGCGTCGGTAAAATCCATGTAGGCGCCGGTCGAACCGAAAGCCGGCCAGTCCGGTTGATTGGCGGCGCGCGGCACTGCATTGCGGACAAAGCTGCTCCAATAGTCGAGCATCGCCGCGGACAGCGCGGTTTCCTGGGCGGTGTCCGGAATTTTCGGCCAACGCGGCGGTGTGCGCGTGAGCGTGCCGAATACAAACGGCAGCTCGCTGGCGTGGAAGCCTTTTAGGGCCGCCGCATCTGCGCTGGGATAGCCATGGTCAAACAGATACAGGAAAGAGGGCAGTCCCAGCGCGGCTTGCTGGGTGACCAGGCGCTCCGCAGTCCAGCCATACAGTGCGTCCCGCGTCGTCGCCAGGATGCTCTCGTGCAGGTTGCTGCCGGGATAAAGGCGCAGGAATGCGTCGGCGAGATCGCCATAGCGCTCGCGGATGATGCGTTCATATTCGGCCGGACTGGCCGGTGCGGGCGGCGCGAGGAAGGTGAGCGAACGGATCTCGCCGCTATTGAAGCCCGCCAACAACGGCACGCGCGCCTGCTCGCCGCGATCGAACACATCGACCAGCTGCCGTGGCAAGACATGTCCATCGACCACGCCGAACGGCGCAAAGTACGCCGCCGCCGCGGCGTCGGTCAGCGCCTGCGCGTCCATCGCCCGCAGCGCCGCGACATTGGTTGCGTGCAGTGCAGCCGCGAGCTTCGTGCCGGTTTCCTCCGCGGACGGCGCGCCGAAGCGGTTCTGCGTGAGCTCGGGGGTGGAGATCATGTAGGCGCTCTGCGCAATCGCCTTGGAGAAGAGGCCGCGCGCATCGGGCGAGGCCATGAGGTACATGACGCTCAAGCCCCCGGCCGATTCGCCCGCCACGGTCACCTTGGACGGGTCGCCGCCGAACGCGCCGATGTTGCGCTTGATCCAGCGCAGCGCCTCGATCTGATCGAGCAGACCGTAGTTGCCCGAGATGCCGAGGGGTGATTCGGCGCTCAACTCAGGATGGGCCAGGTAGCCCAGCACGCCGAGACGATAATTGATGGAAACGACCACGATGCCGTGGGCGGCGAGCCGCGCGCCGTCGTACATCGCCTCTTTGCTCGATCCGCCCAGCAGGGCGCCGCCATGAATCCACACGAACACCGGGGCGCGGAATGCATCGGCGGGCGTCCAGATATTCAGCGTCAGACAATCTTCGCTGGTCGGCCGCAGGTCATTCGAATAGATGCCGGAATCGCCGGGCGTGGGCTGGATACAGGCCGGTCCGAAGTCTTTTGCCTGTCTGACGTCGGTCCACCGCGGCATGTTCGTGGGCGCTCTCCAGCGCGCCTCGCCGACCGGCGGCGAGGCGTACGGGATCCCTTTGAACACGCGCAGCGTGCCTTCGCGCCGGCCTTCGAGGTCGCCGGCGGGCGTACTGACGATCGGGCCCCGCGGCGTGCCGGGAGCCGGCGGCAGCGGGCTGCCGAGATTTGCGCAAGACCACGGCGACAGCGCAAACCAGGCAATCAGAGCGCGGTAGAGATACCGGTGGCGAGGCAATGACATTACCCCTGATGATAGCCAATGCGGGGCGACGTGAGAACGCCTAAGCAGTCTCAAACACATATTGTCACTTTGACGGAAATCCGTTTTTTGGCGGTGCTAAGCTTTGCTCCATGCCTGTTTATCGCGTCCGCATAAGCACGTACATCCGCCAGACCACGGCGCATCTGCCCACTTGTCGCTTTGTTCAATACGGCGCAATCGAGGGCCGGCACCCTTCGGGAGATGAATTGGTCGATCGGGAAGCGACCGATCCCAAGGCCGTGCTGCTGGACTTTGAAATGCACCAAACCCAAAGTCTGCCGGAGCGTTTGTACAAGGTATGCCGCTGCGCCGGCGGCGCTGCCGAAGAGCACTACTAGCTCAACGAAATAGCCGCGGCGCGAAATCGTTAAGATCACGCCGCCAAGTCTGCCATTCGTGCGCGGTGTCTTTTGATTCGAAGTACTCCAAATGCACGCCGGCCTTGCGCAAGGCCTCGACAGCACCCCCAATGCCGTTGCGGAACTGCTCCGGCTCCGCACTGCCCACGCCCAGCCAGAGCAGCTTCACCCGTTTGTTGAAATCGGGTGGATCGGCGAACGCGCCGCCGTAGGCGGTCTTGGCATCGAAGGGTTCTGCGCCGCGGTTGACGGCCAGATTGGCCACCTTGAGGCTGGGGACGATGGGACCGCTGAACGAGCCGATGTAGGCAAACAAGTCCAAATGTTGAAGAGCAATGAATAAAGTCTGCATCCCGCCCATGGACAAGCCCGCCATCGCGCGGTGCTCTCTATCCGGAATGGTCCGGTAGTTGGCGTCGATCATCGGGATAAGTTCATGAATGACGACGTCCTCGAACGCTGTGAAGGCCACGCGCAAATCCTGCAGCCACGCACTTGATCCCGCCGCCGCCGCTGAGGTTCCCGCCCGCAGCGCATAGCCGCGGTCCATGACCACGATCATGGGCCGCGCCTTGCCGGCAGCGATGAGATTATCGAGGATGAACTGCGCTCGGCCTTGCCGGGTCCAGCCGGTTTCGTTCTCGCCCGAGCCGTGCTGCAAGATCAGCACGGGATAGCGGGCGCTTGCATGGGCATCGTACCCTGGAGGCGTATACACAAATGCGCGGCGCCACTCGCCGGTGGTTTTGGACAGATACCACTTGGCGCGCACTTCGCCGTGCGGGACATTCTGGATGGCGTAGTAGTCGGCGCCGGTCTCCGGTACTTCGACGCCGCTGGTTTCCTTGCCGTAACCGAAGTAGGTTTCGCTGGAGGGATCATTGACTGCGACGCCGTTGAGCACGAACCAGTAGTAATGGAATCCCGGAACGCTCGGCGGCGTGGTGACGCTCCAGATGCCGTCTGCACCTTTGCTCATGGGAAAGGGGCCCGTTCCCAAGCCGTCGCCGCCCGCCACCTGCAGGCTGGTCGCATCCGGCGCTTTGAGCGTAAAGCTGATGCGCCGGTCAGGATGGATGCTGGGAGTGGTTGCTCCCGGTACATTGGAGGCGGCCGGCAAACCGTGATCCTCGGCCCTCGTGGGCGTCGAGAACCCCGGCGCCAGCGAGACAATGGCGGCAATCGCAGCCAGATGCTTCACGTTCAACCCCCTTTAAGCGGAAGTCCCGCAGCAAATCGAGCCGGCTTCATTGTAGCGCGCGAACATCTGCGGCGCGCAGGACTAAGTTTGATACGATGCGCGCCAGGATTTTAGAACACGGATGGGTTATGCGAGCAGCTTATGGCGCCATAGTCGTTGCGTACTTCATCGCCGCTGCGCATGCCCGTGCCGAGGAAGTCGTGATGTCGTGCGCGGTCGAGGAGTCGGGACCGAACCACGCCCGCCGGCTGTGGGAGCTGCGCTTCGACCAAAAGAATCAATTGGTCTATGTCGCCAATACCATGTCGACCGCCGCCATCACCGATAGTAAAATCTCCTTCCGGGTGGATTTGGGAAACGGCGTGCCGCTGAGTTTTACGATCGACCGTTCCACCGGATTCATCCGCGTTAGCGGCAGCGCCGGGTCCTTGTACAGCGGACAATGCAAGACGGTTGAGGCGTCGCGCCGCACCTGATCATTCGGGCTTGAAAAATTGCCCGTGTCCCGCGCCGCCGGCCGACGCGGCCGGTTGAAATGCTGCGCCGGAGACGCCTTCGCTGCGTCGTAAGATGAGCTGTTGCAGTCGGTCGGCTCGATTTCGCAGCTCGCGGCTTTCCTCGCAGAGAATGAGTTTTCGCCCCTCGTTGGCGTCGTCCAACTCTTTCGCTTCCCGCTCGCGCGAATCGGAGCGCAGTCTCAAGGAGCGGATTTCGCCCCACAATTCGTTCACCGGATCCTCTCTGCCGGCTGATCCGCGCGCCAGGAAACCCATGGCGTCGACCTCGGACTCGTCCACCACCATGGCGGATTCCAGCAGCGGCTCACCTTGATTCTTGATCGCCGCGAGCGTAGCCCGGCGCTTCGAACTGACCAGCCTGCCGGTCGCGCGGTCGCGGACCAAAAAATAGTAAACGATTGCATCAGGCATGGTAATGAGCCCATCCCGTCGTGCTTTAGCCGATTACTGGAAAGCAACGCAAGCGCACGGCCCACGTTGACGCGGCGCTGCAAAAAATGGCCGCTTTATCGGCTCGGCAGTGCCTTTCCGAGGAGTTCTTTCAAGAGCACCTCCGCTTCTTGCGTTGTGAGGCGCCTGGCTTCTTCCAGCGTGTCGGCGGGCACCCACTTTGGATATGCCGTGAGGTGATTCACGTGCTTGCCCGAAGGTGTGTGCTCCTGGCTAACTTTAGCCAGCTGGTCGGGATGGAAATGACTCGCCAATTTGACGATCGCCGGCCAAAGCGCGCGATGGACGTAGGTCACGTGGCCCGCGATGAACCGGCAGACCAAGATGTCGGGAGAGTCGCCCAGTTTCTGCAGGATGGCAAAAATCTGGTGGCTTTTAGGGTGAGCCCACCAGCTACCCTTGATGGGCTCACCCGCAATGGCCTCCGTCAGACGCGGGGCGGGCCCTTTCGCTGATACCAGCACGATGCCGTGCCGCCGCACAAACTCAAGCGCCCCATCTTCATTCACTTCAGCTCCGCGCCCGCCAGCCTGCCGATCGCGCCCAAGGTGGTTTGCGCCGCATTCAAGCCTAAGCGAAAGTCGGCGTCGGAGTAGGTGGCATAGACGTCCGTGGGTTGATGCCACTGCGGATCCCAGCCGGCGCCAATCTGCGTTCCACGCTCGTTCTCGCGCATGCTGAGTGACAGGCACGAGATCCATAAAGGGCGTGCTGTCGGTGTTGGTCATGTGCGGTCCGACGGCGGCGGGGTAGTCGGTCGCATAGGCCTCGTTCGCGGCATAAAACTCCCAGGCCAATTTCTGCGCGCCTTCCGCCTCTTTGGAACGCGACTGAAATTCGATGTTCACATCCGCTTCCGGCCGCTGCTGCTTCGAGACCGTGCCGTCGGCACGCGGCATGCCGTGATCGAACAGCATCATGTCGTGCTGAATCATGCCCAGCCACTTGGGTTCGGGATAGCGCCCCGATCCCGGCGGCTCCTCTTTTCCTTGCAGGGCGGCGCGCTGATCGACGTAGGCGCGTGCTCCGTTGAGTCCGGTCTCCTCGTTGTTCCATAAGGCAAAGCGAATGGAGCGGTCGGTCTTGACATCGGAGGATGAAAACACGCGCGCCAATTCCATGACCAGAGCGCGTTCCAGAACCATCATCATTCGCCGCCTCGCCCCAGCCGTGACCATCCATGTGGCCGCCGACGATGTACATCTCCTCCGGATGTGTCGAGCCGACCTTGGTGCAATAAACCTCTTCACGCTCACCGGGCTCGGTTGGCTGGGTATCCCGCGCGCGAATTTTCTCGTCGGGCTGCAAGCTCGCGTCGGTGTTCACGCCGGTGGGACCGCGCAGGCCCCGAAATCGGCCACCGCCCGATGCGCCATCCCGCGCCACCGGCGGCCCGCTGGGGCGGCGGGTTTCGCTGGGCGAATACTGGTATTTGATGCGCGAGATATTCGCGCAGCCGTAACTCTTCAGCTGCTTCTCGATCCAATCGACCGCGGCACGATTGCGGTCCGTTCCCTGGCGCCGATCGCCAAATTGAGTCAATCCCTTGATAGTCGCCTTGTATTTCTCCAGATCCAGGCGCCCGACCAAGACCTTGACCGGGTCGGTCTGTTTCGACTCGGTTTCGCCCGTGCTCGGCGCCGCCCGCGCCGGCATCGCTGCCGCCAGAAAAATGGACGCCGCAATCGGTACTGCCCTTCGAATCATGAGATACCCCTTCATTTGCTGCCCCCTAGTTTACATGAGGTGAGACTTGCATCTCACATCGCAAAAATTGCGCCGGCGCGGGCCCAAAGGGTCTGATTTTTCCGCCATGTTTAGGCACACTCGGCGCTGGCAATCACGGAGCGAAAATGAAGCCAATTATTTGCATCTCGGCAACGGCGGCGTTACTGCTCTGGGGCGCAGCGAGTCAGGCGAAGACACCGTCCTCGTCGTTTGTGCCGCGCGGGCCTGAACCGCATTCCTCGCTGAGCGACAAGCACCACTCGCTCAAGAACAAGCACTCCGGCAGCCAGGGGGCGGCGCATAAAAGCAGCCATCACGTGACTTCGAAAACCGGCACTCACACCACCCACCCTAAGTCCAACTAGGGCTCCAGGAGCGAGACCACCGCCGCCCGAGCGGTGGGCGAGTGCAGCGGCATGACCACTACATCGCCGGGTCGCGCCCAGTCAAGCGCGTAGCGCGCCGCATCGAGTTCGTTGTCGCGCAGCGGAAGAACGGATTCCCGCAGCCCCTGGCGCAGCAACTCATCGCGGATGATGCGCGGAATTTCGCCCGGCGCGCGGCCGCGCAAGTGCGCTTCATCCTCTTTGACCACGATCAGGTCAGGATTAAATTGTGCGGCCACCCGCGCCACTTCGGTAATGTCGACATCCTGCCGGTTGCCGGCCTGCCCGAGCAGCAATCCTAAGCGGCCCGGGCCGCGCAATTGCGTGGCCACGGATAACAGTCCCTGCAGGCCGTCGGGATTGTGCGCATAGTCGATCAACACGTGCGCGCCTTTGTATTCGAAGCGCATCATGCGGCCGGGGTTGTCAGCCGACTTTTCACCGAAGCGTGCGAACACCGCTGCGATGGTGTGTGCTGGAATCTTGAGCGAGGCCGCCACCAGCGCAGCCGCGGCGAGATTGGCAATGTTGTACGCCGCGATGCCGCCGATCGACAGGGGCATCGCCGTCACCAGGCCGAGATCCTGCTCAAGATCCGCGTCCTGCAGCAACAGCCGACCCGCGCGCACACCGCACGTGGCGGCGCCCTGTGCGCGGAACTTGCCCAAGTACGCTTGATCCCAATCGCGGGCGAACCAGGCGGGGTCTGCCACCAGCCCGTAGCGCAGCGCAAGCTCGCGCGCCTTCATGCGCAGCAGGGCGTCGTCGGCATTGAGCACCAAGCGGCCGCGCCCGGCGAGTGCCGCGGCGACGCTGAGTTTGACGTCCGCCAATCCCGCGAGATCATCGATGCCGTACTCGCCGAAATGATCGGAACTGATATTGGTGACCAGCGCCGCGTCGGCGTGCGATACGGCAAGACCGCGCCGCAAAATCCCGCCGCGCGCCACTTCGAGGATGGC
Organism: uncultured Gammaproteobacteria bacterium; assembly: GCA_963731465.1. Taxonomy (GTDB): domain Bacteria; phylum Pseudomonadota; class Gammaproteobacteria; order Steroidobacterales; family Steroidobacteraceae; genus Bog-1198. The sequence goes on from CAVSVK010000007.1 coordinate 349,824, forward strand.
GGCTTCGGTGCGCCGGTCGCGCAGCACCAAGCGCGCCCCGGCAGGCCCGGAATAATCGCCGGCTGCCACGGTGTCCCCGCCAATGAACACGCCGTCGGTGCAGTTATAGCCCGGCTGCCAGCCGTGCGCTCGCGCGCAGGCGGCAACCAGGCGAACCGTTGTGGTCTTGCCGTTGCTCCCCGTGACCAGCGCCGTCGGAATGTCCGACAGCTCATCCCAAGGAACCTCATCCGGCGAGGGCAGGCGGTTGAGCGCAAAGGTCCGGCTGCCGCGTCCGGAGCCTAAGGTCAATTCGCTGTCGTCGGCCAAGTGCGGCAGCGCTCGATCGCTCGCGGCGGTGATCAGCGCGCGCATCTTCGGCGCGGCCTCGATGGCGGAGAGCGTTTTGAATCGGGCCAGCGCCGCGCCTTCCTCCAGCACCGGTAGAAGTCCTGGGGCGAGCTCCGCGGCGGGATTGCCCTGGCCCGTGGCCGCTGCCACCAGCCCATCTTGAAGAGAAGCCCAACGTTTCGGGTCGCGCTCCGCCAGCGCCGCGCACAGCGCCCACTCATTGACTTCCGTGGCGAGCAACAATTGATCGGCGGGCGCCGAGATGGCCAGCAATACGCCGCCCGCATGGCGACGCGCGACGCAGCGGCGTTCGGCCCAACCCAATTTCGCGCCGACCCGTTCGACGCGCGCGCGCCAGGCGCTGATCTCGGCCTCATCGAGCGGCGCCCGAACGACGTCGAGCACGGCACCGGTGGATGCAAAGAATAGGTTACTTCCCGTCAGGCGCCTGGAATCCTCAAACGGCAGTTCGGCCAGCACGTTCAGTCGTCGCTCTCCGGCGCCAGGCGTACGCCGCGCTCGTCGCGGATCAATCCCTCCATGTTGAATTCGGGACTTGCCGCCGCGATCTCGATTTTATCCGCCGCCGATTCCGCGACCGCTCGGGGCGTGCGCGGCGCAGGGACCGCGGCGGCCGTGCTCACCGGCTTGAACTTGGTGATTTGCTTCCACGAACGCACCAGGGCATCGGCAAAAATCAGCAAGAGGTCGCCCGATTCGCCCATGCGCAGCGCCGCCTCGATGGCGTCCTGCTCGTCGGGAATGATCGAGATCGCATTCTCCGGCACGCCGGCGGCGCGCAGCGCCTGAGCCTGAATCCGCGGCACTTCATCCGCGGCGCGATTTCGCAAGTTGTCATCGCGGCGGCAGATGTAATGATCGAAGCGGCCGGCTACGGCCTTGGCAATCGCCACCAGATCCTCGTCGCGCCGGTCTCCGGGGCCGGCGAGCACCACGATGCGCCGTCCGGTCACGTCCAGCCGCGCAGTCAGATCCGCCATCATCCCCACCGCATGCGCATTGTGGCCATAGTCGAACAGCACTTTGAATGGATGCTCATTGAACACATTCATGCGCCCCGGGGCCTGGAAGAAGGTGGAATCGAAAGTACGCAATCCCTGGCGTATGGCATCGAGCTTGATACCCAATGAAAACCCCATGGCGGCCGCAAACATGGCGTTTTGCACATTGTGTGTGGCGCGGCCCTCCAAGGTGGCGGGAATCAAATGTGTCCACAGCAGCGGGATGTGGCCGCCGCGATCGTACAGCGTGATCATTTGACCGTTGACCCCCGCCTCGAGCGCGCAGGCGCGGCCGCCGGCGCGAATGTGCTCGCGCACCAAGGCGTGATGCGGATTCATGGTCACATAGCAAATGGTCTTGGCTTCCGTGTGGCTCGCCATCTTGAGCACCAGCGGATCGTCCGCATTGAGCACCGCACAGTCGGTGGCGACCTCGACCACGATGCGCTTCAATTCGCTCAGCTGCTCCAGAGTGTCGATGCCCTTGAGCCCCAAATGATCGGCCTGCACATTGAGCACGGCGCCGACATTGACTTCGGTCACGCCCATCCCGGCGCGCAGCAATCCGCCGCGCGCGGTTTCCAGCACGGCGATATCGATCTGCGGATCGGCGAGGACCATGCGGGCAGACACGGGACCGGTCATATCGCCGGGCACCGTGCGTTGACCATCGATGTATACGCCATCGGTGGTGGTGAGCCCCGGCGTGTAGCCGGCCATCTTGGTGATATGCGCCAGCATGCGCACCGTGGTGGTCTTGCCGTTGGTCCCCGTCACGGCGGCGATGGGCACGCGCACGGAGGTGCCGGCGGGAAACAGCATGTCGATCACCGGAGCGGCCACGTCGCGGGCGGTGCCTTCGCTCGGCGCGACGTGCATTCGAAACCCGGGCGCCGCGTTCACCTCGCAGATGCCGCCGCCGATGCTGCGATAGCTCTCGGTAATATCTTTGGAGAGAAAATCTACGCCGCCCACATCCAGTCCAATCGCGCGCACCGCGCGCTCCGCCATTTCGCGGTTGTCGGGATGGATGACGTCGGTGACGTCCGTGGCGGTGCCGCCGGTGGATAAATTGGCGGTCGAGCGCAGCAGCACGGCTTGCCCGGCAGCGGGCACGGAATCGGCTTTCATGTCGATGCTGTCGAGCATTTTTTGCGCCTGCGCATCGAGTTCGAGCCGCGTCAACACCTTTTCGTGGCCCACCCCGCGGCGCGGATCCTGGTTGACGATCTCGACCAGCTGCGCAATGGTGTGCCTGCCGTCGCCGACGACATGGCCGGGCGTGCGCCGGGTCGCGGCGACCAGATTGCCGTTCACCACCAGCAGGCGATGATCATCGCCTTCTAAAAAGGTCTCCACGATCACCGAGCGTGCGTGTTCGCGCGCCACCACGTAGCCATGCGCCACTTCCTGCTCGTTGGTGAGCCTGATTGATATGCCGCGGCCGTGATTGCCGTTGTAAGGCTTGGTCACGACCGGGTATCCAATGCGCTTGGCGGCGCGCACCGCTTGCGCCTCGCTTTGCGCCAGCTCCTGCTTGGGCACCGGCAACCCCAAGCTCGCCAGGATCTTGTTGGTCTCTTCCTTGTCGCTCGCCAATTCGACCGCAATGTGCGAGGTGCTGCTGGTGACCGTGGCTTGAATGCGCTGCTGAAATTTCCCATGGCCTAATTGCACCAACGACTGATCGTTCAGGCGCAGCCAGGGAATGCCGCGCGCTTCGGCCGCGCGTACCAGCGAGGAGGTTGAGGGCCCGAGCGCGCGGCGCTGGGCGAAGCGAATGAATTCATCGCGCGCCTCCTGCCAGTTCCAGTCATCGGGCACAGACCCTTCGGGCCGGATGGCGGCGGGCAGCAGCGAACACAACAGCCGCAATCCCAGTTCGCCGGCCGCAATGCCCTCATCACGCTGTGCGTATTCGTAGACGACGGTATAAAGTCCGGGCGACCCGGCGCTTCGGGTCTTGCCGAACGTGACCTCTTCGCCGGCAATATTCTGCAGTTCGATGGCGACGTGTTCGAGCACATGCCCGAGCCAGGTACCCTCGTCCTCACGCATGCGGCGAAAAAAGCCGCCGGGCTCGCGATACGAACAACCATGCTGTGCGAGGCCCGGCAATGCTGCGGCGAGGGCGTCGACAAATTCTGCACCCAGCCGGCCCGTGGGCCACGCCTCCAAGTCTCCCAGATCGAGTTCCAGCCGAATGACGGGAAAGCGTGCGTACAGCGAGGGACCCACATAGACGGAACGGTCAAGAATTCGCATGAGTGCTCGCAGTCCTGGGGGATTACTCTTTGGGGGCGCCGAGGCCGCCGGCCGACGCCACTCGGGTGTGCAGGTTGAAGGTCGCGCCCGCCACCAGAATATGCAGCCTCAAGCCCAGCACGCACACCGGCTGCCCCTCGCTGACTTCGCCGATCGAGGAGAAGCTGACCTCCGAGGCATCGACAATGGTGACGCCGCCGCTGCCCTGGACCTCGACGGTTTCGTCAGGCCCGATGAACGCCGCGGTGTCCTCATCCAATCCGATGCCGATGGCAAATGGATTGTAGGCGAGGGCGGTGATGAGCCGGCCCAAACGATCGCGTTGGCGAAAATGCTGATCGATGATGAATCGGTTGGTCAACCCTAAGCCGGGTGCGAGGCGCACGCTGCCGGAAATGACGGCGGAGCCTTCATCGCCGAAGGCGATCATGTGCTCGCTCAAGATGCTCGCGCCGGCGCTGGTGCCCCCCACGGTCACGCCGCGGGCATTGCTGACGCGAATGAGCTTGGCGACCGGTGTCCCGCCCAGCAGCGTGGTGAGCCGCAGCTGATTGCCGCCGGTGAAGAAGATGCCGCTCGCCTGCTCCAGGCGGCGCAGGCGGCCGGGCTCCTGGCAATCGCGCCGCGTGTCGAAGTCCATCACCGCCACCTCGGCAGCGCCGATGTCGCGGAACAGCTGCTCGTAGCGGGGCCCGGTTTCGTGCATGCGGCTGGCAGTGGGAATGACGACGATATTGGCTTCCGGGCCGCCGGAAACACGTACGAAACGCTCGAGGATTTGGCGATCGTTTTCTTTGTTTTCGGCGCCGCCGATCGGAACGATCCACCCGCGTGTCTCGCCATCGGGAATTTTGCTGGGCATTATTTGCTGCGATTCCTTGTGGTTTCCAGCGTGGATGATGACGGTTTCTGCGCCGCCTGTCGTGCCCGCGTGGTCAAGTCACGCGGCCGTGAGATAGAGTCCTAGCAGAGGCGCAAACCGGTCTTGAGACGCGATTTAGATAATATGTATAATCGATTGATATATAAATAAATGTGGCCATATAGTTTACCGGCGATTCTTACGTGGCCAGCATGAGTTCGGCCGCGAGCCCAGCCGGTGAGTGGTGGGCGATTTGTTCCAGCCGCGCTATCGCGGACCCGTCGGCCGCATTTCTAGACACTGAGGCTGAAAACAGTTTACCGTGACGAATTGCACGGGGGCTTAAGCGCGATGGCGTTGGCAGAGGACATCATCCTTGAGACGCACAGTCTGGTTAAGGACTTCAACGGCTTCGTGGCGGTCGATGGCGTCTCGGTGCGCGTCCGGCAGGGCGAGATCCACGCTCTCATCGGCCCGAACGGCGCCGGCAAGACCACTTTCTTCAATCTGCTGACCAAGTTCCTACAGCCAACCTCGGGTAGCATTTTCTATCGCGGCAAGAATATCACCCGCGAACAGCCCGCCGACATTGCACGCCGTGGCGTGGTGCGCTCCTTTCAGATCTGCGCGGTTTTTCCGCTTCTCACCGCTCTTGAGAATGTGCGTGTGGCGCTGCAACGCAGTCTCGGCACCTCGTTCTATTTCTGGCGCTCCGAGAGAAGTCTTGCGAATCTGGATCGGCGTGCCATGGACCTGTTGGCGGAGGTGCACTTGGAAGGCCACGCCCGCACGCTGGCCGCGGATCTACCCTATGGCCGCAAGCGCGCGTTGGAACTGGCGACCACCTTGGCGCTCGAGCCGGACTTGATGCTCCTCGACGAGCCGACGCAGGGCATGGGGCATGAGGACGTATCGCATGTCACCCGCTTGATCAAGCAAGTCTCCGCCAACCGCACGGTGCTGATGGTCGAGCACAACATGAGCGTGATTGCATCGATCGCCGATACCATTTCCGTGCTGCAGCGGGGCCGGGTCATTGCCGCCGGACCGTATGCGGAAGTCTCCAAAAATCCTCTCGTCATTGAAGCGTACATGGGCTCATCGAGCGATGAGTTGGCCGGGCCGGCCGCTTGAGCCGAGAGATGCTCAAAGTGAGCGGCCTGCAGGCCTGGTATGGCGAATCGCACATCCTTCACGGAGTCGAGTTTTCTGTCCAGGAAGGCGAGATCGTCACGCTGCTCGGCCGCAACGGCGCCGGGCGCACGACCACCCTGCGCGCGATCATGGGGTTGGTCGGCGCGCGCAAGGGCTCGGTGATGATCGAGGGGATCGAGTCGATTGAGCGGGCGCCTCACCAGATCGCCCGGATGGGCGTAGGGTATTGTCCCGAGGAGCGCGGCATTTTCGCCGCGCTGTCGACGGAAGAGAATTTGCTCCTGCCGCCGCGTCTCAGGGGCACGGAGGGGATGCGGCTTGCGGAAATTTACGATATTTTCCCCAATCTGCTCGAGCGCGCCGGCAGTCCGGGCACGCGGCTGTCGGGCGGGGAACAGCAGATGCTCGCGGTGGCGCGAATCTTGAGGACCGGCGCGCGGCTGTTGCTGCTGGATGAGATTTCCGAGGGCCTGGCGCCGGTCATCGTGCAGAAACTCGGCGAGGTGATTCGCACCTTGCGGATGAAGGGCATCACGGTGGTGTTGGTCGAGCAGAACTTCCGGTTTGCGGCGCCGTTGGCGGATCGGTTCTACGTGATGGAACACGGCAAGATAGTCAGGCAGTTCGGCCAGTCCGAGCTCGCCTCGCAAATGGGACTGCTGCAGGAATTTTTAGGCGTTTGAGCTAAACAAAAGGATAACGAGATGACGCGCAAATCAATAATCATGGTGCTGGGCGCAATGCTGGGCCTGTACGCCGCTTCGCAGGCGAGCGCGGCGGCAGATCAAGTGGTCATCGGCGATATCGATGACATGTCGGGCGTCTACGCCGACGTGCTGGGCCAGGCGGGTCTTGATGCCATCGACATGGCCATCCACGATTTCGGCGGCACCGTGCTCGGCAAGAAAATCACGGTGCTGAGCGTCGATCATCAGAACAAGCCGGATATCGGCGCCTCGAAGTTTCGCGAATGGGCCGATCAGAACGGCCTGACCCTGGTGCTCGGCGGATCCAACACCGGCGTCAGCATCGCCATGTCCAAGGTGGCGGCCGCGAAAAAGATCCCCTTCATTGCGGTCGGCGCGGGCGGCGCCTCGCTCACCGGCGTCGACTGCACGCCCTACACCGTGCACTATGCATACGACACGACCGCGCTCGGCAATGGCACGGCCAGCGCCATCGTCAAGCAGGGCGGCAAGACCTGGTTCTTTGTGACCGCCGATTACGCCTTCGGCACCCAGCTGCAAGAGGCCGCGACCAAGGTGGTGCTGGCCAACGGCGGCAAGGTCCTGGGCGCGGTACGGGCACCGCTCGGCACCACCGACTATTCCTCGTTCCTGCTGCAGGCGCAGGCCTCAGGCGCCCAGGTGCTTGGGCTCGCGAATGCCGGCACCGATTTCTCGAATTCGCTCAAAGCGGCCAACGAATTTGGCATCACCAAGACCATGAAGCCCGCGGCGTTGCTGGCATTTTTGACCGACATTCACGCCCTGACGCTGCAGACCGCGCAAGGCCTGTATTTGACCACCGCATTCTATTGGGACCTCAATGATCAGACCCGCGCCTTTGCCAAACGCTTCTTCGCCAAGGTGAAGCGCATGCCGACCATGGACCAGGCCGGCTACTACTCCGCGACGCTGCAGTATTTGAACGCCGTCAAGGCCGTGGGGTCGACCGAATCGGATAAAGTCATGGCGCAGCTGAAGAAGACCAAGATCAACGACATGTTCACCACCGGCGGCTACATTCGCGCCGACGGACTGATGGTGCACCCCATGTACGTGATGCAGGTGAAGTCGCCGGCGGAGTCGAAGTACCCGTGGGATTACTACAAGGTCGTGAAGGTCCTGACCGGCGAGGAGGCCGACGGCTCGCAGCCCGATCAGAGCTGCCCGATGATCAAGAAGTAATCCTCAAGTTTCGCTCGTGGGCCAATCGTGACCACCGTCTTCGGCGTGCCGCTGGCTGCGATTCTGGGCCAGATGATGTTGGGGCTGGTCAACGGCGCTTTCTATGCGCTCCTGAGCCTGGGATTGGCCGTGATCTTCGGGCTGCTCGGCGTCGTCAATTTCGCGCACGGCGCCTTTTACATGCTCGGCGCATTCGCCGCCTACATCGGCTTGGAGTCCTTCGGCATCAATTATTGGTGGGCGCTCTTGCTTGCACCGCTGGCCGTGGGCCTGTTGGGCATCGTCATGGAACGGCTGCTGCTGCGGCACTTGTATCAGGTCGAGCCCGTGTACGGCCTGCTCCTGACCTTCGGCGTCGCCTTGATCGCCGAAGGAGTCATGCGCAGCCAATTCGGCGCTTCGGGCAAATCGTATCCGGTGCCCGCGCTGCTGCAGGGAGGCCTCAATCTTGGATTCATGGTGCTGCCCGTTTATCGGGCCTGGGCCATTCTTGCTTCGGTGACCGTGTGCGGCGTCACCTGGTTCGTGATCGAGCGTACCCGCTTGGGTTCGCGGCTGCGCGCCGCGACGGAGAATGCGAAGCTGGTGCAGGCCTTTGGAATCAATGTGCCGCTCCTGGTCATGTGCACCTATGGCGCGGGGGTGGCGCTGGCCGCGCTCGCCGGCGTGCTCGCGGCACCCGTGGTTCAGGTCAGCCCCTTGATGGGTTCATCGCTGGTGATCGTGGTATTCGCCGTCGTCGTCATCGGCGGCATGGGCTCGATTGTCGGCGCGATCGTCAGCGGTTTGGTGCTCGGGCTGATCGAGGGACTGACCAAGGTGGTCTATCCGGAGGCCTCGAATATCGTGGTCTTCGTCATCATGGCCGTGGTGCTCATCTGGCGGCCCGCCGGTTTGTTCGGCAAAGAAGCATAGATGCGCGCGCAAATCGCCGTCTATGGGGTTCTCGCCGCTCTGGCGCTGATTGCGCCTTTCTTGGGGCTGTATCCGGTGTTTCTGATGAAGCTGCTGTGCTTCGCCATGTTCGCCTGCGCCTTCAATCTGCTGCTCGGCTTCACCAAGATGCTGTCATTCGGGCACGCGGCCTTTTTCGGGGCGTCGGCGTATGTCACGGGATGGCTGGTGACGGTGCAGCATTGGGGCACGATTGCAGGAATTCTCGGCGGCGTCGCGGTCGCCCTGCTGCTGGGCCTGGTGATCGGCGCGATCGCAGTGCGCCGTCAGGGAATTTATTTCGCCATGATCACCCTGGCGCTCGGTCAGCTGGTGTTTTTCGTCTGTCTGCAGGCGGATTTCACCGGCGGCGAGAACGGTCTGCAAGGCATTCCGCGCGGCAGTCTTTTAGGCCTTATCCGCCTCGGCAACGATCGGATCATGTATTACTTCGTGCTGGCGGTTTTTGTGGCCGTGTATGTCCTCATCAGGCGCATCGTGCATTCACCCTTCGGCCAGGTGCTGAAAGCCATCCGCGCCAATGAACCCCGCGCCGTCTCCTTGGGATACAAGGTCGACCGCTACAAGCTCATGGCCTTCGTCTTGTCCGCCAGTCTTTCCGGGCTGGCCGGCTCCCTCAAGGCCTTGGTGCTGGGGTTTGTCACGCTGTCGGACGTCAGTCAGACCAATTCCGGTGAAGTGATCCTGATGACCCTGCTCGGCGGCAGTGGAACTTTCTTGGGACCTGTGATCGGCGCCAATCTCGTCGTGACGCTGCAGGAATACCTATCCGACCTGGTCGGCGCCTGGGTGTCGGTCATCATCGGCGCGATCTTCGTGGTCTGCGTGCTGCTGTTCCGGCGCGGCTTCGTGGGCGAAATTCAGCGGCTGTTCGCGCAGCGCGCGCGCTAGGGGTCTGTTGCGAGTCGTTTCGAAGCGCCATCGCTTGATGCGACCACATCGAAGCGTCTAAACGGCGCCGTCTTGCGCACAAAATACAGCGCCGAGAGGCTCATCAATATCATTCCCGCGATGCTGGTGGCGTAAGCGCCGGCCGTAAAGACCTGCAGCCAGTTGAGTTGCACCAAGCCAAAGTTGCGCCACACCAGCAGCGCACAACTCCCCAAATAGCCGGAGGCGTCCGCAATATAAATTAGAAAGCCCGCGGTCCCCACGGTGTCGCTGGCGGCGATCAGGCGGTCGAATAGCATGGCATTGAAGGGCACGTAGGCCATGTAAAGTCCCGCGCCGCTTAAAATCATCCACGCGAGCGGTGATAGCCACCCGGCCTGAAAGACCAGCGTTGATACGCCGAGCAACAACAAACCCGCGATGACGACGCCGTGGATGACCAGCAGCGCCCTGGTGTTGTCGCGTACGACGATGATGACGGCGAGCACTGCCAGAGACAGCACCGCCACCGGCAACTCGCTGGCGGTAAACACCGCCGCCGCGTGGCCGAAACCCAAAGCGGTCCAGATTTCCGCGGCGAAGTTGTCACGGAATTCGCGGATCGCCGTGACCAGCACATACGACAGCACCAGCAGCGCCAAACCCGTGCCGTAGCGTTGCACAAAGCGGGCGCGCGCGGCGCCATTCATGGGTGCGCGCCGCACGCGCGCAGCCTCATCCTCTCGGCTGGGCGGGGGCAACCGCGACAGCACCCAGACGGACAGACCCAATAGCGGGAAAAATAATGCGCCTGCCGCGGCCGGCATCCAGAACGCGCTGACGTGCCAGTTCTCCATGAGCAATTTGCCGACCGACTTCACCGCGCCGGAGGAAACGATAAAGCTTGCACACAAAATCGCGCCCAACACCTCCGAAGTGCGCCGGCCTTCCATAAAGCCAAACACGAGGCCCCAGATCAATCCCAACGGCAGGCCGTTCAGGAACAGCGTGAATACATTCCAAGGCGCCGGTATGACCGCAAACAAAATGAGTGCGAGCCAGGAAAGGAATATGAGCACGAGGATCGCGGCTGCGCGCTTGTTGGGCGTGATCTCTGCGATCACTTTTACGCCGATCAGTTTTGAAATTGCGTAGCCCAACACTTGCGCCAACACCAGGGCGATCTTGTAATCCAGCACGAAGTGCCATCCTGGAACCTCGTTGAACAGGGCCACGGAGAACGGCTTGCGAAAGGCGTACATGCAAAAGTAGGCCGCGAATCCGGCCAGACCCGCAAACGCGGTGAACAAAATCGGATTCGCCCTGGCGAACGCCTGATTTAATCGGGTAGTCACGCGCGCTGAATGTTCATACAGGGCAGCAGCCTACCGCGAAAAAGCCCGGCAATACCACCTTGATGGGGGATGAATGGAGCGCGCTGCAATCAGCAGCCGAGCGCGGCGTGCAGCGAGCCTAGCTGATGTTCGGCGTGCCTCAAGATCTCGGCGCAATTTTGCGCGGTCAGATGCAGTCGGGCGAATGATTTGATCCCGTCGGTATCGACCGATCGGGGACCGGGTTCGCGCAGGACGCGGGCGAGGGCGACCGCGACGATGATGATGTCGGACAGGTCGGGGTCATTCTTGCCGCTGTGATCGGAATCGTCCTGATCGCCGAGCGCCTCGCACATGTGAGCGTCGAAGCCCCAGTTCTCCAGCACCGCCTTGCCGATGGCGGGATGCCAGCTGGCGATCATGTCGATGAAGGTCGGATTCTGGTACAGGGCGTCCGATTTGCCGACTGATCGAACCATGATGTAGAGCCGGCCGATGCCGTGGAGCAAGCCGGTCAGGAATGCTTCCTCGGGACTCACCCGCGTGCGCCGCGCCACGACCTGACAGATCGCGGCCACGGAAATGCTCTGCTCCCACAAAACATTCAGCGGCTTGGAGATCGAGCGCAGCGCAGGCGCCAATCGCAATTGTTTGACGGCGAACGACATCGCCGCACTCTGCACGGGTCGATGACCCAAGCGGGTAATCGCGGTGCGCAAGTCGGTCAGATGCTTGCCCGCAGGATTGAAGGCTGCGGAATTGGCGGCTTGCAGCAGCCGCGCCGCCAGCCGCGGCTCCGTCCCTACTATCTTGACGATCTCGTTCACACCGACTTCGGGTTCCGCGAGCGCTTTGCGAATCCGCATCACCACGTCAGGAAAGCATGGCAGATTCACCGTACCCTTCGATACCTCATTGGCTAACTCGCCGAGAAATGCCAGCGCAGAGCCGCGTTCATCCGTACTGGTCGCGGCAGATTCGGATTGAACCTTGGGTGTTGACGCAGCCGCTTTGGGCGGGTCCCCCGATTTGGCCTTGATCGGCGCGACCGGCGCGACGGCAGGCACCGGGCGAGCCTGAGCAGCCGGGCGAGCCTGGGCAGCCGGGCGGGGTGCTGCAACGGGGCGAGACGTTGCCACTGAGCCTGGCGCCGCAACCGGTCTTGGTGCGGCGGGCCTGGGTGAGGCAATGGCCTTGGGCGCGGGTGCTGCTTTAGCTTGAACCGATTCTTTCAGTTTGCCCGGGGGTGCTGATGCGACATTCGCCATAGTTGTAACTTTACCAATGAACCGCGCACGCGCATCCGAAGTGCGTCCGTGCGCGTCGTCTTCCCTCAAATTTCGGCCCGTCTCAGCAAATCTTGACAAAATATCCGGCTGGCCTGTCAGGTAAACCCCTAGTGCTCGGCCTTTTTGCGACCTGCGGCACAAACCGCGGATCGAAATGTTGCGACGCAGTACGCTGCCTGAGGGTTTAGGGTCGGGCTGTCGAGAGTCGGCCGTCGACCTCGGGGGAAGGGGACCGGCAGTTGGTTGCGGTTTCGTTTGCGCTCGGCCACCATCGATTGGTGGTACCCGAAACTGAACCGGTTCCCGAAATCAGAAAAACCGGTCACCGCCTGGCCGACATGGCCGTGGCATTCAGCGCGCTATTCGTGTCGCTGTGCTCGCTCGGCATCGCGCTTCACCATGGCCGCACCTTGCAGCGGCTGGTCGAAATGTTGGATCGAAAACTCGCACACCTTCAGGCCCAATCCGGTCGCGAACTGCGGGTGAGGCTTTGGCTTCAAAGTGCGGTGCTCTGTGCGGCGCTGGCTGCCGGATTTCCCGCCACGCTTCTGGCCGCCACGTACCAGGTTTACGTGAGCAACGAAAAATCCGGCGACGTCACGGTCATCGACGGCGGCACCCTGCGGGTCGCGGCCACCATCCCGGTGGGTAAGCGGCCGCGCGGCATTCACGTCAGTCCGGACGGCAAGGTCGTGTACGTGGCCTTGAGCGGCACGCCGATGGAAGCGCCGCCGCAGATTGACGCTCACGGCAATCCGATTTTCGACAAGAAAAAGGACGACGACGATGAGAATGCCGACAAATCCGCGGACGGCATCGGTGTGTTGGATGTCCGCGCCCGGAAGCTCACGCGCAAGCTGAATGGCGGGTCGGACCCTGAGGAATTTGCGCTCAGCAAGGATGGGCGCCAGATATATATTTCAAACGAGGACACCAAGACCGCCAGCGTGATCAATATCCGCCTGGGAAAAGTCGAACACATCATTCCGGTCGGCCAGGAGCCGGAGGGCGTGACCACCACCCCCGACGGCAGGCAGTTTTACGTCACCTGCGAAGCCGGTGGCGATATCTATGTCGTCGATGCGCGCGCCTATTCTGTGGTTGCGCACTTCAAGGTGAACGGGCGGCCGCGCAGCGTGGCCTTTTTATCCGCGGGCGGCATCGGGTTTATTCCCTCCGAATCGGCGGGCGAGCTGAATATCATCGACTCGGTCAACGCCAGGGTGCTGAAGACCATCGCGCTGCCCATCGGCTCCCGTCCGATGCGGGTCAAACTGTCTCCGGACGAGAAGCGGCTCTACGTCAGCAACGGCCGCGCCGGCACCATTTCCGTGTTCGACAGCCACAGCTATGCGTTGCTCGACACCATCAAAGTGGGCACCCGTCCCTGGGGCATCGGCATTTCGCCCGACGGCAAATTTCTGTTTGCCGCAAATGGCCCTTCGAACGACGTCTCGGTGGTCGACCTTAAGACCGACAAAGAGGTGTCGCGCATCAAAGCGGGATCAAGTCCCTGGGGCATCGCGATCACTTCGCGATGATGAAAACCTGCTGGGCGGTGATACTGCGCGTGAATCCCTGCCGGAAGGCTCGCGCGCGAAGCACCGTGGGAGCGGACAATTTAATCGGCTTCTCGTACAGCTTATCGGCCGTACCGGGGACGCTGCCGTCCAAGGTATAGCGTATTTCGGCGCCGGACTCGCCCGCCGTCAACGAAATCTCCACCGGCCGGGCATACGTTCCACCTTGGGGAGAAATGCCCGGCGGCGCGAGCACCGGTGGTCCCGGCAGGCTGTCGATCCACTCAGCCAAAAGCTGTACGCCTTTTTGATCGATCGTTTCGCGCGCCAGCGGCGGCATTCTAATATCCCCGACCGTATCGACGCGCATGTAGGCAATCGAGCGCCAGACATCGTGCGGTGAAATGACCCGCGGCCGATCGATGCCCTGATCGATCAATACCGGTCCATCGATGAGCGCCTGTTTCGCAAGCGGCGTGTCGTAGCGCGCATCGAAGTTGGCGACCGTTCCGCCGGGCCGGTGACATTGCGCGCAGTTCGCATCGAGATAGGAGCGCGCGCGATCCTCCAGGGACCTCGTGGTGTCGTCGCTCGCGGCCAGCGCGGCAAACTGGGGCAGCTCTTCATCCTTGAATGCGGGCGCGAAGAGGCCCAGATGATTCCAAGTGCGCAGCTCGTTGTCGGCGTCGCCGGACGGATAGGTGAAGGATCGATTCAGCTGCCGAGTCTTGACGCCGAGCACGCCGCCCGCGCCCGCGGTATGGCAGGTGAGGCAATCCTGCCTGCTGGGGTAGTACCAGGTTTGCTCATGGACTTTACCGGCGGCGGACTGGATCTGGATTTTCTCGGTCGCGCTGGAGCTGAGCAAATCCGCATCGCTGCCGTCAGGCCGCCATTTGTAGATCACGCCGTACACGCCGCCCTTCGAGTCGCGCACCAGCAGCCGCGTTTCCAAGCGGCGCTTGAACGCGGGATGGGCGGCGTCCACACTCAAGTCAAAATTCTTCACGAACACCGTGCCGGCGGGGAAGCTCCATTCCCCGGTTGGCGAAAACCCGATTTTCCCGGCGGGAATGGCGATCCAGCGCAATTTCTCGGCGCCATCGGACCAAAAGGCGACATTGAGATCGTAAGGAATCAATCCCGGGCTCGCGATCCGCTGAACCGTGTCGCTGAACACGCCGGTTTGCGAGAGCAGAAGCGGAATCGGGCCGTCGCCTTGGGCCGGCATGTTCAGGTAGGGCTTGGTGGCGATTCGCGCGGAAAGGCCGAAGGGTGTGGTGCGCGTGCAGCTACCGAGCGCGATGAGCAGCAAGAAACCGAGCCCAGACGCCGTCTTCAGTCCGAATCTCTTCATCGAGCCCAATATATAGTAAGGAACTCGCCACCTGCACCTTAAGAGATCCCCATGAAACCAAGCTTGCCCGTACTTCTCAGCGTGAATGGCGGATATGTTGATGCCGCCGGCTATCTCGCGCTGCACGGATTATTTACCACGCACGTCACCGGCAACTTTGTGACGCTCGGCGCCGCGCTGGTGCTGGGAACGAGCGGCGCTCTTGCCAAAGTCTTGGCGCTGCCGCTGTTTTGCCTGGTCGTGATGGCGATTCGGCTACTCAGTGTGGTGCTCATCGCAAAGGGTTTGCCGGCGCTGCGTACCATCCTCGGCGTCAAGGTGGTGCTGCTCAGCGTGGGCGCGATGCTGGCCATCGCGTTTGGTCCATTTGAGAGCGGCGATGGGTGGGCGGCCGTGTCGACCGGGATGGTTCTGGTCGCGGCCATGGCCATTCAAAACGCCATCCACCGCATTCACATGGGCGGGTTGCCGCCCACCACGATCATGACCGGCAACACCATCCAGATCATGATCGATCTGGCGGATCTGCTGCGGGGCGTGCCGACAGCGGCGCGTGAGGCAATCCGGACGCGCCTGTCGCGCATGTCGGTCAGCGTCACGGCCTTTGCGGCAGGGTGCGCTGCAGCGGCGCTGATATACGCCAAGCAGGGCATCTGGTGTTTCGTGCTGCCGCCGGCCATCGCGGCCTGCACCCTGTGGTTGGGGGAGTCGCTTCCGGAAAAAGTCGAATAGCTCTGTCCACATTGGTCTGCCATTTTCGATGTACCTGGGGAGAACCCAAGGACTTGACCGGGAGACATCATGGAAAACACACTGGACCGCGCCGCGGGCGCTTCATTGAGCGACCAGTCTGCAGTGCAGAACGAGAAAGGCGCGGCTGCCACGCTCAAGCTCGTGCTGATATGGCTCGCGGTCAGCATCCCCATGCTCTGGGGCATCATGAAAGCGCTGGAAGACGTGCAATCTCTGCAGGCTTTGTTCCGCTAGAGGTCACGTCCCCCCTCGACACATTCCTCCTCGCGCGCCTGGAGGCGCGCTTTCCTGCGCTATAATGCTGCGGA
Organism: uncultured Gammaproteobacteria bacterium; assembly: GCA_963731465.1. GTDB lineage: Bacteria > Pseudomonadota > Gammaproteobacteria > Steroidobacterales > Steroidobacteraceae > Bog-1198. The sequence goes on from CAVSVK010000007.1 coordinate 365,753, forward strand.
AAATAAGCGCTGGGGGAGTGTCATGATTAGATCGGTTCTCGCGATTACATCTCTTTTGTCGCTGGCGATGGCTATCGATACCGCACGCGCCGAAGATGCGGCAGTCGCTCCCGCCGCCACGGATTACGCCAATCCTGCAGTCTGGTTATGCAGACCCGGGCGCCAGGATGCGTGCTCGGCTCCGCAGGACGCGACCATCGTTGCCGTCAGCGGCAGCTTGAAGCATGAGACTTTTCATCCTGCGAAGAATCCGCCGATCGATTGTTTCTACGTCTATCCCACGGTCTCCAATGAGCCGGGCGGTAATTCCGATCTGACGATCACCGGCGCTGAAAAAATGGTGGTGGATGCGCAGTTCGCGCGCTTCGCCGCCAAGTGCCGATTATTTGCACCCATGTACCGGCAAGTGACGCTCACCGCCCTGCGCGCGATGCTCATGGGCAAGCCGATTCCCCTTGATCGGGATTTAGGCTACAGCGATGTGCTCGCGGCTTGGAACTACTATCTGGCGCACGACAACCAAGGCCGCGGCGTCGTCTTGGTGGGTCACAGTCAGGGTTCGGGCGTGCTGACGCGCCTCATCAAGGAAGAAATCGACGGCAAGCCCGTTCAAGGCAAGCTCATTTCGGCCATTCTCATGGGGACCAGCCTGCCGGTTCCGAAAGGCGCCGATGTCGGCGGCGCGTTCAAGCGCATTCCCGTCTGCCGGTCGAACAGTGAAACCGGCTGCGTGATTGCCTTTGCGGATTTTCGCGCCAACGTCCCGCCGCCGGCGAATTCTCGCTTCGGCAAGGCACCCGAGGGCATGCAGGCGGTATGCGCCAATCCCGCCGCCTTGGGCGGCGGCTCAGGCATGCTCGATGCGTATTTGTCTACGAGTCGCATCTCAACCGCCTCCGATGGTCCGCGAGAGCCGTTCGACTGGACGACGCCGCCAAAGCCGATCAGCACCGCGTTCGTCAAGGTGCCGGGGCTCTTGAGCGCCGAATGCGTGACGGATGAGCATGGTTCCTATCTTGCCGTGACGGTTCATCCCACGCCGGGAGGCGCGCGCACCAATGACATATCGGGCGATGTCGTCGTGAATGGACAGGTATTGCAGGACTGGGGATTGCACCTGATCGATGCCAATCTGACCATGGGAAACCTGGTGGCAATTGTGGGCGACGAGAGCAAGGCGTACTTGGCCAAGGCAAAAAAATAGAATTTGGCGCTCTGCCATCTCTCAAGCGCCGGGCGTCGGGTGAAATCATGCTGAAACGTTTGTTGCTGGCTGGGTTTGCTTTCGCGCTCATGGGCGCGGCGGCGCCGATCGAGTATTCGATCGAGGCCATCCGCTATGGCGTCGCGCCGGAAATTCCGGTCGGCGCGCTGGTTGTCGGCGGCCCCAAGGACGAGAAGGTCGATGTCGACTTTGTCGTTTGGCTGATTCGGGGCGGCGGGCGCAACATTCTTTTCGACAGCGGCTTTCACCGCGAGCGCTGGTTGAAGCAATGGAAGGTCACGGACTATTTGCGCCCCGACGAAGCGGTTCGGCAGGCAGGCGTCAAGCCCGAAGACGTGACCGACGTGGTGATCAGCCACGCGCATTGGGATCACATGGGAGGCATCGATCTATTCCCAAAGGCGACCGTCTGGATTCAGAAGGACGAATTTCGCTACTACACGGGAGATGCGTGGCAGCCGGGTGGCCACAACGGCGGCATCGATCCGGATGACATTCAGCAACTGGTGCGGCTGAACACGGAAGGACGGCTGCGGCTGGTGGACGGCGACAATGTCGAGATCATCCCCGGCATTCGCGCCTTCACCGGATCACGGCACACCTTTGCATCGCAGTATCTGCGCATCGAAGGCAATCCGCCCTTTGTGCTCGCGTCCGACAATGTCTACTTTTATCGCAATCTTGCCGAACACAAGGCGAGCGCCACCTTCAGCGAGGCCGATCATGCGGCAAACATCAAGGCGCAGCAGCGCATGATCGATTTGGCCGGTTCAGCGGACCGCGTTGTGCCCGGACACGATGCGCTGCAATTTCAGAAATTCCCCACGCAGGGGCGCGTGGCGAAGATCAAGTAATAATGCGAACTCTGCCCATAAAATCGCGCTTCCCGAGCGGCAGGCCCTTGCAACGCAGGATGTCATACGCCGTGGCAGCGTGAAAATAGAAATTCGGCAGGGAGAAGGACAGAAGAAAATTCTCGGCGGTGAAATTCAATTGCCGCTCGCCGAACGCGAAGCGCATGTCACGCCCCAGGAATGCATCGATTTCGGCGGCTTCGATGGCCTCGAGCGCCGCCAGCGCGTCGGAGATTTTGCTCTTGAGGGCGGAGAAGGTCTGCGGCGGCGGCGTCATGTCGGGAGAAAAGACGCCCTTGCGCAGGCCCTCGATGGCGCCGAGCGAATGCACCGCGGTGGACTTAACTTGATAGGCAAAGGGCAGCATATCGGGGGCGAGCCGGGCCTGGATCAATTCTTCGGCGGCCTGTTTCTGTTCAGTGCAGTACGATTCTGCCTTGGCAAGCAATCCGCCGACCGCGCCCAAAGTCTGCCGATAGGACGGGATGGTGGCCTCATACAGTGAAAAGGCCATCTAGCCGCCTTTCTTGTGTTCGGCCTGCCATTTCGCGACCGCCGCCATGGTATTTTCCACATGCTTGTCCGGATTGAGCGCCGTGTATTCATAGATGATGGTGCCGTTGGGCGCGATCACATACGAAGTGCGGTTCGAATAGGACGTGAAGAACAAATTGGCATCGTACGCCGTGGAGATTTTCTTGTCGGCGTCGGAAGCGACGGCGAATTTATTGCGGCATTCGCTCACGGAGAATTTGTTCAGCGTGTCGATGGAATCGTGCGATACGCCGATCACCGTGGCGCCCAATGTCTTGAAATGCTCGGTAGCCTCGGCAAAGTCATGCGCTTCGACGGTGCAGCCCTTGGTGAAGGCTGCAGGATAGAAATACAGCACGACCGGACCGCTCTTCAGCGCGTCCGCCAGGGAAAACGTAAACGGTTTTCCGGCGAGGGTCGCGGGGGTCGTAAACGCCGGCGCCTGCGCGCCGGGCTTCAGCGCCGCGTACAGCGGCGAGGCGAGTACGCAACAGCCCAATCCCAAACTGATCAATCGCCGCATAGGTGTTCCCTGTCGATTAAAATGTGCCCTAGCGCAACGCGCCGCATTTTGCGGGCGAAGACGCTTTGGTTTCGGGCTTCGTTTGCGCGGCGCTCAGTGTACCCTCCGCCGCCAGTTGATCAAACGCCACCTGTTGTAAGTCGCCAACCTGCGGTTCGGACAGGCCCAATTCAAAGCCGGAGCACTCGTACTTGCCCAGCGAGCGCGGATCTTTGCCGGTAAGCGCCCCAAATATCACCAGTGCCTCGAGGTAATCGCCGTAAGTGCTGGCGTGATAGCTGTCATAGGTCCACAAATTGACCTTGCCCGCATCGATGCCATCGTAGGGATTCGGGTCGGCGATGCCTGCGTGCATCGCCCGAATCCAGGCGTCGCCCACGGGAATCACCGCAAGACCCGGCGTGCCGGCCGCCGCGCGGTCGTAGCCGTCGCGGACATCGTGCGCCATCGCTTCGATCGGCTTGCCGAACCAGGCGCCTTGCGGCTGGTAGGTTTGATCGGCACGCGGCCAGGTCGCCATGACGCGGATGTCGACCTTGGAGTTCTTGGCACGCAAAACTTTGGCCATTTGCCGCACGCTCTCAATCAACACGCCGGGGTCGCCGGGCTTCTTGGGATCCAGGGTGCTGTATCCGTGCATGACCACCGCATCCCACGGCCGCTGCTCGATGAGGTTCAGCCGGTGCTCGAGGTGCCAGTCGAGGCCGACGCCCGGCTGGGATTCAAGGTAGACATCGTAGCTTAGGCCCGCCTGAGAAGTGAATGATTTGAACAGCGCCGGCACACCGCCTTGGCCTTCATGGTTAAGATCAGTCACGCCATCCGCGCGGTAGTACCGGACCGGCGAACCGTAGGCAAAGGTAAAGCTGTTGCCGATGAACAAAATACTGCCGGCCCATGAATTGCCCGCAACGACCAGCAACGCCAGCAACGTCCATTGGGCGCCCCAAAGCGATAGAATCGGTGCGTTGCGTTTGTCAGCCGCCATGGGGCGCATGTTGCCAGCTTAGCCTATGCGATACCAGAAATGAGCCGAGACGACGAAGATCGCATCCTGCACGGTCTGTACTACTACCGCGAAAACATCGACGAGGATGTGCAGGTCACGAGCGAGCAGCTGTTGTGGCTCGCGATGCACCCCTTGAGCGAGGGAGAGGCGTGGAGCAAGGACGGCAAATTGCAAAGCCTGAATCCGTCCGAGTTTCCCGAAGAGATTCGCAGCAAACTGACCACCGCGAAACTCGAGTTGCCGCTGCGCTACTTGCAGTATCGGCGCTTGATCACTTACGCGAGGCGCAGCGACGGCATGCTGTACGCGTCGGTGACGTTTGCCGGTGCGGACCGCGCCATCCGTCTGCACACTCGCCGCGGCCGCATGGATCTGTGGTACCGCGAACATCGCGATGGCGTCATCGGTGTGACCATCACGATCCTGATCTCCTTCATCACGGCGCTGCTCACCGTCCTCGTAGTCGAGAGGATTTTGCGGTTCTAGCCAAGCCAGTGGGCTGTTGCGCATTTACATCGGACTTATGTTGCACGCGATTTAAGCCCTATCACGCCTCGCGGCCGCGACATCAATTTCTTTATTGACATATACGGTGCGGCGTCGCGAATTGCGACCTGCGCACGGTTGTTATGGTGAGTGTCGCTATTTTTAGACGCGGGGAATCACCGAGAATGTTGCGCACGATAAATACTGATCGCAACTGGAAAAACGCAACATGTCACGAAGGAACGCGCAACGGATTGGATTGCTGGCCGCTGTCATAATCGGCTTGACATTGTGCCTGTCGGGCTCGATCGATCATGCGCCGGCTTCGAATGTTAGCGCGGCGCAGAGTGCCGTGAAGAAATCGCCGGCGCTGGCTGCGCTGTTCCCGCGCCACGGCGCTGTGGCGGCCTCCTCCCGGCGCCGCTACATCGTTCAGTCCGCCAGCAGCGAGATGGCCGGCAATGCGGTGTCACGGGCCGGCGGCATCGTGACCGGCGATTTGAGCGTCATCCGCGCCGTTGCCGCGAAGCTCAATGAGCGCGAACTGGCGGCGCTGCGCGCCGAAGCGGTGGCGCAGCTGCATGTTTTTGAAGATTCCGCGGTCGTTGCGAGTTCCATGGGCACGCTGCCGGAGACTTACTATCCGAGCGAGGTCGACGCCGCAAATCTGCAAGTCGGCGGCATGACCGGGCGGGGCGTCACGGTCGCCGTCATCGATTCGGGTCTTTGGAACAACCAAGGTCCGCTGCAAAGCGCACCGGGCACGAGCCACAGCCGCGTGTTGGCGCAGTATGACGTGATCCTGGCGCGCCAGAATCCGCATTATTATTTGCCGCCGTTGTTTGAGTCGTACAGCCGCAGCGTCAATGATCCTTACGGTCACGGCACTCACGTGACCTCGGTCATCGCCAGCAGCGGCGTGGCGACCACCGGCCGATATCAAGGCGTCGCGCCGGGCGTCAATCTGGTCGCGGTGCGTGCGTTGGACAGCAATGGTCAGGGTCTGTATTCGGACGTGATCAGCGCCGTTCAATGGGTGATAAATCAGCGGCTGCGCTATGGCATTCGCGTGCTGAATTTATCCTTCGGTGCGCCGCCCTCGGGTCCCTACTGGCGGGACCCGCTGAATCAGGCCGTGATGGCCGCCTGGGCTTCGGGAATCGTGGTCGTCACCGCCGCGGGCAATCGTGGTCCGGATCCCTTGTCCATCAACGCGCCCGGCAACGTTCCCTATGTCATAACGGTGGGCGCCGTTACCGACAATTATCATCCGCTGCAGCCGGCGCAGTATCGGTTGGACTCTTTTTCATCGGCCGGTCCGACCTTCGAGGGATTTGTGAAGCCCGATGTGCTGGGCATGGGCGGCCACATCATGGCTTACGCACCCAACAACGGCACCTTGGCGCAGGAATATCCTTCCTGGTTCACCGAGCCTTACAGCGACATGACCATGTCGGGCACCTCGCAGGCAGCCGCAGTCGTCAGCGGTGTCGTGGCGCTGATGCTGCAGGTGAACCCGCAGTTGACGCCGGATCAGGTGAAGTGCCACCTCATGTCGGGCGCGCATCCGGCGGTCGACTCTTCGGGAAATCTGGCCTACAGCGTTTTCCAGCAGGGCGCGGGTTTGGTGGATGCGCACGATGCCGCCTATAGCAATGCCTCGGGTTGCGCGAACCAGGGCATCAATGTCTCGCTTGATTTGCTCGGTCTGCAGCATTACGGCGGACGTGCCAACGAAGACTCCAACGGCAATTTCTACATCATGCAGGTCTCCGCGCGTCCGACGCCGGTGCAGTCATTGCTGAGCGGCGTCGGCACGCTGGTCTCGAAGCTGCCGCTGGTGGGTTCGTTGCTGCAAGGGCTGCCGCTGCTCGGCGACGGTTTGCTGTGGAACGGCGCTTACACGGCCAGCAGCGGCTATACCTGGAGCGAGGGTTATACGTGGAGCGAGGGCTACACCTGGAGCGAGGGCTACACCTGGAGCGAGGGCTATACCTGGAGCGAGGGCTACACCTGGAGCGAAGGCTACGCCGGTGTCGACGTGCCGGTTCAAGAATAGCCGCGCTTTCGATGCGAAAACGCAGGCGCATTTTCCGCTCGCTGGCCGCCTGCATCGCAGCGGCCGCCTTGCATGCCGCCGCCCAGGCCGCGGCGCCGGTCCCGGCGGTCAGGCCGCTCTATTTTGAACACCTGACGATTCGCGACGGGCTCTCCATGGGCACCGTCAACAGCATCTTGCAGGATTCGGTCGGCTATGTGTGGCTTGCCACCGAAAGCGGCCTCGACCGATACGACGGCTACTCGATCCGCGAGTACCGGCGACAGCCCGGCGACGCGCATGGTCTCGCCAGCGACTTCGTCTGGTCGATGGCTGAAGATTCGAATGGCGACCTATGGCTGGCCACCGATGGCGGCGGAGTTGCGCGCTGGGAGCGTAAGAGCGACCAGTTTCAGTTGTTCAGGCACGACCCCGCACTGCCGGGCAGTTTGGCGAGCGATGCGGTGCGCGCGCTGGTGATCGATGCGCATGGACTGGTTTGGGCGGGAACCAAGGATCAGGGTCTGGACGTGCTGGATCCGAAGACGGGCGAGGCGCGCCACTATCGCCATCATGACAACGATTCCCGATCATTGGGTTCCGATTCGATCGACGCAGTGTATGCCGATCGCTCGGGACGAATCTGGATCGGCACGGACCGGGGCTTGAGCCGCTATGACGCCTCGACTGACGGCTTCGTCAATGTCAACGGCGGCGCGGACGGCGTCCAGCTGAACGAAATGCGGATCCGCGCCATCCGCGAAGATCATGCCGGGAACCTCTGGCTCGGAACGGTCAATAAGGGTCTGATTCGCTTCGAGCCTGACACGAATCGTCTGACCGTGTTCCAACATGATGCGAAAGATCCGCACTCGCTGAGTCAGGACTATGTCTGGGCAGTGCTCGAAGACAATGCCCAGCGGCTCTGGGTCGCCACCGGCGACGGCCTGGACTTGTTTGACCGTGCCACGGAATCCTTCGTGCGCTATGGGCACGAGGCGGACGAACCGCAAAGTTTGCGCACCAGCAACATTCTTTCCCTGTATCAGGACCGCGGCGGCGTGTTGTGGGTTGGCACACGCGAAGGCGGTGCGAGTCACTGGAATCCGCGCAGCTGGTTGTTCGGACATTATTTCAGCGACACATTCCGGGCCACACCGGTCAATGCCTTCGCCGATGATGGCGCCGGAAAGGTTTGGGTGGGAACCTTGGGCTCGGGACTCGTGGAGATCGACCGCAGCGGCCACGAGCGCCGCTACAGCGAATTGGGCGACGATCGCATCATGGCGCTGCTATACGATCGGCGCGGCGCGTTGTGGATAGGCACCATGTCCGGCGGGCTCGAAAAACTCGACGTCGCCACGGGAAAAATAAAGGCATTCCGCTCGGTGCCGGATGATGCCGGAAGCCTGCCGGCGAATGGCGTCATGTCGCTGTACCAGGATCGGGGCGGCATGCTGTGGGTGGGCACGTTCCGCGGCGGTCTGGCCAGCCTCGATCCCAGCACGGACAAGATCACGCGCTATCCGTTCGGGCCTGCGTTCGCCAACTCGCTCAGCAGTTCGAAGGCGGGCGCCATCGCCGAGGACGCGCTCGGCAATCTTTGGATCGGCACCTCGGGCGGCGGCCTGAATCTTCTCGATCGCGCGACGGGACTGTTCTTCGCCTATCGCCGCGATGATCGCGACCCGAAGAGTCTCGGCGACGACACGGTCTATGCACTGCATGTCGATCAGCAGGGCGTTTTGTGGGTGGGCACCGCCGGCGCCGGCCTCGAGCGCGTAATCGGCAGCTCGGCGAATCCCAATGACGTGCATTTTGAAAGCCAGGCGCGCCTGGAGGGCATTTCCAACCAGGTCGTCTACGGCATCGAGTCGGATCGCCAGGACCGCTTGTGGCTCAGCACCAACAACGGTCTCGTGCGGCTCGATCCGCTCGCGCATGCCGTCAAAGTGTTCCACCAGGTGCACGGGCTGCAGGACGAAGAATTCAATTTCAACGCACACCATGCGAGCGCCGACGGCACGCTCTTTTTCGGCGGCAACAATGGCTTCAATGCCTTCATGCCGAATCAGATTGAAGCGGACACGCCGGCGCCGCGCATCGTGTTGACCGCGGCGGCGAAGCTGAATCAGCCGATTGCTTCTCGAGAGCTGCCGAGCCCTCTGCATCCGCTGCAGCTCGCCTACGATGACAAGTTGGTCACGCTGGATTTTGCCGCGCTGGATTTCACCTCACCGGCCAATAATCGATACTCTTATCAATTGCAGGGTTTCGATTCCGGTTGGATCGATGCGGGCGCAATGCATCGCGCGACCTATACGAATCTGGACGCGGGCGACTACATCTTCAGGGTGCGGGCTGCGAACGCTGATGGGACCTGGAGCACCGAAGGCCTGAACATTCCGGTGCACGTGGCGCCCGCCCCCTGGAATACCCTCGCGGCGCGAATCGTGTATTTTTTGATCGGGGTCGGCGTTTTGGCCTATCTCTGGCGCTTTCAGCGTCAGCGCCGCGAGCGCGAACTGCGCTACAGCCGCGAACTGGAACAGACCGTGCGGATCAGAACGCACGAACTCGAAGAGCGCAATCAGCAGTTGCTGGTGCTGAGCCGCGCCAAGAGCGACTTTGTGGCCCGCATGAGCCATGAGCTGCGCACACCCATGAATGGCGTTCTCGGCATGACCAGCCTGCTGTTGGATACGCACATCGACCCGTCGCAGCGGCGCTTTGCCGAGGCGATTCACCGCTCGGCCGACTCACTGCTGGCCATCGTCGATGACGTGCTCGATTTCTCGAAGATCGAGGCCGGCCGGCTGCAGTTGGAGTCCGCGGAATGCGATTTGATCGAGATCCTGGAGCAAACGGTGGAAATGCTCGCCGCGCGCGCCGCGACCAAGGGCATCGAACTCCTGTGCGATTCACCGCCCGTCAGGCTGCCGCGCGTCAAGCTGGATGCGGTGCGGCTGCGCCAGGTGCTCGTGAACCTTGGCGGCAACGCGGTGAAATTCACCGAACGCGGCGAGGTTATTCTGCGCCTCAGCTCAATGGGCACCGCCGCCGGATCGCTGCTCATTCGGGTCGAAGTGGCGGACACCGGCGTCGGCATCGCGCCGGAAAGCCAGGCTAAAATATTCGACGAATTCGCCCAGGAGGATGCCTCGACCACGCGCCGCTTCGGCGGCACCGGACTTGGCCTCGCGATCTCGCGCCAGCTCATTGAACTCATGGGCGGGCGGCTCGAAGTCAGCAGCACACCGGGCAAGGGCTCCACTTTCTCGTTCGAGCTGTCTTTGCCGCTGGCCGATCCGGCAGCGCAAATGCCGGCGCCGCCGCGCAGTCTGAACGGCGCTCGGGTGCTGCTGGTGCACGAGAATTCGGCGGCCCGCATGCTGCTGGGCGAGACCCTGCGCGCCTGGTCGGCCCGTCCGACCGAGGTAGCCTCGTTGGCCGAGGCGCTGAGTGCCTCGTCCGGACCGAGCTACGAGGCGCTGGTGATCGATGATTGCCTGATCGACGAGTCAGCGGGCCTTTGGCAGGAAGTGCGCAGCCGCTTGGGCAAGGATCTGCGCACCATCCGTTTGCGCAGCTTCGTGTCCCTGAGTTCGAGCGCCGCGGCCGACGATTCGTTGCTCGATACGGAGCTCACCAAGCCGGTGCGGCTTGCCGAGCTGCATCGGGCGCTGTTCAGCTGCTCCGATGACGGCACGGCCCTGACGGAAAGAACCATTGCATTGAAAAAGCCGGCCGGGACGCTGCCCGCGCTGTCCGGCCGAGTTCTGGTGGTCGAAGATCAGCCTTTGAATCGCGAGGTCGCGATCGGCATGTTGAGCTCCCTGGGGCTCGAGGTCGAAACGGCTCACCACGGGCAGCAAGCCCTCGATATCATTCAGTCGCGCTCGTTTGACGCCATTTTGATGGACTGCGAAATGCCGGTGATGGATGGGTTTTCAGCGACGCGGGCGTTGCGCGCCCGAGAGCAGGCCGGTGCTCACACTCCCGTCATCGCGCTGACCGCGGACGTGACCAGCGCGGGCCGTGCGGCCTGTCTCGCGTCCGGAATGGATGATCACCTCGCCAAGCCTTTCAGACGCGAGGCGCTGCACGGCATTCTGGCGCGCTGGCTGGGCAGACATCGGCTCGAGTCCCAATCGCCGGCGGCAGCGCCGACTGAGGCGCCAGGCGCCGGCGGACCGCTTCTCGATGGCGCAACGCTGGATGCGCTGCGCGCCTTGCCGCGCAGCGGTCCCAAAGACATGCTCACGCATATCGGCGAGCTGTACTTGCTGGACTCCAGCAAGCTGATTGCCACCATCGAACAATCATTGGAATCCGGCAACGGCCCGGAACTGGCGCGGGCGGCGCACGCCTGGCGCTCCTACAACGGCAATGTCGGCGCCTATGTGCTGGCGCAGTTGTGCCGCGAACTCGAGGATGCGGCGCGAGCGGCAAACTTCAGCAACGCGCGCGCGACCTACCTGCAGATTGAGGAACTGCATCATCGGGTGCGCGACGAGCTGCAGCTCGAAATGCGCAAATCCGCATGAAGCGCGCCGCCAAACCGATGCGGGTGCTGATCGCCGATGACGATGCGATCCTGCGCGAGATCGCCGGCGCCATGCTCAAGGAAGCGGGATTCGCGGTGCAGTCCGTGGCCAGCGGTGATGCGGCGGTTGCAGCGTGCGCGCAGCGCATGCCCGACATCGCCCTGCTCGACGTGGAGATGGCGGAAGGCGACGGCTATCAAGCGTGCGCCAACATCCGCTTCCTGCCGGGCGGGGCGGATTTGCCCATTGTCATGGTGACCGGCTGCGATGACACTGCATCGATCGATCAGGCCTATGAAGCGGGCGCGACCGATTTCATCGTCAAACCGATCAACTGGACCCTGCTGACGCATCGCATTCGCTACGTGATGCGCGGGGCGCGCACCATCGAGGCGCTGCGCTTCAGCGAACAAAAAAATGCCGCCCTGCTGAAGGCGATACCCGACGGCATCTTGCTGGTGGACAGTTCAGGCTCCATCAGCCATTGCTTCAGCCCCATTGAGGGATTGCCGCCTATCCCGCGGCGCGAGAGCGAACCGCAATCGCTGTTCGATCTGCTGCCCTTACCTAAGCGCGGGCATGCCATGGACTGTCTGAGTTCGGCGCTGCGCGGCGAGCCGGCCCTGTTTGAATTCTCGTTCGAAGACAACGGTTCCCCGCTTCGTCACTTTGAATGCCGCTACCTGCCGAATTCGGTCGGGCAGGTGCTGGCCATCATTCGCGATATTACCGCCCGCAAGGAAACCGATGCGCGCATCCATCGGCTGGCTTACTTCGATGCGCTGACCGGGCTCCCCAACCGCGAATGGATCCGCGACTATTTGTCACAGGCGCTCGCCGAGGCGCGGCAGCGTCAGCGGCATCTGGCGCTGCTGTACATCGATTTGGATCAATTCAAGCGTGTCAATGACACCCTGGGTCATGGAACCGGCGATGCGCTGCTGCGCCAGGTCGCGGAACGACTGCAGGGCATAGTCGATCAGTTCGGCAGTGACGGTGTGCAGGGCCAGGTTGCGCGCCTGGGGGGCGATGAGTTCATGGTCGTGCTCACCGGTTTGACCGGTGCGCTGCATGCGGAGCGGGCGGCCGAGAAAATACGCAGCGAGCACGCGGCGCCCTATTTGCATGCAGGTTACGAGCTGGTCGTCACCTCCAGCATCGGCATCGCCAAGTATCCAGAGCATGGCGATGATGAGCAGAGCCTGCTCAAGAATGCCGAGGCTGCGATGTATGAAGCCAAATCGAGCGGCCGAAATCAGCTGCGCGTGTACGACTGCGCCGTCAACGCGCGCTCGCTCAAGCGCCTGTCGCTGGAAATGGAATTGCGGCGTGCCGTCGAGGACTCAGCCCTCGAGGTTTACTACCAGCCCAAGTACGATGCGCGATCGCTCAAGCTGGCGGGCGGTGAGGCGCTGCTGCGATGGTTTCACCCCACCAGGGGTCAGATCCCGACCGGCGACTTCATTGCCATTGCCGAAGAGACCGGATTGATCGGCGATATCGGCAAATGGGCATTGCAGCGGGTTTGCCGCGATCTGGCGGGGTGGCGCGCCGATGGTTTGGCGCCGCCGCCCATTGCGGTGAATGTTTCGGGACGCGAATTCATGCACCCGGAGGGTTTGCTTCGAATCAGCGATACGGTTGCGCAGGCGAATCTGTCGGCGTCGCTGTTCGAGCTGGAACTCACCGAGGGAGTCCTGATGCGCGATGCCGAAGCGGGGCGCCGCTCGCTGTCGGCGCTCAAGGAATTCGGATTCGCCCTTGCCGTCGATGACTTCGGCACCGGCTATTGCTCCTTGAATTATTTGAAGCGCTTTCCGCTCGACACGCTCAAAATCGACCGCTCATTCGTCGCGGATATCAGCGAGGATCCCGATGACGCGGCGATCGTTCGCGCCATCATTGCGCTTGGGCATACCTTGAACCTGAAGATCGTAGCCGAAGGCGTGACCACCCATGCGCAGCTCAAGTTCCTGCAGAGCGAGGGCTGCGATGCCATTCAAGGCTTTCTGATGAGTCCCGCTATCGCCGCGGAGGCATTTGTCGAGCTGCTGCGCCTGGCGCCGGCCCCGGTTATCCGCAGGCCCGCGGCCTCTATTCGCCAAGCAGGATGAGTTGCCGGCGCGCGTGCGTGCAGCTGATGAATGCAGCGTAGCTCCAGGCCAGCTGCTGGGCAGAGCGCTGCACGCCGGTGTGTTGGTCGAACTGTTCCGAAAGCTCGCCGCTCGGGGGGGTGTAGGCGCGTACCGTCTCGAGGAATGCATCGCCGCGTCGCTTCAGTTCCTTCATTGCCGGGGACCGCACCGCGGCCCGAAAGCAAAACTCGGCGGCCGCCAGGGTCGAAAAATAGTAGGCCCCGCCTGAATAATAAACATCGCCCGCGTAGCGGCCCATGGCCGGGCCGCGTTCGCCGCGATTTTTATTGATGCCATACTCCGCATCGAACAGCGCTTCCAATCTTGCCAGGGTTGCATGCATGCGCGGATCGCGCACGGAGTGCGTTGCCGACTCGTCCCCCGCATGGATCGCCGCGAAAATGACCGACATATCCAGTTCCTTCGTCGATGGCGCCAGCGATTCCAGGATGCGCGATTTGTAAAATTGCAAATCCTCGCGCCAGAAGCCGTTCAAGGTGCGGAAGATCGCCGTCGACTCGGAGCGGCACGCCGCCGCATCCGGCAGCCCGCCGCGCTGCTCGAACCAGTCCGCACCGAGCTCCAAAGCCCGCGCCGCCGCCCGCAGGGTGTAGTAATGCAGTCCCTTTTCCTCTTCCCAAATGTCGAAGCTCACTTCACGCCAGTGACGCTGCGTAAAGTGCAGGTCCGCCCGGAGCAGCGCATCGACCAGCGCCGCGAGTTCATCTTTCGGGCCGGCGGCGTCCAGGCGCGCAGCGCGGCGCCAACGCAGCAGCGCAATGGCCCGCATCGCCGGGCCGTCATATTGAGGACGCGGCCAGCTGGAAATGTCCAGGCTGCCGTCGGGGTTGACCCGAGTCTCGCCGAGCAGCGCTTCGCCATGAGCCGCAGCGAGATCGCTCTCGGTCCGCACGAATTGACGATAGTCGGAGGCGATCGCATCGCGCCAGGGCGGGGCACTCAACCGGCGTCCGTCCAGTTGCTGCAGGGACAGGCTGAAGCGGACAAAATCCCCGAAGTGCGTGAAGAACTCGCCGTCCAGCGCCTCGTCTTCGAACAATATGCGCAAGGCGTCGATGACGACGGCTGAATCGCGAAACCAATGGAAGAAGTAATCCGGCTCGGGGTCATACGCGCCCAGCACGGGCGAGGCCACGATGGAGCCTTTCTGCGGCCGCACCGTTTGCCCGAAGCCCGGCCGGCTTTTGACTAGGCCGACCGCGGACACACTGCGCAGCATCGCGGCCGCGCTGTGCCGATATTGACGCTCCATCCATCGATCCAGCGGCTCCATCAGCGGCTGAAGCTCAATGCCTTGAGGCCTGCCTTGATCTCAGGCGCTTTCATGAAGAGATTCCATAATAGTCCGGTGCGGTGGTTTTCAATCATCACCACAATCGGACCCTGATCGATCGCCAGATAGGTGTCGGCGTACCAATCCCTGGACTCGCAGAACGCGTCGACGAAGCCAAAGCGGCCCCAGATCTTCTCGCCGTGGACGGTGAGGAAGTGCCGCAGCGCCTGCATCGCCTCCTCGGGCGCGTACGGCATGCTGGACAGCGCCGCGGTGGGTGAAATGGTGCCGTCGTCGTTGTCCGGGGCGTGCGTCGCGTAGCCATCGGCGCCGTCGCTCGACGTCAGACCCCAGCAGGAGGCGCCGTAGCCTTTGTGATGCAGTGGATTCGCCGTGCAGTGCGCGTGATTGATCCTGACATGGCTGACGTTTTGTTCCCAGTAATGCGCATAGCGGTCCTTCAAGCTGCGTGGATCGATGCCGCAAAAGGAATACTGCGATAAAAACAGCGGACCTCCGAATGGCGCGCCCAGCGGCAGCGTGATGCCGTAGTAAGGTTTGCCGTTGAGAAAATTCCGGCCGACCGCGAAGCCCTGATGATATGCGCTGGGATCGATGGCATAGCGCGGCGATGCGGCGGCCAGGACGTAAGTCACCAGACATTCGTTCCAACCGCGGATATCGAGTGCAAGGGCCCAGCCGTTGTTGGGACTCCAATGCCACTGCAAAACCTGCCGCCCGCGCGTGTACCAATCCCATTCGACGTCATTCCAGATGTAATTGACCAGGCCGCGGATCTTGGATTCATCGGCGCCGGAGCCACTGAAATATTCCCTCGCGCACAGCAGGCCCATGATCAGCAAGGAGGTCTCGACCAGATCGCCGCCGTCGTCCTTGCGGGTGAAAGGAATGGTTGCGCCGCTGCGCCCATTCATGAAATGCGGAAACACGCCGTGATAGCAGGTGGCGCGGGCCAGCAAATCCAGCATGTGAAAGAGGCGCTCCGCGGCCGCCGCGCGCGCAATCCAGCCCCGCTCCGCAGCAACGATGAGCGCCATGGCGGCGAAGCCGGAGCCTCCGGTGGCCACCAGATCATCGGCGGGACCGGCGACGGTTTTGCAGCGATCCGGCGCGAGGCCGCTGACAGGATGCGCCGCCTCCCAGAAAAAACCGAAGGTTTGCCGCTGCACCGCCTCGAGCAATTCCTCATCCGGCAATGCCGCGAGGTCAGCGGGCCCCAAGCTGCGCTTTTTCAAGGCGTCGGGCTCGCCGCCGGGACGGGCCGGGCAGCGGGTGCTGCAGCCGGGCCCAGGTTTTTCAGCTTCTTGGCGGTGGGATCCATGATCAAGTGCAAAACCCTGGAGAAGACATGGTGAGCGTCGCTGCGGCCGATGTAAATAATGGTCGATTGTGCAAGATCCTTGGCGAAAATGTCGATGGTGCGCTCCAACCAGCTGTCCTCCAGCGAATCCAGCACTTCGTCGATGAGCACCCACGCGGCCTTGTGAGTCATCACCCGCGCCAATGCCAGCGCGTGCAGCTCATCCTCGTTCAAATCCCGATCCCAGCGTCCGGGTGAATCGAGCTGCGGGATCAAGCGCTCCAGGCCGACGCGCGCCAGGGCGTCGCTGCACGTCTTCGATTCAAACGCACTCGTGGGTTTGGGGTAGGCGAGAACTTCGCGCAGCGTGCCGGGCGGGAAATAGGGTGTACGCGGCATGTAGAGTATTTCTTCGTCCCCGGGACGAGTCACGGTTCCCGAACCCCACGGCCACAGCCCCGCGAGGGCGCGAAACAGCAGGGTTTTCCCGGTTCCGGATTCGCCCACGATGAGCACGCGCTCGCCGCGCTTGATCTGCACTTTCTTTTCCTGAAGCATGGTGGCGCCGCTCGGCGATGAAATCTGCAGATCGTTCACGTCGAACTCTCCCGCCGTGCCGGTTGAGTACGAAATGCGGTTTTCCACATTGTGCATGACGTCAGTTTCAATCACGGCGCGCCTGAAGCCCGCCACGCGCAGCAGCGTCGCACGCCAGTCCGCAATGGTGCTGAAGTTGTCGACGAACCAGCGCAAAGAGGATTGCACCTGCATGAAGGCGCCGGAGGCGAGCATCAGGCCGCCAAAGCTGAGATTGCCGGCGAAGTACAACGGGGCGGCCACCAGAATCGGGGCGACCAACGTGAACCACCCATAACCGGCCGTGATCCAGGTGAGGTTGGTAAGGCCGGTCACCAGTCGTGCCGTGGCGGCCAGCACACCCTTGAGGTCGATTTCAATGCGCCGCGCCTCGTCGGGCTCGCCGCGGGCGAGGGCGATGGCGTCGATGTGCTCATTGACCCGCACCAGCGAGAAGCGCAGGTCCGCCTCACGTGCATAGCGATTCGCGTTGCGATCGACGAGACTGCGGCCCACCCAGTAGCTGAGCAGCGATGCCGAACCCGAATAGACAATCGCCGCCCAGACCATGTATCCGGGTATCACAATTTGCCGTCCATCCAAGTGAAAGGCAAAATTGTTGGACAGGCCCCAGAGTACTTTCACAAAGCTCGCCAGCAGAATCGATGATTGCAGCAGTCCGATGCCAAGATCGGTGGACAGCTCAGTGAGGTGGCGCGCATCCTCGTGCATGCGCTGGTCCGGATTTACGCCCATCGGCCCCGCGTTGGTCAGCCGAAAGGCGCGGCCGGGCACCAGCCAGTTTTGTATCAGGTCCTGGACCAGGCCTTGACGCAGTTTAATTTTCAAGGTCTCGCCGAGCCATCGCTGGCCCACGTTGAGAACCAGCAGAGCTCCGGCGATCAATCCAAAAACGCCCAGTTGATCGACGAATTGCGCAAATTCCCGGTGCGACAGCGCATCATAGAAGGGCTGATTCCAGGTATTGAGGCGGATTTGACCGTAGGCGGTCGCCGCAACGACAAAAAATATGGAGCCCGACAATAGAAACAGCGTATTGCGCACCGGCGAAGCCCAGAGGGCTTGGACCATCATCTCGAGTTGCGGCACCAGGCGCGCGCTCGCGCGCTCCTGTGCTTCTGTGCTGTCCGCCGCCGGCTCCGGCTTATCTTTGTTCATGCACTTCTCTCAAGCAGGGTGGTTCCTCCATTATCATTCACGTCGGGAGCTTCGAGGGAGCTAAAGTTCAGTGAGCCGCGTCGAAAATTTGATAAGCCGCATGACATTGACCGAAAAACTCGGGCAACTCACCATGACGGCTTGCGGTCAGGCCGTGACCGGTCCCACCATTGCCGGCGATTCCACCGCCGCAATCAAAAGCGGCGCCATCGGCAATCTGCTGAACCTCGTCGGCGCGGAAAATGTGCATGAAATGCAGCGTCTGGCGGTAAAGGAATCGCGGCTGGGGATTCCGCTGCTCATCGGTTACGACGTCATCCACGGGCACCGGATTCTCTTTCCCATTCCCTTGGGCGAGGCATCGACATTCGATCCTGAAGTCTGGGCCTTGAGCGCACGCGAGGCGGCAAAAGAAGCTGCCGCTGATGGCCTGGCCATGACGTTTGCGCCCATGCTCGATGTCGCGCGCGATCCGCGCTGGGGCCGCATCGCTGAAGGGCCGGGCGAGGATCCGCTGGTGGGCGCGCGCATGGCCGAGGCCAAGGTGAGGGGATTCCAGGGCGCTGATCTTCAACAGGCGGATGCGCTCGCCGCATGCGCCAAACACTACTGCGCCTATGGATGCGTGACGGCGGGCCGCGATTATGCTCCGGTCGACATATCGGACCGAGCGTTGCACGAAGTCTACATGGCGCCCTTTGCCGCTGCCGTGTCCGCGGGCGCGGCGGCAATCATGCCGGCCTTCACCGATATCAATGGCGTTCCGATGACGGCCGACAGAACCATGCTGCGCGATTGGCTGCGCGGCCGCTTCGGGTTCGATGGCGTCATTATCAGCGATTACAACGCCATCGCCGAATTGATTCATCATGGGATTGCGGCGGACCTGGGCGAGGCGGCGGCGCTGGCGCTGAAGGCGGGGGTGGACATCGACATGATGGCCGATGCGTATCGGCGCGGCTTGCCGATCGCACTGAAGCGAGGCGCGGTCAGCGCCGCGGATATTGACCAGTCGGTGCGCCGAGTATTGCTCCTGAAGGAGCGGCTTGGATTATTCGAGGATCCTTACCGGCGCGGCAAGAATCCCGAATCGCCCGCCTCTCGCACGCAGCGGCGGCATCTTGCGCGGCAAGTCGCCGGCCGTTCGATGGTCATGCTCAAGAACGAGGGCGATGCGCTGCCGATTGCGCGCGCTGCCAAGCGCCTGGCCGTGATCGGTCCCTTGGCAAACGCGTCCGCCGAAATGCGCGGGGTGTGGTGGGGTGCGGCGCCCCCCGAGGGTCAAGTGACGGTGCTCGAGGGTGTGCGCAGCGCGTTTCCGCAGGCGCAGATTCACCATGCCGAAGGCGTCGAAATCGAGAGCGCGGACTACAGCGGCATCGCCGCTGCCCTCGATCGGTGCGCAGCCGCCGATGCGATCATTCTCTGCGTCGGCGAAGCGGCGGTGATGAGCGGTGAAGCCGCCAGCCGCGCGCATCTAGGATTGCCGGGCCTGCAACGGCGGCTGGCGGAAGCGGTGTTCGAGCGCGCGCAGCTCGCCGCGACGCCGGTGATCGTGATTTTGTTTTCGGGACGGCCCCTGGCGGTGCCGTGGTTGTTGGAGCGCGCCGGTGCAGTGCTCGCGGCGTGGTTTCTCGGCAGCGAGGCCGGGAATGCGATCGCCGATGTGCTCTCGGGCGGGGTGAGCCCGAGCGGCCGAACACCCGTGACGTGGCCGCGCGCGGTCGGCCAGGTGCCGATTTTTTTCAGCGAGCGCCCCGGCGGCAGGCCTTTCAACGCTCAGGACAAGTTCACCAGCAAGTATCTCGATGTCTCGAACGAGCCCCTCGTTCCGTTCGGCTTTGGGCTCACTTACGGCCGCTTTGAGTACTCGAATCTTCGGCTCTCCTCGACTGCGATCGGCATCAACGACGCGCTCACGATTCAGGTCGATGTGATCAATCGAGGCGCGCGCGAGGCGCAGGAAACCGTGTTTTTGTTTACGCACGATGTGCTCGCCAGCGTCTCCCGGCCGAAATTGGAACTCAAAGCCTTCGGCAAAATCAGTCTCGCGCCGGGTAAGATCGGGACGGTGACGCTGTCGGTGCGCGGCGCGGACTTGTGCTTTCTCGACATGCAGCTCAAAGCCGTGTTTGAGCCGGGTGAGGTCGAGATACTGGTCGGACCCCATGCCGACAGGTCGCGGCTGCTTGCGGCCACCATCCAGTTGGTCGCAAGCTGCCCCTGCGATTCAAAACAATGACGGTACGAAAGCGATTTGCGTTTTTCCTTCGTGCGCATAAATCATGATGCTGCCGCCGGTGCATTGGAATTTCACGCCACCCGAGGCAGTGGACCGTACGCAGGTTTGCGGATTTGATTTATACTTAAATCAATAAGTTATATATTATAACGGTTGTTGTTTCGAGGTCGACGGCTGGGTTGCCAGAGGCCTGGCCTACGAACGACTCTTGGCGTCGCCGGCCGCGCATGCCCATTGGTAAATGTTCTCACCGGGCGTGCCCGGCACGATCGGCACCCACACCGCCTGTTTGACATCGGTGGCGTCGCTCTCTTCGCTGCCGGTGATGTTGTTCTCCGAGTAATAGATGATCAACAAGGCGCGCGCGCGCTCGTTGGCGCAGTCATATTGAATCTTCTCGACGTAGCTCAAATAAATGCCGCCGCTGCCGCTTCGCTGCGGTTCCGGGTACTCCTCGCGCAGCCAGGCGGTCACCAGATGACCGGAGCGTTTCAATTGATGCTCTGTGCTGAAGGATGCCCAGGAACCATCGGGCGCGACGGCGCGGAATTGCCAGCCGCCCGCCGCAAGCGGATTCAAGGTGCGAACCCACGCCATGGGGTCGGCCTTGCGCGCGGCGCGTTGCGCCGTCAGCTTCTCTGCCCGCGCTTTCTGATCGGCCTGGGCCTGAGCGCGCTGCGCGTCCCACATTTTCTGCTGCTCAGGGGTCTGCGCGGCGCAAACGGCAGTGTGCAACAGACACACGCCGGCGAGCGCACCCGCCAGCAAACATCGATACTTCGGCTCCATGGCGGTCATTTTAAGTCATCATCGCGCGAACGATAGTTGAAGGCCAGCCGGTGATAGTAATGGCGAATGAGGATGCCGTCGCGCATCAGTACATCATCCTCGATCGGCCCCAATCTCTCCACCCGCGCATGAATGTACTTGTCGTCCAACTCGCCCGGGCTCCAAGCGACGAGCAATAGATTTCGTCCGTCCTGCGCCTTCGGCGGCATCCACCGGCCATACATCAGCCCCATGCCGCCGAAAAGATCGCTATTTGCGGTCTGCAACCCGGCTGCCGTGCGCGCGCCGCCGTAAAAGGCAAGCTCGCTGGCAATGGCATAGCGATCCATGCCGACGAGAAGCGGCTCAGTCCCGGTCTCCTTGCGATAGGCATTGGCCGCATCGATGACGTGCGCGCTCAAATCGCGCCATCCGATGGGAATCGCTTCAATGTGCTTGTCGTAGCCTAAGCCCGGAATTCCCAGTACGAGGTAGTGAAGACCCAAGCCGAAGATCAACACCATGGCGACAGTGGTGGGCATCCAGGCGGCGCGAATCCATCGCGCGAACCGTCCCATCCAGGGCTCGTTGTTCACCATGACCAGGGCCATCGCCGGCAGCGCCGCCGTCCACGGTGCGCCGGTCCAATCCAGCTTCACCTCATGGCGCAAGCTGAACAAGGCGAATACGGAGAGCGGAATGAAGATGGCAAGATTGAACAACCGCCGGCGGCGCGCCGCATCGGCTGTCTCATCGGCCGCGTGCCCGCGAAACGTCGCCGCCATGACAGCCAGCAATCCGGTCGGCGTGATCAGTACGATCATGGAGCCGATCAGCTTGTGCAGGGCGAATTGCGGAGTCTCGGCGAGGCGGCGCGAGGTTTGAAAGGCAAAGGATGCCCATTCATGCTGCGCGTTCCAGATAATGACCGGAGAAAAGATGATCAAGGCGAGCAGGGCGCCCACATAGGGTGCGGGGTGGACCCACCAGCGGCGCGCTTGCGGATCCCACGCCATGAAAGCCGCCGCCACGGGGCCGAGCAGGGCGATGGAATATTTTGAGATCATTCCCACGCCCAGGCAGATGCCGGCATACCACCAGGCCCGAGATTGATTGCCAATCAAGGCGCGCTCCAAAAAGTACAGCGAGGCCGCCCATGCCGCTGCCAAAGGAGCATCGGGCGTCATGAGCAGCCCGGAGAGAAAGAAGTAAGGCAGCGCCTGGGCCAGCAGCAGCGCGGCCAGCGCAGCGGCGGCGCCGAAGAGGTTGCGGGTCAGTTTGTAGACGAAGATGGAAGTGATTGCGCCGCAGAGCAGCGCTCCGGCGCGTACGCCAAATTCGGTTTGCCCGAACACGGCCGTCGCAGCACGGATCAGCCAAGCCACCATCGGCGGATGATCCAAGTAGCCAAAACTCAAGTGCCGTGAGTAGTTCCAGTAATAAGTTTCCTCCGGCATCATTTCAACCGCACCGGCATACACCAGCCGCAGCACGAAGGCGTAGACAATGAGCGCCACCGCGGTATTGCGCCAGCGCGGCGCCGTGACCGCGAGTCCGATCGCCACAGCGAAAAAAATGCCTGCCTGCGGCGCCCACCCGCAGCGCTGCGCGAGCAGCGCCAGCACGCCTGCGCGCAGGAACAAGGCCATGAAACCGGTCACCGCACAGCGCAACCCGGCGCGCCAGGCCGCAGCCGGCTCCGCGGCGCGCAGCGCCGGCCAGCGCAGCAACACACTGAGGCCGTAGCCTGCGGCGAAGGCATAGGCATTGCTGGCGCGCAACGACAGGCCGGCGCCCGTGAAGGCGCAAAAAGCCAGGATGTCCAGCAACGGCGCCAGGACTAACCCAAGGCGCCGGGTGTCGAGCGCCGCTACAGCCACTTGATTCTTTTGAATTGAAAATACAGCAGCACGTCGATGCCGCCCATGACGAGCAGCGAAATTTCATAGCCGTAGCGCCACTTGAGCTCCGGCATATGCTCGAAGTTCATGCCGTAGATGCCGGCGATCATGGTGGGTATTGCCAATAGCGCGGCATACGCGGCGAGGCGCTTCATGGTTTCACTTTCCTGCAGCGTGATCAGCGACAAGTTCACGGAAATCGCCGTCGCAATGGTGTCGCGGATCGAATCGGCGGTTTGATTCAGGCGCTGCAAATGATCGTAAATATCGCGAAAATATTCACTGATCTTGCTGCACAGCACCGGCACGCGCGCCCCGGACAGATTCGACACGCCTTCCAGCAGCGGCGCCACGGCATGCTTCATGATCATCAGGCGTTGCTTGAGCGCGTACAGCGCTTCGATGTTATCGCGCGGCGCGCCCTGCGGCGCGAAGATCCGCTGTTCGATGCCGTCCAAATCGTCTTCCAGATTGTCGAGAATCGGGAAGTAGCGATCGACGATGGCATCGATGATGGCATAAACGACAAACCCCGGACCCTGGCGCAGCAGCTTCGGTTCACGCTCACAGCGCGCCCGCACTTCCGCGAGGCCCTTTTGTGCCCGGCTGCGCACTGTGAGCACGTAGTTGGAGCCGGCGAAAATTGCAAGTTCGCCTACGTGGTACTCGCCGGATGCAGGTTCAACCAGATGCAGTACCGCGAACAGCGAATCGCCATATTCTTCAACTTTGGGACGTTGGTGACCGACCAGCGCGTCCTCGACCGCGAGGGGATGCAGGTCGAATGCCTGCTGCATTTCCGCCAATTCGGCCGCGGCCGGGTCTTGCAACGCCACCCAGACGAAGCAATGGGGCCGATGCAGGTGTTCCGCTATTTGTGCGGCGCTAATATCGCCGACTTTGGTGCCGTCCTGGTATGCGGCGCAGCTGATGAGCATGCGCCTAAGTCTAATGCATCGAGGCCAGGGTCGTGGGCGCAACCGCCTCGGTGGACGGTGAGGCTTGCGGTGGTGATTCTCGCGCGGCTGCGCCCGAGGAATCGAGCGGCACGCTCATCACAACCCGCAAGCCCGGGCCATTGTCGCGCAGCTCGAGCGCGCTGCCATGCAGTTTCGCCACCGCCTGAACCAGGCTCAATCCCAGTCCGACGCCAGGCGTACCGCGGCTGGCATCGCCGCGGTAGAAACGCTGCATCACCTTGGTCTTTTCGGAATCCTCGATGCCGGGCCCGTTGTCCGAGACGGATATTTCGGCGCGCGCATCATCGCGCCTTTGCACCGCGACCTCGATCGACCCGCGCTGCGGCGCGTATTTGAGCGCATTGTCGATCAGGTTGCTGAGCGCTTGGGCGAGCAGCACCGGGTCGCCGGAGACCGCGACCGGGCCGTCAGCGCGCACCTTAAGATCGATCTCCTTCAATTCTGCCGCTGGTTCGTAGAACTCAACCGCATTGGCCGCAAGGTCCGACACATCGAGCGACACAAAACCCGAGCGGCGCATGCCGGCATCGATTTCCGCCAGTCTCAGCAGCGCATCGAAAATGCGGATGACGCGATCGACATCGGCCACCGCGCCGTCGATTTCAGCGTATGTCTCTTCGGTCGACGGCCGTATCAGCGACAATTCCTCCAGCCGCGATCGCAATTCGGCCAGCGGCGTGCGCAGGTCGTGCGCGATGGAGTTTGAGACATTGCGCACGCCGTGCACCAAAAGTTCGATCTGATCGAGCATGCCATTGATGGTGCGCGACAAGGTATTGAGCTCATCGTCGTTCAAATGCGTCGGCAGCCGATGCTTCAAGTCGCCGTGGATGATGGCGGAAACGGTCTGACGGATGCTGTGCACCCGCGACATCAGCGCCCGGCGCGTGATGAAGCCGACCAATAAGCCGGCGATGCACAACACCGCGACCGCGGCGGTCAGCCCATACCAGAATCGAGTCTGCAGCGGCTGGAACAGGGCGTTGTCCCGGCCCACGAGCAGGTTGTAGCTGCCCAGCATGGCGACCTGCAGCAGCGCCTCTTGATCGCCGCGTTTGCCGAAGTTGCCCCGGATCTTGTAGTTGCCGGGAGTCTGCGGCACAGTTGCCGGCCACGCCGGCAGATTGCCGGCAAGCGGATGCATCGAGGCGTCCGTGAGCAGCAGGATTCTCTCGCCGGCGATCTGCATGCTGACGCGCGTGTCGATGTAGGTCTTGAGCGCATCGGCGCCGTCGCGCTTGTAAATATCGGTCAGGCGCTGCGCATCGGCCTGCAGGATTTCGACCCGGCCGTCTTGAATGGTCACCTGCCACGCGTACCAGAGCGGTGCGGCAAACAACACCAGCGCCGTCAACCCCAGCGCCACATAGCCCAGCGCAAGAGACAACGCGGACGAGCGGATCACGCTAGTCACCCGCGGTCACCGTGTAGCCGGCGTTGCGCACGGTCTTGAGCAGCGGGCGTTCGAACTCTGCGTCGATTTTCTGGCGCAGCTTGCTGATGTGCACGTCGACCACATTGGTTTGCGGGTCGAAGTGATAATCCCAAACATTTTCCAGCAGCATCGTGCGTGTCACGACCTGGCCGGCATGCCGCATGAGGTACTCGAGCAGCTTGAATTCGCGCGGTTGCAGCGTAATCGGCCGGTCGCCGCGGGTCACCTTGCGGGTCAGCGGGTCCATGTGCAAATCACCGACGGTAAGCGGAATTTCATGATCGACACCTTGCGCCCGGCGATGCAATGCGTCAATTCGCGCCAGCAGTTCGCCAAAGGCAAAAGGCTTGGTCAAATAATCATCGCCGCCGCTGCGCAGCCCCCGAATGCGATCGTCGACTTCCGACAGGGCGCTCAAAATGAGGATCGGCGTGCGCTTGCCGGCTTTGCGCAGCACTTCGATGATGGCCAGCCCGTCGATATCGCCCGGCAGCATGCGATCCATGATGATGACATCGTAGGGCTCGCTGGCCGCCAGGAACATGCCGTCGCGCCCGTTGGCGGCATGATCCATCGTATGTCCGGCTTCCTGCAGGCCTTTGACGACGAATTGCGTGACGCGTTCGTTGTCTTCGACCAGCAGAATCTTCATGTGTGGTCTCCGAGCGGCGCGTGCGCCTCCGGCTGTTCTGCCGCCAGCTGTACTTCGGCGTGTTTCTTGCGCCGTCGGCCGCGCATCCTGGCGCTGAATTCATCCAGGTACAGGTAGATGACGGGCGTCGTGAACAGCGTCAGCGCCTGACTCAAGATGAGGCCGCCTACCATGGTGTAGCCCAGGGGCCGGCGCAGTTCCGAGCCGGTGCCGTGGCCCAGCGCCAGCGGCACCGCGCCGAGCAACGCCGCCATCGTGGTCATCATGATGGGTCTAAATCGCAGCAGGCAGGCCGGGCGGATGGAGTCATGCGGCGACAGATGCTGTTCGCGCTCGGCCTGCAGCGCGAAATCCACCATCATGATGCCGTTTTTCTTGACCAGGCCGATCAGCAAGATGATGCCGATCGAGCGCGATGACCGACAGGTCGATATGAAACAGCAGCAGCACCAGCAGCGCCCCCACGCCGGCCGAGGGCAGGGTGGAGAGAATGGTCAGGGGATGAATGTAGCTCTCGTACAGCATGCCCAGAATGATGTACACGGCCACCAATGCCGCCAGGATCAAATAAGGCTGGCTCTTCAGGGAGCTTTGGAAGGCCTGCGCGGTTCCCTGGAAGTTGCCGGTGATGGTCGCCGGCAGGTGCATCTGCGCAGAGGCGCGGTTGATGGCATTGACGGCATCGCCGAGCGCTGCGCCGGCCGCGAGATTAAACGACAGCGTCACGGCGGGGAATTGTCCCTGGTGATTGATCGAGAGATAGGTCACGTGCTGCGTGTCGAATTTGGTCATCGCGGACAGCGGCACCATCTCGCCCGTCAGCGGTGATTTGAGATACAGCTTCCTGAGCGAGGCGGGATCGCCTTGCAGCGCCGGGGTGATCTCCAGGACCACGTGGTAGCTGTTGGCCTGCGTAAAGAATTGCGCCGCCTGCCGCTGGCCGAAGGCGTCGTACAGGGTTTGATCGATGGCGGCCGGCTGAATGCCGAAGCGCGCGGCCTGATCGCGATCGATCGTCAACGACAGCATGCCGCTGCTGGTCTGTTGATCGGAGGCAACGTCGCGCAGCATGGGCAGCTTTTGCAGGGACGCGAGCAGCTTCGGCGCCCACTCATTCAATTCATTGATGTCCGAATCTTGCACGGTGTATTGATACTGCGTGCGGGAGGTTCTGCCGCCCACATTGAGGTCCTGCGAGGCCTGCAGGAACAGCGTGATGCCGGGTACTTTCGCCAGCTGCGGCCGGAGCCGGTCGATGATTTGATCGGCGCTCGCACTGCGCTCGCTGCGCGGCTTGAGCCCCAAAATCACAAACCCCACGTTGACCGGGCGGCTGCCGCCGATGCCGGTGCCGAAGCTGGCGACATCCGGATCTTTCTGCACCACATCGGTGATGGCATGCTGCCGCCGCACCATCTCATCGAAGGAGATATCCTGCGGCGCATCGGTGAGTCCCGAGATGATGCCGGTGTCCTGCTGAGGAAAAAAGCCCTTGGGTATGTAGATGTAGAGCAATACCGTTGCGGCCAGGGTAATGAGAAAGGTCGCGAGGGTCGCGCGCTTGTGATCCAGCACGAAATCGAGGCCGCGGGTGTAGCCGGCGAGAATTTTATCGAAGCCGCGTTCGATGATCATGTAGATCTTGCCGTGACGCGCGTGCTTCTCATCGCGCAAGAACAGCGCGCACATAGTCGGCGACAGCGTCAACGCGACGAACGCGGACACCGCGATGGTCATGGTCATGGTGATGGCGAATTCGCGGAACAAGCGGCCGATGATGCCGCCCATGAGCAGCAAGGGAATGAACACCGCGACCAGCGAAATGCTCATCGACATGATGGTGAAGCCGATTTCACCGGCGCCTTTGAGGGTCGCCTGCAGGGGCGACAAGCCCGCTTCGATGTGCCGGTAGACGTTCTCGAGCATGACGATGGCGTCGTCCACGACGAAGCCGACGGCAATGGTCAAGGCCATCAGGGACAAATTGTCCAGACTGTAGTTCAGCACGTACATCATGGCCACGGTGCCGAACAGGGCGAGCGGCACGGTCACGCCTGGAATGATGGTTGCCCAGGCACTGCGCAAAAAGATGAAAATGACCATCACCACCAGCACGATGGTGATCCCCAGCGTGATTTCCACATCCTCGACCGAGGCCTTGATGGTGGTGGTGCGGTTCGCGACGGTTTCGACCTTGATCGAGGGCGGCACGGAGGCGAGGGCATGCGGCAGCAGCGCCTGGACGCGCTCCACGGCGTCGATGACATTGGCGCCGGGCTCCTTATAGATCAGCAGGAGAATGCCGCTGCGGCCATTTTGCCAGGCGGTGAGCAAACGGTTTTCCGGCCCGTCGACCGCGATGCCGATGTCGCGGATGCGTATGGGAGCGCCGTTTTTGTAGGCCACGACCACATCGTTCCAGGGAGCCGCCTTCAGCAACTGGTCGTTGTCGTAAATCGTCATGCTGCGCAGCGGGCCGTTGATCGAACCCTTGGGCGCGTCCACCGTGGCCTGCGAAATGACATTGGCCACATCTTCCATTTGCAATCCCAGCGCGGCCAGCTTGGTGGGATCGACTTGCACGCGCACAGCCGGCTTCTGCTGACCGCCGATGCTAACCTGCGCGATCCCCTGAATCTGCGAGATCTGCTGGGCGAGAATGTTTTCCGCGTAGTCATCCACCGTCGTTACGGGCAGCACATCCGAGAACACGGAGAGAATGAGAATGGAGGAATCGGCCGGGTTCACCTTTCTATAATTGGGCGGCGTGGGCAAATCCTTCGGCAACTGTCCGCCCGCCGCATCGATGGCGGATTGCACGTCCTGTGCCGCGGCATCGATGTTGCGGTTCAGGTCGAACTGCAGGGTAACTTGCGTGGTTCCCAATGCATTCGTCGAGGTCATCTGCGACAGGCCGGGGATCTGTGCAAACCGCGTCTCCAGCGGCGTCGCGACGGATGAGGCCATGGTTTCCGGACTGGCGCCCGGCAACGATGCCGAGACCTGGATGGTCGGAAAGTCGACCTGCGGCAGCGCCGCAACCGGCAGCAGCGGAAACACCACCACGCCCACCAGGAAAAGCCCGCCCATCAGCAACGAGGTGGCAATCGGCCTGCGGACGAATGGCTCTGAGATGCTCATGCTTTGGGCGCTGCAGCGTTGTCGCGCACGCGCACCCCTGCCTGCAGCCGGTATTGATTGCTCGTGACGACGCGCTCATTCAGGGCGATGCCCTTGGTGATGACCGTGAAGCCGCCGCTTTCCACGCCCAACTCCAGCGGCCGCACTTCCACCGTGGAATCGCCCTTGACGACATAGGTGAAAGGTCCATTCGGGCCAAGCTGCACCGCAGCCGTCGGCACGGTGAGCACGTTGCGCTCGGTGCGAATCAGCACCCGCGCGTTTACGTACTGGCCGGGCCAGAGAGTATTGCGCTTGTTGTCGAAGACGGCCTTGAGTTTTGCCGTGCCCGTGCCTTGATCGATTTCGTTGTCGATCAGCGAAAGCGTGCCTTGGTCCAGCACGGTATTGCCGTCGCGCGACAGGGTCGTGACTTGGACCGGCCCCGCGGCGAGAGCGCTGCCCACCGTGGATAAATCTTCCTCGGGTACGGTGAACACCACCGATATGGGTTGCACCTGGGTGACGACGACAATGCCGTTTGTGCCGGCCGCATGCACGATATTGCCCGGATCGATGAGCCGAATTCCCGTGCGGCCCTCGATCGGCGAGGTGATGCGGGTGTAGTCGAGCTGCGTGCGTGCGCTGTCGATCAAGGCCTGATCAACCTGAACCTGTGCGGTCAACTGATCGACGTTGGCGCGGGCCGTATCGACGGTTTGCTTGCTGGCCAGATCCTGAGGCTGCAGCACGGTGTAGCGTTCCAGATCGAGTTTGGCGTTCGCCAGCATTGCCGCATCTTTCGCCTTGGTGGCGAGCGCCTGGCTGTAGGCTGCTTGATTGGGCCGAGGATCGATCTGCGCCAGCAAGTCCCCCTTGTGCACTGTTTGCCCTTCGGTAAAGCCGATTTTCTGGATCTCGCCATCGATCCGTGCGGTCACGGTCACGGTGTAGAAAGCCTGGACCGTGCCCAATCCCTCCAGATAGACCGGCACATCGGCGTGGCCCGCGGCGGCCGTGTCCACTGCAATGGCGGGCGGCGCGGTGCGCGAAGCGGCATCGGCCCCGCTGTGAACGATCACCCGCCAGGTAATCAGCAGCAGGACCGCCAGCGCGGCGCAGCCCAGCAAAGCGCGTTTTTGGAGTGCCGAGAAATTCGCCATCTATTTATCCTTCCTGCCAGCCGCCGCCGAGCGCAGCGTACAAATCCACCATCGATTGCAAATGCAGATATTTAACCTGGACCAACTCATCCTGCGCGCTGAACAGAGCATTTTCAGTGTTGAGCACGGTCAGGATGTTCACGGTGCCCGCCGACATTTGCGTCTGCGCGAATTGATATGCACGGCGCGCCTTGTTCACGGCTTCCTGCTGGCGCGCCTGCTGTTCTTCGGTTTGCTGAGCCGCCGCCAGCGCGCTTTCGACATTGCTGAACGCGGATATCACGGTTTTGTGGTAGGCGCTCAGCAGTTCCCGATAGTGGGCATTGCTGAACACAACCTGTCCGCGCAGCGCACCGCCGTGAAAAATTGGCTGCGTCAGGCCCGCCCCCAGGCTCCAAATTCGATTGGCGGGACTAATGAGGGAGGCCAGGGCCGAACTCGCGTAGCCGCCGCTCGCCGTCAATTGAATGCTGGGAAACAGCGCCGCACGCGCGACCGTAATGTCGGCGTTGGCCGAAATCAGCTGCTGCTCCGACTCGGCGACGTCAGGCCGGCGCGCCAGCAGCATCGAGGGCAGGCCATCGACCACGTGCGGGCTGGTGAGGGCGTTGAGCGTGCCGGTATCGACATCCACCGACTCGGGAGTTTTGCCGAGCAGGACCGCGAGCGCGTTCACCGCCTGGCGGAACTGCTGCTGCAACGGCGGAATCGCGGCACGCAGCAGCGCCGCGGCGGTCTCTTGCTGGGCCACGTCCAATCCCGTGGCGATGCCCGCGGTCTGCTCGAGCTGCAGGCCGTGCAGTATTTTCTCGCCATTGGCGAGATTCTCGCGCGCCACTTGCAGCCGGTCGCGAAATTCGAGCGCTTGAAAATAACTGGTGGCGACGCTGCTGACCACCGTCAGTGCAACGGTCTCCTTGTCGTAGTGGCTGGCGAGGGCCGTCGCGCGGGCGGCGGCCCGCAGCGCGCGGTTCTTGCCCCAAAAGTCCAGCTCATAGCTGGCGGTGAGCACCGGATTGAACGTGTTGAAGGTGGCGGGTCCCACGCCGCTAACCTGGCCATGCTGACGCGAGGCGTTGGCGCTCAAATCCACCGTCGGCAACAGCGCAGCACCGGCAATGCGCGCCTGGGCATCGGCCTCTTCGACCCGCGCGATCGCAACCGCCAGATCGTCATTGCTGCGCTGTGCTTCCGCAATCAAGTCGTTCAGCGTCTGCGAGCCGAATCCCTGCCACCAATCCGCACTGGGCCATATTCCCGCCCCATCGTTGGGCGGCGCATCACGCCAGGCCGCCGGAGGAGGAATGTCCGGCCGCTTGTACGCCGGGCCGACGCTGCAGGCAGCGAGCGCCAGAAGCGCGCAGGCGCAAACCACCCTTGCGGATAGATACCGATTCATGGCCGCCACGCTGGACTCGGGGCGATTAAACGCGAGTGGTTGGATTGTTAAGATAAGTTAATACGATGGGGTACGTTACACTTGGCCGATGCGCCTAAACACTCTCATCTTCCCGACCGCATTCATTTGTTCGCTCTTGTTGGGTTCAGCCGCTCAGGCCCAGGAGGCGGCCGACGCGGCGATGTCCCAGGCTCTTGCGCGAATTCGCGATGATGGGCTCAAGGATGAATGGGCCTATCGTCGCCTCGCCGACCTATGCGACAAGATCGGCCCGCGCATGAGCGGCTCGCGGCAAGCCGATGCTGCCGTCGAACAGATCGCGGCGGCGCTGCGCTCGGCCGGACTCAACGTCACCCTGCAGCCGGTGAAAGTGCCGCATTGGGTTCGGGGCGAGGAACAGGCCGAAATGATTGAGTACCCCGGCCGGCCCGCCGGGATCGTTCAACATTTGCATCTGGCCACCCTCGGCGGCTCGGTTGCCACGCCGGCGCAGGGCATCTCCGCGCAGGTTCTCGTGGTGCATAGCTTCGATGAATTGCGCGCGCGTGAGGACGAAGCTCGCGGCAAGATCGTGGTGTTCGACGTGCCCTTCAACGAGGACCTGGCGGTGAATGGACGCGCGGGAACGGCCTACGGTCAAGGCGTGATATATCGGACTCAGGGCGCGAGCGCGGCGGCGCGCGCCGGCGCGGCGGCGGCGCTGGTCCGCACCGTCGGCGGCGCCAACTATCGGCTGCCGCACACCGGAGTGATGAACTACGATCCGAAGCTCCCCAAAATTCCGACGGCCGCGTTGAGTGCCGAGGACTCAATGTGGGTCTCGCGTCTCGCCGCCGAAGGTCCGGTCACCTTGAGCCTCAAGCTGTTGCCGCAATCCCTGCCGGAGGTCGAGAGCCACAATGTCATCGCCGACTGGCCCGGGCGGGAGCGGCCCGAGGACGTAGTAATCGTCTCGGGGCATTTGGATTCTTGGGACCCGGCGCAAGGCGCGATTGACGACGGCGCGGGTGTGGCCTCTGCCATGGGAGCGGTGCACCTGCTGCAGGCGCTGGGCTTGCATGCGCGCCGCACGATTCGATTTGTCGGATGGATGAGCGAGGAGAACGGTAGCGCCGGCGGGCAGGCCTATTTCAAACTCAACAGCGCCACACTCGAGCGGCAGATTGCAGCGATTGAAAGCGACAACGGCGCCGGCCGGCCCTTGGGGGTTTCTGCACACGTTCCCTCTGCGGCGATGGCGCGCTTCGCACCGCTCATGGCGGCCCTGACTCCCATGGGCGCCACGATCTTGGACCAGCGCGAAGAGCCGGGCGGTTCTGACGTTGGATACCTGGACGCCGGCGGCGTGCCGACCTTGGCGCCGATCGTCGACACGCGAACTTACTTCGACTATCACCACAGCGCGGCAGACACGCTGGATAAAATCGACCCGGACAATATTCGGCGGCAGGTTGCGCTCATGGCCATGATGGCCTACTTCGTGGCGGAGATGCCCGATGCGCTGCCGCGGCTGCCGCCGTCGAAGCCGCGCGTTCACTAAGAGGCGGGACGCTTCCAACGGATGAGAAAATCCGTCACGGCGCCGGTCTGCATATGGCGCATGGTCTCGAACTCGCCGGTCTTCTGGCTGTAGAGCAGCTTGCCATGCTCGTCCAGCACCGCGATCGCGGGGACGCCTTTGTCCAGCGGAATCTGATAACGCGTGGCGATGTCGACATTGGCATCCAACCGGTCGACATTGATATGCACCAGAATGTAGTTGGCCGTCAGCAGCGGCCGGTTGACGGCATCGTGAAAGTACAGGTCGAGAACATGGCAATCGGTGCACCAATTGCCGCCGAAGTCCAAGATCACGCGTTTGTGGGACGCGGCGGCGCTCTTCAGCGCCGCCGCAATATCCGCGGAGGCCTGCGCCGTCGGCGGATAAAGGTCCGGTTGCACCGCTCGCGCCGGCGAGCCTATCGCGATCAAGGAACCGAACAGGGCGGAGAGTAAAATGCTTTGGCGAATTGGCATGGCGCACGAACCATAGCGCCGCAGAACCGAATGATCAACCCCGGGCAAGGTTCTGCCCTTCGAGCAGCGTCTTCAGTACGTCGCGCCAGCTGAGAATGCCGACCGGCTTGAGCGCGTCGTCAACGATCGGAATGCAGGAGACGCGGTGCTCGAGGAACAGCTTGACCGCCTCGGGTATGGCGGCGCGCGCCTGCAAGGTGATCAGGTTTCGGCTCATGATCTGGTGCACTCGCTTGTTGAGCGTGGCAACATCGCGGGCGTTTTCCGCGGCGCTGCCGACGTAAGGACTCAAAGCCTTGAGCAGATCACGGTCCGAGACGACGCCCTTGAGCACCCGGCGATCGTCGACCACGAGAAGATGGTGAAACTTCAGCGTGTCGAAGATTTTCTTCACGACATCGAGCCGATCATCCAATTCGACCGAGACCACGCGCGTCGTCATGATGCTGCCCACATCCATTGCGTGCGACTATACGCCAAGTGGAAAACACCGCGTTCATTCTGACCAAGCTGCGGCTCGCCGGCGTGGCCAGCATCGCGGCAGGCGCCATGGTCCTGATCGCGCTGCGCTAGAGCGCGCCTGGCCGGCTATTGGGTGTCGTCCCGGCCATCCTTGCCGGTCAACGGCCCGGCCGAGTCGTCATCGAGTTCCAGCCCGTCGTCGTACAGCGTGTCTTCCTCGCCATCCAGATGCAGAGTCGTGTCGGGGTTGCGAGTTTTTTCGAATGACGTATGCGCCACCGATTTTTTTTGTTCGGAGCCGTCGAGCGCTGATCCTCGAAGAGTCGATTCGCCGGTTCTGTCGCTGGGGATGTCATTCCCAGTCTCAGTCTTGATGTCGCCCATGAACGCACTCCTTGGTTGTAATTGCCGCGAGCACAGGGTATGCCTGGATCATAACCTCCCATATTCCGAGGGCGGAGTAGTTCATGTAGGCGCAGGCTGACAGTTGGATCGGGAAACCGCTCGAACCTGCTAGCCTATTATCTTGAATGAAATCGACTATCGTCATACTGCTGCTTCTCGTCGCTCTGGGGTGGGCGTGCAGGGCTCGCGCCGCCGATCCGCAGGCCTATCAAGTCGTGTTCGCCTCGGTGGGAAACGACGATATCGATCAGACCCTCAAGGCGACTTCGGATCTGCAGTCGCTGCGCACTGCGGCGCCGGTGAGCCCGTTCGGATTGATCGCCCGAGCCCGCAGCGATATGGACCGGCTCAAAACGGCCCTGGAGAGCTTCGGCTACTACGAGTCCCAGGTCGCCATCACCATCAACGGATTGCCGCTGACGGACCCCAGCCTCGGCGATGCCTTGACGGCGTTGCCGAAGGGCAGCAGTGCCCGGGTCGCGCTCAGCTTCACGTTGGGCACGCAGTATCACTTGCGCCGCATCGATATCGATGGCGAGGTGCCGCCGCCCATAGACGCGCGCGAAACCCTGGGACTTCGCAGCGGGCAGCCCGCGGTGGCCGCCGGCGTGCTCGCCGGGGGCGCCCGGCTGCTGACGGCGCTGCAAGAGCAGGGCTATGCCTTCGCCCAGGTGGATCCGCCGATTGCCTACGAGGCGCCCGACGCGCCGGTGCTCGATTTGAGCTTTCATGTGGCGGCCGGCGCCAAAGTCCGCGTCGGCGACATTCACGTCGAAGGATTGCAGCGCGTGCACGAGTCCCTGGTGCGCAAAAGACTGCTGCTTCACCGCGGCGATCTTTACAAACCCTCCGCCATCGAAGCTGCGCGCCGCGATCTTTTGGGAATGAGTGTGTTCGGGCAGGTCAGCGTTCAAGTCGGGTCAAAGGCGGACGAATCCGGCGGCGTGCCGATCACGTTCAAATTGCGGGAACGGTTGCGCCATGCCATCAACGTGCTCGCCGCGTATTCCAGCGACTTGGGCGGCAGCGGCGGGATCACCTGGACCGACCGCAATGTGCTTGGAAATGCGGAACAGCTCAGCCTGGCGGCCTCGGTGATCAACCTCGGCGGCAGCGACACCACGGGAACGGGCTACGACACCAGCGCAAAATATTTGATTCCCGATTTCCTGCGGCGCGACCAGTCGCTGCAGTTCGCGCTGACCGCCATCAAGCAGCAGCTGCAGGCGTATGATCAGAAGGCGCAAACGGCGAGCGTCACCTTGAGCCGCAAGCTGTCCAGCATTTGGACCGTGAGCGCAGGTCTTTCGACCACGGACGAGACCATCTTGCAGGTGATCAATGCCACTGAGAATCCCAAGGGCAGCGGCGTATTCGTCCCGGATGAAGCGACGACGTTCAACTACACCTTGATCGCCTTGCCCTTCAAGGTGAGCTATGACTCCACCAATCTGACCACGGCGCTGGAAGATCCGCGTCATGGCTTTCGCAGCTCCCTCAGTCTCACGCCCACGCTCGCCATCGGACATCCCAATTCGACCTTTCTGATCTCGACCGTGACTCTCGCGGCCTATTTCGACCTCAACAACCTGTTGCCGATCGCTCCGGGCCGCAGCGTGCTCGCCGCCCGGGCGCTCGCCGGCATCGCCTCGGGCGCCGGTGCATTCAGCCTGCCTCCCGATCAACGATTCTACGCCGGCGGCACCAGCACGATTCGCGGCTATGGCTATCAGTTGGTGGGCCCGATGTTTCCGCACACATCGAATCCGACCGGCGGTACCGCCATCACGGCCGGCGGCGTGGAATTTCGGCAGCGCCTCTATACCAGTTGGGGTGTGGTGGCGTTCATCGACGCGGGCCAGGTGAGCGCGAGTCTCAAGCCATTGCCTCAGGACGTCCGCGTCGGCGCCGGAGCGGGCATGCGCTACTACACGCCCATCGGACCCATCCGATTCGACGTGGCAGTGCCCGTCTCCCGCCGCCCGGGCGAGGACTCCTTCGAGATCTATATCGGGCTGGGACAGGCATTCTGATGCGGCGTACCTTGAAAATAATTGCGTGGACGGCAGGCGGACTGGCCTTGCTGCTGGTGCTTGGGATCGTCACGGTGTTGATTGCCGGCAACACCCCGTCCGGCCGTGCGCAGATCGAGAAGCTGGT
This sequence comes from uncultured Gammaproteobacteria bacterium, assembly GCA_963731465.1. Taxonomy (GTDB): domain Bacteria; phylum Pseudomonadota; class Gammaproteobacteria; order Steroidobacterales; family Steroidobacteraceae; genus Bog-1198. The sequence goes on from CAVSVK010000007.1 coordinate 402,177, forward strand.
GGCGAGGCTGACGGCAGGAAACGTGCAGCTGTCAGGCCTGGCCGGCTCGTTCCCAAGTCATTTGACGCTCGAGGAACTCACGCTGAGAGATGCCGCCGGCGTCTGGCTCACCGCCAAAAAAATCGAGCTGGACTGGACGCCGTGGAGCTACCTCGAAGATCGGCTGCAAATCGATCGGTTGCAGGTGTCCAGCGTTGACATGGAACGCCTGCCGCAGAGCTCGTCGCCTGCAACCGGGCACGGTGAAGTGTCCATGCCTCGGATCGACGTGGCGCAGGCACAGTTGAATCTTGTGCATCTCGGAGCTGCTTTGGCCGGCGCGCCGACTTCGCTGGCGGCAAACGGTCGCGCGCATCTGCGTTCGGTGCGCGACATGCTGTTCGACGCCTCGGCGAGGCGGATCGATGGCGACGGGCAGTACGAGTTGCATCTGCACTTCGACGCACAGCGCATGGATGCCGTGCTCGAGTTGCACGAGCCTGCCAATGGGCCCCTGGAGAACATCCTGTCGCTGCCGGGCTTGGGTGCGCTTCAGGCGACGCTGAATCTTGCAGGGCCGCGCGCCGCGGAACAACTGCAGCTCTCGCTGCAGGCCGGAGAACTCAAGGGGCAGGCGCAAGGCAGCCTCGAATTTAACCGACTCGTCGGCCGACCTGACTTTCGCCTTCGAATCCGCGGCCATGTCGCCGCGGCCCGATTTGGGCTGGGAGCGCGGCGCACTGCGCGGGCGCTGGCGCGGCAGCCTGCGCACGCCCAGCGCGGAGGGGCATCTGGAGGTTGCCAGGCTGCGCCTCCCCGGACAGTTGCAAGCCGCGCAGTTGAATGCCGATCTTGCCGCCGATGGCGGCAAAGCGAATTTGCATGCGCTAATCCAAGGCCTGAAGATTCCCGGATCGCAACCACGCCTGCTCGAATCGGACCCGCTGAAGATCGATGCCTCGGTACAGCTCGACGATCCTGCGCGCCGGGTGGAGCTGACCGCTTCGCATCGATTGTTCGGCCTCAAAGGACAGGCTGTCACGAGGGGCAAGCAAAGCGCGAGCCTGGAGCTGCGGCTGGCGAACTTGACGCCGCTGGCCGCTTACGCCGCCCAGGACTTGCACGGTAGTGCCGTGGTCGCAGCGCAACTGGCAGACTATCCGAGCGCCACGCACATTCAGCTCGACGCCAACGCCGCCCTCGTACCGGGAACTGAAATCTGGGCGAATGCCCTGGGGGATCGCGCCAGATTCCAGTTTTCGGGCACTCTCAAGGATGGCGCGCTGACCATCGACATCGCGAAGCTCTCCGGCGCCGCCCTGGTCGTGTCCGCGGGAGGCAGCATCGATAGCCGAGCCATCAATGGACGATGGGAATTGTCGTTGTCCGATCTGAGTCGTGTCTCCGGGGTGTTGGCGGGAAGCCTGAGAGGCTTTGGATCCGTGCAGGGCCCGCTGACAGCCTTGGAGGCGGACGCGAAGCTGAATTCGACGCTCTCGGTGCGCGGCTCGCCGAGCGGGGAGCTGGCCGCCGATCTGAAAGTGCGCGGCCTGCCGTCCGCGCCGAACGGCACGCTTGCCGCAACCGGAACCTTGGACGGGGCGCCGCTGAATCTCGAAGTCTCAATGGAGCGCACGGCCGAGCGCGTGATGCACGCCGTCATCCATCAGGCGACCTGGAAAAGCGTTCGCGCTGAGGGTGATTTGAACCTGGCCACGGACAAGCAGCTAGTACATGGTCAGCTGACGCTGGCGGTCGCGCAGCTTCAGGATTTACAGCGGCTGCTGGGAATGGACATCGCCGGCAGCCTCGCCGGCAATTTACGCCTGCTACCCGATGGTCAGCGAACCCGAGCGCAGCTGAAAGTGGACGCGAAGGATTTGACCCTGTCGGGTGTCGCCGGCAGCCTGCATCTCGCGGGCGAGGGGTTTACGGATTCCTTTGATTTCAAAGCGGGACTCGATCTGCCGAAGCTCAACGGGACGGCGGTGAGCCTGGGGGCGAGCGGCAATCTCAACCTTGATGCGAGGGAGATTTCAGTCGCCAGCGCGCTGGGCTCATACAACGGCCAGGAAATACGCTTGCTGGAACCGGCGCGAATCCATTTCGGCAATGGCATTGCGGTTGATCAGCTGAAGGTGGGAGCACTGAAAGGCGAGCTGGACGTGCAAGGACAGATTTTCCCGACCTTGGCGCTGCGGGCCTCATTGCGGCAGGTGCAGCCCGCGCTGGTGAATGTTTTCGTGCCCAATCTTTTGGCCGCCGGCGTCATCGAAGCGCATGCCGATTTACACGGCACTCCCGGAGCGCCGGTTGGCGAGATCACGGTGAACGCCCTCGGGATTCAATCCGCCGACGATGCCGCGCTGGGATTGCCTCCGGCAAACATCCGTGTCACCGCAGGACTGCGGGGACATACCGCGGACATTGACGCGCGGCTCGATGCCGGGTCCGCATCGCAGCTGACCGCGCTCGGCCGGGCGCCGCTGGCCGCCGACGGCGAGGTCGACATGAAAATCAACGGCAAGGTCGATATGGGACTGATGAATGCCTTCCTGGAAGCGCGCGGCCAGCATGCTTCCGGACAGCTCGACATCGATGCGACCATTACCGGCACGGTCGCTGACACCGCAAATCACCGGCACGCTGGACCTCAAGAACGGCAAGATCAATGACTATGGACGCGGCCTCAGCCTGACGGACATCACCGCGCAAATCGTCGGCAATCAAGGCACTTTGCAGATCAAGAGCTTCACGTCGGCCGCGGCGCCCGGCACTGTGTCGATGAGCGGCAGAGTCGGAATCCTGCAGAAGGGAATTCCCGTCGATTTACAGGTTACGGCGCGCAACGCCCAACCGCTGGTCAGCAAGCTCATCACGTCGAATTTCAACGCGGACCTCTCGATCAAAGGGACGGCGCGTGAACGTCTCGATGTGGCGGGGACCATGCACCTCAATCGGACCTTGATCGGCATACCCAATGGACTGCCGCTCAATGTCGCCGTGCTCGACGTGCGGCGTCGAGGCAAGAAGAAACCGGCGGCGCCCGGAAAGCCGCTCATTATCGGACTCAGCGTGACGGTACAAGCGCCGGACGAGATTCTGGTGCAGGGCAGGGGGCTGGATGCCAGGATGCGCGGCGATCTGCAGATCAGCGGCACGACCGATTCGCCGCTGGTGAGCGGCGGCTTCGATCTGGAGCGCGGCACTTTTTCGCTCGCCACCGGCCGCCTGAATTTCACCGAAGGCCGGGTGAGCTTCAACGGCGCCGGCCTGCAAAACAAAATTGACCCGACGCTGGATTTTACGGCGCAGACCACGATCGCGGACACCACCGCGACCATGCACATCACCGGTCTCGCCGATGCGCCGGTGTTTCGATTTCAGCAGCATCCCGGCCAAGCCGCAGGACGAAATCATGGCGCTGTTGCTGTTCGGCGCGCCAACGCAGCAGCTGACGCCGTTGCAGCTCGCCCAGGTCGGCGCGGCGCTGGCCTCGATGAGCGGCGTCGGCGGCAGCAACAGCCTGAATCCCCTGGTCAAGATCCAAAAGAGCCTGGGCCTGGATCGCTTGAGCATCGGTGCCGGCACGACGAATCCTCAAACCGGACAGGACTCCGGGGCCAGCATCGAGGCGGGCCGCTATGTCTCCAAGCGGGTTTATATCGAAGCGAAGCAGAGCACCGCCGGCACCAGCCAACTCGAGGCAGATGTGGACCTGACCAAGCACTTGAGATTGCAAACCCGCTTGGGCAACGGCACGGCAGTTCAAGGCACGACCCCTGATAACGATCCCGGTACCAGCATTGGCCTGATTTACCGGTTTGAATACTAGAAGATTCAAGCGCGCCGGGCGCTACAATGAGCGCTCATGGTTTCTTAAGGGAGTTTCAAAAGAATGCATTTGCGTATCCGCGGACCGGCTTGCGCCGCTCTGCTCAGCGTCGCGCTCAGCGCCTCGCCTTCCTTTGCCGCCGAGCGAACGCCGAACGAAGCTCCGGACACGAAAATCGCTGTGGTGCCCGAGCCAACCGAGTCGCCCCGCTATTTAAAAGACGAGCAGCAAGGCAGCTCAGGCTCGGTGACCGTTTCGGGTCGGGCGATGAGCTATCAAGCGGAAGCGGGTATTTTGGTGGTGCATGTCAAGGACCCCATGGACGATGATCCGCCGCTGCCGAAAGAGGATCGTCAAGGGCCGCCGCCGCCGCAGCCGCCGGAAGTGGGCATGTCCTATGTCGCGTATTTTCGCGGCGACAAGGAGGATGGCCATCGGCCGATCACCTTCATCTATAACGGCGGCCCGGGTTCATCCACCGTCTGGCTGCACATGGGGGCCTTCGGTCCGAAGCGCGTGGTAACCGCGGACGATACGCATAGCCCGGCGGCACCGTATCGCCTCATCGACAATGAATTCACGCTGCTCGATGCCAGCGACCTGGTCTTCATCGACGCGCCCGGCACCGGCTTCGGCCATTTGCGCGGCGCCGAGAAGGAGAAGGCGTTCTTCGGCGTCGATCAGGACGCCCATGCCTTTGCCAATTTCATCGTCGAGTTTCTGTCGAAGCACAACCGCTGGAATTCACCGAAATACCTGTTCGGCGAAAGCTACGGCACGACGCGTTCCGCGGCCCTGGCTTACATCCTGGAAAACGAAAAGTCGTTGGATTTAAACGGGGTGATCCTGCTTTCGCAGGTGCTGAATTTCGACGACGGCGTCGATGCGCCGCAGTTCAATCCGGGCGTGGATCTGCCATATTCCCTCGCATTGCCGACGTATACGGCCACGGCGTGGTATCACCACAAGCTGCCCAATCAGCCGGCTGCGCTGGAGCCCTTGCTGCACGAGGTCGAAGCATTTGCCATGGGCGAATACCTGCAAGCCCTTGCAGCCGGCTCGACCCTGGATCCTGCGCACAAGACGGAGATCGCGACCAAGCTGCACAATTACACCGGACTGCCGGTCGATTACATTGAGCGCGCGAACTTGCGCGTCAACGGCGGCGAGTTCGAGAAGACCCTGCTGGGCGCGGAAATCACCACCGGCCGGTTGGATACGCGGTTCGCGGGACCGACGATCGATCCGATGAGCAAGGAGGCGGACTACGATCCGCAGTCGGCCGCGATTTCCTCCGCCTATGTTTCGGCATTCAACGATTACGTTCGCACGACGCTCAAATTCGGCCAGAAGAAAATCTACAAGGCGGAGTATTACGAGGCGGGCAAGGATTGGGATCTCACGCACCGGCCCCCGGGTTCGCCGGACAAGATATCGCCCGTGAATGTGATGCCGGATCTGGCCGCGGCGATGAAGCAAAATCCCAATCTTAAGGTGCAGCTCAACGGCGGCTACTACGACCTGGCGACTCCCTACTTCGCGGCGGAGTATGAGTTGCGGCAGCTACCGATACAGAGCGCGCTGGAGGGCAATATCGAAGCGCATTTCTATACTTCCGGCCACATGGTTTATGCTCATGAGCCGGACTTGAAGGCGCTGCACGCCAACGTCGCCGCCTTTATCGAACGGACCCGGAACAGCTCGGGGAAATGAGCCTTGAATGAAAGTTTTGGGGTAGCCATGTAAGAAATTCAGCGCGAATTGGCTGGAAGTTCAAGTTTTTGGGCCAATTCGCGCTGGTACGTAAATTGCTTGGTCTCGTATAAGCACGTCGGAGTGTCTATATGAATAGTCAACAAATGCACACTGAATCCGCACTGGGCGGATCGTCCACAGCTGATCAATTGTCCGGGGCGCAGGAACGCCAGAGCGGCGCGGCCTACCGCGGCAGCGAACAAGCCGCGCTGCTGTTGCAGCGGCTGTTCCGCCGTTATCCCGGCCTCATAACCGTGAGATTGTGGGATGGCACCTCCATCCGCGCCGGAACCGGTGCCGGTTCGGGCCCGGATTCGCCCTTTACGCTCGTGTTTCGTACGCCCGAGGTCGTCTGGTCGGCGGTGCTCGGCAGCGATCCTCTGGCGCTGGCCGATGCCTATTTTCGCGGCGAGCTGGATATCGAGGGCGACTTCTTCGCGGCCTTGAGCATCAAGGATCACATGGACGCGCTGCAGATGCCGCGTGCCGAGAAACTTCTGGCCGCTCTTACCGCCCTGCGCCTGCGGATGCTGAACGCGGCCGCCCACCATTCCGAGCGGCTGTTCGCACCCTCCAATGCACCGCGAATCAAGGCGCATTCGAAAGCGGAAAATCGCGATGCCATTCACTTTCACTACGATGTCTCGAACGAGTTCTACGCGCTGTGGCTGGACCGGGCAATGGTGTATTCCTGCGCCTATTTTGAAAATCCTCAGGTCGATCTGGATGCCGCTCAGCAGGCCAAGCTCGATCACATCTGCCGCAAGCTGGCACTGCGTCCGGGGGAGAAATTCCTCGACATCGGCTGCGGCTGGGGCGCGCTGGTCATGCATGCGGCGCGGAATTATGGCGTGCACGCTCACGGCGTCACCTTGAGCTCGCAGCAACTGAAGATCGCGCGCGAGCGCATTGAACAGGCCGGATTGGCTGATCGGGTCAGCGTGGAATTGTTGGACTATCGCGATCTGCCCGGACAGGCGCTTTACGACAAGGTCGCGAGCGTCGGCATGTTCGAGCACGTCGGCCTCAAGAATCTTCCGGTTTACTTTGCCACCGTGCATCGCCTGCTCAAGCCGCGCGGCCTGTTTCTCAACCATGGCATCACCCACGATTCGGAAGGCTGGCAGCCGAACGCGTCGACTGAATTCATCAATCGCTACGTGTTTCCGGACGGCCAGCTCGACACCATCAGCAATGTGCAGCGCGTAATGGAGCGAGCGAAGTTTGAGATTGCCGACGTCGAGGGGCTGCGCCCGCACTACGCGCATGACCTTGCGCCACTGGGTCGCACGCCTCGAGAGAAACCGCGCGCTGGCGTTGCAGCACGTCAACGAAGCGACCTATCGAGTGTGGCGGCTGTATATGTCGGCGTGCGCGCTGCAGTTCGAATCCGGCGAGATCGGCATTTATCAGGTGCTGGCGAGCAAGCGTGCGGTTGGCGTTCCCGACCTGCCATTGACGCGGCGCCATCTATACCACTAGCCGCACTATCGATCCTCCTGCCTCTCCTTGATGGCATGCAGCAGGGCGTGGGGGTCGGCCGGCTGGGTCATTTCGTTCACTTCGTCGTCGTGCCGATCCTGCGCCGCGGCCGATTCGCGCCGCGGCGCATCCATGATCTGCAGCAGCTTCGTGACCTTCTGTTCGGTCAGCATATTGATCTGCAGATCGAGATGCGCGCGATGTTCCGCCGACTGCACCATGCGGTTTTGGCGGATCAACACGGCGACCATCAGCAGTAGTGCATTGCAGCTGACCAAGCCCTGCAGCCAGAAAAACGGCGGCGCATCGACGTGGCGCCAACCGTGCTTCATGCCCCACAGGTTCGCGGCAACCCAAACCGCGATGAAAACCAGGGCGAACGCAAAGAATGCCGGACTGCCGAAGAAGCGGCTGATCTGCTCGATGACGAGCTGCAATCCGGATATCTGAGATTCCTCGTGGTCTGTGAATTGGGACAAGACCTCGAGGTTCTCCTTCGCGGACGAAGGCAGATCTGCGGATGCAGGCCGGATATTTTCATTGCTGCTCATGCGCCTAACGATACCCGTTAGCGCGCTTTAGTTCGCTTTCCAGCGCGTCGCAATGGCTATCATTCGCTGTAGGCAATCGCTGACAGCAGGCGCACTCCGCGCACGCTAGACGCGGCCGACGGCATGATCCACATTAGCGCCTGAAGCGAGCGCCATGAAGCCCTCACACAGAAAGGACATCCGTATGCTTTGCAACAGAGCCGTCGCGGCGGCCGCCGCAGTTCTCAGCGCGACATCCCTGGCGCAAGCCGCAAATGATTGGCCCAGCTACAACCGCACTTTGACCTCCGACCGTTATGCGACGCTGGAGAAGATCGACAACAAAAGCGTCACGGGCCTGAAAGTGATTTGCAGTTTCGATACCGGCGAGCAGGTCTCGTTTGAGAGCGGCTTGATCGAGGCGGACGGCGCGCTGTTTGCAACGACCGAGCGCGACACGTTTTCAATCGATCCGAACAGCTGCAAGTTGAATTGGCGCAGCCACGAGGACTCGGCTCCGGGCGATCTGAAGGTCAATCGCGGAATAGCGTGGCTCGATCATCGAGTGTTTCGCGGAACTGCGGACGGCAAGGTCATCGCCTACGATGCCAAAAACGGCAAGCGCATGTGGGCCACGACCATCGCGGACGCGGCGAAAGGCGAATCGGTGCCGGCCGCGCCGATCGCTTGGAACGGGATGGTGTTCATCGGCAACGCCGGCGGCGACAACAAGGGTGTCAAAGGGCGGATGTATGCGTTGGATGACAAGGACGGTCACATCCTGTGGGAGTTCTACCTGGTGCCGAAGGGCGCGGCAGACGTGGCCCGCGGGCCGGCGGCGCCGGATCCCAAATCGGCATACGCGGCGAGTTGGAAGGAGGCCAAGGGCTTCCCCATCACCGGCGGCGCCACCTGGACATCCTATTCGCTCGACCCGGTGACCGGGCTTCTGTATGTGCCCGCGGGCAACCCGGCGCCAGACTTCATCAAGGAACCGCGCCAGGGAGAGAATTTATTCGCCAGCTCGATCGTCGTGCTGGACGCGAAGACCGGCGCCTACCAACGGCATTTTCAGCTGGTCAAGCGCGACTACCACGACTGGGATGTGTCCGCGCCGCCCGCGTTGTTCCTGAGCAATCACGGCCACCGCATGTTGGCCGAGGCGCCCAAGGACGGTCATCTGTACTTGATCGATCTGAATACCGGCAAAGTGATTTTTCGCAAGCCCGTCACCACCGTCGCGAATGCCGAGGCCCCGATGACTGCGCAGGGAACGCGGTTTTGTCCCGGTTCCCAGGGCGGGGCGGAGTGGAACGGGGCGGCTTTCGACCCGGCGGACAATCTCATTCTCACCGGAGAAGTGGACTGGTGCACGACGGTTCAGTCGGTCCCCTTGAACGCCTTGGCAAGCACGCCGGCGGGCAAGCCCTGGAGCGGCGCGACGCAGGGGTTCGGCAAGCAGGACGATCCAAAAATGTGGTCGGGCTGGATGACGGCCAGCAACGCGGATAGCGGTGAGCGCAAATGGCAGTTTCACGCCCCGTTTCCGCTAATGGGGGGCGTCACACCCACCACCGGACGGCTGGTCTTGTTCGGCGACATGGGCGGTAATTTCTATGCGCTCGACGCCGCGAGCGGCAAGAAGCTTTGGTCGAAAGATCTCGGCGGCGCGATCGGCGGTGGAGTGATCACTTACGATACCGGGGTGGGGCAGAAAATCGCGGTCGCCGTCGGGATGACCTCGCCGATCTGGCCGACTCCGAAAGTCACCGGCAAGGTGGTCGTTCTGGGACTCTAGAGCCGCGCTTTATGGCGGTAAGGGCAGCGCCTTGCAGATCTGGCGCAGCGAAGTCATTTGCTCGCCCCACCATAAGCCAATCATGCGCGGAAATTCAGCGCCCTGCAGGCCGTGCCGTGCCGGATGCTCGGCGCGCAAGGCGGCCAGGCCGCTATGAGTCACGGTGACCAGCGTGCCGGAGGCAGACGGCTCAAACAGAATCTCGACCTGCGTCTCCTCCTGGGGAGCAAAGTTGGCGTTGCGCCAGCTGAAGGCGAGCAGGCGGGGCGGTTCCCAAACACGCACGCGGCCCACCTCAATGACGCGTTTGCTTCCGCCGGTCTCGAACTCCTCGAACAGCCGGCCGCCCACCTTCGGTTCGATGCACAGCAGGCTGCTGCGGGAGGTCGACTGGCGAAACTTCATGCCGCGGCGCCACCACTGGTCGATGTCGGCCGTGAAGACCTGGAAAGCGCGTGCGGGTGGAACCCCGACGCTGACGCTCACCCGCGCGCGGTCCCCGCTCACGGCTTGAGTCTGCCGGGCGGGCGCGGATCTTCCGCAAACGCCTTGAAGGCGTGCAGTTGCCGGCGCCACAGCTCCTCCACTTGAGCCATCCAATCCTGCACCGGTTGAAATGCCGAGGCGTGAACGCTGTAGACGCGGATGCGCGCATCACTCGGGACACCGTGCTCGGAAACCAGGCCCGCTCTGCGCAACACGCGCAGGTGCCGGCTCAAGGCCTGCGGACTCATCTCGACACGTTCCGCCAGCTCGCCGGCGCGCCGTGGCTTTTGCAGCAGTAGCCGGATCATCTGGCGCCGTGAGGCATCGGAGAGGGCGCCGAACGCGGCGCTCAGTTGGAAATCGGCCGCGCGTTGCTCCATCGCGATCCTCACACCCCGGCAGGACTGCGCAGGCGCTGCGTCACCCACCACAGATGGCCCTCAGGATCGAGCGTTCCATAGCTGCGGTCCGACCAATAGTCCTCACCGTAGTCGTGGGTGGCAGGCTCCTCGATGATTCGCGCGCCGCGGGCGCGGGCGTGGGCGCAGTGCGCGTCCGCATCGTCGACAAAAAACATGATGCTCTGGGTGGCACCGTTCAATGTTTTGGGACTGCGCATGGCGCTCTTCCAGCGGCGCGGCGAGTCGGGTGTTTCCTGGGCGACCATGATCAGGCCCTCGCCGTAGGTCAATTCGCTGTGTTCAATCTGGCCTTTGTCGCCTTCGACCTTGAGCCGAACCTCGAAACCAAACGCATCGCACAGCCATTGAATGGCGGCGATGGCATCCTGATACACAACCGTACTCGACATCCGCGGCCAATCGCTCGGGGTAGGCTTCATTTGCGACTCCAAATCAAATATTAACGAATATGAAGAAGGTTAACGCATACGTTAACTAATGGCAAGAATTACCGCTGCCAAGCCGGGCTCGAAGGGTCTTGCGCGAACGCCGCCACGAGAGCGGCGCTAATTCTTGAGCCGGTAGCCGGTCTTGAAAATCCACGCCACCAACGCCAGACAGACCGCGAAAAATCCCATGGTCACAGCGAAGCTGACGCCGACGCTGACGTCGGCTGTTCCGTAGAAGCTCCAGCGAAAGCCGCTGATCAAGTACACGATGGGATTGAAGAGGCTGAACGTGCGCCATGCCGGCGGCAGCATGTCGATGGAATAGAACGCGCCCCCCAGGAAGGTCAGCGGCGTGATGACCAGCATGGGAATGAACTGCAGCTGCTCGAATCCCTTGGCCCAGATGCCGATGATGAATCCAAACAGGCTGAAGGTGGCCGCCGTCATCAGCAGGAAGGCGATCATCCAGACCGGATGAAGGATCCTGATCGGCACGAACAGCGATGCTGTCGCCAGGATGATCAAGCCGAGCACGATGGATTTCGACGCGGCCGCGCCGACGTAGGCGATGACGATTTCCACGTAGGACACGGGCGCGGACAGCAGTTCGTAGATCGTGCCGGTAAACTTCGGAAAATAAATGCCAAAGGAGGCATTCGACAGGCTTTCGGTGAACAGCGCCAGCATGATGAGCCCGGGCACGATGAACGCGCCGTAGCTGACGCCGCTGGCGTTCGTCAGGCGCGATCCAATCGCGGCGCCGAACACCACGAAGTAAAGCGAGGTCGTGATCACCGGTGTGACCAGGCTCTGGAGCAGGGTGCGCAGGGCCCGGGCAATTTCGAATTTATAGATGGCCCAAACGCCGTGGCGGTTGAAAGCGGGGATCGAGGCGGAAGTGCTCATGCGCGTTCGCTCACCAGATTGACGAAGATGTCTTCAAGGGAACTCTGATGAGTTTGCAGGTCCTTGATGACGATTCCCAGTTCGCTCAGGCGCTTGAGCAGCATGGAGATATCGACCCCGTCGGCGCTGTTGGCGGTATAGACCAGATCGTTGCCTTCGGATTTGAGGTCCAGTTCCCATGTTTGCAGTTCGCCCGGAATTTGCCGCAGCGGCGCGGCAAGATGCAGCGTCAGCTGCTTCTTACCGAGTTTTTTCATCAACTCCTTTTTGCCCTCGACCAGCATCAACGAGCCCTTGTTGATGACCCCGACCCGGTCGGCCATTTCCTCGGCCTCTTCGATGTAGTGGGTGGTCAAAATGATGGTCACGCCTTTTTCGCGCAACCCGCGTACCAGGGCCCACATGTCGCGGCGCAACTCCACATCGACGCCCGCGGTCGGTTCATCGAGAAACAATATCTGCGGTTCATGCGACAGGGCCTTGGCGATCATGACGCGGCGCTTCATGCCGCCGGACAGGGTCATGATCTTGCTGTTGCGCTTGTCGAGGAGCGACAGATCACGCAACAGGCCTTCGATGAATTGCGGGTTGGGTGCGCGGCCGAACAGCCCGCGGCTGAATGACACGGTCGCCCACACCGTTTCAAATGCGTCGGTGCTGAGTTCCTGCGGTACCAAGCCGATCATGGAGCGGGCGGCGCGATAGTCACGCACGATATCGTGACCGTCGGCGGTCACCGTGCCGGCGCTGGCCGTGACGATGCCGCACACGATGTTGATCAGCGTGGTCTTGCCCGCGCCGTTCGGGCCGAGCAGCGCAAAGATTTCGCCGCGGTCGATGTCCAGATTGACGAGCTTCAGGGCCTGAAACCCCGTGGCATAGGATTTGGTGACGCCCTGGATCGAGATGATGGGCGGCATCTTACGGTCCGATGCGCGCGATCAGCGCACGGGTGAATTCTGCGGTGGTCGCCCTGCCGCCCAGATCCCCGGTGCGCACATTGTCGGCGTTCAGGGTCTGCTCGATCGCCGTTCGCAGGCGCGTTGCCAGCTGCTGCAGGTGGCAGTGGTCGAGCATCATCGCGGCCGCGAGCAGCAGCGCAATCGGATTGGCAATGCCCTTGCCGGCGATGTCGGGCGCGGAGCCATGCACGGCTTCGAAGATGGCGGCGTCCATGCCGATATTGGCGCCGGGCGTCATTCCCAATCCTCCCACCAGGCCGGCAACCAGATCCGACAAAATGTCGCCGAATAAATTCGTGGTCACAAGCACGTCGAATTGCCACGGATTCAACACCAGCTTCATGGCGCAGGCATCGATGATGACGGTTTCCAGGATGAATTTTCCCTTGTATTTTCGCTCATACAGTTCAAGGCCGGTCTCGAGGAAGATTCCGGTCAGGGCTTTCATGATGTTCGCTTTGTGGACGATCGCGACCTTTTTGCGGCCGGTCGCGATGGCATGTTCGAACGCAAATTGCAGCAGGCGGCGGCTGCCCTGGCGCGTGTTGACGCCGGTGGCCATGGCCAAGGCATGCGGATCATCATCGATCGGGATGTAGAGCTCATGTCCGATGTATAAGCCCTCGAGATTTTCCCGCACGACCACGAGGTCGATGTTGTCGAATCGGCCGCCGGGAATCAGCGTGCGGGCCGGACGCAGATTTGCATAGAGTTTGAACTCCTCCCGCAGACGAACATTGGAGGATCGATAGCCGCCGCCCGAGGGGGTTTCGAGCGGACCTTTGAGCGCCAGCCGGGTGCGCCGGATACTGTCCAGAGTCTTGGGCGGAAGGGGATCACCTGCTGTTTTGACGCCCTCCAGGCCCGCAATTTGTCTCTCCCAGTCAAACGGCGCGCCCAGCGCGGCCAATACCTTGAGGACGGCGTCCATGATTTCGGGGCCGATCCCATCTCCGGGAATCAGCGTGACAGGAATCGTTTGCGGCATCAAAACGCTCTTTTGGAAAAAGGGCGCATAGGATACTCGAACTCTCTCCACTAGACTGCCTCGGAATGCCGGGAGAATTGCGAATTCACAGCGACGAAATAATTTCCGCAACCCGGCGCTGGATCGAGAAATCGGTGATCGGTCTCAACCTGTGTCCCTTCGCGGAAAATCCCTACCGGGGCAATCGCGTGCGTTTCGCGGTCAGCGAACAGCGCAGCGCCGCCGGGCTGCTCGAGGATCTGCGCCAAGAGCTGCAGGGCCTGGCCGCCGCCGATCCAGACGAGCGGGAAACCACGCTGCTGATTCACCCTTTGGTGCTCGCGGATTTCACGGAATACAACGATTTCCTCGCAGTCTGCGATGGCGCCGTTGCCGCACTCGATCTGGAGGGGGAGCTGCAAGTCGCCAGCTTTCACCCTCAATATCAATTCGCCGGCACGCAACCCGACGACATCGAGAACTGCACCAATCGCTCGCCCTATCCGATGCTGCATTTGCTGCGCGAGGCCAGCGTGGAGCGCGCCGTCGCGGCGGTCGGCGACGGCGAAGAGATTTATCGGCGCAACATCCGCACCCTGCGCGCCCTCGGGCACGCGGGGTGGCAGCGCTTATGGCGCGACTAAGCGCTTGCGCATCGGGATGAATTCGATGCTTTCTCCTGAACCAACATCGAAATGCACCGGGGAGCCGGCGCAGTAACCGCGAGCTGCGTACAGCCTGAAGCCCGGCAGCGTTGCCATGAGTTCCACCTCCGAATATCCGCGCGCCCGCGCTTGATTTTCGCAGTGATCGAGCAACAGCGTGCCGATGCCGCGGCGGGCGTGGCGAGGATCCACAAAGAAGGCGCGGATTTTCGCGGCTTGAGTTTTCGGATCCAGGGTGGATGAATCACGGTCCGCGCGGGCGTCCCCGCCGAACAGGGTCGAGCGAAAGCTCCATCCGCCGCACCCCACGATCTCGTCTGAGTCCTCGACGGCGAAATAAGTCTCATCCGTCAACAATTGGCTGTCGACGCCGAATGCCCCGCGCAATGCGCCCTCGATCTGCCCGGGGCTGTAGTCCTGCCCGCTCAATCCGCGCGCCGACCGGGATATCAACGCCTCGAGGGCTGGTATATCTGCATGCGTGGCCTTGCGTAGAGTGGGCATTGACCGGAAAGTGTAGCGGGTCAAAGAGTCGTGCTAACCTCCGTTTTACAAGATTCAGGGAGAATCACTGTGTACACGAGACCGGCAGAACCGCGCAGCATCGGTGGGGTACTCGATGACGGGTTGAAGCTTTGGCTCGAAAGCCTCGCTAAAACCTGGCCGCTGGCCTTGCTTGCACAGCTCATGGTGGCCGTACCCTTGTTGATACTGGGGTACAAGTTCCAGGGTGCCGTGCCGACGGTGCCTGGCATCCCGGCGCGTCCCATGTCTGCCGCCAGCGCCCAGGCCATGCTGAATCTGTTCAAATCACCGACGACCTGGCTCACCTATCTGGCCATCTTGGTTTTCTCCTCCCTGGTTTACACGGCCCTCGTCCTGCGGATCGCAGCCGTCGCCAATGGAGCCGCCTCCACGCTGGGCGGCGCTCTGTCATCGGCGCTGCGCCTGCTGCCGCGATTGCTGGCGCAGTTTCTATTGTTTCTGGCCGCAATGGTCGTGGCCGGCGTAGCCCTGGCGTTGTTGAGCGCCGCCGGCAGCGCAGTCGTGGCTCTGGTGTTCATCGTTCTCTTCTTCGTGTTCTTTTTCGTTTTCGGCCGGGTGTTTTTCTCATCCATCGTGCTGATGCTGGACAACGCAGGTCCGGCTGAATCCATCGCGATCAGCTGGCGCCTGACCCGCGGATACTGGTGGCGGTGCGCCGGAATATTGCTGGTGCTCTTCATCATCGGCTTGGTTTTTTCTCTGGTGGTCGGCTTCATTTCAGCGGGGCTCGGCGGTGCGCTGGGCGCGCGCAGCATGTTGGCCATCGGAGTGAGCCAGATCATTTCCCTTGTGGTCAACTCGGTATTGGGATCGCTGTATCCCGCCGCACTGATTGCCATTTTTTACGATCTTAAATTGCGCAAGCAGGGTGGCGACCTGCTGGGTCGGGTGGACGCTTTAGCGCGGCAGTGAATCCGACCTTCGGGCACCTGCGATCGCGGCTCGTTTTGGCATGCGGCAGTTTGCTTGCCGCAACCTGCTTTGCGGGCGTATCCCTCAATACGGTGCGCGACTGCGCCGCGACCGCCTCACCCAGTTTGTCCGGCCTCAAAGACCTCGATGCGGTCTGTCCCGAGCTGCGCTCCGCGCTCGGCACGCTCGGACTCGACAAGCTGTTGTACGAAGGCTGGCAGCACAAGCTGAACGCGCACGCACTGCGCGACGTGATCGATCTGTCGGAACGTTATTCGGGCCATCCGTGGCCGGGGCCGCCCGATACTGCTGCTGTGCCGGGAATTTTGCAGAACCTCAAGGATGAACAGGCCCCGCCGGTGGTGTCGTGGTGGCATGCGTTCAAGAATTGGATCAAACAGTGGCTCGAACATAGCGACTCGTCGATCGCGAAATGGCTCAAGCATCTGTTCGAAAATGTATTTGACACCGCCAATGTGTCGCCCGCCTTTCTGCAAGGCTTCGTCTATATCGTGACCGTCCTCACCGCGCTTGCCGCCGTCGTGGTGATCGTGCGCGAGCTCAAGGCGGCCGGAATAGGCGGCCGTTTCAGGAAGGTCCGATCCGCGCTGACTTCGGCGCAGAACTCCAAGTCTTCGTCCTCGGACAAGCAAGCGCCCGCTGACGAAACCACCCCGGCCGGGCTGCTGCGCGCGCTGGTGCGGCGTCTGCTGCAGACCGGTCGCTTGAGCTCCGAGCGCAGTCTGACGCACCGCGAGCTCATCGCGCGAACCTTTTTCGACAGCGACGCGCAGAAAAGCGTCTTTGCCGATGTTGCACGCACCGCAGAGACGATCCTGTATGGATCAGAGCCCGCGGCCCCCCAGGTTCTCGAGACCGTGACCCGGCAGGGCCGCGATCTGCTGCTGCAATTGTCCGAGACCGCCGGCACACCGTGAAAGACCGGCTCGTCACCTTGGGGTTGGCCGTTGCGGCGCTGTTCCTTTGCTACGCCTTGTTCCTGCCCAAGCCACCCCCCGAGAAATTCGAGCAGACGCGGCCGCTAAGCACCGATTCCGGTGCTGCCGGGTATCAGGCCGCGTGGCGCTGGCTCAAGGCGGAACATATCGCGGTGATTTCGCTGCGCGATCGGTTTGACCATTTGTCGAGGGACAAGGCGCAACGCCGCACCGGCAATCTGCTGTTCACGACTTTGCCGCACAAGCTCCCGGTTCGGCCCGACGAAGCATCGTGGCTTGATCAATGGATCGAGCGCGGCAATTCTGTCGTGATCGCAGCTGCGTTGGATGACACGCCGGCATGGGCGCTCGAAGGGGCCGGGCGCCTGGTGAGGGACGTTGGGCGCTTGGCGCGTTTGAAACTCGAGACCACCGAAACGAACGACAAGGCCGACAAGGAGTCGACGGCGCAGAAGCTCAAGTCTGCGCTCAAGACGTTGTCGGAATCCCGCGAGATTGCGATCGAGCCGCGCGGCGCACATCCCTTGATGAATGGCGTTCGTTCGCTCAAGCTGAGTTCCGATCTTCCCGCAGCGCGCTGGGTCGCTACTCCCATGGATAGTTCCGGCGTGCTGCAGGTTGCACAAGTGGCTGACGGCGGCAATGCCGTCATTTGGATCCGCCACCAGGGCAACGGCCAGGTCATCGTGCTCGGTGTCGCCGGACTGTTCAGCAATCGCGACCTCGGGTCTGCCGACAATGCCAAGCTGATGGCGAATCTCATCGGATGGTCGCTCGAGCCGGGCGGCGCCGTGATTTTTGATGACGCGCATCAGGGAGCCGTCGATTACTACGACGCCAGGGCATTCTATAAAGACCCGCGTTTGCACCGCACGCTCTGGTGGCTGGTGTTGTTGTGGCTGGTGTTCGTTCTCGGCATCCAGCGATTCCGAGGCCAGCCGCCGGGACGGCAGGGCGCAGACGTGACCGCCTTCGTCGCCAGCAGCGGCGATTTTTTCGCTTCGGCCCTGACGCCGTTCACCGCCGGCGCGAGATTGCTCGCGAATTTTTTCAATTCCATTCACCGCCGCCTGGGCACGCGCGAGGACGGCAGTCCCGTGTGGGATTGGCTGTCCTCGCAAGCCGCGGTCAGCCGCGACGAGCTCAGGGAATTGCAGGACCTGCAGACCCGGATCCAATCGGGTCGGCGCTTCGATTTGCCGCGGCTGCAAGATCTTCTGTCTCAGTTGCAAGGAAAAATTATATGAGCACCGCCTTGGAAGAATTGGAACTGCGTCTGCAAGAAGCGCTGGGGATGTCGGTGATCGGTTTGAAATGCACCATCCGCGCACTGACCATTGCGGTCATCGGCCGTGGGCACGTCCTGTTGCAGGGCCCCCCGGGCCTTGGCAAGACGCTGCTGTCCAAGGCGCTGGCGGCCGGCTTGGGCGGTGAATTTCGCAGAGTTCAGGGTACCGCGGATCTCATGCCGTCCGACATCACCGGCGTCCATGTGTTCGACACGGCAAAACGCGAATTCGAGTTTCGACCGGGACCTCTGTTTGCGGATGTCTTGCTGGTCGATGAGATCAACCGTGCCAGCCCGAAGACCCAGTCCGCGCTGCTGGAGGCGATGGAGGAGCGGCAGGTGACGGTGGAGCGCAAAACCTACCCGCTGCCGGCAAATTTCTTGGTGATAGCAACTCAGAACCCCGGTGACTTCGAAGGCACCTATCCCTTGCCGGAGTCGCAACTGGACCGGTTCATGTTGCGCATCGACATGACCTACCCCTCTCGCGAAGACGAACAGGCGATTCTTGCGCGGTATGCGGCACTGCTCGCACCAGAAAATAAATCGCAGTTCGTCGTTTCACCGTCGACGCTCGATGCGGCGCGCGCCGGCGTCGACGAGGTGCATGCGGCGCCCGAACTGCTTGCCTACGTACTCGATTTGGCTCTCGCGTCGCGTCAGCATGCTCATCTGGCACTAGGACTGTCGACGCGCGGCGCATTGGCGGTGCTGCGCGCTGCAAAGATTGCGGCAGCGCTGCGCGGCTCGAGTTTCGCCGCGCCCGATGATGTCAAAGAGGTTCTGCCCTTGGTGATATCGCATCGGCTGGTGCTGGCCCCTGAAGCCATGCTCGAAGGCATAACGACCCAGGCCGTCGTGCAGCGCGTGCTCGATCAGGTGCCGGTGCCCCGATGAGCGGTGCGAGCCTGCGGCGCAACGCCTGCGTGTTGATTCTCGCCTGCGCGGGGCTGGCCATTGTGGGCGCTTGGGAGCAAAGTTTCGCCGGCTTGTGGCGACTGCCCGCGACGCTGCTGCTGCTGGGCTTGGCGTATGAGTCCTGGATTGTTTCCAAAGCCCATTTGGCAATCGAGTTGCAGGCGCCGGAGAATCTTTATCTGGGACGTGCCGCCGCCATTCGCTTTAGTTGTTCGCACTCGCTGAAACGCATGCTGGCATTTGAAATTGCGCCGAGCGCCCCCGAATTCTTCGACATTGAAAACTCGGTGGAATACTTGCGCGTCAAATCACAGGAGCGCGCTGCGATCGAGCGGCGCATCGTGCCCAGACGGTTGGGAGCGTGCGAGTGGCCGGCGTTGCGGACGCGGAGCGCGGGCCCGTTGGGCCTCGCGTGGTGGCCGAGGCAGGTGGCCTGTCCCGCTGCTGTTCGCGTGCTGCCGGATCTATTCCGCAATGCCGGCGAGGTGAAGGGGATCTCGAAGTTGGGATCTCAGGCGAGCATCGATTCGGGCACGGGAGCCGAGGTTTTGCGGCTTCGCGACTATCGCGCCGGCGATCCGCCGCGCGTGATTGACTGGAAAGCCACGGTGCGCGCCGATCGGCTGATCAGCCGGGAATTCACCCAGGAGCACGGACTGCAAATCGTCATCGCGATCGATGCCGGCCGCTCCAGCGCGCTGCGGGCCGGATTGCTGGATCGCTTCGGCCATTACGTGAACATTGCCGCTCGATTGGCGCAATTCGCCACGGCACGCGACGATCTTGTGGGCCTGGTGGTATACGCCGACCGGCCGCTGGCGGCGCTGCCGCCGGCCCGCGGCCCGAATGCCGTTGCGCGGCTCAGGACGGTGCTCGCGGCGTCGCGTGTCGAACGAACGGAATCCAATCCCTTGTACGCCGCCACACGGGTAAGATCGCTCGTCCGCCACCGCAGCCTCATTGTGATTTTGACCGATATCGATGATGCGTCGGCGGAAAGCCAATTGGCGCATGCGGTGCGTTTCTTATTGCCCAAGCACCTGCCGTTTGTCGCCGGATTGTCCAGCGCCGAGGCCGAGGCGATGGCGCGGGCCCCGGCGCGCACGTGGTTGGATCCCTATCGGGCCCTGGCGGCTCAGGAATATTGCATCGGCCTGGAGCGCAAAGCGCGCGCATTGAACGCGCTCGGTGCGCCGACGTTGGTGGCGAAGCCGGAACAGCTGGAGCGCGCGGTGTTTGCTGCGTACGCTGATTTTAGGCGGCGCCGGCGCGCCTAGTCAGCCTGCCCGTCAGCAGCGACCACATGATCAGCCAATAGGCGGCGCCGATGGTCACGCGGCTGGCCGTCGGAAAGTCAGGATCGGGCGAGATGAAGCCTTCGATGAGACCGCAGCCGATCAGCAACGCAGCGCACAACAACAGCAACGGTCCAATGCGATGCGCGCAGGCTTGAAATGAATCGCGCCGGGACAAGCCGGTCGGTCGGATGATGGATTCGCCCAGCGCAACGCCGCTGGCGCCGGCGATGCAGATCACCGACAGCTCGACCGGGCCGTGCGCAATGATGAATTCGAACAAGGCGCGCGCCAATCCATGCTGGTGAACAAAGGCAAATGTCGCACCCAGCATCAGGCCATTCATGGCGACCAGATACAGGGTGCCTAATCCGAGGAAAATTCCGGCGCAAAATGCCATCACGCTGACCGTGATGTTGTTGGCCAGGATGCCGATGGAAAGCATGGAAGAGGGTACGACATTGATGAGTCCCTCAGTCCACAGGTGGCCCTGTTCGACGTGTTCTATCATGTCCTCGCTCGCAAACATGCCGATGAGCGTCGGGAAAGTCGCGATGAGCCACCAGCCCGCGAGCGCGCTCATCCCCATGAGGAGCGCCATGCTCAGGATGGGAACCCGCAATTCCCGCGTGACCGCAGGGATATCGAGCCTCAAGGCAGATCGTATGGTTTTCCAACCGCCTGGAGGCCGGCGGCTGATCAACGTGTGGACTTGGCGATAGAGGGATTCGAGTCCCGCAGTGGTGCGGCTGTTCGGTACCACGCGCCGCGCCGTGGCCAGGTCGCGCGCCAATCCGCGATAAGCCTCGACGGCGCTCAGCGCCTCATCCACGGTAGCCTGTCGCTGCGAGCGCAGCGCGGCCACATTGCTGACGCTTAGCCGCCAACTGCCGGCTCGCGCCATGATCCAACGGCGAATGTCGTCGCCGTCAAGCATGCGTCGCCGCCGCCCCGGATCCCAGATGAGCCTGGAGCCTGTCGCGCAGCTCTGCGTCGCTCAATTGCGCCAGCTTTGCCGCGTCTTCCTTGGGATCAATCCGTGCCAGGAGTGAGCGGGCGACCTGCGCGCGATTCGCGGATTCAAGCGAATCCCAGCGCTCGAGGACCTGGTCGATCAACTCCAAGGCATCCAGCGACAGTTTCGAGTTCGCGGCGAGTCGTTCGATGCGCAGCAATGACGCCTCCGCTGCGGCATTGTCCAACACCAGCAGAGTGCCGGCGGCCATGTCGCCCAGACGCACTCGTTGTCGGGTCAAGAAGCAGGAGGTTAGCCCCACCAAGTAGGTTGCCGGCAGGCTGTCGATCAACCGGAACACATTGCGCAACAGCAGCGCCGTGGTGCTCGCCTGGCTCCCATCGCGTGCCAGAATGCGTACGCCGGCCATGCGCTTACCGGGGGTCTGTCCCCGTGTCATGACTTCCACAATGGGGTGGTACAAAAAATAAATGATGGCGGCCGGCAACACGCTGATCAGTCCATCGTGCGTACGCCAGGTGATCTTGACTTGCGCGACGGCCGCGACGAGCAGCCAGGCTCCGCTGAGCAGCAAACGTATGTGCCAGTCGATCACGAAGGCATAGCTGCGGGTTCCGGGACCGGCGATCTTGAGCGTCAGATCGACCCCCGTCACGCTCTCGACGCTTAATTGCTCATCGCTCATGAGTGGGGGCGGCATTGCGCGAATCGCGGCCGTAATAATCCGGATAGTCGCTGCTCAAGCCCTTGAAGCGCCGGTGCACCCACAAGTACTGATCCGGGACCAGGCGCACCTGGGCTTCGAGCCGACGGTTGTAACGTTCGACGTCCTCGACCGGGTCCGGGCCCGGGAAATTCTCGAACGGCTCTCCGATCACCACCCGGTAGCCGGCGTTGCCCGGCAGCCGCTGGCCAAAATAGGTCATGACGGCGGCGCCGGAAATGCGCGCCAGACGCGATGTCGCCGGATTGCTGGCGGCCGGAATGCCGAAGAAGTTGACCATCGCGGCGCCCTTGTTGCGGTAACTCTGGTCCGGCGCGAACCAGACGGCTTCATTGCGTTTCAGAGCCCGCACCATGCTCCGGATGTCGTCCTTCGGGATCGGCTTTCCATGGCGGCAAAAGCTTTCGAACATAATGTGCGACAGCAGGGCGTTCTTCATTGGGCGGTAGACGACATTGAGCGGCACCACCGTTCCCAATATACGCGTGGAGATTTCGATGGTCGTGAAGTGACCTCCCACTAATATGGCGCCACGGCCTTTGGCGAGGGCGGCCTTAAGATGGTGCAGCCCCTGGACCTCGGCCAGTCGACTGAGACGCCTGTTGCTGCTCCACCAGGTATCGGCGGTCTCGCATAACGCGATCCCTAAGCTGCGGCAATGCCGGCTCAGCAGCTCTTCGCGCTCGGGCGGCGACAATTCCGGCAGGCAAAGGGCAATATTGCGGCGCGCGATCCGGAGGTAGCTTAAGGGCAGATGCCGGATCAGCACTCCAATCGCATTGCCCACTTGGGTTTGCGCGGCATAGGGCAGCAGTTCCACGGCACGCATCACCCCCAAACCCGCCCAGGTGATCCAGTACTTGGGGAGAAGGAACGCTAGTGCCATCCGAATGCGGTCATTAGAATAATAATTTCGGCTGATTCGATAGGTGGGTGAGAATAGCCGCCTTGAGGGTGGGTTACCAGGGAATGCGGCGCCGCAGCATCCCTCGCCATCTGCTGGAATATTCGTACTAATCAGCAAATTGCTGTAGTATTCGCGCCGGTTCGTGATTTCTACTTGGTCCGTTTTTGGTCAGCGCGCCGCTCCGGCGTCACCTTGGCCACAACCCACAAAGCAGGTTTCCTCGATCCAGGTGGCTGGCATTCCGCTGAAGAGTCCTACTCGAAGCACGCGTGACCGGCCGATAGTTTCTTTTGTAGTAGGTATTCTTCACATGACGAAAATGTATGTTGGCAATCTCCCGTTCTCAATGGACGAGTCCGCAGTGCGCGCACTGTTCGAAAAGCATGGTGCGGTACAGTCGGTGGCGTTGATCAATGATCGCGACACCGGTCGGCCCCGCGGCTTCGGCTTCGTTGAAATGGCAAGCGCAGATGCTGCGCGCGCCATGCAGGCCTTGAACGGCCACGACGTCGACGGGCGTGCGCTGAAGGTGAACGAGGCTCAGGAGCGCACCGGCGGCGGTGGCGGCGGTGGTGGTGGTGGTGGTGGATCTCGCGGTCCGAAGCGCTGGTAACAGTGGCTTAAGATTTAAGGGATAACGGGGGCCGCAGCGATGCGGCCCTTGTCATTTCGAGTTAGGGCAATTGCTCAATCAGGGTTTACGCCCGAAGAGCCATTGCCTATAATCGCGGCCCTCGGCGGGGCTTGAACTGGCTCAGGTTTACCTTGAGCCCAGCGGCGCGGCACGCGAAGTTTTTCGGGTTGGCCCCTTTTAGGGGCTTTTTCTTGAGCGAATTGAAGGGGGCCGATGGTCCCCTTTTTGTTTTCAAGGTTAGGCAAAAATGCGTGATGCCTTGATCCGCCTGCTGGAGCCGCCGATCGAGGCGCTTGGCTTTGAGCTGGTCGACGTTGAGTTTGCGCGGGAAGGGCGCGGCGGCGTGCTGCGGATCTTCATCGATCGGCGCGCGGAGGACTCCGCGGCCGCCGTCACGGTGGACGATTGCGCGCGCGTGAGTCACGCCGTGAGCGAGGTGCTCGAGATCCATGATCCGATCAAGGGGCATTACACTCTGGAAGTTTCTTCGCCGGGCTTCGATCGGATCTTGCGCACGCCGGCGCATTTTGCGCGGTTTGTCGGCGAGCGGATTTTTGCAGAGTTGAAGCTGCCGTTGGAAGGTCGGCGGCGGTTTTCGGGGCTATTGAAGTCCGCGTCAAGCGGCACGATTGTAGTGGAAGTCGACGGCAAGGCCTACGAGCTGCCGCTCGATCGAATTCAGAAGGCGAGATTGCGGCCGGAGTGAGCGAGGAGTTATGAACAAAGAAATACTGATGGCCGTCGACGCGGTTTCCAACGAGAAGGGCGTCGATAAGGAAATTATATTCGACGCGCTCGAAGCCGCGCTGGCGTCCGCGACCCGCAAAAAGCACGGCGAGGAACTCGACGTGCGCGTCTCGATCAATCGCAAGACCGGCGGCTACGACACATTTCGGCGCTGGAAGGTGTTTGCGGACGACTCGAGCGAACTCGAGGTGCCGGAGCGCGAACTGCGGCTCGACGATGCCCGCGATATCGACAAAGATGTCGAACCGGGCGGCTTCGTCGAGGAACCGATGGAGTCGGTGCCGTTCGGACGCATTCTGGCGCAAACCGCCAAGCAAGTGATCGTGCAGAAGGTTCGCGAAGCCGAACGTGCGCAGGTGGTCGATGCCTATAAAGATCGGGCCGGGACGCTGGTCAGCGGCATCGTCAAGCGCGTCGATCGCAATGGCGTGTATGTCGATCTCGGCGCCAATGCCGAGGGCTTCATCGCACGCGAGGAAATGATCCCGCGCGAGCCGGTGCGCTCGCAGGATCGAATCAAGGCCTACCTGAAAGAGGTGCGCACCGAACCACGCGGACCGCAATTGTTCCTGTCGCGCACTGCGCCGGAATTCCTGATCGAATTGTTCAAGCTGGAAGTCCCCGAGGTCGGCCAGGGCCTGATCAACATCCTGGCGGCTGCCCGCGATGCCGGCGTGCGCGCCAAAATCGCCGTACGCAGCAACGATCCGCGCGTCGATCCGGTGGGCGCCTGCGTCGGTATGCGCGGCTCGCGCGTGCAGGCGGTCTCCAACGAGATTGCCGGCGAGCGCGTCGACATCATCCCTTTCGATGAAAACAATGCGCAGTTCGTCATCAATGCCATGGCGCCGGCCGAGGTGACCTCCATTGTGGTCGATGAGGATTCGCATTCAATGGACATTGCCGTCTCCGAGGACAAGCTCTCGCAGGCCATCGGGCGCGGCGGCCAGAACATCCGTTTGGCCAGCGAATTGACCGGCTGGGAGCTGAATGTGATGAGCGAGTCGCAGGCTGAGGCCAAGAGCGAGACGGAATCTCTGGCGTTGCGCGAAACCTTCATGAAGCAGCTCGACGTCGATGCCGACGTCGCAAGCATTCTGGTGCAGGAGGGCTTCTCGACGATCGAGGAGATCGCCTACGTGCCGGCCAGCGAATTGAACGGCATCGAAGAATTCGACGAGGAAATCGTCAAGGAACTTCGCACCCGGGCGCGCGACGTGCTGCTGACCCAGGCGATCGCCAGCGAGGAATCGATGGACGGCGCCGAGCCCGGAGCGGACTTGATTGAAATCACCGGCGAGGCCCTGGGCAAGACGCTGGCGCGAAAGGGCGTGCGCACGCGCGATGATTTGGCGGACCTGGCGGTCGATGAACTGGTTGAGATGGGCAGCATCGATGAGAAGAAGGCCGGCGAACTGATCATGAATGCCCGCAAGCACTGGTTCGCGGAAGAAGCTAAGGTCTAGGAGTCAAGTATGGCAGATGTAACCGTCGCTCAATTCGCGGAAGTATTGAAGGTTCCGGTCGATCGGCTGCTGCAGCAGCTTGATCAAGCCGGCATCAAAGTCGACGGCGCCGAGGACATGATCAGCGAGGATGCCAAGCACGAGCTGCTGACGCATCTGCGCCGCAGCCACGGGCATGACGAATCCCAGGGCGATGCCGCGCCGCGCAAAATCACGCTGCGCCGCAAGTCGCAGTCCGAGCTGAAGCTCGCGAGCCCGCAAGGCCGGGCACGCACGGTGAACGTCGAAGTGCGCAGCAAGCGCACCTATGTCAAACGCGAAGTGCTCGAGGATCAGGCGCGCCACCAACAGGAAGAGATCGACAAGCTGCGCGAGACCGAGGAGCAGGCCAAGGCGGCGCTGGAACGTGCGGAACATGAGCGCCTGGAGAAAGAGCGCCTCGACCGCGAGCGCCAGGAAGAGGAGAGCCGGCGGCGCAGCGATGAAGAAAACCGCAAGCGCACCGCCGAAGAAGACGCACGGCGCGCCGCCGAGATTCAGGCGCGCGAGGTGGCGGAGCGCGAACGCAAAGCGGCGGCCGCCAAACCCGGCAAGGCATCGCGCGAGGTGGTCGACGACAAATCGACACGCTACGGCCGGCAGGAGTTGCACATCGTCGGCGACGTGAGTTCGCGCCACAAGAAAAAGAAATCCCGCGACGGGCGGCGGCGCTCGATGGGCGGCGAAACCGACACCAAGCATGGCTTCGAGATGCCGACCGCGCGCGTGGTGCGGGAAGTGGCGATCGGCGAGGCGATGACGGTGGGCGAGCTGGCGCAAAAGATGGCCGTCAAGGCCACCGAAGTCATCAAGGTCATGATGAACATGGGCGTGATGGCGACGATCAATCAGATGATCGAGCAGGACACCGCCGTGCTGGTGGTCGAGGAGATGGGCCACACCGCCGTGCTGCGCAAGGAAAATATCATCGAAGATGACCTGCAAGGCGAAACGGATACCTCTCTCGAGGTGTTGCCGCGGCCGCCGGTCGTCACGGTGATGGGACATGTCGATCACGGCAAGACCTCGTTGCTCGACTACATCCGGCGCAGCAAAGTGGCCGCGGGTGAAGCCGGCGGCATCACGCAGCACATCGGCGCCTACCACGTTGAAACCGCCAAGGGCATGGTGACCTTTCTGGATACGCCGGGCCACGCGGCCTTCACCTCGATGCGCGCCCGCGGTGCGCAGGTCACCGACATCGTGATTCTCGTGGTCGGCGCCGACGATGGCGTCATGCCGCAGACGATCGAGGCCATTCAGCACGCGCAGGCGGCAAAGGTGCCCATCGTTGTGGCGCTCAATAAAATGGATAAGCCCGAGGCTGACGCCGAGAAGGTCAAGCAGGAGCTGACCAAGCACGGCGTCATTCCGGAAGAGTGGGGCGGTGAAAATATTTTCGTGCCGGTATCGGCGCGCACCGGCTTAGGGGTCGATCAGTTGCTCGACAGTATTCTGTTGCAGGCAGAAGTGCTCGAGCTCAAGGCGCCGACTGCCGGTCTTGCCGCCGGCTATGTGATCGAATCGAGCCTGGAGAAAGGCCGCGGCGCCGTGGCGACCGTATTGGTTTTGCGCGGCACCCTCAAATTGGGCGACCCGCTGCTGATCGGCCAGGAATTCGGGCGTGTGCGCGCGTTGTTCGATGAGGCCGGACATCCGGTCGATGCGGCCGGTCCCTCCATTCCTGTGGTCGTGCTGGGCCTTTCGGGCGCGCCGAATGCGGGCGATGAATTGCTCGTGGTGGAGAGCGAGCGCAAGGCGCGTGAAGTGGCGATGCACCGGCAATCGAAATCACGCGATGTGAAGCTGGCCGCCAAAGCAACCAACATGCAGGACGTGTTTTCGACCATGGGCGAAAGCAAGGCCGATCTCGTGCAGATATTGGTGAAAGCCGATGTGCAGGGCAGCGCCGAAGCCTTGCGCGATTCCTTGAATGGCTTGTCGACTGCCGAAGTCGCGGTAAATATCGTTGCTTCCGGAGTCGGCGGACTGACCGAGTCGGACGTTACTCTGGCCGCCGCCTCGAAGGCGCGCATTATCGCGTTCAACGTGCGCGGCGATGCGGCGGCACGCGCCGCCATCAAGGAACATGGCGTGGATGTGCGCTACTACAGCATCATCTATGAAGCCATCGATGACATCAAAGCCGTGCTGACGGGCATGTTGTCGCCGGAGGTCAAGGAGCAGATCGTGGGTTTGGCCGAGGTCAGGAGCGTGTTCCGTTCCAGCAAATTCGGCACGGTGGCCGGTTGCATGGTCATCGACGGCTATGTCCGGCGCAACTTCCCGATCCGCGTGCTGCGCAACAACGTGGTGATTTTCGAGGGCGCGTTGGAATCCTTGAAGCGCTTCAAGGACGATGTCACGGAAGTGCGGGCGGGCACCGAGTGCGGCATCGGTGTGAAGAATTACAACGACGTGCAGGAGAAGGACCAGATCGAGTGCTACTCCCGGGTCGAGATTGCGCGAACTCTTTAAAGGCGCCACGCGCCACCTTTGACGGGGTCGAAGCGACCCCGAGCCTGGGTGCTCGCGCGAGAAAGGGACAAAATGCCTAACAAATCCAATCCACGGGCCCGACGCTTGGGCGAGCAGATACAGCGCGAGCTCACCGAGCTGCTGCGCCGCGACGTCAAGGACGAGCGCATCGGCAACGTCACGATTACCGCCGTCAATATCAGCGGAGATTTACGCACCGCGCGGGTGTACTACCTGATATTCGGCAAGGAGGGGCCCGACCCCAAGGTGCAGCAGGGCTTGACGAGCGCGGCGGGCTTTCTGCGCAATGCCTTGTCCAAGGCGCTGATGATTCGCTACACCCCCACTCTGACGTTCGAGCTCGACACCACGATCGAGCACGGCGTGCGCTTGACTCAGTTGATCGACTCTTTGAAGAAACCGGAAGGTTCCGCCGCGGGGACCGATGAGCACGACCATATTGTTGACGAAGGCTAGGAGCCTGATGCCCGTCGACATTCATGGCATTCTTCTGCTGGACAAGCCCCTGGGCTTGAGTTCAGCCGGCGCGGTTGCGCGGGTGAAGCGGCTGTTCGATGCACGCAAGGCCGGCCATACCGGATCGCTGGATCCGCTCGCCTCCGGTCTGCTGCCGATTTGCTTCGGCGAGGCCACGAAATTCGGCACGCAATTGCTGGAAGCCGACAAGACCTATCGCGTGACGGTGCGCTTGGGCGAGCGCACGCCGAGTGCGGATCGCGAATCAGAGGTGATCGAGACGCGCGAACTGCCGGGTTTCTCCCATGAGGACTTGGAGCGCGCGCTGGCCGCGTTTCCGCGTGACTATCAGCAGGTTCCACCCATGCATTCGGCGCTCAAGCAGGAAGGCAAACCGCTGTATGAATATGCGCGCGCCGGCATCACCCGGGAGCGCCTGGCGCGGGCCATCACAATCCACGATCTGAAGCTGCTCGATTGGCGGGCGCCGGATCTGCGCTTCGATGTGCGCTGCACTAAGGGCGCCTACATTCGTGTGCTCGCCGAGGATCTCGCGGCACAGCTTGGAACCATTGGCCACTTGGCGGCCCTGCGCCGACTGGCCGTGGCCCCGTTCGTCGCCGAGCCCCAATGGCCGTTCGAGGCTTTGGAGGCCTTGAGTCCGGAAGAGCGCCACAAGATCCTTTTGCCCGTGGATGCGGCCTTGGGCGCTTGGCGGCGGTTTGACCTGCCTGCCGGGGGAATCAGCGCCCTGCGCCAGGGCCAGTCGCTCAATGTGGCCGTCGAACTCCCCGGAATTGTGCGTATCTACGCGGCCGACTTGGGGTTTTTGGGCCTGGGCGAAATCCAAGCGGCCGGCCAATTGAGGCCCCTGCGCTTGATTTCATCCACCACGAATCGTGCTTGAGAGCAGGTGCCGCGACGCGTACAATGCGCGGCTTCTTAAAAGGTCCTAAGTTATTGATTGAGGGTTCGATTTCAATGCCACTTACTCGTGAAGAAAAGACGGGCGTCGTCGGTAAATTTCAGCGCAGCGCGCAAGATACCGGATCTCCCGAAGTTCAAATTGCCTTGTTGTCCGAGCGCATTAACGGCTTGAGTCAGCATTTCACCACGCACAAAGCCGACCATGCATCGCGTCGCGGACTGCTGAAGATGGTCAATCAGCGCCGCAAGCTGCTCGATTACTTGAAGAGCAGAACGCCGGACAAGTACACGCAATTGGTCGAACGCTTAGGGTTACGCCGCTAACAGGCGCCGCTGCAGACGCTTGGCGTCTGCGTCTTTCACGTCAGATTACGCAAAGGGGCTCTAGTGAGCGCTATCAAAAAAAGTTTTAAATACGGGGATCACACGGTAACCCTCGAGACCGGCGAACTCGCCCGCCAGGCCGATGGTGCCGTTCTCGTGTCCATGAACGACACGGTGGTCCTGGTCACTGCGGTCGGACTCAAAAAGGCCACGCCGGGCCGCGATTTCTTTCCTCTGACCGTGAATTACATCGAAAAAACTTACGCCGCGGGACGCATTCCCGGCGGTTTCTTCAAGCGCGAGGGACGTCCCACCGAAAAGGAGACTTTGACTTCGCGTCTGATTGATCGGCCAATCCGTCCCCTTTTTCCCGAAGGTTTCATCAACGACGTTCAGGTCGTGGCTCAAGTCATTTCCGTCAACAGCGAAATGGATCCTGATATTGCCTCGTTGCTGGGCGCGTCCGCGGCTCTGGCCATTTCCGGCATGCCATTCCTGGGGCCCATCGGCGGCGCCCGCGTCGGCTACATCGATGGCAAGTACATTTTGAACCCCACGACCAGCCAACTCGCCACCTCGCAGCTCGATCTGGTGGTAGCCGGCACCGCGGAAGGCGTGCTGATGGTGGAGTCGGAGGCCGCCGGCCTCAATGAGGAAGTTATGCTGGGTGCGGTGACGTTCGGCCATGAACAGATGCAGGCCGCCATCAAGGTCATCAACGAACTGGCGGCGGAGGCGGGCAAGCCGAAGTGGAATTTCGTCGCGCCGGAGCCGAATAAAGAGCTACAGTCGGCAGTCAATGCCTACGCCGAGTCGGCGGTCGCCGCCGCGTACACGCTCACGGAAAAGATGCAGCGCTACGCCAAGATCAAGGAGATCAAAACTCAAGCGGTCGAGGCTCTGAGCAAGGGCGAGACGCCGAAATTTACCGGCGAACAAGTGGGCGCCGAATTTTCCAATCTTGAATATCGACTGGTGCGCGGCAAGATTCTCGATGGTCAGCCGCGTATCGACGGTCGCGACACCAAGACGGTACGTGCCATCAATATCCGCACCGGCGTGCTGGCGCGAACTCACGGATCGGCGTTGTTCACCCGGGGCGAGACTCAGGCTCTGGTCGTGACGACGTTGGGAACCGGACGGGATGCGCAGATCATCGACGGCCTGATGGGCGAGAAGAAAGAGCCGTTCATGCTGCACTACAATTTCCCTCCCTTCAGCGTCGGTGAGACCGGCATGATGGGCTCGCCGAAGCGGCGCGAGATCGGCCACGGCAACCTGGCGAAGCGCGGCGTGAAAGCAGTCATGCCGGGCGTCGACAAATTCCCGTATGTCATTCGTGTCGTCTCAGAAATTCTGGAGTCGAACGGCTCGAGTTCCATGGCTTCGGTGTGCGGCACCAGCCTTGCGCTCATGGACGCGGGCGTGCCGATCAAGGCGCCGGTTGCCGGCGTCGCGATGGGGTTGGTCAAGGAAGGCGACCGCTTTCAAGTGCTGACAGATATTTTGGGCGACGAGGACCATCTCGGCGACATGGATTTCAAGGTGGCGGGCACCAAAGACGGCATCACCGCCCTGCAGATGGACATCAAGATCACCAGCATCACGCGGGAGATCATGAAAGTCGCGCTGGACCAGGCGCGCGACGGCCGCCTGCACATCCTGGGAGAAATGAACAAAGTCCTCTCCAAGCCGCGCGAGAACATGTCGGAATGGGCGCCGACCATCATCACCTTGAAGATCGATCCGGAGAAAATCCGCGATGTGATCGGCAAGGGCGGTGCGGTCATCCGGCAGATCACCGAAGAGACCGGCACCTCCATCGATATTGAAAACGACGGCACCGTGAAAATTGCCTCGGTGCAGGGCGCAGCGGGACGCGAGGCTCAGCGCCGCATCGAATTGATCACCGCGGACGTCGAAGTCGGCCGCGTCTATGAAGGCAAGGTCGCGCGCCTGATGGATTTCGGCGCTTTCGTGACGATTCTGCCCGGCCGTGACGGCCTGGTGCACATCTCGCAGATTTCCGAGGAGCGCGTGGAGCGCGTCGGGGACAAGCTCAAGGAAGGCGATGTGGTGCGCGTGAAGGTGCTGGAAGTCGACCGGCAGGGCCGCGTGCGGCTTTCCATGCGCAACGTCGACGCAGCGTAACACCGCGGGGGGAATGCCCGAGGCAGACTCCTAGGGACGCGGCAGTTTAAGCTGCCGCGTTCACGGGTGAGGCTGCCCTTATGGCTAGCCGTCCCTGACTAAATTCGTCGCGACTCGCGGACGCGGCGCTTCTCCGCCGGCCACGGTCTTTACGCGATCTCGAAGTTGCTGCGCTGGCTGCTGATTCACGAGCTGTTTCAGGCTCTGCTCCAAATGCGCACTCACCTGACCTTGCAGGCCTGTGCCGTAAGAACGAATCACGCTGACCATGAATTCCTGACTCAAGATCGGCTCGGCCAAATGCTCCTGTTCGGCAATGACTTGCAGCAGAATGCTGCGCGTAATGTCGGCACTGTTTTTCTTGTCGACAACGACGAATTCTATCCTCTCGACCACCAGGCGCCTGACGTCAGCCAGCGTGATGTACCGGCTTTCGACCGTGTCGTACAGGCGTCGATTCGGATATTTTTTTATCACTCGCGGTTCGCTCATGGGGCTCCTCGCTCGTGTTGGCCGGCGCCGCCGGAGGATGCCGGTTCGCGCCAGTCCACGTCTGATCTACCTTAAGAACTACAATTCAAAGAATAGCGCAATGCAGCGCTAAGGCAAATCGGCATTTTTTTCCAGGAATATTAGCCGCTTACGGGCAAATCGAGGCGACGTGGCACCTTCTCGATGCTCCATTGCGCGATGGCCCAACGCCACGCCTCGGAGATTGTGGCGGAGACAAGCGTTGGCGGCGGCGCAAGCCCCAGCAGCGAAAACACGTATTTAAGCTGCGGCAGGGGAGAGTGCGCGCTCAGGCGCACGCTGCGCCGGGACTTGGCGAGCTTGCCGCCGTCCGATTCCGTCAGCACCGGCACATGCGCGTAGTCGGGTTCGGACAGTCCCATCAGCCGCCGCAGGTAAATCTGCCGCGGCGTGTTGTCCAAAAGATCGGCACCGCGCACGATGTGCGTGATGCCCTGCGCGGCGTCATCAACCGTCACCGCAAGCACGTAGGCATAGATCTGATCGCGGCGTTTCAGAATGAAGTCGCCGACGGCGTCCGCCACGTTCTGTCGATACGTGCCCTGGATTCGGTCCGTAAACTGCACCTGTGCGGAGTCGACTCGCAGGCGGACTGCCGCCGGCGTGCCAGGCCCGAGCTGGCGAGTGCGGCAGGTCCCTGGATAGCGCAGCTCATCTTCCAATTGCGCCCGGCTGCACGCGCAGGCAAAGGTTCGCCCTTGTAAGTGCAAGACGGAGAGCGCCTCTGCGTAGCGCTCGGCGCGATCATATTGGCGAGTAACCGCTCCGTCCCATTCGAAGCCGAATTGCTCCAGGGTATGCAGAACCCCGTCTGCCGATCCTGCCACCTCTCTGGGACGATCGAGATCCTCTATGCGCAACAACCATCGGCCCCCGTGGGCGCGCGCATCCAGGAAGCTGGCGACCGCCGTATACAGGGAGCCCAAGTGCAGATCCCCCGAAGGGGTCGGGGCGAACCGGCCTATGTAGCGCTGCGGAGGCCTATCGGTACCGGTCGTCGCGGTCGCCGTACTGCTTTTCGCGGCGCTCGCGCCGCTCCTGCGCTTCGACGGAAAGAGTGGCGACCGGACGCGCCTCCAGCCTTTTGATCCCGATCTCTTCACCCGTTTCCAGACAATAGCCGTAGGAACCGTCTTCGATGCGCTTAAGGGCTTCGTCGATCTTGCGAATCAATTTGCGCTCCCGGTCGCGCGTCCGAAGCTCGAGGCTGAACTCTTCCTCCTGGGTGGCACGGTCGTTGGGATCCGGAAAATTGGCAGCCTCGTCCTTCATGTGCAGCACGGTGCGATCGACCTCGACCATGAGGTCTCGTTTCCAAGTTTGCAGAATGCGGGCGAAGTGCTCCAGCTGCTCCTTGTTCATGTATTGCTCGCCGCGGCGGGCAATATAGGGCTTCACATTGCGCGGGCCCGCCAACAAGCTGGCGGATGCCGAACCCTCGGCATCGCCATCTTCGTCGTTTTGGAGCGCGCGCGCCGGCATGACCAGCGGGCGAGGGTCGAACTTAATGGGTGCAATTCTCTCGGCCGCGGCCTTCGGCGCCGGCGTCGGCACGGGCTTGAGCAGCACAGGTTTTGCATGCGGCGCTTTTGTGATCGCAGGTTTTGCGCTCACGGGTTTTGCGCTCACGGGTTTTGCGCTCACGGGTTTAGGTGCGGGTTTGGTCGGTTTCACTGTTACCTTCGATATGGCGATTGGCTTTGCTTTCGTCGGCGGCCGCGCCGCCTTCTTCGGAGCGGCTGCTTTATGAGTCGCTTTTTTGGGTGTCGCCTTACCTGGCCGCTTAGCCGCTTTATTTGGTTTCTTCGAGGGCATTTGGATTTTCCGCCTCCTAACGAAAGAGCGCGCGATTATACCGACGCATTCAGGCGTGTACAGAGCGGCGGCAAAACATATTTGTGGAACTTAAGCCCATGATTGGAAAGCAAAAACTTTCCCCTCCGCCGGGCATCTTTGAGACTTCGACGCGGACCCTTGGTCCGACGGGCCTGTCGGCCGGATTCCTAGGGCAGTTCGACAGGCGCCGCGGCGACCCAGCCGGCGGCACGATGTTCCGCCACGACAGTGGTGTAAATGCCGCCGCGCACGTTGAATTTGGCTTCAATGCGCATGAATCGGGGGGCCGTCGCCGCCACCAGATCCCGCAATATTTCGTTGGTCACCGCTTCGTGGAACGCGCCGCGGCTGCGGAACGACCAAATGTAGAGTTTCAGGGACTTCAATTCAACGCACCGCAGGTTCGGCACGTACTCGAGTTCCAGCGTGGCGAAGTCGGGCTGGCCGGTTTTCGGGCACAGGCAGCTGAACTCCGGGATGCTCATCCGGATGGTGTAGTCCCGCCCGGGTGCGGGATTGTCAAAGACTTCAAGACGCGAGGTGGGTTCGGTCATCAGAAATCGGGCGCTCTTAAGGGGTTTACCTATGTGACGTTTACTTTACACTACGCGCCACAAGTGGCCCACGATACCGCGTGAACAATGCGCTTAACGAAACTCAAAATTGCCGGCTTCAAATCGTTCGTTGATCCGACGACCGTCACATTTCCCAGCAGCCTGACCGGCGTGGTGGGTCCGAACGGCTGCGGGAAATCCAACATCATCGATGCCGTGCGCTGGGTGATGGGAGAAATCTCCGCGAAGCATTTGCGCGGCGAGTCAATGGCGGATGTGATTTTCAACGGCTCCTCGTCGCGCAAGCCATTGGGGAACGCGTCGGTGGAACTGGTGTTCGACAATTCGGATGGAAAGATCGGCGGTCCCTACGCAAGCTACAATGAGGTCGCGCTCAAGCGTGCGGTGAGCCGCGACGGCACGTCCGACTATTTCATCAACGGCCTCAAGGTGCGCCGCAAGGACATCACACAGCTGTTTCTCGGCACCGGATTGGGCACGCGCAGCTACGCCATCATCGAGCAGGGCATGATCTCCCGGGTGATCGAGGCGCGGCCCGACGATCTGCGCGCCTTCCTGGAAGAGGCCGCCGGCATTTCCCGCTACAAGGAGCGGCGCCGTGAGACTGAGAGCCGCATCGGCCATACGCGCGAGAATCTGGATCGGCTGAATGACCTGCGCGAAGAGGTGGAAAAGCAGATCCGCCACCTGCAGCGTCAAGCTGCGACCGCACGCCGCTACCAGATGCTCAAAGAAGAGGAACGCAAGCTGTCTGCGGAATTACTCGCATTGCGGCTGCAAAGCCTGGACGCGGAAGCCGGAGTCCGCGATGCAGCGGCCTCGGGCTGCGAGACCGCAATGCAGGCGGTGCTCGCGGATTTACGTGAAGCCGAAGCGCACATTGAGCGCGTTCGTGCGGACCAGTCGGCCAAGGCCGATGCGTTGAATGCGATTCAGGGCCGCTACTACGAGGCCGGCGCTGAGGTGACGCGGATCGAGCAGGGCATCGAATATTCGCGCGAACTTCGGCTGCGCCAGCGCGCCGACCTGGAACAGATTGATGCGCAGACCGCCGAGCTCGACCGGGTGGTGCAGCTTGACCGGGTGCAGCTGGAAGCCCTGTCGATGGAGCTTTCCACCATGGTGCCCGGACTTGACCACGCGCACGAGCGCGAACGAGTTGCCGCTCAAGCGCTCGAGCGCTGCGAGCAGGCCCTGACGTCGTGGCAGTTTTCATGGGACAACCATGCCCAAGCGGTGGCGCTGGGCCAGCGCGAAACGCAGGTGGAACGGGCACGCATCGAGCAATTGGAAAGTCAGCAGCGGCGGCTGCTGCTGCAGCGGGAGCGCCAGGATGCGGAACGCGCGTTGTTTACGCAGCTTCAGCCCTCGAGCGCGTTGGAAACCCTGACCGAGCGCGCCGATGCCGCGCGCGCTGCGGGCGAGGGCGCCGCGGCGGAGCTGCAGGATCTACTATCCGAGATCTCGGTAACGCGTGAACGCGAGCGGGAAGAGAGCCAGGCGCTCAATGCGCTTCGCGCGCGCCTGCAACAGGCCCAGGGAGAGCAGGTTTCCACCGAAGCGCTGCAGCAGGCGGCACTTGGCAAGGCTTCGGGCCGGGTCACGCAATGGCTCAAGTCTCAATCCCTGGATCGCCATCCGCGCGTTGCGCAGCAGCTGCGAGTGGACAAGGGTTGGGAGCGCGCGGTGGAGACGGTGCTGGGCTCCTACCTCGAGGCCGTGTGTGTCGAGGGTTTGGACAGCGTCACGGATCTGCTGGCGAGTTTCGAGGGCGGCTATTTGGCGGTCGTGAGCACGGGCGAGGGCGCCGGCGGCGCGCATGCGGCCGCCTCGCTGCAGGCCAGGGTGCAAGGCGCCACAGTGCTTAGGCTCGGTGCTGTCCGCGGTCATGACCGCGGATACGCTGGGCGAGGCGCTGGCGTTGCGGCGGCAGCTCAAGGCCGGCCAGTCCGTGGTGACCCGGGATGGCATTTGGCTGGGCAACGACTGGCTGCGCGTGTCGCGCGACGCGGACGCACATGCCGGCGTGATCGAGCGTGAAGAAATCCTGCGCGACATCGGCGTGCAGGTCGGATTCGCTGGCGGGCGAGGTCAAGGAACTGGAAATGCGTTTGGAACGTACCCGTGAGCGGGTCCGCGAGCACGAAGACCGCCGCGAGCGCTGCCAAACGGAAGTGAATCGCCTGCACCGGGATCATGTCGACCGCCGCGCCGAACTCGGCTCCGCGCTGTCGCGCACCGAAGATGCGGCACGCCGCCTGGAGCGGCTCGAATCCGAGCTCGCCGACGTGCGCGTCGAGCTGGCGCGCAGCGAAAACGAACTGCGCGCCTCGCGCGCGCGGATGGAGACCGCGATCGACGCCCTCGCGGGGCTCGAACCGCAGCGCATGGAACTCGAGCAGGATCGCGAGCGGATGCGCACTGCCTTGAGCGAGGCGCGAAACGCGGCCACGGCGGCGCAACAGCACGCCCGCGACCTGGCGGTTCAAGTGGAATCGCGGCGCTCCTCGCACACGGCGCTGATCACGACCGTGGGCAGGCTGGAGAAGCAGCTCGAGGATTTGCACGTGCGCCGCCTGGAGCTGCTCGGGCAGATCGCGGAGGGCGAGGCGCCCATTGCCGAGGCTCAGGCGCAGCTGGAACGCGAATTGCGTCAGCGCGCCGAAGTCGAGGCGGAGTTGCGAGCCGCGCGCATCGCGAGCGACGAGTTGGACGGCTTGCTGCGCGAGCACGAGGCCGCGCGATTTGCGATCGATCAGCGCCTGGAAGCGGCGCGCGCCGGCCTCGACGAGGCACGCCTGGCGGCGCAGCAGGTGCGCATACGCCGCGAAGGCGTGGCGGAACAACTCACCGCGACGAACTACGAATTCGCGGCGTTGGTCGCGCAAATCGCGGCGGATGCCAGCGTGGCCGCATGGGAGTCGCAGCTCGAGGAGACCAAGGGCAAGATTGAACGCCTGGGTCAGGTCAATCTGGCGGCGATCGGCGAATTCAAGGAGCAGTCGGAGCGCAAGGAGTACTTGGACCGTCAGTGCAAGGATCTGACTGACGCACTGGAAACGCTCGAATCAGCCATGCGCAAAATTGACCGCGAAACCCGCACGCGATTCCAGGACACCTTCGATCGCGTCAACGCCGGCTTGAAGGAGAAATTTCCGCGCCTGTTCGGCGGCGGCCATGCGTATCTCGAGCTGACCGGCGAGGACTCGAATGCCGCGGGGGTTTCCGTCATGGCGCGCCCGCCGGGCAAACGCAACAGCACCATCAGCCAGTTGTCGGGCGGCGAGAAGGCCTTGACCGCCGTTGCGCTGGTGTTCGCGATCTTTGACTTGAACCCCGCGCCCTTCTGTCTGCTGGACGAAGTCGATGCGCCATTGGATGAGAACAATGTCGGCCGCTTCTGCGACATCGTGCGCGACATGTCGCGCAGCGTGCAGTTCATATTCATCACGCACAACAAAAGCACCATGGAAATGGCGTCGCAGCTGGTTGGGGTCACCATGAATGAGCCCGGCGTCTCGCGTCTGGTGTCGGTGGATGTTGATGAGGCCGTGCGCATGGCGGCGATGTAGCGCGTAAATTTCATGGCTGCCGAGCTGCGTTGGATTTTGTTGGCCTTGAGTTTGGTGTTGCTTGCCGGCATCTGGTGGTGGGGCAGGCGTCGATCATCGCAGGCCCCGGGCGATGCGCAGCTGCGCGAGACAACGCCGAGCGTCGAAGCGCAGCGCCCCGCGGCAGCAACGCGAGAGAGCATTCCTGAGGCGGACTCCGAGCCGGAAACAGAGTGGGGCGTGCCGCCGTTCGAACCGCTCAGCATCCGCACTCAGGACTATGAACACGTTCCGGTGCTGGACGGCCCCATGATGGTGAGCGCGGATCCGGCACCCATGCTCGGGCCGGGCGCCGCGGAACCCTCGATGACTGCGGCACCCTCGATGACTGCGGCACCCTCGATGACTGCGGCACCCTCGTTCAGCGCAGCGCCAATCGTTCAGGGCCGCGTTCCGACGCTGCAGCCCGAAACCCCGGATCGCAGCAATGCGGCGCCGGCGCCCAATGCCAGTGAGCAGCAGAAGATCGTGACGCTGCGCGTCTGCGCGCCCGGCGAGGTGCGCTGGTCCGGCGCCACGCTGCTGTCGGCGCTGGAGCTGCATGGCCTCGCCTACGGACGCCATCAAGTCTTTCATCGCCGGCATGTGGATGGCCGCAGCTTGTTTTGCGTCGCCAGCTTGATCGAGCCCGGAACGTTTGATGTGGCACGCATGGCCACCGAAGAGTTTCGCGGCGTCACGCTGTTCGCCGTGCTGCCAGGACCGGTCGAACCTCTTTTGACGGTGGATGAGCTGCTGGGCGCTGCGCGCGGCCTGGCGCAGGAGCTGTCGGGCATGGTGCAGGACAATAAGGGCATGCCGCTCTCGCCGCAGCGCGCCGCGGCGCTGCGCGATGATGTGGCGCGCTTCCAGGCGTCGCTGCCGCGAGGCTGACTTTCCGTGTGCGCTGAGAAATCAACCGAGCCGCCCAACAAGGCGGCGGCGCGCGCCGCGCAATTGCGGGAATTGCTGGAGCGCTACAACTATCGCTATCACGCGCTCGACGACCCCGAAGTTCCGGATGCCGAGTACGACAAGCTCATGGTTGAACTGCGGGCGCTCGAGGCGGAATTTCCGCGGCTATTGATTTCCGACTCGCCGACGCAGCGAGTCGGCGCCGCGCCCCTGTCCGCCTTCGGCGCCGTCAAGCATCGGGCGGCCATGTTGTCCCTGGATAATGCCTTCAGCGACCAAGAGGTGCGCGATTTCGACCGCCGCATTCAAGAACGGCTGCAGAGCAGCGGTCCCATTCGTTATTCAGCGGAGCCGAAATTGGACGGTTTGGCGGTCAGCGCGCGCTACGAGAACGGCAGCTTCGTGCAGGGAGCGACCCGCGGCGACGGTGAAACGGGCGAGGATATCACGCAGAATTTACGCACCATCAAGGCGCTGCCGCTGCGGCTGCGCGGTGAGAAGTTTCCCAAGGTGCTCGAGGTGCGCGGCGAGGTCTTCATGCCGTTCGCCGGATTCCGCCGCTTCAACGAAGAGGCGGCGTCCCGCGGGGAAAAAAGCTTCATCAATCCGCGCAACGCGGCCGCCGGCAGCTTGCGCCAGCTCGATCCGCGCATGACCGCGGCGCGGCCGCTCGATCTCTTCATTTATGGCATCGGTGCGATCGAGGGTGGCGAGCTGCCCCCCTTTCACAGCGAGACGCTGAAGCAATTGCGCGCGCTCGGTTTCAAGATCTGTCCGCAGTCCGCGGTGGTCGAGTCGATCGAGGGATGTCTTCAGTACTATCGTGAAATGGGCGCCGCGCGCGCGACGCTGCCCTATCAAATCGATGGCGTGGTTTACAAGGTCGACGATGTGAATCTGCAGCGCAAACTGGGATTCATCTCGCGGGCGCCGCGCTGGGCCATCGCGCATAAATTCCCGGCCGAAGAGGCGCTCAGTGTCATACGCGGCATCGAGTTTCAGGTGGGCCGCACGGGTGCATTGACGCCCGTGGCGCGCCTCGAACCGACATTCGTCGGCGGCGTCACGGTCAGCAACGCCACGCTGCACAACATGGATGAGTTGATGCGCAAGGATGTGCGGCTGGGCGATACCGTCGTCATCCGCCGCGCCGGCGATGTGATTCCCGAAGTGGCCCGGGTGCTGCCCGAGCGCCGCGTGCCCGGCGCGCAGCTGGTGATCCTGCCGAGCCACTGTCCCATATGCGGCAATCCGGTGGTGCGCGAGGCGGATCAGGCTGTGGCGCGCTGCGTCGGAGGCCGCCGCTGCGCGGCGCAGCGCAAGGGGGAGCTACAGCATTTTGCCTCGCGTCGTGCCTTGGACATCCAGGGGCTGGGCGATAAGCTGGTGGAGCAGCTGGTCGACAACGATTGGGTGAAGACGCCTGCGGATCTGTTTTCCCTGAGTGCGGAGCGGCTCGCGACGCTCGAGCGCATGGGCGAGAAATCCGCACTCAAACTGCAATCTGCGATCGACTCGGCAAAACAGACGACCCTGCCTCGTTTCCTGTATGCGCTCGGCATTCGCGATGTGGGCGAAGCCACAGCCGTGGCGCTGGCGCAGTATTTCCCCGAGATCGCCGACCTGCGCGCTGCCGGCGAAGAGGAAATACAACGCGTGCCTGACGTGGGACCGGTGGTTGCGAAGCAGGTCGCAGCCTATTTTCGCGACGCCGACAATGCCTCCGCCCTGGACCGTCTGATCGCTGCGGGAATCACCTGGCCGCGGATTGCGCCGGTTAATCGCGGCGGCTCTTTAAGCGACAAGAGCTTCGTCCTGACCGGGACCTTGAGCTCGCTGACCCGGGATGAGGCCACGGACGCAATTCAAAAATTGGGCGGCAAGGTGAGCGGCGGCGTCTCGAAAAAAACCGACTATGTGGTGGCGGGCGCCGAGGCGGGATCCAAGCTCAAAAAAGCCGAGCAGCTCGGCGTTGAGGTTCTCGATGAGGCGGGTTTCCTGAAACTATTGAAAACGTAGCGGACACTTGCGAGTCCGCCACGTTTCGAGTGCCTAAGGACTATAACGATTTGTCGATTTTAGCCGTCTTCTTCAGGGTCTCGACATAAGCCTGCAGTTTCTTCTGCATCACGCCATTGCTGACCTGCTGCTTGACCTGCTCGAACGGCGGCGGCGTCGTTTCGCGCGTATCTTCCAGCTTGATGACATGCCAGCCAAATTGCGTCTGCACCGGCTCAGCAGTCATTTCGCCTTTCTTCAGGCCCTTGACCGCGTCGCCGAACGGCTTGGCCATGCGTGCGAGGGTGAACCAGCCGAGATCGCCGCCGTTGGCCTTGGAGCTGTCTGTCGATTGGGCCTTGGCGACATCTTCAAATTTCGCGCCGCCCTTGATTTTCTTGATGGCAGCCTCTGCCGCTTCCTTGCTGCTCACCAGGATATGGCGCGCGTGATATTCCGTCTTATCCATGGCGGTGACGGCCGTATCATATTCGGCGTGCAATTCCGCGTCAGTCGGCTCCTTGTCCTTCAAGTACTTCGCGGATTCCGCATCCGCCATGACGCGCATGCGCACGATTTTGAGCTGCGCGGCGACGTCCGGATCCTTGTCCACGCTCTCCTTCTCGCCCTGCGAGGCAAGCAGCTGCATGTTGATCAATTCATCGAGAACCTGGTTCTTCTGTTCGGTGGTGAGTTCGCCGGCGGGCCGGCCGCGCAACAGGCTCTTTAAATAGGTGTCGTATTCCACGCGCGAAACCGGCGTGCCATCGATGGTGGCGACAGGCGGGGTCGCAGGCGCCGCCGGCTTTTCGGGCGTCGCGGGCGCCGCCGGTTGGCCTTTTCCGCAGGCCGTCATCACAAGGGCGAATGCCGTCACGGTGGCGATGCGGATCCACGGTGTGCTCAAAGATTGGCTCATTTGTTCCTCTACGCAAAAAAAAAGCGACTACGGCCATACTGGCCAGCGCGCCCGGGGGCCGCAGTTTAGCCTCAACAGACCGATCTCACCAATTTTTGATGCATTTTCCGCGTGTAAACGGCCATTGCTGCGTCGCAACACGAGGCTCTGTCAAGTTTTGTCGGGCGCCAGCGCCTCAATCGCCAGCGCGTGGATATCGCTCTTCATCAAGTCGTCGACCGCCGCGTAAATCAGCCGATGCCGGGCCACCGAGGATATGCCGCGAAACGCTTCTGCGACGATTCGAATTCGAAAGTGACTTTGGCCGCCGGCCGCGCCGGCATGGCCTTCATGCAAATGGCTTTCATCCTCCACCGTCAACTGCGCCGGCGAAAAATGGCTCTCCAGGCGCTCACGCAAGCGCTGCGCGCGCGTGGCCGTCTGCGGCGCGGCCTTGCTGGCCAGCCAGAATGCCTGGGGCAGCATGAAGATCAGCGTCGCTGCGGGAAACACAAAGACATGGAAATTGATCCACTGGCTCACCGCATAGTTTCGCGCCACGTACAGATTCAGGATGGCGAAAGCTGCAAACCAGGCGGCCCAGAGCAGGTTGATCAGCGACCAGACGCGCGCGGAGACCGCCAGCGGTTCGGGAAACGCGGCCTCGAGCAGGCGGCGCACGAGAGGCTGTTTGCCGATCGCCATGCTGCCGAGGAGCACCGCTGAGGTTAAGCCCATCAATACCGTGAACTTCCACTGGATAAAGCGCTGATCCCGCAGCAGCAGTGTCGCAGTGCCCAGTACCAGCACCACGCAGGTCGTGATGATGTGCATGGTCTTGAAGCTGCCGGCCCGCAGCCGATGGATCACCAGCTGCAGCACGCAGGCAATGATTAGCGCCGCGGTAGCCCAGTAAATGTCCTTCACTTTAAACGTGATAAAAAACACGACCAGCGGCAGCCATTCGAGGAGTTGACTCATCCGCGTATCATAGCCGACGCAATGAGCATCTATCTGCAACTGCATCCCGTCACTCCGCAACGGCGCTATATTCGCCAAGCGGTGGAAGCGCTACGGCGCGGCGCGGTGATTGTTTATCCGACAGATTCTTGTTATGCGCTGGGCTGCCATATCGGCGACAAGGCTGCGCTCGAGCGCATCCGCGAAATTCGCCAGACGGATCGAAATCATCACTTCACGCTGGTGTGCCGTGATCTGGCGGATGTCGGCAAGTACGCGCAGGTCGACAACTGGCAATATCGTCTGCTGCGCGCGCATACGCCGGGACCGTACACTTTTCTGCTCAAGGCCTCGCGTGAAACGCCGCGGCGCTTGAAGCACGAACGCCGCGGCACGATCGGCTTGCGGGTTCCCGACCATCCGGTCACGGCGATGCTGCTGGGCGAGCTTGGCGAGCCGGTGATGAGTTCGACCCTGCTCCTGCCCGGCGAGGAACACCCGCGCACCGATGCCAAGGAAATCTACGACAGGCTCGACCACAGCGTCGATCTGGTTTTGGACGGCGGCAATTGCGGCATGACTCCGACCTCGGTCATCGACCTGTCGGGCAATCGCGCCCTCGTGATTCGCGAAGGGCGGGGCGATGTCAGCCCCTTTGCGCCGACGGCCACCGTATAATGCGGCTCAACGCGGGCAAAGGTGCTCGTAATTAATTTAAATAATGAGTGTAAGCATTGGATTTATCTGTATTTCTTTCCGCCATCTCGATTGCGCTTGCCGCCATTTCGGTCTGGGCCATTCCAGTTTTACTCGCCATTACCCTGCATGAAGTAGCGCACGGCTGGGCGGCGCGTTATTTCGGCGATCATACGGCGCAACTGCTCGGGCGATTGAGCCTCAACCCGCTGCGCCACATTGATCCACTGGGCACCGTGATGGTTCCCGGAGCGCTGCTGCTTGCGTTCGGATTTCCGCTGTTCG
Source organism: uncultured Gammaproteobacteria bacterium (assembly GCA_963731465.1). Lineage (GTDB taxonomy): Bacteria > Pseudomonadota > Gammaproteobacteria > Steroidobacterales > Steroidobacteraceae > Bog-1198. The sequence continues at coordinate 446,444 of CAVSVK010000007.1, forward strand.
GTTGGGCGAAACCGATGCCGGTGGAAACCAGCGGTCTGCGCCATCCGCGCCGCACTTCGATCATGGTCGCATTGGCCGGTCCGACAGCGAATCTATTGATGGCAGCCCTGTGGGGCGGCGTGTTGGCAGCGGTGCTGCAGATCCGGCGGGGTCAAACCTTGGATAGCTGGGTGCTGCTCATGGCCCAAGCGGGCATCAAGCTCAACGCCGTTCTGGCCGTATTCAATTTGTTGCCGATCCCGCCTTTGGACGGAGGCCGGGTGTTGGTCGGGCTTCTGCCGGCGCGGTTAGGCGCAGGGCTCGAGAAGATCGCGCCCGCAGGCATGTTCATTGTGGTGGGCTTGGCGGTGCTGGGCTTGCTCGGATGGCTTTTTCGTCCTGCCTACCGCGCCGCGGGCCAGCTCATCCACGTCCTCGGCATCGGTCTTTCGGCATGAGCGTCCCCGCACAAAATCGGCGCGTCTTGTCGGGCATGCGTCCCACGGGGCAATTGCATTTGGGCAATTTTCACGGTGCTCTGAAAAATTGGATCGAGCTGCAGTATCAGTACGAATGTTATTTCTTCGTCGCCGACTGGCACGCGCTGACCACCGGTTACGAGGACACCTCGAAACTCGAGGAATATACCTGGAGCATGGTGATCGATTGGTTGGCGGCTGGATTGAACCCGGGCGTGGCCACGCTTTTCATCCAGTCCAAGGTCCCCGAGCACGCCGAGTTGCACCTGTTGCTGTCGATGATCACGCCCTTGGGCTGGCTCGAGCGCGTTCCGTCCTACAAGGACCAGCAGGCGCAATTGGCGGACCATGACTTGAGCACCTATGGATTTCTCGGATATCCATTGCTGCAAAGTGCGGACATTTTGCTGTATCGCTCGCAGTACGTGCCGGTCGGCGAAGACCAGGTCGCGCACGTCGAGATAACGCGCGAGGTGGCGCGGCGCTTCAATCACATCTATGGCCGCGAGCCCGAGTTCGAGCAGAAGGTGGAGAAGGCGATCAAGAGCCTGGGCTCGCGAAACTCGGCCATGTACCGCTCGCTGCGCAAGGCGTTCCAGGAAAAAGGCGATGCCGATGCGCTCGCCAAAGCCCAGGCGTTGGTGGAGGCGAATGCGCGGCTCACCGTGGCGGATCGCGACCGGCTGCTCGGATATCTTGAGGGCGCGGGAATCGCGATTTTACCTGAGCCCGAAGCGTTGTTGACCGCGACGCCGAAGGTGCCGGGGCTCGATGGACGCAAGATGTCCAAGTCCTACGACAACACGATTGGTCTGCGCGAGGATACGGACTCGATCGTTAAAAAGCTCAAGGCCATGCAGACCGACCCGGCGCGCGTGCGCCGCACCGATCCCGGCGATCCCGATAAATGTCCGGTTTGGGATTTGCACAAAATATATTCGGGACCCGACATCCAAGCGTGGGTACAGAAGGGGTGCCGCTCCGCCGGAATCGGCTGCCTGGAATGCAAGGCGCCGCTCATCCAGAAAATCGTCGAGGAGGTGTCGGGCATCGCCAAGCGGGCGCAGGAGTTCGAGGAGAATCCGGACCTGGTACGGGGTATCATCGCGGAGGGGTGCGAGCGGGCGCGGACCGTGGCGCGCGACACCATGGATGCTGTCCGACAAGCTATGGCCATGAACTACAGATGAAGCCTGAATTGACGCTGGTTCAAAACGTGCCGCCGCCACCGCCGGTCGGCGAGAGCGCGCCGGCACAGGGTGAAATGCCGTTTGCGGTCGTGGAGGGCCAGCCCATTATCGAGATGCCGCGAGATCTGTACATTCCGCCGCAGGCGCTCGAGGTGTTTCTCGAGGCGTTCGAGGGTCCGCTCGACATGCTGCTGTATCTCATCCGGCGGCAGAATCTGGACATTCTCGATATTCCGATCGCTGAAATTACCCGCCAATACATGCGCTACATCGAGTTGATGCAAGTGCTGCAGCTTGAATTGGCGGGCGAGTATCTATTGATGGCGGCAACGCTGGCCGAAGTGAAGTCGCGCATGCTGCTGCCGCGCGTCGGCAGCGATGACGCATCCGAGGAGGCCGACCCGCGCGCCGAACTGGTGCGCCGCCTGCAGGAGTACGAGCGCTTCAAACGGGCGGCGGAGGGCATCGACCGGATGCCGCGGCTGGAGCGCGACACCTGGGTTGCGTCGGCCGAATTGGCCGATCGCAAGGTGGTGCGCATCCCTCCGCAGGTGACATTGCAGGAAATGCTGATTGCATTTCAAGACGTGCTGTCGCGCAGCGACATGTTCGCCCATCATCATGTGCAGCGTGAACCCTTGTCGGTGCGCCAGCGCATGGCGGATGTCCTGACCTCATTGCAGGCCAACGCCTTCGTCGACTTCGTACGCTTGTTCACACCGGAAGAAGGGCGCCGCGGCGTCACGGTGACCTTCGTGGCCGTTCTGGAACTATTGCGCGAGGGATTGATCGAAATAGTTCAATCCGAAGCATACGCGCCCCTGCATGTGCGCCTGGGCAATCCAGCCCGGAACCTGTCGCTGGTTGCCGACGACGGCGCCGCCAACGACGATCTTGCGAGAACCTCATGAACCATCAATACGTGAAAAATGTAGTCGAAGCAGCGCTGCTCGCCGCGGGCCGGCCTCTGACCCTGGAGGAGCTCATGAGCGTGTTTGACGAGCGCGACGGGTCCATCGCCGATGAGGTTAAGGGCGCGCTGGCGGCGCTGACGCTGGAATACGAAACGCGCGGACTGGAGCTGCTGGAAGTGGCGAGCGGCTTTCGCATTCAAATCAGGGCGGCGGTTGCGCAACCGGTGGCGCGTCTGTGGCAGGAGCGGCCCGCGAAATATTCGCGCGCGCTGCTCGAGACCCTGGCGTTGATTGCGTATCGCCAGCCGATCACGCGCGGCGAAATCGAACAAATCCGCGGCGTCGCCGTGAATCCAAACATCATCAAGACCTTGCATGAGCGAAACTGGATCCGGGTGGTCGGTCACCGCGACGTGCCGGGCAAACCGGAACTGCTCGGCACCACGCGCGAGTTTCTCGACTATTTCAGCTTGAAGAAGCTGGATGACCTGCCGACTCTCGCGCAGCTCAAAGAGCTCGAGGATTTGCGCGTGCAGTTGACGCTGCCCGGAGCCGAGGCGCAGATCCTGACGGATCCGCAAGAGCCGCTCGATGCCGCGCCGGAAATCGACCCGCAGGCGGACGATGAGGAAGAGCCGGGTGCGGAGAGCATCGCACCGCGAACCCAGGGGCTGGTGGCACGCGGCGCGCACGATGATTCCATTTAATGGCCGCACGAGCCAGGCCTGCGAGGGTGCGAAAGGACGTATTTCCCCGGTCAGCCGCGCCGCCCAAGGACACGCAGGCCGGCGAGCGCGTGCAGAAGCTCTTGTCGGCGGCGGGCATCGGCTCGCGCCGTGAAGTGGAGCGCTGGATCCGCGAATCCAGGCTGAAAGTCAACGGTGAAGTCCCTGAACTTGGCGCGAAGCTGACCGCGAGGGACCGCATCACCCTGGATGGCCGTCCGGTACGATTGCATACGCCCACCGCAAAACAAACGCGGGTGCTGTTGTTTCACCGCTCGCCCGGCGAGAACCTGGACCTCAAGTCCGCAACGTCGCGTGCCGCCGAGCATTTGAATCTGCCGCGCTCGTCCGGGCGCTGGCTGGCAATACAGCCCATGCCGCCCGTTGACGGCGGCTTGGAAATTCTCACCGATGATGGATCGTGGGCGAACCGCGTTTCCCGGGGCGCACACGCCCTGACCGTCGACTATGTCCTGCGGATGCGCGGTCCACTGAACGAGGCCCTCGTCGATGAGTTTCGCGCCGCCACGGATTGCGAGGGCGAGGCGATGAGCATACTCGAGGCTCAGGCAAAATACGGCGAGGGTTTCAACCACTGGCTCAACGTGACCGTGCGCGCGACCCGTTCCGCACAGGTCCGGCACTGGTTTGCGGCCCGGGGCATCATTGTGAGCCGCCTGATGCGCGTGCGCTTCGGTCCGGTGCATCTTGCGCATGATTTGCCGCGAGGTCACTCGCGCGCCATGCTGGCGAGCGAGCGCAACGCGCTGATCAATGAGATCGATGCCGCCAAACTCCCGCCGACTGCGGAGGCGGTCTAGCACGCCAATGATTCTCGAGGACTCGATCACGATCATGATCACCACCCGGAACCGTCCCGGCGATCTCAAGTTCACCCTCGAGAAACTCATTTCGCTTCAATTGGCATACCTGCCTCTCATCATCGTCGACGACGCGTCGGACAGCGCGATTATTTCGGATGAGTTGGTGAATAAATTTCCGAGAATCAAAACTGTCCGCAACGCGCTGCAACGAGGACTGATATCAAACCGCAACGAGATGGCCTTGCTGGCGCAGACGCCCTATGTCTTGAGTTTGGACGATGATTCGTGCTTCAGGGATGTGCCGGATTTGGCGGGCGCGCTCGCTTATCTCGCGCAACGGCCGCGGGTGGTGGGGCTGCAGTTCAACAACGTCGATATCAATTTCGGCCAGGAACCGGTTGCCGCGTCCGAACCTTACCGGGTCCAGACTTACACCGGATGCGGTCATCTATTGAAGCGCCCGGAGTTCCTGCAGATGGGCGGATACCGGGCCGACTTCATTCATATGAGCGAAGAGGTGGATTTTTGCCGCAAAGCGTGGAAGGCGGGCTTGGAAATCCACATGTTTCCCAAAATAGTGGTCGATCACAGGCGTTCGCCGGTGGCGAGGTTCGAGGGGAAAAACCTGTACTTCCTGACGCGCAACAACCTGATCATCAGCTATTTGCACCTGCCCTGGCCGGCGATGATGCCCAAGATGTTTTCAAACGCACTGTTGATTTGGTGGCGAAATCTGAAACAGCGCAATCTTTGGTCAAGCGTGTTCCGCGGCTGGTTCGATGGAATGAAATATTGTGCCGCTCATTTCACCGAGCGCGCGCCGATGTCCGGGCGTCAGTACCGGGAATATCGGCAGGCCCCCGTTTCCCGGTAGCACGCGGCGGATTGCCGGTCAGTTGGCCGGCGGGCTCTTCGAAGCCTCGAGCAATTGCGCCAGATATTGCTGCCAAACAGCGGCCCAGGTGTGGGTGCCATGGCCGTGCGTTTGCGCCGACGCCGGCAGCAGTATGAAGCGGCCATTTTTGACGCGCTTGATTTCGCGCTCGGCGATGCCAAGTTCCGGCGGATTGACGAAATCGTCGGCTGAGTTGATCTGCAGCAAGGGCGCCTTGATCTTTTCCAGGCCCGGCGAAGGGTCATAGTCCCTCGAGGCGTTGACCTGATACAAAAAATCATTGGCGTCCAGATTCTCCATTTCCCGCGGCATGAATTTTTCCAGGAATTCATCGGCCGCATCCCTTGTGGGCAGGGTGAGCTGCATCTGAATGGGCGCGCTGCCCGCGATCAAGAGCAGCCCTGCCACCGTGCGCAGGGCGCTCATCGGCTCGGTCGTATAGTCGCCCTTCAGCCACTGCGGATCATTGCGAATGGCATCCATGGTCAAATCGCGCCACAGACGGTTGCGTCCCGCAATCTGCGCCGGCAGACACGCCAGCGGCATGAGCGCGTCCATGAAATCCGGATGGGCTTCGCCCCACATGAAGGTCTGCATGCAGCCCATGGAGGTGCCCATGACCAGACGCAAATGGTCCACATTGAGGCCCTTGGTGATCAGCAGGTATTGCGCCAGCACCATATCCTCATACGCATACTGCGGGAATTTCATCCGCAATCCGTCGCTCGGCTTGCTGGAATTGCCGTGGCCGATCCCGTCGGGAAGGATGATGTAGTACTTTTCCGCGTCCAAGAGCTGTCCCTTCTTGAACAGCACGCCGGAAAATCGGTCGTTGATCAGGCTGCGGCCCGATCCCCCCGTACCGTGCATGATCAGCACGGCATTGGTGACGTGGCCCAGCAGATCTCTTTTGGGCTTGCCGAAATACGTGTAGTGAATGCGCAGCTCGGGCAGCGTTTCTCCCGAAGCGAAATGGAAATCGTGAATGACGTAGTCGCCCTCGAGCGGCCGTGAATCCAGGTCGGCAGCGTGGCTGGCCGCGCCGGCGACCAGGCAGAAGGATGCCAACAAGGCGCCCGAGTACAATTTGCGTAAGTCCATCCGTGTGTTCCTTTAGATTGCTATTGCGCGTCAATGAACTGACCATCAATACCGCGACCGCGTTCGCTCAGCAAGTACAAAAAAGGACCGGTTACGGATTTGGGGGTGGGAACGGTGTTGGGATCTTCCGCAGGATAGGCGGCGGCGCGCATGGCGGTGCGCATCCGGCCGGGATTCACGCTATTGATGCGGATGTTCGGTTCGCGCTCCAACTCCTCGAACAGCATGCCGCGCACCGATTCCAGCCCGGCTTTCGACACCGCATAGGCGCCCCAAAACGGCCGCGGCTGCTTCACCACGCCGCTGCTCACAAAAATTACCGAAGCGTCGCTTGATTTGCGCAAATCCGGCAATAAAACCTGCGTCAATATGAACGGCGCGGTTAGATTCACGTGTAAAACCTTGCACCAGGTCGGTACGTCGTATTGCTCGAGGGGTGAGCGGTCGCCCAAAAGCGCCGCAGCGTGGACCAAGCCGTCGAGCCTGCCGAATTCCGTGCCAACGGTGCGCGCCAGTGCGTCGTATTCCACCGCAGTTGCCAGGGCCAAATCCAACCCCGCGATGGCCGGCCGAGGTGCGCCAAGGGCCTCGATTTCGTCGTAGACCCCTTCCAGCTTGGCGCCGTTGCGGCCGGACAGGATGACGCTGGCGCCGGCGCGCGCGCATTCGATCGCCAGCGCACGGCCGAGTCCGCTGCTGGCGCCGGTAATCAGGATTACGCGTCCCAAGAGCAGCGCGCCGTCGGGAATGAAATCGTTCGGAATCAATTGCTGCATCGGGTTATCCAAGGGCGCGGCGCGCCGTCGACCACGCCAGCAGCATATCCTGCACGCGCGCAGACTCAAGGCTTGACGCGCGCCGCTGCAAATGTTTCAGCCCCAGCGCCGCCAACACCAGCAGGTGGCGCTGCCGCGCGCGGCCGGCATCGGTCAGTGCCAGTGCGGCCGCCTCAAAGCTTTGCGATGCCCGGGCGCGCAGCTGCTGCAGGTAGTTTTCGAGTTTCGCCGGCGGCTGATCGGCGCAGAGATCCGCGTTGTCCAGACCCGCCGCCAGCAGCTCTTCCACCGCGAACGGCACACGCCCGTGGCGCGCCTGGCGCCGGTAGTCGCGCGTGGCGCGAGACAGATGGTCGGCCACCGCCAATGCCCGCAGACAGTTATCCAAGCCCGACTCATCACCTGCGCGCCCGTCCGAGGCCAGCCGGGACGCCAGCCCTAGCGGCGCCGCGCGCAGCGCCCAGGCATGCGGCTCCAGATCCGCGCTTCGTTCCAGCGGCACACCGCTCAATTCCGCAAGCGATGCATCGACGCCGCGGCTCAAGGCAGTGAAATCGGCTTCGCCGGCCCGAGGCAGCGCCGCCAGATAGCGGCAGATCGGATGCACGGGCGCGCCGGCGATGAGTCGCTGAATCTCCTCCTGCCACCAGGCCAGCTTGATGCGCGAGGCGCTCGCTTCGGTGCCAGGATCCATCAATGCATTCCACTCGGCGAGCAGGGCATAGATGCCGAGCAGCGGCGCGCGCGCAGGCGAGGAGGCGAACAGCCAACTCCAATAGCGCACCGATCCCAAGGGAATGGCGCGCGCTCGATAGGTGGCATCAAGTGTCTTGAGGACCGGGCTCACCGGGAGTCTCGCGTGCGCCGGATTCGGCGCGCGGCGTGCGCGTCAAACTTTCCACCGGCTCGATGGGCTCTATCTGGCGTGTCACACGCAACCCCAAGGACTCGAAACGGCGCGCGGCGGGCATGACTTGTTGTTCCAGCGAGCCCACGGCCCGGTTAAAGGACTCCACGCTGCTGCCCAGAGATTTTCCGAGCTTGCCCAAATGTTCGCCGAATACCGCCAGGCGCTTGTACAAATCCTCACCCAGTTGCCGCACTTCCCGGGCGTTGTCGGCCAGGACCGTTTGTTTCCATCCGTAGGAGATCACCTTGAGCAGTGCGATCAAACTCGTGGGCGTGGCCAGCATGATGTTCTGGCGCATCGAGTCATCGATCAGGCCGGGATTTTCCTGCAGTGCGGCCGACAGAAATTGGTCTCCCGGCAGAAAGAGCACGACAAAGTCGGGACTGCGCTCGAATTGGGACCAGTACTGCTTGGATGCCAGCTCGCGCACCCGCGCGCCGACGATTTGCGCATGCCGGCGCAATTGGGTGTTGCGTTCCTCATCGCTCTGCGCCTCGACTGCTGCAAGGTACGCGTCCAAGGGCGTTTTGACGTCGACCACGATGTCGCGCTGCTCCGGCATGTGCACGACCATGTCGGGACGAATGGCGCCGGATTCGGTGCTCTGATGCTGCTGCTCGGTGAAGTCAACGTGCAACGTCATGCCGGATAATTCCACCACGCGCCGCAGCGTGATCTCGCCCCACTGGCCGCGCACGCCCGGCCGGCGCAGCGCCGTGACCAGATTGCGGGTCTCGCGCGACAGCAGATTCTGGCCGGTCGCCAGCAGGTCCATTTGTGTTTTCATGGATGCAAAGGAATCGATGCGATCGCGCTCGATGGCCTGAATCTGCGCTTCGGTCTTGGCCAGTGCGTCGCGAATCGGCTTTACCAGCGATTCGATGGCGGACTCACGTTCTTTCAACACCTGCCAGGCATCTTGCTGCTGACGGGTCAGGCGTTCGCGCGCCAGATCCAGGAACACGGCGTTGTTGCCTTGCAGGCTCTCGCGCGCCAGTTCGCCGAACACGCCCTGCAATTGGTCGCGGGCGCGCCCCGCGGCCTGTTCGCGCTCCGCACTCAATGATTCCTCGCTCTGCAGCCGTGTGCGCAGCACCTCCAGCTCGATGCGCAGCGCCTGCTCGCGGCGCGCGCGCCAAATCAGCGCAGCCATGGCGCCCAGGACGACACCCACGATCAGCGCGAGCCACAGCCTGAAGTCATTCATAGGAGTCCGCTCAGCTTGAGCCAGTCCAGGAGATCCGTGGGCCGGCTGAGGTAACCATCTCCGCTCCAGCGGGACGAGTCCTCGTCGGCCCGCAAATAGCCATAGTTGGCCACCAGTGCGGGCATGGCGGCGGCATGCGCGGCCTGCACGTCGCGTTCGGCATCACCGACATAAATGCACTCACTCGGAGCCGCTCCGGCCAGCGCCGCGGCGTGAATCAGCGGTGCCGGATGCGGCTTGCGCTCCGCCAGCGTATCGCCGCTGACGACGCAGGCGAAGCGCGAGCGCAGTCCCAATTCCTCCAGCAACGGCTCGGTGAGCCATGCCGCCTTGTTGGTGACGATGCCGCTTTTGATGCGCCAGCCGGCCAGCGCACTCAGAACCTCGTCCATCCCCGGAAACAGCCGGGTTTCGCGGCTGAGCGCGCCGCGATAGATTTTTAGGAAGCGCTGCTGAAGCCGCAGCGCGCATTCCGGGTCGGCCTGCGGGAATCCGGCTTTCACCACGCGCGCGGCGCCGTGACTGACCGCGCTGCGAATCTCATCGTAGGGCATGGGAGCGAGCGACTCTTCGGCCCGCAGCGCATTCAGCGCACCGACCATATCCGGCGCCGTGTCGAGCAAGGTGCCGTCCAGATCAAATAACACCGCCGCGAGCGCCATGTCAGGCGGTACGTTTGAAGTGAGCAAGATAGTTGACGTCGGTGTTCGGCGAGAGCCGAAAAGCACGCGTCAGCGGGTTGTACGTGATACCCGTCAGATCGACCAGTGTCAGGTCGGCTGTGCGGCCCCAACGGGCCAGCTCCGAGGGGCGTATGAATTTCAAATATTCATGGGTGCCCCTGGGCAACGTCCGCGCGATGTACTCCGCGCCGAGAATGGCCACCGCAAATGCCAGCGGTTTGCGGTTCAGCGTGGAAATGATGACATCGCCGCCGGGCCGCACGAGCCGCGCCAATGCACTCAAGATCGCGGCGGGATCCGGAACGTGTTCGAGCATTTCCATGCAGGTGACCAGATCGAAGTGCGCAGGCTGCGCGGCCGCCAGCTCTTCGGCTGCCACCGCCCTATATTGAATTCGGACCTTGCCTTCCAGCGCGTGCAACTCCGCCACATCGAGCACCGCTTGCGACAGATCAATCCCCAGCACGTCGGCGCCGCGGCTCGCCATCGACTCGCTCAAGATTCCGCCACCGCAACCCACGTCGAGCACGCGCGCACCCTGCAGGGCTGCGGCCTGCTCGATGTAACGCAGGCGCACAGGATTCAGTTCGTGCAGCGGCCTCGACGGTCCGAGAGGATCCCACCAGCTCATGGCCAACGCGCTGAACTTGGCGAGTTCTTCGGGATAGGCATTTTGTGTGGAGGGATTCATCGGCTAACCTCGCGCAGCCATTGTTTCGGCCCAGGCTTGGGATCGCGCGGCCACCTCGGACCAGTCGAGCCGCGTCAGTTCCCCGCCGGAAAGCAGCTGGCGACCCGCAACCCAAACATCGCTCACGATGTCACGGGCACCGCCGAAAACCAATTGTGCGACAGGGTCGCCGATGGGCTGCGTGCCAGGAGCCGATAGATCGACGCAGCACAGGTCGGCCCATTTCCCCGCTTCCAGGCTGCCAACCTCGTTTTCCAGCCCCAATGCGGCGGCGCCGCCATGCGTTGCCGCGCGCAGCGCATCGCCGGCATTGCTCAGCAGCGCGATGATCTTCATGTTGCCCCAGATGTCGTGGCCCAGCACCGCGGCGTCCGCGCTGCCGATGCCGAGCCGCACGCCCGCGGCGGAAAAAGCCGCGATGGGGGCCAACCCATGTCCGCGCTTCATATCGCCTTCGAGGCACACTGTGACCGAAATTCCGGTGCGCTGCGTGAGGTTCAAATCCGCCGCGTCGAGCTGCACCATGTGCGCGGCATTGAGCGCGGGGGTCAGCAATCCCAGATTCCACAGACGTTCGAGCGGCCGCATCCCATGCGCCGCAAGGCACGCGTCGATTTCACCGCTTGATTGATGCAGATCGACCATGATGCCGGCATCCAATTCATCGGCCAACGTCGACAGGCGCGAGAAGGTCGCATCGCTCAAGCCGTTCGGCGTGAGCGGCGCGAAGGCGGTGGAAATCAGGGGATCACCCTTGTGCCTGTCGCGCAGCTCGAGTGCGCGCGTCAATGACTGGGCGCCATCCTTCGCCCAAGGCGTGGCGCCATCGGCGATGGGCATGCCGACCATGACGCGCACACCCTGTTCATTGGCCGCTCGTGCCGTTTCTTCCGGGAAATGGCAGCGGTCGCAAAAACAGGTGATTCCGGATTTGAGCATTGCGGCGATCGCCGCCAGGGTTGCATCGCGCGCGAATTCCGCACTGCCCTCGACTCGTACCGCCGCACCATTTGCGCGGCGCGAGAGCAGCGAAGCGGCGTCGGACTGCACATTGATCATGCCGGGCATCAAAAGATGCGAATTTCGCTGCAAGACCGCCGTGGCGGAATAGCGCTCGGCCGCAACTGCGCTCGGCAAAATATCGAGAATTCGTCCATCGCGCACCAGCAGGGAGTGGTCCTCGAGGACCGTGTTTCGTGCGGTCATCGGGGCAATCCAGCGGCTCTCGATGCGTAGATCGGCGGGGGCAATCGGCATGCCGCGAGTATATCGACAAATGCCGCGCCGATGGCTTAAGACCCCCATGGATATGTGCTAGAATTACGCCATGTTTCAGACCCGTCTTGCCTCCTTTAAACCCACTAAATAAAGTCCGATAACCCACCGGACTCGCGCAAATGGCCGAGATCGCACGCGAAATATTGCCCGTAAATCTCGAAGACGAGATGCGAAAATCCTATCTCGATTACGCGATGAGCGTAATTGTCGGCCGTGCCTTGCCCGATGTCCGCGACGGCCTGAAGCCGGTGCATCGGCGCGTGCTGTACGCCATGCGCGAGCTCAGCAACGACTGGAATAAGGCCTATAAAAAATCCGCGCGCGTGGTCGGCGATGTCATCGGCAAATATCATCCGCACGGCGATGCATCGGTGTACGACGCCATCGTGCGCATGGCGCAAGAATTTTCGATGCGCTATCTATTGGTCGACGGGCAGGGGAATTTCGGCTCGGTGGACGGCGATCCGCCCGCGGCAATGCGCTACACGGAGGTGCGCATGTCGAGATTGGCCGGCGAATTGCTGGCTGACATCGACAAGGAAACGGTTGATTTCAACCCGAACTACGATGAATCCGAGAGCGAACCGGCGGTACTGCCGGCGCGTATCCCGAATCTGTTGATCAACGGATCCTCGGGGATCGCAGTGGGCATGGCGACCAATATCCCGCCGCATAATTTGACCGAGATCATCACCGCGTGCATCGCGCTCATTGAAAATCCGGAAATCACGCTGGGTCAGCTGATGCAGATCGTCCCGGGTCCGGATTTTCCGACGGCCGGGTTCATCAACGGCGCGATGGAAATCGTCTCCGCTTACAAGACGGGCCGGGGCCGCCTGCACCTGCGGGCACGCACGCACTTCGAGGACGTCGGCAAGGGCGAGCGCCAGGCCATCATCATCACGGAACTGCCTTACCAGGTTAACAAGGCGCGCCTGATCGAGCGCATCGCGGACCTGGTGCGCGACAAACTGATCGAAGGCATCGCCTCCGACGGGCTGAGGGATGAGTCGGACAAGGACGGCATGCGGGTCGTGATCGAATTGAAGCGCGGCGAGGTCCCGGAAATCCTGCTGAACAATCTCTACGCGCAGACCCCCATGGAGCAGGTGTTCGGCATCAACATGGTGGCTCTCGTCGATGGCCAGCCGCGCCTGCTCAGTCTCAAGGAGATGCTGGACGCGTTCCTGCGCCATCGCCGCGAGGTCGTCACCCGGCGGACGGTGTATGAGCTGCGCAAGGCGCGCGAACGCGGACACGTCTTGGAAGGCTTAGGGATTGCGCTCGCCAACATCGATGAGATCATCGCCGCCATCAAAGCGTCGCCGTCGCCCGCGGAAGCCAAGATCGTCCTGATGGGACGAATCTGGAAGTCCGGCGCGGTGCCTGAAATGCTGGCGCGCGCCGGTGCGATCAGCACGCGGCCGGATGGGGAAATTGCCGCGCTCGGCATTGTCGAAGGCGGCTACCGGCTGACGGACACGCAGGCCCAGGCGATTTTGGAGATGCGTCTCAACCGGCTCACGGGGTTGGAACAAGACAAGATCATTGGCGAATACCAGGAGCTCTTGGAACAAATCCGCGATCTGGCGGACATCCTCGCGCGCCCGGAGCGCCTCTTGCAGGTGATACGCCAGGAATTGGAATTCATCCGCGATACCTTCGGCGACAAGCGCCGTACCGAGATCCTGGTCAATCACGAAGATCTCACCACGGAAGATCTCATTTCACCCGAAGACGTCGTGGTGACGCTGTCGCATGGCGGGTATGCCAAGGCGCAGCCGGTCTCGGACTATCAGGCACAGCGCCGCGGCGGCCGCGGCAAAGCCGCCACCAGCGTCAAGGACGAGGATTTCGTCGACAAGCTGTTCGTGGCCAATACTCACGACACGCTGCTGTGCTTTTCCGACCGCGGCAAGCTTTACTGGCTCAAGGTGTATCAGTTGCCCCAGGCCAGCCGCGGCTCGCGCGGCAAGCCCATCGTGAATCTGTTGCCCCTGCAGGAGGGCGAGCGCATCAGCGCCATGCTGTCGATCAAAGAATTCGAGGAAGGCAAGTTCGTCTTCATGGCCACGAGTCTCGGGACCGTGAAAAAGACCTCGCTTGCCTTGTTTTCGCGGCCGCGCGCCAGCGGCATCATTGCCGTGGCGCTGGATCCGGGCGACAAGCTGGTGGGAGTCGCCATCACCGACGGCACCAAGGACATCCTCCTGTTCACCACGGGCGGCAAGGCCATACGCTTCGTTGAGGAAGAGGTACGGGCGATGGGCCGCGAGGCGGCCGGCGTGCGCGGTGTGAAGCTCAGCGATGATCAGCGGGTCAACGCATTGATCGTCGCGCAAGACGGCTTCATTCTCACGGCATCGCAGAACGGTTTCGGCAAGTTGACCCCCTTGGAGGATTTCCCGAAGCACGGGCGCGGCGGCCAGGGCGTCATCGCGCTGCAAATCACCGACCGCAACGGCATCATGGTTGGCGCATTACAGGTGAGCCTCGACGACGAGATCATGCTCATGAGCCAAAATGGCGTGCTGGTGCGCACGCCGGTCAAGGATATCTCGGTGGTCGGGCGCAACACGCAGGGCGTGCGGCTGATCCGGTTGGAAGAGGGCGATCAGTTGTCGGGGCTGGAGCGCATCGAGGGATTGGCGGGTGAGGGCGACGACACCGGGTCTGCCGAGCAAGATCCCGCCGATTCCATCGAGCCCACCGATCCGTCAAGCGGCGACTCCTAGCAATCCCTGTGCGTGCCTTCAATTTCTCGCCCGGACCCGCCGTATTGCCGCTCGAGGTTCTGGAGAAGGCGCAGGGTGAGCTGCTCGACTGGGACGGAAGCGGCATGTCGGTGATGGAAGTCAGCCATCGCGGCAAAAGCTTTGTCGACGTGGCAGTGCAAGCGGAAGCGGATCTGCGCGAGCTGATGTCGATACCCCCGAATTACAAGGTTCTGTTCATGCAGGGCGGCGCATCGGCGCAATTTTCCCTGGTACCCCTCAACCTTTCTGCGCGCGGCGACACCGCGGACTACATCAATACCGGTCACTGGTCGCAGCGCGGCATCAGCGAAGCGGCGCGCTACTGCGCGGTTCACGTTGCGGCGGATGCCGGCGGCGACTATCGCAGCGTGCCGCCGCAACAGGAGCTGCGATTCAGCGGCCGTGCGGCCTATGCGCACTACACCCCGAATGAAACCATCAGCGGGGTCGAGTTCGGCTACGTGCCCGATACAGGCGCCGCACCGCTGGTCGCGGATATGTCCTCCAGCATTTTGTCCCGTCCGACCGAGGTGGCCAGATTCGGCATGATCTATGCGGGTGCTCAGAAAAACATCGGTCCTTCGGGCCTGACCGTCGTGATTGTGCGCGAGGATCTGCTCGGACGCGCGCGTCCCGAAACGCCGCATGTATTCGACTACAAGGCGATCGCCGACAATCAATCGATGTTGAATACACCGCCGACTTTTGCCTGGTACATGGCCGGACTGGTCTTCAAATGGCTGAAAGCCGCCGGCGGCGTTGCCGAGATGGGCAGACGCAACCAGGCCAAGGCCGCGATGTTGTACGCTTGCATCGACGCGTCGCGTCTGTATCGGAATTCTGTCGCAAGAGATGCCCGCTCCTGGATGAATGTGACCTTTACCTTGACCAATCCGGCGCTTGATTCCGAGTTTTTGGCCGCGGCCGCGGCCGCGGGCTTGAAAGGACTGAAGGGCCATCGGCTCGTGGGCGGAATACGGGCCAGCCTCTATAACGCCATGCCGATCGCGGGCGTCGAAAAGTTGTGCACATTTATGGACGAGTTCGAGCGCCGCCACGCATGAAGCGCCGCAAGGCCAGGGCAAAGCCGCCCATCAAGATCACGCCTGCGACGCCGGCGGGTGCGGGCCTGGGCAATATCCGCGACAGCATTGATGCCATCGACGCGCGCATTCATGCCTTGCTGAATGAGCGCGCGCGTTTCGCGCAATTGGTGGGTATTTCCAAATCGGCTTCGGGCAAGGCGGTGGACTATTACCGGCCTGAGCGCGAGGCCGAGGTGCTGCGCATGGCGCTCAAGCGCAACCAAGGGCCCTTGCGCGACGAAGAAATCGTGCGTTTGTTTCGCGAGATCATGTCGGCCTGCCTGGCCCAGCAGGAACCGCTCAAGGTGGCCTTCCTGGGTCCGGAAGGGACGTTCAGCCAGGCAGCGGTCCTCAAACACTTCGGTTCCTCCGTCCGGGCCCTGCCGCTTTCGGCGATCGACGAAATATTCCGCGAGGTGGAGGGCGGCGTCGCAGACTTCGGTGTCGTGCCAATCGAGAATTCCAGCGAGGGTACTGTCAATCACACCCTGGACATGTTCCTGACCTCGGGCTTGAAGATCTGCGGCGAAGTGGAGCTGCGCGTCAGTCACTATTTGATGGGAAAGATGAGTGGCTTCGAGTCCATCAAGCGCATCTGTGCCCATGCGCAAGCCCTGGCACAGTGCCGCGTTTGGCTCGACGATCAGCTCCCCGAGGTTGAACGCGTGGCCGTCTCCAGCAATGCCGAAGGCGCGCGGCGCGCGCGCGATGAGCGCGGCACGGCGGCGATTGCGGGACGCGCGGCGGCTGAAATCTATTCGCTTAACGTGCTCGCCAACGAGATCGAGGACCGGTCGGATAACACCACGCGATTTCTGGTGGTCGGCCGAAAACTCTTCAGCGCAAGCGGTGCGGACCGCACAACATTGTTGGTCTCGACCAGCGACACCGACGACTCGGGGGCATTATTTCAATTGCTCCAGCCGCTGGCGCAGCACCGGGTCAACATGACCCGAATCGAGTCGCGGCCCTCCCGCAAGCGCAAATGGGACTATGTGTTCTTCATCGACGTTGAAGGTCATGTGACCGAACCTGCCGTGGCGAAGGCTCTGGCGGCCCTGGAATCGCGCGCCTCGCTGTTCAAGATTTTGGGTTCGTATCCGCGGGCCGTGCTCTGATGCCGGGGTTCACGGCGCATCCGACGATGCGCGTTTTCGGCGCCATGACCGTGCCCGGCGACAAATCCATATCGCATCGCGCACTGATGTTGTCCGGGATTGCCGAGGGTCTCAGCGAGGTGAGCGGCTTTCTCGCGAGCGAAGATTGTCTGGCGAGCCTGGCCGCCATGCGCGCCCTGGGCGTGCGCATCGAGCAGAGCAGCGCAACACGCGTCCTGATTCACGGCGCCGGCCTGCATGGCCTCAAGGCTGCCGGCCGGGCTCTGGATATGGGTAATGCGGGCACGGCAATGCGCCTGTTTACCGGGTTGTTGTCTGCCCAGAAATTCGATTCGCAGCTGATTGGAGATGCATCCCTGATGAAACGGCCCATGGAGCGTGTGGCCCAACCCTTGCGAGCAATGGGAGCCGATGTCCGCACGCACAATGGGACTCCGCCGGTGGAGATCGGCGCGAATCGGGGCCTGAATGGAATTGACTATCAAATGCCGATTGCCAGCGCCCAAGTCAAGTCGGCGATTCTGCTGGCCGCTTTGTACGCGGCCGGACCGACCACCATCACGGCGCCTGCGATAAGCCGCGATCACAGCGAGCGCATGCTGCAGAGCTGCGGGGTGAAGCTGGACATCGATGGGCTGCGCATCACCCTGCATCCGCCGCAGCATCTCTTAAGCCAAAAAATAGGTGTGCCCGGCGATTTTTCATCCGCCGCCTTCTTCATCGTCGCCGGACTCCTGGCGGCGCCGGAGGAGGGACTGCTGATACAGAATGTGGGATTGAACCCCACGCGCATCGGGCTGCTGTCGATATTGCGGCGCATGGGGGCACGTATCGAGATTCTCCAGCCGCGCGAGAGCGGGGCTGAACCGGTCGCGGAATTGCGGGTCTTTGCTTCGCCGCTGCAGGGTATCCCCGTGCCGAAGGACCTCGTATCCCTGGCCATCGACGAGCTGCCGGTGCTGTTCATCGCCGCTGCCTGTGCGCAAGGAGAAACCTGGGTCACCGGTGCAGAAGAATTACGCGTGAAAGAGAGCGATCGAATCGCCGCCATGAGCGCCGGCTTGACGGCGTTGGGCGTGACGCACACACCCCTGCCCGACGGCATGCGCATCATGGGGCGTGCGCAGGGCGGCGCCTTCGCCGGCGGCGAGATCGACAGCTTTGGCGACCATCGCATCGCCATGTCATTTGCCATTGCCAGCTTGCGTGCCGCCGGGCTCATCAAGATCCGCGACGTGGCCAACGTTGCCACCTCCTTTCCCGGGTTCGTGACGCTGGCGCAGTCGGTTGGGCTGATCATCGAAGACACGGCTTAAGTGTTGCCATGAAGGATGTTTCGGTCATCACCATCGACGGCCCCTCCGGCTCCGGCAAGGGCACCGTCAGCCGCGCGGTCGCCAGATCCTTAGGCTGGGCGCTCCTGGACAGCGGGGCGCTGTACCGGCTGGTGGCCCTCGCGGCCCGGCGAGCCGGCATCGGTCTCGATGAGGCGGTTGCGCTCGGGGGCTTGGCGGAGCGATTTAACATACGGTTCGGCTCCAATCAGTCGGGCGAGGAAGTGGTTTGGCTGGACGATGAGGACGTTACCCGGGCGATCCGGACTGAAGGCGCGGGAAATGATGCCTCCAAGGTCGCCGCCTTGGGCGCCGTGCGTGCGGCGCTCCTGGAGCGCCAACGGCGCTTCGCGGTTCCCCCGGGTTTGGTGGCGGATGGGCGCGATATGGGCACAGTGGTATTCCCTGAGGCAAGGGTGAAGTTTTTTCTCACCGCCAGCCCGTCAGAGAGGGCCCTAAGACGCTATAAGCAGTTGAAAGAAAAGGGGGTTACTGCTAACCTTGCCGCCCTTTCGCTGGAGATAGCGGAGCGTGATGAGCGCGATTCTACGCGTTCCGCTTCGCCTCTTGTGGCAAGCGCCGACGCCACCATGTTGGATACAACGGGTATGTCCGTCGATGACGTGGTTGAGCGCGTGTTACAGGTCGCCCGTGCGTTGATTTAGGTTGCGGCTTTCAAGGATCGATCGCCGTTTTTAATGGTAACCCTAGGGACTCAAGGATCGGCCCAAGGATTCAGTAAGAGAGAACATGACAGAAAGTTTTGCGGAACTGTTTGAACAAAGCATAGCGAGCCAGCGCATTCGACCTGGCACCATCCTCAATGGATTGATCGTCGAAGTGGGCCAGGACTACGTGATCGTCAATGTCGGATTGAAATCCGAAGCGGTCATTCCCTCCGATCAATTTAAGAACGAAAAAGGTGAAATCGAGGTCGCCGTCGGCGAGATCGTCGAAGTGGCCTTGGACAGCGTCGAGGACGGTTCCGGCGAGACGCGGCTGTCGCGCGAAAAGGCGAAGCGCGCGCGAACCTGGACCCGGCTGGAGACCGCTTTCGAAAAGCAAGAGGTCGTCATCGGCATCATCACCGGCCGCGTCAAAGGCGGCTTCACAGTCGAGATCGACAACGTGCGCGCCTTCCTGCCCGGTTCACTGGTCGACGTGCGGCCGGTCAGAGATCCGTCGTATTTGGAAAACAAGCCGCTCGAATTCAAAGTCATCAAGCTCGATCAGAAGCGCAACAACGTGGTGGTGTCCCGTCGTGCCGTCGTCGAGCAGGAATACAGTGCCGAACGCTCCGCGCTGCTGGACAACTTGGTGGAGGGTGCAGCGGTCAAGGGTGTGGTCAAGAATCTCACCGACTACGGCGCGTTCGTCGATCTGGGCGGCATCGATGGTTTGCTGCACATCACCGACATGGCGTGGAAGCGCGTGAAGCACCCGTCCGAAGTGGTCAAGGTCGGCGAAGAGATCGATGTGCGCATCCTGAAGTTCGACCGCGAACGGCAGCGCGTTTCGCTCGGATTGAAGCAACTTGGCGCCGATCCCTGGCAGAACATTGCGCGCCGCTATCCGGCCAACACGCGCCTGTTCGGCAAGGTCACGAATATCGCGGATTACGGCTGCTTCGTTGAAATCGAAGAGGGCGTCGAGGGCTTGGTGCACGTGTCCGAAATGGATTGGACCAACAAGAACGTCAATCCGGCCAAGGTCGTGCATGTCGGCCAGGAAGTCGAGGTCATGGTGCTCGACATCGACGAGGAGCGTCGACGCATCAGCCTGGGCGTCAAGCAGTGCAAGGCCAATCCCTGGAAGGAATTCGCGGATAACTACAACCGCGGCGACAAGGTCAGCGGCCAGATCAAGTCGATCACCGATTTCGGCATTTTCATCGGGCTGGCCGGCGGCATCGACGGCTTGGTGCACCTGTCGGACATTTCCTGGGACTTGCCGGGCGAAGAGGCCGTGCGCAGCTATCAAAAGGCGCAGCAGGTCGACGCCATGGTGTTGTCGATTGATCCTGAGCGCGAGCGCATCAGCCTCGGGATCAAGCAGCTCGCCAAGGATCCTTTCTCGGCCTACATCGCCGAGCACCCGAAAAACAGCGTCGTTAAAGGCGTGGTGCGCGAAGTCGATGCGAAGGGCGCGATTATCGATCTTGGCAACGGCGTCGACGGCCAATTGCGTGCCTCGGATATTTCGCGTGACCGCGTGGAAGACGCCCGCCTGGTGCTGAAAGTCGGCGACGAGGTTGAGGCCAGGTTTACCGGCGTGGATCGCAAGGGCCGCAGCATTTCGCTGTCGATCAAGGCGAAGGATATCCACGAAGAGCAGGAGGCCATGCAGAATTATCGGACCGATTCGCCGACCGGAACGAGCCTGGGAGATCTACTGAAAGAGCAAATCTCCGGTCAGGATTGAGGAAATAGAGCGGTTGCTGCGGCTTCGCAGCAACCGTTCTCCCGTTTAAGTATGTCTGATGCCCACGGATCGATAATGACGAAATCGGAACTCATAGAGATCATATCGGCGAAGCAAAAGCATTTGCCGGCGAAGGATGTCGAGCTGGCCGTCAAGCAGCTTCTGGAAATCATGAGCGACGCGTTGGCGACCGGCGAGCGCATCGAGATACGCGGTTTCGGAAGCTTCTCGCTGCATTTCCGCCCGCCGCGCCAAGGCCGCAATCCGAAGACCGGTGAAGCGGTGGCGCTCGCCGGCAAGCACGTGCCGCATTTCAAGCCGGGCAAAGACCTGCGCGAACGCGTCAACGACGGTGCGGATCAACCGATCCGCGACTAAGATACTGGCACCTCAAGCGGCCGCGGGGACGTGCTCGATTTACCGCTGCTGAGCTGGATATTCGTGCTGGCGGCGCTGGTGATCGGGATTCTTGCCGGTCACTTCGGCTGGGGCAAGCGCTGGCCGTCAAGCTTGAGCAAACTGCACCCTGATTACCTGACCGGCCTCGACTATCTGGTGACCGAGCAGCCCGATCGGGCGCTCGACATGTTCCTGAAGTTGATGGATGCCAACGCCGAGACCATTGAGACGCATTTTGCGTTGGGGTCGCTGTATCGGCGGCGCGGCGAAGTCGAGCGCGCGATCCGCATTCACCAGAATCTGCTGGCGCGCAAGGAATTGGCCTCGGAGCATCGCGAACAGGCGCTGCTGGCGCTGGCGCAGGATTATTTGAGGGCCGGCGTGCTTGATCGGGCCGAGGGGTTGTTTCAACAGGTCAGCGAAGTGCCGCGGCTGCGCGCGAGTGCGCTGGATGCGTTGCGCGGCGTATACGAACGACAGCATGATTGGCAGCAGGCGCTCGGCACATACCGGCAATTGTCGCGCATCAAGGCCGCTCCGGCGCGCACGGTTGCCGCGCATTATCTATGCGAGCTCGCGAGCGTCGCCATCGAGCGCGGCGAGTTTGAAAGCGCGCGGCACTGGCTGCGCGATGCCGAGACCGAGGCGGCGCCTTTTCCCCGGGCGGCACTGTTGAGCGCGCAGATTGCGGAGCGAGAACAGCAGCCCGCTCTTGCCGTGCAGCTCATCAGGCAAGCTCTTGCCGATTCTCCCACCTTGCTGCAGGAAGAGCTGCCGCACCTGCTAAAGCTCGTCGGGCTCGCCGAGCGGGATGCGGTGCTTGCCGAGCTCGTCGCGCAAACGGAATTGCGCGACATCAACCAGCTGCGGCGCCTGGTGTTCGCCGCGATCGCTGCCGACCTGGGCGCGGCCGCACCGCTTCGCACCTCGATTGAAAAGGTTTTCTCGCAAGATGCCACGCTGCAGGCGGTCTGGCAGGAGGGCCCGGCACAATCGGCGCGCATCGCGCAGGAAATCGGCGCGCTGCTCGCTCAGGCAGAGAAATATCGCTGCAATGAGTGCGGCTTTTCGGGGCGGAATTTTTATTGGCATTGCCCCGCGTGCCATTCGTGGGACAGCTTCGAGGCGTACGCGATCGTGAAGCTGCGCTGACGGATCAGCGCGATCACAGCACCTCTGTGAGAATCGTCCGACGGCTTTGCCTGGGGAAATCCGGTATGCTTTCGCCATGACAAACCCAGTAAAAGCCGCCGTGTTTCCCGTTGCAGGACGCGGCACCAGATTTCTACCCGTCACCAAGGCAAGCCCGAAGGAAATGCTTCCCATCGTCGACAAGCCGTTGATCCAGTACGCGGTCGATGAAGCGCTGTCCGCGGGCGCCGACACGCTGATATTCATCACCGGCAGTTCGAAGCGCGCGATCGAGGATCACTTCGATTCAAATCCTGAACTCGAGGCGGTACTGCAGGCGCAAGGGAAACAGGATTTGCTGGATACTCTGCGCGGGATTCTGCCGAGCTGGGCGTCTTGCGTGTACATCCGCCAGTCCGCGCCGTTGGGTCTGGGCCACGCCGTGTTGTGCGCGCGCCCGGTCGTCGGCAATGCTCCGTTCATGGTGCACCTCGCGGACGATCTGATCGACGCGAAGACTCCGTGCCTGAAGCAAATGGTGGAGGTGTTCGAAAAGCATCAGGGCAGTGTCCTTGGGGTGCAGAATGTTCCCCGGCAGGACACGGATAAATATGGAATCGTGACGCTGGAGAAGTCGGTTGCCCCGCGCGTCGGCAAGATGTCGCACATCGTCGAGAAGCCCAAGCCGGACAAAGCGCCCACTACGTTGGCCGTCGTGGGCCGTTACCTGCTCAGCGGCGCGATCTTCGAGGATCTCGCGAAAATCGGCAAGGGCGCCGGCGGCGAGATTCAACTCACCGACGGCATTGCGCGCCTCATGCAGCGTGAAGCGGTTTATTCCTTCGAATTCGAGGGCAAGCGCTACGACTGCGGCAGCAAACTCGGCTACTTGCAGGCCACCGTGGAATTCGGCCTGAAGCATCCGAGCCTGGGCGCGGAATTCGCCAGCTACCTCCGTAACTTGGTCCCGAAAATACCTTAGCGTTTCCAGGTCTCGTCAAGGACGGTAAGAAGGCTTCAAGGCACGAAGAGCGCAGTGCCTTGAAATCTTCTCACCGCGCCGAAGCGCTAGCGGAATCGCCCGCGCTGCGGCTGCCCGAAGCTTCTCGTTCCGCCGCCCGATCCTGTGCCGGTGTGCGACCGCGTACCCGAAGCTTGCGGCCGGCGCGAATCGCGGCGCTCAGAATTGCCATCGCGGCGCCCGCCGCCGTGCTGGCTTTGACCGCCATGTCGATGTTGCGAGTGCGGAGGACGGCCTTCGCGCGCGGGCGCCGGCGAGGCGGATTCGACGATCTTGAATGCCGGAGTCGGCAGCGTTGGAATGCTGCGCCGGAGTACGCGCTCGACATCGCGCAGCAATCCGGACTCATCGGAGGACACCAGCGAAATCGCCTCTCCTGCGGAACCGGCGCGCCCGGTGCGGCCGATGCGGTGCACGTAATCTTCCGGCACGTTGGGCAATTCGTAATTGACGACCTGCGGCAGCTCCTTGATGTCGAGTCCGCGTGCCGCCACTTCCGTGGCGACCAGGCAGGTGACCTTTCCGGCCTTGAACATCTCGAGCGCCTTGACGCGCGCGGCCTGGCTCTTGTTTCCGTGGATTGCAGCAGCCTGGATGCCGGCGCCTTCCAATTGTTGTGCAAGGCGATTGGCGCCATGCTTGGTGCGCGTGAAGATCAGAACTTGGCGCCACTGGCCTTCCTGTATCAGATGCACCAGCAGGTGCCGCTTTTGTTCCTTCTGAACGCGATACGCGCGCTGCTCGACGAGCTCGATCGGCGCGTTGCGCGCGGCGACCTGCACCGACATGGGGTTGTGCAGCAGCCGTTCCGCCAAGCCGCGGATATCGTCCGAGTAAGTCGCGGAGAACAACAGATTCTGGCGCTTCTGCGGCAGCAGCTTGATGATGCGGCGAATGTCATGGATGAAGCCCATGTCGAGCATCCGGTCGGCCTCATCGAGCACCAAGACTTGAACTTTGGAGAGATCCAACGCCCTTTGCTGGGCAAGATCGAGCAATCGGCCGGGAGTCGCGACCAGAATATCGCAGCCGCTGCGCAATGCGCTGATCTGGGGATTGATGCTGACCCCGCCAAACACTTGATAGGTTCGCAACGGCATGTATTTGCCATAGTCGCGCGCGCTTTGCGCAACCTGCGCGGCGAGTTCACGCGTCGGTGTGAGCACCAGGGCGCGCGGCGCACGGCCGGCGGCGTTCGCCGCATCGGCTGCGAGCCGCTGCAAAATAGGCAGCACGAAGCCCGCCGTCTTGCCGGTGCCGGTCTGCGCGCCCGCAAGAACATCGCGCCCCGCGAGTACCGCAGGGATCGCTTGAAGTTGAATGGGAGAGGGCGTGTCGTAACCTTTATCGGCGACAGCACGCAGCAATTCGGGCAATAGCCCGAGATCTGAAAATGACATTATAAAACCTTATGAAAATAGACTCGCACGACGGGGCATTTAAGCGTCCGCAGCGGTCAGCAGCGAGGGGGGTGAAAAAACGAAGTGCGTCGAGGACGGACTGCGGGCTCGAAGGCGGCACTGACCGAGTACCTGCCCCATAAAGCTGCGCGCAGTATACACAGGTTCATCCAGCGCGTCGAATACGCCGCGGCCGGCGCGCGCCCGCGGCGCTCATGTGTGTATCGCTCAGGTTGTGTTGACGATGCTCTGAACCTGCGGAATCAGCCAGTTTGCGAGAAATTCAGCACCCGCGCCGGTTGGATGTCCTGCCAGGACGATGCTCTTGAGATTCGAATTGGTTCCGGCTTGGGGATTGGCCACCGTGCCCAGGCCGTTGATGATCTTAGGTTGGCCGACGCCGGCTGCGTAGGTGTCTATAAACGGCACCTTTCCATTGATCATCGGCAGCTTCGCGGCTGCCGCGCCGATGGCGGCGTTGCGCGACACATCGGCCGCGCCGATCAGGTTTGCATTCGCACTGCAGTCGCCGAGCACGCCGACAAAGATGGTGCTGGCGGTTGGGAACCGGGCGACAATCTGCTGCGCGACGTAACTCGCTGCGGATTGTACCTGCGCATCGGAATAAGTGGTGTCGTTTCCAGAGCCTGACACCACCAGGTAGAACGGCAAAGCTTTGCCGCTCGAGTCAGTAGGCACGTTCTCTGCCACGTCTCCCAAATATGCGCCCAGTACGCTCATGCTGCCGCCCGTCAGTTGGCTGCCGTCGACGCTCAAGGTTGCACCCGCAACTCCGTGTCCGACGATGATCAGCGGCGTCGAAATATCGCCGCGTGCCACCGCAAACGTTCCGCCGGCCGACGTGACATTGGCCAGCGCATTGAGGGCGGTTTGGATCGCGGTTTGACTCGCATTGAAAGCCAGCGGCGGAGTGGTGCTGGTGACCGCATTGTAGACAATGCTGATGGTGAACGTGCCGCCGCCGGTGGCTGCGAGCGACACGCGCCAGGCTTCCGCGGGCGGCGCTATCCGATCCTGAAAATTTAATCGCCCTGGAACAGTGCCGATGAACCCGGTTCCGCCGTCGCCGAGATTGATCGTCTGCCAGTTCAGCGCCGCCGCAAAGATGTCGATCATATTCGCAACATTGTTCGGCGAGGCATCGCCTTCCCAGAAACTATCGCCGATTGCCATAAACGGCGTCGTTGCGGCAAGCGGGGCCGGCGCGATGGTCCCATCAGAGGCGACGCCGGCAAAAATGCCCTGCTCAATGGTGATCTTGCGCTGACCGGAAACATTCCATCGCAAGTGCAGATACTTGACCGATCCCGTGGAGGCATCCAGCACGAAGGGCTGCGTGCCTTCTTGAATGACGTATTGCGTGGTGCTGTCGGGGGGCGTGGTCCACGCGGAGTCGACGGTGGCAATGAACGTTGTGCCGTCGTAAGCGGTAACCTGTTTGGCTTCATTGAGCGTGCCCGTCCCGCCGGCGATACGCACATAGAATTCGTTGTAATAGCCGGACACGGTCGACGAGCCGGCGGCCAAGGTGATGGTGTTCGCGGCGCCGCCTTGCGCGGTTCCCTGCACCAGCGCATACCCGTAGCGGGCAACGAAGGTGTCATTGATGTACAGCATCACGTTATCGCTGAAGCCGTATTGCATGACATCGAGCATCGTACCGGTGTGATAGAACGTGGCGTAGACCGTGCCTTCCGCGAAGGTATCGGCATTCGAGTCGGCGACGCTGACCATGTTGAGGCGCGGAGCGGCGGGAGCGAACTGTGTAATGAGCGCAGGTGCGGCGCCCCCAAAAGTAAACGCGGGATTGGCGGCGGACGAGCCGGTCAAATAGGCGTAATTCGTGGTCAAGCCGTTTGTCGCCGTGGCATCGAAGGTCACCGTCGGCGTGATGTCCAGCGTCGGCGGCGGCGGTGGAGGCGTGGGATCGGGCGGAGGCGTGGGCGCGGAAGGCATCGAGGCGGCGGCGCCGCCACCGCCGCCACCCCCGCATCCAAACAGCGGCGCAGTCATGCCGACTCCCAACGCAATTAGAATTTCGCGTCGACTCGTTTTGGCAGGGGCAGGCGAGCACTCTCGCTCGCTGGTGAGATCTTTCGCGCTCATTGATTTGAATCCTTCGATTATTGTCGTTCGTCCAGATGTTTCTTCCGGCAGAAGAATTTTTCGTCGATCGGATTTTATCGAAGAGGCAAAAACTTTATTGCTACGCCCGCTGACGGATTTTTCCTACGGCGCGGCATTTTTTACAAAACAGATGGGGCAGGGTGACCACTGGGCGAGCGCGACTCGTACGACATAATGCAGCGGACCCACGTCGCCGGCACGCGGGATCGCAACTCGGTCAGCGCGCCGAAGGACGGCGCCGCTCAGCCCCGGGGCGCGGTTGTCAGGGCAGGTCCTGCAACGCTCCGAACGTGCCGGGCGCAGTCGTGCTTTGCAGCAGCACACCGGGATGCGTCGTCGCCACGCCGCCCTGCATTGGGAAGGTGACGCCGTTGCTCACCACGATATCGAGCTTGCCATCACCGTTGACATCGGCAACCGCGATTTCATTGGCGCCCGGCGCGGGATAAATGTTCGCCGGCAGGAATTTGCCGGGATTCGCGGGGTCATGCAGCAGCACGGTAACGAATTTCTGACCGCCAATGACCATGTCGAGCTTGCCCGACCCCTGCAGATCGCGCAGCTGAATGGACTGAGGCCGGTCCTGTGTGGCGATGGCGTAACCGACCGGCGTGGCAAACGTGCCGTGACTGGCGGGGTTTTGGAGCAACACGTAGACAGCGGTGGCCATGCCGCCCGTCGGACCCGGATCTGTAATCACCAGGTCGTTGAGGCCGTCGCCATCGACATCGCCGATGGCGATGACATTGCCGCCGGCGATGTTGGCATTGGGGGATTGGGTGAAGACCGATACCGGCGCTGCAAATGTGGTGCTGGAAACGGCGCCGGTGTGCATGAGAACTTTGACGCCGACGCTGTCGGTGAGTGCCACGTCCGCCGCACCGTCGCCGTTGAGATCTCCCAATGCAACCCAGTTGGCGCCTTGAGCGTAGAGGCTAACCGGCGCCGCAAAAGTCCCGGGCGATGTCTGCACGAAAAGCGACACGTTGAAATCCGCGGACACCAGGTCCGGCAGACCGTCGCCATTCATGTCGGCGATCGCCACTTGCGAGGCGCCCGGAGAGGTCAATACGAGCGCGGGGTTGAAGCTTCCCGGGCTGGTCTTGTTATTGAAGAACACATCGAGCGCGCCGTCATCGTAGCTGGCCGTGACCAGATCGATGAGCCCATCGCCGTTGAGATCCGCGGCGGCTATATATAACGGGTTGAAGCCGTCGGGGGTTGCAACCGGCACGGCAAACGCGCCTGCCGCCGTCGACAGGTAGGCTTTGATGTTGGAAGCGTTTGCAGACACGGGCGGCTGCACGGTACTCAATGCAACCACGTCGGCGAAACCATCGCCGTTGAAATCGGCGCTCGCCACGCCGTTTGAAAACTCTGCCGGTGTAAAATTTCCACAACCGTAGCAATGATGATGGTAGTCGCCGCAGCTCGCGAGCAGCGCGCATAACGCCAATAGCGAGAAGTTGTGTGAATTACCACGAATTAGTGTGTGTAACATGCTGATATTTCACCCCTTTAGATCATTGAAAAGCATGTCTGATAAGGACGGAGCGCAGCAAACCCTTTAGACGGCGGCGTATCCTTTCAACTTAAGACCGGCCGCGCCGTGTCCTAGTTCAACGTTTCACCCCGGGCCTCGATGACAAGCGGGCGGCTTTATTCTGGCAAAAAAGTCGAAATGCGCCCCTCTCGCCCGACATGTCTGGTCGGAGCACAAATGCTCCTTATGAAAACCTTCGGAGACAAGATGAACTACATGATGCTGATCCACCACGATGATGCCGCGCTTGCCCAGGCGAAACCCAAGGAGCTGTGGGCCGACTACGCGGCTTTCAATGAAGCGCTTGCAAAGGCCGGCGGCCGATCCGGCGTACGGCTGCAGCCCGCTTCGGCGGCAACCAGCGTCCGCATACGGGACGGCAAGACCGAAATCATCGACGGCCCTTATGCGGATACCAAAGAAAAGCTGGCCGGCTATTTTATGATTGACGTTGACAGCGTCGAGGACGCCGTGACCTGGGCTCAACGTTGCCCCAGCGCCCGCTACGGCACAATCGAGGTGCGTCCGGTCCATGAGCAATGAGGAGACGCGCGGCACGGTCGAGCGGGTGGCGCGTGAAAGCTACGGGCGCCTGGTGGCGCTGCTCACCGCGAGGACGCGCGACGTTGCCTCCGCGGAGGACCTGTTGTCAGAGGCATTCGCTGCCGCGCTCGAGCAATGGCCCGCCCAGGGCGTTCCGGCGAATCCCGACGGCTGGCTCATAACCGTTGCCAAGCGGCGTCATGTGGACCTGTTGCGTCGCGGGCAGGTTCGCATGAATGGTGAGCCGCATCTGCAGCTGCTTGCTTCGCAGATCGACGCCGCCTCGAACATTTCGGAAGAGCTGCCGGATCGGCGCCTCGCACTGATGTTTGCGTGCGCACATCCGTTGATCGAACGAGGGGCAAGGGCGCCGCTCATCCTGCAATCGGTTCTTGGCATCAGCGCAAAGGCGATTGCATCGGCCTTTCTGGCTTCGCCGGGCAGCATGAACCAGCGTTTGGTAAGGGCCAAGGCGCACATCAAGGAACGCGGCATTCCCTTCAGCGTGCCGGATCAGAGCGACATGCCGGAACGATTGAATGCCGTGCTCGAAGCGCTGTATGCCGCGTATTCGACCGGATGGGGTGAAACCGAAGGCGCATCGGAACTCGCGCCCGAGGCGATCTGGCTGAGCAGCCTGATAACGACACTGCTGCCCGAGGAGCCGGAAGCCAAGGCGCTGCTCGCAATGATGCTGTATGCCGAAGCCCGGCGCGCCGCGCGCCGCGACGCCCAGGGCTGCTATGTCTCCATTGACCTGCAGGATGTGTTGCGGTGGGATCAAACCCAAATCGCCAAGGCCGAGAACCTACTGCACGCCTGCAATCGATCCGGACCGAGCGGTCGCTTTCAGTTGGAGGCAGCCATCCAGTCGGCGCATATCGCGGGCAGGCTGACCGGCGCAAATTGCTGGCCGGCAATCGTGTCGCTCTACGATCATCTGGTCGGCTTGACCCACTCTCCGGTGGCCATCCTCAACCGGGCCGCCGCCATGGCAGAGATTGCAGGCCCGGATGCCGCGCTCGCAGAACTGCGCTCAATTTCGCAGGACAAGCGCATCCTCGGCTATCAGCCCTACTGGGCGACTCTGGGGCATTTGAACCTGCGCGCCGGCAACATCGAAGCCGGGCGCGAGGCGCTGCGCGTCGCCATCGGATTGTCGACCGACCATGCGGTTCGCCAACATTTACGGCGGCACCTCGGTTAATTATCCCGAGCGATGGTAGGCGAGGCTATACTGTGTCATCCGCAATAAGAGCTGCCAGTCATGGAGCCGATGACCCATTTCCGCCTGTCCATTCTGGTGACCTGCGCCGCGCTGTTCTCGATTTCGGCACAGGCCGCCGCCGGCTTCGACATCCGCGAAGCCACCATCGCCGAAACGCAACGCGCCATCGGTGAACATCGGGTCAGCTGCCACCAGGTCATCGAGCAATACTTGGCGCGCATCCGCGCCTACGATCAAAGCACGCATTTAAATTCCTTGGTGCTGGTCAACCCCCATGCATTGGCCGAAGCGGATCAGTTCGATGCGGAGTTCAAGCTCTCGCAAAAAATTCATGAGCTCCAATGTATCGGGGTTATCGTCAAGGACAATTACGACACCCAGGATTTGCAGACCACCGGCGGCTCGCTCGCCATGAAATGGTTTGTTCCCGCAACCGATGCGTTCATGGTGCAGCGGATCCGCCAAGCCGGCGCCATCATCCTGGCAAAATCGAACATGGCGGAATGGGCGTTCAGCCCCTATGAAACGGTCAGCTCGATCGCCGGCATCACGCGAAATCCCTATAACTTGGAGTACGTGCCCGCCGGCTCGAGCGGCGGAACCGCCGCTGCGGTGGCGGCAAACTTCGGCGCGGTGGGTTTGGGTACGGATACGGGCAATTCGATCCGCGGGCCCTCCTCGCATAACGCGCTGGTCGGCATCCGTCCGACGATCGGCCTGACCAGCCGCGACGGCATCATTCCCTTGTTCCTCGGGGCCGATGTCGGCGGGCCGATTGCGCGCACCGTGGAGGATGCGGCCGCGCTGCTCGATGTGGTTGCGGGATATGACCCGCAGGATCCGATCACCAAGAATTCCGACGGCCATATCCCGAAGTCCTACCGCGCGTTTCTCGATCGGCGGGGACTGCGCGGCGCGCGCATCGGCGTGTTTCGCGCATACCTGGATGCACCGACAGGCGATCCGCAAATCAAAGCGCTCACCGAAAAAGCAATTGAAGACCTGAAGGCGCAGGGGGCCAAGATCGTGGACCCCTTCGAGATACCGAATTTTGAGGCGCTGACGAGGAATATTTTTTGCGGCGATTTCCAATCTGATTTGAACGGCTATTTTGCGAAGCACGGCCAGGACGCGCCTTACAAAACGTTTGCGCAGATCATCGAATCCGGTCTGTACCTTCCCTATATCGAAGGCCGGCTGAAGAGCACCGCGGCCGCCAAACCTGGAAGCGAAGCCGACCGCACGGTCTGTCCCGATGTGTATCACAACGAGAAGAAGCTCGCGTTTCGCGCGGCGGTGCGTGCGGCAATGGCCGCCGCCAAGCTGCAAGCGATCATCTATCCAACCTGGAGCAATGCGCCGCGCAGAGTCGGTGACGAAAAGAGTCCTGCCGGCGACAACAGCCAGGTGCTGTCGCCACAAACCGGCTTTCCGGCGATCACCGTGCCCATGGGCTACACGCACGAAAATCTGCCGGCCGGCTTGACGTTTTTTGGGGATGCTTTCGATGAGGGTACGCTGATAAAATTCGCGTATGCCTACGAGCAGGCGACAAGGCATCGACATCCGCCGTCGTTGTTTCCGCCGTTGAACTAGCGACCGGAGATTTTCAGATGCCCGACCGAAACTCGAATGCTGCATTGAACGCAACTCGACGCGGGTTGTGTTGGGCCGCAACGCTCGCGCTCTGCTCGGCGCTCGCCCAGCCTGCGCAAGCGCAGGCCGCCCAACAGACCGCCGCCGGACATCCAATCGTTCTGCACGCCGCGCGCCTGCTGGAGATCGACACCGGGCGCATGTTTTCGCCGGCCGAGATTCTGATCGAAGGTGAACGCATTGCCGCCGTCGGAGCCTCGGTATCGCATCCAACCGGCGCGGAGGTCATCGACCTGGGCGATACCACGCTGCTGCCGGGCCTCATTGACGCCCACGTGCACCTCTTTCTGCATCCGGGTGCCGAAGACCTGCAGACGGTTGAAGAATCGGTGCCGCAACGGACCATCCTGGCGACGCTGGCCGCCAAAGCAGACCTGATGGCCGGATTTACCGCCGAACGCGACATGGGCACAGAGGGCGCGGGATCCGCCGACAGCGCGGTGCGCGATGCGATCAACAAAGGCCTGATCTTGGGTCCGCGGCTGCGGATTTCGGGAAACGCGATCGATATTCTCGGCGGCCACGAGGACGCCAACCACTTCAATCCCGCGCAGCACGTCTTGTCCAACGCCACCTATGCCGATAGCGCCGATGAAATTGTCGCCGCCATCAGGCAGCAGCATAAGGAAGGATCCGACTTCGTTAAAATGTATGAAACCGGCCCCGATTCCATGCAGGCCGGCGTGCTGCATACGCCTTATCAATATACGGTCGCGCAACTCAAGGCGGCCATCGATGAGGCCGCGCGGTTCGGCGGCGCGGTCGCGGTCCATGCCACGGGTGAGCCGGGTACGCTGTACGCCGCACAGGCGGGCGTGGCCTCGATCGATCACGGCACACAGCTGAGTGATGAGACCATGCGAATCATGAAGGCAAAGGGCATTCCGGCGGTGCCGACCTTTACAATATTCGAGTACTTCATGAATGAATCGGAGGCGGGGGCAAGGCGCGAGCGACCAATGTTCGATTACAAGGTCAAGGAATTCAAAAAGCAGGTCGCGGCTGGAATTCCCTTTGCGGTGGGCTCGGATGTCGGTCCGTTTCCTCATGGTACCCAGGCACGGGAGCTAGAGCTGATGGTGAAGTATGGAATGAGGCCGCTGGCGGTGCTGCAAGCCGATATGATCAACGGGGCCAAGCTGCTCGGTTGGGGCGGACAAATCGGCGAACTCAAGCCGGGTTACTTCGCCGATATTGTGGCGGTGCCGGGCTCGCCGCTCGAGGACATCACGGCGGTGGAGCATGTGTCCTTTGTGATGAAAGACGGCGCCATCGTGAGAATGCCCACGGCCGTCCGATAGTTTGAGATGCGCCCGGACAGCGTCAAGGCCCTGTTCTTCGATGTTTTCGGAACTCTGGTCGATTGGAGATCGGGCGTGGC
Source organism: uncultured Gammaproteobacteria bacterium (assembly GCA_963731465.1). Taxonomy (GTDB): domain Bacteria; phylum Pseudomonadota; class Gammaproteobacteria; order Steroidobacterales; family Steroidobacteraceae; genus Bog-1198. The sequence goes on from CAVSVK010000007.1 coordinate 479,260, forward strand.
GGCCGCTGCGCAAGCCCTGCTCACACCCCAAGGGATCGCGTTGGACTGGACCGCCTTTGCCGATGCATGGCGCGATCAATATCAGCCGGCCATGGAAGCGGTGCGAACCGGTCAAATCGCATACACCAAGCTGGATGTGCTGCAGCGGCGGACGCTGCAAAAAATCCTGCCGCAATTTGGCCTCGAGCATCTCGCGCAGGACGATTTGCAGCGTCTCACGATGGCGTGGCACCAGCTCGACGCATGGCCGGACGTCCGGGCCGGTCTGTCAAGGTTGCGGCTGCGATACTTGATCGCTCCCGTGTCCAACGGCAATACCTCTTTGATGTGCGATCTCGCCCGGCGCAATGACCTGCATTGGGATGCGATTCTGGGGGCGGATTACGCGAGAGCGTATAAGCCGATGAACCAGGTCTATCGGGCGGCGGTCGATGCGTTCAGTTTGACGCCGGACCAGTGCCTGATGTGCGCGGCGCACGGCAGCGATCTACAGGCTGCCGCTGCGAATGGCCTACGAACGGCATATATCGCCCGCCCGCAGGAGCGGCCCGGTTTTGGTGACAGCGCCCCCGCAGCTGTCGATGTGTCGGCCGCTTCCATCCTGGGGCTTGCGGCTCAGTTGGGTGGCTAGCGCAACGCAACTAACCCAGGTGCCGCGCAGCCTGCACCTTTCTTTCGATTCGACGTGCCGTGAGTATGACTTCGGTGTAGCCGTTGGGCTGCTCGCGTCCTTTGAATATCAGATCGCGCGCGGCCTCGAATGCGACATTGCGATCGGGATTGTCTTCCAGGCGGCGATACTCAGGGTCGCCCGCATTTTGTTGATCCACCACCCGAGCCATGTTTTTCAGCGCCGCCAGGACCTGCTCGGCGGAGCAAACGCCATGCAGCAGCCAATTCGCGACGTGTTGGCTCGAGATGCGCAAGGTTGCGCGATCCTCCATCAGAGCGACATCGTAGTAGTCGGGCACCTTGGAGCAGCCAACGCCCGAGTCGATCCAGCGCACCACGTATCCCAGAATGCTCTGCGCATTGTTGCTCAGCTCCTCCTCGATATCCGGCCTGCTCCATTGCGGTTCAGCGACGAGCGGCGGCGTCAGAATTTCATCGAGCGACGCCCGCGGGCGCTGCGCGAGACGCGCCTGAACCTCGGCAACGTTCACCGCATGATAGTGCAGGGCGTGCAAGGTCGCGGCGGTCGGCGAAGGCACCCACGCCGTGTTTGCGCCTGCGAGAGGGTGGGCGATTTTGGCCTTGAGCATGTCGGCCATGAGGTCGGGCATGGCCCACATGCCCTTGCCGATTTGCGCGTGTCCGGGCAGCCCGCAGGCCAGGCCGATGTCGACGTTCTGGCGTTCATACGCGTCGAGCCACAGCGCCTTTTTCAGCTCGCTCTTCCGGGGTACGACACCGGCCTGCATGGAGGTGTGAATCTCATCGCCGGTGCGATCCAGGAAGCCGGTATTGATAAATGCCACCCGCTCGCGCGCGCCGCGGATGCATTCCGCGAGATTCACGGTGGTGCGCCGCTCTTCATCCATGATGCCGATCTTCACCGTGTTCTCAGGCAGTCCCAAAAATTTCTCAACCGCGCCGAAGAGTTGGCCGGCGAACACTACCTCATCGGGTCCATGCATCTTGGGCTTGACGACATAGACGGAACCGGTGCGCGAATTGCGATGTGCGGTTTGGCCGCGCAGATCGTGCATTGCGATGAGCACCGTTACCGCTGCATCGATGAAGGTTTCCGGGACGGGCGCGCCTTGCGATGACACAACGCCGCTCAGCATGTGATGGCCCACATTGCGCACCAGCATCAGGCTGCGTCCGGGGAGTACGAACTCCCCGTCGTTGTAGGTCCGATAGCGGCGATCGGCATTGAGACGACGCATGACCGGGTCGTGGCCGGGCTTGTCGACGCGGGCCTCCAAACTGCCTTTCATTAATCCCAACCAATTGCGATAAACGCGAATCTTATCCTCGGCGTCCACTGCCGCGACCGAGTCCTCGCAGTCCTGGATCGTCGTGATCGCGGATTCGAGCACGACATCGCTGATTCCCGCCGGATCATCGCGGCCGATATAGTGCGTCCTATCGACATGCAGTTCGACGTGCAAACCATGATGCTCGAGCAAGAGCACATTCGGAGCATCGCGCTCGCCCTGAAAGCCTTTGGACGCCGCGGAATGCTTCAGACGGGTGGTCCGGTTGTTTTTGAGGATGATCTCCAGCCCATGCGCTGCCGCCCGATAGTTCACCGCATCGTGATGCGAGCCGTCGGCCAGGCTAAAGTTTTGATCTAAAAAGTCTCGCGCGAAAGCGATGACCTTCGCGCCGCGTTGCGGGTTGTACTTGCCGCCGCGCGGCGCGCCGTCCTCCGGAATCGCGTCGGTACCGTAGAGCGCATCGTACAAGCTGCCCCAGCGAGCGTTGGCCGCATTGAGCGCGTAACGCGCATTGTTCACCGGCACCACCAGTTGTGGACCGGCGATCCGGGCGATCTCCGCATCGACGTTTGCCGTGCTGACGGCAAAGGGCGCTCCTACTTTCGCCAGATAGCCGATCTCGCTCAAGTAGGACCTGTATTTTGCGTGATCGAAGCCGGGCCCGGGATGCTGTCGATGCCAGGAGTCGATCTTTGCCTGCAAGTCGTCTCGTTGGCGCAGCAGTTCGGTGTTGCGAGGTGACAGAGTGCGAACCAGGGATGCAAAACCTTGCCAAAAATCCTGAGCGTGCACGCCCGTCCCCGGCATGGCCTCGTTATTGACAAAGTCGTACAAGGCCGTGTCGACCTGGAGTTCATCTAAGGTAACGGTCATTCGCATCAACAAATCCTTTGGGTTGGGCTTGGGCCTAAAGTCAATGCTGCGGGCATTACGGGGCCAAATCAATGGGACTGCGGTATGCTTTCGGGCGGGCTTCACCGGCGGCGGTTATTTGCAGCGGAATGATGGACCGAATCACTAATCCGGGAGCGCTCAGCGCCATTTCGGCGGGCGTGCTGTTCGGCGCGAGCACGCCGCTGGCAAAGGGCTTGGTTCGGGATATCGATCCCTGGATGCTGGCGGGACTGCTTTATCTGGGTTCCGGTATCGGTCTTGGAATTTACCAGGCGCTGCGTTCTTTTCTGAGCGCACCACGTGCCGATGAAGCCGGCCTGCGCGGCGCGGATCGCCGGTGGCTGGCGGGGGCGATCATCGCAGGCGGCATCATTGCCCCGGTCCTCATGATGTTCGGACTGAGTGCCACGACGGCATCGAGCGCCTCGCTGCTGTTGAATCTAGAAGGGGTATTCTCCATTCTGATCGCCTGGTTTGTATTTCGAGAAAACTACGATCGACGAGTTGCGCTGGGAGTCCTGGCAATCACAGCCGGCGCATTGGTATTGAGCGTCCATGGCAGGTTCGTCTGGGGCGACGTCGTTGGGCCCGCAGCGATAGCCGGCGCCTGTCTTGCGTGGGCGATCGACAACAACCTCACCCGCAAAGTCGCTCTGAATGATGTCGCGCAAATTGCCATGCTGAAAGGATTGGCGGCCGGTACGGTCAATGTCGCAATTGCGGCCTCCCTGGGACGCTCAATGCCGACTGCCGCCGCCGTATTGGCCGCGGGGGCGGTCGGGCTGACCGGCTATGGCCTCAGTCTGGTGCTTTTTGTGATTGCCCTGCGGCATCTCGGAACTGCCCGAGCGGGCGCCTACTTTTCCATCGCACCCTTCGCAGGTGCATTGATCGCTGTCGTCTTGTTTGGGGAGCCGGTCACGGCTCAGCTGCTTTGCGCCAGTGGTTTGATGATGGCCGGACTCTGGCTGCACCTCACCGAGCGGCACGAGCACGAGCACACGCATGCTCATCTGACCCACTATCATTTGCATGTCCACGACTCGCACCATCAGCATCGTCATGATGCCGGTCAGGATGGCGCCGAGCCGCACACGCATACGCATACCCACCCGCCGTTACGTCACGCGCACCCGCACTTTCCGGACGAGCATCATCGGCATGAACATTGAGCAAAAGGATCCATACATGAGGCACGGAATCGTTCTCGCGGCCTGCGCGCTTGCGCAGCTGGCATCGTTCACCGCGCACGCCGATAACTGGGTGATCGAGCACGTCACACTGATTGACGGTATTCATCAGCCGCAACCGGACATGACGGTGGCTGTTGAGGGCGAGCGTATCACCGCGGTCACACCCAGCGCGATCGCGCGCGGACTCAAAGGGCGCCGCATTGCCGGCGCGGGCAAATACTTGATCCCGGGACTGATCGATGTGCACATCCACCTGCGCGGCGGCTTCGATGTCAGCGGCAGGGTGGACGCGCCGCTGGGGCCGGCCAATCGCGCGGAAGGCGAGGCGGCGCTCGCAAGTTTTCTCTACGCCGGCGTCACGACCGTATTTGACGCCGGCAATCGCGCCGACCACATCCTGCCGCTGCGGGCCGACGAGCGCGCCGGCAAGATTCTCTCGCCTCGAATCTTTGCGACCGGGAATTTGATCACTTATCCCGGAAGCCACGGCGACAGCATCGCAGTGCGCATCAGCGATTTCGAGAAGGACAAGGCGTTGCTCGACAAACATATCGCGGAACAGCAACCGGATATGTTGAAGCTGACGCTGGAAGAGGAGGGCTGGGGTTCCAGGCCGATGATCCCGTTGATGCCGGTGCCGCTCCTGGAGCAGATTACCCGTTACTACAATCAGCACGGGATTCGCACCACCGTGCACGTTTCCAGCGAGCTGCGTTCGCTCGAGGCCATCTATGCGGGTGTCGATACCCTCGCGCACCCGGTCATTCAGGGACCCGTCAGCGATTCGTTTGTAAAATTGATGGGCGCCAAGAAGATTCCCTTCGCAAGCACACTCACAATCGGCGAGAATTACAGCCGCTTGGCCGAACACCCGGAATACTTGGACCAGCCGCTTTATGCGGCTTCGTTGACTGCCGAAGAGCGCGAGCATCTTAAAACCCAGACCCGGGCCGAGTGGCAGGCGCGACCCTGGACGTGGTGGATGAAAATCATGACGCCGATTGCCGAGGAGAACATCCGCAAGATTCACGCGGCCGGCGGCGTCGTGGCCTGCGGCACGGACCAAAGCAACGGCGCCGCCACCCAGCGCGAACTGGAGCTGTTGGTGACGGCCGGCATCTCGCCGCTCGATACCCTGCGAATTGCCACGTACAACGGCGCGGTTTTTCTCGGCAAGGCAGACCAGCTTGGTTCCGTGGACAGAGGCAAACTCGCGGATCTGGTGCTGCTCAGCAAGGATCCAACCGCGGATATCAACAACGCCAAGGCCATCGTATTCGTCATGAAGGGCGGCCAGATTATTGACGAGAGCCGGCTGCCATTGGCGGGCGGCAAGCAGAAACGGCGCTTCGCGGGCGTTTGACATGGACATGAGCGATTCGAAACCCTTCGATCCGGCGGACATCGATGAGACTCTGACGCGCGTTGTCGCGCACGGCGGCAGGACACATCTGCTGTTTCCCTTCATCAATGGCGTCGCTGCCGAGCCGAAGTACAACTCGATCGGGATGGCGATCTCAGGATCTACGGCGACGGTTCAGGATTTCCACGCGTTGGCGCTGCTGGTTAAAAGGGCCGGCGCGGGCGCCGTCTGGCGCATCGTCTTTAACACGGCCTGGCTGGTTCGGCCTACTGAGGAGAGTGGGAGGCCGGAGCGCAAGCAGCGCGGCTAAGGGCCAGCAGCGGCGGATAGGCGTCGAAGTGATCGCCGTCGGCGCGCCGCTATGCATGCTTCGTGGCGCTAGGGCTCCAGCAAATTGGACGGCATCAGGTTGCGAAGAGCGCCTCCAGCTGACCGGGGTCCACGGGTTTCGTCAAGTGATGATTGAATCCGGCGCTCAATGCGCGGCGTTTGTCTTCCGCCTGACCCCAACCAGTCACCGCTATGAGTTTTATACGCTCGCCCCAAGCCTCATGGCGAATCCTTTCCGCCACCTGGTAGCCATTCAAGTCCGGCATGCCGATGTCGAGCACGGCGATATCGGGCCGCTCACGCTTGGCGACTTCGAGCGCCTCAGTGCCCGAGTGTGCAAGATAAACTTCATGACCCGCCAATTTCAACAGCATGCTCATGGTCTCGGCACCGTCTGGATTGTCGTCCGCCACCAAAATTCGCTTCGTCACTGCGTTGATCGCGCCATCCTCGGCAACCGCCTGCCGCTCCTGCGATTTCTCGACGATCAGGGTCTTGGGAAGCGTGATCGCGAATTCGCTGCCCTGTCCGAGTCCGGCGCTGCTGGCCACAATTCGACCGCCGTGCAGCTCAGCGAGTCCTTTTGCGAGTGCCAGGCCAATGCCCAAGCCGCCTTCCGAACGGCCCAGATCCGATTCGATTTGCGTAAACATGTTGAAGATCTTCGAAATCATTTCCGGCGTGAGGCCAATGCCGTTATCGCGCACATAAATGACCAGCGCATTGGCTTCGAAGCGGCTTCCGAGCCAAATCAGTCCGCCGGCCGGAGTGTACTTGGCTGCATTGGTCAAGAGATTGGTCGCAATCTGGGTAATGCGCAGCGGGTCCACTTCGATGATGATTGGCCACGGCGGGTATTCGACCCGCAGGGTATGGCGTTTGGCATCCATCGCCGGCTGCACGGCCTCCACCGCGTCCTCCAGCAGCAGCTGGACATCAACGTATTCCTTCTTGAGAAGAAACGCACCCCGGGTGATGCGCGATACATCCAGCAGATCGTCGAGCAAAGAGCTCATATGGGCCACTTGACGCGCAATGATCGAATGTGCCCGCAGCACCTCGTTCTCCGGCAAATTCGGCGCCTGCAGCACCTGCACGGCGGTGCGAATAGGCGCGAGCGGATTGCGCAATTCATGCGACAGCGTCGCCAAAAATACGTCCTTGCGCACATCGGCTTCCACAAGAGCGGCTTCCGCTTGAACGATGCTGGTCACATCGACGAAGGTGATCAGAACGCCGCTCACGGTGCTGTCAGGATCCCGGTACGGCAAGATTCGCATAATGTAGTGCACTGAGCGATCGGTCCGAGTGACGCGTCTCTCCAACGGATCCAGCGTGGACAAGACGAAGGCGACGTCCTCCCGCAAACCATGATAGTTCAGGCGGCTGACGATGTCGGTCAACGGACGGCCTTGATCGCTCGGGATCAGATTGTAGAGAGTGGCGATGGCGTGCGTGAAACTTCGAATGAGCAAATGACGATCGAGGAAAATGGTCGCAATTTCAGTGCTGTCAAACAAGTTGCGCAGATCGCTGTTGGCCTGCGCCAGCTCGTCGAGCTTTTCGGTCAACCGGCCATTGACGGTGTGCAGTTCCTCGTTCAGCGACTGAAGTTCCTCTTTCGAGGTTTCCAATTCCTCGTTGGTCGACTGCATTTCCTCGTTGACCGAATGCAATTCCTCGTTGGAGCTGCGCAGCTCCTCGAGCGCGGTTTGATGCTCTTCTTGCAGGGACTGCAGTTCCTCGCGGATGTTCAGGAGTGCGCTCTGCAGCAGCTCGATATTTCCCGTGCTGGGAGCGAGAGCTGCGAACAAATGTTCATAAGTGGCGGCGCGGTCGCGTCGGCCGCCATGCCCGGGGATTCCCTCAGATTTGTGCTCGCGAGGAATTGACGAGTTCTCTTTAGTATCGATCACGGCACCTTGCGATGGTGGAAAATTTGAAGGATGAGAGGCGGGTCCGGAGTAATCCAAGGAGGTGCTAAAGTCCACCGGCAAATCCGGGCTCGACGCGGGCTGGCGGCGAAAGATTCGCGCTTTTTTGTCCACCGGCTCGAATAGATCTGCGTGCTGTGCGGTGGATTCTGATCCGCCCAGCAGCAGGATGCCTCCCGTGACAAGAGAATAGTGAAATATGGGAATGATCTTTGCCTGCAATTCCGTGTTCATGTAAATCAGGAGATTGCGGCAGGAGACCAGGTTCATGCGCGAGAACGGAGGATCGCGTATCAAGCTGTGTGTCGAAAAAGTGCAAAGATCGCGAATTTCCTTGCTGACTACGTAGCTCCCCTGTGAGGACGCGAAAAAGCGTTTACGGCGTTCGTCCGCCAAGCCATCGAGCAGAGTGGCTGGATAGCGGCCGAGCCGCGCGGTCGCGATGGAAGAATCGTCGATGTCCGTTGCAAACAATTGTACCTTGGGAGCGCCTTTGAGCTTGTCCATGTGCTCGCGTAACAGAATCGCGAGCGAATATGCTTCCTCGCCGGTGGCGCAGCCGGGAACCCAGAGGCGCACGGTGTCATCCGCTTTCTTGGCTTCGAATAGTCGAGGAATGACTTTTGCCTCGAGTACCGCAAATGTCTCCTCATCACGAAAAAAACTCGTGACACGAATGAGCAGGTCACGGAATAGCAGCCGCACCTCATCGTGGTCGCCTTTCAGACGCCCGACTTAGTCTTGCAGCGATGCAACGTTCAAGACCTTCACGCGCCGCTCAACGCGGCGCATGAAGGTCTGAGACCGATAGCCGCTAAAGTCGTGGCCCAGCGCCGCACGTAAAACGGCACAGATCTCGAGCCTGCAAGCCTCAAGCTGATTGCCCCCCTTCTTCTCGGCGGCAGGCGCCGCGCCATCCGCCAGCAAGCGCAGTAGTTGTTCCGGCATTTTCTCCACCGGAACGACGAGATCCACGGCGCCCGTGGCAATGGCGCCCGCCGGCATTTCTGCGTACTGGGGCGCCGAGCCGTCAGTTCCCTGAGCGAGGGTCAGCCCGCCGCATTCCTTGATCGCTTTGAGCCCCAAAGCTCCGTCGCTGCCAGTGCCGGAAAGCACGATACCCACGGCGCTTTCCCGCAATGAAGAGGCCAAGGAGTCGAAAAATCCATCAATCGGCCGAAACAGCCGATCGTTCGTTTCAGGTGGGAGCCGCACGCCTAGGCGGCCGTCCGATACAGTCACCAGCGAGTGCGGAGGCGGCACATAGACACAATTCGCTTCGATGAGCGCGCCATCGGCCCCGTCGAGTACACGCATCGAGGTCCAACGCGCAAGAATGTCCGCGAGCATACTCTTGCGATCAGCCGGCAAGTGCAGCAGGATGATAAACGCCATTCCACAGTTCGCCGGCATGTGATTAAAAAAGCTGTGAAATGCATCGATGCCGCCCGCTGAGGCACCGATTCCTACGATCGGAAAGGAGATCTTCATTCCAGTGGCTTGGTTGTAACAGCTTCCCCGGATTCGCACCCATGAAATCGGCAAACCATTAAACCACGACGGAACATTTTTCGCTGTCAGCAGACCCGCAGCGGCGTTTTGACCTGCGGCCGCGCTCGGGTGCACACTGAATGCGCACCGGTGAGCTTCAGAATCGGGGCGCCAAAAAAAGCCGAGGCCTTGAATGCTCGAATCCGTCCCGGTCACGATTTATCATAACCCCTCGTGCGGAACCTCCCGCAATACCCTGGCACTGATCCGGGCGGCCGGTATTGAGCCCACGGTCATCGAGTACCTTAAGACCCCGCCGGACAGGCCGACACTCGAGTCGTTGCTCCGGCGGATGGGGATTCGTCCACGTGAGTTGCTGCGTCAGAGGGGCACCCCCTACGATGAACTCGGCCTTGCTGCAGATCACTGGACCGATTCCCAGCTCATCGAGCAGATGCTGATAAACCCAATTTTGATCAATCGACCGATCGTGGTTACACCCCGGGGTGTAAGGTTGTGTCGGCCCGCGGAGGCAGTTTCGGACCTTCTTCCGCCGAAGAGGTGAGGTACCGGGATGAAGATCGAATGAAAATCGAAGCAATGCTATGGATGGTGGTCTTGGTCCTGGTGGCGCTGGCGTTTCTTTTTCCGAAGACCCGAGCATTTAGCCTCTCCGCCATCGGCGTCGCGATTGTCGCCGTCGTGGCCATCGTGCTCATTGCGAAACGTGGGGAACCCGTTGCCTTGGGCGCCGCGGTGCCGCCCTCAATTGAGCAAAAGCCGCTCGATTTCGAGCGCTTTCACATCGCGAATATCGACAAGGCGGACCCGGAGGCGAAAAATCGGATACCTGTCGCGGAGATTAGATTCGATCAGATACGTGCCGAAGCCGGTGCGGAACGCGGCAGCGTCGCCAGGATTGTGGCACGGCTTTACAACGATTCACCGACATACGCCCTGACCGACTATGGCTACTATCTTGTGGTTCAGGACTGCATCAGAGCAGTCTGTACGACGGTGTTCGACCAGAATGGAGTATCCGCTGCCTCGGTCCCGCCCAACCAGGCGCGCGACATCAGGATTGCCATTGCAGACGGCGGCGCGCGCAACATACCTCCGATTAAAATACTCGGTACTGTCAATGTCCTGCTCACGCCGGTCGCCACGCGCGCGCCACCCGCCGGCAACTCAGTTCCGTAGGCGGCGGCGCACGGACGGTTGAATGGGGTATTCGTTCAAATTTGCGGGCATACGGTTATCATGTTGCAGCTCTATTTTCGGCCGACTGCGCCGCGGGGCATCGAGTCGAAGGACGGACCTGCACGGTGGTCTGCACTCGCGAGAAGTGAATCGGACCGCCTATCATTCGCTCAACATCGCGTTGATGTCGCGTCAATGGGCGCCACGACAGCGGCTGCTGTCATTCTCAAAAATAGCAGGACATTAGGGGGTGGGGGATGGGCAAAAAAACGCTCGGATTATGGTTCGCGGCGGCGGCAACTTTCGCCAGCCTGGCGTGGGCGGATCAACCGGCGAGCGATGCCGAACATGAAAGCGAGTTTCGATTCCGCTTCGTAGGGCCGAAAATCGGCAATCGTATCGCTGCGGTTGCCGGTGTCCCCGGCGATCCGAGCGTGTACTACGCGGGCGCGGCCTCGGGCGGTGTCTGGAAGTCCGTGGATGGCGGAAATCGCTGGGCGCCGATCTTCGACAAGCAGCCGGTCGCCGCCATCGGTGCTCTCGCCGTCGCGCCTTCGGAGCCCAACACGGTGTGGGCAGGCACGGGCGAGGCCTGGATGATCCGCGACAGCGACGTCATGGGCAACGGGATCTACAAATCGACTGACAGCGGCAACAGCTGGCGCAACGTTGGGCTGCCGGATTCCGGCCGAATTGGCCGGATCATCGTTCACCCCTCGAATCCAGATATCGTCTTTGTCTGCGTTTTAGGACGGGCGACCGGGCCGCAGCAAGAGCGCGGCGTCTACCGCACGACCGACGGCGGGCAGCACTGGGAGCGAGTGTTGTTTGCGGGCGAGAACGTCGGATGCTCGGGTTTGTCCTTGGATGCACACGACCCCCACACCCTGATCGCCGGCATGTGGCAGGTGGAGATGCACACCTGGGGCGAGTTCAGCGGCGGCCCAGGCAGCGGATTGTACATTTCGCACGATGGTGGAACGAAATGGACGCGTATTGATGAAAAGGGCCTGCCGCATGCGCCGGTGGGGAAGATCGACGTGGCAATCGCACCCACCAATTCGAATCGCATCTATGCGCTGATGCAAACCAAAGACCAGGGATCCATGTGGCGATCCGATGACGCCGGCGAGCACTGGAAGGCGGTCAATTCCCAACGAGCATTGATTGGCCGCGCCGGCTACTACATTCGGCTTGCCGTATCGACGGCCCGGGACAATGAAGTCTATGTCGCCAACAGTTCCTTCCATCAATCATTAGATTCGGGCGAAAATTTTCACGAAGTCCGTTGGGGCGGCGATACCCACGACATTTGGATCGATCCGAAGAATGCCGATCGTTTCGTAATCACCGACGATGCCGGGATGATTATCACCACGGTGCACGGACGAGGTTTTCATCGCGTCACATTGCCCATCGGTCAGATGTACCACGTTGCCGTGGATGAACAGATTCCGTACTACTTTTACAGCAACATGCAGGACGACGGGAACATGCGCGGCCCGAGCGTGCCTTATGATTCCCAGGAAACCGGCTGGGACCGCCACATGGGCGGATGCGAGTCGGGATTTACGGTTCCCGATATCGCCGACCCAAAGATCGTGTGGGCCACCTGCTACGGCGACGCGGTGACGCGCTGGGACGCCCGATATAAAGAGGCGCACTCCGTCAGTCCTTGGAAACACACCTTGGACTCACCGCCAAACGATCTCAAATATCGCTGCCACTGGACTCCGCCGCTCGTGGTCGATCCTTTCGATCACGATACGGTGTACTACGGTTGCCAGGTGATTTTCCGGACTACCAATGCCGGCCAGAGCTGGGCCGTGGTCAGTCCCGACCTGACCACGCAAGATCCTGCGCATATCGTTCCGTCGGGAGGAATCGTCGGCGACAACCTCGGTCAATTCTACGGTGAGGTCGTATTTGCAATCGCTCCCTCCAAGATTCAGAAGGGGCTCATCTGGGCCGGAACCAATGACGGTCAACTCTGGTACACGCAAGATGCGACGGCACACTGGACCAATGTCGCGGCTCATCTGAGCGGTCTGCCCGCACACGGGACCATTACCAGCATCGCGCCGTCAAGCTTCGATCCCGCGACTGCCTACGTCAGTGTGGATCTGCATCTGGAGGACAACCGCGAGCCATTCATTTATAAAACAGCGGATTTCGGCAAAACGTGGAAGCGAATCAATGGCAACTTGCCCAAGCACGCGCTGTCGTACGTTCGCAGCGTCACAGATGATCCCAACTGCGCCGGGCTGCTGTTTGCCGGGACTGGAAACGGCCTGTACTACTCACTGGATGAGGGCGGGCATTGGACGGCGATGCAGGCGGGACTGCCCGCCTCACCCGTGACCTGGGTGGTGGTGCAGCCCAAATTTCACGATCTGGTGATATCGACCTACGGCCGCGGGCTGTTCATCCTGGACGACATTACGCCCTTGGAGCAGATGATCAAGCATCGTTCGGATGCGCCGGTTGTGTTGTTTGAGCCGCGACCGTCGTATCGATTCGTGCGCGGCGCGCAAGTGATGCTGAATTTTTCGATGAAGGCTGCGCCGAAGGACCCCGTGGAACTCGAGATTCTCGACTCTCGCGGAAGCGTGGTGCGTACACTCGAAAAGAAGGAGCCGAAGGATCTTGTCGTCGGCATCAACCGCGTAAACTGGGATATGCGCTATGACTCGCCGCGGGTTATTGCCCTGCGCACCGTAGCTCCCGATAATTCACACATCTGGGAAGAGCCGCGCTTCCGCGATGCCGACTCGCGGCCCATTACACACTGGGGTTCCAAACCCGGCGAAGCCGGACCGATCGCGGCTCCCGGCGTCTACTCGGTGCGTCTCAAGGTGGATGGACAATCCTACACGCAGCCTCTGACGGTGTTGAGCGATCCGAATGCGCCGGGGTCGGGCGCCGATCTGGAACTTTCCGTCAAAACGCTGCTTCAAATACGAAACGATATCAGCCACGTGTCCGATACCGTCAATCAAATCGAGTGGCAGCGCAAGCAGATTGAGGTGGTGGGGACCATGCTTCGGCCGGCCAAGAACTCCGACCAGCCGAAGCCGCCCATCGCTGAAGAAGGGGATGAACCCGATAGCGAACCTGCAGCAGCGCCTCCCGTCGTATTGAGCGATGCGCAAGAGCGAGATAAAAAGCAGCTGCTCACGGCAGCCGAAGATCTCGATAAGAAGCTGCAGGCAGTCGAGACGCGACTGGTTTCGCGGGCATTGCGCGACAGTGATGACAAGTACTTCGTCGAACCTTATGGGGTTTATCTCGATCTCATCTGGCTCAATGCCGAGGTGGGAACCGGTGGAGGCGATGTGGCGGGAAGCGCGGATTTCAAGCCCAGCGCAACTCAATTGAATTTATTGCAGACCTACGAATCCGAGGTGGCGAGCGTCGATTTGGACTACCAGAAAATTTTGCAGAACGATTTTCCACCATTCGATCAAGCACTGCAGCGGGCGAGCCTGGCGCCCTTGGTGGGAGGCGCCGGCAATCAGTAGAACGGACGCGATCCTCAGGTGGATGGCCGGCAATCCCGCATCGCTGGCCGGGTACGTCCATTGAGCGAACACCTTTCGGATGCGCAGTCTGCCGCTGGCGGTTCCACCGCCGCCAAAGACCTGGCGCGCCAGCTAAACCTTGGCGATCTCGTGCTGTCGCAGGTGCTCACCGTCGTGGGCAGTGCCTGGGTGGGCATCGCCGCGGGTCTCGGTCATGCACAAACCGTCGTTTGGTTGCTGGCCTTCGGCGCTTTTTACCTGCCCATGGCCGCTGCGGTCTATCATTTAAACCGGGAGATGCCTCTCGAGGGCGGCCTCTACGTGTGGACCCGCCGCGCATTCGGCGATACGGCCGGTTTTCTTGTCGCCTGGAACATCTGGGCCTACGCACTCTCAACCATCGCCACGATCCTGTTTCAAATCCCCAGTGAGTTCGCCTACATGGTCGGCCCGCGCGCCGCCTGGATTCCGGAAAATCACCTCGTCGTTTTCTGCTTTCTTGCCGCGGTTCTGAGCGTGCTGGCGCTCTCCGCGGTTCGTGGGCTCGCGATCGGCAAATGGATTCACAATGTTTCCGGCCTTGCAATGATAGCCGCGTTCGCGTTGCTGATTCTCGCGCCGCTCTGGGCGCTCAAGCATCACGCTCCCATCCATTTCGCGCCTTTCGATCTGAAGCTTCCGGAATCCAACGCGACTTCGCTCGCGCTCATTGGTCAGACGCTGTTCGCGGCGGCCGGCATCGAGTACATCGCCATCATGGCCGGCGAGTCGAAGGCGCCCAGCCGCGATATCGGCCGCTCCATCCTCATTGCCTCGCCCATCATCTTTCTGATGTTCACACTCGGAACGGCCTCGGTGCTGGCGTTCCACGAGCTGACCGGCGCGACGATCAATTACATCGCGCCCATCCCGCAGACGCTGCGCCTGGCGTTCGGTGACTCAGGCTTTGCCAACTTCCTTGCGCGACTCGTCATTCTTCTTTTGCAGATCCGCATAGTCGGTGCAGCCAGTCTCATCTTTACCGGCGTTACCCGGCTGCCCATGGTCGCCGGCTGGGATCACCTCATTCCACCTTGGTTCTCACGTCTTCACCCGCACTACCGCACCCCAACCAACTCCATCCTCGTCGCTTCCCTTCTCGTCGCTGCGCTGCTCGTTCTAGCTTCCGCGGGCGTCCGGGCAGCCGAGGCGTTCGCGGTGCTCAACAACGCGTCGAATATCCTCTACGGCCTCGCCTATTTGGCGATGTTCGCCATCCCCCTGATCGGGGCAAAGCTCGTGCGGGTGCGCATCCCGAGATGGGTCGCCGTGCTCTGCATCGTCGGCTTCTTTGCGACGCTCTTTACCTGCGCCACCAGTGTTTATCCTTTTGTCGACGTTCCCAATCCTCTTCACTTCGCCATCAAGATCACCGCCACCATTTTCCTGACCAACCTCATCGGATACGCTTTCTACCGCATCCGCAGATTAGTTGCCGGCAGAATGATATCCACACCCGCTGCCGCGCCGTGATCACCAGCCTGGTGGGCGAGGATGCACAATGCAACAATGCGGCTTCGCAGCCGCAATGGGTTTTTCGGCCGGGCAGGGGGTTCGATTATGAATATTCGCAACGCTAACAAAGACGATGCGGCGGGCTGCGGCCGTATTCTGTATGACGCTTTCAACAGCCTCGCGGAGAAGCACAATTTCCCGCGAGATTTTCCTTCTCCCGAAGTCGCCACGGGTCTCGCATCGATGCTCATCGGCGATCCAGGATTCTACGGCGTAGTCGCGGAAGAGGGCGGGAAGATTGTCGGCAGCAACTTCATGGATGAGCGCTCAACCATTTTTGGGGTCGGCCCAATCTCTGTGGCTCCCGAAGTGCAAAATCACGCCGTGGGCAGACGCCTGATGTGTGCCGTAATCGATCGGGCAGCGTTGCAAAGGGCCTCAGGGGTCCGCCTGGTACAGGCGGGTTACCACAATCGTTCGCTGTGTCTCTACACCAAGCTCGGGTTTGTCACCCGCGAACCCCTGTCGCTATTGCAAGGGGCCGCGCCGCATGCCAAGTTTGCCGGTTATGATGTCCGGCTGGCCGAAGAGCGCGATGTTGAAGAGTGCAACAACTTGTGCCGCGACGTTCATGGTTTTGACCGGGATCTCGAGCTGCGCGACGCGATTCGCGCGCGCACGGCAAGCGTGGTCGTACACTTGGATGAGATTACCGGATACGGGACGGCCATTGGCTTCCTCGCTCACGCCGTCGCGCGCACAAATCAAGATTTGAAGGCCTTGATCGGCGCGGCAACAGAATTTACCGGACCGGGATTTCTGCTGCCGACACGCAATCATGAGGTTTTCGAATGGTGCCTGAGCTGCGAGCTGAAGCTGGTCTTTCAGATGACGCTCATGACCGCCGGCTTGTACAATGAACCGGCCGGTGCTTATCTGCCGTCGATTTTGTACTAATACCTGTTCTAGTTGGGACTCAATCACCGCATGCCGACGATCGCCGTTGGCTGCCGCGAGACCTTTACTGCTAACTCGAATGCGCGGCCGCCGGCATACGCGCCGACCGCCGGTCAGAATCGTCCGAACCTGATTTTTTCGAACTGGACGTGGGTTTGGGACTACGGCAGATTCTTGCAATAGGCGACATGCAACGCCGAAAAGGGCGTAGACAATCACCGCCTGCCACCCGGCTCGCGAGGATTAGTCATGGATTCAGCTGCGATCCCGACGCCAACCAAGAATCGTGCCTTGATCTGGGCGCGAAACATCCTCATCGGCGCGTTCGCTTTAATCGTTCTGGTGCTCATTGTATTGGCGTTGATTCCGGACGACGCCTGGCGCTCGCTGCTTGCCAAGGCAATTTCCGCGGAGACCAACCGCCGGGCAACCATCGCGGGAGAGGCCAAGGTACATCTGTTCAGCCTTCACCCGAGCGTTGCCATCGGGGACTTTTCGCTCGCCAATGCCGACTGGATTCCGGACCGGCCGATGATCAAGGTCGAACACATCAGTGCGAAATTGAGTTTGTTGTCGCTGTTTCGATTTCACTTGGTGTTTCCTCGCGTTGAAATCCGCAGCCCCCATGTCGATCTAGAGCGGGACAAGGACGGCCGCGCCAACTGGGACTTCACGACGCCAGGTGCGCGCAAGCCGGCGCCTCAGCGGCCATCGAAAGCGACGAACCTCCCGGCGATTCAACAATTGATCTTAAGCGATGGCAGGCTCACGGCCAGCGATGCTATCCGCAAGCTCAAGTTCAAGGGCGACGTGGCGGTGGCCGAACACGATGGCGGCAGCGGCGAAACCGCGCTGCAATTGCGCGGCACGGGTGTCCTCAACGGCAAACCGTTCGACCTGCGCGTGCACGGCGGCCCGCTGCTCGACGTCGACCCCGCCAAGCCTTACGATTTCGACGCGGACGTGCGCGCGGCCGACATTCGGTTGGAGGCGCATACCGAGGTCAAGCACCCGTTCGACCTGGGCTCCGTCACAACCAGATTTCACCTGAGCGGCAAGGACTTGGCCGACGTGTACTACCTGACCGGTCTTGCGCTGCCCAATACGCCGCCGTATGACCTAAGCGGCACGGTACTTCGCGACAATCTCAAATTCACCGTAAAGGATTTTCAAGGTCGGTTGGGCGGCAGCGACATCAGCGGAACCGTATCGGTGGACACAGATCGCGACCGGCCGCTCTTGAGCGCCGATCTCCGTTCGGCGCTCTTGAACATCCAGGATCTGGCTGCGCCCTTGGGCACCCAGGCCTCCGCTCAGAACAAGTCTGACACCCTGGCGCAGTCCAAAGGACAAGACAGCGACACGAACCCCAAGTCCAAACCTGGGAAGCGCGCGCGGCCCACGGTGGCGAAAGTGGACCTGCAGGCAAAAGACACTGGATTCTTGCTGCCGGACGCCGATCTGCAGGTGAAACGGGTGCGTGACATGGACGCCGAGGTCAACTATGAGGCCGAGTCCATTCACACAGAGAAAATGCCTATTAAGAAGCTACAGCTGCGGCTGCGGCTCAATGACGGGAAAATTTCCATCGATCCGCTGCACTTCACGCTGCCAGAGGGCCAGTTCTCAGGAACGGTCGCTGTAAATGCGAGGCCCGACACTCCGGTGACGGACATCGACATGAAGCTCGATCACGTCGATCTCTCGCAAATCAAGCCCAAGGGCAGCACGGATGCGCCTCTCGGAGGCCAGATGGTCGGACGGATCCGCTTGCATGGCACCGGCAGTTCGGTGCACAAGGCGGCGGCGGACGCCACGGGCGATGTCACCTTCGTAATTCCAAGCGGTCAGATTCGCTCGGCGATTGCGGAACTCAGCGGGATCAACGTCGCCAAGGGGTTGGACCTTCTGCTCACCAAAAAGGAGGACAAGACCGAGATACGCTGCGGAGTCGCGAGCTTCCGGGCGGATGATGGCGATCTTAAGACCAACACGCTGTTGGTGGATACCACCCACGTGCTCGTGACCGGCCGTGGCGATATCAATCTAAAAGACGAGGGACTGCACATCGAATTGAGGGGGAAGCCCAAAGAAATGCGAATGGTTCGTTTGCGTGCGCCCATTGAAATTCACGGCACCCTCGCTCATCCCGAAATCGGGCTGGAACCGGGGCACGTGCTCGCCCAAGCCGGCGGCGCCGCGGCGCTGGGAACGCTGCTCACGCCCGTGGCCGCGGTGCTGGCATTCGTCGACGGTGGTCTTGCGAAGAACGCGAATTGCGCAGCACTGATCCAGCAAACTGAGCAGAGCAAGAACCTGCCAATTGCGCTTCCTCATTAACGAGCTTAGAAGAGCGTGACTGATGCAAATGCTTTGCCGATCGTGCTGGTACGTCGCGGCATGGTGCAGTGACGCCCTTTAGTTTCGAAGGCGATCACGTCCGCGACATGTACTCGAGCACGGTCTTTTCCTGCTCAGCTGTCGGCCAGTACCTTGCCGCAGCTGCGCGGCGCTCCGGCGTCTGCGCACGCCACCATTCCAGCGTGTCGCGCCCCGTCTGCGCTAGCGGTCGATAGCTGAGCCCCGCCTGCAGTGCGCGCCTGCCATCGAACATCGTGCGCTCATTCGCCAGGTGCCCGCCGGCGATCGTAGGCGTCACGAGAGGAAAATCCAGCTTCAGCTCTTGGAAAATTGCGGCAGGTGGGCGTACGAAGCGCACCGGCCGCTCGCTGAGAGGCTGAAGGCCGGCAAGTACACGGTCCCATGGCTGCGGCGGAGCGGCGGCGTTGAAGATCCCGCCCGTGTCGCGTTCAATCAGCCTCACCATCCAAGGGCAGAGATCGCGCACGTCCACGGTCTGCAGGTCCTTTGCATCGGCGCGTGGACCGACCACCACACCGCCTTCCGCTATGCGCGCCACCCAATAGGTAAAGCGATCGGTTTCATCCCCTGGGCCGACCGCATAGGTGGGCCGCACGATGATTGCTGCAGGTCCATAGAGCTCGCGAACGATTCGGTCGCCCTCGGCCTTCATCTCGCCATAGCTTTGGCCCGTCAACTGCTCGTTCTCGGGGTTCGAGAGCGAGCGCAATGGCGAGCTTTCCACACAGACAGCATCGACGCCCGCATAGACCGCGACAGTCGACACGAACAGATAACGGCGCACCCTACCTTTGAGAAGTTGTGCCGAATCGCGTACATGTCGGGGGGCGTAACCCGAGTTGTCGATGACGGCATCCCAGCGTCGCGTGCCTTCAAGGGCGGCGAGGCCAGGTGAGGTTTTCACATCGCGGTCGCCAATCAAAACCTCGACCCGATTCCCATAGATCGTCGCGGCATCCTTGTGTCCGCGGTTAAAAAGGGTGAGGCGATGGCCGCGAGCGAGTGCGTACTCGACCTGATGCGGACCGAAGAATCCGGTACCTCCCAGAACCAAGATATCGAGGGGACGAGAGGCACGCGGCACGGCCGCCAGCAGCCGGCCGACGCCGGGCAATGCGATGGCTGCCGCGCCGAGAGCCAATACTTCACGACGCGTGGTCATAGGCTCTCCAGGGTGAGGAGAAGCTCGTCCAGTTGCTCGAACGTCTCGGGCATCCCTTTCTCCGCCCCGGCGTTGGCGTCCAGAGATTCCTTCGAGGGATAGAGTTCGTGCATGACCAGCAGCGTGTGGCCGTCTTTTTCCTCGAAGGTCACCGTGGTGACGGCACCGTCGTCACTCTCTTCATTAGTCCAGACGAGACGCGAGTGCGGCGTCACTTCGAGGTATCGTCCGAAGAACTCCATGGGGTTCGGGGCAGAAGGGTGGCTGAATACAAGACGGTATGCGCCTCCGACACGAACGTCCTTGTGGCAGGAAAGCAAGGTCAGACCATACGACTTCGGTACCCACCACCGCCTGAACAGCTCGGGCTTGGTCCAAGCCTCGTACACGATGCGCGCCGGGGCATTGAAGGTTCGCGTAACGACTAGCTCACGCTCGGATTTCCGTTCCACGGTCGTGCGGTTCTTCGTGGGGTTAGGATCACTTTCTTTTCTTGCGCCCATCGATCTTCTCCTGCAGTTTCAATTGTTCAACTATCTTGTCCAGCTCGTCGAAGCGTGCTTCCCAGAGCTGGCGGTATCTCTCGATCCATGCTGCCTCTTGCTCCAGTCGGCGCAGGCCGAGCTTGCAGGTCCGAACGCGCCCGACCTTCTGCGAGGTGACGAGCCCCGCCAGCTCCAAGACGCCGACATGCTTCCTCATGCCCGTGAGGGTCATGTGGAACTTCTCCGCAAGATCCGTGATTGAAGCGTCGGCACGCCCGAGCTGCTCCAGAACGCCGCGTCGGGTGGCGTCCGAGAGCGCGGCGAACGAGGCATCGAAGCTAGTCCGAGAATACTGAACCATATAGTTCAGTATTTAACACATGGATTCGCGGCACGCAAGGCTGCGCAACTCGCGACGCTCTACCCAGACAAGGCGCTCTCTGCTAAGCCCGCAGCGCTCGTGCGGGTTTGCATTTATTCGCCTGGAGCTGATGTCCTTATGGGGCAGCGCGGTGCAACCGGCTCTTTGGCACCAACTCCCAATGGACTGGCTTTTTGCTAGTCGCATCGAACAAGGTCGGCGCCAGTGATCGTCTTCTGAGACATCGGTATCTAAGACATACTCGTGCCCGGCTTCGGCGGAAAATGTGGATCAACAATTTATCGACTCCGTTTCGGAGGAGTCCGCCGAGTGAAACGCGGAGAGGTGTGGACGGTGTCGGGCGGCGCAAGCTACACGGGAAAGCCGCGACCGGCGGTCATCGTCCACGAGGACCGGTTCGATCAAACTGACTCGATCACTCTTTGCGCGTTCACGACCGATCCGACGGACGCACCGTTACTGCGCATGCTCACCGAACCCACCGACCGCAACGGTCTGAAGAGTGCTTCGCGACTGATGATCGACAAAATCACAACCGTACCAAAAGCACGGCTGGGTAAACGCATCGGAAAACTTAACGACGAGGATACCGTGCGTTTGAATCGCGCGCTGACGGTATTCCTAGGCCTTGCCAGATGACGGTTGCTGAGTTTGTTCCGTCGCAAACCCTGGACAAATATTGGTCATTTGTCATAAGATAAACATTGTAAGAGATTGATTTAACTTGCTCTCCGTGACGGAACCGCAATCACGCAAAAAACCGACAATTTCAGGGTTTCTTGCTCTTCGCTGACGTGGGATACCCCCAAAAGTATCCCCGACAAAGCGCGGCTGCTGTCGGACATCGTCGGACAATGGCGTGTGCTCATCCAAGCAATCTTCGGGTCAGACCATACCACCTTCACCTCAGGTGAAAATCTGTAAGCTGCCCCGCGAGAGTCGGCGGCCCCTCTCGATGCGATTCCGAGGTGCTTCGACGTGCTTCGTCCCAACGATCTCGATGGATGCATTCCCATGACATCGGATTTATCGCAGCTGGGTTTTCTCCTCTTTGTCTCGGCGTTGGTCGCAATGCTGACGCGCCGGCTGCACGTGCCTTACACGGTCGGGCTGGTCCTCGCCGGGATGGCGCTTTACTTCTCTCACGTGTACATCAAATGGCATCTCACCAAGGACTTAATATTTTCGGTATTCCTGCCTCCACTGGTCTTCGAAGCGGCGCTGTTCATTCATTGGCGAGACTTCAAGAAGGAGCTGCCCGTCGTCACGCTTCTCGCAACGGCGGGTGTGGTGGTCGCGGCGGCAGTGACGGCATTCGGGATGCATTACGGGTTAGCTTGGGATTGGGGCAGTGCGGTCATTTTTGGAGTGCTGATCTCGGCCACCGATCCGGTATCGGTCATCGCGACCTTCAAGGAGTCCAAGGCGCATGGACGCCTGCGGATGTTGATCGAATCGGAGAGTCTACTGAACGATGGCACCGCGGCGGTGGCCTTTGTGGCTGTGCTTGGAGTCCTCGCGGGCGGTCATGAGACCGTTTACTCGATCGGCGGGGCGTTGATCGTCACGATTGTCGGGGGCATTCTTATTGGGGGGATCATCGCATATCTATTCATGCTGTTGGCGGGCCGTACGCCAGATTATTTGGTGGAAATCACGTTTACCACGCTGGTGGCATATGGTTCTTTTTTTGTGGCCGAACACTTCCGATGTTCGGGCGTGTTGGCCGCGCTGACCGCGGGCCTGGTCGTTGGCAACTTTCGCTCATCCGGTTCCATTTCGGCGGCCGGCCGGCATGCCTTGGGCCCGTTCTGGGAGTACGTGGCGTTTGTGGCCAATTCGCTGATCTTTCTTCTGATTGGGGCGCAAGAAGCGCAGCAACATTTCAAAGGCCTGTTGATACCGGTGTTGCTTGCTATTGGATTGGTAACGCTTGGGCGCGCGGCTGCCGTCTATCCGCTCTGCGCTGTATTTGTCCGTACTCGATTCAAGGTGGACATGCGCCATCAGCACGTACTTTTCTGGGGTGGACTGCGCGGGGCCTTGGCGCTTGCGCTGTCCTTATCGCTGCCCGCGGATCTGCCTCGGCGCGACGTCATCGTCGTGATTACGTTTGCCGTCGTCGCGTTCTCAGTGTTCGCACAAGGATTGACGATCACCCCGCTGCTGCGCCGACTAGGGCAGATCAAGTAAGGCAGTGCATGTGGGTAAGTCGCACAGCCTATCAATTTGGAATTTATTTAAATATCACTCGCACGTGGGGTCGCGACAAATAGAGAAGGATCGTGCCAGCGATCAGGACGCCGATACCTCCCTCTAGGAAATTGCCGAGAAAAATCTGTCCCACATCGCTTAGGCCATTGAAAAGGAAAATGGCGACAGCCAGCCACCGCCCCCACACTCTGTGGCGAAAGCAGCCGATGCTTGCCGATACCATGACAATCGCGAGCGCCAAAAACGCAGGACCGAGCCACAGATGATACGGCATGAGCAGCGAGCGTCGCGCGGGATAGAGCTGCCAAACGAGCTCAAGCTTTGATCCCGGCCATGTGAGAGCCATTCCAACGCCAACTAGAATGCATGTCGCGACGGCAAAAAAAATCGCGACAAGTTCTACGCCCAATGATTTTCTTGCAAACATGAGGTCACACCACCAGAATGCCGACATCAATCCTCGATGTATAACCTAGATTTGCCCAGACTGGCCGCCTAATTCCAAGTCTCGCAGGGATAACGTCAATGAAATTCAAGGCGCCCGATCCACAGGGTTTCCATCACGGCTCCGCTGATGGAAAGTGAGGAAAGCCGCCAACTGCCGCTGGCGCAGCTCGCGTTGTTGGCTCTTGGACTGGGCGTCGTTACTGGCCTAGGCGCCGTGCTGTTTCGCGATTTGATCGGCCTTATTCACAATCTTTTCTTTGCCGGGCGCGCATCGCTTCACTACGATGCGAATGTTTTCACGGCGCCCGCGCCATGGGGCGCGTGGGTGATCTTGGTACCCGTGCTGGGCGCTATTGGTGTCACGTTTCTGGTAAGTAATTTTGCCCCGGAAGCCAAAGGGCATGGCGTACCTGAAGTTATGGATGCGATTTTCCACAAGGGCGGGGTCATCCGCCCGGTTGTGGCTCTGGTCAAATCCTTGGCATCAGCTTTAGCTATCGGCAGCGGCTCATCGGTTGGCCGGGAAGGACCTATTATCCAGATCGGATCTGCGCTCGGTTCGACTCTGGGGCAGATCGTTCGCATGCCTTCAGGCCAGCGAATTGCCCTGGTCGCCGCGGGCGCCGGCGCCGGGATCGCCGCCACCTTCAACACGCCCATTGGCGGGGTGATGTTTGCCATCGAGTTGATGATGCCGGAGGTGAGCGTCGAGACTTTCCTTCCGGTCGCCATCGCCACTGGAACTGCCACATTTGTCGGTCGCTGGTTCTTCGGCGATACACCGGCCTTTCATGTACCGCCGCTTCAGGCGATGGCGGTCGATTCAAATGCGTTCATCGTGCTGATCCTGTTTGCGGTGCTCGGCGCCCTGAGCGGAGCAGCGGCCGCGGGTTTCATCAAAACGCTGCACCTCGCTGAGGATATGTTCGAGAAGATCAAGTCGCGCTATTTGCGGCACATGTTCGGGATGCTGATCGTCGGCGTGCTCATGTATGCACTGCTGCGGGCGTTCGGTCAGTACTACGTGGATGGCGTCGGTTATGCAACGGTTCAGGCGGTTTTGGCCGGACAGATCTCGACCTTTTGGTTGCTGGCGCTCCTGGGCCTCTGCAAAGCGTTTGCGACATCGATCAGCCTGGGATCCGGCTCATCCGGCGGTATCTTCTCGCCCTCGTTGTATATGGGCGCTGCTCTCGGCGGCTCGTTTGCCGCGCTCTGGAATGTGGCAGGTCTGCCGATTCAGTTAAGCATTCCGGCGTTCGCGATGGTAGGCATGGGCGCGATGGTGGGCGGGGGCACCGGTGCGGTCATGACGGCCGTCGCGATGATATTCGAAATGACGCTCGACTACAGCATCGTGATGCCGATGATTGTGGCTGTCGCGATGAGCATCGGCGTGCGTCGCGTCCTTTCCCACGAGACCATCTACACCTTAAAACTGGTACGCCGCGGACGCGCTATTCCCAAGGCGCGCCACGCGAACATGTTTCTCGTGCGCTCGGCCCGTGAAGTCATGGATGCCGATATCCAGGTTCTCCCGGCAGAAGGAAGTTTCGATGAATATTTGCGGCAACCGGGACATGCCGGTCGACTGCGCTATGTCGTGGTCACGGACAAAGGCCATCTGTTCGGTGTGATTCGCGTGAACACGGGACTGCGACGAGGTTTGGAAGGCGCAAATACCGGCATCACTCTAGGCGATGTTGCCAATCGAAACTTCACCGTGGTACGCGAAGACGAGACTGCTTTCGATGTCATCCGCCGCATGTGGCGGCGCAAGGCGATCATGGCAGTGGTAGTGCGGGGCCGCGGAGTACCTCGCGGCAGCGACGTTGCGGGCGTGATCACCAAGGAACACGTGGCGGACTCCGTTGCCGACAGCGTAAAGGCTTACCCGGAGTAGGAAAATCGTTACCGTTGCGGCATATTTGCCGGGGAGAACGGCTATCTAATTTAGGGCCGATGGTCCGCGCGGCCTCAAAGGTGGAATTCGGCTTCCTTCCCATGAGCGGAAAAAGCCATCGTCACCAAGTCAGCCGGGAGGTATCCTAAATCGATGCTTGTCCCGTTCGGACAGAATCTTTACGTGGCGGATGGACCGATCGTATCGTTCTTCGGAATTCCGTACCCAACCCGCATGGCGGCCGCTCGACTCTCGAGCGGTCAAGTCTGGATCTGGTCCCCGATTGCCTTGACGAAAGAGTTGGCTGCGGCAGTAGAGGCCCTCGGACCCGTCGGCCACATTGTGTCGCCGAACAAACTCCATCACCTTTTTCTGCCCGAGTGGAAGGAGCGCTGGCCCAATGCGCGGCTTTACGCTCCTCCAGGTCTCGCTCGGAAAAAGAAGCCGCTTCAATTCGATGCGGAGCTTGGTGATCGTCCGGATGATGCGTGGCTGACAGACATCGATCAAGCGGTCTTTCGCGGTTCGTTTGCCCTGGTGGAAGTGGTGTTCTTTCACCGCGCATCGCGCACTGCAATTCTCGGCGACCTCATTCAACGGTTTCCTGAGAGTTCGGCCACGGGTTTCAAGGGCTTGATGATGCGGCTCGGTCATATAGTTGGGCCACATGGCAGCACGCCCGGCGATTGGCGTCTGAGCTTCCTGTTCCGGGAGCCTGCTCGTGCTGCCCGAAGAAGGGTGCTTGACTGGAAGCCGGAGCGACTCCTGATCGCACACGGGGACTGCGCTACCACGGGCGCATCTGAGATCATCGCGGCGGCACTCAGCTGGATCTGACGCCCCAGATCAAAGGGGCCGTCGGCATCTCTGAAACCAGGGAGTTCCACAAGCAGCCCTTGATCGCCGAGTCCGCTCGGACGGCAGCCGCGTCATCGGTAGTGCCTTCGATAACACCAGGTCAATCCAAAACTTGGTGAAATCAGATTGTTGAAATAAGGTCACAATATCGATAAAACATTTTGATTTTGTTAGGTTTATCTGGCTCCCCGGGACGGATTCTAAATCACCGGCAATTTAAGCAATTTCTGATTTCGGTTGCAAACGAATACGCCCAAAAGTATCCCCGTCAAAGGGTGGTTGCTGCCGGATTCTCCCGGACGTTGTCGGACGGCTTTCATCTACCTCCGCTCGCGTTGTTACGGGCGGTTCGCGCAAGCAATTTGAGTCTGACTGGCGTGCTTCGGCGGGTGAGTTGTTCAGTGCGCTTAATTGAGAACCCACGTGGCAAAGGTGCTTCCAGAAGATGACCCGCCCAAGACAATTCCCAGGGCCGGCCACAAGAAGCTTAAGAGCGCACCCCAGCCGAATGCAGGATGCAGTCGCCGATGTCGCGCAGTGTCATAGACGACGCATATCAATATGAATAGGTCCAGGAGCCCGAACACAGCCAGCACGCCACCAGATGCGATGAAGTCCAGCGGGATACGGTTGATAGCGGCGGAAAGTAGATTTAGCGTGGCCAATAGCATTAGGCGCTTGTGAAACTCACTGCGACGGCGCAAGAAAATTGCAGCACCGACCAAGAGCCCGAAAACCAGTAGGTTTATATAGGACAGAATCAAGATCACAGGGATCGCAGCGACGTCTGGTACGCGGCCCTCTCGTGCGTTGATCGTGACCACTATCGCGCCGAAGACAAGCATCATCGACGCCAATATCGCTCCGAATATTCCTAAGCAGCGATGCAAGTCGATTCTTCGCTTTTCTACCAGCCAGGTTTGTATTCCGAATAGTAGAAACCAGGATGTCATTATGAATCCGTGTATGTGCAGCAACGGATAAAGCGAGGGCACATCGAAAAACATTTTCAGAAAGTACGTTCGCAGAAAACCAATGAATAGAATGGCGGCGGCGCAAACCGACGCGTAAAAATAGAAGCGGTGGTGGGCAGTTGTGTGGGTTGTTCCTGCTTCCGTTGCCATTTGCATTGCCCCTAAATTGGTATTTCAGCACAAGCCCGCAAGCCCCTAGGACACCCTTCAATCCGACGCACTCCGAAGCCGGCAGGCAGATTGACAGGACGCAATTTTCAGATCATCTTTTGGAATCGCTGGATCGAAGAAGTCCAATCATGGTTTGCTAAATACCCTATACAACACGCCACCAGCGCCAATGAACCTATGATTGCGGCAATGGCAATGCCCATCTCGAGGTAAATTAGCATTTCCGGCGGCTTCGGTGACTCTTGCTGTGAGTCGCGGCTCTGCATTTTACGCTGAGCTGTATCTAGGCCAATAATCATTTGATTTGGTCTCCTGTTTAGATGCGGCAACAGCACCTACTCACGCGCGCCGGCACGGCGGCCGCCACCAGCCGACGGCTGCTACAACACCACTCTTCCACACAAAGGAGGTCATCACGCCCATACCGGCCAGTCCACGGTTGCCCCTTTTGTTGGTACTCGCGATCGATGCATGACTTTCCCTTCCGAAAAAATCGCCGATTGATCCAGTTTTTCCGCATTGGGCATGCTTGTCCCAGCCGTTTCCCTGGTATTTTTCTGGTAGATTCGTTGCGGAGGCCCCGGGGCGGCCTCTACTCATGTCTGCGTCGATCAAAACCACCTTTTCGTTTCGACAATTTGAACTCGACCCGCTTGAGCGTCGCTTGTTGCGCGCGGGCGAGTCAATTGCGCTGACCCCGAAGGTCTTCGATACCCTGGTCTTCTTAGTTGAGCGTGCTGGGAGCCTCGTCAGCAAAGAAGAACTCATCCAGGGTGTCTGGCCGCGCGGTTTCATCGACGAGTCGAACCTCAGCAAACATATTTGGTTGATTCGGCGCGCACTGGGCGAGGCAGACCAAGGCGCGGAGTTCATCGAAACCGTTCCCAAAATCGGCTACCGTTTTGTCGCGCCGGTCATGCGTGGCGCGGCTGCTGCAGCGCCGCAGACTGCACCGGTTATTGCAAGCGAGCGGCGCAGGGCAGGGTCTTGGTGGCGAGCCAGTTCTGCCCTTACGACCAGGGTGCTATTGGAGCGTGGTGGTGGACGGACCAATCGAGCCGCCATCGCTGCAGCGGTGCTCGTTGCAATCACCGCAGTCGTTGCACTGAGCATGCACTACGGATCGTGGAATCAAAATGCGGCTCAACCAGCGACAGTTGCGATCGCGGACAAATCTATTGCGGTACTGCCGTTTGTCGATATGAGCGAGAAGAAGGATCAGGAGTATTTCGCCGACGGCATGGCAGAGGAGATCATCGCTCTTTTGGTAAAGATTCCGGGACTGAAAGTCGTTAGTCGCACATCCTCTTTTCAATTCAAGGGTAACACTCAAGATTTGCGCAGCATCGGCACGCAGTTGGGGGTCGCCTATTTGTTGCAGGGAAGCGTGCGGAAGTCGGGAGATCACTTAAGGGTGACTGCGCAGCTGATCAATGCCCAAGATGCGACGCACCTGTGGGCGCAATCATACGACCGGCAATTAGCTGACGTCCTTAACATGCAGGACGAAATCGCTATCGCGCTCGTGCAAGCGCTGCAACTCGAAGTGGAGGCAAACATCGTTCTCCGACCGACGCTGCGCAATACGGAGGCATACACGTTGTACCTGCAAGGGCTACACGCGAGCAGTCGCTTCGATCAGGACGGAATGGAGCAAGCCGTTAGCGACTTTGAGCGCGTGATCGAGCTCGATCGGTCCTTCGCACCGGCATACCTCTCGCTCGGCAACGCATATTTCCTTCTCGGCGCGTATGGATTCATGCCTCCGGCCGTCGCATTCGAGAGAGACCGCCTTGCCAACGAGCGTGCTCTCAAGCTGGATCCAAGCCTGGCAATGGCACACGCGCAGCTCGGCGACATTCATCGTGCCTACGATTGGGATTGGGTCGCGGCAGACCAGGAACTTAAGCAGGCGCTGGCGCTTGCACCTGCCGATGGGGACATCTTGTTCTATGCCGCGGTGCAGTCGCTGGGAATGGGCCGATGGGATGACGCCCTGAAACAAATGAATGCCGCGCTAGCTCAAGACCCGCTGAACCCCAGCCGATACCAAGTGCTCACATTGATTCAGTCGAGTCGCGGCCGATTAGAGGAGGCAGAAGCTGCTGCGCGTCGCGCACTCGAGCTTATCCCGATGGGCCCCTTGGGACACTCATTGCTCGGCAACGTGCTGCTGCTCGGCGGCCACCCTGACGCGGCCCTTACGGAATTTTCGAAGGAAACACTCGATAGCGCGCGCCTCGGCGGTCTTGCGATGGCTTATTTCGCCTTAGGTCGCAAGGCAGAATCCGACGCGGCACTGGCGCAGATGACAAAGCGACCGACTGACCATCCGTTTTTCATCGCGCAGGCCTATGCACTTCGGGGCGATCCAAATGGAGCGCTCAAATGGCTTGACCTGGCGTATGCGCAGAAGGACAGCGGCATGCTTCCACTTATCAAGGGCGACGCGATGTTTAAGAAAATCGAGGGTGATCTGCGCTACAAGGCGTTTTTTAAGAAGATGAATTTGCCGGAGTGAGGGTGATCCGACGCGGCCAGCAAAAGCTGTTGGCCCGCGACTACAAAACTTTAATGAATTGACGCTGCCAATTGAAAAATGGGCGATTCAGTCGCTCTGCCAAGAGCAGATCCACAATACATCTCCGATCTGCAACCCGAACTCACTCTATCGAAATTCTCACGCCCGAGGGCGAATACACCAAGACCGCCTCGTGAACCAAGGCGGTGTGCATCAGTTTCAGCGCAAGGCACAATCGGTTCTTGATGTTCGCGTCGAGGATGTCAGCAGCTCGAGACATCTCAATATCGCGCGAGACAACGTTGTCCGTTAGCACCTCCGCCCGCTGCAAAAGGGGTTGCTCCCTCGCCCATGCCTCAGGCGGACAGGCCTTGTTCTCACGCTTGAGCGCGACGAATGGATTGATCTCTGCGGGATAAATGCGGCAAACCAGCGGTCGATCCTCGTAGATCCCACAGCGCATATCGGAGAGGAGGTTTGGACACGCTCCAACGACATTCGCGACCAGCATGACGACGACGCGCGCTGGCGTGGATCCGCTCATGACCGCGAAAGACCGCCGTTTGAAATGTGCAGCTCTCGGTTCGCCGTCCAATGCTGCCGGCCATGGGGACGCCTCACATAGCAGTTGCACTTCATCACCGCGATTGAGCCACTTGATTGCTTCGGCCACGGTCAATGGAACTCTGGTGTCGCGGCAGCATTTACCGCACTGGGTACAACCAAAATGTATATCCATGACGATGAGCCCGCGATTGTCCCTGTTCCTGGCCTGCGTGTCTGAGCGTATTCCGCTCTAAAGTTACAGCCTTTTGGGCCGATACTTTGTACTGCAAAGTGCATGGCACTGTAGCATCGCTTTAACGTAAGAGGCAGTCCAATGAGTATCTCAGCCGTTTCCTCCGCCGTCGCGTCATCCGTTACCCCTGTCCCAGTCAACAAGACACCGGCAAGCCCGGCTCAGCAGGCCAGCAATCCGGTGGTGCCTCCCGCCGTGAAGTCAGCTGCTGACAGCGACGGCGATCATGACGGCAGCGGTGGTCGAATCAACGTAAAGGCGTAAAGGCGTATCGGCGGAAAGCGCCCCGCTGCATGACTTGATGCTGCAGCGAGGGCGCCCCTAATGTCTGACTTAGCGTCCATCGATGAACGATTTTTGCGTGGTTTCGATGACTCGAAAGGCCCAAGCGCTAGGACTGGCGCCGAGTGGGCCACATTCTCGCCAGCACTCCGTCATGCAACGCAAAATGGTGCCAGAGAGCGGCCAGTGCGTGCAGACCCGCAAGCGCGAAGAACGCATACGCTAGATATCCGTGAATATCCTCGGTGGGCTCAAATATCGCCGGGTTTTTTTGGATCCCTAAATTGAGGTCAAAGAGTCCGAAGTGAAGAATGCGACCGTGATACATGAAGGTCACGAGACCGAAGATCGGGATCACGAACATCAGCACATAAAGAGCAAAATGCACGGGACTTGAAAAGCGGCGCGAGAAGGGTCCGATTTGGGGCGGCAGCACCGGCGGAGAATGGCGAAGTCGGTAGCCAAAGCGCGCGAGGAGCAACAGCCACAACAAAATCCCGATCAGCGCGTGAATATTGATCCAAAACACTTGAGTTTGCTTGGGCCAGGAATCGTGCAGAAGTCCCAACACACCAACAATGACGACCAGCACGAACATGGTCCAATGAAATGCGATGGCGCCGAGACGATAGTGCCCCGCAGCTTGCTGCGGATGAGAAGACTCGAGAGGATCAGTGGTCACTATTGGATTGTCCCCCGTCACATGAAAGCCGGCGCCATATTTCACCGAACTAAAATCGCTTGGAAAAGCCTACCGAGAGTCCTTTCGGCAGGAGCTGGACGGATAGCGGTAGCGCGCGAGTCGTACTCCAATAACCTACCCCAGTTCCCAATGCCCAGCCGGCGATGACATCCGTCTGCCAATGCGCCTGACTCTTCAATCGGGCAATGGCGTCATAAACCGGCAGGGCCTCGAGTGCCCAAATCCATGGGTCTTGCCGGCCGTAGTTTCCGATAAAGGGCGCCACGAAGCTGGCCTGCAAGGTGACCTCGCCGCTGGGGAAACTCTGATAGCCGCTGCCCTTAAACCATGCATTGGGATTGTTGCCTTGATATGGGCGGGCGCGGCTGAAGGCGTACTTCATTGCGGTCGCGCCGATTCCCGAGATCACCGATGCATCGATCGTTTGCCAGAAGGTGTGACCTAACTCGTTATCGTTTCCAAACCACAGACTGCCCGCCAGTTCAAGGGCGATCACTCCGTCCTGAAGTCCCGTCTGATATTGGCGCGCCCAGATGCCGCTTTGATCGAGTGTCCAGTCGTGATCGAGACCGGCATATACCTGAGTTGAGAGCAGCGCCGACAGCATAAGACACATGATTGATAAGCGTTTCATGAAAAAGGCTTTTGCGCCTGCAGATACATCGCGCGCTCGGTGGTGACATTTTTGCCAGACTCAACCGTCGGCCGGACCATCTGTTCGAAGAACTGACGCTCGGCGTAGGTGAACCGTTCGCCAAGAATCTGCTTCAGCGAGGGCGCCCATGGATGCGGGGCACTCCCAAGAAAGACCTTCCAGGAGCTCACAATCGAGGGCATGACGTCGATATGCAGCTGCAGGTGAATCTCTGCAAAGCCAGCCACGCGAACCATATTGAGCAGATCTCGTTCCGAATAATTGGCGATCGGGCTCTTGGCGCAGGCCTCTTCCGTGTCCGGAAACTGGGCCGACTTCCAGCGATGCAGAAGCGTCAAAAACCGATCCGGGGGCTGGGATTGATCCTCGATGCGTCTTCTCAGGGCTCTGGCGTAGAAGGCCTCGTCTTGAAGAATGGGTTCGGCAATCGAGACGCGGCCGCCCGGCTTAAGAATGCGGAAGAATTCACGCAATGCCGCGGCCTTGTCGGCAACGTAAGCGAGAACCGCTCGGGTTGCCACGACATCGACCGAGGCATCGCCGATCCCGGCAAGGTTGTCGGCCGGGCATTGAAGGAAAGTGCACTGAGTCCGCACGTTGCGCTTCAGGGCGACGGATTCCGCATACCGCAGCATCGGAGCAGATAGGTCGGTAAGTACGACGCGCAGCGACGGACCGATACGATCAATAGCACGGAACGCCACGAGACCTTCGCCGGCACCGACATCGACCAGGGTCATGCCAGCGGCGAGTTTGCCGCCCTCCAGCACGCGATCCGCATACCCCTCAACAACTTCCTGCACGAGAAGACCGTACTCGGGATCGTCCGCGTGACGATGATGCAAGAGCCATTCGGACCAGATGTCTGAATCGGGCCTTTCCGTTAGGCTCTTTGTATTCAACGCAAGCCGCTCTGGACGAGTCGGGCGGTGCCATTTCGCGATGCGAAGGCGCGGATCGCGCCACTTGACCGCAATGACACTGTAGGCCGCGCCAAAGGCAGCATGCGCGATCCATAATGAATTAACACGAGGTCAGAGATGGCGACGCCTCGCAGGTGTAAGCACGGTTGTTCGTAAGCGACGGCGATGCGGCTTTGCGATTCGCGGATTGGCTGGATGACTTGCTTACTCCGTGAGCAGCAACGCTTTTCATCAATACAGCGCCGCTTAAGCTGAGTATTTTTTGGTTCATCGCTTTGGGGAGTCCGCGCAGAATCAGGCCAAATGGGAAATCGAGCGGGTAGGGTCGGTCGATTCGGTGCGACTGCTCGAGGCTAGTGATTACGTTATCAGGCTGCCATCCATATCTTTTGAAGAACTCGAACCAGTCCTTTACTTTAAACAGAAACGGCACTGCCCTAAGCTTTGCCTCCCAGCCCCGCGGGAGCTTGCGTTGTCCCGCATTGTCGAAATCCTGAATCCAGTAGTGGATCGAGGGAGTGGCATGCAGGTCGCTTGCGAGCGTCGCGGCATCGTGAACGGAAAAATACGATAGGACGCCCTCTGTGATTACAAGAATATTTTTGGAGGTCGTCCCATATCGAGCGAGCAGAGTATTGCGAGATCGGCGATCCAAGAGATCGACTCCGACGCGTTCGAGCTCACAAACGGGCTTATAATCGACGAGCTTGGAGTCTTTTAGTTCGACGATGTTGGGAAAATCCATCTCAATCCAGCGCAGGCTCGCTGGCAGCTGCATGCGGTACGGTCGCGTATCTAGCCCGGCGCCGAGGTTCAAGACCGTGTCGACACCGCATTGGAGGGCATCGCAAATCAGCCGATCGATCGCGGATGTACGCACAACCATGCCCCACTCGACCATGGTCGCGCGTGGAATCGACCGAGCAATTTGAAGGCCACGATTGCCGCACAATAGCGAGGCAAGAGGATCGTGAAACGCCGGTGCCGCTCGTTGCGATTCTTTCGCTCTAAAGTGGGCTACCCAGAACGCAGTGTCAGTTACATGAGTGACTGAAGAATCATCAATCATGGGCGGTCAAAATCGATACCCGAGCTGAACGAGGATCGCCTTGAGCCCCGGGTACAAATCGAGTCCTTGCAGGCTCGCGGGCACCGGCACCTGCTCATTAAACGTCTGCTGATAATACTCCGCGCGGATGCTGAATTCGGATTCGGCGCGGCTTCCCAGTCCCGGAAGCTTTTGCGCGTATTTCACGCCGTAGGTCAGCGCGCGAAACGACCCCAGCCGAGAATCCGCAGACTCGAAGCCGGTGCTCTGCGTTGCCGTGTCCATGATGAAGGGAGTATAAAAATCGGCTGCCGTTTGACGGTACCAGCGAAAGGTGGGCTCGATATAACGCTCGCGATTGGACCATGACCAGCGCAGGTGCAGCTGTGCGGTGTCCGAGCGCACGCCCCAGTCATCGCTCATATAGCGGAGCGAGAGAGCCGTCGAGAGCTGTGAGCTCAACGCGACACGATTCTCCCAGTACGCGCTCTTGCGCGTACGCTGATCCGGCCGGCTCTCGAACTCATACCCGGTGGTATTGCCGGCGCTGTCGATGATCGAGGTGATCTTGTAGGGATCATTGAGGTATCCCTTGAATCGATCGACCGATAGGTTCAATTCGGAGAGCCAGGTTCGCGTCATGACCTGGGTGATGCCGAGCAGTGCTCCAACTCCATCCTTACTCTTACCGCCGGTTTGTTTTTCGGATAATGCGTAATCACTCCCGGCAGCCGGTGCCCCGCCAATCGGATGGAGCGAATCAAACTCGTTATAGATCCCGAACGAAAGCGTGGTGTTCTTGTCGTTGAAGTCGTGAGCGATCGAGGCGTCCGCGGTGACGGAGACAAAATCATCTTCGACCGAAAACTTGCCACCCACGCTCAAGTTATCCACCCGGGTCAAGGGCAGCGTCCAGTTACCGCCCGCCGCGAAACGGGTATCATGGTAATTCGGATCGGCGGGCAATTGGCCTGGAGCGATGGTGTAGGCGTGGGAAGCCTTCCCGGAAGGTCCCGTAAATGTCTGTGAAGAACGGCTCGGCAGCGCGCCGTTGGGGCTGGCACCCGATAGAGCGTCGAAGGTGGCATTGAAATCCAGTGACTCGCCGTCCGCAAAGACTTTGGATACATTGACGACCGGTTCGACGGCGGTAACCCGGCCATTCTCGTGGTAATAGGCAAGCGCGGAGTCCACGGACCAATCCTCCAGCAGCCCACTAGCGGCGGGCGCGACAGTGGCTTCCTGACCTCGCGCCGCACCAGCGCTCAGTAAGGCGCAACTTGCAGCCATCAATCGCCGTCGTGCATTCGCTGTCTTGGCCGGCGGCATCTTTGGCTTCAATTGCATCCGCAGCCTCCGCCCGCATAGGAGCGGCCTCCCGAGGAGGCCTCCTTGCTGAAATACATGTGATCGTCGATTGCAGAGTCGAGTGGATCGGCATCCAGCCGCATCTCCTCGCGGGCCAGAACATCTCGCTGCCACGGTTTCACGCCGAGCGAACTGCATCCCGATACGAGTGCTGTGCCGGCTACCAAGCATAAGAAACTCATGCGATCAATTTTCATCGTCGTCCCCCTGAATTGCGCATTACTTTTCCGCCAGCAGCTCTTGCACTTGCGCCTCGTAAGCCGCGCCGTCGACCGGCCGATAACCCTCGTGTGTAAAGCGTGTCACGCCATGACGGTCAATCAGCACGCTCGAGGGCATCGAGTGCACTTTATAGAACGCAGCAAGCTTTCCCTTGGGATCAAGGCGCACTTCAAATGTCGGGCGAAACCGGTCTAGGAATTTGTCCGCATCGGATCGATCCATGTCGAGATTGACGGCGATCACTTTCAATCCTTGCCGGTCATAGGTGTCTTGCATGCTCTGCATCCACGGAAACGCTTGCTTACAAGGGCCACACCAGGAGGCCCAGAAATCCAAATACACGACTTTGCCTCTGTACGCGCTCAAGTCAAAATCTGTGGCTCGTGCGATAGTCCCTAGGAGTAGCGCCCCCAAAAAGCCAAGCAAACCGCGAGCAATGAACCCGCGATGTTGAGTGGCCGAACGGCCTTCTACGCGCACATGACTTCTCCTTTGGATAAAGCGACTATAAGCAGACTAACTTTGTAATGCAAAGTTCAGTCCGTTCACGGTTCTAGTAGGCAGTTCGAGCACTCAAATGAGAATCGTTTCGCAAATGTGGCCGCGATAAACACGAACGACAGTTTTCCGTTGTGCTCGGTGTCGTCAGATGCTGGACAATGCCTGCATGCTGTCGGGTCGAAGATTTGGGAGGAGGGAATGAGAATGGTTCCGCTTTCCGGTTGTGCGGTGGTTACATTGCTGTGGCTCGAACATGCATCGCTCGCACTCGCCCAAACGGACGAGATCCAAGTGTATGACGCCGCGATCGCTGGCATCTCTGCTTGGATTGCTGGCATATGGTATTTACAGCTCAGCATGTGATGCACCGCTGGAGTTTGACAATGCACCTCGGCGCTCAGAAAAAGTAGCCGGACAAATGCGCAAAACATAGGTAGATACCCTAGTTCCATCCGGTTGCCGAAGTGACACACTGGGTTTCCAAGGTTCTGTCGATGGATACCACCTTTTTCCTGCATACCACCTGAGGATGCGCACGGGCGCCTAAACCTCATGCAGACTGACGCTTCTGCCATCGTGCACATATGAGCCAGTTGCCGTTCGCGGGCCTGAGTTCCGTAGAAGCTGCAGACCGTCTGAAGTCCGACGGGTACAACGAATTGCCGGCAGCGGAGCGGCGGGGTGTCTTTCGGATCGCCTTCGAAGTGGTGCGGCAACCCATGTTCGCACTTCTGATCGCAGGCGGTGTGGTGTATCTGATTCTGGGCGATCTCATGGAGGCTGTTCTCCTGCTCGTGTTTGCCTCGCTCTCTGTCGTCATCACCATCGTCCAGGAGTCCCGCAGCGAGCGAGTATTGGAGGCCCTGCGCAATCTCGCTAGCCCGCGAGCGCTGGTGATTCGCGACGGCAAACGAGTACAGATCGCCGGGCGAGAAGTCGTCTGCGGCGACCTTCTCGTTATCACCGAGGGCGATCGGGTTGCGGCGGATGCAACCGTGGTGGACGGCCATGACCTCATGCTCGAT
This sequence comes from uncultured Gammaproteobacteria bacterium, assembly GCA_963731465.1. Lineage (GTDB taxonomy): Bacteria > Pseudomonadota > Gammaproteobacteria > Steroidobacterales > Steroidobacteraceae > Bog-1198. Next base: position 516,608 of record CAVSVK010000007.1, read on the forward strand.
GAGTCGCTATTGACTGGCGAGTCTCTCCCAGTGCGTAAGTTGGCGGCAGCCGTTGACTTGCAAATAGAGTCGGTGCCAGCAGTCGCTGGCGGTGAAGATTCGCCCTACGTATTCGCCGGTACGTTGGTCGTCCGGGGTACCGCCAAGGCTCTCGTCCGCGCCACCGGCGCTCACAGTGAAATGGGCAAAATCGGCAAGGATCTTCGGTCTATCGAGACCGAACAGCCGCATTTACAGCGTCAGATGAGTTGGCTAATCCGCGACTTCGCCATCGTCGGTGCCGTGGCGGGTGCCATGGTAGTTCTCCTGTTCGGCCTGCTGCGCGGTTCATGGTTGCAAGCCATGCTCGGCGGCATCGCCTTAGGGATGTCGCTGTTGCCCGAGGAATTCCCGTTGGTCATGACCGTGTTCATGGCCATGGGAGCTTGGCGCATCTCGCAGGCGCGCGTGTTGACCCGCCGCGCGTCGGCGATCGAGACGCTCGGTGCAACGACCGTTCTGTGCACGGACAAGACGGGAACCCTCACGGAAAATCGGATGACCGTCGTGACCTTGAGAGGCGCCGACGGGCGCTGGGACAGGGATTCCAAGGAACTGCCATCGCCGGCGATGAGCGGACGTACTGGACGTCGCACTCTCGGCCAGTGCGAAGAGAGCCCAGTGACCCCATGGACCTGGCTGTCCATGCAATGGCGACGTCGATCGGTGGGTTGCGACAACCGGGAAATACTGATCGCCAGCTCATTCGTGCTTATGGTCTTCGCCCGGACCTATTCGCGGTTGCCAATGTCATTCAGCGACGAGGCGCAGCACAGCACTCGTGCGTACGCAAAGGGCGCATTGGAGGCGATCGGCGAACTCTGCCACCTGCCGAATGATCGGCTGGCATTCGTGCGTACTCAAGTGGATGAACTGGCCGATCGGGGAGTCCGGGTGCTCGCGGTCGCCCAATCGTCGCAGCTCGACCCAAAGCAGATCGCTGCACTGCCCGATTCCCCGCGTGGCATTGACTTCGAGTACGTTGGCCTGATTGGCTTTGCCGATCCTCTGCGCTCCAATGTGCCCGCCGCCGTCGAGGAGTGCCGATCCGCGGGAATCCGGGTGCTAATGATTACGGGCGATTATCCTGCGACCGCGTGCGCCATCGGCCGCCAAGCCGGATTGGACGCGACGAAGGTACTTTCAGGTGACGAGATCGACGCCCTGACCGATGAGAGCCTGGTAGCTCGTGTTCGGGACACATCCATCTTTGCGCGAATCCGGCCCAATCAGAAGCTACGCATCGTGCAGTGCCTGAAGGCCAACGGAGAAGTCGTCGCCATGACCGGCGACGGCGTTAACGATGCGCCGGCAATCAAGGCGGCTCATATCGGCATCGCCATGGGCGGCCGCGGGACCGACGTTGCCCGCGAGGCCTCCGCAATCGTGCTGCTAGACGATGACTTCGGGTCCATCGTCAAAACCATTCGCCTGGGGAGACGGATCTACGACAATCTGCGCAAGGCGATCGAGTACATCGTCGCCGTACACATTCCGATTGCGGGCCTCGCGCTTCTCCCGCTGCTGCTCGGAATGCCATTGATGCTGACGCCCATTCACATCGCGTTCCTGGAAATGATCATTGATCCGGCTTGTTCAATGGTTTTCGAGGCCGAGGGAGAGGAGGCGAATGTCATGCGCCGCCCACCGCGTGACCCCAAAAGTCCGCTGTTGCTGCGGCGTCGAATTCTCTGGGCGCTGCTGCAGGGACTGATTGCACTGGCGATCCTCGCCGGGGTCCTCATCAGTGCGTCACGACTGGGTATGCCAGAGGCCGACCTCCGCGCTCTCGTATTCACCTCTCTGGTGCTCATCAATATGGGGCTGATCCTGGTGAACCGATCTTTCGAGTCATCGCTGGCCCGTGCCTTATTGCAGCCCAATCGCGCCCTGTGGATCTTGCTGGGGGGTGTTTTATCGTTGCTCGGTGTGGCCGTCTATTGGCTGCCTGCGCAGTCGTTGTTTCATTTCGGGAAACTGCACTGGAACGACCTGGCTGTTTGCCTCGTTGTCGGTGCGGTCAGCCTGTTTGGTTTGGAGATCCTGAAGTCGAGGTTGTTTAAGACTGCAGTTGCTCGTTCCTAGATCGGTGCGGGGAGGCGGTACGCGTCCCCGCCGAACGCCCGGCGCACCGTCCGTTTCTGCGCTTCAGGACGTGACGCTTCGCGCCAAATTGGCAGGACAGATGAACTGGCCCGGTTGGGGCAATTGACGTGGCGGGAGTTTGTAGCGCTTGCCGATATCCGAATTGCGGCCGTGTGGAAGTGGACCACGATGGGCGAGCGCGCAGGTGCGGGAGCTCGATCATCGAAACCCGCCGTGGTTATCCCTAGTCGCGACGCAATAAAGTTCGGTATGCCGAACTTTCGGGAGACTGGCGAGCAGCCAGTGAACTAAGAACGCTGTTGAGAGGTTGAAGGATGCCTGTTCGGCGATCCATGCGCCACAGTCGGACGTTCGGGTAAATTTCTTTATCGGTGTCGCGTTTTAAGTGACCCACGGACCGCAATTGGCCGGCTGTTGCCGGCCGCGACTCTACCCCGACGGGTCTTTCAAATAGCGAAGGGCAAACTGCGGGCTCCGCAACAAAAGGAACCGACTATGGAAACTATTGCTTTGGCATCCACTACTCGCAAGCCTTGGAACGAGGGTAAGCTCGTAGGCCAGAAAACCCCATCAAGCTCAAGGAAATATGGGCAATCAGCGTGCGCTTGCAGATCGCGAGCCGATGCAGAAATCTTGCTCTGTTCAACTTAGCGATCGACAGCAAGCTTCGCGCTTGTGACTTGATGCAGCTGCGGGTGCGAGATGTCTGCCATGGACAGGCTATGGCCTCACGAGCACTTCCCTTAAACAGAAGACCAGACGCCCGGTCCAATTCGAAATTACCGAAGAATCTGCGGGCTGTACAGCTGTCGCCCGCAATCACATGCTGATGTCCAAGACGGTGCACAATTCTCGAAGAAAATCAGAGCGTGGACGCTGGTCAAAGAACGAACCTTGGATGGGAAACCGTTACCAGTAGAAATGGACTCAGTTCCGCGCTGACTGCTCGCTCACGGCCCGTAGAAACTTCGTGCCTTCGCGCACGGCGTCCGCCATGTGTCCGACCAGAGCATGCCCACCGGTCCGAAAAACCATCAGCTTCCCGTTGACGACATTGTCGACAATCAACTTGGCTCGTTTGGCTGTACCGAATCGATCGTCTTCTGCGCTGATCGCCAAAACAGGGCAGGTAATCTTCTCGATTGCGTAGGGTCGCCGCTGGGCGGCGGTGGCCACGTCAAAGTTCATCCCTGCCACTCGCGGTGTCACCGGCAAAAGATGCTCTACTACCTGCCGGAGGCGAACCCTCTCGTCACGATCGGCTGCACGTATCACGGCGGGATCGGTTCCGAGCATCATCCGGGACATGCCGCCGGGCAGCAGTGGCATCACCTTCAGCGCGGCCCACGCAATCAAATCTGAATTAAAGATTGCGCGAACCATAGCTCCGCCCTGGATCGTCATTCCGGGGGGCAAATAGTCAGCGGGTACCAAAAGAACGAGTGCTCGAACGCGGTCCGGATGCCGAATAGCCAACTGCAGTGCAGACCACGCGCCGGCCGAAATGCTTACCACGTTAACCTTGGCGATACCTAAGTGGTCGAGGAGTTCGACATAGGCGTCCGCCTGCATCTCCGTCGTCAGTTGCGCGGGTCGGCTTGAGCGCAAATAGCCGAACCGTGACGGGGCGATCAGTCGAAACCCTTTCTCGACCAATGCACCGGCCATATCGAGAGCCTGATCAAAGCCGCCCCCGGCTCCATGGACGATTAGAATCGGTTCACCCTCGCCGACGTCCGCATATTCGATGGTCCCGAGAGAAGTCTCAAGGGTCGAACTGCGACCGACCAGACGAGCACGGGCGTTCGCCAGGTCCCGCGCGTAAATCGCAAAGATTCCCGAGCCACCGACCAACAGCAGAGAGAGAATCCAGAGGTAGCGGCTGCGCATGCAAAGTGAGAGTAGCCTGGAGGCGCCGCAGAGTAACTACGTAAATCTCCCTAACAATATGGGACCTGCAGGTTAAAGCAGTGTCCGCGATCAGACTCCGGGGCGGGATGGACCATTCTCTGCTGCATGATACCTGTCACTCGCGTCCGACCGAATTGGGTCTGGCATTCAGAAGCCGCGCGATCTCGCTCGTCTCGACGTGCCTGCTCGCAACTACGCCGCCTTCCCGCATCACGATCACGTCGCCATGCTCCGTGGCACATATTCCATTATTTGGAACCAGTCGCTCGAAGCCGGCGAATGGTCGGCGGCTTCCGCGCCGATCCTAGAGCGTCACCATTCCACCTTCGACCCCGCGACGGGTCTGGGCGGCGTAGAGATTTGGGTGCCTCTCTCGTGAGCAATCAAGCAATCTCGGTCGAATTGGTCTGCATCCACGATTACTCCGAAATCCCTTTGATTTCTTTGCTATCGGTATGCGCTGAAGCGATATCTTGTAACGGAGTCTTGCTAAGTAATCCACGGGGGGGCGTTTACATCGCGGTCGGCCCGCTGCGCTTGGCCGCCGTTTCTTGGTTGCCTTCTTTCGCCCCCACCGTGGGGGCACTCCAAAAAGGGAAGAGGCCATCATGACCACTTAACATCAAGCCGGCCGTCAAGATGCTGGACGTCGAACAGAAAATCGAAGATGCCTTTCAACGGCAGGCGCGCTTGGATGCAAAAGACATCGACGTCAGGCTCAACGACAACCAGGTGACATTGAAGGGTTTCGTGTCCTCTTGACGTGAAAAAGATGATGCGGCGCGCGCGGCCTGGGCAGCGCCCGGCGTCTGCAAAGTGGAGAATTAGCTGCTCGTGAGCTACTAGGTAAATCTGCTGGGTTGCCGTCCTGCATGTGCGTTCTCAGATGCATTGGGCCTCGAGAAGTGCACATGCAGCAGCGGATCATTGCAGGCGGATGTTAACTTCCCAATCGGTCGGGGCACATCGAGGATTTTCGGCCCGTGAGCAGCACAATTGAATTCGACGTGCAGTTGATAAGCCGGCTTTGCGCGCGAGCTATATCAAGCGCGCGCCACATTGATAAAAAGACGAGGGATCGACCGACCGAATTCGCGCCGCTCCGATAAGATTGTGTTGAGCAGTGAGCAGCATGTTTCTCAACGCACGCTTTGACGGGGACGTGGTTCACGCCGCTGGCCAGGGCGCGCGAGTTGGCTGACTGTTGTTCGTAGAGCTTCGCTCCTAGTCTGGCATGGGCTCACCCATCTCATCGCCCGGCAGGGGCAAGCGGACATCGACAATCTTCTCGCCGCGGAACAGAAACGTGTAGGTCTTGAATCCGACGTAGGTATCGCGGGAATTCTTCGCGTTGATGGTCGCCTTGACCGTCCAACCATATGTTTGCGCTTCGCGCATTAAGAAAGTGCCGGTGATGGCGGTGGTGTAACCCTGCTCCGGGCTTGTGATCTCGCGATATTGAATGGAATTCGGGTACTTCAGATGCTGTGGGAAGTATTTTCGGATCGCCTCCTTGTAGTTGATCGGCATTTCGCCGTATTTCGTAGTCACCCGAGGCGCCGGCTTCGGCGGGCCGGCATCGAGAACTGCGGCGGCTGGTGGTGACAACGGTTGCGCAGGCGAGGCGACCGAGCTAAGGATCGGCAAGGTGGTTTGCGCGCTTGCCAGAGGTGCCGCCGCCGCAATGGACTCGTCCAAGTTCCAGATATCGACGACGCATTTCCAAGTGCCGTCCGCTTGTTTTTTCCAGATCTCAAGGCGTCGTCCTCGATCTGATACCGGCGCCCCGCGCGAGTCGTCGAAGCGTACCTCGTAGGCTTCAATCACAAGGACCTGCTCGCCTGACCAGGCCACCTCTACTTTGATCGGACTCCAGGCGACCGAGAGCTGGGGCCGCGCCAGCAGGTGGCTCACAGAATGGCGAATAGTTTTCGTATCGCTCGTGAGCCGGTCATCAGGCAACAGGATCACTGAATCAGAGGCATAGAACGCCGTCCAGGCCTCGACACTGGCCGTGCGCGCCGCCGCGGCCCATTCAGCGTCGGTCTCACGCACCGCCGCCTCAGCCGCCGCCAGATCGGTCGCGAGGCTCGGCCGGTGAACGGCCAGGGAAGCGACGGCCAGAAATGCGAGAAGTGCCAGCAGTCCATTTTTCATTCTTTAGTACCCGGACGCAGATGCCCTTTGATCTACGAAGAGAAACAATAGCAAATCTCGCGATCCAAAGCGGACAGGAAACCACTGTGGAATGTACGTATGGCTAACCAACGCCGGTTCGCCAAAAAAGTTTGCGTGTACGACCCAGGATTAGCAACTCTACTTGCGAATCGACGAGCCAAGTAATTCTGCGCCATTGTACGGTACCCTACATATGGTGCGAATCGCTTCCGGTAGACTCAAACGGCGTGCAGTACCAGCGAGTGGTCAAAACATCAAGTGTTGATGCTGATCGATCGGTGCGATTGATCGCTGCGATTGATCGCCTTGTTTAGTTGCTCTAAGTAGAGCGCGCGCACCTTCTGCGGCAATCACGTAGTTTCAAATTGACTCCGGTTACTTAGAATAAATCTGCGACTGTTATCGCAGCTTTACGCAAAGGGATACTTCACATGTTCGGACTTCGCCGCTTGATCTTCAGTGTGTTTGCGGTCGGCGTTTGCCTGTTAGCGACGGAGCCGACTTGGGCCGTGCCAAGCTTTGCCCGGCAGACTGGAATGACCTGTGCCGCCTGCCACACCGTATTTCCCGAGCTGACTCCGTTTGGCCGCGAATTCAAGCTCAATGGCTATGTTCTTGACAACATCAAGCAGGTCACCGGAATCGATACTTCGAATCGCTCCACGCTCGCACTGAATATCCTGGCGCCCATCAGTCTGATGGCGCAGATTTCCTATACCCACACCAAGGCCGCGCTGCCGGACTCCAGTCTTGCCGGAGCGCTGGCGAAGGACGGCGATCTGCTCTTCCCGCAGCAGGTGAGCTTCTTTTACGCGGGCAAGATCGCCGATGAGCTGGGGGCCTTTATCCAGCTGACCTACGACGGGGTGGGCGACAGTTTCGGTTTTGACAACACCGACATCCGTTTCGCACATCATTTGTCGTTCGGCGGTGCGAACGGCAATGACCACGCCATGATCCTCGGCGTCACTCTCAACAACAACCCGACGGTGCAGGACGTGTGGAATACCACCGCGGCGTGGGGATTCCCCTACTCCTCGAGCAGTGTCGCGCCTTCCGCCATCACCTCCACGAAAATCGACAGCGGTGCCGGGGGCTTTGGCCAAAACGTCGCCGGCCTCGGTGTCTACGCGTGGTTCGACGATCACTATTACGCTGAACTCACCCTGTACACCTCGGCAGTTCGGGGGGGCGCTCACCCTCTCGACAGCACCAATAGCACCGTGACCTCTGGAGCCGCGCCCTATTGGCGCGTGGCCTACGAGCAGCGTTGGGACCGAAACTCCCTTGAAATCGGCGCCTACGGGCTTAGCGCGCGCACTCACCCTGGAAATGGCACAGCGCTCGCCGGCGCCGTTGATAAGTGGACGGACGTCGCGGCGGATGTTCAATATCAGTTCATTGGAGAGGAACATTTGTTTACCGCGCTCGCCACCTACATCCACGAGAGCCAGACGCTCGATGCCAGCGTTTTCGACGGGTTTGCGGCGAACGCCGACAACAATCTGAAGACGTTTAAATTGATGGGCGAATATTATTATCATCGGAAAATCGGCGGCACTATCGCATACTTCAGTACCTCTGGCAGCACCGATCCGGTGCTCTACAGTCCCGTGCCGGTCACTGGCAGCGCGAATGGCAGCCCCGACACGAACGGTTACATTCTCGAGGTCAATTACCTGCCGTGGCTCAATACAAAGCTACAGGCCCAGTATGTCGGTTACCAGAAGTTCAATGGCCAAAACGGCAACATCCCGGGCGGCTACGACGGCAGCGGCCGCACCGCGTCCAGCAACAACACCTTGTACATGTTGGCCTGGCTGAACTTCTAATTTGCAAAAGCGAGGATTTATGAAGTTAGAGTACGTTGTCGCCCTTGTGATGAGCGCCTCGATCTGGATGACCGGGATCGCACGGGCTGCGGATTCTCCTGCGGACACTCCTGCCGAGGTTCCTGCAGCTACACCCACGACTGACGCGCAGAAAGCCGCACTACGCAAAACCATCGAGACCTGCGGCACCTGTCACGGGATCAACGGCCGCAGTGTGGCGCCCACATTCCCAAACTTGGCAGCACAGAGCGCGCCTTACATCGAATTGCAATTGCATGCCTTCAAGGATCAATCGCGCGCGGATCCCGACGCGCAGGCTTACATGTGGGGCATGGCATCGCAGCTTAACGATGCCACGATCAGCGGTCTTGCCAGTTATTTCGCTGCGCAGCCAGCGGCAGTGGGCACACCCGGCAGCCCTGCACTCATTGCGCGAGGGTAAGAAATTATACGAAGAAGGCGTGCCGGGGCGGCAAATCCCTCCGTGCGCTACCTGCCACGGCCCGCGAGCCCAAGGCATGGCAACCTTTCCGCGCCTTGCCGGTCAGCATGCACCGTATCTGCTCAAGCAGCTGCTGGTGATACAAAGTGTCTTGCGCGTGGCGCCGGTAATGCATGGCATCGTCAAGGATCTGACCAAGGATCAGATGCAAGAGGTAGTCGCCTATCTTGAATCCCTGTAGCCCAAACGAGCGCGCGATTGGCGAGCAAATGGCCGCTTGATGAGAAACGAATCGTTTCGGATGCTTGGACGTGTAGCCCATAGCGTTCCGCCCGCGCGGTACGCGTCAGAAGCGGTGAATGACGCAGTCGGGCTAGGGCGGAGCCAATGCGCTGGGTGTTCGAGCCATGGCTTAAACGTGTTGATGATCGCCGAACAGGATGACAATGGGCAAGGACGCGACCCACAGACCGGAGGCGACGATGACGGATCCCAGTAAGTGAGCCAAGGTGCACCGGGGCGGGGGAAATCGGCCGCTGCCATTGCTCAATCCGAGCATGGCCGGCGCGCAAATGAATCAATACGATGACTAGAGTATTTGAAGGCTGGCAGTGCATCGGCTGTGGCAAGATCGATGTCGATGCCCCTTGCATCGGCATCTGCCAGGACAAACGGGTCTCGGTCGTCTTGACTGACGATTTCAAACGTCTCGAAGCGCGTAACAAACTACTGGAATCCATTGTCCGGCGAATGGTGCTCGCCAGACCAAATCCGAACGCGTGGGAGCGGTCTTACAAGTCGCTGCAGGCGGAAGCCTCGGAGTTGCTTTCCAAGTTCCGATGCTGATTCTCACCAGCTTGGGCGGGCGGATAGAATTTGTACATTGGCGTTATTCCAGTCAGAGACGCTTGAATTGGCTCGATGGGTTGTTGAGGGCGGAGCAAGTAGCGGAGCTGCGCCAAGCAGTCGCCCACCATATCTTCCGAAAGCGATTGTCCGCTCAGAAGCTTTAGAGTGACCATGGAGGAGGGGGAGACATTGCTCAGTTACGCCGCTGAGTGTAGTGTCCGACACTTCAAGTTCCCCCAACTCTACCGGCGACCGCAGCGATTTTCTTGAACGCGAATAAGTCTGGAGTCCCTTGAAAGGCATCGCTGCCTTGCTGCTTGTTTCGCGGGGCCGGGTCCTGGTCGTGACGCTCGCTCTGCTCTTAGTATTAGATCTTGGCCGGTCTATTTATGCGCATGTCGGGTACGCTCATCCGGTTGAATTGTGGCAACCTGATGCGAAGCAATACGCCGACATTGCGTGGCCGCCGGGTGCTGATCTGCCGCCAGGTGCATCGCGCGGTGCGATCCTCTACGCGCAGCATTGCGCGGTGTGCCACGGACCGGATGGTCGCGGCAACGGACCGGCCGCGCCATCCCTAATTCCGCGGCCTCGCGATTTCACCGGCGGGCAGTTCAAGTACAAGTCCACTCCGGCAGCGGAACCCCCGAGTGACGCCGACCTTATGGGCGTGGTGAGCCGCGGCCTCAATGCGAGTGCGATGCCATATTTTCACGATCTACTGCCGGACGCGGATCTTCGCGAGGTCGTTGAGTACATCAAGCGCTTTTCCCCCTTTTCGCCAGTGATGTTGCGCAGAGCTTGGCGATACCTCCCCGCATCGCAGCGACCGCCGACAGCATTGCGCGCGGCAAGGCACTGTTCCATGCGCGCGGCTGTCAGGCCTGCCACGGCGAGAACGGTCGAGGTGGCGAAACCTTGAAGGACATCAAAGGCTATCCGGTCATCGCGCGCGATTTAACTGCGCCATGGACATTTCGCGGCGGTAGCGAACCGATGCAGATCTGGCTGCGACTAACCACCGGCATCGTCGCGGGCGCGATGCCGGGGTTCGCCGGTAACACGACCGATGATGAGCGCTGGGATCTGGTCAATTATGTCCTTTCGATTGCACGAATCGCGCCTTGGGAAAGCGGCGGGCAGCTGCAAGGACCCGGTCAGCAACCCGATCTGGCTCAGCGTGGTGCGTACTTGGTTCACGCCGAGATGTGCGGCCTGTGCCACACAATGATCGACCGAAGCGGTATCTATCGGGGCGATGACTACTACCTTGCGGGCGGCATGAGAGTGGGAGCTTATCCTCATGGCGTCCTTGTCAGCCGCAATCTCACATCCGATACCGAAACTGGCCTGGGTAGTTGGCGCGAGCCGCAAATCGTTGATGCGCTTCGAAACGGGCGTGCGGAAGGCCGAGTCCTAAATATGTTTGCGATGCCATGGATCTACTTGCACAGCTTGCGGGATGACGATGCGACTGCAATCGCTCGATATTTGAAATCGCTGCCCGCCGTGCATAACCATATCCCGGCGCCGTTGCGTTTTGGCGTGCTGGAAACGATCCTGGCCAAGATCGGTCGTCCCTTGCCCGCGGTTCAAACAACGAGCCTCACGTTTGCCGATCAGCAGTTTGGACAAAAGCGTGGCAGGTCGCGTGAATGGCCACAGACGTGGTTAATCGATGCGCAATGGACCGTGTTGCTGATCGGTGTCATCGGTTACGTAATCGCGGCGCGCCGCGAGCGCCGCGCGAAGCGTAGTCGGTTACGCACCCTGGGAGGCGTCGTGGTACTGGCTTTACTCGTTGGGCTCGCGTATGTGTTTTATGAGCTCCCCCTCTTGCCCGTGATCCCACCTGATCAAATCCTTGCCGGGGCGACGGCCGGCATCCCTAAACTCAATGCAGCATCCCCGACGACACCCGAGCAAGCCGCACTTGCCGAGCGGGGACGGTATCTATTCGCCATCGCGTCCTGCGCGCTGTGTCACGGCAACGATGGCCGAGGTGGCTTCAAGGTAAGCTGGAGGCCGATGGGTACGCTTTGGTCGCGCAACATCACGTCGGACCCGAACGCGGGGCTCGGTAAGTGGTCTGATTCGGAAGTTGCCCGTGCAATTCGCAGCGGCATAAGCCGAAACGGCTATCAGCTGCATTGGCAGGGAATGACCTGGGATCACGCCTCGAATTGGGACGAAGAGGATATTCGAGCGTTGATCGCCTACCTGCGAGTGTTGCCGCCCGTCAGCGCCAAGGTTCCAGCAGACCGCGTTCCGGCTGCCGATGACTGCGAGGTGTACACATTCTGGACCTCAGAAAGTCATTTGGCCGGATGTCATTGAATTGGCCTCGACAGAAAGGTGCCATTCCGAAGAACGGTAGGGTGGTTACGGTTACGGCTGCACACTGAAAAGCGTGCCGACCGCAGTGGTGATCCCCATCGCTAAGGCGCCCCAGATAAGAACGCGCGCCGCACCGCGTATGATCGGAGCGCCGCCCAACCGAGCTGCGAGCGCGCCTAGCGCAGCAAGAAAAAACAACGACGTCGTAGCAATAACCAGAGCGTGCTTCCCGCGGAAACAAAATGTCCGCAGACAATGGAAGGATTCCACCGAGCGTAAAGCTGAGCGACGACGATAAGGCGGCTTGCAGCGGCCGAGCAGTCAGAGCTTCCGTAATGCCGATATCATCTCGCGCGTGGGCACCCAGGGCATCATGTGCCATGAGCTGTTGCGACACTCGAGTGGCAAGGGCAGGATCCAATCCTCGTTCAACATAGATGTCGCGAAGCTCCGCTCCTTCAGCAGCGGGGTCATGCTCAATCGCTTTTTTTTCAATATCGAGGTCAGCGCGTTCGGTATCGGCCTGCGAGCTGACAGAGACATATTCGCCGGCACCCATTGAGAGCGCCCCGGCAACGATGCCCGCAATACCCGCGGCTAGGATCCCAGAGGGTGTCGTGTGCATTGCCGCGACGCCGAGCATGAGACCGGAGATCGACAGCACCCCGTCGTTCGCACCTAGCACGCCTGCGCGCAGCCACCCCGACCGGTGAGTACGATGAACGTGCAAGGCCATGCTCAAAAATCCCGGGGTGCACCAAGCAGCCGCGCGTCTATCTCATTCTCGGCCGTCAGCCAGTCCTGCAGCTCATGACCCGAAGAAAAACCGCGATCCATTGCGATAAAGTACGCCGCCTCGGCTATGCACGCGTTGCGTTCTTCCGAACTATGTGGCGTTCGATGCGTTTGCATGCAAAGAGAGCCAGCGGGGAACGCCGTTGGCTTCGATGCATTTCGAGACGTTGCGTTTGCCGCAATGCGTTCGAGCATTTCGATCGTGTGTTGCGCGTGAACCTCGCGAGTGCCCATGGTATTCTCCTGTGCATATTATTCGATACACGCAAAGGATATTCCTCAGGAAACAAGGGCGGTATGCGGGGAAATGCGCGCAATAGTACGCGTTTTCCATCAAATTGAGATTAACGCGCCGACGAGCTTCGCATCGGCCGCCACAACGGTGGTGCTACCAACTCGCGCCCCCGATTTATCTTTGACGATCCGGAGCAGTACGGGATCTTAACCACCATTTTTCGTGATCACATCTGAGGTCATAAATGAGGTCTAAGCAAGTTGCCGCAGGACATTGCGGGAGTCACGTATAGGAATTCTGCGTCGCTTCGGCAAACATTGGTCAACAGCTACGATTCGTCAATCGGCGCGCAACCTGGGCGTCTATATTCCGCGACGAATGCGGGGAGTCGATGACACAGGGTCTTGCAACGCAGCTTGCTATCGCCACGGCCATGGTCGCGTTCACTGTGATCATGCATCTTTTCGGACTAAGCGTCCTGATTGCCGCCACCAACCGTCATTCCAACCGCTTACAAGCAGACCGTGCTCTCGCGCGTCAGATGTTGGTCCTTCTCGGGGTTTCCTTTGGGCTGTTCGTACTGCACGGCATTGAGATATGGAGCTACTCGACATTGTATTATTGGCTCGGCGCCACGCGCTCGTTTGCAGACGCGCTTTATTTTTCGACCGCAACTTATGCCACCATTGGCGATCGCGATCTTATATCAAAGAGCTGGCGAGTCCTGGGAGCGATTGAGGGCGCTAACGGCATCATTTTGCTTGGATGGTCGACAGCATTCTTTGTCTCAATTGTCGCCCGCATTCGCGTCCTTGAGCATGACTGGTCTGGCGCCTTCGGTGGAACTCCACAACCAAGCTCGCCGAACAGGAATTAGCGCTTGAAGCCGCATGCGATATCGCAAGCCACTATTGGCGCCGGGTTTATCTTACGCTTGGTGCCCCAGTCCAACCACCGGCGCAGCAGGTTAGAGTTTGGCCCGGCCCATTTTTCAACGGTGCCGCATTGGTGACCGCGCGATCGCGCATACTTCGCGTGCGAACCTAAGCGCGCCGACCTCTGCGGTAGCTCGGTTTACCCAATGACGCCGTGTGAGTGTTGAGTGCCTCAGCCGCTTGTAGGGCGCTGAAGGACCTCACTGACTATCGCGAGAACCAAAATCTATCAGGTCAAGCAGAATGCAAGGAAGCATAACGGTCAATTGCATCGTAGAGTCGCAAAGCTGCAGTGTTCTTCACTCCGGTTCTCTCAAATAAAGCTCTGCAATCGGTGGCCAATTCGCGCATCTCGGTAAACGCGGCTCGCGAGTTACGAGCAAAAATGTAGTCGGCTTGTGCAGTTGAGAAAAAACGGTGCCAGTAGTTAACGGCGAAACCTATCGGCAACCAGGAGAAGAGCACTTTCAGCGCGAAGGGCGTCACGCCAAGCCCAAGCACACGCACGGCTCCAAACCCTTCTCGTGTGCCGGTGACCATGAGTCGCAAGGTGGCTGTGTCCTTCGCGAGCTGCTTACAGTCGCCATCGGCCAGGTATATCGCGCCGCTGATCGCAGTGACGAAGAATGCGTGGGCCTTGAGCCATGCGTCCATGTCAGGTTCCACTCTGGTCTTCAGGCCCGATGTGCGAAAGGCATCGACGACCCGATTCAGTCGCTCGGTGTAACCGCCGCCCGTCTCTCCCAATGTCGTGGGCTGCTGCCGGATCAATGCAAAACTCACGATATGGCCGTCCCGGGTTCCCCCGGCGCCGGGGAATCCCAGCATTACTCGCTCGCCGAGCGCATCGGTCAACGCTGTCATCCCGACCGGATTGTTCAACATGAAAAGCACCGGAGATGTCTGCTGGTTGGCCGCCAATTCCGGCATGATGCTGGCCAACTGATCTCGTCGAACGGTTACGATAATGCAATCGTATTGATCATCAACACGCAAACTATTGACGGTGTCCATCGGCACCATCGAGCGGGTGCCGCTCAAGACGTCCTCCAACACGACACCGAAACGACGAATGTCAGCCAGGCGTTGTCCGCGCGCGAGCAACGTCACGTAATGACCACCTTGCAACAGGCGAGCCGCATAGAGCGAACCGATAACGCCAGCGCCGTATACCAGGATGTTCATTGGGTGGTGTAACCAATCATGCGGTGTCTGCTGATTCGCAGCCAGTTTAATGGCGTTGCCGGTCAATGCATCATAAAGATCGGCGTCTCCGCCTGCGCAAGCAGCGCTCGCGTCACGCCGCCGAAAATCATCTCCTGAAGCGGCCGGTGACTGTAGCCCCCGAGCACCAGGATCTCGGGATTTAATTCTGAAGCACTCTGCAGCAATACTTGTGAGGCGCTCTTGGGCGTACCCGTCAGATGCCGGACCTCCGCATAGATGCCATGCCAGCTGAGTTGCGCAGCAACCCGTTCGAGATCACGGGCCGTCGCGCAGTGCGGCTCACCAACGTTGACAAGCACTACACGTTGAGCGCATTTCATCAAAGGGAGGGCAGCGGACAATGCGCGGGCGGCAGCCGGCGTCTCTTGCCACCCGACCACAATCGTGCCGGAAGGCTGCGCGGGGCGAGAATCCGGTGCAATAAGGATCGGGCGACCGCTGCCGAGGAGCAGCGTTTCGATCAAATAATAGGGCATCAAATCCTCGTGCGCCGGGCGACCGAGTACCAGCAGGTCGCTGTGCCGAGCATGGGTTAGTAGGCGCGATTCCGCGTGATCGGTCTCCTCGATGATCTCGGCGGTGACGGCCGCCGTGGCGCCGGGGCTGTCGCGAAACGAAATGCCCTCGATGGCGCAAAAAGCTTCGGTCTGTTCGATCGCACTTTCGGAGCGCGCGGCCTGGTCTTGTTCCAAGGCGTGCAGCGCTGAATTGATTGCGGGTCCCACGCAGTATTCGACATGACGTGTGCGAATGGCCGCCTCGCAAGCGGAGAGCCGCACGTGAAAAAACTTGAGGTGCGCCGCCAAGGGACGTGCGACCGACAGCGCGGCGGAGAACACTCGCATATCGGTATCGCTGCCGCTGATAGGGACGAGGATGGTTTTAATCATGAGCTGCTCCGTCGGCTTGCGTAAGGAAACTTGCGATCCATGATCAGCGCGATGGAGCAATTAATCGATACGGGATTCCGCTCAAGACATTGCGGGTGTTCCGATTCATGGTGGCGACGGATTCGCGAGTGCGAGCAATGTTAGCGCCATAGTGCTTAAGCGCGCCAAGAAGGCAGAAAGACTATTGCCTTGCTGGTCTGGTGCTACGCATTGCCGTTCGCGCGGTCGTTTCGCACCTGATTGAGGAAGAACAACGGATAGCAGGCTCTTTGTATGTTCCCAGTGCGCTGGAGCGGATTGCCGATTTTTCTACGCAGCGCTGCAGAGAGCGCGAACGCCTATTTTTAGAGTCGCATTACTCGGCAGAAAGAATCGGCGCCACGACATGCGAAAGAGCTGGGTGGCTGATGAGCTTGGCATGCAATGCAGAAATGCCCGCATGAAAGAACAAGAAGATCAGAAAAGTTCCGCCCACGACCGGCAGTATTCGACTCGGACTCTGGAAGAACATGTAGAGGAACAAGAAGAAGGCACCGGCTTCAAGAGCGGCACAGAGCGCCGCGGTCGCGAGGACATCCTGCCAGTTGGCTTTCCAGAGAGGCCAAGTCAAGTTCATGAGAGGCGGTGAGATGCTGGGCATGGGACCTCGAAAGAAGGGCGTCCGATGGAATATTTCAGGTGTTCAGCATATCGGCCGCGCTCGCATCTGAAAATACGCTATGGACGAGATGCGCTAGGGGATTACCCCTAGATTTGCTGACACTGGTCGGTAGCAACAAGAGCCGGGCTTTGTTGGGAAGCCGAGGGGTCGCACCGGACTGACACGGTGTCGAGCGAGGCTGATGAAGGCGCGTTGAGTCGGATGCGCGAAGCATTGCGGCATGCGCCGATCGTGGCCAGAGTCCAACGGAAGCTCCTACGATGCGCTCAACGGTATCGATGCGCTATTCCGTACTACTGAGTTCAGAGATAGCAGCAAGAAGGGCGTGAGTATCCACTGGCTTACTTAAGAACCGACAACGCGCAATGGATGTTTTTACGACGCGCATCATCGACTGCAAATCTCCGCTCAAGAGAATGGCCGGCACTTCCCATTGATGTTGCGCGCGGACCTGCTGCAAAACATCGAAACCGGTCAGCGTGCCATTTAAATGATAATCCGAGATCAGCAAATCGCCCGGCTTCAAATTGGCGAGCAATTCTTCGGCATCGCCAATGCTCGCGGCGCTGTAGGTCTCGTAGCCCTCCAGCGTCAGAAACAGCTCCGTGGCGGCTCGAACGGCGTCGTTGTCCTCGAGCAGAACGAGGCGGGTCGATGTGGCATGCGGTGCTGCGACGAGCGGGTGGGGGTTTTCGACCGGGGGCGCATCGGAGCCGACCTGCTCAAGGGGTATTCGGACGCGAACTTGCGTGCCTCGGCCAACCTCTGATGCGACCGAAACCGAATAGCTCAGCAGGCGAGACACCTCGCGCACGATGGCGAGACCTAAGCCGACGCCGGATCGTTGCGTGCCGGACTGGTCAACTTGGTAGTACTCATCAAAAATGCGTTCCAGTTTGTCGCTCGGAATGCCGCTGCCGGAATCCTCAATGCTGA
This sequence comes from uncultured Gammaproteobacteria bacterium, assembly GCA_963731465.1. Lineage (GTDB taxonomy): Bacteria > Pseudomonadota > Gammaproteobacteria > Steroidobacterales > Steroidobacteraceae > Bog-1198. Next base: position 533,981 of record CAVSVK010000007.1, read on the forward strand.
GCAGGAATCCATCCGAATCCAGTGTCTCGATGACTTTCACAAATCCCTTCTCAGTGTACTTAAGCGCGTTACCGATTAAATTCTGTAGCAGTTGATTTAGGAGGATCCGATCGCTGACCACGACTTTCGAAGTCTCTGGGAATTCCAGGCGTACGCCCTTTGCAAGCGCCACAGGCTCATATTCGCGCTTCAGATCGCCATAGAGCGAGATCAAGTTGATGGGAGCTAAGTGCGGTTCGACCGCACCGGACTCCAGGCGCGTAATATCGAGCAACGCATTGATCATTCGACTGGCACTGTCGATGGCAGATTCCTGACGGCGCAATAACTCGTGTTGCTCGCTCGTCGCCGGCGTGAGTGTCAGTAAAGAAGCGTTAAGGAGGCGGATGGTTTGCAGAGGCTGTCGCAGGTCATGGCTCGCCGTGGCGAGGAAGCGGGTTTTCGCCATGTTGGCGCGGTCTGCCTCCTCGCGCGCAGCCACCAAGGCATCGTTGATCGCACGGCGCTCCGTCATATCGCGAATTGCCGCGGCGACAAAGATTTTGTCCCCGTCATGAATGGGGGCTAGGCGAATGCCGGCGGGAAATTCGCTGCCATCGGCGCGCCGCGCAAACAGATCAATGATGCGTGCGCCCATTTCGCGCGCCGTGGGATCGTGAAGATAGCCCGCCACGTGGGCGCCGTGGCGAAACCGAAACCGCTCTGGCACGAGCATATCGATGTTTTGGCCGACGAGTTGCTCACGGGAATAGCCGAAAAGCGCGCGCGAGGTGGCGTTGGCAAAGAGAATAACTCCATGGACGTCCACCACGATGAGGGCATCGGGTGAGAACTGCAGCAGCTGCTGCGAAATAGAGGCGATTTTGTCCATATCCGAAGGCGGGGGTAGTCCTGAGCGGCGTACCATAATAAGCGTATCACGAGCAGGGCAAGCTGCCTCTTCGGCTGCGCGTGTGTAGGGGGAAGGCGCATATCCCTTCGGGAATCCGACAGTGAATAAGCCTATGAAATCGGGCAAACTTCTGAGAGAGTCCTCCCGGGGAGGCGACTTGCAAACTCCCTAAAGCCTCGACAGGTGGAATTTGGACGAATTCAAAGGCGATTCGATGGGGTCGGAGGGTATCCTCAACCGGCTCATGGAACTCTCTCGCACCGCGGCGCTGGCCGAGATGGCGAGCGGCATTGCCCATGAGCTTAACCAACCGCTCGGCGCAATCGCCACCTTCGGTGAAGCAGGCGATCGGCTCTTAAACCGCCCCGAACCTCTCGTGCCCCGCGCGCGCGAGGTCTTTCAGCATATCTCTGCAGAAGCGAGGAATGCCGGGGAGGGGATTCGCCGGATTCGACGCCTGTTCGATCATACGGAGCCGACCTGTATCCGGTGCCAGATGTCCGAACTGGTCGGGGAGCTGGTGCCGGCATTGCAGGCGATGGCACGAGCGGCGCACGTTTCCCTCAAGGTCGATGCCCAATCCCCCTTGCCCGAGGTCAATGTGGACCGGCTCAGGATTCAGCTGGTGCTCTTTTCTCTGGTGCAGAATGCCATTGAGGCCAGTTCCCAGACGGATGGAGCCCAAGTTCTGATCGAGGTGCGAGCGGATCGCTATGCCGTCGAGACCAGCATCATCGATTCCGGGGCAGGCGTGCCCGCGGAGCTCGCCGAGAAGCTCTTTCGGCCCTTCTTTACGACCAAGTCGGGCGGTACCGGGTTGGGACTGGCATCAAGTCGTGCGAGCATCGAGGCCCATGAGGGCAGCATCGGGTTTGACAAGGTCAATCCAACCGGCAGCCGGTTCTGGTTTCGTTTACCGATCGTGACGTCTTGAGGAGTTCGCCATGGCCAAAGCCGAAGTCGCTGTAAGCGCAGCCACCGTCTATATCGTGGACGACGATGATGGCATGCGTCGTGCCTTGAGCCTGCTGCTCACTACGGTCGGGTATAAGACTGCAGCCTTCGCAAGTCCCAAGGACTTCTTGGACAAGTTCAAGGCCGACGCGGCGGGTTGCCTGGTGCTCGATATTCGTATGCCGGGCATGAGCGGGCTCGAATTGCAGCAGCATCTGAACCGCATGGGTTCGATGCTGCCGGTGATATTCATTACGGGTCACGGGGATGTGCCGATGGCGGTTCAAGCCATGAAAGAGGGTGCCTTTGAATTCGTGCAGAAACCCTTCCGCGATCAAGACTTGCTCGACCGAATCAACCATGCCTTGAAACAAGATGAAGAAAACCGCAGCACCTTGGCGCGCCGCGCCGATGTGATGCAGCACTTTGAATCACTGACGCCGCGAGAAAAGGAAGTGATGGCCTTGGTGGTTGATGGCGCTGCCAACAAGGTCATTGCCATCGATTTGGGGCTGAGCGAGCGGACCGTGGAAATTCACCGCGCGAAAGTCATGGAAAAAATGGGCGCCCGTTCCGTGGCACATTTGGTGAAACTGCAAATGAGCTTGTCGACGGATGCTTAGCTAAAGCCGCAATGGTTCACGGGAATCTACGTATTTAAACTTCCGTCGGGCGAGCCAATACTGGCCGCTATCGTTTCAACCGGATTGCGCCGATGAGTTCGCCAGTGACCTTGACTTTCCGCCATTTGCCTCGATCAGGAGCGCTCGAGGCCTCCGCGCGGGATATCGGCGGCCGCCTGCAGCGGCTAAACGAGCGTATGACTGCATGCCATATCCTGTTCGAAGGTATACCCGAAACGGCGAGTGGCGCGCCGTTTCGCGTCAAAATTCACGTGAGTGTTCCGGGTGCGCAGATCCACGCCGAAAGCGCGCGACAAGCTGATGCTGGCCCTTCAGCGAGTCACAGCCCGCTGCGCTCGGCCTATGAGAACGCAAAGCGCCAGCTCGAAAAACTAAAGCCATCTTCGCGGCGCGGATCTCGCGCCTTGAGTCGTCTCGCATCGTCACCCAGGGCCAAGCGTGCCGACCCCAAAAACTCCAAGCCGGTCAGTTCCGCGCTTAAAAGCCGTCACGCTAAAGGGAGCCTTGCGGCAGTTGCAACGGCGTCTCGAGTTTAAACTTGCGACGCTCAAGCGCAGCGTCACCCCGGACACGGTTCACGAGGCGCGGACCGCCGCTCGGCGTCTGCTCGCCCTGTTGCATGGGTTTCGAAAACAGTTATCCCCATCCTCAGCGCATCAATACCATTATTGGCTCAAGCGCGTGACAGGAGATTTGGGGACCCTGCGCGACGCTGACGTTGCGCGGCAGAATGTCGTGGAGCTGGTCAAGAGCGCAAACGGCAAATGCCACGATACGCTTGACACGTTGAGTTTCATTTTTGATCAACGGCGCCAACAGCTGGCAGGTAAGCTGCAGGCCGAAATGGCCAGGTCTGCCTGGTCGGCCGATATGCGGAAACTTCGCGCAGCCGCCGCAGATCCTTCCCTTATTCTCCCCAGTGGTCCGCCAATCGCAGCCGTCACAACCGCGCTGCGGGTAGATCGTCGCCAGCGGATGCGGGCGCGACTGCGAAACGCGACACGCTCCAAACACGCGCTGCACCGACTGCGGATAAAAGAGAAGCGCCTACGCTATTTTTTGGAGGAAAGCGCGGGGTTCGGTGCGGGTCTTGGGAGTGCACGAGAAGCCCGACTCCTCAAAGGACTGCAGGACAGCCTCGGGCAACTTCATGATTTGGTGGTATTGGCGGAGCTTTCGAAAGACGACGAGGTGTCTCGTGCTGCACGCAAGATTCTTCGCAAGAAGTGTGACGCTCGGTGGAAGCGGCTACTGGGCGATTACGATGAATCGCGAGTCGCGCTGCTTCGCTTTTGGGACACAATTCGTGTGAAGTAGAAAAGGCGAACCTTTTCGGGCATTTGCACAGAGCCTGCGTGCCAATTCAGTCCAACCAATGAATCTCGGGAGCGTTGCGAGGCACCTGACGTGCAGCAAGCTTGGGATGACCCACGATAATGGGCGCAACGGCAAGACAGTTGACCGACAGATGCAGAATGTCCTTGCCCTGTGGAGTGTTAAGGAAGCTTTGCGCAAAACCAATCCAGCACGTCCCAAGTGCCATGGCATGTGCTTTCAGCATAAGGTTTTGCGCCGCGAGAGCACAATCCTCGATCGCCCACGGCGCCAGTCTCGCGTGCTGAGATCACGATGAGCGCGGGCGCGTGATAGAAAATGTTGAAATTGGCATCGTTCAGCATGGCATGGAGCTGGTCACTCTCTTTGCTCGGCTCGGCTGTGGCGAGTAAATGGCGCTTCGCTTCGCGAGATATGTGCAGCAAGTCAGCCTGATTTCGGACCACCGTGAAAACCCACGGCTGTCGGTTCATGGCGCTGGGCGCCTGCACAGCGGCTCGAATCAGTTGCTCGATGAGAATTGGATCGACGGCCGCGTGCGTGAATGAGCGCACCGATCGACGGCCGGTGATGGCTTCTTCAAGTTCCATGGATAAGGTGCCTGCTTCGAGTCACTGGCGCACTTCCAGCCGATTCTTTACCTGTCCGACGCCAGGTACTATCCAAGCGGCTGCGATGGCATCGGTCTGCTCCTGCCAGGAACGTACTTGGCCGCTCAAGGTTATGGTGGAATCGTTGACCTGCACATGGATCTTCTGCGCCTCGTGCAAGGAAATTCGTTTGAGGACTTCTTCGATGCGTTCTTTGATATCGGCTGCCTTGACGCTCGAAGCGACCACGATGTCGTTCGCCACATGCTGCACTCCTACCAGGCCGTGCAGGCAACGTTCGGCGGATATTTTCTGAAAACCCCACATCACCTTGCCGCTCAAGGTCACGCAACCCTGGTTGACGATCGGGGTAATGGACGAGCTAGCGGTTGCAACATTCCAACGCAGCGCGTTGGCGGCCGCCTCAGCAATTTCCGCGTCCGAGCGAACTCGCATCAAAGGCAGCTTCACTTGAACCTCATTGGCGATCGCGCGAATGCCGCCCACCCGCTTGGCAATATCCTCGGCCGCCCAGCGTCCCGTGAGATTCTTCACCTCACCCGTTAGCGTTACGATGCCGTCGCTGACGATAACACCTATCTTGCGGTCATCGATGCTCGGGTCCCACTGCAGTTCCGCTTCCACATCGCGGCGAATGTCGGTGTCAGATCTTTTCATATGAATTCCTGGCGTCTTCGCGGAAAGCTAATTGGCATGTTGCCGCCGCTAGGGGACACTGACTATCCGGGTTAGCCGAAGCCGGTTGCGATCAATGCGTAGCATTGCGGCATTCCCGTATTTCCCCGATCTCATCCGCAGTGCAAGCTGATGTCACGCTGTGAAATTGCGGGAGGCGCTGCTAAAACGCTCGATTCGTATTTTCACGACTCGCAAGCTTTACTGGCACGCCCTACTACTGGAGAGATGCTATGACAAATAAAACCGGCATTTGGATTGATCATCGCAAGGCCGTGATCGTGACCGTCCTCGATAGCGGTGAAGAGGTCGACACCGTATCCTCGAATGTCGAAAAACATCCCGAACGCACCGGGGATTCTCCGCTGCAGGGTCGGTATGAGGCACAACAAGTTCCCGCAGATGACAAGCGACAACGCGCATTGACAGGCCATTTGAATGCGTTTTACGACACCGTCATAGGCAGGATCGCGACCGCCGAGGCGATGTTCATCTTCGGCCCTGGAGAAGCCAAAGGCGAATTGAAGCGTCGCCTCGAACACCGGCAGCTCGGCTCGCGGGTGAGCGCTTTGGAGACGGCCGATAAGCTCACGGACCGGCAGATCAGCGCCAAGGTTCGCGAACACTTCAGCGCCAGCTGAGCGCTCACACAATGCCCGGGCGAGTCCACGCGATGCCCGGTTAAGATTGGTCTTAAGGAAAACGTGCGGCCATCGAGCTGTTTACTAAAACGGAGATTCCAGCCAGTGATTCCCAGCCTGGGAGCTGCTGAGCGTTACCCGCTCACCGGCCATTCACTGCCGCGGGCCACTGCCAGTTGCGTATTCTCGGATGATCGATTCCCTCTGCATGCGCGTAGGCTAAATGCTCAATGATTTGGTCCTTCAACCGATCCTTGACGTGCGCCGCGGATTCTTGCAGCTGAGGCACGCGGTCGATCACATCGATGGCGAGATTGTAGCGGTCGATTTGATTGATTATCGCCAATTCCAGAGGTGTGTTGATATTGCCTTTCTCTTTGTAGCCACGCACATGGAAATTTGCATGGTTGGTGCGACGATACGCGAGTTTGTGAATGAGGGAGGCATAGCTGTGGAAATTGAAGATCACCGGTTTATCTTTTGTGAACAGGCAATCGAAGTCTCGATCGGAGAGTCCATGCGGATGTTCGCTCTCCGGCATCAAGCGAAATAGATCGACGACGTTCACAAAACGCATCTTCAGCGCGGGGAAGTGCTCCTTCAAGATTGCAACCGCCGCCAACGCTTCCATAGTGGGAACGTCACCGGCGCAGGCCAAGACCACATTCGGCTCCTCATTTCCATCGGTGCTCGCCGCAGTCCCAGATGCCGACGCCTTGCAGTGCTTTACGGCAGCATCCATATCGAGCAGCGTCAGATGCGGCTGTTTATCCGCGACAATCACGTTGAAGTAGTCCTTGGAGCGCAGGCAGTGGTCGGCGACGCTCAAAAGGCAATTCGCATCCGGCGGCAGATAAATTCGAACGACATCCGGGGCTTTTGTTGGTTACCACATCCAGAAAGCCAGGGTCCTGATGGGTAAACCCGTTGTGATCTTGGCGCCAGACCAGTGAGGTGATCAACAAATTGATAGACGAGATGGGCGCGCGCCATTCGACCCAATTTTTGGACTTCTCCAACCATTTGCATGCTGATTGAACATCGAGTCGATGACGTGCACAAGGAGTTCATAGGTCGAAAAGAAGCCATGGCGGCCGGTCAGTACGTAACCTTCAA